>NZ_JACBYI010000020.1 GCF_019352175.1 Paenibacillus sp. S150
CAAACCGACGTATTTTATGGTATTCTTCATAGTAACAGCTCCTTTCGCATGTAGCTCTGAAATGGTTTCCACTTCCATTTTAACCTACGGTGTGCGAACAGGGGCTGCCTTTCGTTCATCATAACTTAGCTTATCGAGAGCGGGATATTCAACCTATTTAATTGTACTTTTTCCACTTGTTTTGAAGCAAGAGGGGCTGCAGTGTGATTTAGAAGCGTGGTGAAAAGGTGTCCGGAGAGCCGGTAGGGAACCCAAACAGCGATAGCGTCGCCTTTGTAGCCTGATTTCCCCCTACAGTGGGGTTGCAAAATCCAAAAAATCCGGCTACAACAGCGGGTGGAATCCCCTACCCTGCCGTAGGAAACGACAAAATCACCACCCTTTTAGAGGGGGCCGGTTATACTCTTTTGAATACAAGATAAGCATCCGCTGAAGAAGAACCTGACTCTATCTGTGCAGGAGCATTGCTTGAGTGTTTTCTTGAGATGTCAAAAAGTATGAGCTTTATAGATATCGGTAACGCATCATGGCAGCGCAAGAAAAGCGACCCTTAAGGAAAGATTCAGCGGGATCTGTGCAGGGGCATTGATAGGGACTTTTCTTAAGAATCCCCCTAAATTGCCGATATAAATAGAAAGATGGACACGAAGGAGGGGAACGGGATGAATATAGGATCTCTGATTCGTGGATTGCTTGGGGACAACAAGCCGGGCGAGCCCAAGGCTGTGGAACTCAAGGAAGGCCAGGTTGTCCGTGGTGTGGTGCTTAGCGTATCGGATTCGGGCAAGGAGGCGGTGGTGCAAATTCAAGGCACACCGGTCCGTGCGGAGCTGGAAACGCCGTTGCAGCCCGGGCAAACGCTGAATCTGCAGGTTGCTCCTCCGGGAGAAAACGGCCTGCCTGTATTGAAGGCGGTCCCCTCCGGTGAAGCGGCATTGGGTTCGCCGCAAAGTATGGCTGAAGCGCTGAAAGCATTGGGGCTTACAGATTCCAAGGCAGGCAAGGAAATTCTTCAGGCCATGGTGTCCGGCGGTGTAGCGCTCACCAAAGAGACTGCGGCAAAGCTGGATGCCGTGATGAATGCCAAACCGCCGAATGTTTCTGCAGCGGAATGGCTGGAGGCGGCTGTAATCTCGGTAAAACGGGGCTTGCCGGTCACGGCAGAGAGTGTGAAGGGCTTGCAGCAGGCGGTGTTTGGTCCTAAGCTGCATCAGCTGGTGGCCGAGCTGGAGACGGCAATCGGTCTTTGGGCGCAACAGGAGAATGAAGCGGCAGGCGGCAATTCTGTGCCTAAGGCTTCGGGTCAGCCTGCTGCTGCGGCACCGGGAGCTTTGGCTCCGGGAGGAGGCGCTGTGAACGGGAATGCTTCGGCTCCCGCAGCTCCGGCGGCAGGCCAAGAGAATGCTCCTGGTGCAGACAGCACGAACGCAGCGCGGTTGACGTCAGCGCAGGCCGGGTCCCCGGCTGGCGGCGGCAGTGCTGAACCGCCCGGAACAATGCGTCCTGCCGGCACGGGGAAGGCAGAGCAGCCTGCGGGGAATGCGCCTGCAGCCATGGCCGGCAATGCAGCTGCCGAAGCAGAGGGACCGGAGGCCGCTTCAGCAGGCAAGGCTGTGCCGGCTGCCTCGCCGCTGCCGGCGCATGAAGGCGCGGCAGGGCGTCCCGGCGCGCAGCCGGAACGCAGCACAGGGCCGGCTGCAGAAGGCGCTGCCGCCGGCCAAGGAGCCGCCACTCCGCCGGCGGCTCCTGCCGGGACCGCCCTGCTGGCGAAGCTGCAGGGCGTGCTCACCGAGCTGCGCGGCACGCTGCCGCAGCTTACCGCGTCCCCGCCCGCTGACGCGGCGGGGGCAGAGCCGGCCCCCGCGCCTGCCGGGCAGCGCGGGGACAAGCCGTCTGCGGCTGCGGCGCAGCAGACGGGTGCAGCAGCCGCCCCCGACACGGAGTCGTGGGTGGGGCGGCTGCTGAAGCTGCTCGGTGCGGAGCACGAGCAGCAGGCGGTTCGCGGCGGCGGGAATGCCGCCGCTGAGGCCCGGGCCTCAGCGCTGCCGCAGGCGGGTGCGGCTGGCGGCGGGGATGCGGCCGCCGATACGCTCAAAGGCGTGCTGCTGCAGGTGCTGGGCAGCAGCGAGGCGCCGCCCGCGGTCAGGGAAGCCGCGGGCCAGCTGGTGCAGCAGCTGACGGGGCAGCAGCTGCTCCTGAACACGGACCGCACCGCTCCGTTCGCCCAGGTGACCTTGTTCCTGCCGCTCCGGGGGCCGGATGGACAGGAGACGGCTTCCGTCCATATCCAGTCGAGGCGGGGCCGCAAAGGAGAGCTGGACGCGGCGAACTGCCGCTTATGGTTTGACCTGGATATGAAGCAGCTGGGACAGACGCTGGTAGATGTGCAGGTGGTCGACCGGATAGTCAGCCTGAAGCTGCATAACGATACGCCGTGGGTTCTGGAGCTGCTGGAGGAACGCAAGGATGAGATTGAAGCGGCAGTGGAATCGATAGGCTATCAGCTGCTCAGCCTGAGAACCGAACCCCTGCCGCAGCCAAACGCGGCTTCTGCTTCCATTGCGGGCAGTGCGGGCAAGCTGGCGGATTATGTTCCGGATTCCTACAAAGGAGTGGATTACCGCATATGAGCGAGCCGGACCGTGAAATTTCGCTGAACCTCAAAAAAGCGGTAGCCCTTAAGTATTCACCGGCACAGAGCGAAGCTCCGGTCGTTGTAGCCAAGGGGCAAGGTGACGTAGCCGATAAAATCCTGCAGCTGGCCAAGGACAGCGGAGTTGCGGTTCAAGAGGACGCTGCGCTGGTCGAAGTGCTGTCCAAGCTTGACCTTGACCAGCAGATTCCCCCGCAGCTGTATCAGCTGGTGGCGGAGATTCTGAGCTTTGTGTATCAGAGTGACCGCGCTGCCGGTGAACGGAGGCAGAAATGAGCTCCGGGCCCGAAGAAATATATACCCGCAGGCAAAAAGGGGCTGCCGGCGAAAAAGCCGCGCTCCAATATTTGTCTGCCCGGGGCTACCGGATTGTGGACTGCAACTGGCGCTGCCGCAGCGGGGAACTGGACATTATTGCCGAGTATGGTGAAGTGCTTATTTTTGTGGAAGTCCGCAGCCGCAGTGGAAGTCCGCTCCAGGGAACCCCGGAGGAATCTGTGGATGGGCGAAAAATCCGTCAGGTGCGGGCCACAGCCCAGGTGTATATGCACATGAAGGGCCAGCATGAGCGGAGGGTTTCTTTTGACGTCATTTCGGTGATGCTGAATGAGGACATGACTATTGCGTCTCTTGCACATATCCAGGAGGCTTTTTAGAATATAGGAGTCTGTAGGTTTACACCATCAATCATCCTTCTGTTTTTGGTGAAGCGGATACCGTCCTTATCAGGACGGCGAAGCCGTTTCCACTTGAAAGATCAGAATTTATATGTTTTGGGGTCCCCGCAAAGTACCAGAGTCATCTTCGAAGCCAAGGCTCCACTTTGTGGGGTTATCTTGTACATTTTATGGCCTTATCCGACATTCAGTCTTGGCATACCCTCCCCACTATGGGTCATTTCTCCAAGGAAATGGGTAAACATTATTGTAACTTTTTAATGCCACCATAAGGAGGGCTGTCCGAGTGAGAAATCAACCGTTCGATATACAGGTTAGTTTTAGTTGCCAATATTGCGATCACAAAATCATAGTGGAACTGGGCGGAGAGCCTGTATCCGTTGTATGCTGCGACAAGTGTAACAAGACCTTTACCGTTATGCGGCCAGCCATAGCGGAGGAAATATTGATTGACTGGGAAAATGAAGCGTTATTTCAAAAAATCCGTGCCGAAAAAACCCAAAGCAGCAATAGCAGCCTGTTGTCGCTTGTGGTCCGGGTGATTGAGCTGCTGACCTGGCGTGACAAAGGCAACGGACAAGTGGAAGCGATCAAGGAGATGCGCCAATGGCTGGTAGAGCATGAGGAAGTGCCTCCGCTGGCTGAGCTGATCAAGCTGGATGCCAATAATCAGCGCTCCGTGAAACGGAAATGGGACGGTTAAAGGATGATGCTGGTCAACCAGACTCCTGGGGTCCGTCAGCGGACGCTCCGGGGTCTTTTTACAGGTTATGAGAGGGGGGAAGGACATGTCAAATGTATTTTTTACCTCGGATCACCATTTTGGGCATAAGCTGATTATTGATTTTGAATCCCGCCCTTTCAGCAGTGCGGAAGAGATGGACAGGGTAATGGCCGAAAAGTGGAATTCCGTGGTCGGGAAGGAGGACACCGTGTTTCATTTGGGGGATTTTTCTTTCTTGAAGCTGGACAGCACACGGCAGATCGTGTCCGCCCTGAATGGCTATAAAATTCTGATTCTCGGCAATCATGACCGCAGCCGCGGCCGGAGCTGGTGGCTGGAAGCCGGTTTTGATGAGGTGAGTGAGTATCCTCTGGTCTATAAGGATTTCTTTTTTCTGTCCCATGAACCGATGTATATGAACAGGCATATGCCATACATAAATGTGCACGGCCATATCCATGGGCAAAAGTACGAGGGGAAAAATCATTTTAACATTTGCGTAGAGCACTGGGACTATATGCCTTTAGCTTTTACTCAGATCCGTGATTTGGTTGCGGCGGATGAGGAAGGATAACGGATTTTCATCACTGCAGGCTTGCCTATATGTGAAGGTGTGAAGAAGCTGCCGCTTCTAAATCTAAAGTTCTTGATTATAGTCCGGTGAACTAGGTATACTTAGGATAATAGAACCGCTGGAAATTGAGGAAGCACCCTTTTTCTTGAAGCAAGTCCGCCCGGCGAGGGCGCATTTCAGGAGAAGAGGTGTTTTTTGTTATGTACGGAAAAATGAACAGCGCCTGCCTGTACGGCATTGAGGGCGTTATGATTGGTGTGGAGATCGACCTGGCCAACGGCCTTCCCCAGACAAACATCATCGGGCTGCCTGATTCAGCCATAAGGGAAGCCGTGGAAAGGGTGCGTGCTGCCGTCAAGAATTGCGGCTACCGTTACCCGCAGCAACGGGTCACGATTAATCTGGCTCCGGCTGATTTGCGCAAAGAGGGTTCTGCTTTCGATCTGGCGATTGCCCTTGGTATTCTGACCACAAGCGGACAACTGGTCATGCCTGAAGCGGATAAGCTGCTATTAATCGGCGAGCTGGCGCTGGATGGGAGTCTGCGGCCGGTTACAGGAGTGCTGCCGATGGTTGAAGCGGCCCGCCGGGCCGGCCTGAAGGCTGTGCTGGTACCGGCGGGCAATGCTGCTGAAGCGGCGTTGATCAGCGGGATGGCTGTGTATGCCGCGGAGCATTTGCGGCAGCTGCCGCAGCAGGAAGAAGAAGGGGGGGCTTTGGCGGCTGTCGGCAGACGAAAGCGGCCAAGGGCAGACCCGGATCGGGCTGACCTGGAAGAAATTGGGCCTTTTCCGGAAGAAGCCCGGAAGGCAGCGGCTCCGCCATTTTCTATACAGTCACCCTCCGCGCAGCCGGAAGAGCTGGCTTTTCCTGTGACTGTCAGCACCGGACCGCCAGTGCAGGAACGTCCTCCGGTTATTCTGCTTTCTTTGGAGCATCTGAGGTACATGCCTGAATATCAGGATAAGAATACAGGCGGCTCTGCAGAAAATACGATGATGGAGGATTACAGCGATGTGCTGGGGCAGAATCATGTGAAGCGGGCACTGGTGATTGCAGCCGCAGGCATGCACAATATTATTCTGATGGGTCCGCCGGGAACCGGGAAGACCATGCTGATTAAGCGGCTCCCAGGAATACTTCCGGAGCTTAGCGACAGTGAGTCGCTGGAGGTGACCCAAATCTTCAGCGCTGCGGGCAAGCTGAAGGATGCCCGCAGCGGTTTGCTGCGCAGCCGTCCCTTTCGCTCCCCGCATCATACTATCTCTGCGGCAGGGTTGCTTGGAGGCGGAGGGATTCCGAGGCCGGGGGAGGTAAGCCTGGCACACCGCGGCATTCTCTTTCTGGATGAGCTGCCCGAGTTCTCCCGCAATGTCCTTGAGGTACTGCGCCAGCCGCTTGAGGACGGCGCAGTCACGATCAGCCGCGCCCGGGCCGCATTTACGTTCCCGGCGCAATTTTTGCTTGCATGTTCGATGAATCCGTGCAGCTGCGGGTATTTGGGGAGCGGAGGATTGCAGCAGAGATGTACCTGCAGTCCGGCAAAAATCGCGCAGTACCGCGGCAAAATCTCCGGCCCGCTGCTGGACCGGATTGATATGCAGGTGGATGTTCCCCGTCCAAGAGACTGGAATGAGCAGGAGGCTTCCTTATCTTCGGCCGAGATGCGCGCAGAGGTGCTGAAGGTCCAGGCCCTTCAGGCGGAACGCTACAAGAACCTGCCGATCTCCTGGAACAGCGAGCTTTCGGGCGCTGCTCTCCGCCGCTACGCAGGACTGCGGAAAGACGGCAGAGAGCTGCTGGGCGATATTCTGGAAAGCCTAGGCCTGAGCATGCGGGCCCATGACCGGATCATCAAGCTGGCCCGTACCATCGCCGATCTTGAATCGGCGCCCGACATTACCTCTGCTCATCTGGCAGAGGCTGTGCAATACCGGAATCTGGACCGTCAGGTTCTGGCAGAGGAGTAAGGAGCATCCCGCAGCAAATATGGACACGCTCAAATATTTTTTATGGATGATAATGCGGCAACTGAGCGGACATGCAGTGTCGTTACACCCAAACAAGCCGCCCGGGAAGCGGGACGGCCTGTGCTAGGTTAACGGGATGTGCAGAGCTTGCTTACAGCACATTCAGCTCGACTGCAATGTTGCCGCGGGTTGCGCGGGAGTAAGGACATGCGCCGTGGGCCGCTTCCACCAGCTGTGCTGCGGTTTCTTTGTCGACACCCTTGACCAGGACATCGAGCTTCACGGCGATGCCGAACCCGCCGTCCTCAACCTTGCCGAAGCTTACGGTAGCCGTAACCTCACTGCCTTCAAGCTTTACTTTACCCATACGGGCAACCATATTAAGTGCGCTGTCGAAGCAAGCGGAATAACCGGCTGCTAACAGCTGTTCAGGGTTGGTGCCTTCACCGCCTGCGCCGCCCATTTCCCGTGGAGTGCTGATGGTCAGATTCAGCTTGGGACTCTCCGATTCAATATAACCGTTTCTTCCGCCCACCGCTTTAACTGTGGTTTCGTACATTTTCTGTTGGATAGTCATCACTTGGAACCCGCTCCTCTTCGTTCAATAATATATTGTACACAATTTAATTTAACACAAATAATATAATAGTCAATATATTTTTTGCTATTAACATGATATTGATTAGGAATTGTGATAAAATAACGTCATAAAGGCAGGTGAAAAGATATGCAAGAGACAACTACAACCCCCGAGCTGCTGCTTGAGAATCAACTGTGTTTCACCATTTATGCCTGTTCACGTGAGTTTACCAAGCTGTATCAGCCTCATCTGGACAAGATCGGTTTAACCTATTCCCAGTATCTCGTAATGCTTGTATTGTGGGAAAGACGTGAGTGTACCGTTAAGGAGCTGGGAGAAGCGCTTTTTCTGGATTCGGGTACATTGACACCGCTGCTGAAGCGGCTGCAGGCTGCCGGACTCATTCTGCGGGAACGGTCGCTTCAGGATGAACGGAAGGTGCTGATCTCGCTGACTGAGCAGGGCTGGGCTCTCCGGAGTGAAGCGGCATGCATTCCCGGTAAAATGGCGGAAGGAACGATGCTGTCAGCCGATGAATTTGCCGGTCTGCTTGGTCAATTCAAGGATCTGCTGGCCCGTGTCCACCAAGCCAATACCAGCACTTCAAAATAGCTTGTTTCTACGGTGTCAATGCAATCGTTCGCATTTCGGCATGAAATTAAGCGAAAATGTATGTATAAATGGTGAAAGTTTTTAAGGAAAGCGTTTTTAAAACATGTTACAATATTCTGGGTTTCATATTATGGCCTCTGGGCAGAAATCGATGCAAAGCTGAATTTTGCCCCGTATGCCATGGACAGAAACCTGTGCCGTTTTCATATTACTGCGGCATGGGTATTCTGTATGTACCGGGATATTGCTGTATTGCACCGGTCTGGACCCGGCTTTGGACAATCAAAACGGAAAGCGGAATGGCAGCAGGCTGCCTGCTTGGCCACCGCAAACTTTAGGAGGCTTCCGGTATGAATATCCACGAGTATCAGGGAAAAGAAGTGCTTAAGAAGTACGGCGTTGCCGTACCGAACGGAAAAGTAGCTTATACAGTGGAGGAAGCGGTGGAAGCCGCAGCGTCACTGGGTACCCCGGTGGTAGTGGTTAAGGCGCAGATTCATGCAGGCGGGCGCGGCAAAGCCGGAGGCGTAAAGGTAGCCAAAACAAGCGAAGAGGTTCGCGCATATGCAGAAGAGATTCTCGGAAAGACGCTGATTACCCATCAGACCGGGCCGGAAGGCAAGGCAGTGAAGCGGCTGCTCATTGAAGAGGGCTGCCAGATTGTCAAAGAATACTATATTGGACTTGTGGTTGACCGTGGCTCCGGCCGTGTGGTGATGATGGCATCTGAGGAAGGCGGAACAGAAATTGAAGAGGTTGCGGCTGCGCATCCCGAGAAGATTTTCAAGGAAAGCATCGATCCTGCGGTAGGGCTTCAAACCTTCCAGGCCCGTAAATTAGCGTACAGCATAGGCATTCCTGCTGAACTTGTCAACAAAGCGGTCAAGTTCATGCAAGCGCTGTATTTGGCTTTTGTGGATAAGGATTGCTCTATTGCAGAGATCAATCCACTGGTGGTTACAGGGGATGGAAATGTCATGGCCCTGGATGCCAAGCTGAATTTTGATTCCAATGCCTTATTCCGGCACAAGGAGATTCAGGAGCTGCGCGATCTTGACGAAGAGGATGCAAAGGAGATTGAAGCTTCCAAATTTGATCTCAGCTACATCGCACTTGACGGCAATATCGGCTGTATGGTGAACGGTGCCGGTCTGGCCATGGCTACGATGGATATTATCAAGTATTACGGCGGCGAGCCGGCCAACTTCCTGGACGTAGGGGGCGGCGCGACAACCGAAAAGGTCACCGAAGCATTCAAAATTATTTTGTCCGACGACAAAGTCAACGGGATATTCGTTAATATTTTCGGCGGGATTATGCGCTGCGATGTGATTGCCAGCGGAGTCGTGGAAGCTGCAAGGCAACTGGGTCTGACCAAACCGCTGGTTGTCCGCCTGGAAGGCACCAATGTGGCGCTGGGCAAACAGATCCTTGCCGGATCGGGACTGAATATCGTGGCTGCGGATTCGATGGCCGACGGGGCCCGTAAGATTGTATCGCTTGTGTAACGACAATTTGAGCAGGGGATGTGACTGAAGCATGAGCATTCTTGTTGATAAAAATACGAAGGTCATCACGCAAGGGATTACGGGCTCAACCGGATTGTTCCACACCAAAGGAGCTCTGGATTACGGTACGCAGATGGTCGGCGGGGTTACCCCGGGCAAGGGCGGTACCTCTGTAAATATTATTTTGGAGAATGGCAGTGAGGTCAGTCTGCCGGTATTTGATACAGTGGTTGCCGCCAAGGCTGCAACGGGTGCGACGGCAAGTGTGATCTATGTGCCGCCGGCTTTTGCCGCCGACTCCATTATGGAAGCGGTGGATGCCGGCCTGGAGCTGGTCATCTGCATTACCGAAGGGATTCCTGTGCTGGATATGGTAAAGGTCTCGCGTTATATGGAAGGGCGCTCCACCGTGCTGATTGGCCCCAACTGTCCTGGTGTCATAACCCCGGGGGAATGCAAAATCGGCATCATGCCGGGATACATTCATATGCCAGGTTATGTGGGCGTGGTCTCCCGCAGCGGAACATTGACGTATGAGGCAGTCCATCAGCTGACAGAGCGCGGAATCGGTCAATCCTCGGCGGTAGGGATCGGCGGTGACCCGGTCAAAGGCTCGGAGTTTATCGATATTCTGAAGCTGTTCAATGAAGATCCGGGAACCAAGGCCGTCATTATGATCGGAGAGATCGGCGGTACGGCCGAGGAAGAAGCGGCTGAATGGATCAAAGAGCATATGACGAAGCCGGTGGTCGGCTTCATTGGCGGGGTAACTGCGCCTCCGGGCAAACGCATGGGTCATGCCGGAGCCATTATTTCCGGAGGCAAAGGTACGGCGAGCGAGAAGATCGCTGTGCTGGAAGCCTGCGGAATCAAAGTAGCGCCTACTCCTGCCGAAATGGGCTCTACCCTGGTAAGCGTCCTGGAAGAGCGCGGCATTCTGAATGCCTTTACGGCCCATTGATATTATTAGGATACTTTTCCGGTAATTTTAGGTATAATCGGATTAAAGGTAAGCAACCTTTTGTTCTCTTTCATGGGGATAAAAGGTTGTTTTTTTGGCGTTCACCTGATTCGCACTGGAGAAGCTGCTTGTCCGGTCCGCTGCGGGCGGACGGCTATCTTAACTTGGGAAGCAACGCCTTCCCCATAAGGGAGAGAGAGTACATATGGAAGCACGTGAGCTGCTGATCGGATTCAATGAAATAGAGGGGATCGGCTGGAAAACAATCGACAAAATACGCCGGGCCGGACTTTTGACGGAAAAAGCATTTTCCTGTAGTTTTGAGGATTGGGGGAAGGCAGGATTAAATGCGAAAACCGCAGAGCAGTTGGCTGCTGATTTTAATGCGGATTGGATTTACAAGCGCCGCATTTTAATGAAGGAACGCGGTATAGCGGCGGTAACCTGGCTTGACGAGGAGTACCCTGAGCTGTTAAAAGAAACACCGGAGCCTCCCTGGGTGCTGTATTACCGGGGCCGTCTGGAGCTGGCTTCCCGTCCTGCCGTCGCCATGGTTGGCACCAGGGTTCCGACTGCCTATGGGCGTAAGGTGGGTGAGATGCTGGCCAGGGAGCTGGGAGCGGCAGGCTTTACAGTGGTGAGCGGCCTTGCCAGGGGGATAGACAGTGTCTGCCATGAAGCTGCACTCGGAAGCGCAGGCGGCACAATAGCGATAGTTGCTACAGGACTCGACAAAGTATACCCTCCTGAGAACAGTGGGCTGGAGCGGCAAATTTCGAGCGAGGGGCTAGTTATCAGCGAATACCCGCTCGGGACCAAAAGCCATCCGGGGCTGTTCCCTCAGCGCAACCGGATTATTGCCGGGCTCACTCTGGGCACGCTTGTCGTTGAGGCGGATATCCGCAGCGGATCGCTCATCACCGCCGATGCCGCACTTGAAGCCGGAAGGGATGTATTTGCCGTGCCGGGACCGGTCACTTCACCCAAAAGCCGGGGAACGCTTGACCTGATTAAGCAGGGGGCAAAGCTTGTAACCGGGGCTGCGGATATTATTGAAGAATACCGGTCATATCTGCCTGCAAGGGCTGCGGAGCAAGCGGAAAAAGCTTCTTTATTAACAGTGGGAGAAGACAGGCTCAGGGAAAAGAAATTGACAAGTGAGGAGTCTCACCTATACCATATACTGCATCAAGGCCCTTTTACACTGGATGAGTTGCTGCTCAGGACGGGATGGGATTTTGGACATTTGCATTCAGTTCTGTTATCTTTAATCATAAAAAAAGCGGTATCACAATTACCAGGGGCAATTTATAAGGTGATTTAATAATATAGAAGGAAAACTTTGGGAGGAACAACCTATGGCGGATGCGTTAGTCATTGTCGAATCGCCGGCAAAAGCGAAGACAATTGGTAAATATTTAGGCAGTAAATATATTGTGAAGGCTTCAATGGGGCATATCAGGGATTTGCCGAAGAGTCAGATCGGTGTGGAAGTGGAGAATGATTTCAATCCCAAATACATCACGATCCGCGGCAAGGGCTCCATTCTGAAGGAACTCAAGGATGCCAGCAAAAAAGTGAAAAAAGTCTATCTGGCGGCTGACCCGGACCGCGAAGGTGAAGCGATTGCCTGGCATCTGGCGCATGCGCTGGATCTGGACAACACACAGGAATGCCGGGTCGTTTTTAATGAAATTACCAAACAGGCCGTAAAGGATGCCTTCAAGACACCGCGCAAGATTAATATGGATCTTGTGAATGCGCAGCAGGCCCGGCGGATTCTGGATCGCCTGGTCGGTTACAAAATCAGCCCCCTATTATGGAAGAAAGTCAAAAAAGGCTTGTCCGCCGGCCGGGTGCAGTCTGTTGCTGTGAAGATTATTATGGACCGCGAGAACGAAATCTCTGCCTTTGTTCCTACGGAATATTGGAGTATTACCGCGAAGCTGGGCATCCGTGATTCCCTCTTCGAAGCCAAGTTCCATAAGCTGAACGGCGAAAAGAAAGAGCTCGGCCAGGAAAGCGATGTTCAGGAAGTGCTGGAAGCGATCAAGGATGCTGCGTTCAAGGTGAGTGAGGTCAAAGAGAAGGAAAGACAGCGGCATCCGTCGGCGCCGTTTACGACAAGCTCCCTGCAGCAGGAGGCTGCACGCAAGCTGGGCTTCCGGGCAGCCAAAACCATGTCCGTTGCGCAGCAGCTGTACGAAGGTGTGGAGCTGGGCAAAGAGGGAACTGTGGGTCTGATCACTTATATGCGTACCGACTCCACCCGTCTATCCGCAACTGCACAGGAAGAAGCCAAAGAACTGATATTGGCCAAGTATGGTGAGAAATTTGCCCCCGAGACGCCGCGCCAGTATTCCAAAAAAGCTGCAGGGGCGCAGGATGCGCATGAGGCAATCCGCCCCACCTCCGCGCTTCGGGAGCCTGAAACGGTCAAGGAATTTATGAGCCGTGACCAGTTCCGGCTGTATAAGCTGATCTGGGAGCGTTTTGTATCCAGCCAGATGTCCTCTGCGGTTCTGGATACACTCTCGGTGGATATCACTGCGGGTGCTGCCGTGTTCAGAGCCGTAGGCTCCAAGGTGTCTTTTCCCGGCTTCATGAAGGTATATGTGGAAGGCAATGATGACGGCACCACGGATGAGGAGAAGTATTTGCCGCCGCTCCAGGCGGGAGATGATCTCGCCAAACAGGAAATAGAGCCCAAGCAGCATTTCACACAGCCGCCTCCACGCTATACAGAAGCGCGTCTGGTGAAGACATTGGAGGAGCTGGGTATAGGGCGTCCAAGCACGTATGCGCCGACGCTGGAAACCATTCAGAAACGCGGCTACGTGGCGATTGAAGAAAAGAAATTTATGCCGACAGAGCTTGGTGAACTGATCATCGAGCAGATGGAGCAGTTTTTTCCGGAAATTCTGGATGTTGAGTTTACGGCGCATATGGAAGGCGACCTTGACCATGTTGAGGAAGGCGCCGAGGATTGGGTAAAGGTATTGGCCGAATTCTATACATCCTTTGAGAAGCGTCTGGTGTTCGCGGAGGAAGAAATGAAAGAGATCGAAATTGAAGATGAAGTCTCGGATGAGCTGTGTGAGAAATGCGGGAAGCCGATGGTGTATAAGCTTGGGCGGTTCGGTAAATTCCTGGCCTGCTCCGGGTTTCCGGAATGCCGGAATACCAAGCCGATCATCAAGGACATCGGGGTAAGCTGTCCTAAGTGCCGCGAAGGCAAGGTGGTGGAACGGCGAAGCAAGAAGGGCCGTGTCTTCTACGGCTGCGACCAGTACCCTGGCTGCGATTTCGTATCGTGGGACAGACCCTCCGCCAAACCATGCCCTGTCTGCGGCTCCTGGATGGTTGAGAAGCGCAACAAGCAGGGCACGAAGCTGCAGTGCACCTCTTGCGATCATACAGAGGCTGTGCTTGAAGGCGAAGAACTGGCAGAATAAACGTGTCTCTACAGGAGGAAATGAAATTGACTGATACAGCTAGGGTTACCGTAATAGGAGCCGGCCTCGCAGGCAGCGAAGCCGCCTGGCAGATTGTCTCGCGCGGGGTGCCGGTCAGATTATATGAAATGAGGCCCGTCGTGAAGACGCTTGCGCATCATACCGGTCAATTTGCCGAACTGGTATGCAGCAACTCGCTGCGCGCCAACGGACTTGGCAATGCGGTAGGCGTGCTGAAGGAAGAAATGCGGCGTCTGGATTCGCTGGTGCTGGGTGCAGCCGACCGTCACGCAGTTCCTGCAGGCGGCGCGCTTGCCGTAGACCGTGACGGCTTCTCGGGAGAAATTACTTCCAAGCTGCACAATCATCCCCTGGTGGAAGTCATAAATGAAGAACTCACGCATATACCGGAGGAAGGGATTGTTGTAATAGCCACCGGCCCGCTGACTTCTCCCGCATTGTCCGCCGAGATCAGAGGGCTGCTCGGTGAAGAGTATTTTTACTTCTATGACGCTGCGGCTCCGATCGTGGAGAAAGACACCATCGACATGGGCAAGGTGTACCTGGCCTCACGTTATGACAAGGGTGAAGCCGCCTATCTGAATTGTCCGATGACGGAAGAGGAATTCAATCTTTTTTATGATGCGCTGATTTCGGCTGAAACGGCTGCACTCAAAGATTTTGAGAAAGAGATCTACTTTGAAGGCTGCATGCCGATTGAAATTATGATGAAGCGCGGCAAGCAGACCGCCTTGTTCGGGCCGATGAAACCGGTGGGACTTATGAATCCTCATACAGGCAAGCTGCCTTACGCGGTTGTCCAACTCCGGCAGGATAACGCTGCGGGGACGCTTTATAATCTGGTTGGCTTCCAGACCCATCTGAAATGGGGCGAACAGAAGCGTGTGTTTTCCCTGATTCCGGGACTTGAGAATGCCGAATATGTACGCTATGGCGTAATGCACCGCAATACATTTATTAATTCACCGAAGCTTCTTCACCCTACCTATCAAATGAAAGGCCGGGAAGGACTTTTTTTTGCCGGCCAAATGACCGGGGTTGAAGGCTACGTCGAATCTGCAGCCTCGGGGCTGATCGCCGGTTTGAATGCGGCGAGAGCGGCGCTTGGGGAAGAAGGGCTGATCTTTCCGCCGGATACAGTGCTGGGCAGCATGCCGGCGTATATCACCTCCGCCGATCCGGAACATTTCCAGCCGATGAATGCCAATTTCGGCTTGCTGCCGAAGCTGGAGCGTAGAATCCGCAGTAAAAAAGAGAAGAACGAGCTGCTTGCACACCGTGCCCTGGACAGTCTCGCTGAATATGCCGCCCGCACCGGCCTTGCTTATGCAGAGCCGGAGATTACAGAGGCCGGGGCCACGCCGGAAATGGAAGCGTGAGCAAGGCATATGCTTACGAAGTGAGTTTTGTACGTAGACAAATCAGGAAGTAACGCTCACAAAACTTTTAGGAGGTTGCGTAAATTATGTTACCGAGCTTTCATGCGACTACAATTTGTGCAGTGAGACATAACGGGCATGCGGCAATAGCCGGCGATGGCCAGGTTACGTTTGGCGAGAGCGTCATCATGAAGACCACAGCCAGAAAGGTCCGCCGCCTATACAGGGGACAGGTTATCGCCGGCTTTGCGGGATCAGTGGCTGATGCGATTACATTGTTCGAGAAGTTCGAGGGCAAGCTGGAGGAGCATCACGGCAACCTGCAGCGTGCGGCTGTTGAACTGGCCAAGGATTGGCGCCAAGACCGCATCCTGCGCAAGCTGGAAGCGCTGATGATTGTGATGGATAAGGAGGGCATGCTGCTGATTTCCGGCAACGGGGAAATTATCGAGCCGGATGATGATGTGCTTGCCATTGGCTCAGGCGGCAATTTTGCCCTTGCGTCAGGACGGGCGCTGAAGCGCCATGCCTCTAATTTGAGCGCGGCGGAGATTGCCAAAGAAGCGCTGCAGATTGCTTCCGAGATATGCGTGTATACCAATTCCAATATTATTGTTGAAGAACTATAGGCACGGTGCCACAGAAAGAGGGAGGAAGTCACAATGCTGAATCAATCGCTTACACCCCGGCAAATCGTAGCAGAACTTGATAAGTATATTGTAGGCCAGAAGCAGGCCAAGAAATCGGTGGCGGTTGCGCTCCGCAACCGGTACCGCCGCAGCCTGCTGTCTGAGGAGCTGCGGGATGAGGTTGTACCGAAGAACATTCTGATGATCGGACCCACCGGTGTCGGCAAGACCGAAATTGCGCGGCGTCTGGCCAAGCTGGTCAATGCTCCGTTCATTAAGGTAGAGGCCACCAAGTTTACAGAGGTTGGTTATGTGGGCCGTGATGTAGAGTCGATGGTCCGTGATTTGGTTGAAACCTCCATTCGCATGGTGAAGCTGGAACGGACCGAAAAGGTAAAGGACCGCGCTGAAGAACTGGCCAATGACCGCATCGTTTCCATTTTGGTGCCTGGCAGCTCGAAGAGTAAATCGCAGCGTAATCCGTTTGAAATGATCTTTGGCGGGAACAACGGCGGAGCGGAGGATGCCAAAGAGGAAACGGAAGACGGAAGCCTTAGCGAGCGCCGACGCGGTGTGAAGTTCAAGCTGCTGGCGGGACAGCTGGAGGAAGACATTATAGAGGTTGATGTTGAAGATACTACGCCTACTATGCTGGATATGTTCGCAGGCCAGGGGAATGACCAGATGGGGATGAACATGCAGGAAATGTTCGGCAGCCTGCTGCCCAAGCGGACCAAGAAGCGCAAGCTTCCGATCAAGGAAGCCCGTAAAGTGCTGATTCAGGATGAAGCGGCGAAGCTGATCGATATGGATGATGTCATTCAGGAATCGGTGGCCCGTGCCGAGCAGTCCGGCATTATTTTCATCGATGAGATTGATAAGGTAGCCAGTCAAGGCAAAGGCTCGGGTCCGGATGTATCCCGGGAAGGGGTCCAGCGTGATATTTTGCCTATCGTCGAAGGTTCTACGGTAATGACGAAGTATGGCCCTGTCAAGACAGATTACGTGCTGTTTATGGCCGCTGGAGCTTTTCATGTGGCAAAGCCTTCGGATCTTATTCCCGAGCTGCAGGGGCGGTTTCCGATCCGTGTGGAGCTGAGCAGCCTTACGCTGGAGGATTTCGTCTCCATTCTGACAGAGCCGGAGAACGCGCTGACCAAGCAATATGTCAATCTGCTGCAGACTGAAAATATCGAAGTGCAGTTCCAAAAAGAGGCCATATATGAAATTGCCCGGATAGCGGCCTCTGTGAACCAGAATATGGAGAATATAGGTGCGCGTAGACTGCATACTATTTTGGAGAAACTGCTGGAAGACCTATCTTTTGAAGCTCCCGAGTTAACTTTGGATACGATGGTCATCACTCCGGAGTATGTCCGGGAGAAATTGGCAGGAATCGCACAGGACCGCGATTTAAGTCAATATATCCTTTGATGCGACAAAGCTTAAAACAATTTAAATTTAGGCATTTGGAATTAGGTCTTTACAAAAAATCCCCCAAATCGGGGGATTTCGTGTTATTATATGTTAGATTAAAGCATATTTTGGAATAAAAAAGGTAAATAATTGAAAAAGTATGCTTTAAGCCCTCTCTTTTCTGAAAAGATAGGGCTTATTTCTTATTGTAATAATATACAAATTCTAAGAGAATCAATGTATGTGAGATTGACAATTTATTCGTCCATCGACATCTTTCGACCTAAATTCGGCAATCCAGGAAGATTTTTAGTTCTTTTTGTCGAATCAAGCAGGAATTCGTAAGAAGTTTGTGGAATTCTTTTCATCACCATAGCTTTTGGAAGGGGGATTTCCGTTGGGTTTATTGAACAGCATTAGTTTTCAAAGATTGCAAGGCGGCCTTGACGCCGCCACGAAACGACAAAGTGTTCTGGCGAATAATGTGGCCAATGCCGACACTCCGAATTTCAAGCGCTCTGATGTTAATTTTGAGAGTTTTTTACAGCAGCAAGAGAGCGGGATCAAGTCAACACTTAATGCGAAGGTGACAGATTCCCGCCACTTCCAATTCGGGACAGGGACTATTGTACCAACAGCAGTAGTCAGTACGGATGAAACCACTTCAATGAACAATAACAACAATAATGTGGACATGGACCGGGAGCAGGCGCTAAGCGCTGAGAACCAGCTTAGATACAACTCATATGTATCACAGCTAAACAGCCAAATTACAATGATGCGAACGGTAATTGAAGGGAGGTAACCAGCAATGAATTTTGGCAGCAGCTTTGGGATAAGCGCTTCAGCATTGACCGCCCAGCGGCTCAGGATGGATGTGATTTCCTCCAATATCGCCAATGCGGAGACAACAAGAGCCTCCGTGGTGGATGGCAAGGCAGTGCCTTACCGGCGCAAGCTTGTCGTATTGGAAACGGCCCAGAACAACAGCTTCTCCAATATCCTGAATTCCAAGATGAACAGCGGCGGCAGCCAAGGCGTTAAGGTGCAGTCCATTATCGAAGATTCCTCCCCGCTCAAGCCGGTATACAATCCCAGCCATCCGGATGCGGACGAGAGTGGATATGTATATATGCCAAATGTGGACATTACCAAGGAAATGGTGGACATGCTCTCAACGTCCCGTTCATATGAAGCGAATGTTACTATGCTGAATGCAAGTAAGGCCATGGTAACCAAGGCGCTGGAAATTGGAAAATAGAATTAATAGATACCGGGAGGGAAACAGTTGATACAGAATTTGAGCATTGGAGCACAGGCCATTAAGCCGCTCGCCATGAAGACAACAGCCGCTGAAGCTTCAACCGTTGAAGGCTCAGGACAAAGCTTTGGTTCATACTTGGAGAATGCCTTGAATCAAGTAGCTGAACAAGAGCAGCAGGCAAAGGATATGAGTAATAAATTTATCCTGGGAGAGGTCAATATCGATGAGGCTATGATTTCTTCCCAACAGGCGTTGCTGAGTTTGCAGTTGACTACACAAGTCCGGAACAAAGTGATTGAAGCCTATCAGGAAATTATGAGAACTCAAATCTAAATAATCCAAGCTTGGTTTCGGATGGGGTGACACTGTGAATGAAAGATTTGCCCAGTACCGGGAGAAAGCTAACCAGTATTGGAACAGATTCAGCGGTAAACAGAAAATATTGTTTTTCTCTACACTGTTTATCATCATAATCATAATCGTAGTATTAGCGATGCAATTATCGAAGACGGAATACGAAGTGGCCTTTCAGGATTTGGACAGCACTGATTCGGCCGGAGTAATGGGCTACCTGGATTCAGCCGGAGTTTCTTACCGTTTAAGTCCGGACGGCAAAAGCATTTCCGTGCCAAGTACGGAGGCCGCCCGCATCAAAGTGGACATTGGTTCGCAGGGAATTGTACAAGGGGGTTCGATCGGCTATAAAATTTTTGACGAGTCCTCGTCGATGATCGGCACCACGGACAGCGAATTCAATGTTAAATACAACAATGCTCTAAACGGTGAAATAGAACAGCTGATGAGGCGGATGCAGGGCATCAAGGATGCCAAGGTTCTGATCAACCTCCCCAAGGAAACGGTCTTTGCCGCCCAGGAAAATCAGGAGCAGGCTTCCGCTTCAGTGGTGCTTAGTTTTGATCCGGGTTTTAGGCCCACACAGGATAACATTGACGGCTATTTTAATCTGGTAAAAACAGCTGTTCCGAACCTGCCGATTGACAACATTACGATTGCCAACAATGAAGTTGAATTGATGCCAACGGCCAAAGGCGGTCAAGCGGGCGTCTCCAGCCAGGTTGAAGAAAACTTTGCCCTCCAGAAGAAATTTGAAGATGATGTCAAAAAAGATGTGAAGCAATTCCTTAGCACGCTCATGGGTCCGGATAAAGTGGATGTTCTGGTGCTCTCCAAATTGAATTTTGACAAGGAGAACCGAAAGGAGGATCTGGTGGCGCCGGTTGACACGGAGAATATGAAAGGGATTGAGATCAGCTCGCAAATTATCAGCAACACCTATTCGGGTCAGGGTAATACTACCGGAGGGGTTGCAGGCACAGGCTCGCAAGATGTTTCGGGTTATCCTTCGGATACCGGTTCGGGCACTTCTTCTTCTGAGGAGTCTTCGGAGACCAGGAACTATGAAGTGAATCGAATCACCAAGGATATAATCGCTAGTCCATATTCTGTTAAAGATTTAACCATAAATGTTGCTGTTGAACCACCCTCCGGCCAAACAACTTTAGACGACACCACATCCGCAGCAATACAGAATATTTTGGTGAATATCGTACGCGCATCCCTGGCGGATTCAGGTTCTGATTATACAGACGCAGAATTAACTAAAAAAGTTTCGGTTTACTCCCAACAATTCGGAAGTACGGATGTTAACGCGGCTTCAGGCGGACTTGCAGCGTGGATGATTTGGGCGATTGCGGCAGCTGCATTGCTGGCCGGTGCAGGAGGCGGATATTTGATTTACCGCAGCCGCAAAAATAAAGAGGAAGAAGTGGAAGAAGACATCCCGCTTCAGGTTCCTACCGAGTTTCCATCCATTAATATGGATAGCGTGACGAACGAAAGCCAGGTCCGCAAGCAATTGGAAAGTCTGGCGAAGAAGAAGCCGGATGAATTCGTAAATCTGCTGCGCACATGGCTTGCAGACGAACAGAGGTGAACTAATGGCAAAAGCCACCCAGCAGGTGCTTAGCGGCCGTCAAAAGGCGGCGATCCTGCTTATCACACTAGGGCCCGAGGTATCGGCGCAAATATTCAAACATCTGAGGGACGAGGAAATCGAGCAGCTGACTCTGGAAATCGCCAATGTCCGAAAAGTGGACAGCTCGGAAAAAGAGTCAATTATGTCCGAATTCCATCAAATCTGTCTTGCCCAGGAATATATATCGCAAGGCGGTATCAATTACGCCAAAGAGATACTGGAAAAAGCGCTTGGCTCGACCAAGGCAATGGAGGTTATCAACCGCCTGACGGCAACGCTGCAGGTACGGCCTTTCGATTTCGCACGCAAGGCTGATCCTAACCAGATCCTGAACTTTATCCAGAACGAAAATGTTCAGACCATCGCTCTTGTATTATCATATCTGCAATTTGAACAAGCGGCTTCCATACTGTCCTCGCTTCCACAGGAGAAGCAGGCAGAGGTTGCCCGGAGAATCGCAATTATGGACAGCACTTCTCCCGAGGTTGTTACCCAAATCGAACGGGTGCTGGAGCAGAAGCTGTCGGCTACGGTTACTCAGGATTATACGAACGCCGGGGGCATTGAATCCATTGTGCAGATTCTGAACGGTGTAGACCGCGGGACGGAACGCACAATTCTGGATTCCCTGGAAATTCAGGACCCCGAGCTGGCCGAAGAAATCAAAAAACGGATGTTCGTATTCGAGGATATTGTCAATGTGGACAACCGCTCGATACAGCGGATTATCCGCGATATCGAGAATGCCGATCTGCAGCTGGCGCTCAAGGTTGCCAGCGAGGAAGTGCGGGATGTTATCTTCCGCAACATGTCAAAGCGGATGGCGGAAACCTTCCGCGAAGAAATGGAGTATATGGGTCCGGTGCGGCTGCGTGACGTTGAAGAAGCACAGACCCGCATCGTAGGAACGATCCGCAGACTTGAAGAATCAGGTGAAATAATCATCGCCCGTGGCGGAGGAGATGACATTATTGTCTAGGCTGATCAAACATTCTCAATATGTTCCGGTAGATGTTCTTAAGCGGCTGGAGCAAGCCAGACAGCATGCCGGTCTGACCGGGGAACCTCCTGCTGCTGATGATGAAGCTGCAGGTGAGGTGCACTATCAGGACCCCGCCCGCGAAGCGGCGGAGCAGGCCCGCAAGCAAATGCTGAAGGATGCACAGGAGTTTGCCGAAGGACAGGTCAGAAACGCAGCGCAGGAAGCTGAGAATATTGTGGATTCGGCGAAGACAGAGGCTGAAGAATGGTGGCGGCAGCGCCGGGAGCAGGATGAGCATCTTGTGGAGGCTGTCAAATCCGAAGCCTACCAGCAGGGATATCAGGAAGGTCTTGCACAGGCTGAACAGGAAATGGCACAGAAGCTTGACGAGCTGATGGATGAAGCGAGACAGGTGCTTAAGGAAGCCTACCGTGCCAGAGATGTGATTATTCAGGAGGCCGAACCTTTTCTGGTGGAGCTGAGCTGTGACATCGCCGAGAAAATTGTGGACAAGCAGCTGACGGTGGAGCCGCAGTTCGCGATGGATTTGATCCGCAAGAATCTTGCCCGCAAACGCGAGCAGGGGCTGATCTCCTTATGCGTATCTCCGGCACAGTTCGCTTTTGTCAATGCTGCCAGAGAGGAACTGGCGCTGGCGGTGGATTCGCAGGCCGAGCTTCAGATTCTGCCTGATGGGGCGGTCCGTGATCTTGGCTGCGTTATCCGTTCTTCGTTTGGAAGCATCGATGCACGCATCGATACGCAGCTGGCCGAAATCAAGAAAGAGCTGGTAAGAATTGCACTGGACACGGATGAGCACAGAAATGGGGAAGAGGATGCTTGACAGCAGACGCTATAAAGAACAGCTGCGTAACTTCGACCCGGTTAGAATTAACGGGAAGGTTACCCAAGTCATCGGGCTGATGGTTGAGTCCGAAGGGCCGGATGCCAGCATTGGCGATGTATGCTTCATCTATCCCGCCAAAGGCAATAAGCCGCTGCAGGCCGAAGTCGTCGGCTTCCGCGACAACAAGGTGCTGCTGATGCCGCTTGGAGAGCTGCAGGCGATTGGTCCCGGCTGCGATGTTGTAGGGACGGGCAAGCCGCTTAGCGTCCAAGTTGGCTCGGAGCTGCTGGGCAAGGTGCTCGACGGGCTGGGACAGCCGCTTGACGGCTCACTCATTCCGGCGCGCATGCCGCACAGCTCAACCTTCAACATCCCGTCCAACCCTTTGAACCGTCCCCGCGTGCAGGAGCCCATCAGCATCGGGGTCAGGGCGATAGACGGATTGCTGACCATCGGCAAAGGGCAGCGCGTAGGCATTTTCGCCGGCTCCGGGGTCGGCAAGAGTACATTAATGGGAATGATCGCCCGCAATACCTCGGCAGATGTGAATGTAATCGCACTGATCGGGGAACGGGGCAGAGAAGTGCTCGATTTCATTGAACGGGATCTAGGGCCAGAAGGACTGCAGCGATCTGTTGTTGTTGTGGCCACCTCGGACCAGCCGGCGCTCATCCGGATCAAAGGGGCGCTGATTGCCACAACGATTGCCGAATATTTCCGTGACCGCGGGCTGAACGTCATGCTGATGATGGACTCGGTAACCCGTTATGCAATGGCACAGCGCGAGGTGGGGCTTGCAGTAGGTGAGCCGCCGGCAATGAGAGGCTACACGCCTTCAGTCTTCGCCAGCCTGCCCAAGCTGCTCGAACGGGCCGGTACAGGGCCTGCCGGCTCAATCACCGCTTTTTACACAGTTTTGGTAGACGGTGACGACATGAACGAGCCGATCGCCGATGCTGTGCGCGGAATACTTGACGGGCATATCGTGCTGAACCGGAATATCGCCAACAAAGGGCATTTTCCTGCAATCGATGTTCTCGCCAGCATCAGCCGTGTCATGAAGGATATTGCCCCGGAGGAGCAGATTGCGGCAGCCGAGAATGTGAAGCGGCTTATGGCCGTATATAAGGATTCCGAGGATTTGATTAATATTGGAGCTTACCAGAGAGGCTCCAATGCCCAGATTGATGAATCCATGCACTATATTGACAGCATTTGGGATTTCACAAAGCAGAAGGTGGATGAAAAGGTAACGCTGGCCGAGGTTCAGGAGTCATTAATTTCTCAGTTCTCAAGGAGTTGATTGATAGTGAGATTCCATTATACTTTTCAAAAAGTGGTGGACTTGAAGGGGAATGAAAAAACACAGGCAGAGTGGATGCTCTCAAGCGCACTCGGAGAACTGCAGGCCCAGGAAAGAAGCCTTGAAGAATTAACCGCTCAGCGCAGCACACTGATGCAGTCATTGCAGCAGGCGGCCGAACAAAAAACACCCATGGCCAAGCTTCGTGAAATGCAGGATTATGTGGATTATCTGGATCACTGTATCGCCCGCAAGCATTTGGATATCAGCCGTGCACATCTGGAGGTCCGGCACAAGCAGGATCAGCTCAGCACAAAGGTGCTGGATGAGAAAGTATGGCTGAAGGCCAGAGACAAGGCTCAGACGGCATTTCAGCAAAGTATGATTTTGCGGGAACAAAACGAACTGGATGAGATAGCTACCGTCCGCTTCGCGATGAAATCCCTCTAACCCAGGAGGTTTCCGTTAGTGGCTAATAATGAAATGGAATTTGAAAATGAAGGGTCAGCGAGCAAATTTGAGCGGTTTCTGTTTCTGATGATTCCGATTATCTTTACTCTTGTGCTGCTTGGCGTATTGTTGACTCTTTTTAATATGGATATCCGCCAGAATGTTCTGTCTATTGCGAACAAGATTCCCTTTGTGGAAAGTTGGGTTCCTGATCCGGCGCCGGCTGCCGGCGAGGAGACGGAAGATGATCCGCAAAAGAAAATTGAGGAACAGGCTGCGAGCTCGGAAACAACAATCAAGGAACTGAAGAACCAACTGGCTGCGCAGGCGGAGCAGCTGACCAAGGCCAATGAAGATATGGCCGCCCAGGCAACGAAGGCGGAGGCGCTGCAGAAGCAGATAGACAGCATGAGGGAAGAAGCTGCCGCTGCCGAAGCAAGCACAGGCGAAGCCGAAGATCCCTACGTGAAGCAGGTGACAGAATTAGCCAAGCTCTACGCGGGAATGAAGGCCTCCAAAGCCGCACCGATTATGGAGAATCTGACCACCGATGAAATGGTGCAAATCTTCAGTGTCATGAACAATGCCGGCAAAACGGCCATTTTGGAGAAGATGGACCCCAAGAAGGCTGCGGATGTCTCCATTAAGCTAAAAGAAACAACGAATTCGACCGATATGGCTATTGCAGCCCTTCAATCGAGACTGAAGCAGGATTCCGCTTCCGCCGCTGCGTCAGCAACATCCGGCAACCTGGATCAAGAGAAGCTGAACCAGACCTTCACAGCTATGCCTGCAGCCGATGCGGCAACGCTGCTGGGGTCCATGTATGCAATCAGCCCGGACAAAGTCATCACTATTCTGAACAGCGTAAGCGACAGTGTGCGCTCTTCAATTCTGGGTGAGATGACGAAGCAGGACAGCGCCCAGACTGCCAAGGTTTTGAACCGTCTGATGGGCGGCAAATAGCTTTTGAAGGGAGGTGAAAATAATGAGTTTAGTCGTTCAAACCATGGCTGCCGGCAACACAGCGGCATCCGGCGGAGCAGCGACAGCTGCCAATGCGGCAACGGCTGCCGCCAGCGGGAAGGCAACGCTCCTGCCGTTTGCACAGACCCTTGTTCAGAGCATGGAAGGAGCTGCAGGAGCTGCAGCCAAGGGGACGGAGACACCCATTCCGGGGAATCTGGCTGCGCTGCTGCAAGGACTGATGAATGCCGTACAGGCAGCTGGAGAGGAGACCGAAGGTGCAGGCGGCTCCCGGAATACCGGGCAGGTGCAGGAGCTTACGGAGGATCTTGCAAGGCTGGATGAAAGCATAAGCAGCGATCCTGTCCTGCTGGCTGCGCTGCAAGGCTGGCTTGTCCAGGTTTCGGCTCTATTGCCGGGAAGCAGTCCTTCAGACGGCACGGTTGAAGCAGAAGCTGGAACCAACACCGCTGCGCTTTCTCCCCTGGCCCGGAATCCGGAGACACTCCGGTTTGCTGTCCAGGATGAGCTTAACAGCCTTGTGAATATGATTCAGCAGGCGGCGGCTGGCGGGGATGAGCAAGCAGCTTCGCAAGGCGTCCGGCTTTTGAATAATTTCACGGCTATACTGGCAGAAACAGCTGTTCCGGAGAGCAGGGCAAAAGGGAAAACAACCGTAAGCACAGAGGCGCCGGCTGTGTCATTGGCAGCACCGGCTGGCACTGAGACAAATAGCGGGTCCAAGGTGAAGACGCCGGCCCAGCCGGACATTCGTTTGGGCATATCCTCTGCCGTCAAGCCTGAAACTGCAGCTGCAAAGGTAATACCTGCAGATGATGCCGGTTCAGAAGCGGTCAGCACTCCGCCAGCCAGGGCTGCCGGAAAAGCGGAAACGCCCGCGTCTTCAGCTACAGCCGAGCCCTTAACTGAAGCAACGGCAGGAAATGAAGAGCATGAAGTTGTAACTGCAGGCCAATTGTCGCTGCGTGGAGGCATCACAGCTCCTTTGAAGGCAGAAGCGGCTCCGGTTCCGGTGCCTCAGTTCGCCCAGGAGATGGAATCTTTTATTACAGGCAAACTGGATATTGTCAAAAAAGGCGGAGTGGCTGAAGCTACAATCACTCTATTCCCGGAGAACCTGGGACAGGTTGATGTTAAAATCACAATGCAAAACGGTCATTTGGTAGCCTCGTTCTTAACGGAGCATGCAGCAGCGAAGGATATGCTGGAGCAGCAGATGAGCCAGCTGAGATCTGCTCTGCAGTCTCATGGGCTCCAGGTTGAGAAATTGGAAGTCACACAGAACAATACACCGCTGCAGGCGCAATATAACGGACAGCAGGGCCGCGGGTCCGGAGGACAGCAGCAGGAGAGACGCTCCAAGGAACGCAGCGAGGATATCGGTGACGCTGTGCTTGCCGCAGAGCTGAATGGAGAATGGAAAGAATGGGTGGCAGGCGCCCAAGCGGACCACCGCGAACAAGGCGGAAGCTTTTCTGCCAAAGCATAGATTGATGAAAAGCGAGGTGAAATCAAAATGGCAACAACTCCTGTTTCCAGTTCAGAGCAATGGAATTATTCGGTTGCGGACAGCAGCAAAAAAACAACAGGCGATTCAACGCTGGGCAAGGACCAGTTTCTGAAGATACTGATCACCCAGCTGCAGAATCAGGACCCGATGCAGCCAATGGAGGATAAGGAATTTATCGCCCAAATGGCCCAGTTCACATCGGTAGAGCAGCTGATGAATATTTCGTCGCAGCTGACAGCGCTGAATCAGTCCCTTGGCTCGGTCTCCGGCTTGATCGGCAAGGACGTTACGTGGACAGATGCTGTAACTTTGCAGTCCAAATCAGGCAATGTGGATTCTATCGTCGTCAGTAACGGTATCCAATATGCCGTTGTGGGCGAAGAACGAATCGCTTTAACCGATATTACACAAATTCAGAATGCTGCCCCACAAGCCGATAATGCGAATGATGCTGCAGACTCTGAGGATGGCGGGGCGGCGTCATGAGTGACAGGCTCACGATAGGCCAGCTGTATCCCGCAAATGTGCATCCGGCTGCATTGCAGCGGCCCCAGGCTTCCAAGAATTCTGTAAGTACAGAAGCCTCGTTCGAAAGCATGCTGCAGAAGAATATGCTGAAGTTCAGCAACCATGCGGCTAAGCGCCTGGAACAAAGAGGCATAGAGCTTGGCAGCAGCCAGCTGGACCAGATCTCATCCGCTGTGGACAAGGCAGCGGCCAAGGGAAGCAAGGAATCGCTGATATTAATGAAAGACATGGCTCTAATTGTCAGTGTGCCCAATCGGACCGTGGTAACTGCCATGGATGGCAGTTCAATGAAGGATAATGTATTTACGCAAATTGACAGTGCAGTAATCATCTCTTAACCCGGCCGGTCCTAACTGGAGAGCCGGAAGTGGCTGCCGACCGACTGACGCAGCCAGCGCTCGAATTCACAATCCACATCATTTCAGAGTCCAAGTACTCTATATCCGGGAGGAAGACAAACAATGCTAAGATCAATGTACTCAGGTGTTTCAGGAATGCGCGGTTTCCAGACGAAACTGGACGTTATCGGCAACAACATTGCAAACGTAAATACAATCGGCTTCAAATCCGGGCGGGTAATGTTCAAGGATATCATGAGCCAGACCGTCTCCGGTGTTACAGCACCTGTTGATGGAGGGCAAGGCGGGGTGAATGCCAAACAGATTGGACTGGGTGTGAGCATAGGTTCCATCGACACCCTGCATTTGGCCGGCAGTGCCATGACAACCAACAATCCGACAGACTTGCGCATTGACGGCGACGGATTTTTCCTGGTCAGGCTCTCTGATGATCAGGAAACCCCCTTCCTGACCCGCGCAGGTGATTTTCATGTGGACTCCAGCCGCAATCTGCTGACCTCTGACGGACTGCATGTGCTTGATTCCGATGGTGAAGCCATTCAGCTGGGCGAAGACGTTACAGCCTTCACTATTAGTTCTGATGGTACAATCATGCAGACAATGGCGGACGGTACTACAGAAGCAGGGGTTCAGATTGGTGTAACCAAAGTGAGCAATCCGGAGGGGCTTGAGAAAATCGGCGGCAATCTGTACCGTATGACAATGAATGCCAACGCGGACGGTGAGCTTGTTATCACTACAGCCAATGATGCCGAACTTGGGACAGGCTCCATTGTCGCCGGCCAGCTTGAAATGTCCAATGTGGATCTTACCGGCGAATTTACAGAAATGATTGTCTCCCAGCGCGGGTTTCAGGCGAACTCCCGTATAATTACGACTTCTGATGAAATCCTGCAGGAAGTTGTTAACCTCAAGCGTTAATGCTTGTACCATAATCATAAACGTGCTGTATAATAATAACGTTTCTCTTGTCAGCAGATCCGTTATTGTGAAGTCAGGGGGGGAAACTCCTCCCCCTATTTTTTGTTAGGAGGCCTGTTATGATTTCGGTAACCAGATTGAACGGAACACCCATGTTTTTGAATGCTTTATTGGTAGAAATGGTTGAAGAAAGCCCGGATACGTACATTACGCTCGTAACCGGAAAAAGACTGATCGTGCTGGAGAAAGCCGATGAAGTCATAACTAAGATCCGTGATTATAACAGGGACATTGGCACATATGCTGCCACCATTAAAGTCCAGTCAATGGAGGAGCTTTCATGAAAAAGATGCTGCCGTGGCTCATTACGATTTTATTAGCAATTACACTTATCGTAGTAGCTGCATTTTTACTAATGGATAAGATCTTTCCGAACGATACGAATGATGTGAATACGGCAGTCCAGAATGTGGAGACCAAAAGGCTCAGTGCGGATCAAATCGTCGAGCTGACGGCCGAAATCACTGACATCAAAACTAATCTTGCCGATCCCGATTATATCCTTTCAGTAGATATCGCTTTCCAGTTGGATACAGCGAAGTCCAAGGAAGAATTCGAAAAGATAAAAGCTATTAAGATTACGCCGCTTATTATCAAGGCGATTGCCGATGCCAAGCCTGAGGAACTGAACGGGGCGAGCGGCAAAGATCAATTCAGCAGCAAGCTCGTGAATATTATTAATAAGAATTTGACCGAAGGCACTATAACCCAGATCGAATTCACTAAATTCATTTTGGCTTCCATTTAGCTGCTGGAGGGTTAATTCTTTGATAGGGGGGTGATTGAATTGGTTGATGTACTATCACAAAACGAAATTGACGCTCTGCTTGCCGCGCTTTCATCCGGTGAAATGGATGCCGACGAACTAAAAAAAGAGGAAACCCAGAAGAAAATACGCTCTTATGATTTCAAACGGGCCGTGCGTTTCTCAAAGGACCATATCCGGAGCCTTACACGGATTCATGATAACTTTGCCCGCTATCTTACGACGTACTTTTCGGCCCAATTGCGCACCTTCGTGCAGATCAATGTCGTTCAAGTAGAGCAGCTCCCTTATGATGAGTTTATCCGCTCCATTCCAAAAATGACGATCTTGAATATTTTCGAAGCTGAACCGCTTGAAGGCCGCATGGTCATGGAAGTGCATCCGAATATCGCCTTTGCCATGCTGGACAGACTGCTGGGCGGCTTTGGGACGGCGCCTTCCAAGATTAATGCACTGACTGAAATTGAAACCACAATAATGGAAAGAATTTTCAGCAGATGCTTTGAAAGCCTGCAGGAGGCCTGGAAGACGGTGCTGGATATCAATCCCCGCATGGAGGCTTTGGAGACAAATCCTCAGTTCATGCAAATCGTATCGCCCAACGAGACCATTGCACTAATTTCCTTAAGCACCAAAATCGGCGATACGACAGGAATGATCAATCTGTGCATACCTCACGTTGTTCTGGAGCCGATTATGTCCAGGCTGTCCGTGCACCAATGGTTTGTCTCCGAAAAGAAGGTGCGGGATGAGGTTGAGCTTGAGGCAATCCGGGCCAGAGTTCACCGGGCGCAGCTGCCGATTGTAGCAGAACTGGGCGAATCGAGTCTATCCATTGCTGAATTTCTCGGGCTTAACGTCGGCGACGTTATTTCTCTCAACAAGACCGTGGATTCCGGACTGTCGATCAAGGTGGGGGACAAGCTGAAATTCATCGGAAGTCCCGGGATGATCAAAGAGCGTGTTGCTGTGCAAATAGACGAGATAGTCAGCGAAGGAGTTGAAGATTTTGACGAGTAAAGACTACTTATCCCAAGAAGAAATTGATGCCCTTCTCAGACAGTCTGCGGAAGGCGGGCTTGCTCCTGCGGCCAAGACGGTGGACGATTACCTGACCCCCTTTGAGCAGGACGCACTGGGAGAAATCGGGAATATAACCTTCGGAAGCGCAGCTACTGCGCTGTCCACCTTGCTGGGCAAGAAGGTGGATATAACTACCCCTAAGGTATCTATCATCACACGCGGAGAGTTCGAAGAAGCTTTTCCGAAACCTCATGTTGCGGTACATGTACAATATGTGGATGGATTTCAGGGCATCAACTCACTGGTTATCAAAATCAGGGATGCACAGGTGATCGCTGATCTGATGCTCGGCGGTGAAGGTGAGCCGAAGGATGAAGAGCTGAATGAGATACATATCAGCGCCGTCCAGGAAGCCATGAACCAAATGATGGGGTCCTCGGCCACGTCCATGTCCACTATTTTCAACCGCTTCGTGAATATTTCGCCCCCGGGCATCGATATTCTGAATATGTCGAGCGGGGAGGGGGTAGGCAGTCTCCCGGATGATGAAACACTGATTCAAATTTCCTTCCGGCTCAAAATCGGGGATTTGATTGATTCCACGATTATGCAGCTGCTGCCGGTGCAATTCGCCAAAGATATGGTGACCATGCTGCTCGGCGATGTCAGCCAGCCGGATCAGGAAGCGGCCGCAGCGGCGATGGAGGCTCCGTCTAAGCCGGCGGCAGCACAGGAACCGCCTGCAGCGCCTCCTGTGCAGCAGACACCTCCAGCACAGCCTGGAGCTGCGCCGCCGCCATATCCGCCGCAGGGAATGCCACCTTATCCGGGAATGCCGGAAGGCGGGTATTATTATCCTCCCGCTGGAATGCCGGCTTATGGAATGCCGCCCTATGGTATGCCGCCGCAAGGAATGCCGTATCAGCAGGCTCCACCGCAGAATCCTGCCACAGGCCGCAATGTAAATGTGCAGCCGGTGCAATTTGCCAACCTCAGCTCAGGCGCCTTTGGCAATATCGACGAAAATAATTTGAATTTATTGATGGACATACCACTGAGAGTGACCGTAGAATTAGGAAGGACCCAGAAGCAGATCAAAGATATTCTGGAGATGTCGCAAGGCTCAATCATCGAGCTGGACAAGCTGGCCGGTGAGCCCGTAGATATTCTGGTTAACAACAAGCTTATTGCCAAAGGGGAAGTCGTGGTTATCGACGAAAACTTCGGAGTTCGCGTTACGGATATCGTCAGCCAGTGGGACCGAATTCAAAAATTACAATAATGCATACTTAGGGAGGATTTTGTAAAAATGGCTAACCGAATTCTAATCGTGGACGATGCAGCATTTATGAGAATGATGATCCGGGATATTTTGTCTAAAAACGGATTTGAGGTAGTGGGCGAAGCCCAGGACGGTTCCCAGGCTATTGAGAAGTTTAAGGAACTGCGTCCCGATTTGATCACGATGGATATCACCATGCCTGAGATGGATGGAATTGCAGCGCTGAAAGAAATCAAAAAAGTAGATGCCAATGCCAAAGTCATCATGTGTTCTGCCATGGGTCAGCAGGCTATGGTTATTGACGCAATCCAAGCGGGTGCCAAGGACTTTATCGTGAAGCCTTTCCAGGCAGACCGTGTTATTGAAGCCATTAACAAAACGCTGGGCGTATAACAAGAACTTATGCCAGTCAGCGTAGAACCGCTAGGAACAGGTAACACCCTGCTGAATTTGTTTAACGTTATTCTTGTCCTTGCGGTAATTGTCGTGCTCATAGTGCTGCTCATCCGTTTTCTGGGACGCCGCAATCAAACCTTGATGAGCGGGCGTTCCATCCGTACACTTGGCGCTTTGGGCCTCGGGCCGAACAAGTCAATACAGATCATTGAACTCGGAGGCAGCCTCTATCTGATCGGGGTCGGTGAGAATATATCCATGATGGACAAAATCACCGATCCGGCTGAGGTAGCGTTGATTATTTCCGCATTTGAGGATCAATCATCAGGACAGAATAATTTTCTTGCGCCGCTTGTCGCCAAGATTAGAGCCAAATTCCGCGGAGAGGTGCCATCACAGGAAATTGAACTTAACGAAACATCTTCTTTTTATGAGACGCTGCAATCCAAGCTTGCGCTCGCACCAGAGCGTAAGGAGAAGATGGAGGAGCTGCTCCGGGATGATGTGCTTAAGGATGAGTCGAGGGATTTATGAAAAATAAGCTGCTTCTTTCATTTCTGCTGCTCGCCCTGTTCAGCGCCATGCTGATGCATTCTGTACATGCCGATCCTATCCCTAATATTGATATTCAGGTAGGAGGCAGCGACGGTTCGGGCAGCGGTACCAGTTCTATCTCAATTCTGCTTCTTGTAACGGTTCTGAGCGTGGCCCCGGCCTTTCTTGTGCTAATGACCAGCTTCACCCGGATTGTCATCGTCCTGGGCTTTGTCAGAACCTCGCTTGGAACGCAGTCCATGCCTCCGAATCAGGTGCTTGTAGGTCTGGCCTTGTTCCTGACGCTGTTTATTATGTCTCCTACACTGGCAACGGTGAATGAGACGGCGCTGCAGCCGTACATGAAAGGAACGCTTACCCAGACCGAGGCTCTTAACAAGGCCGCAGATCCGATGAAGGAATTTATGTTCAAGCAGACGAGCACTAAGGATTTGCTGCTGTTTATGAACTATACCGGCAACAACGCTTCGGTTAAGCCTGCAACCTACAGCGATATTCCCTTAACGGTGATCGTGCCGGCTTTTGCCATCGGAGAGATGAAGAAGGCCTTCACCATGGGCTTCATGATTTTCATTCCATTTCTGATTATCGATATTGTGGTGGCAAGTACCCTGATGGCTATGGGGATGATGATGCTGCCTCCGGTAATGATTTCATTGCCTTTCAAAATAATGCTCTTTGTACTGGTAGACGGGTGGTACTTAGTCGTTAAATCCTTGTTGTTAAGTTTTAACACCTGAGATGCAAGAGGAGGCATAAGGGATGAATACGGAATTCATTATCGGTCTGGCAGGCCAAGCCGTATATTTAGTGCTCGAAACAAGCGCTCCCATGCTGATTCTTGGTCTGGTGGTAGGACTGATTGTCAGTATATTCCAGGCTACAACGCAGATTCAGGAGCAGACCCTGGCCTTTATTCCGAAGATTGTTGCAGTCCTGCTTGCCTTGCTGTTGTTCGGACCGTGGATTATTACAAAGCTGGTAGATTTCACCTCACAAATTTTGGGCAATCTCAATATGTACATCGGTTGATTGGATGAATATGGAGACCCTGCTGCAAAGTTTTCCCGTCTTTTTGCTGATTTTTTGTCGAATTTCCGCCTTTTTTGTTGTGGTTCCGCTCTTTTCTACGAGAAGCATTCCGGCGACGTTCAAGATCGGGCTTTCCTTTTTTGTGGCAATGGTTGTTTTCAGCTCTGGAGGGACAGGAATTACCGTTCCACAGGATCTGACCTATATTTTGCTGATTGTCCGTGAGGCGTTAATAGGCTTATTGCTTGGCTTTATCGCTTATCTGATGTTTATGGCCATCCAGACTGCCGGTTCCTTCATTGATATCCAAATCGGCTTCGGGATCGCCAACGTCATTGATCCTATGACCGGAACTTCCGCTCCTGTGATCGGGAACTTCAAGTACATGATTGCCGTGTTGCTGTTTCTGAGCATGAATGGACACCATTATTTATTGGATGCTATCGTATACAGCTATAAATGGGTTCCGATTGATAACGATCTGTTGATCAAAATGATAGACGGAAGCCTGTCGGAGTTTCTGGTCCGTTCATTTGCCCAGTCATTCATGCTGGCTTTTCAAATGTCGGCCCCGCTGGTTACCGCACTTTTTCTTACGGATGTCGGCCTGGCCTTTCTGGCAAGAACGGCTCCGCAATATAACGTGTTCGTCATTGGGGTTCCGCTCAAAATCATTGTAGGACTTATACTGCTTCTGCTGCTAATGCCGAGTCTGGCCGTACTGTTCCAGAATCTGTTCGACATTATGTTTGAGTCCATGCACAATCTGCTGGGCCTCATGGGGAAGAGTCCTTAGGTGACTTAAGGAGAGAGAGTTATGCCGAAGACGAAACGCTATAAACTCAATCTTCAGCATTTTGGGGGAGACAAGACAGAGAAGGCAACCCCGAAGAAACGGCAGGAGGCGCGCAAAAAAGGCCAGGTGGCCAAAAGTGCCGAGCTATCGGGTGCGGTTGTGCTGTTATCGGCGCTTTTAACCTTGATGATGTTTGGGGGCTATATAAAGGAACGGGTTATTACACTGTACACGGACGTTTTTCAGAATCGCATGATGATGCAGGTGACACCGGAGAATGTTACCGAGATGTTTAACCACTATGGTGTGCAGATATTGATGCTCCTGGCCCCGCTGTTCATTATTACCTTCGTGATGGCTCTTGCGGTGAATCTGGCTGAGGTCGGTTTTATGATAGTCACTGAAGGCCTGACTCCAAAATTCAGTAAAATCAATCCGGTCAAGGGCTTCAAAAACATTTTCTCCATGCGGTCTTTTGTAGAGTTTTTGAAATCCATCTTCAAGCTGCTGGTTATTAGCTACCTGGTCTACAGTACCCTTTGGGGAGAGAAGGAAAGCTTTGCTTCCCTGGCCCATGTCAGTGCAGAAGGGGCTTTCAAGTTTGCTGCAAAAATGACGATGAATCTGGGCATCAAAATCGGGGCGGCACTCTTGGCAATGGCTGTATTGGATTACATTTATCAAAAGTACGAGCATGAGAAGAGCCTGAAAATGTCCAAGCAGGATATTAAGGATGAATACAAAAAAATGGAAGGCGATCCGGTCATAAAAGGGAAAATCAGGGAACGGCAGCGAAGAATGGCCATGCAGCGCATGATGCAGGAGGTTCCTAACGCGGATGTGATCATCACTAACCCGACTCACTTCGCGGTTGCCCTGAAATATGACGGCTCTCAAATGGAGGCTCCGCAAATTATAGCCAAGGGCCAGGACTTTGTGGCACTCCGTATTCGTGAACTGGCCAAGGAGCATGGTGTTATAACTATGGAGAACAAGCCGCTCGCAAGGGCGTTATTCCAAAGGGCAGAAATCGGCGACGTTGTCCCTGCCGACCTGTTCCAGGCGGTTGCTGAAGTGCTCGCCTATGTATACAAGCTTAAAGGCAAGAGGAGATAAGCCGGGGGAGGTTCGAGGACATTGAAAGCAAGAGATCTAACAGTTCTACTGGGTGTTATCGGTATTGTGCTTATGATGATTCTGCCCATCCCGGCTTGGCTTCTGGATGTACTGCTGATTATCAATATTTCAATAGCCTTAACAATTATATTAGTTGCAATGAACACAAAGGACCCGCTGCAGTTCTCGATTTTTCCCTCACTGCTGCTGATCACAACCCTGTTTCGCCTCGCATTGAATATTTCCACCACCAAATTGATTCTGGCGGAAGGTCATGCGGGCGAGGTTGTAGCCACATTCGGCAGCTGGATTGCCCGGGGGCAGATCGCTATCGGGTTCATTGTCTTCCTGATCCTGGTAGTTGTACAGTTTATCGTTATTACCAAAGGCTCGGAACGCGTAGCCGAGGTAGGCGCACGGTTTACCCTGGATGCGATGCCCGGCAAACAGATGAGTATCGATGCCGACCTGAATGCCGGTATGATCAATGAACAGCAGGCCGGGGAACGCCGGCGCAAGATCGAACGCGAAGCCGACTTTTTCGGTTCCATGGACGGTGCGAGCAAATTTGTCAAGGGGGACGCTATTGCCAGCATTATCATCCTCTTGATTAACCTGATCGGCGGTTTTATTATCGGCATGACGATCAAAGGCATGTCTTTTCAAGATGCCCTCTCCACGTATTCTGTACTGACTATCGGCGATGGATTGGTCAGCCAGATTCCGGCATTGCTTATCTCGACGGCTGCAGGCTTGATTGTTACCCGTGCAGCGTCGGATGGCAACCTGGCAGAGGATCTGACAGGACAATTGTTATCCTATCCCAAGCTGCTGTATATCGTTGCCATAACCATTTCTTTTCTCGGATTTTTCACCCCGATTACCGTAATGTCCACTTTGCCGCTGGCGGGATTAATGGGCTATGCAGCCTATAGCATGGGTCAAAAGGCCAGTCAAAAGCAAATTGCCGAGGAACAGCTTGTCGAAGAACAGCAGATTGAGGAAGTGCGCAGTCCGGAAAGTGTAATCAACCTGCTGACTGTCGATCCTATTGAATTCGAGTTTGGATACGGACTCATCCCTCTTGCGGATACAGGCCAGGGCGGCGATCTGCTTGACCGGATTATCATGATCAGGCGGCAATGTGCCCTGGAAATGGGGTTGGTTGTGCCTGTCATCCGTATTCGCGACAATATTCAACTAAAACCGAATGAATATGTCATAAAAATTAAAGGAAATAACGTTGGCGGCGGTGAATTATTACTTAATCACTATCTTGCCATGAGTCCCGGGTATGATGATGAGTCGATTAATGGAATTGAGACTGTAGAACCATCCTTTGGCCTGCCGGCGTTATGGATTGACGAATCGGTAAAGGAACGGGCGGAATTATCGGGTTATACCGTAGTTGATCCCCCTTCCGTAGTAGCCACTCATTTGACGGAGCTTATCAAACGTTATGGGCATGAACTGCTTGGACGTCAGGAAACCAAACAACTGGTCGACAATCTCCGCGAGAATTATCCTGTATTGGTGGACGAGCTTATTCCTTCAGTATTGGCTATCGGGGATGTCCAGAAGGTGCTTGGCAAGCTGCTGCGTGAAAAAATCTCGATCCGCGATTTGGTGACTATTTTTGAAACGCTGGCTGATTACGGTACCTATACCAAGGACCCTGATATTCTGACCGAGTATGTCCGCCAGTCGCTGTCCAGGCAGATCACGCAGCAATTCTCACAGACCGGAGAGACCTTGCGGGTAATTACAGTTGGACCCAATCTGGAAAAGAAAATCAGCGAAAGTGTGCAGCAGACAGAGCAGGGCAGCTATCTGGCTCTTGATCCTGTATCCACGCAGACGGTATACCAGCGGCTTACCGAGCAGATTAACCGCCTGCTTCAATCAGGGCAGCAGCCGATTGTATTGACATCCCCTACGATCCGGATGTATTTGCGGCAGGTCATTGAACGGACAATGCAGGATATTCCAGTGTTGTCCTACAGTGAGCTGGAGCCTAATATTGAAATTCAAAGCGTCGGGGTGGTGAACTTATGAGAGTGAAGCGTTATGTAGTCGACTCGATGCCTGACGCCATGTATTCTATCCGCAACGAGCTGGGAAGCGATGCCGTAATTTTGAGCACCAAGGAGATACGTGTCGGCGGTTTCATGGGCATGTTCAAGAAGAAAAAAATAGAGGTGGTCGCCGCAGTTGAAAATGCTCAAAAGCCCGGTGCACCGGACAAGGCACCGCCGGCTCCGCAGAACATTCCGCGCAGCGCGGTTCCACAAGCTTACCGGAAGGCGGCTTCAGCGCCCGCGGCTTCAGGCACGGACGCTATAGCTCCATCAGACCGGGGAAGCTCCGCAGGTGATGCAGCGGCTAAGCAGGCTTTTGCCGAAATTGCCGCTGCTCTGTCCGAGGCTGCCGAGAATAAGACAGCTGTTGCGGTTATGCCGGTCGTTGACCAAGAGGACGGGGCAGCAGGCTTTACCGGAGAGCATGATGCTGCGCAGTATTTGAAATCCGCTGGCATGGCGGAGATCGATGAGGCACGGAGAAGGGAGGCTGCTCCTGCAGAAGGGCCGGCTCCTGAAAGCGATGTGCTCCGGGAAATCCGCGATATGAAGCATTGGATGGAGCGGATAGCCCGTTACTCGGCAGAGGCAGCAGAACTGCCGGAGCCGCTCGAAGAACTCAAAAGCAGGCTAACCGAGCAGGAGACGGACGCTGTGCTGGTGGACGAATGGATCAGCAATGTTTTCGAACAATGGAGAGATGAGGGGCGGACTTGGGCTCCCGGCCGGTTCGCTGACATGCTGAAGGCTCAAGTGGACAGCTTCTTGTCGGGCCGGATCGCAAATGGCATTGCGCCGGATACAAGAATTGTTTATATTGCAGGCCCTACCGGGGTAGGCAAAACGACGACCATAGCCAAGCTGGCTGCGGAGCAGCTGTTCAAGCAGGGACGCAAGGTAGGGCTGATTACCTCGGATACCTACCGCATCTCGGCGGTCGAGCAGCTCCGCACCTATGCGGCTATACTGAACATGCCTCTGGAGGTGGTCCAGTCGCCGGGAGATTTGCAGAGAGCCCTGTTCCGCCTGGAGAGCTGTGATCTGGTCCTGATGGATACGGCAGGCCGCAATTACCGCAATGAGCTGCTGGTTGCCGAACTCCAGAGCCTGCTGGCCAAGGAGCTTAAGAGCGAAACCTTCCTGGTGCTCAGCCTGACCTCCAAAAGCCGGGACATGAAGCTGATCGCCGACCATTTTGGCCGCTATCAGCTGGATAAAGTGATTTTTACGAAATTGGACGAGACGGGGAGCTACGGCCCGCTCTTTAATGTTCTGAATGATTATCCGCTGAAGCTTTCATATATCACCAACGGCCAGAATGTTCCTGATGATTTGCTGACGGCCACCAAAGAACAGTTGTGCGGGATGATTTTGGGAACAGGAGGCGCATGATGGATCAAGCGCAATCCTTAAGGCGGCTTGTATCGAGCCAAGATCCCATACGCGCAGCCGGCACCGGAGCATCAGCCAGGATTATCACCGTTTGCAGCGGGAAGGGCGGTGTCGGCAAATCTAATTTCACTTTGAACTTTGCGCTTGCGCTCAAATCAATGGGCAAAAGAGTACTGTTGTTCGATGCCGATATCGGAATGGCAAATATAGACGTGCTTATGGGTGTGTCGGCAAAATATAATCTCTATCATTTGCTAAAGCGGGAAGCGCTGATCGGGGACATCATTCAGAAAGGCCCAAACGGACTTCCTTTTATTGCCGGCGGTTCCGGTATGGATGAGCTCTTTTCGCTATCCGAGGCGGACTTGAGCTACTTTACAGACGAGATTGCCGGGATTGCCGACACGATGGATTTTATCCTGTTCGATACGGGGGCGGGTCTTTCCAAAGAAACAATGAAATTCATTGCTTCGGCGGATGATTGCCTGGTGGTGACAACGCCTGAACCTACCGCGATTACCGATGCGTATGCCCTGATGAAGGTAGTGAACAACTCGTACCCGGAGGTTTCATTCAAGCTCATTGTCAATCAGGCAGGGGATGAGAAAGAGGCAACTGGCACCAGCGATAAAATTCGTATGGCGGCCAGCCGTTTTTTGCAGCTGGAGGTTTCTTTTCTGGGATTTATCAGCAGCGACACTCATGTAGTACAGGCAGTAAAAAGGCAAATTCCATTCTCGGTGGCTTTTCCGAACAGTGCGGCAGCCAAAGATGTGCACCGGCTTGCGCTAAGCTATTTGGCCGCTGATTCGGCGGACACCACTAAAGTTCAAGGCATCAAGGGGTTTATCAGCAAGTGGTTGAAGCGAAAGCATTAATTGTTCTGAACTTGAGGAACAGAGGTGGAAAAGGGTATGAAGCCATATCGGGTTTTAGTTGTTGATGATTCTGCGTTCATGCGTAAAATCATTTCCGATTTAATAGAAAAAGACGCTAACTTCCAGGTAGCGGCGACGGCTGCAAACGGCCGTGAAGCCATTGAGAAAGTGAATGAGCTTGCTCCGGATCTGGTGACCATGGATGTTGAAATGCCGGAAATGAATGGCCTGGAGGCGCTGAAAATAATAATGGCACAGCGTCCGCTGCCGGTAATTATGCTCTCGGGCATCAACGAAGAGGGGATGAAGGAAACCATTCTGGCTTTGGAATGGGGGGCCTTTGACTTCATACGCAAGCCTTCCATTTCGAACTCCCAGGATATCCGGTCTGTGGGAGACGCGCTGAGGGAGCAAATGAAGGAGGCTATGCTGGCCCGCCGGCAGCGTGAAGCCAGAGCATCTGCAGATCAGGCGCCTGAGCTTCTGCCTGCACAGGAAGTATTGCCTCCGAAGCCTGTCCGCGGGCCTGCCAAGCGGACGCTGGAGCCGCCCAAGAAAGCACCGGAGCTTCCGCGCAAGCTGACTGCCGACAAGCCCCAGTCCAAGCTGGAAACAGGGCGTACCCAGGTGAAAGAGACGGGCAGAAAGACGGAGCAGGCCCCTGCAGCCAAAGCTCTGTTGCCGGGAACGGCCAAACCGCCGTCTGCCACGCAGAAACCGGCTTCCGAAATATTCAGGGATCATCCCGGGGAAGAAGCCAAAGCTGCATTACCGGGTATACGTTCGCCACAAGCCCCGGCTGCTTCATTTAATAGCCCGCCAGCCGCACTTGCAGAGCGAAAGAATGCAGCCGCCGGCTTGCGTAAATTGGTAGCAGTAGGCTGCTCTACAGGCGGTCCCCGTGCCCTGAAGGCGTTTCTTGAGGATATCCCCGCCGATTTCCCGGCTCCCATTGTTATTGTGCAGCATATGCCGCCCAATTTCACGAAATCTCTGGCCCAGCGGCTGAACACCTTCAGCCCGCTTGAAGTGGCGGAAGCGGAGCAGGGAATGATTCTGCGTCAGGGATCAGCCTATATCGCCCCGGGCGGCTATCATCTGCGGGTTGTGCCGGCTGCCGGCGGTCAGTATGCTGTTGAGCTGACATTGGAGGAAGCGCGCAATGGGCACCGCCCTTCCGTCGATACATTGTTCGAATCCATTTTGCCATTGACTTCACTGGAACGGCACGCAGTGCTTATGACAGGGATGGGCAGCGATGGTGCCAGAATGATGAAATCACTCTATGATTCGGGCGTGACATCGACCTTTGCTGAAAGTGAAGAGACCTGTGTGGTTTACGGGATGCCGCGATCTGCGGTGGAATTGAAGTGTGTCAGACATGTCCTGCCGTTGCATGAAATTGCTCCAAGGCTGGTGCAAGCCGTAAAATAATGGAAAAGCGAACTTGAAGGGGGTGCCCGCTCATGGACATGAACCAATATCTATCCATGTTTATTGATGAGTCAAATGATCATCTGCAATCATTGAACGAAAGTATGATGGGGCTGGAAGCAAATCCTGAAGATCTGAGTATTGTGCAGGTCATTTTCCGCTCCGCACATACCTTGAAGGGTATGGCGGCTACAATGGGATTTGAGGATTTGGCTTCACTTACGCACCAAATGGAGAATGTTCTGGACTTGGTGCGCAACAACAAGCTGCGGATGCAGGATTTCATTTTTGACACGCTGTTCAAAAGTCTGGACGCTCTGGAATCCATGGTTGAGGATATAACCGGCGGCGGGGAAGGCAAGGCCGATGTCTCGGCTATTGTCTCTTCGCTGCAGGCCATTGTCCGCGGCGAAATTCCTGCTGCAGCCGGGGCTGCCGGCGAAGTAGCAGCCGCCGCCCAAACTGCCGCAGATGTTCCAGTATTCCTAGACGAATTCCAATATTCTGTCCTGGAACAGTCATTGCAGGAAGGACATAAAGTTCTCTATGTGGATGTGGCCATCCGCAAGGATTGCCAGCTTAAGGCTGTGCGTGCTTATATGGTCTTTGATCTCCTGGAACGTTCCGGAGAGGTTATCAAATCCTTCCCTTCGGTCCAGGACATAGAGCAGGAGAAATTTGATCATAGCTTTTCGCTCTATTACATAACCCAGAAGGAAGCCAGTGAAATTCAGGCGATGATTCTGAATCTGTCAGAGATTGACAAGGTTACCGCGGTTGCGCTTGATCAGGAGTCGCTGCGTCAAATGGGACAGGACACCGTTGCCGCTACTGCAGAAGCACCGGCGCCCGCCAAGGAAGCTGCCCCTCCTGCCGGCGGCAACGCTTCTCCTGCGGCGGCGGCGCATGCCAAAGAAGAAGCCAAAGCAGCTCCGGCCAGAACCGGCGGAGCGCCTTCCCGCACAATCCGTGTCGATATTGAACGTCTGGATGTGCTGATGAATCTTTTCAGCGAGCTGCTGATTGACCGGGTCCGTCTGGAGCAGCTTGCCTCAGAAGTGCAGAACGGGGACCTGACAGAAACGGTCGAGCACATGGGCCGGGTCAGCGGAGACCTGCAGAACATTGTCATGAAGCTGCGGATGGTTCCGGTGGATACCGTATTTAACCGGTTTCCGCGTATGGTCCGTGATCTTGCGAAATCCTTGGACAAGAAAATCGATCTGGTGGTTACCGGTGCCGAGACAGAGCTTGACCGCACGGTTATCGATGAGATTGGTGATCCGCTTGTCCATTTGCTGCGCAATGCTGTAGACCATGGTGTCGAAGGTATTCAGGAGCGCCTGGCAGCCGGCAAGTCCGATACCGGTACAGTCAACCTCCGGGCATTCCACAGCGGCAATCACGTCTTTATCGAAATCGAAGATGACGGTGCCGGAATCAATCCGCAAAAAATTCTGCAGTCGGCGATAAAAAAAGGGATTCTCACCCAGGAACAAGCCTCCAATTACTCTGACGATGAGGCAATACAGCTCTTGTTCGCTCCGGGATTCAGTACCGCTGAGGTTATCTCCGATGTATCGGGGCGCGGTGTTGGACTGGATGTCGTCAAATCAAAAATCACCTCGCTGGGCGGGAATGTGGTCGTCTATTCCACTCAGGGCAAAGGCACCAATTTCTCGGTACAGCTTCCGCTGACCTTGTCCATTATCGCGGCAATGCTTGTACGGCTGGGCTCCGAGAAATATGCGATTCCGCTCTCGTCCATTGTTGAGACGGGAATTGTGAAACAATCCCAGATCCGGACCATCCATGGCAACAAAATGCTGGAATTCCGCAACAGTCATATTCCCCTGGTTTCACTCAGCAGGATTTTTTCAATACCGGATTATGATGAAAGCACAGAAGAAGAAACGGAAATCGTAGTCGTGCGCAAGGGAGAACGTCTTGTAGCCATGGCAGTTCAGGATTTTATCGGACAGAGCGAAATTGTGATTAAGAATCTCGGCAAGTACTTGCCGGAGGTTCAAGGCATTTCCGGCGCTACCATTCTTGGTGACGGGCAGGTCGCACTCATTATTGATCCGAATGCTTTTATTAAATAATTAGGATAGAACAGGGAGGTTCATTCCATGGCTGAAGACATCAAGGTGATTGTGTTTAAACTGGGAACTGAAGAATATGGCATTGAAGTGGAAAAAGTGCAGACGATCGAGCGCATGATGCCGATCACCCGCGTGCCCAAGACGTATTCCTTTATCAAAGGGGTGATCAACTTGCGCGGCGTGGTTATTCCGGTCATTGATCTGCGCGGCCGTTTTGGGATTGCAGAGGCAGAACACACCGATCAGACCCGTGTCATCATCGTATCCGTAAATGAAATGGAAGTAGGCTTTATTGTTGATTCCGCCAATGATGTCATTGACCTGAACCGGGATTCCATCGATACGCCTCCGGATGTTGTGGGCGGCATCAAGGCGAAATACTTGGACGGGGTGGCCAAAATCGGAGAAGACCGTCTGCTGATTATGCTTAACCTTACCGAGGTTCTGAACAAAAATGAAATTGTGCAATTGGAAAGTCTTGAGGGCTAGCCTGTGGAGCTGTTCAAGAACTTCAAGGATTTCAAAATGGATGTGCTCAAGGAAGTCGGGAACATCGGAGCCGGCAACGCAGCCACCGCGTTATCACAGCTTCTGAACAAACCGATTGACATGGCAGTCCCCAAGGTACAACTGCTTAGCTTTGAAGAAATCACCGACAAGGTTGGCGGTGCGGAGGAACTGGTGTATGCCGTGTTCCTCCGGGTGGAGGGTGAGGCACCGGGCAACCTGTTTTTCATTCTTACCCCGGAGGCGGCGATGAATCTGCTCAGCCGCGTTGCAGGCATCGAGCTCTCCGGCAATGATGAGCTGGGCGAAATGGAGCTGTCCGCATTAAGCGAAATCGGCAATATTTTGGCCGGATCATATTTGTCTTCCCTCGCGGACTTCACTTCGCTTTCGATGTACCCGACCGTACCGGCATTGGCCATGGATATGGCCGGTGCCATCCTCGGCTACGGTCTGCTGCAGTTTGGACAAATGGGGGATGATGCATTGCTGATTGACACGACTTTTCTTGAAGGGCAAAATGAAATCGAAGGGCAATTTTTCCTTATTCCCGATCCTGAATCTTTCCCGAAAATTTTCAAATCATTAGGAGTACCGTTCGAAAATGATTGAAGAGCAAAGCATTATCAAAGTAGGCATGGCGGATCTTAATGTAGGCAGCCAGGATAGTCTGGTTCGTACAACGGGCCTTGGCTCCTGTGTTGGGCTTACACTGTTTGATCCCGGGAAAAGACTGGCGGGGATGGCCCATGTCATGCTGCCCTCGTCCGATATTGCCCGGGAGGGACAGATGAATATCGCCAAATTTGCGGATACCGCAGTGCCGGAGCTTTTATCCCGCTTGCTGGCGCTTGGGGCCGTCCGGAGCCGTATCGTGGCCAAAATGGCCGGAGGGTCCCAGATGTTTGCTTTTGCCGGAGGGAGTGACACCATGAGGATCGGGCCTCGTAATGTGGAATCCTGCAAGCTTGCTCTTGAGGTCTTGAACATCCCGCTGATTGCGGAGGACACAGGCGGCAATTATGGCCGTACGATAGAAATTGCCTGCAGCACCGGAGTTTTGTATATCCGCAGTGTTCAAAAAGGCACGAAGGAAATATAACGATGAGTGGTAAAATTTTATTGAACTTGTTGGTCGGATTGATAGGCTTTGTATTTACTTTTCTTACGAATTACGGTCATAATTTACTAGTAACCAGTCTGCTTCGAGGAATAATCGGATTTATTGTCTGGTTTCTGCTTGCTCTTCTCTTAAGATGGGTATTGGATTTTATTCTCAAGCAATCAGGGTCTACGGACATCATTGAGACAAATTCTGCTGACAGCGCTGAGGCGCTTGGCGCTCAGCTTGACATAGTCACCCCTGACGAAGATGAAGAATTAATAAATCTTCTGAAGCAGAAGCCGAAAGAAGGCAGTGGGGATGAAGGCGGATTTACTCCGCTGCAGCCTCCCAAGCTGGTCTCTATGAAAGATCCTGAAGAATTGGCCAAGGCCGTTCGTCACCTGAAAGAAGAATAAGCGGGTCCTGTGGCGAAGCGGCAGTTCTGACCGCATTATGCCCGCTGACTAAACTTTGGGAAGGGTGAAAGCCGTTGAACGAGCATAAAGCTTCTCAATCAGAAACCGACGGTCTCTGGGAAGAGTGGAAAGAGCGCGGAAATCCTGAAGCCAAAAAAAAACTGATTGAGAGTTACCTCCATATTGTTGATTATGTGTCCAGCCGTTTGGCAGTAGGATTACCCAAAAATGTATCCAAAGATGATCTGGCCAGCAATGGTATAATGGGTTTGATCGATGCCATTGAGAAATTTGATTATAAGCGCGGGCTGCAATTTCAGACCTATGCCTCCTGGCGGGTACGCGGAGCAATTCTTGATTCTTTGCGGCAAAGTGATTGGGTTCCCAGATCGGTACGTGAAAAAGCAAAAAAAATCGAGGATGCCTACCAGCAGCTGGAACAGAAGTACTTAAGATCTGTCAGTGATGAGGAAATGAGCCAATATCTGAACATTACCGAACCGGAATTTCAAAATATGCTGCAGGACGTAGCCGTCATGTCGCTCTGCTCGCTCGAAGACCCTATCCGGGAAGAAGAATCAGAGACGCGCATGTCCATATTGGTGGACGACAAGGCCAAGAATCCGGAACTTAAAGTGAATGAATTTTATTTGCGAGACACCCTGACTAAAGGCATCGAGAAACTAACAGTGAAAGAACGGACAGTAGTGTCCCTTTTATATTATGAAGATTTATCTCTGAGCGAGATCGCCGAGGTGATGTCACTGTCGCCTTCACGGATTTCGCAGCTTCATTCGAAAGCTATTTTGCGGCTGAGAGGAACACTTGAGAAAAACCGGGATCTTCTCATGCAAAACGATTAACCGGGCGACGGTGACAAGGGGGAGCGGAAAATGATCGGTAATTATGCTTTGAGCCAGTATCTGAATATCACTTTTTCGGAGGATAAGGGGATTGCTTACCTGCAGTTTTCTAAAAAGGATGAGAATTTCTCCTGTACCATTGAAGATCTGGAAAGCTTCCTGCACAGTCACAATATTCGCTACGGAATTCAGCGGGACATTCTTCAACGCATCAGCAGCAATCCTGAGGAATATTTTTTCAACAGAGTGCCTATTGCCATAGGACAGCCCTCTGTGAATGGAACGGACGGGAGAGTTATGTTCACTGTCGATCTGGAGGAGGACCGCAAGCCGCAGGAGATGGCGGATGGTAAAGTGGACTACAAGGACCTGGTCCGTCTCCACAATGTGCGGAAAGGTCAGCTGATTGCCAAAATCATTCCGCCTGAGCCGGGGAAACCCGGCATCATGGTTACCGGGGAAGAGCTTCCGTTCAAACCGGGTAAAGAAGCGCACTTCAAGGTCGGTAAAAATGTGCTTGTCGATCAGGAAGAAACCGCAATGTATGCGGCAATCGATGGACTGGTCACCTTGACTGACAAAGGCAAAATCAATGTCTTTCCCGTCTTCGAGGTGAACGGGGATGTTGATTACAGCACGGGCAATATTGATTTCGTAGGTACAGTGGTAATCCGCGGCAATGTGCTGACAGGCTTTTCGGTCAAATCGGCAGGGGATATCCGTGTAGTTGGCGGTGTGGAAGGGGCCGAGCTGATATCCGGAGGCTCCATTGAAATCACCGGCGGGATTATCGGCTACAACAAAGGACTTGTAAGCGCCGGTAAAAATGTGAAAGTCTCCTTCATCCAGGATGGGAATGTAGTGGCCGGAGAGGATATTATCGTATCCCAGAGCGTGATGCATTCCAATATCCGGGCAGGCCATGATGTGCTGTGCAACGGCGCCAAAGGCTTAATTGTCGGCGGAATTGTTCAAGCCGGCGAGAGGGTAGTGGCGCGGACCATCGGCAATACGATGTCGACGGCGACGGCTATTGAGGTGGGGGTCGTCCCTGAGCTTCGCAACGAAATCAACGAGCTGCGGGTAGAGCTTCGCCATCTGCTTGAGAATGAGGACAAGACCAACAAAGCGTTGTACTTGCTGAATCAGCTTGCGAACAATGGTCAGCTCTCTCCCGATAAGATGGCGCTTCGCGTGAAGCTGAATGCTACCAAGCAATCCCATATGCGTGAAGAAAAGAAAATCAAGGAACGTGTACTGGAGATTGAAAAGCTGCTGGAGGATACAGGAAGAGCGAGAGTAGAGGTTATTAAAACCATCTATGGAGGCTCCAAAATTGTTATTGGGAGATATACCCGGTTCGTCAAAGATCCAACGGAACGCGTTGTGTTTATTTATAGTGAAGGCGATATTACGCTGTCGCCTTACATGTAGAATGGCGGGCAGCTGCGGCGGCCGGCCATTCCTTAAGTGATCGGACAGTAACCTTTAGCGTCTTAAGCCTCCTGAGCTTGCAAGAAAATCTACCGTTAAACAGGGATTTGGCAGCATCTACGTCCTATTCCAACAGGAGTTTGCTCTAGATAAGACATGCTGCGCGCAAAAAAAGCATCCTTCTATTTCTCGCAGAAACGAAAGAATGCCGTATTTAAAGGCCGAAGCCGTTTCTCATGGTACTGGTTTGGAAAAGCGTGGCTCTTCAGCCGCTTCAGTGAGGAGAGGATTAGTGTGAGTCTGAAACCGGTGGAACTCCAAATTGCGCTGCCACGGACAACGGAGGCGGGCAAGATTCAGAATGGGCTGCAGCACCGCCCCGCTCTGGACCAGCAGCAGCTGGCCGGTCAGAGTGTGAAGCAAAGCGAGCACCTGGCACAGCGGAGCAGTGAGGTGGATGAATCTGCCGAATCACTGCGTGAAGACGGCAGCAGGGGAGATCATGGCGGAGGGCATTCCGCCTCTTATAAACAGAAAAAAACGGAGACTGTCCATGAAGCCGAGCATCCTTACAAGGGTCACCGCATTGACCTTAGTCTTTAGACTGTGTTTTGATTTTGAATTGAACTGCAAAAGGAGATAAGGCACTTGCAACCATGGGTATATATCGTCCTGGTAGGCGCTGTCGCTATCGTTTATGCCCTGAGACTGCCGTCGCGCGCAAAAGACGATACAGCGGACAAACAGAGCCTGAAGGAAACAGAAGCCGCACTTGAGCTGTATATGGCGGACATTGAGCGAGACAATGAAAAAATGCTGCAGCTGGTCAGCAGCATTAAGCAGCAGTCCCAGAATAATAGGGCTGCGCTGCAGGAAGAGATTGCCGGACTGCGGACGCAGGTGGCCGAATTGCAAAAAAGCTCTCTTCTGCTTGACGCCCGGCTGACGGCGGAAGAGAAAAGCCTGCTGCAGCTGTCCGCTGCTTACGGGAAGGAGGCAGCCGCCGGAAAGGCTGCGGCGGGTGAAGCGGCTTCCGGGGAGCAGACTGCGGTAGCCGAGCCCAAACCAAAGCCGGCCAGTTCGATCAAGCAGCGGTATCCCCGATTGTTTGAGCTGCATGAGCAAGGGAAATCTATCGACTCTATTGCCAAGACGGCAGGACTCCAGCGCGGGGAAGTGCAGCTGATCCTTCAGCTTGCCAAGCAGGAGGAGTCGGTATGATTAAGAACCGTTCCTTTATGCTCGGTCTTGGCGCAGGCTTGATTCTCGGCGCTTTGCTGCTTCAGCTGATGATCTCAGGAGGCGCATCCCCGCTCACTAAGGAACAGCTGATCAAGGAAGCGGCCAGGCTTAATCTGACAGTAGCCGAGACAGCGGAGGGCGGTACGGAGCCGGAGGAAGTCAATTCCGGCCAGAGCAGCCAAGAAGATCCGCAGGCTTCTGAGACGGAGCTCCCGGCCGCATCTTCACAGCCGCCTGCATCTCCTGAAGCGTCTGGCGTCCCTTCACCTGCCGCTGCTGCGGAGCCGTCTGCAGCAGCTGGGCCGGAGCAGCCGTCTGCCCCCGGCGCTTCAGCAGCGGTGCTTCCACCGTTGACGGCTCCGCCGGTAAGTGCTCCGTCTACGCCAGAAGCTGCTGCTGGAACGCTCTCGGTACGGATTCCTACAGGTGCCACGCTCTCAGAAACCGCTGATCTATTGGCAGAAGCCGGAGTGATCCGGGACAAAGCTGAGTTTCTGAAGATCGCCAACAGCCGCAAAGCCAATACGAGAATTCAATATGGCGGCTACAGCTTTACTGGGGACGAGAGCCTCGATTCTATCATTGACAAGCTGATTACGGTGAGATGAAGCTATGCTCTTCGCAGGACAACATAAATATCTCATGGATCGTTGCATACATTATTTTATTATGCTATAGTAATAAACGGTGTTAAAACACACGCCGGTTGATTTCGACAAGGGGTGCTTTCTTCTGAAGAAAGTCTTGTAGAAAAATGACGCGCGGCGGAGGAGACACACAATAAACCAAAACTAGGAGGTGTGTGAAGATGGCAGTAATCTCCATGAAGCAGCTTCTCGAAGCTGGGGTTCACTTCGGTCATCAGACTCGTCGTTGGAATCCAAAGATGGATCGTTATATCTTCACTGAAAGAAACGGAATTTACATTATTGACCTGCAAAAGACGGTCAAGAAGGTAGAGGAAGCTTATAACTTTGTAAAGAGCGTCGCTGGCGACAACGGCACAATCCTATTCGTAGGAACAAAGAAACAAGCACAGGATTCCGTAAAAGAAGAAGCTGAGCGTTCAGGCATGTTCTTCATTAACCAACGCTGGCTGGGCGGTACCCTGACTAACTTCCAAACGATTCAGAAACGGATTGACCGTCTGAAGAAATTGGAACTTTGGGAAGAAGACGGTACCTTCGCAGTTCTGCCTAAGAAAGAAGTTATCCTTCTCCGCAAAGAGAAAGATCGCCTTGAAAAATTCCTGGGCGGCATCAAGAACATGAAGGGCCTGCCTAGCGCGCTGTTCATCATTGACCCGCGTAAAGAGCGCATCGCTGTTGCGGAAGCTCGCAAACTGGGCATTCCTATCGTGGCTATCGTTGATACCAACTGTGATCCGGATGAAATCGACTACGTGATTCCGGGCAACGACGACGCTATCCGCGCCGTGAAATTGCTTACGGGCAAAATGGCTGATGCTGTTGTGGAAGCCCACCAGGGCGAAGATACAACTACAACTACGGCTTAAGCAGTATCCGGAACTTAACAAGAACTTAAATGAAAAGGGTGGTTGGCAGGTGGATAACCTCTCACTGCCCTTTTTTTAGGATAAAAGACTGTAACGTGCGACCTAACGACAATTATCTGGAGGGAATTAACAATGGCAGTAGATGCAAAAGCAGTAAAAGAACTTCGCGAAAGAACAGGCGCAGGGATGCTGGATTGCAAAAAAGCGCTGGAAGAAGCTAATAACGACATCACCAAAGCGGCAGAATTGCTTCGTGAAAAAGGTCTTTCCGCAGCTGCTAACAAAGCTGGACGTATTGCAACAGAAGGTGTTGTTGAATCTTATATCCACGCCGGCGGACGCATTGGCGTACTCGTGGAAATCAACTGCGAAACCGACTTCGTAGGCAAAACGGATTCCTTCAAAGAATTCGCGCGCGATATCGCAATGCAAATCGCCGCAGCAAATCCGCTGTATGTTCGCCGCGAGGAAGTTCCAACCGAAGCTGTGGAAAAAGAAAAAGAAATTCTCAAGGCTCAAGCGCTGAACGAAGGCAAGCCTGAGAAAATCGTTGAAAAAATGGTAGAAGGACGCATCAGCAAATTCTACGAAGAACACTGTCTGCTTGAGCAATCCTTTGTTAAAGACCCGGACAAGACAATCTCCCAATTGCTGAACGAAAAGATCAGCACGATCGGCGAAAACATCTCCATCCGCCGTTTTGTGCGTTACGAGCTGGGCGAAGGCCTGGAAAAGAAAGTCGACAACTTTGTAGAAGAAGTTATGGCACAAGTGAATCAATAATAGCATGCTGTGTTCGGCTTACAGAATTGAATAAAGGCAAGCATCAGAAGAGCGGAACACGTACACGTAGTGTTCCGTCTTTTGTAAGAAAGTGAGGGTGTACAATTGGAACAGCCTGTATTTAAGAGAGTAGTCCTTAAGGTTAGCGGTGAATCACTTGCAGGACAAAACGGATACGGCATCGATGCCGATACGATTATTTCCATCGCGGAACAGGTTAAGGAAGTCGTTGAGCTAGGGGTTCAGGTTGCCATCGTGTGCGGCGGAGGCAATATCTGGCGCGGAATTGCAGGCAGCGCAAGCGGCATTGACCGGGCTACAGCCGATTATATGGGAATGCTGGCAACGGTGATGAACTCGCTCGCCCTGCAGGATGCCCTGGAACAGATTGATGTGCCGACACGGGTGCAGACCTCCATTTCCATGCAGCAGATCGCTGAGCCTTACATTCGCCGCCGTGCCATCCGGCATTTGGAGAAGGGCCGTGTGGTTATTTTTGCTGCGGGTACAGGGAATCCTTTCTTCTCGACAGATACGACGGCAGCACTAAGGGCAGCCGAAATTGAAGCGGAAGTCATTCTGATGGCGAAGAATAAAGTGGATGGTGTCTATTCCGCTGACCCGTTCAAAGACAGTACTGCCGAGAAATACGAGCAGCTCACCTATATGGATGTGCTCAACAAAAACCTTGGAGTTATGGATTCCACCGCTTCCTCTCTGTGCATGGATAATAATATACCGCTCATTGTGTTTGCTATTACAGAGCAAGGCAATATCAAACGTGTCGTTCTCGGTGAGAAAATCGGGACGATTGTTAAAGGGAGTGTAGATTAATGCCACAATCGGTTAAGAAAAATGCCGAAGAGCGTATGGAAAAAGCGATTTTATCCCTAAAACGCGACTTGGCGACACTGCGGGCAGGACGCGCTTCTACGTCGCTTCTGGACCGCATTCAAGTTGAATATTACGGAGCGCCAACGCCTATCAATCAGTTGGCCAACATCAGCACGCCGGATTCCCGGACACTGCTCATTCAGCCTTGGGACAAAACCTCAATGTCCGACATCGAACGGGCGATCCAGAAATCGGATATTGGGATTACTCCAGCCAACGACGGTACAATTATCCGTCTTTCCATTCCGCCGCTGACCCAAGAACGCCGCAGCGAGCTTGTGAAGTTCACCAAGAAATTTGGCGAAGAAGCCAAGGTGGCCATCCGCAACATCCGCCGTGATGCCAATGATGACATCAAGAAGATGGAGAAAAACGGAATCTCGGAGGATGAATCCCACGGGCACCAGGAAGACATTCAGAAGTCAACGGATAAGTTCATAGCTGAAGTTGATAAAGTGCTCTTGGCTAAAGAAAAAGAAATTATGGAAGTATAATGAAATTCATGAGACTTCAGGCCCCTCCGTTTATGGTGGGGTTTGTCTCTTTCTGATAAGAGCTTGGAGGAAACGGAAATGATCAAACGGATTCAAGCGTGGCTGAGCCGTAAAGACAGGCCCCAGCCAGTCGAGATTTCACCGGATAACATTCCCCGGCATGTGGCAGTCATTATGGACGGCAACGGGCGCTGGGCTAAGCGGCGCGGGTTGCCGCGCATCGTGGGCCACAAGAACGGGATGAAGGCGGTCAAACGTACCACGATTGCCGCGAATGATCTGGGAGTGGAAATCTTGACCATGTACGCTTTCTCTACCGAGAACTGGAAACGGCCGAAGGAAGAAGTAGACTTTTTGATGCGTTTGCCAGTGGAGTTTCTGGCTCTTGAGCTGGACGAGCTGATCGAAAAAAATGTGCAAGTACGTGTAATGGGGGATGCCGATGCCCTGCCGTCCCATACCCGCAGGGCCATGGAGGAAGCAGTGGAACGGACCAAGCATAATAACGGCCTTATATTGAATTTTGCATTGAATTATGGATCGCGCAAGGAAATCGAGGATTGTATGCGCGGACTGGGCCGGGACATTCAGGCGGGAGTGCTGTCGCCGGATGACATTACATCTGAGCTGATTGACAACAGGCTGCTGACTTCGGGTCTGCCGGACCCTGATCTTCTGATCCGAACGAGCGGAGAGATGCGGCTCAGCAACTTTATGCTCTGGCAGGTTGCCTACAGTGAATTCTGGTTTACGGATGCTTACTGGCCTGAGTTTGACAAGACGCATTTGCTGCAGGCTGTGGCGGAGTATCAGCGCCGCACACGCCGTTATGGTGGACTGAAGTAGCCTGATGGGAGATGGGAACCTTTGAAGCAGCGATTGATTACCGGAGTTGTTGCCGGAGCGGTATTTTTGGGTTTGTGTTTGTTGGGGGGCTGGCCGTATCAGCTGCTGCTGACAGCTATGGCGCTCATCGGCTATTATGAATTTGTAAAAATGACGGGTATACAGACCTTCGGCGCTGCTGCCATGCTGGGTTACCTGTCCGTAATGTGCTTTATGATCCCTTGGAAATTGCTCGGCGTACCGGAATGGCTGTCCTGGGAGCAAGGGATTTGGCTGCTGCTGCTGCTGTTCCTGCTGGTTACAGTATTCAGCAAGAATAAGCTGGATATTAAAATTACGGCTTTGATGTTTACCGGGATTGTTTACATAGGAATGGGCTTTTCCTATATGGCTGTTGCCCGCGGTGCGGGCGACGGGAACGGATTGCTCTGGACCTTCCTGCTGCTATGCTGTATTTGGGGCAGCGATGCAGGCGCTTATTTTGTGGGGAGAAGCTTTGGCAAGAGGAAGCTGTGGCCGGCTATCAGCCCCAACAAAACGGTGGAGGGAGCCCTTGGCGGGGTGTTGATCTCTATTCTGATTGCAATTGGATTTGCTATATTTGTTCCTGATCTGCTGACTATCGGGCGCGCGCTGCTTATCGGGCTTTCCTGCGCGGTTCTGGGTCAGCTTGGAGATCTTGTACAATCTGCCTATAAACGGGTGTACGGTATTAAGGATTCAGGCTCGCTGCTGCCTGGTCATGGAGGGATTCTTGACCGCTGCGACAGCTGGATTATCGTATTTCCTTTCGTACATATCGTAATGCTTATGCCTTACTATTAACGCCAGGGAGAAGGTTCAACTGTGAAAAGAATAAGTATTCTCGGCTCCACAGGCTCAATCGGGACACAGACACTGGATGTCATCGACATGCACCCGGACGCCTTTGAAGTGGACGGATTGGCGGCAGGCGGCAATACTGCCCTGCTGCTGGAGCAGGTCCGGCGTTTCAAGCCGCGCCGTGTTTCTGTCTCCACCAGAGCGCTGGCCGAGGAGCTCAAAGCGAATCTCCCGGAAGGAGTTGAGCTGTTCAGCGGAAACGAAGGGCTGGTAGAGATAGCTGCGGGCGGAGATGCAGATACCGTTGTAACAGCGGTAATGGGCAGTGTGGGCCTGAGGTCCACGCTTGCGGCCATTGACGCCGGGAGACATATCGGACTGGCGAATAAGGAAACACTTGTAACGGCCGGACATCTGGTGACAGAGCTGGCCGGACGCAAGGGCGTTCAGCTGCTGCCGATTGACAGCGAGCATTCCGCTATATTCCAGTGTCTGAACGGTGAGAACCGTGAAGATGTCGCTTGTATTACGATTACGGCTTCGGGCGGCTCTTTTCGGGACTTAAACCGGAATCAGCTGAAGGATGTTACGGTTGAAGACGCGCTCCGCCATCCGAACTGGAGCATGGGGGCCAAAATCACGATTGACTCGGCAACGATGGTTAATAAGGGGCTGGAAGTTATTGAAGCCCACTGGCTGTTCGCCTTGCCGTATGAACAGGTTCAAGTGCTGCTCCATCCGGAGAGCATTGTCCACTCCTATGTCGAATTCCGGGACAGCAGCATTATCGCGCAGCTTGGCAACCCGGATATGCGTGTTCCTATCCAGTATGCGCTCACCTATCCGGACCGATGGGCTTCGCCGGCCAGGCGGCTGTCATTGGCTGAAGCGGGCAGCCTGACCTTCCGGGAAATGGACTACGTGCGTTTTCCGGCGCTGAAGCTTGCCATCGAATGCGGCAAGGCCGGCGGAACGAATACCACTGCGTTTAATGCCGCGAACGAAATCGCGGTAGCCCGTTTCCTGCGCCGTGAAATTTCTTTTTTGCGGATTGAAGAGATTATAGAAGAAGTGCTGCAGCGCCATGAAACCGTAGCTTACCCGGATCTGGAGCAGATTGAGCACTGTGACCGTATGAGCCGTAAGCTTGCAAGCATGCTATAATCCATGGGAATCAAGGTTTTTACCGGAAATTTTTGCTTTACCCTGAAAAATAGGCTGGAGCTGGTGATTCTCTTGTGCAAGGTCTTGGAATAATGATAAATTAAGAGGACATACTTCGGTCTTACACCATTAAGGGGGAAAGTTACGCATGGAAATGGTAAGAGTCGTTTTTCTAACGGTGCTCATGTTCTTTGTGCTGGTGACAGTGCATGAATGGGGACATTATTATTTTGCCAAACGCGCCGGCATACTTGTACGCGAATTTGCTATCGGTTTCGGCCCGAAACTGTTTTCTTATAAACGCAATGAAACCCAGTTCACGCTTCGTCTGCTGCCCTTCGGGGGATATGCGAGGATGGCCGGTGAAGATCCGGAGATTATAGAGATCGGTCCCGGACAAACCATCGCCGTGAGGCTGGGACAAGACAATAAGGTCAAGAACATCTATCTGGATTCCCTCGACACCCGCCGAAATGTCATCCGCGGGGAAGCGCAATACACGGATCTGGAGAATGAATTGAAAATCCGTCTGGATGTGGACGGGGAAGTAACGGTCTATGATGTTCATCCGCAGGCCATGCTGATCAAAGGCACCCAGCAGACGCAGATTGCGCCCAAGGACCGTCAATTCGGGAGCAAAACCGTGGGTCAGCGCGCAGTGGCAATTTTTGCCGGGCCGGTGATGAATTTCCTGCTGGCCTTTGTGCTGTTTGCTCTTCATCTGCAAATGGCGGGCATTCCTATTGAGAACCCTGCCTATGTGAAGATCGGTGATGTCAGCGCGAATATGCCGGCAGAAGAAGCCGGACTGCAGAAAGGCGACATCGTTGTATCGGTAAACGGGGAGGCGATCGGCGGGGATTATCAGAAGATGATTTCGCTGACCTCGGTCTCCAAAGGCAAAGAAATGCAGTGGACTCTGCAGCGCGGCGATGAAATGTATAATGTGACTATGATTCCCCGCAGCATGGAGGGAGAAGAAGGCGGCAAAGTGGGCATCACGCCTGAGCTGCCGACGCGTCAAGCCGGTTTTGGCGAGACTATAACCCAATCGGGAACAGCCATGGTGGATACAACCAAGCTGATCTTCATCGGCTTTAAGCAGCTGATCAACAAGTTCAACATGAACGACATCTCTGGTCCTGTGGGTACATTCCAGATGACCGGCCAGATTGCGCAGCAGGGAATTCAGTATTTAACCTATTGGGCGGCTATTCTCAGCCTTTATTTGGGGATATTTAATCTGCTGCCGATTCCGGCGCTGGACGGAAGCCGTCTCGTTTTCCTTGGCGTAGAGGCGCTGCGCGGCAAGCCTGTTGACCCTAGCAGTGAGGGCATGGTCCATTTTGTGGGCTTTGCGCTGCTGTTCCTGGTGATGATCGCTGTTACCTACAACGATATATTGCGCCTTATAAGCGGTTGATTGCCGGGTTTCCATACACAATCTTTATCCTTATATTTTTCGCTTGATTTTACATCTTTTGGGGTCCCCGCAAAGTACTTGAATCCGCTTCGTTGACAATTCGGCACTTTGTGGGGCTATTATTAGGAGGAGTTTCACTACATGGCCAAAGATAAGCAATTCGTTACAGAGATCACGCCGCAGGGCGAGGATTTCTCACGCTGGTACATTGATGTAATTAAAAAAGCGGATTTAATGGACTACTCTCCGGTCCGCGGCTGTATTGTGTTCAAACCGGACGGCTTTGAAATCTGGGAGCATATCCAGGAGGAAATGAACCGCCGCTTCAAGGAAACCGGACATCGCAACGCTTATTTTCCGCTGTTCATTCCGGAGAGCTTTTTCCAGAAGGAAAAGGATCATATTGAGGGCTTCAATCCGGAGCTGCCCTGGGTAACGGAAGCGGGGGGCGATAAATTGGAAGAACGTCTGGCGATCCGTCCTACCTCGGAAACTATGTTTGGCCACATGTACTCCAAATGGATTCAGTCTTACCGTGATCTCCCGGTTCTAATCAATCAATGGGCCAACGTGGTCCGCTGGGAGAAGCGTACACTGCCCTTCATCCGCACCAGTGAGTTCCTCTGGCAGGAAGGTCACACGGCACATGAGAATGAAGCGGAAGCACGCGAGGAAACAATGCGGATGCTGGAGATTTACCGTGATTTTGTGGAAGGCTATCTGGCGATTCCGGTAATTACGGGCGAGAAGACTCCATCGGAGCGTTTTGCCGGGGCGGTGGATACGTATTCCATTGAAGCAATGATGAAGGATGGACGGGCAGTGCAGGCGGGAACCTCGCATTATTTGGGCACCAAATTTGCGGTTGCTTTTGATATCCAGTATTTGAGCCGGGACAACGTGCTTGAGTATGTACATACCACTTCATGGGGAACAAGCACACGCCTGATCGGTTCGATGATTATGGTTCATGGTGACGACCGCGGACTGGCCCTGCCCCCCAAGGTTGCCCCGACTCAAGTCATTATGATTCCAATCGGCCCTCCAAAAACCCGTGACGCTGTCATTGCGCGGACGGACGAGCTGTTCAAGGAGCTAAAAAGCGCGGGCGTCCGCGTGCGGGTGGATGATCGTGCGGATGTAACGCCGGGCTGGAAGTTCAATGAGTACGAAATGCGCGGTGTGCCAGTCCGGCTGGAGCTGGGACCACGTGATATGGAGAACGGTGTTTGTGTGCTGGTCTCCCGCATCAGCGGAGAGAAAAAGGTTATCCGGCAGGAGAATCTGGTGGAAGAAGTGCAGGCGATGCTGGAGCAGGTGCATAATGAAATGTTCGAGCGAGCGCTTAAATTCCGCGAGGATCACTTCTATTCCGTTGATGCACTTGATGAAATGAAGTCTTCCATGGAAGAGAAACGCGGCTTCGCGCTCGCAGGCTGGTGCGGCTCCGAGGATTGCGAAGCGAAGGTGAAGGAGGAAACCGGCGCAACCAGCCGCAACATACCTTTTAGCCCGGCAGAAATCAAGCAGGTCTGCATTTGCTGCGGCAAGCCCGCCGAGCATACGGTTGTATTCGCCAAAGCCTACTAAATTTGTTTCTGCTTGATTATTTTGATCCCATTGTTTAAATCTAGCTTCTGGTGAGAGGAGTCAGCGGGCCGAAAGAACCCAATGCTTTTTGACCCGGAAGCTTTTTAAATCTTGTTTCTTGCTGTTATTCTGGAATTATAGGCATTTTTATTTTTATCATTGTGTAAGTTAGGTGGGGGGAAGCATGGAACAGAACACGGAGAGAAGAAAGCGGTTCGAGCTTTTGATGAAGCAGGGAGAAATTCCGCCCGCGATCATTGATCCCTACTTTTTGGACGGACATATTGAACGTGTGGAGATCAGCCGCGGCAATCATGACTGGCACATTGTCATTGTCAAAGAAACTTTGGTTCCGGCCCAGACGTACCGGACCTTTGTACTCAGAATGCGGGAGAAGTTTCAGCATATTGCCAAAGTCAGCTTCCTGTTCCTGTATGCTGAGAAGATCAGCAGAGCGGAGCTTGTGCAGGAATACTGGGGGCTGTTTCTGGAATGGGTGCAGCGGGAAATCCCTTCCGTGAACGGCTGGCTGACACGTTCTACCCAGGAGCTGCAGGAGGGTACGCTGCTGCTGAGCCTGAGCGACTCGATGTCACTCGAACTGGCGCGTAAAAAAGGGATCGAAGGCGCGATTGTGAAATTTTACGGAAAATTCTTCGGCCTTTCCCTTAAGGTCAAGCTGCAGATTGCCGAGAATGAGAGCAAAGCGGACGCCTATGAGGAATTCCAGCAGAAGCTGCAGCAGGAGCAGCGTGAGCTGGTGGAAATGATGATGATGGCCAGCGAGCCGGACGAGCCTGTGGACAAAGGAAATCCGGACGAGGTCATTAAGCTCCAGGTAGGGTATGAAATTAAGGAGCAGGCTGTGCCGATCATTGAGATTCAGGATGAAGAAAAGAAGATCACGATCCAGGGAACCATCTTCGGACTCGACAGCAAGGAGCTGCGCAACGGCAATACGCTGTTCACCTTCTGCATTACCGATTTTACCGATTCACTGCAACTCAAGATGTTTGCGAAGACCAAAGAGGATCTGAAGATTATGGGGCAGCTGGCTAACGGCAAATGGGTCAGAGCACGCGGCAAAGTGGAATACGACCGTTTTATGCAGATTCCCGAGCTCATTATGATTCCTTCGGATCTGTCCGAGGTGCAGGCGCCTCCAGCCCGTAAAGATACGGCACCGGTGAAACGGGTGGAATTCCATCTCCATACGACCATGAGCACGATGGATGCGGTGACGCCGATTGATGCGTATGTCAAAACAGCCGCCAAATGGGGCCATCCGGCCATTGCCGTCTCCGATCACGGTGTAGTGCAGAGTTTCCCTGATGCGGACCACGCCGCCCATAAGCACAAAATTAAAATGCTCTATGGGGTGGAGGCCAACGTTGTCAACGACTCGGTCAATATTGTGGAAAATCCGCAGCCTCTGGAGCTGAAAAAAGCGACTTATGTGGTGTTCGATATCGAGACCACCGGCCTGTCGATCACGCGCAACAACATTACCGAGCTTGCGGCGATCAAAATGTGCGAAGGCAAGGAGCTGGACCGCTATTCGACGTTTGTGAACCCGCATGAGAAAATTCCATACCATATCCAGCAGCTGACCAATATCACTGATGAAATGGTTAAGGATGCCCCTGACCTGGGGCCTGTGCTGGAGGAATTTGTGGAGTTTGCGGGGGACAGCATCCTGGTTGCCCACAATGCCAGATTCGATATGGGATTTATCCAGGCATCGCTGGCCAAGCTGGGCAAGCCGATATTGCCGAACCCCTCGCTGGATACGCTCGAGCTGGCGCGCCTGCTGTTCCCGACGATGAAGAATCACCGGCTGAACACATTGGCGGATAAGTATAAAGTACTGCTGGAGAGCCATCACCGTGCGGTAGACGATACCGTTGCGCTGGGAGGCATCCTGAACGGCCTGCTGGCCGATGCGGAGAAGCTCAAGGGCTTGACCCGGCTGGACCGGCTGAATGATTATGTCGGCAACGATCTGTCGAACATGCGGCCGTTCCACTGCGGCATTTACGCGCTTAACCCGGCCGGCAAAAAAAATCTGTACAAGCTGATCTCCATGTCGCATACGGAATACTACAAGCGCGTGCCTTGCATTCCGAAGTCCAAGCTTGAAGAGCACCGGGAGGGACTGCTGGTGATTTCGGGCTGTGAACGCGGCGAGTTTTTTGAGACGGTGCTGAACAAAACTGCGGAGGAAGCGATGGAGGTCGCGCAGTTTTACGATGTTCTTGAAATTCAGCCGCTGACCATGTACATGCATCTGGTGGACAAGGGCTTTGTAGCCAGTCCCGAGGATTTGCGGGGGGTTGTGCGCAAGATCTGTGAGATTGGCGAGCAGTTGAACAAGCCGGTTATTGCCACCGGCAACGTGCATTATCTGGAGCCCAGAGACAAGCTGTTCCGCGATATTACCATCCATGGCATTACCGGCTTCAGCCCGCTGAAGGACCAGCGCAAGCCGGATGCCCATTTCCGTACTACGGATGAAATGCTGGCTGAATTTGAATTTCTTGGCGCGGAAAAAGCGATGGAGGTTGTTGTCACCAACACTGTAGCGCTGGCTGAGCGATTCGAGGAATATCCGCTGTTCCCCAGCGAGCTGTTCACACCTATAATCGATGGTGCCGACGAGGAAATCAGGGAAACCTGCTACAATACGGCCAAATCGATCTATGGAGAGGAATTGCCGGAGGTAGTGGTTGCCCGTTTGGAAAAGGAGCTTGCGCCGATTATCAAATACGGGTTCTCTGCCAACTATCTGATTTCGGAGCGGCTGGTTAAAAAGTCGAACCAGGATGGATATCTGGTAGGCTCGCGCGGTTCCGTAGGATCGTCTGTAGTGGCAACCTTCCTCGGAATCTCCGAGGTTAACCCGCTGCCGGCTCATTACATCTGCGCCAGCCCGGAATGCCGGCACAGCGAATGGTTCCTCGACGGCAGCGTGCCGAGCGGCTTCGACCTTCCGGATAAGACCTGTCCGAATTGCGGCGGCAAGCTTAGAGGCGAAGGGCAGGACATTCCGTTTGAGACCTTCCTCGGGTTTAAGGGAGATAAGGTTCCCGATATCGATCTTAACTTTTCGGGTGAATATCAGCCGAATGCCCATAATTTCACCAAAACCATGTTCGGGCCTGACAATGTGTTCCGTGCCGGCACAATTGGTACGGTGGCCGAGAAGACGGCCTTTGGCTTCACGAAGAAATACGAGGAGCATCATCAGAAGCGCTGGCGCGGAGCCGAGGTCGGGCGTCTGGCGGCAGGCTGCACAGGGGTGAAGCGCAGCACAGGGCAGCATCCCGGCGGTATCGTCGTTCTGCCGGATTATATGGAGATCGAAGATATTACCCCGGTGCAGTTCCCGGCCGATGATGTCAGTGCGGAATGGAAGACCACCCATTTCGATTATCATGCGTTTGATGCCAACCTGCTGAAGCTTGATATTCTGGGCCACGATGATCCGACCATGATGCGTATGCTTCAGGATTTGACCGGCGTTGACCCGACCACCATTCCGATGAACGACCCCAAGGTCATGAGCATGTTCAATTCCACTGAGGCGCTGGGGGTCAGACCGGATCAGATCCGCACACCGGTAGCAACCTATGGGGTGCCGGAAATGGGAACCAAGTTTGTCCGCCAGATGCTTGTGGAATCGAAGCCGTCCAGCTTTGCCGACTTGCTGCAAATCTCCGGATTGTCCCACGGCACCGGCGTTTGGCTGGGCAATGCCCAGGAGCTGATTAAGAACAATACCTGCAACATTAAAACGGTTATTGGCTGCCGTGACGATATCATGCTCTTTCTGATCTACAAGGCGGGAATGGATGCCGGCATGGCTTTTAAAATTACCGAGAGCGTGCGTAAAGGCAAGGGTTTGACCCCCGAATGGATCGAGGAAATGAAGAAGTGCAAGGTTCCCGGGTGGTATATTGATTCCTGTCTGAAGATCCAGTACATGTTCCCGAAGGCGCATGCTGCCGCATACGTTATATCTGCAGTACGCACCGCCTACTTCAAGCTGTATCATCCTATTGAATACTATGCGACATATTTCTCCGTCCGGGCGGCCGATTTTGACATTGAATTATGCTGCAAGGGCTATGAGGCCATAGGCCGTCAAATCGTAGAAATCGAGCAAAAAGGCTTCCAGGCGCTGCCGAAGGAAAAAGCGATGCTCCCGGTGCTGGAAATGGCTCTGGAGATGACCGCGCGCGGCTTCACCTTCAAGAATATCGATTTGTACCGTTCCGATGCCACCAAATTCACGGTTGACGGCACCAGCCTGATTCCTCCGTTCTCCTCGCTTGCGGGAATAGGCGAAAATGCCGCCATTAATATCGCCGCTGCCAAGGATGCCGGAGAATTCCTGTCGATCGAGGATTTCCAGCAGAAATCGAAGGCGAGCAAGACGATCATTGAACTGCTGAACGGCATGGGCTGCTTCCGCGGCTTGCCGGAGAGCAACCAGCTTTCCCTGTTCTAAATCACCCCACAAAGTGGAGAGAATGCTCCGGAGAATGGCAGGTACTTTGCGGGAAAAGTAGAGCTGCTGTTTAAATATTTTGGCGTGGAAGCCGAATGGCAGCACGCTTTTTCTCCCCGTTAAATGAGGCAGTCAAGGGCTAGCACTTGTCACTGCTGACGCACTATGGTATAATTTTTTTGGTAATAATGAGATAAGTCCGTTGTGTAAAGAGTGGGGAAACCCACTCTTTATCTTTGGTATATAGCAAAAGACAAGTTCGTGGAGGTTATTTTCTTTTGAGCACACCCAAATCCCAAATTAAACAAACGGTAGAGCAGATGCTCGGGCCCTATCTCGAGGGCAATGGTTTCGAATTGGTGGACGTTGAATATGTGAAGGAAGGCTCCAACTGGTTTTTGCGCATATTCGTAGACAAAGAAGGCGGCATCGATATTGATGACTGCGGTGCCATCAGCGAATATTTCAGCCAGAAGCTGGATGAGAATGATCCTATACCCGAGGCTTATTTCCTTGAGGTGTCCTCTCCCGGTGCGGAACGTCCGCTCAAAAAAGCGGCGGATGTTGCCAAAGCGGTTGGCAAGGATGTCTATGTAACGGTGTATGAGCCGATTCAGGGACTCAAAGAATTCGAAGGCCGATTGCTCTCGTTCGAGAACGAGGAACTGCTCATCTCCGCGGGCAAAAAAGAACATGTTGTACCGTACGCCAAAGTCGCCAGTGCGAGATTGGCCATTATTTTTTAACGTCTTGAAAGGGGGACCGGAATTTCATGAGTATGGATTTTATCGAAGCTATGAATGAACTGGAAAGGGAGAAAGGCATCAGCAAGGATGTGCTGTTTGAAGCCATTGAAGCTGCGCTGATCTCCAGCTATAAACGCAACTTCAATGCGGCGCAGAACGTAAGGGTGGATATGAACCGCAACACAGGAGTAATCAAGGTGTTCGCCCGCAAGCTGATTGTCGAGGAGGTTCTCGATACCCGGACCGAAATCTCGCTGCTGTCTGCCCGTGAGATCAACCCGCATTTTCAGCTGGAGGATATCGCCGAGCTTGAAGTGACTCCGCGTGACTTCGGGCGAATTGCCGCCCAGACGGCCAAGCAGGTGGTGACCCAGCGCATTCGTGAAGCGGAGCGCGGACTCATCTATAACGCTTTTATCGACAAGGAAGATGACATCGTTACCGGCCTTGTACAGCGTCAGGATATGCGCAACATCTATGTTGATCTTGGCAAAATCGAAGCGGTTCTGCCGCTCAGCGAGCTGATGCCGGGTGAGAAGTTCAAGCAAAGCGAGCGCATCAAGGCGTATATCACCAAGGTTGAGAATACGACCAAAGGGCCGCAGATCATGTTGTCCCGCAGTCATCCGGGCCTCTTGAAACGCTTGTTCGAGCTGGAGGTTCCGGAAATTTTTGACGGCGTGGTCGAAATTCGTTCCGTAGCCCGCGAAGCCGGCTTCCGTTCCAAAATTGCCGTTTTCTCGCGCAACCCTGAAGTCGATCCGGTAGGCTCATGCGTAGGCCCAAGAGGTACACGTGTTCAGACGATCGTTACCGAGCTTCGCGGCGAGAAGATTGATATCGTCCGCTATTCCGAAGCGGTTCAGGAATACGTGGCCAATGCGCTCAGCCCGTCCAAGGTGCTTGAGGTCCAGGTCTTTGAAGCGGAGAAGATGGCCCGTGTTATCGTTCCTGATTATCAATTGTCGCTGGCAATCGGCATCAAGGGGCAGAACGCCCGTCTTGCCGCCAAGCTGACCGGCTGGAAAATTGATATCAAGAGCGAAAGCCAGGCGGAGCAGGAATACGGCAGACCAAGAACTTCCAATGATGAAATGCATCAGGATTCCGTCTCCATTGACTAATTAACCTGCTCTATTATGAGGGGAGGCGTTTGACATGAAACAGCGCAAGGTGCCGCTGCGCAAATGCGTTGCCAGCCAGGAGATGATGCCCAAAAAAGAGCTGATTCGCGTGGTGAGAACGCCTGAAGGCGAAGTGCTGATTGACCTGACAGGCAAGAAGTCGGGCCGGGGCGCTTATATATGCGGCAAACAGGAATGTTTTAAGCTGGCACAAAAGAATAAAGCACTTGACCGTGCATTGAAGTGTCAAGTGAGTCCTGAAATCTATGCCCAGCTTGCCAGGGATTTTGCATCCGTGGAGGAGCAGTTTCTGGCAGCAAAGGATAGTGAGGACAATGAGTAAGGCACTTTCTTATTTAGGGCTTGCCATGAGAGCGGGCAAGATTGTCACCGGCGACGAAGCTGTACTGAAAGCGGTGCGGTCTTCGGAGGCGAAGCTGGTCGTCCTGGCCGGTGACGCTTCAGAAAATACTCAGAAAAAGTTCCGTGACAAGTGCGGAACCTACGATATTCCACTAGTAATCGCATTTCACCGGGATGAACTCGGTGCAAGTATTGGTAAGGACCAGCGCGTAGTGCTGGCCGTTACGGATAAAGGATTCGCGGAAATGATCTCCAGAGTGCTTGGAGATACTGTCGGAGGTGGAGTTATTGACTAAAGAAGACAATAAGGAAAAGCTGCGCGTGTATGAATACGCGAAATCGCTCAATATGAGCAGTAAAGAGATTATTACTATTCTGAAGCGTTTGAATGTCCCTGTGAATAATCATATGAGTGTCATGGAGAATGGCTCCGTGAACAAAGTAGAGCAGTTCTTCAAGGATATCAAGTCAAACGCTGCAGCCAAGCGGGACAGCGGGACCAGCAGCCGTCCGGCATCTGCCGGTACGGTAACCGCCGAACCCCAAAGTGCTCAGAATGCCAACAAAAATCAACCGGAAAAGCAGGTAGGTATGAACAGTAACCAAAAAAACACCCAATCGACGACGTCCCCAAGGCCCCAAAGCGGACAAGATTCCCGCAGAGCAGCATCAGGTACCACACAGAATTCCCGTCCGCAGAGCGCTACTGGCGGCAGCCGTCCCCAGAGCAGTACTGGCGGCAGCCGTCCGCAAGGCAGCTCTGCCGGCAGCCGTCCGCAGAGCGCTACTGGCGGCAGCCGTCCGCAAGGCAGCTCCGCCGGCAGCCGTCCGCAGAGCGCTACTGGCGGCAGCCGTCCGCAAGGCAGCTCCACCGGCAGCCGCCCGCAGGGTCAAGGCAGCGGTGCGCCGCGTACCGGCGACCGCCCGCAAGGTCAAGGCGCAGCCCGTACTGCCGACAGCCGTCCGCAAGGTCAAGGCGGCGGGGATTTCTCCCGCGGCGGAGACAGAGGACCGAAGAAGAACGCAACTGGCGGCAGACCGAACAACAACAGCGGCCAAAAACGTTTTGAAGACGGCAAAGGCGGGAATTTCCGCGGCCGTGGCGGCAAGAACAACCGTGGCAGAAACAATCAGCCTATGGAACGCCGTGAAAAGATTGACAATACCCCTAAGAAAATCATTGTCCGCGGCAGCATGACTGTCGGTGAAACCGCCAAGCTGCTGCACAAGGATGCTTCAGAGGTAATTAAGAAGCTGATTTCCATGGGCGTAATGGCCACAATTAACCAAGAGCTGGATATTGACACAATTCTCCTGCTGTCCGGTGAATTCGGAGTAGAAGTAGAAGTGAAGATTCCAGTCGATGAAGACAGCTTCGAAACGGTGGAAGAGAACGATTCCGAAGAGGATCTGCAGACTCGGCCTCCGGTTGTAACCATTATGGGTCACGTCGACCATGGTAAAACTACATTGCTGGATGCCATTCGTTCGACGAATGTAACCGGCGGCGAAGCCGGCGGGATTACCCAGCATATCGGTGCTTATCAAGTCGAAATCAATCACAAAAAAATTACGTTCCTCGATACACCGGGCCACGAAGCGTTTACCGCCATGCGCGCCCGTGGAGCGCAGGTAACGGATATGACTATTATCGTAGTAGCTGCCGATGACGGTGTGATGCCGCAGACGGTAGAAGCGATCAACCATGCCAAGGCTGCAGGTCTCCCGATCATTGTTGCTGTCAACAAGATTGACAAACCGGGGGCAGATCCGGACCGCGTGAAGCAGGAGCTTACCAATTATGAGCTGGTTCCGGAAGAGTGGGGCGGAGACACCATCTTCGTCAACCTGTCGGCCAAACAGCGCATCAATCTGGAAGAGCTGCTGGAAATGATTCTGCTCGTTGCCGAAGTGAATGAGTACAAAGCGAACCCTGACAAACGGGCACGCGGTACTGTCATTGAAGCCGAGCTGGATAAGAATCGTGGGCCGGTTGCCCGGATTCTCGTGCAGAACGGTACGCTGAAGGTCGGAGACGCCTTTGTAGCAGGGAACTGCTTCGGACGCGTGCGTGCCATGGTTAATGACAAAGGGCGCAAGATCAAGGAAGCGGGTCCTTCCACACCGGTTGAAATTACCGGTCTGACTGAAGTTCCGCAAGCCGGCGATCCGTTCATGGCGTTTGAAGATGAACGCAAAGCCCGTGCAATTGCGGACAGACGTTCGACGTCGCAGCGTCAATCCGAGCTGAACACGAACACCCGCGTAACTCTGGATGATCTGTTCAAGCATATCAAGGAAGGCGAAATCAAAGATCTGAACGTGATCATCAAAGGCGACGTGCAGGGTTCGGTAGAGGCGCTGAAAGGCTCCTTGGCCAAAATCGAAGTCGAAGGCGTGCGCGTGAAAATCATTCACAGCGGTGCGGGTGCGATTACGGAATCCGATATTACTTTGGCGGCGGCATCCAATGCTATCGTTATCGGCTTCAATGTACGTCCGGATGCCCAGACCAAAGCGGCGGCCGAGCAGGAGAAAGTGGATGTCCGTCTGCACAACATCATCTACAATGTAATTGAAGAAATTGAAAGTGCGATGAAAGGGATGCTTGATCCCATCTACAAAGAGAACGTTATCGGCCATGCCGAAGTGCGCAATGTCTTCAAAATCAGCAAAGTGGGCACCATTGCAGGTTGTATGGTTACTTCCGGCAAAATCACCCGCAATGCTGAAATGCGCCTGATCCGCAGCGGCATCGTTGTCTTCCAAGGCAAGATCGACACCTTGAAACGTTTCAAAGATGATGCCAAGGAAGTGGCGCAGGGTTATGAATGCGGCATAACTTTGGAACGCTATAATGATGTCGCCGAAGGCGATATTATTGAAGCGTTTATCATGGAAACGGTAGAGCGCTAAGCGAAGAGGTGAATACAGATGTCTAAAATCAGAGCCGGACGGGTTGGCGAACAGATTAAGAAAGAACTGAGCCAGCTCATCCAAAGCGGCCTTAAGGACCCGCGCATCGGGTTTGTAACAGTAACGGGTGTAGATGTGACGAGCGATTTGTCGCAGGCTAAGGTATACCTGAGCGTATTCGGGGACGAGGAGCAGAAAACGGGTTCCCTGAAAGCGATTGAGAAAGCAAACGGCTTTCTCCGTACGGAGCTTGGCAAAGCGATTCGCCTGCGCCATACACCGGAGCTGATCTTCAAGATTGACGAATCCGTTGCTTACGGAAGCCATATCGAGAAGCTGCTCGGTGAAATCGGCAAAAATGAAGAAAGCTAGGAAACATAAAGGAGACGGCGAATGCAGAGCTATGAACAAAGTCTCCGGCAGACCCGTAAGTTTCTGCTGGAACACGACGATTATCTTGTAGTGTCGCATGTTCAGCCGGACGGAGATGCAGTCAGCTCCACCCTCGCGGTGGGCTGGCTTCTCTCATGTCTGGGCAAAAAATATACTATGCTGAACGAAGGTCCGATCCCGCAGCGGATGGAATACTTATGGCATGCCCATGAGATTGTCAATCTGTCTGAAGGCGGACTGCCGCGCCAGTACAGCTATGTCATTTGCGTCGATTGTGCCGATTTTCAGCGTGTAGGGCTTACCCAGCGTCATTTTGCCGCCGATGCCCTGATCGTGAACATAGATCATCATCCGACGAACAACGGTTACGGCTTCGTGACGCTGATCAAGCCGGATGCTGCTGCGACTGCGGAAATATTGTTCGATCTGCTGAAGACGTTTGAGGTGGAATGGGATATCGATATTGCCACTGCAATCTATACCGGGCTGCTGACGGATACCGGCGGTTTCCGTTACACCAATACCTCACCCAAGGTGATGGCGGCAGTATCCGATCTGCTGGCACTCGGTGTCAACGGCCCTGAACTTGCGGAAACGCTGCTGGAAGAGATGACCCTGGCCCAGGTCAAGGTGCTGAACCGGGCGCTTAGCACTTTGGAGCTGACCCCGCAAGGGGACATCGCCTGGGTATATGTGACACCTCAAGACATGCTGGATTGCGATGCTGCGAACGAAGATCTTGAAGGCATCGTTAATTATCCACGCAATATCCGCGGTGTGGAGGTTGGAATTCTGTTCAAGGTGATCCATGAGCGGGCGGTGAAAGTCAGCTTGCGGTCTGCCGGCAAGGTGGATGTAGCCGCTTTGGCGCAGACTTTTGGCGGGGGCGGACATACCCGCGCGGCGGGTGCGCGCATCGATGCCGCTCTGGAAGAGGTTATTCCGATGGTGCTTCAGGAGGTCAGACGTCATTTATGAGTGAGCTTACAGGTGTTCTGGCTGTCTATAAGCCTGCCGGCTTCACTTCACATGATGTTGTTGCCAAAGCACGGCGCATTCTCGGCATGAAGCGGATCGGACACACGGGGACGCTTGATCCCCAGGTAACCGGTGTCCTGCCGCTCTGTCTCGGACGGGCCACACGTGTCGTTGAGTACATTCAGGAGCTGCCCAAAGAATATGCGGCGACTTTGAGGCTGGGATTATCCAGTGATACGGAGGATTTAACGGGAACGATAACGGAGTCGGTGGATGAAGTACATGTTACGGAAGACGAAGTCCTCGCGGTGCTGCATTCTTTTAAAGGCGTAATCTCCCAGATTCCTCCGATGTATTCGGCTGTCAAGGTTGCCGGCAAACGCCTCTATGAACTGGCCAGAGAAGGCAAAACCGTAGAGCGCAAAAGCCGTGAAGTGGAAATTTATGAGATTGAAATGACAGGCATGGTCTGGAATGGCAAGCATCCCGATATCACATTCCGTGTGCTGTGCTCCAAAGGCACGTATATCCGCACTCTTTGTGTGGATATCGGACGGGCGCTCGGACTTCCGGGAGTCATGGTTAAGCTTGAAAGGACCATGTCCGCCGGAATATCAGCCAGCCGTTGCCTGACCCTGGAGCAAATAGCTGAGTATAAGGAAGCCGGAACCCTGGATGACCATTTGATTGCGGCTGATGAAGCCATCTCCCATTTGCCCAGACATACGGTGATGGATGAAAAGAAGAAGGCAGCTTTGCAGGGGCAGCGTTTGTCTCTCCGCCATGTGGCGCCTGAGGTGAAGCAGGTTGGACATTTTCGGCTATATGACATTCAGGGCGGGTTCCTGGGCATTTATGAATTGGAAGAAACCGGAGCTATTGCGCCTGTTAAGGTCTTTGCACAAGCTTAAAGCTTAATTTAATTAGTGAATTGTAGGTGAGAAACAGCGTGAGAACCGTAACCTTAAGCTATCCCATACCGCCGGAGACAGAGGATCAGTGGGCACAGCCGCAAGTAGCCGCACTGGGACAGTTTGACGGGCTGCACCGTGGACATGCCAGCGTCATTGCTACCGCGGTGGAGCTGGCCCGCAAAGAGGGCATACCCGCTGCAGTCATAACCTTTCATCCGCATCCGAAGGATGTCATGGGCAAAGGCGACTATGATGGATATCTGACCCCGCCGAACGACAAGCAGGAGATTCTTGCCGGGATGGGCGTCGATATTTTGTATGTAATTGAATTTGATGAGCAGCTCTCCCGGGTGAGTCCGGAGAATTTCGTCTCTGTGATGCTGCTTCCGCTGCAGATTGTTACTGCCGTGGTCGGCTTTGACTTCCGCTTCGGCTACAAGGGTGAGGGTGACGTCAATCGTCTTCGTGAGCTGGGCCGGGGCGTGATGAATGTGCAGGCTGTGCCTGCATTCCTGCTTGAAGGGGAGAAGGTCAGCAGCTCGGGTATCCGGAAAAGTCTCCATAGCGGCGATCTTGCCCTGGCAAATGCATGGTTCGGCCGCTGTTATCATCTGCGCGGGACAGTCGTGCATGGGGAGAAGCGTGGACGCACAATCGGTTTTCCTACAGCGAATATTCAGCTTGAAGACCGCTATGTGATTCCGGCCAAGGGTGTATATGCGGTAAGAGTCCTCTATAAGGCTGAAGTGCTCCACGGTGTGATGAACGTCGGTGTGAAGCCAACCTTCCACGACGGGGTAAAGGCGCCGAGCTTTGAGGTGCATCTGTTTGATTTTGCGGAGGATATCTACGGGCAGGAGCTTAAGGTGGAACTGGTCTCATTCATCCGTGCCGAGCGCAAGTTCGACTCCATAGGTGCCTTAATCGCACAGATTGGCAAGGATGCCGATACAGCCAAAAAACTGCTGGAAGTTTAATCCCGGTACACCGTGGACATGCCGTTTACATTTGTCTTCGAAGGTGCTATACTGATTAACGGTGCTGGAATGACAGCATCATAACCTTAGCTTGGTTGCATGTTCTCACCGACGGTGACGAGGCTATTGGCGATTATATTGAAGGAGGTGAACAGGATGGCATTGACTCAAGAACGTAAGCACCAATTGATTGACGAGCACAAAACTCATGAATCCGATACAGGATCCCCTGAGGTGCAAATTGCTATCCTAACGGAGAACATCGTTAATTTGACCGACCACTTGCGTACGCACAAGAAGGATCATCATTCCCGCCGGGGGCTGCTGAAGATGGTTGGACAACGTCGTAAACTGCTGGCGTATTTGAAAAACAAAGACATCAGACGTTACAGCGCCCTGATCGAAAAACTGGGATTGCGTCGCTAATTTTTCATAATCGTTACCCTAAAGCAGCCTGGTTGTATACCGTATGTCCTTCTTACGAGCGACAGCGGGACAGCCGGGTTGCTTTTTGGAAATTTAGGGGAAACTATTGTTATTGGCAAGTTGATATTCTTTGCACAAACGGCTGTTTTATCTCTGCTTGAGGACAAGCCGTTTTTGCTTGAAATATAAGAATTTATAGGCTTCAGGCTATATATTGTCCTTCTATTTCTCGCTGAAACGGATTCTTGAGGGAGGCATAGCCGTTTCACTTGCAACAAACGTTTTATTTTCCGGGCTATCATTGAACCTGCGATAGCGAGATGCGGGTCTAATACCATTCAAGGAGGGGTTTTATGGAAAAACGTGTAGAAATGCAGCTTGGCGGAAGACGCCTTGTGCTGGAAACGGGCCGCCTGGCCAAACAGGCAAATGCTGCGGTCATGGTCCGTTATGGAGACACTTCAGTATTGTGTACGGTTACAGCCTCCAGCGAGCCTAAAGATCTGGATTTTTTCCCGCTTACGGTTAACTATGAGGAAAGATTATATGCAGTCGGTAAAATTCCCGGAGGCTTCATCAAACGGGAGGGCAGACCAAGCGAAAAAGCGATTCTGTCCAGCCGTCTGACGGACCGTCCGATCCGCCCGCTGTTTCCCGAAGGGTTCCGCAACGATGTGCAGGTCCTGAATCTTGTAATGAGCGTGGATCAGGACTGTGCGCCGGATATCGCTGCTATGATCGGTACTTCTGCAGCCCTCAGCATCTCCGATGTGCCGTTCAGCGGTCCGATCGGCGGTGTGGCTGTGGGCCGCATTAACGGTGAGTTCATCATTAATCCTGATGTTGCACAGCAAGCGGCCAGCGACATTTATGTGGTCGTAGCCGGAACGAAGGACGCCATTATGATGGTGGAGGCTGAAGCCAACGAAGTGCCGGAAGATGTAATGCTGGAAGCCATCATGTTCGGGCATGATGAAGTCCGCAAGATCGTAGCTGTAATTGAAGAGCTGGTTGCGGTTGCCGGCAAAGAAAAGATGGCGGTGAAGCTGCATACGGTAAATGCCGACGTGAATGCCGAGGTCCGTGCATATGCGCAGCTTCGTCTGGTGGAAGCCGTGAAGATTGCCGAGAAGCATGCCCGCCAGGATGCCATCGATCTGATCAATAATGAAACGGTGGAGTATTTCGCAGAGAAATACATAGAAACACCAGAGCTTCTGAAGGATGTCAAGGAAGTGCTGCATGATATCGTGAAGGATGAGGTAAGACGTCTGATCACGCATGACAAGATTCGTCCGGATGGACGCAAGCTTGACGAAATCCGTCCCATTGAATGCGACACGGCTCTGCTGCCGCGCACCCATGGTTCCGGACTCTTCACTCGCGGACAAACACAGATCCTTAGCGTATGTACGCTCGGCGCGCTTGGAGATGTGCAGATTCTTGACGGAATTGATCCGGCTGAGACCAAACGCTTCATGCACCATTACAATTTCCCGCCGTTCAGCGTTGGGGAAGCCCGTCCGCTCAGAGCACCGGGACGCCGCGAAATTGGACACGGAGCCCTCGGGGAACGCGCATTGTCCAAAGTCATCCCAAGCGAAACTGAATTTCCGTACACGATCCGTCTGGTTTCTGAGGCGATTGAATCGAACGGTTCTACTTCCCAAGCAAGTATCTGCGCCAGCATCTTGGCGATGATGGATGCGGGTGTGCCAATTAAAGCGCCTGTAGCCGGTGTGGCGATGGGGCTGATCAAAGACGGAGAGCATGTCTCGATCCTGACCGATATTCAGGGAATGGAAGATCATCTTGGAGATATGGATTTCAAGGTTGCAGGTACGGCAGAAGGGGTTACTGCGATTCAGATGGATATCAAGATTGATGGCATCAACCGCAAGATTCTCCAGGATGCTCTCCAGCAGGCCAAAGAAGGACGTATGTTCATCTTGGGCAAAATGATGGAGGCCATCTCTGCGCCCAGACCTAACCTGTCCAAATACGCACCAAAAATCATTATCATCAACATCAATCCGGACAAAATCCGCGATGTTATCGGTGCAGGTGGTAAGATCATCAACAAAATCATCGAAGAAACCGGCGTGAAGATCGACATCGAACAGGATGGACGTGTATTCATAGGCTCTTCGGACGAAGCTATGATTCAAAAAGCCCGCGGCATTATCGAAGGCCTTGTGCGTGAAGTGCAGGTCGGAGAAATCTATGTGGGAACGGTTAGACGCATCGAGAAGTTTGGTGCTTTTGTTGAACTGATTCCGGGCAAGGACGGATTGGTGCATATCTCGCAGCTGTCCACAGAGCGCGTAGCCAAGGTAGAGGATGTCGTAGCTATCGGCGACACGATTACTGTCAAAGTAACCGAAATCGACCAGCAGGGCCGCGTCAATCTGTCGCGCAAGGCTGTACTCACTTCGGAAGGCGCAGCTAAGGCATAATTTCACCATGCAGCTTCAACCGAATTAATGTTTTGAATGAATAAGGAGAGACAGAAGCAACTGCGTTCTGGCTCTTTTTTTGAAAGAATTTATATTTTTGGGGGTCCCCGCAAAGTACCTGAGTAAATCACCGAAGCCAATGCCCCACTTTGTGGGGTTATTTTGCATATTTTCCTCTGGAAATTCATAGGCTGGGACAAAGCGTCTCTGCATGTACCCTGTGCCGGGACGGACAAATGAACCGTTTCTGCCGGGGAGGAAAAACGACATGAAGACGGAAAAGGCGGCGCTTGTGCTGGCCTGCATCGCTGTAGTGATCGGCATCGGCAGTACGAACGGGCCGGTGAAGAAAATGCTGGCCCAGCTTAAGCCGCAGACGGAGCTGGCTGTGTGGGGCGGGACTGCCGCAGAACCGAAGGATGATTTGCGTACAAGCATTGAGGTCAAGGCGGCCAAGCTGAACTCCCCTCCAATAGATGCCACTGTGGACCGGGTATGGAAGGCTATCCCTGGCTATAACGGCCTGGAAGTGGATGTGGAGGCTACTTACCGGAATGCGCAGCTAGCGGGACCGAATGCTGGCCTCAAGCTGCTTTACCGCCAGATTAAGCCTGAAATTTCACTGAATGATCTGGGGGCCCAGCCGATCTACCGGGGCAACCCCGCGAAGCCGATGGTGTCGCTGATGATCAATGTAGCCTGGGGCAACCAGTACATTCTCCCGATGCTGGACATCCTGGACCAGGAAAAGGTGAAGGTCACCTTTTTTCTCGACGGCAGCTGGCTAAGCCACAATAAAGAGCTGGCCGCTGAAATGCTGAAGCGCGGGCATGAAATGGAGAATCACGCCTATACCCATCCCAATATGAGCACCTTGAGCCGGGCGCGCGCGACCGCCGAGATCCAGAAAACGCAGAATCTGCTAAAGGAAAGCCTTGGGGTGACCAATACCTGGTTTGCACCTCCATCCGGTGATTTTGACCAGGAAACTGTAGATATTGCGGCCTCGCTTGGACTGAAAACCGTGCTCTGGACGCTTGATACGGTGGACTGGCGCAATCCTTCACCGGATTCGATCATCACCAAGATCAGCAGCAAGATTGAGCCGGGCAGCCTGGTTCTGATGCATCCGACTGCCTCCTCATCGAAGGCTCTGCAGGGGATGATCCGCGGAATCAAGGCCAAAGGCCTGCAGCTGGGAACGGTCAGCCAGACGCTCTCCGCAGAGCGTGTACTGCCGCCGGATGTTGAGTGAGCCGCTTAATTCTGGTAGGATAAGAGGCGCGAACACCAAATACAGATAGAATCAGGTCTATGCCAGGAGGACTTAGAAGTGGAAAAAATAGTATTGTCAAACGGTCTGCGGGTGGTTACCGAAACCATCCCCACCGGCCGATCCGTTTCCTTTGGAATTTGGGTCAAAACAGGCTCCCGCAATGAGACTCCGCTCAACAACGGGATTTCTCATTTTATTGAGCATATGCTTTTTAAAGGCACCGACCGCTATAGCGCCAAGGATATTGCCGAACAGTTCGACGCGATTGGCGGCAACGTCAATGCATTTACCTCCAAGGAATATACATGCTATTATGCCAAAGTGCTGGATGAGCATCTGCCCATAGCTGTGGATGTGCTTGCCGACATGTTTTTCCGTTCGCGGATGGATGCCGAGGAGCTGGCGAAGGAAAAAAACGTCATTCTGGAGGAAATCGCCATGTGCGAGGACACGCCGGATGATCTGGTGCATGATCTGATGTGTGCCGCAGCCTACGGGGAGCACCCGCTGGCCTATTCAATTCTCGGGCTCAAGGAACGTCTGCAGGAAATGACTCCTGAGGATCTCCGCGCGTATATGAAGACGCAGTATACGATTGAGAATACAGTCATCAGCGTAGCCGGCAACATTAATGACGGATTGGCCGAGCTGCTGGAGAAGCACTTCGGGTCTTTTGACAACCATGGCGAATCCGCAGCGCTGGCTGCGCCTGATTTCCATGGCGGGCTGCTGTTTCACCGCAAAAAAACAGAGCAAAACCATATTTGCCTCTCCCTGCCTGGCGTCCAAAGCGGCGGACCGCTGCAATATCCGATGGTGCTGCTGAACAATGCGGTCGGCGGCGGGATGAGTTCACGGATGTTCCAGGAGATCCGCGAGAAACGCGGCTTGGCCTACTCGGTATATTCCTATCACAGCTCTCAGGCGGACAGCGGCATGTTCACGGTATATGCGGGAACCGCGCCGAAGCAGACCAAAGAGGTTACCGAGCTGATCAAAGAAATGATGCACGAGCTTGCCGTCAAGGGGCTTAGCGAAGAGGAATTGCGAAAGGGCAAGGAGCAGCTAAAAGGAAGCCTGATCCTGAGCCTTGAGAGCACCAGCAGCCGGATGAACCGTATCGGTAAAAATGAGCTGATGCTGGGAAGACATGATACACTGGATGATATGATCGCCAAAATTCAGCGGGTGACGATGGATGATGTCAATTATTTGCTGGACCAAATGTTTGCGGAGCCGCTGGCGCTGGCGATGGTAGGCTCCACAGACAAAGCTATTGCCAATGTTAGGAGAGATGATCTTGTCTTATTACGTTCAAATTAATAGGCTTCCGGGCACGGAGGACGTAGAGCTGCCCCGCAAAATGTCCGAGCAGGCATCAGGCTATGACCTCTACGCAGCCGTAGGGGAGGCTGTTGTGCTTGCTCCGGGCGAGCGTGCACTAATCCCGACGGGAATAGCACTGGCCATGCCGGACGGGCTGGAGGCGCAAATCCGGCCGCGCAGCGGGCTGGCGCTCAAGCACGGCATTACCTGCCTGAACACCCCGGGAACGATCGACGCCGATTACCGCGGCGAAATCAAGGTGCTGCTCATCAACCTGGGGCAGGAGCCATTTGCCATTGCCCGCAATGAACGGATTGCCCAGATGGTCTTTCAGGCTGTACCTTCCGTGACTCTGGCCGAGGTGGAAGAGCTATCGGAAACCCGGCGCGGAGCCGGAGGCTTCGGGCACACGGGCAAATAAGAAGCGGGGCCGTCCTTTTTCAAGGACAGCATGTTCCTCGCAGCCATAGGGAAAGCTTGCGGATTAACGCCGGTAACGGCGGGCTCCGCAAGCTTTTTTTGAAATATAAGCATTTATATGCTGTGCACATTAAATGATCCTTCTATTTCTCATTGAAACACCCCGTCTCTTATAAGGACGGCGTAGCCGTTTCTGCTTGAAAGATAAGAATTTATCCTGAATTTCGAAAGTAAGCATCTACAAATCATCTCAAAGGCTCTACACGAAGGGATTTCTTGCTAAAAACAGCCTGCAACCAAAAGGGTGAAGGAAAAAGAGGGTTTATCCCTTGTCCTATCTGGATTGGTTCAATTCACTTTCGGAATTCAGGTTTATATGAATGGAACCGGAGAACCTGAACAAGCTGATGGAACGCAAGGAGGTTCATAGAAAGCGAAGTGGAAAAAGTAACACTAATGGGCTGGAATTCCGGCTTTGACGGGCTTTAGTGGGATTTTGTACACTTCATGGAGGCCCGTTCCCCCATACGGCTGATTTCAGCCGAATTAGTTGTACTTTTTCCCGCTAGGGATGATCCGGAATCCGAATGCGCTACTTTAGTTATCCTTTTTACCACTAAAATGGCTGCCCTTTGGATCGCAGCCATTTCTGCTTATGGGAATATAAGGATTGTTATGTTTCGCTCTCCATCAATTCGTCCTCTTTGACCTCCGCTGTTTCTCAAGTCCGTTGCTGTGTATTATATTCCCTGCCTGAATACCTCCAAAAATTCCCTGGCCCTCTGAACATATCATAAAAATGAACTCGGCTGCTTTTCTGCGGTTTATTCGGAGTGCCCACTATTTCTTCTCCGCTCATCACCCATCCGCAGCCTGCGGCATAAGATGCTCTATAGTCGATAGTGTGTATGTGGAAAGGAGCGTCATCCCTATGCTTACTGGCATCAGGATCGTGTTCCTGGGCGGGGACGCGAGACAGATTGAAGTGATTCGGAAATGTGTGGAAATGGATGCGACGGTAAGCGCTGCCGGGTTCGACAAGTGGGATGCCCCAAGCCCGGGGGTGAGCCTGGAACAGATGTCGTCAGAATTGCTGAGCCGTGCGGATGTCCTGGTGCTGCCTACGGTGGGCTGTGATGATGAAGGCAATATCACTGCCCTTATGTCCAATGAGCGCCTGCAGCTGCTGGAGGAGCATATTGCTGCGCTGCCGCCAAGCTGCACGGTATATACCGGCATGGCCAAAAGCTATTTGCGCGGCCTGTGCGCCCGGCATTCGCTGAAGCTGGTGGAGCTGCTGAGCCGGGACGATGTGGCGATCTATAACTCCATCCCTACGGCTGAGGGAGCGCTGGTTATGGCAATTCAGAATACGGATTTTACAATCCACGGGTCCACCTCAATGGTGCTGGGCATGGGCAGAACCGGCTTTACCATGGCAAGGGTACTGCAGGGCTTGGGTGCAGGCGTAAAGGTGGGAGTAAGAAAACAGGAGCATTTCGCACGGGCAGAGGAAATGGGCTGGAAGCCCTTTATGACCGGAGAGCTGCTGGCTCATGCGCCGGACGTGGACCTCATCTTTAATACGATTCCAAGCATGATCATCACGGCGCAGGTTCTGTCGCGTCTTCCCAAACACTGTGTAATTATCGATCTGGCTTCCGCCCCGGGCGGCTGCGATTTCCGCTATGCGGAAAAACGCGGGATCAAGGCCATGCTTGCACCGGGCTTGCCCGGAATCGTTGCTCCCAAAAGCGCCGGAATCATTATGGCTAACGCGCTGGTACAGTCGATATCGGACGAGACTTTGAACAGGGGGGACGAATAAATGGATTGGCATGGTAAAACAGTAGGTTATGCAATTACCGGCTCTCATTGCACGTTTGCCGAGGTCATGCCGCAGATTCAGCGGTTTATGGACGGCGGTGCGAAGGTGGTGCCGATTGTTTCCGCATCCGTGCTGAATACGGACACCCGCTTCGGGACATCGGAAAATTGGTTAAAACAGTTGAAAGATATAACAGGGAATGATATCATTTCTACAATTGTTGAAGCGGAACCGCTGGGGCCTTCCAAGCTGCTGGATGTGCTGACCATTGCGCCCTGCACAGGGAATACGACGAGTAAACTGGCGAATGCCATGACCGACAGTCCCGTGCTGATGGCTGCCAAATCGCAAATGCGCAATGGCCGCCCGCTGGTGCTGGCGATCTCTACCAATGACGGACTCGGACTGAATGCGGCGAATATCGCGAAGCTTTTGGTGACGAAGAATATTTATTTCGTGCCGTTCGGCCAGGATAATCCGCAGAGCAAGCCGAATTCGCTTGTGGCGCAGATGGACCTCATCCCTGAGGCCTGCTATTCGGCTCTGCAGGGCAGCCAGCTGCAGCCGATGATTATCGAACGGTTTCATTCAGCATAGACTTTTGAATCACGCAGGCACTCTGGCCATAAAGGTATACATCTGCCGTCCTCATTCCGAGGGCGGTTCAACACTTTATTCAGCTATCCGAATACGGACCTGGCCCAGGCAGTATTCCCGCTTGAGGAATGGCTGTTCTGCGTACGTATTAGTGTGCTTGCTCAGAGAAGCAATGGAGGAATTATAAATGGGTATTTTGGTGCAAAAATTCGGCGGAACCTCACTCTCCACACCTGCGGCCAGAGAACATGTCATCCGTCATGTCAAACGCGAGCTGGCCAGCGGCTTCAGCCTGGTGGTGGTCGTATCGGCCATGGGCCGCAAAGGCGAGCCTTATGCAACCGATACGCTGCTCGACTGGGCGGTGCAGAACGGAAATTCCCTGCCGGCCAGGGAGAAGGACCTGCTGATGTGCTGCGGAGAGATCATCTCCGCCACAACCCTGTGCGGCCTGCTGGAGCAGGAGGGCATTCCCGCTACCGTGCTGACAGGAGCACAGGCCGGCTTTCTGACCGATAACAGCTACGGCAACGCAAGAATTCTGGATGTTAGAACCGAACGCATTCTACGCGAGCTGCGCGAGCATAAGGTAGTTATTGTAACCGGGTTCCAGGGGCAGACCGAAGCCGGTGATTTCACTACCCTTGGACGCGGCGGCAGCGACACTTCGGCAACGGCGCTTGGCGCATCGCTGCGTGCGGATATGGTCGATATTTATACGGATGTGGACGGTATTCTCACCGCCGATCCGCGGATTGTCGAAGACGCCAAGCAACTGACCTATGTAAGCTATACGGAAATCTGCAACATGGCTTACCAAGGCGCCAAGGTGATTCATCCCCGCGCAGTGGAGATTGCCATGCAGGCCCAGATTCCGGTACGTGTACGGTCTACATTCTCCGAAGCCGAAGGCACGCTCGTAACTCATCCTGAAGGGTTCAGCGATGTTTCGCACGGAGTGGTGGACCGTTTTGTCACGGGCATTGCCTATGTGAGCAACATCACCCAGATTTCTGTGGAATGCCCGGATGGCAACGGTACCGGCGTGCAGCTGAAAATTTTCAAAAGCATGGCCGACAACGGCATCAGTGTGGATTTCATCAACGTAACGCCGACCGAAGCATTGTATACAGTGAACGATGACAAGTCGGAGCAGGCGATTGCCGCGCTGCAGGAGCTGGGGCTGCGTCCTTCGAGCCTGTCCGGCTGCGCCAAGGTTTCAGTAATCGGCGGCGGCATCAATGGGGTTCCCGGCATCATGGCCCGCATCGTTGAAGCGCTAAGCTCGCAGAATATTCAGATTCTGCAGTCGGCGGATTCCAATACAACCATCTGGGTTCTGGTCAAAAAGGAAGATATGGTGCAGTCGCTGCGTGCGCTGCATGCCAAATTTGAATTACACCGCTGACAAGGAGGAATTCAAAGTGGACTTCGGAAGATTAATAACCGCCATGGTTACCCCCTTTGACGGGGGAGGGGAGATCAACTGGGAAGCAACCTCAAGGCTTGTAGACTACTTAATTGAGGAGCAGAAGTCCGAAGCGCTTGTGGTCTGCGGGACGACTGGAGAATCCCCTACCTTAAGCGATGAAGAAAAGCTTGAGTTATTTGCTTATGTACTCGGCAGGGCTGCCGGCCGCTGTAAAATCATCGCCGGCACTGGAAGCAACAGCACCAGACATTCCATGCGTCTGACGAAGGAAGCCGAGAAAATCGGTGTGGACGGTGTGCTGCTGGTTGTTCCCTATTACAACAAACCGAACCAGGAAGGGCTGTACCGGCATTTTTCAGCTATCGCTGGGGAGACGGCACTTCCTGTTATTTTGTATAATGTCCCAAGCCGTACCGGTATCAGCATGAGTGCCGCCACCACGCTCAGGCTGGCCGGGATCCCGAACATTGTGGCTACGAAGGAATGCGTGTCGGTGGATCAGATTACACAGATTGCTTCCGCTTGTCCCGCCGGCTTCCGGGTATATTCGGGGGATGATTCCGCAGGACTTGCTGCGCTTGCTGTTGGAGGCCATGGCATTATAAGTGTAGCCAGCCACGTGGTGGGCGGGCAGATGGCGGAGATGATCGAAGCTTTTGTCTCAGGCGACGTACGGCGGGCCGGGGCGCTTCACCGCAAGCTGTTCCCGGTATTTAAGGGGCTGTTCGAATGCCCGCAGCCGCTTCCTAATCCTTCTGCCGTGAAGTACGCACTGGGGCTGCGCGGTATCGATGTAGGTTCGGTGCGGCTTCCGCTGATTTCACCTACAGAGGAAGAGGCGGCATTTATTGCAGCGCTGCTGAAGTAGCTTCAGTTGAACGTTCCGGTTGCCTTCGCTCAGAAGCCGGCATTCCTTGCCCAGGAGTGCCGGCTTCTGTATGTTTTGTGTCAAAAATATAAACGCATTATAAAGTTTCAGCGTGCCTTCACAAAGGATAAGACAAACACGGCGCTCTGTTTCTGCTTGTCTTTTCCTCAAATAAAGGCCATGAATTAAGGAAAGAATAGGGATGCGGAGTCGATGACTTGTCTTTTGCCAAAAAAATCATGTATAATGTTCTTAAGTGACTGGGTGCGGTAAAAATTAAATATGCGGTAATCTTCCGTCAATGTATTTTACATTGTGAGACAGGATAGGTCCTTGAATAAGTCTGCGCTAATAGCGCCAGATTTTCGCGCGAGGGGCGCGGGCAGTGAATTTTGACGGCTTTTTTCCGCTCAAGAAGGGTTTCACTGCCCGATTCAGGAGATTTCGCAATGCGAAATTATACAGACTTATGGAATTTCCTTGTTGATTGTGGAAGCTATCAGCAATTTGAAGATGTGTTCAGCGCCGCTGAAATAATGAAGCTTATTGTTTGCAAATAAAAGTATGACGTCCAACATCATTAGGAGGGTTAGATTCATTTGTCCAAAAAAAACAACAACGATAAATTGACGATTTTCGCTTTGGGCGGAGTCGGAGAAATCGGGAAAAACATGTATGTGGTTCAATACGGCAGCGACATTGTAGTCGTGGACGCGGGACTTAAATTCCCGGAGGAGGACATGCTCGGTATTGACATTGTTATTCCTGACATCTCGTACCTGACAGAGAACCGTGACAAAGTAAGAGGGATTGTACTTACCCATGGACACGAGGACCACATCGGCGGCTTGTCTTATGTGCTCAAGAACCTCAATGTTCCGGTTTACGGAACCAGACTTACGCTGGGCCTTGTAGAGAACAAGCTCAAGGAAGCGAACCTGCTTGGCGAAACCAAACGGATTACCATTAATGAAGATTCGGAAATTGAACTCGGCGCCTCGCTCAAAGCGACTTTCTTCAGAACGAACCACAGTATCCCCGACTCGGTCGGCGTATGCATCGAAACACCGGAAGGCAATGTTGTCCACACAGGCGACTTCAAATTTGACCATACCCCAGTCAACGGTCAGTTTGCCAATTTGCACCGGATGGCTGAAATCGGACAGCGGGGCGTACTTGCACTCATGTCAGACAGTACGAATGCCGAGAAGCCTGGCTTCACGCCGTCGGAGAAGAATGTCGGCATTGTTCTGGAGGATATTTTCCGCAAAGCTGAACAGCGCGTCGTGGTAGCAACCTTCGCTTCCAACGTGCACCGTATCCAGCAGGTGGTTAACGCGGCGGAATCAACCGGCCGCAAGATTACCGTTATCGGCCGCAGTATGGTGAACGTGGTATCCATTGCTTCCGAGCTTGGATATTTGAATGTGCCTGACGGCATGCTGATCGAGCCGGAGGAAATGAACAGAATGGCCGGCAACCGTGTGGTAGTTCTGTGCACAGGCAGCCAAGGCGAGCCGATGTCGGCGCTTACCCGCATGGCACGCTCAAGCCACCGTAAAGTGGATATTCTGCCGGGCGATACCGTAATTATTGCGGCAACGCCGGTACCAGGCAATGAGAAATATGTCGGCCGTACGATTGATGAGTTGTTCCGGCTCGGCGCCAACGTGATTTACAGCGGTTCCAATTCCGGTGTTCACGTATCCGGTCATGGCAGCCAGGAAGAGCTGAAGCTTATGCTCAACCTGATGAAGCCGAAATATTTCATTCCTATTCACGGCGAATTCCGCATGCAGCGCAGACATGCCCTGCTGGCGGAATCCGTAGGTGTAGAGCCAAGCAACATTTTTATCACTGAACTGGGTGAAATGATTGAAATTTCCGGAGGCGCAGCACGCAGAGCCGGCAAAGTAACCGCAGGCAACGTGCTGATTGACGGACTTGGTGTGGGTGATGTGGGAAACATCGTACTCCGTGACCGCAAGCTGCTGTCCCAGGACGGTATCCTTGTAGTAGTTGTAACTTTGAGCAAGCAGAATGGGGCCATTGTCTCCGGTCCGGATATCATTTCCCGCGGCTTCGTCTATGTGCGGGAATCCGAAGGGCTTCTGGATGAAGCGAACCGGATTGTCTCCGGCACGCTGCAGCGCCTGATGAGCGAGAAGGTCAATGAGTGGGCTTCACTCAAGACCAGTGTCAAAGATTCGCTCGGCCGTTTCCTCTATGAGCAAACCCGCCGCAGACCGATGATCCTGCCGATCATCATGGAAGTGTAATCAAGAAGCATGCTTCTTAACCAATAATAAATATGCAGGGCCAAGAGCCCCTTTTCCCCGGAAATATTGGACGGTTTCCAGGGGAGAAGGGGTTCTTTTTGCTTGTTATAGGTATCCGGCAACAACATTTGGGCTGCCCAATCGTTATATAGCCAAGGGGGTGCGGGATGGGGCCTGGAGATATGGAGAAGCTGCTCCAATTCAAAATGGCGGAAATCTGCCGATACTTAATCCGCTTGGGCGCGGAGGCGGCTGATGCGGAGGATATCGTGCAGGATACGGTTTATAAGGCGCTGCTGTATCTTGAAGCGATCGATGAGCGCAAGTTCAGCGCCTGGCTGTATAAAGTAGCGATTAATCGGTACTATGATTTTTGCCGGAAGCAGAAAAGATTTCTTTACAGTGAGGAAGTGGACGAACAAGCTGTACAGGGCAGTGAAATGCCGGAAGCCGTGCTGCTGCGCCAGGAGGAGAAAGAGCTGATCGAATTTGTGCTTGCCAAGCTAAGCCCTGTGAACCGGCAGCTGATTCTGCTGAAATATGAGATGGAGCTGTCTTATAAAGAAATTGCGGCGCTGCTCGGTATATCCGAAGGCAAAGTAAAAGCTACTCTTTATAGGGCTAGGCAGCAATTTCAACAATTGTATGGAGGTGAGGGCGAATGACTGCCCCGTGGGAAGAAGCAGAAGAACAGAATCTCGTGAATATTCTGAAAAAAACCAAGCGGAAAAGCATGATCCGCAGTATTATAATTTCGCTTACCGTCAGTATTCTTACACTGATCGGCATATTTGTCGGCGCTTCACAGCTGGTAGACCGCAGGTCTTCCGAAACTCTTTTCAGTGAATGGAATTTTATGATGATCAGCAGTCCTAATGAATATGAGTCCGGATACAAGGATAACCGCGGTTTTTTATCCGGTGTCATGGAACTGAATACTTACAAAATCGTGGAGAATGTACCGATACCCTGGCATAACAAATGGATCAATTACAACGAATGGTGGTTTCCTTTCACAACCGGAACGTATGGCGGAACTTCTAACCTGACTGTAGAGGATTCCAATATGAAACAGGAGGGATATGAATACTACCGGAATTACAATCCTTACAATGGGCAAAGAGAGATGGCGTATTACATTCCGGAAGTCGATTACAATGGTAAAATTCTGAACGATCTTTCCCTGCTGGACCGCATGGAGGAAGAAAAGCTGGTGGAGATGGCTATTTCTTTTAACACAAGCTATTCGTTTGCCGAGGTTAAAACAATGCTTCCAGCAGGCATAAGTCCGGTTTGGTACTGGGTTGATACTTACGCTGACCGATCAGGATTCAATTTCAAGCCCTACAGGGACGGGAACGGCAACATGAGCTATCCGCTGCCCATGACATCCTCATTTGGGGTGTATGGCTTTGGGATACGGCCGGATTCGGATCAGGCAGCACCTGAAGATTTTATCGATTTGGTGAAAAGCGGAATTGAAAGAAAAGACAAATACAACAGCGAATACCGGCGCATTTATAATGATCTCAAGAAAGACGAGACAGAGCCGGAAGCCGCTGATCTCCGGATACTGGGTGTTGTTGTTACTGGCACTGCTGATGGATTAAAAAGCTTCAAGAATCAAAGCTATGTCCGCGCCGCTGTGCTCGGCGCTGTCGTGGATAAATATTGACGCAGCAGGACTGCGGGAGTTCTTGGAAAGGAGCGCCGGGCCGTGTAATTTGCAAGCCTGTGCATAAGGAAGTCCTGCGGAATGTCATACTAACTAATCAAAGCTAGTATGGCTGCAGCCGGTGAATGCTGCAAGCAGAGAAGGAGTGCTGAGAACTATGGACGTAACCGAAGGGGCTAATGCCGGCACGGATGGGGAGATTTTCCCGGATGTGGTGAAGCCGCAGACCAGCGAGCCTGTTCTTCCGGGAAGCGCGGGAATTGTGAAGGAGCTGGGCCAGACCATCGTACCAACCGGGGAGCCGGACATCTTTTGCATGACAATTATCGGACAGATTGAAGGACATTTCGTACTGCCTCCGCATAATAAAACCACTAAATACGAGCATATTATTCCGCAGCTGGTGGCTGCCGAGCAGAGCAAAACGATCAAAGGGCTGCTGATTATCCTGAATACAGTCGGCGGTGATGTAGAAGCGGGTCTGGCGATTGCGGAAATGATAGCTTCGCTGTCCAAGCCTACGGTGACGGTGGTGATTGGCGGAGGCCACAGCATCGGGGTGCCGGTTGCGGTAGCCTCCAGCTACTCCATTATCGCCGAAAGCGCGACGATGACCATCCATCCTATACGAATGAACGGTCTGGTCATCGGAGTGCCGCAGACCTTCGAGTATATGGAGCGGATGCAAGAGAGGATGGTGAGGTTTGTAACCTCCCACTCACGGATTTCCGAGCAGCAGTTCAAGGATCTGATGTTCCGGACAGGCGAGCTGAACCGGGATATCGGCACTGCCGTCGGAGGCTATGACGCGGTCAAATACGGATTGATGGATGAGGTGGGGGGAATAGGGGCGGCGCTGTCCCGTTTGAACGGAATGATCGCCGGAGAAATTATACAGTCGCCGGAACCGCTCAAGCAAGGAGGGCTGACACAATGACCTTGTACACCGTAATTCCGATGGAGCAGGTGTTTGAAGGGGCGATTCAGCTCACGCAGCCGCTGGAGGAGATTAACTTTCAGGGCCTGCTGATGCAGGTGGAGCCGCTGGAGCGCGGACAGGCGCGCATTGTCAGGCTGCTGGATTGTCCGCTTGAGAAATATCTGGACCCGGCATTGTCACCGGGAGCGATTATCAGCAGGAATTCTTGAATTCCGTCTCCCCGGACCTTTGTCAGGAATGCGAACAGGGTACCAGAAAGATGCATTTTCTGACAAAAGAGAACATAGGTACGCCACGCCATTATATGGTATAATATTGTTCCGGGGGTGGCTGGTGTGGCTAAACGAAGAAAGAAAAAGAAAAAAGCGCTGCTCGGCAGCGTTTTAAAATATGAAATTTACGGAATTATGCTGATCACAATATCCGTCATTGCATTATCCGGTGAGGCGGCGGTAGGACGCTCCCTTTCCAATATGGCAGGGTATTTATTCGGGAGATTCTATTTTGTGCTGCCGCTCGTCGGTATTTTCTACGGATTGATGGTAATGATTCACAGAAAGTGGCCTTCTAACTGGAACAGCCGCCATTCCGGCGCGCTGCTGCTGGTGCTGTCCATGTGCCTGATGAGTACGATCTCGGCTATGGAACAGAAGCTGGGACCCTTGTCGATGCTGCATCCGGGCAATGTGCTTGCACAAATACATAATGATTTGTCAGGCTCGCTGTCATCCGGTTCCAGCGGCAGTGATGTATATATGCTTGGCAAAGATATCAGCGGGGGATATCTGGGGGCACTGGAATATGCGGCATTGCTGTGGCTGTTCGGCAGCCTGGGGGCCAAGCTGCTGATGATTGTCATGCTGGCGATCAGCTTCATGCTGATTACGAACCTCTCCTACGTTGAGCTGTTCACGCTGCTGAGGGTCCGGCTGGTGAAGCTTGTGGAGGGCCTCCGGCTAAAAACAGCCAACCGGCCCGCCGCGGTTCCCGTGGCCTCAAGAGCTTCAAGATCCGGCAGAACGCCTGCTCCGCAGCCGGTGCAGGCTGCGGCCGATGAGGAAGAGGACGAGCTGCAGCTTCCAAGCCGCAGCCAGCCGCAGTTCCTGAGGAGAATTGCCGGCTGGTTCAGCGGTGCGCCTAGGGCTGGACAGCCTGCCGGCGAAGCTGAGACAGAGGAAGAGGATGTGGTGCTGGCAGGCACGCACACCGATCCCATTATTTCAGGTCTTCCTCTGGAGGAATTGTCCCAGCTGAATGACGATGAGGATTATCTTGGGGATGATACCGAGCCGGTAACTCCGATTATCCGCGATTTCTTCGAGCATATCCGTTCCGAAGGACTGAATGCGGAAGACCGGGAAGATTGGAGCGAGTTCTCTCCTGCGGCGCGCAGCGTAGCGGCCAGGGATGCCCATTCCGGCACAGCTCCGCATCCGCATGGCGGCTCCCCCTCTGCAGAGGGGGAGCTCTCGGAAGAGGAGCTGGCTCCGCTTGAGCTGAACGGATTGCTGGAATCGACTGAGGGCGGAGAGCCCGTTCCTGCACCGCTTCCGCCGCCGCCCAAACCGTATAAGCTGCCTTCGTTCCGTCTGCTGGCCAAGCCGAATAACGGAGCCAAGGCGGGCGACCAGAACGATTACATGCAGACGGCGCGCAAGCTGGAAGCCACGCTGGAGAGCTTTGGCGTAAGGGCGAAGGTGCTTGAGGTTGTTAGAGGGCCGGCGGTTACGCGTTATGAAATACAGCCGGATATCGGGGTCAAGGTCAGCCGGATTGTTAATCTGACTGATGATATCGCGCTTGCTCTGGCCGCCAAGGATATCCGCATGGAGGCGCCGATTCCGGGCAAGTCCGCCATCGGGATCGAAGTGCCGAATTCTGAAGTGTCGGTCGTCACAATGCGCGAGGTGATGGAAACCCAGATTTTCCAGGATGCCGAATCCAGATTGTCGATTGCGTTCGGGCGCGATATTTCCGGCCAGACGATTGTCGGCAATCTGGCCAAGATGCCCCATTTGCTGGTTGCAGGAGCAACAGGTTCCGGCAAGTCGGTGTGTATTAACGGCATCATTACCAGTATTCTATATAAGGCCAAGCCAAATGAGGTTAAATTCCTGATGGTTGACCCCAAGATGGTTGAGCTTAATGTATATAACGGGATTCCCCATCTGCTCGCTCCGGTGGTTACAGATCCGAAGCGTGCAAGTCTGGCCTTGAAGAAGATTGTGGTCGAAATGGAGAAAAGATACGAGCTGTTCTCCAAATCCGGCACACGCAACGTAGAAGGCTACAATAATCTGATGAAGGATAATCCGGCTGCGGTGCTGCCCTACATTGTTGTTATTGTGGACGAGCTTGCCGATCTCATGATGGTTGCGGCCAGCGATGTGGAGGATGCCATTTGCCGTCTGGCGCAGATGGCCCGTGCCGCAGGGATTCACTTAATTATTGCGACCCAGCGTCCGTCGGTCGATGTCATCACCGGGCTGATCAAAGCGAATATTCCTTCGCGTATCGCATTTGGCGTATCCTCCAATGTGGATTCGCGGACCATTCTGGATATGCCGGGTGCAGAGAAGCTGCTGGGCCGGGGGGATATGCTGTTCCTGCCGATGGGCGCTTCCAAGCCGATACGCGTCCAGGGTGCTTTTATGAGCGACCAGGAAGTGGAAACCATTGTCCAGTATGTCAGCAGCCAGGGGGAGGCCAATTATGACGAATCGATTGTCCCTGAGGTGGATGATGCGGTGACGGAAGACCAGGAGCCGCAGGATGAATTGTATGAGCAGGCGGTTCAAATTGTGCTTGAAGCGAAGCAAGCTTCTGTATCATTGCTTCAGCGGCGCATGCGTGTGGGTTATACGCGCGCGGCACGTCTGATCGATGCCATGGAAGCGCGGAGCGTAATCGGGCCTTACGAGGGCAGCAAGCCCCGTGAGGTGTTAATGTCGCTGGAGCAGTATCAGAATAACCGGATCAGTTCATAAATTTGCAAATATCCTTTTCGATCCCAAGCCCCTTTCCTAGATGGAAGGGGGTTTTTGGCTGTGCGGAGCATGGGCAAGAAGAGGCGGAGCCTCTTTAATCGGAACCGGTAATGCATAGGATGCCCTGCCAGTCGTCATAATAACTTTAGCCATCCATACAGAACTTACAAGAGAAAGGTAGAGCGATCCCCAATGAAAAAGCAGAAGCAGTGGATATTTGCCGCACTAACCCTTGCACTGGCAGCTGCACCGTTCACAGGCTTATTCTTTAAGGAGCATGGTGCAGCCTACGCAAATCAGAATAATAATGCAGCCGTTAGGATGGAGAACCCGGTGTCCGAGGAGGAGGCTTTACCGGCTTTCGGAACAACTCCGCTCAAGGTGGGTTCTTCCGGACAGGATGTCTATGAGCTGCAGGGAAGACTGAAGCACTTGGGATATTATGCCGGGGCCATTGACAGCCAATTTGGAACCAAAACCAAAAATGCGGTCACCTGGTTTCAATGGAAATTCGGCATGAAGGTAGACGGCATCGTCGGTGCAAAAACCAAGCTTAAGCTGTACAATGCCACCCAGGCCTGGAAGCCGACAGAGCCCTCAACCGGCACCGCTCAGAATAATGGCGGTACCGGCACTGCAGGCACCTCCAATTCCAATACGGCCGAGCTGACGTCAGGCAACACGATGGGCCTATCGGAGAATGATCTCAAAATTATGGCGAACGCGGTGTATGGCGAATCGCGCGGAGAGCCCTTTGAAGGCCAGGTGGCCGTAGCGGCAGTAATTCTGAACCGTGTGAAATCACCGAGCTTTCCGAACACTCCCTCCGGTGTGATCTTTCAGCCGGGCGCCTTCACGGCTGTAGCGGATGGACAGATTTATCTGGAGCCCAATGAACAGGCGCGCAAAGCCGTACAGCAGGCCTTGAACGGTTGGGACCCTTCCGGCGGCTGCATCTATTATTTCAATCCGAAGACCGCCACATCCAAATGGATTTGGACCCGTCCGCAGGTGAAGACCATCGGCCAGCATATTTTCTGCATGTAGCCGCAAGCCGGCAGCGTGCAATACACTTTCAGCAATAACAATCGACCAAGAGCAACCGGCAGCCTGCTTCCGGTTGCTTCCTTACTTTGGAATGGTTTAGAATGGATAATACTTCATAAACTTGTTGTAAAGAGAGTGGATTTAAGAAGCAGTTATCCCCGCCGCAAAGGAGTTTTGGACTTGACAAACAACGGATTTCAACATGGCAGCGCCGCAGGCATGCGCATTCACGTTCTGCCGACCAAGGCGTTCAAGACATTCGCCATCTCGCTCTATGCCGGCGTTCCGCTTGACGAAAGCACGGTTACCCCTACGGCGCTGGTTCCCTTTGTGCTGCGCAGAGGTACGGCGGCTTATCCCGAAACCACACAGTTCCGTGAACGTCTGGAGGAGCTGTACGGTGCCGGCTTCGGCTTCGACATTTATAAAAGAGGCGACTATCAGATCGTCCAGTTCCGCATGGACACCATTAATGATTCCTTCGTGCAGAGCAAGGAGAGCCTGCTGGGCGAGTCGTTTGCGTTCCTCGGGGATGTGCTGACGAAGCCGCTGCTGGAGGATGGGAGCTTCCGCGCTTCCTATGTGGCCACTGAACGCGAAACGGTGCGCAAGAAGCTGGAAGCCATCGTCAACGACAAAATCCGTTATGCGGCCGAACGCTGCATAGAGGAAATGTGCCGTCAGGAGCCTTACCGCCTTCACCCGCTGGGCCAAAGAGCCGATCTCGACGGAATTACGCCGGAATCGCTCTATGCGTCCTACAATTCCTGGCTGGGCGGAGCCATTCTTGATTTGTATGTGGTCGGAGACACTACGCCGGAGGAAGTGGAAAAGCTGGTGGTCCGCCATTTCGGCCGCGCTCCAGGCGAGCCGGCTGCGTATTCCTCCAATTTCGTGCCGGCAGCGGTTACGGAGGTCCGCACAGTGGAAGAGAAGCTTGATGTCAGTCAGGGCAAGCTGAACATGGGGCTCCGCACCTCGATTACCTACAAAGACGACCGGTATGCTTCCGCACTGATGTACAACGGCATCCTGGGCGGTTATCCGCATTCCAAGCTGTTTGTGAACGTGCGCGAGAAAGAGAGCCTGGCGTATTACGCCTCTTCGCGTTACGACGGCCACAAAGGCATCGGCACCATTCAATCGGGGATTGAAACGCAGAATTACGGCAAAGCCGTGGATATTATCCGCAAGCAGCTGGATGAACTGAAGGCAGGGAATATCAGCGGGCTGGAGCTGAGCCAGACCAAGGCGATGATCCGCAATCTGCTTTCTGAAATTCAGGATTCCGCCTTTGAGCTGATTTCCTTTGACTTTAACCGTGAGTTGTCCGGAAAAGACCGCTCAGCCCAGGAGCTGCTGGCCCAGGTGGACAGCACGGGAGCGGAAGATGTGAAGGCTGCGGCCGGCACCTTCGAGCTGGATACGATTTATTTCCTGACAGGGAAGGAGGAATAGCGGTGGAAAAGATCCATTACGAGAAACTTCAAGAAACGCTGTATCACGAGGTTATGGATAACGGTCTGCAGGTATATGTGCTGCCGAAGCCGGCTTTTCTCAAAACCTACGCCACCTTCGCAACCAAATACGGTTCTGTGGACAATCACTTTAAGGTCGCCGGGGGCGAAGAAACAACCGTGCCTGACGGCATAGCCCATTTTCTGGAGCACAAAATGTTCGAGGAGCCGGAAGGCGACATCTTTGCCACCTTTGCCTCCAACGGAGCTTCGGCGAATGCGTTCACCAGCTTTGATCAGACCGTATATCTCTTCTCGGCCACGGAAAATATCGAGACCAATCTCAGTACGCTTGTGGATTTCGTGCAGCGGCCTTATTTCACCGACGAGAACGTGGAGAAGGAAAAAGGCATCATCGGCCAGGAAATCAATATGTATGCGGATAATCCGGACTGGCGCGTCTATTTTGGCCTGATCGAAGCCATGTATGCCAAACATCCGGTCCATATCGATATTGCCGGCACCATCGAATCGATTGCCACGATCACCAAAGAAACGCTCTATACCTGCTACAATTCCTTTTACCATCCGAGCAATATGCTGCTGTTCGTTGTGGGCGGCGTTGATCCCGAGAAGGTGTTCGGGCTGATCCGCAGCAGCCAGAGCGGCAAGTCCTACGGCAAGCAGGGCGAGATTCAGCGCATCTTCGAGGAAGAGCCGGCTCAGGTGGCTGCAAAGGTCAAGAAAAGCAAGCTAGCCGTGTCTATGCCTAAGACGTTGTTCGGCTTCAAGGAGAAGGCGGAGGGGCTGACCGGAGAAGCGGCGGTCCGCCGCGATCTGACAACCAAGCTGATGCTGGACCTGCTGCTGGGCAGCAGTACACAGCTGTACCAGAAGCTGTATGACGAGGAACTGATCTCCGACAGCTTCGGGCATGAATTCAACAGTTCTCCGCAGTATGCCTTCTCGGCTATTGGCGGAGATACGAAGGACCCGGATCTGCTGCTGAAGCGGATTAAGGAAGAGATCAGCCTTGTGCTTGAGTCGGGCTTCGCGGAGAAGGATTTCGAGCGTGCCCGCAAAAAGAAAATCGGCGGCTATCTGCGGATGCTGAACTCGCCGGAGAGCATTGCCCATGAATTCACGCGTTACCAGTTCCGCGGAGGAGATCTTTTCGAAGTGCTTCCGCTCTATGAATCGATCACACTCGAGGAGGTCAACTCGCGCCTGCGCGCGCATGTGGACTGGGAGCAGCTCGCGGTGTCGCTTGTGGTGAGTCCTTAATGGCGCTTCCGGGAGAGAACAGCAAGCCGATAGGTGAAATGACAGTGCTCATCACCGGAGGCAGCGGCGGAATCGGGGGTGCCATCGCCGAGCGTTTTGCTTCTGTGGGAATGAACATTGTAATCCATTATATGAATTCGCACGAAGCGGCGAATGATGTGGCCCGGCGCTGCCTGGCGCTTGGGGCCAAGGTAATGACAGTGGCTGCGGATATGAAGGACCGCAGCCAGCTTGTGCGCATGGCGGAAAGGCTGGAGGCCAGCGGCATGCGGCCGGATATCCTTGTGAACAATGCCGGGAAGGCGCATTACGGAATGCTGGCCGATGTCACCGAGGAAGAATGGGACGGGATCATGGCGGTCAATCTGAAGGGCACCTTTTTGTGCACCCAGATTTTCATGCCCTTTATGGTTTCCCAGCGCTTTGGGCGGATTATCAATGTATCCTCCGTCTGGGGCATTTCCGGCGCCTCCTGCGAAGTGGCGTATTCCGCGAGCAAAGGCGGTGTGAATGCTTTTACCAAGGCGCTGGCCAAGGAGCTGGCCCCCTCCGGAGTCACAGTCAATGCTGTTGCGCCCGGAGCCGTCCACACGGCAATGCTGTCCAATCTGCAGGAGGATGAGGTGCGGATGCTGGAGGAGGAGATTCCGGCAGGACGTCTGGCCACGCCGGAGGAAATTTCCTCGCTGGTGTATTTTCTGGCGTTGCCTGAATCCGGTTATATCACCGGGCAGATTATCAGTCCGAACGGCGGCTGGATTACCTGAAGCCCCGCTGTGGACTGTTGTTTGGAGAAATGCTCCAGCATAAGATTCTCCGGGCTGAGACATATTATAACTGTTGCTTTTAAATCTCACGTAACCCACAACATTTTGAGGAGGATTTAAGATGTCAACAGACTCCGTAGTGAAAAACTTTGATACCTGGAAAAGCTTTTTGGGCGATCGGGTCATTCAGGCTGAAAAAATGGGGATGAGTGATGAAACCATTTCCAAGCTGGCTTTTGAAATCGGGGAATTCCTTGATAAAAAAGTCGATCCGGGCAACTATTCCAACCGGGCGATCAAAGAGCTGTGGGATGTCGGCACGGATGAAGAGAAGCATACGATTGCTTCCCTCATGGTCAAGCTGGCGAAGAAAAACGCATAGCTCGCGGAACTAGCTCCCCTCGCGGGAGCTTTTCTGCAATTATTACAGGACTGACCTTGCCTTTCAATTTTATTTTATATATCATTAACATGACCCATGTTTCAGAACACTTTGCCGAAGCCGGCTTTTTTTACGTCTGGCGCAAAGTTAAGGGAAAAGGAAATCTATGAGGTGTACAAGTGGAATATAAACAATGGTATATGGAGTACAAGATACATAAGAACAGACCCGGTCTGCTTGGCGATATCGCTTCAATGCTCGGAATGCTGGAGGTCAACATCCTGACCATCAACGGAGTGGAGGGCAAGACCCGCGGAATGCTGCTGGAAACAAGTGACGATGAAAAAATCATGCTGATGGGCGAAATGCTCAAAAAAGTTGATAATATAACGGTTACGGCTCTGCGTTCCCCACGGCTGGTAGACAAGCTGGCCGTCCGGCATGGACGCTATATTGACCGCGATTCGGATGACCGCAAGACATTCCGCTTCACCAGGGATGAGCTTGGACTGCTGGTTGATTTTCTGGGCGAGCTGTTCAAAAGGGAAGGCAACCAGGTTATCGGTCTTCGGGGCATGCCGCGTGTCGGCAAGACCGAATCGATTATCGCCGGAAGCGTCTGCGCCATGAAGCGCTGGACCTTTGTTTCCTCGACGCTTTTGCGGCAGACCGTACGCAGCCAGCTCGCCGAGGATGAAATGAATCCGCATAATGTTTTCATCATTGACGGCATTGTCAGCACGATCCGCTCCAATGAGAAGCATTATAATCTGCTGCAGAATGTGATGAACATGCCCAGCACGAAGGTGATTGAGCATCCGGATATTTTTGTGCGCGAATCCGAGTACAGCTATGATGATTTTGATATTATTATTGAGCTGCGCAACACACCGAACGAAGAGATATTGTACGACTCGTTCACGACGAGCTACAGTGATGATCTATAAAATACACATTAGGAGGTGATGGTATGTCGGAACTGGGCCGGCATTTGAAGGAGGCGCGTCTGCAAAAAGGGATGAGCCTTGATGATGTCCAGGAAGTAACGAAAATCCGCAAAAAATATTTGGAAGCCATCGAAGCGGGGGATTACAAGGTGCTGCCGGGAAGCTTTTATGTCCGGGCGTTTATCAAAACCTATGCGGAGGCCGTGGGTGTCAATCCTGATGAGCTGATGGAGGAGCACGGCAATGTGCCTGCAGCTCCGGTAGACACAACGATGGAAACGGTGATACAGAAACGCAGCCGCAGACCAGAGACGGAACGGAATGCGAAGTGGCTGCCAACGGTTCTGATGTGGACCTTTCCCGTATTGATTATCGTGGTGATCTATCTGTACGCTTCTTCCAACATGAACAAACCTGATCCGGACAAAGCGGAGCCGGCAAACCTGACTACCGCTACACAGGACCCTTCCAAGGTTCAGCCTTCGCCGACGGCGGAGGGCGGAGGTGTAGCAGCCCCTTCCGCTTCGGCAGGGGCTGACCCGGTTACGGCGACTCCGGAGGCGACGATTGCTCCTACAGCTACACCGCTTCCAACGACACAGGAGGTTACTGTTACAGAGGACCGGAAATCGGGCAAAACGACGGTGTACAAGGTTTCAGCGCCTGCCGGCAGCGCCGTTCAGGTCGAGATCGCAGCCACTGGAGTAAGCTGGCTTGAGGTATACAAGGGCGAGAATTCCAAGGGCGAGAAGCTCAGCTTCGGCAATACCGCCGCCGGCGACAATATGAGCTTCACTCTGGACAGCGAAGGGATGTACATCAAGTCCGGGTATTCTCCGGCTACCGAAATTACAGTCAATGGGCAAGTCGTCACCGACGGCAAGACCTCTTCCCGTCTTCTTTTGGAGCTGGATGACGGCCCGGCGGCTACCGGGACCGGAGCAGGCAACAGCGAAACGGAGTGAAGCCAGGACAAGGCTTTTGACCGGGCGGGCACAGCTGCTTAATAAAAAGGGTTGGATGTATAGACTTTGGCTTTTTGGAGAACCTAAGACTGATTTACAGTTCTTACGCCAAAGTGAGGTGTATTCTCTTATGACCGTTAGCTGGATCGTAACAGGGCTGGGGATTATCGTCAGTCTCCTGGGATACTATTTGACGCCGGGTGCCTGGGGATATGGAATCCTGGGTTTCGGACTGGCGCATATCTATCTGGGAATTCTGGACATGTTCCGGACCCCCGGACGCAGCAGACAGTAGCCCGCATGCAGCGTCTCCCGAGCCTTTGATCCGGGGGACGCGTTTTTCTTAAAAGATAAACCCCCATGCCGCTGCGCGGCATCACTGAGGAATGAAATATCGCTGCGGCCGCATTATTACAGGGCGGAATTTATAGGCTTGGCATACTTAATTATCCTTCTATTTCTCGCTGAAACACCCCGTCCCTCTTTAAGGACGGCGAAGCCGTTTCCACTTGCGTAGGATATACGTAGGCTTTTGGAGTGGACGCTCCGCGAACGGAGCGTTGTTCCAATATCTGTGCTCTCCAGATTTTTTCATTCCCCTTAGCGGTGAAAATCCGGAGACCCAGGCTGCCGCTGTTCCGCGGGTCCGTCCGCTCTGCTGTTTAAGCGGGAGGCGGTTCTGTAATCTTAAAAAAACACAATAAAGAAACTTAATGTATAGGAATGGAACCGGAGAACCGGAACAAGCTGATGGAACGCAAGGTAGAGATTCATACGGGACTGAAGCGAAGTGTAAAAAGTACCACTAATGGGCTGGAATTCTGGATTTAACGGGCTTTAGTGGGATTTTGTACACTTCATGGAGGCCCACTCGCTCCATATGGCTGATTTCAGCCAAATTAGTTGTACTTTTTCTCACTAGGGATGATCCGGAATCCGAATGCGGTGGATTAGTTATCCTTTTTCCCACTAAAATGGCTGCCCTTTGGAAGAATGGTTCAAGTTCAGCTTAATGTAGGCGTATTCCCCTGAAAGGGAGAGAAACGGATCGATTAGGGAGCCTTTTTCCCGCTAACCCTTGCGAAAAAGCGGCTGGGGGAATATGAAGTGACCTCTTCCACCTGGCTCCCCGCCTGGCTTCAGCAGGCAGCCTTACACCTGGAATGCAAACAGCTGCGCTGCCCGGTCAAGGACGGCGAAGCCGTTTCTGCTTGAAAGATAAGAATGTATATGTTCTGGGGTCCCCGCAAAGTACCTGAGTCATCATCGAAGCCAAGGCCCCACTTTGTGGGGTTATTTTGTGTACTGGCAAGGCTCCACTTTGTGGGGCTGTTTTGTATTTCGGGCGGCCTGGCCCTGCCATAATTAGACTTAAGAGTTCCTTTCTCATATAATAGGAAAAGAATATTTGCATACAAAGGAAGTGGATTAATGAGTTCGGAAAGTTCATTTGACATCGTATCCAAGATGGATATGCAGGAGTTGACCAACGCCGTTCACCAGACGGAGAAGGAGATCGACAACCGCTTTGACTTCAAGAACAGCAAGAGCAGTCTGAAGCTGGAGAAGGACGCGCTTATCATCGCTTCAGAGGATGAATACAAGCTGAATGCCGTCATTGATATTTTACAGTCAAAGATGGTCAAACGCGGAATTACGCTCAAGAATCTCGATTTTGGCAAGATCGAGCCGGCATCGATGGGAACTGTACGCCAGCGCCTGGGTCTCAAGCAGGGGATTGACCAGGAGAATGCCAAAAAAATCAATATTCTGATCCGTGATTCCAAATTGAAGGTGAAGAGCCAGATCCAAGGGGACCAGATCCGCGTAACCGGCAAAAGCCGTGATGATCTGCAGCAGATTATACAGCTTCTGCGCAAAGCGGATTTGCCGCTGGATTTGCAGTTCAACAACTTAAAGTAAGATTTCGTACCCCGCACTGCTTGCGCTTTCTTGCCTGCGGGGTGCTTTGTGTTTTTTTGACACCTACATAGGGCTATAATATACTTGCTTAAGCAGTTTTTAAGAAAATAGTGGAATATTCGGATTCGTATGGATCAAGGGAGGAACTTCTGTGAATTTGCCTAACCGAATTACGCTTGCCCGTATTTGCCTCATCCCGATTATGATGTTTTTCCTGCTGGTGAATTTCAGCTTTTATCCGGAACCGATTCATTGGGGCTCGTTCCAGCTCTCCGTTAACCATCTGATCGCGGCTGTGATCTTTCTGCTTGCGGCCAGCACGGATGGAATAGACGGCTACATCGCCCGGAAATACAACATGGTCACCAATCTCGGCAAGCTGCTCGATCCGCTTGCGGACAAGCTGCTGGTCTCCGCTGTGCTGATTTCCCTGGTGGAGCTGGGCAGATGCGACTCATGGATCGCCATCGTTATTATCAGCCGCGAGTTTGCCGTAACCGGCCTGCGCCAGATAGCGCTTCTCGACGGCAAAGTGGTTGCCGCCAGCAAATGGGGCAAGATAAAGACAGTGATTCAGATTGTGGCGATTTCACTGCTGCTGCTCAACAACTTTCCGTTTCAATTCGTCAGCATTCCTGTAGATGATATTGCCATCTGGGCGGCGGCGCTCGTTACCATCTATTCAGGTATTGACTATTTCGTGAAAAACAAGGATTTGCTGCAGCTTCATAACGCATAACCTTACAGCGCAGATAATTCACCTAACTCTATATTCAGGAGGAGAAAGCCAGCTATGAAAGCGGAAATAATTGCCGTCGGCACAGAGCTTTTGCTCGGGCAGATCGTGAACAGCAATGCCCAGTTTCTATCGATAGAGCTGGCGGCGCTTGGAATTGATGTCTATTTTCAGACGGTCGTCGGGGACAACAGCAGCCGCCTCCAGCAGGCGATCGAGATTGCCCGCAGCCGTGCGGATGTGATTTTGTTCACCGGCGGGATTGGCCCGACCGAAGACGATCTTACCAAAGACGCGCTTGCAGCCTCCCTGGGCCGCAGCTTGCATACCGACCAGCTTGCCATGGATCATGTTCAGCGTTTTTTTGATGAACGCAAGATTGTAATGACCGAGAACAACCGCAAGCAGGCACTCATCATTGATGGAGCAACACCGCTTCCGAATGAAACCGGTCTGGCTGTCGGTCTTGCCTTTGCCGAGGAGGACAAGCATTACATTGTGCTTCCCGGACCTCCGCGTGAGATGAAGCCCATGTTCACAGGCCAGGCCAAGCCCTGGCTGCTGCAGCATGCGCTGACCGGTGAAATGCCGATATATTCCAAAATGCTTAAGTTCGCCGGTATCGGAGAGTCGCTTCTTGAGGACAAGCTGATTGATCTGATCCGGGGCCAGAGTGATCCTACTATTGCCCCCTATGCCAAGGAGGGCGAGGTGACAGTGCGAATCTCCACCAAAGCCCCTTCGGAACGGGAGGCCATGCAGAAGCTTGGAGTGCTGGAAAAAACCATTCAGGAGATCCTGCCGGAGCATATGTATGCCAATATAGATGTGCCGCTGGAGCAGCTGATTGTGGACTGGATGGCAGATGCCGGCTTGACCTTAAGCGCGGCGGAGAGCTGTACCGGCGGTCTGCTGATGGAGAGCATTACGAATATTCCGGGCAGCGCCTCCATGTTTCTCGGTGGAATTGTATGCTATTCCAACGATATGAAGAAGAAGCTGCTGAACGTGCCCGCGGCCTTGCTGGAGGGGCCGGATGCACCGGGAGCGGTCAGCAGGGAAGTGGCCGTGGTGCTGGCGGAGCAGGTGAGAATGATCGCCGACAGTGACTTCGGGCTGTCGGTTACGGGGGTGGCCGGCCCGGGATATTCGGAACGCAAGCCGGTAGGACTTGTATTTGTGGGTCTGGCGGAACGCGGCTGTCCTACGGAGGTTTATGAGCTTAACCTCAAAGGCACGCGCGAGAACATCCGGCTGCGGACCGTCAAGGCGCTGCTGTACCGTCTCTGGCGCAGGCTGGAGGAACGCAAGGTGGCTACACCGCTTGAAGGGTCAGCCTTGCAATAACCTTTCCGTCCGGTATATAATTCAAGCATACGGAAGAACCGTGGCACTGAGATTTCCTTGCTGCGGTTTTTTGTTTTTTCTGTCCCTTGTAAGGAAGGCACTGTCCGGCACCCGGTGAATGAATATTCCGGCATAATTCCAGATCGGTAAGGAGGCTTACAATAAAAGGGAGTATCAGCCCCCGGGACAGAAAAAACGAATGTATGTTCGAAAAAAAGCTTGGCAAGACCCCGAAAACACGTTATTATATTAACTATAAACAGTGAAGGAAGTGGTCTGATTGTCAGATCGTCGTGCGGCGCTTGATATGGCGCTTCGTCAAATAGAAAAACAATTCGGTAAAGGTTCGATCATGAAATTGGGAGAATCCACTCATATGAAAGTGGAAGTCGTGCCTAGCGGATCTTTGGCACTTGATATTGCATTAGGCATTGGCGGACTTCCCAAGGGTCGTATTATTGAGGTATATGGACCGGAGTCTTCCGGTAAGACAACCGTTGCCCTGCACGCAATTGCGGAAGTGCAGAAGGCAGGTGGACAAGCTGCATTTATCGATGCCGAGCATGCGCTTGATCCCAAATACGCCAATGCGCTTGGCGTTAACATCGATGAGCTGCTGCTGTCCCAGCCGGATACAGGTGAACAGGCTTTGGAAATCGCCGAAGCCCTTGTCCGCAGCGGCGCGGTTGACATCATCGTAGTAGACTCAGTGGCTGCATTGGTTCCGAAAGCGGAAATCGAAGGCGACATGGGGGATTCCCATGTAGGCCTGCAGGCCCGCCTGATGTCCCAGGCTTTACGGAAGCTGTCGGGGGCAATCAACAAGTCGAATACGATTGCTATCTTTATCAACCAGCTGCGTGAGAAGATCGGCGTGATGTTCGGTAACCCGGAAACGACACCTGGCGGCCGGGCATTGAAATTCTACTCTTCCGTGCGTCTCGATGTGCGCCGCGTAGAGAGCATCAAGATGGGCAACGATGTTGTGGGTAACCGCACGAAGATCAAAGTGGTGAAGAACAAGGTAGCGCCTCCGTTCAAGCAGGCAGATGTAGACATTATGTATGGAGAAGGCATTTCCCGTGAAGGAAGCCTTGTGGATATCGGCACGGAAATGGATATCGTGAACAAGAGCGGTGCTTGGTATTCCTACGAGGGTGAGCGTCTTGGACAAGGCCGCGAGAACTCCAAGCAGTTCCTGAAGGAACATCAGGATATTGCCCTGCTGATTGAGAACAAGATTCGTGAAGCGAGCAATTTGTCAACGCTTGTGGCTGCGCCAAGTGAGTCCGAGGCAGCGGCAGAGCAAGAGGAAGAAGAGAAGCTGCTGCTTGAAATTGAATAGCTTGATATGCAATCTTTTGAAATTGAATACTATATAAGTGAACTTCAGAATTTAACCTGATGCCGTGGTGAAATCCTTGGCTTGCAAGGAATACACGAGCCACCTTGCCGTAATTTTTAAGTTCAGCTTATCTAGGTAAGATACCGGGCGCCCTGTGACTGATTACAGCAGGGCGCTTTTTCGTAAATCAAATAAGACTTGTGACCGCAACGAGGTGATTAGGCAGCGATGGTAATACAATTGAATCCCGAACCTGAAGAGCAGGACGAGCAGGCGCTGGCCGATTTTCCGGCGGATGAACTGCTGGTGATTACACGAGTGGAGCGCCGGAAGAAGTCTGACCGCCGCTATATCATTCATTTTGGCGCACATCCTATGACTGTTCATGAAGATGTCATGATTAAGTACCGGATGATTACCGGGAGTTCCTTCATGAAAGCCGATCTGGAGGAAATTGTTGTTGCGGATGAACGGCAGCGGGCTTATGTTGAGGGCCTGCGGTATTTGGAACGCAAGCCGCGGACATCCCAGGAGATGGCGCGCCGTTTACGGGAGAAGGAAATAGGAGAGACTATAATTGCCGAAGTTCTGCTGCGCCTGCAGCAGGAGCGTCTGCTGGATGATCCCCTGTATGCCAAGCAATGGGCGGAGCAGCGCATTACGAATCAGCGCAAAGGCAAGCTGTGGATCCGCCAGGAGCTGCGCGAGAAGGGAATCGACAAATCGCTCATTTCCGAGGCGCTGGAGAATATTACTCCTGAGCAGGAGCTGGAAAGTGCTCTGCAGACGGGACGGAAGAAATGGAATTTGATCTCCGGTGATGTGAATGACAAGCGCAGGAAAACCGGAGCGTTTCTCATGCGGCGGGGGTTTTCCGGGGATATGGTCCGGCAGGTGCTGGGCATTTTGCGTGAGGAAGAGGATTTTGAAGGCGAAGAAGAGGAATTTTACTTCCCTGACTGATTGTCTTGACTTTAATGCGGTTATCGTCTCTCTTGACAATGTCTTTTTATAAATAATAAAATATAACATGAATCGGCATAAATAAGAATCCTTTTTCCTTCCCAAAAAGCAGACTCTTATGGTGCGGTTCGCGTACAACTCATATGAAATGTAATCGCCGGATAAGGCGGGCAGTGTGCATGTGCAGCATGTGCAGTATGGCAATCGGTGTATTACCGGTTTTTTGTATGGTGATGAACGGATTAGTTTAACAACTGCACAAATTCCCAAGGCCTGTTCTTGGAGGAACCAACGAGGAGGTGAACAGAATGCCTACCGCAATCTGGGTCATAATCGTTCTCGTTGTAGCTGCAATATTCTTTGGATTCGGTTATTTTATTCGTAAATCCCTTGCAGAAGCTAAGATTTCCAGTGCTGAGAAAGAAGCCGTAGTCATCGTGGAGACCGCGAAGAAAGAGGCAGAAGCGCTGAAGAAGGAAACGGTACTTGAAGCTAAGGACGAAGTCCATAGAATCCGCACCGAAGCTGATAAAGAAACTCGTGAGCGCCGGAATGAAATCCAACGGCAAGAGAGACGTTTGCTGCAAAAGGAAGAATCGCTGGATAAAAAAATGGAATCGCTCGAACGAAAAGAAGAACAAGTAGCTAACAAAGAGAAACGAATTGACGAAACGCAGCAGCAAATTGATGTTATTTACAAGAACCAAGTCACTGAACTGGAACGCATTTCCAATCTGAGCATCGATGATGCCAGAAGTATCATTCTCAGCAATGTTGAGCAGGAAGTTCGCCACGAAACCGCCCAGATGATCAAGGAAATTGAGCAGCAGGCCAAAGAAGAAGCGGACAAGAAAGCCCGTGAAATTATTACTTTGGCGATCCAGCGCTGCGCAGCCGATCATGTGGCGGAAACCACCGTGTCGGTCGTAACACTGCCTAATGAAGAGATGAAGGGCCGGATTATCGGCCGTGAAGGCCGCAATATTCGTGCACTGGAAACTCTCACTGGTATTGATCTCATCATTGATGATACGCCGGAAGCGGTTATACTCTCAGGCTTTGATCCGATTCGCCGCGAAGTGGCCCGTACGGCACTTGAGAAGCTTGTTGCTGATGGACGTATCCATCCGGCCCGAATCGAGGAAATGGTCGAGAAGTCCCGTAAGGAAGTGGATGAACGGATTCGCGAATACGGTGAACAAGCTACCTTCGAGGTTGGCGTTCACGGCTTGCATCCGGATCTGATCAAAATCCTGGGCCGTCTGAAATTCCGTACGAGCTATGGTCAAAACGTACTCAAGCACTCCATGGAGGTTGCTTATTTGACTGGACTTATGGCCGGTGAGCTTGGGGAAGACATCGTGCTTGCAAAACGCGCCGGGCTGCTGCATGATATCGGCAAAGCGCTGGATCATGAGGTGGAAGGTTCGCACGTGGAAATCGGTGTCGAACTGGCGAAGAAATACAAGGAACATCCGGTGGTTATCAACAGCATCGCTTCCCATCACGGGGACTGCGAAGCTACCTCGGTTATCGCCATGCTGGTTGGAGCAGCCGATGCTTTGTCGGCCGCACGCCCCGGTGCACGCCGCGAAACCCTGGAAACGTATATCAAGCGTCTGGAAAAGCTGGAGGAAATCTCCGAATCCTTCGAAGGCGTGGAGAAATCCTATGCCATTCAAGCGGGCCGCGAGGTTCGTGTGATGGTTCAGCCTGAGAAGATCGACGATGCCGAAGCTTTCCGTCTGGCACGCGACATTACGAAGATGATTGAGAGTGAGCTGGATTATCCGGGTCATATCAAGGTTACGGTAATCCGTGAGACACGGGCAGTAGAATACGCTAAATAATCAGGAAATCGGCCCCTCTGCGGGGCCTTTTTTCTTTCAGGAGGAGAACATCATTAAAGTTTTATTTATTGGCGACATTTGTGGGAATACAGGCAGAAAAGCGCTGCGCGAAATGCTGCCCTCCCTGAAGGATAAATATCAGCCGCATATTATCATCGTGAATGGAGAGAACGCCGCTGCCGGCAGAGGCATCACCTCGGCGATTGCCAATGAATTCTTCAATTGGGGGGTCCATGGCATTACGATGGGCAATCATACGTGGGACAACAAGGATATATTTGAATTTATCGACGATGAGCCGCGCCTTATCCGTCCGGCTAATTTCCCTCCCGGAACACCGGGCCGCGGGCATACAGTGATCAAAGCGAACGGGAAGCAGCTCGCCATTGTCAATCTGCAGGGGCGTACGTTTTTGCCTGCCATTGATGACCCGTTCCGGATTGGTGAAGAGATTGTGGAAGAGCTGCGGCAAAAGCATAAGTGCATTCTTGTCGATTTTCATGCCGAAGCCACCTCCGAGAAGATTGCGATGGGTTACTTCATGGATGGACAGGCCTCGATTGTGGTCGGAACACATACGCATGTGCAGAGCAATGACGAGGTTATCCTGCCGGGAGGGACCGCATATTTAACTGATGCCGGGATGGTTGGTTCAAGAGAAGGAATTTTGGGTATGGAAAAGGATGCGGTGTTGTATAAATTCACTACCCAGCTTCCGGCAAGATTTGTGGTGGATGAAGGCAAATGGCAGCTGCATGGCTTGTTCGCAGAGCTTGACGAGGCTACAGGGAAGGCAACCCGTGTGGAGAAGATCCGGCTGCGCGAAGGCGATTGGATAATGAGCTAGGCTAAGGTACAATTCAATAGGTTTGTTGGGAAATATCTTTGGGTTTGGGTTGAGTGTGATTTTTATTATATCGAAAAAGAGTATCTTTTGTCCTAATTTCTCCGGAATGGTCCGCAAAAAGAAGGAATTAATTCTTCTAACGCGAATAACATCTACAGTAGTGGAAGAACACCATCATTTTCCCAGGGGAGGTACTTACTATGGATGTATTAAAAGTATCAGCTAAATCCAATCCAAATTCCGTTGCCGGCGCGTTAGCAGGTGTTCTTCGTGAACGCGGATCGGCCGAGCTGCAAGCCATTGGAGCCGGAGCACTGAACCAAGCCGTCAAAGCAGTTGCCATTGCCCGGGGATTTGTCGCACCAAGCGGCGTCGATTTGATCTGCATCCCGGCTTTTACAGACATAGTGATTGATGGAGAGGATCGGACCGCGATTAAACTGATTGTAGAGCCCAGATAATAGATAGCCTTAAGCAGATGCTTCCGAAGCGGGTTTTGCGTGAAGCGAAATCGTTGAAGTCATCCGCGTAAAACTATGAGAATGAACCTGTTTACTTCGGTGAGCAGGTTTTTTGCTGTGAATCGAGCAGAAACGCTCGCTGTCCTTGAAGGGTGCAATATACATCCGGAGCAGTGATCCGCAATTTGCCTTAAGGCATCCGTTTCAGCGAGAAACAGAAGGATAATGGATAGCGTGAAGCCTGTAAATTCTTCTGTCTCAAGAAATTAGGTGCTCCCGGTTGAATGAAGCGATGCTGTGGCATAAGCATTATAGTAGGCCCAATGCGGATATGGCAAAATAGAGCAGCGGACATTCATGCCGCCCGTTCGCGGCACTTCAGACAATGCTTCCATAACAAGTCCTCCGTTCGGACACCGATATTTCAGGACAGAAAGTGAGGTTTATACGCTGGTGGAAAATAGAAATAGGCAATTGAAGGTAGCGGACTTTCACTGTGATGTGCTCAGCAAGCTGCAGGCATCGCCGGAGATAGATTTCAGGCAGGACAGCCGGCTGGATGTGACCCTGGAGCGGTTGCTGGCGGGGGGTGTCGAACTGCAGGTTTTTGCCATTTATCTTTCGGTGCTGCGGGAAAAAGCGGACTTTGAACGTATTCTTGGACAAATTGAAGCTTTCCGGAATAAAGTAGCAGGTCCTGGAGGCCTCCAGTGGCTGCGCTGGAAGGAAGAGGCGGCAGAGCTGGCCGATACACCCGCTGTCCGGGGAATGCTCTCCCTGGAAGGTGTAGACGGTCTGGAGGGCAATCTGTTCTATGCCCAGTTATGCTTTGAGCTGGGAGTGCGTTTCTTCGGGATTACCTGGAATTATGCCAACTGGGCGGCGGATGGCGTGCTGGAGCAGCGGAACGGCGGTTTTACAGAGCAGGGACGGAAGCTGGTTGACTGGTGCAACGCAAGCGGAATGCTGCTGGATGTGTCGCATCTCGCGCCTGCCGGGTTCTGGGAGCTTGCGGAACGGAGTGAGCGGCCGTTCATTGCTTCGCATTCCAACACCGCCGCTGTATGCGGACACCCGCGCAATCTGAGCGACGGGCAGATTCAGGCATTGGTCGCTATGGATGGGAGGATCGGGCTGACGTTTGTCCCCTGGTTTGTCCGCGACGGAGGAGAAGCGAAGGCGGAGGATATTTTGCGGCATATCGAGCATGTCTGTTCTTTCGGCGGTTCCCGGCACATTATGTTCGGCTCGGATTTTGACGGCATTGAATCTTGGGTGGAAGGGCTGGAGCATCCGGGCAAATATACGGAATTCGCCGAGCTGCTGCTGGCCCGTTATCCGGAGGAAGAGGTGAAGGGCTGGCTGTACGGCAATGCCCAGGCCTTTCTCGCAAAACATCTGCCGTCGTTGAACGGAAAGACCTGACCGCCGCAAGTGGCGATTTCTTGACAATCCACTTCCAAAGTCGTAAAATGCGGAAAAAAGGACCCTCTATGTGACGGGGGTCTTTTTATTTTCAGAGAAATAGATGTATAATGTTCAATGGCTTGTACAGATACCAGAGAAAATACAAGGAGTGACTTTACAATGAGCAAGACTGTATCCGTAGGTGTGTCGGCCCGACATATTCACCTTACGCAGGAGCACGTAGAAGCGCTGTTTGGCCCAGGATATCAATTGACTGAGTTCAAACCGCTTTCCCAACCCGGACAATTTGCAGCAAACGAGCAGGTAGCCGTGATTGGCACCAAAGGAAAATTTGACAAGGTCAGAATTCTTGGTCCTGTCCGTCCGGCCTCGCAGCTCGAGGTTTCCCGCACTGACGCATTCAGCCTCGGCGTGAAAGCCCCTGTCCGCGAATCCGGCCACATTGAAGGCACGCCAGGCATTACGGTCAAAGGACCTGCCGGCGAAATTGAGCTGGAAACAGGTGTGATTGTGGCAGCCCGCCACATCCATCTCCATACTTCGGAAGCTGAAGCTTGGGGCATTGCCGACAAGCAGCTGCTGAAGGTGCGCCTTGGCGGCGAACGCGGCCTGGTACTTGAGAACGTGATTGCCCGTGTATCCGACAACTTTGCACTCGACATGCATATTGACACTGACGAAGCCAACGCTGCAGGTGCCAGCAACGGCGATACTGCTGAAATTGTGGATTAGTCTTAATCCTTTATAAGATTGAAGGAGCGGGGGAGCAATCCTCCGCTTTTTTGTGCGCCTCACAGTCGCACCATCTAGGTGGTTCAAGTCCACCCGGTAACTTTACCCTTTAAAGTGCCGTAGCCGAAGTAGATATCCGGGCAACCGAAGGTTGCCCGGATAGGCAGGGTGTC
>NZ_JACBYI010000021.1 GCF_019352175.1 Paenibacillus sp. S150
AACTAAAGTAGCGCATTCGGATACCGGAACATCCCTAGTGGGAAAAAGTACAACTAATCCGGCTGATATCAGGCATTTGGGGGGAGCGGGCCTCCATTAGGTGTACAAAATCCCACTAAAGCCCGTTGAAGCCAAAATTCCAGCCCATTAGTGTTACTTTTTACACTTCGCTTCAGTCCCCTATGAACCTCTCCCTTGCGTTCCATCAGCTTGTTCAGGTTCGCCGGTTCCATTCCTATACATTAAGTTTCTTTATTGTGTTTTTTTTAAGATTACAGAACCGTCTCCCGCTTAAACAGCGGAGCGGACGGACCCGCGGAACAGCGGCCGCGGCCGCCTGGGTCTCCGGATTTTCACCGCTAAGGGGAATGAAAAAAATCTGGAGAGCACAGTTATCGGAACAACGCTCCGTTCACGGAGCGGCCACTCCAAAAGCCTATGTATATCCTACGCAAAATAACCCCACAAAGCCATCCATGCCGCTGACGAGGCACCACAGATGATGGAAATGGGGGTAGATTTTGTTGCGTTTAATTTCTTGCGGCCTTTAAGCGCTTATCCTCATCCGTAAAGTTATTTCCAAAGTAATGGGGACTTGGCTTCGATGATTTACTCAGGTGCTTTGCGGGAACCCCAAAGCATATAAATTCTCTTTTTAAAAAAAGCGCCAAGCCGGCTCACGGCTTGACGCGAATTGAATTATTATGCTCCGGCTGCTGAGTATTAATACTCGCTGGCATGCTCCACCAGGACCGGTTCAGAATACGCATTGCCCAGCACACGCTGTCTCTTCTTCACGACTTCAGGCGGCTCGACCGCCGGGGCCATCGGGTGCATCAGCCAGGACTTCACCAAATGCGAATCCGACACCTTGTACATAGGAGGCTCTTTCTCCAAGTCAATTTGCATGGCGTAGGTGCTGCGGAGGGCAAAAGCATCGCCCTTCGGCGGCTTGATCAGATCCGGCGGCGTTCCCGGAATCGCAGTAAGCAGCGAGCCTTTGCTCTCCAGGCTTGGCATGGAAGCCAGCAAGCCCCAGGTATAAGGATGCCTTGGATCATAGAAAATTTCTTCAGCCGTTCCCATTTCAACAATTTGACCGGCATACATAACAGCTACACGGTCAGCCATTCTGGCTACAACCCCGAGGTCATGGGTAATGAAGATAATCGCGGTGTCGATCTTCTTCTGGAGATCCTTCATCAGATCCAGGATTTGCGCCTGAATCGTTACGTCGAGCGCGGTAGTAGGCTCGTCCGCAATCAGAAGCTTGGGATTCGCCGCAAGTGCCATGGCGATAACCACACGTTGGCGCATTCCGCCGCTGAACTCATGGGGATACTGCTGAAAACGCCGTTCCGGTGAAGGAATGCCCACCAGATTAAGCAGCTCGATAGCGCGTTTGTATGCCGCATCCTTGGAGATTTTCTCGTGCTTGAACAGCACCTCGGTAATTTGTCTGCCGACCTTCATCATCGGATTCAACGAGGTCATCGGATCCTGGAAGATCATCCCGATTTCTTTACCGCGGATTTTCTGCATTTGTTTTTCAGTTTTGCCGATCAGGTCCTGCCCGTCAAACAGAATCTGCCCGCGCTTGTATTCACCCATAGGCTGGGGAACCAGCTTCATGACCGCCTGCGAAGTTACGCTCTTACCGGAACCGGATTCGCCCACGATCGCCAGTGTTTCCCCTTTATTTACATGAAAGCTTACACCGCGGATCGCTTGAACCTCGCCTCCGCGTGTTCTGAATGATATAGCCAGGTCTTTTACCTCTAAAAGGCGCTCCATCCTGTCACCCTCTCTGCTTCTTTTCAAATTACGATAATGATTCTCAGGCACATAAAAGCACGCAATAAGTATTATTTTATCTATCTTTGTATACTTACGTCAAGAATTTTCTGAAAACCGGCGCTGCCGCCGCAAGCGTGTTCATCTTGGCTTATAGCGTTGCCTGCTCCTCATCAAATCTCCTATAACCGGCGGAGCCAGCAGCCACGGCCAGCGGTCTCCGGCCAGCTGACCATATGATCATTCAAAAGACGGCAGAAGGCGCCTGCTCCCGGAATATACACGAACCGCATGTTCATAGCAAAATCCCCGGCGGATTCACTGCTGCAATATACAGGCGAAGAAGACCGGCTTCTCCTGCGAGAACCGGCCCTCCACCATTTGTTCTATACATTTGCTTCATCCGTGCCCACAAATTCCTTCAAGGTTTCCTGCAAATTCTCAAAGGTCCAGCGCACATGATTCTCATCCTTGTACTGCCGGGAATAGCATTCAATGACCATAATCAGATCCAAATAGAGGTCATACAGCTTGATCCGAAGCCGCTCGCCCGGACTGTCAAATACAGTCCCATACCCCTCCAAGAAAGCCTGAGAATTCTCGAAATGCCGGAAGTAGTACTCCATCAGCACATCCCCCCACAGCGCACGCTCCCAGTCAATAATGGAGACAATGCTGCCGTCTCTGACGAAGATATTGCCGTTCCACAGATCCCAGTGAATCAGACGCGGTTCGGTCACCTCTTCAAGCGCAGGCAAATATCTCTCAATCCCCTGCCTGATTTTGTCATAGGAAGCGGGCAGAACGGCCTTCAGCCTTGCACCATCGTCAAGCACCTTATGAATCATTGCCGTGAAGGTCTCCCGCCAGGTTCTTCCCGTTCCCACTGAAGATTCTCCGAACAGGCCAAAATGCTCTCCCTTAATTTCATTGATCAGGCGCTGATAACGGCCCAATTCGAATTCAATGGAAGCTTTTACTTGTTCTGAAAAACTGTCCTTGACCTCAATGTATGGCTCACCATCAACCTTTTCCATGAAGAAATACGGACTTGGAATCAGCCTGTGGCTCTCATCAAATCCGTATACTGCAGGAACCGGAATGCCGCCGGCTGAAAGAACCAGGCGGAGCGCTTCCACTTCGGCACGCATGATGTCTTTTTCATAGCTCAGCGTCTCAGTCTCTTCGGCAGGCGCAACCTTCAGGATCACCGATCTGCCATCAGCTAATTCAAGATCATAGGCTGTATTAAAAAATCCGCCCGTCAGCTCCTTGCTGCTGATGATGGCTGTGTCTTTGCCAAATGTGCCCTCTGCCAAGGTTCTCAGCTGCTGGTCATCCAGTTTGACCTTAGTGAAGCTCTCCATCCGGTTTAGACCCACCACATATCGGCAAGAGGCTCTTCAATCAGCACCTGGCGGAGATTGTCCACGGCCTTGGAGAATCCTTCTTCGATAGACATCAGGCCATCCTCATGCTCAATGCTGACCACATAGTCATATCCGACTAACCGGAGTGCGCTGATGATATCGGCCCAGACCTTTACATCATGGCCGTAGCCTACCGAACGGAACTGCCAGGCACGGTCCAGCATATTCGTGTAGGACTGCATGTCGGTCAAGCCGTACATATTCACATTCACCGGATCAATCACGGTATCCTTGGCGTGGAAGTGATGAATCGCCCCCTGGCGCCCAAGGATATGAATAGCCTGCACCGGATCAATCCCCTGCCACCACATATGGCTTGGATCAAGGTTCGCGCCGATCACTTCTCCCGCAGCCTCTCTCAGACGGAGCAATGTAGCCGGCGTATGCACGGAGAAGCCTCCATGCAGCTCAAGGCCAATCTTCACATCATGCTGCGCGGCAAAAGCTCCCCATTCCGTCCAATACGGAATCACCTTGTTCTCCCATTGCCAGGCCAGAATCTCCTGGTAGTCATTCGGCCACGGAGCCACCGGCCAGTTCGGGTATTTGGCATCCTCATGGTCACCCGGGCAGCCGGAGAAGGTGTTCACAACGGAAACGCCAAGCTTCTGCGCCAATTTGACGGAGTTGACGAAATCCTCGTGATCTTTGCGGGCCAGCTCTTTCTGGGGATGCAGCGGATTGCCGTGGCAGCTCAGCGCACTGACCGTCAGGCCGCGGGACTCTACCGCATGCTTGAACTCTTTGAGTGCCGCCTCATTCTCCAGCAGCAGCTTGGGATCGCAGTGGCTGTTGCCCGGATTGCCTCCGGTGCCGATTTCCACCGCCTTCAGCCCTTTGGAAGCTACATAATCCAGCGCGTCCTCCAGCTTGCGACCGCCGAAAAGCACCATAAATACTCCAAGTTTCATTGCCCTGCCGCCTCTCGTCCTTGAATATTGTGAAGATTCTTGGATTAAATTAATACTCGTCAAAATCCTTAATGGTCTGATTGGATTCCGCAGCCGCAAATATTGCTTCGATCAGCTTCAGCACGCGCAGAACCTCGGTATTCTTGACAATCGGTACCGCAGTCCCCTCAATGACATCCGCAAAGTTGGCATAGAAGCCGGAGGACAGCTCCGCTGCCGGCGGCAGCGCTTCGGTGATTGTGGCTCCCTCCGAAGGCGGAGCCATGGTCTTCGTCAGACCCACACCGGCACGGATTGGAGTCGGCTCCAGTCTTTCATTTTCCTGGTTGCGTGTAACAATCCGCCCCGTCAGCGACCAGTCTTCAATGATCCCGGTGCCTTCCGTACCCTTTACGTACCATCTTGGCAGCGTGATGAAGTTAGTGGTGCCCACCTCTACAACAGCTTTGACGCCGTTCTCGAATTGCAGCACGGCCTCGAAGCCGTCATCCACTTCATTGCCCAGGATAAAGCTCAGGCTGCTGCTGACACTGGATACCTTGCTGTCAATCATGAACAGCAGCTGGTCCAGCAGATGTACGCCCCAGTCCAGCAGCATCCCCCCGCCCTGCGCCTTCACATGACGCCAGTCGCCCGGAATTCCGTTGGCTCCGTGCACACGCGATTCAAGCTGGAACAACGGGCCGATCGTGCCGTGGTCATACATTTCCTTGATGACCCGGAAATCCTCATCCCAGCGGCGGTTCTGATGGACCATCATAATGCGTCCTGCGGCTTCAGCCGCTTCAAGCATTTCTTTGAACTCCTCCGAGGATAACGCCACCGGCTTCTCGCAGATCACATGCTTGCCTGCCCTGAACGCAGCGAGGGCGATTTCCTTGTGCACATCGTTGGGTGTGGCAATCAATATGGTTTCAACCTTCGGATCAGCCAGAACCTCCCCGTAGCTGGCATAAGCGGTATATCCCGCCTCCACCGAAGCACTGCGGCGTTCCTGCAGCAGATCAAACGTTCCGGCCACCTCAAGGCGGCCGCTTTCCTCAATCAAATGCGTGTGATAGCTTCCCATTCCGCCATAGCCGACAATGGCGATAGTATGCTTCTGTGAACTCATGGTCTCCACTCCTGTTTCTGTAGAAGATATTGCTGGTTGTTCCAATCAGTTGCCAGAGCTTCCGTCGAAGTATACCGCGCGGCCTGTGCGCGCAGATTCATAAACCGCTTCAAGTATTTGCGTCACCACAAAAGCCTGCTCCGGCTTAACAACCGGCTCTTTGTCTTCACTTACCGCTTCCAGCCACAGCCGGGCTTCGCGGTCAGCTTCAGTCTCCGCGGCTCCACTGTAGAAAGCTACACCGCCGGAGGACAGATCCACCTTGGTCTCGTACAGGCGTCCGGCGCGTTCTCCGTTCAAACGCAGACCGTCCTTCATATCCGCGCCGCCTTCTGTACCCGCCAGCATGGTTTTGGCTTCACCGAACTCCGACACATTCAGCGCCCAACTGGATTCCAAGGAAATTGTAGCACCATTTTCCATCGTAATAAAGCCAAAGGCCGAGTCTTCCACCTTGAACTGCTCCGGGTCCCAGGGACCGAAGGCATTCGCCGCATTCTTCTTCTGCCCCAGCTTGTGGAACGTGGAACCGACCACCATGCGGGGTTTGTAGTTATCCATCAGCCACAATGTAAGATCCAGCGCGTGTGTGCCGATATCGATCAGCGGGCCTCCGCCTTGCTTCTCTTCATCCAGAAAGACGCCCCAGGTTGGAACCGCGCGGCGGCGCAGCGCAATCGCCTTGCCGTAATAAATGTCGCCGAGCTCCCCGCTCTCGCAAAGGCCCTTCAGATATTCGCTGTCCGGACGGAAGCGGTTCTGGTAGGCGATGGAGAGCTTCTTGCCTGTGCGGCGTGCGGCATCGAGCATTTCCCGAGCCTGTGCACTTGTCTTGGCCATCGGCTTCTCGCACATGACATGCTTGCCTGCCTCCAGCGCCGCCACCGAGATCACGGAATGGCTGTCATTCGGTGTGCATACATGAACAATATCAAATCCGCCGTCTGCCAGGAGCTCCCGGAAATCCGTGTATACGGCTGCATCTTCAGTACCGTAGGTTTTGGCCGCCTCCTGGGCGCGTTCTTCAATAATATCGCAGAATGCCACCATTTCGGCATTTTTCTGACGCGACAGGCTTGGCATATGTTTGCCGTTTGCGATGCCACCGCAACCGATAATGGCAATTTTGAGTTTGTTAGACATGAACTTTTCCTCCTTGATTGGCATAAGCCTTTATCCACTTCAAGCTGTCCGCGACGCTCTCAAGCGGCGAACGGCTGCAATAATCCTGCTCCACTACCGCCCATTCCGCGCCCGCCGCATCAGCGGCCTCCAGAATTGCGGCGAGATTCACTTCCCCTTCGCCCAGCACAACCGTCTCTGCCGAGCCGTCTTCACGCTTCCTCATATCCTTCAGATGGATAATCGGCAGGCGCCCGGCATATTTGCGGATATATTCCACCGGATCATAGCCGCCGTAGTATACCCAGCAGGTATCCATTTCCACTTGCAGCAGCTCGGCAGGCACTTCCTCAAATATGCCGTCAAAGACCGTGCGTCCGCCGAATTGCTCAGTGAATTCAAAATCATGATTATGATAAGAAAGAACTGCTCCCTGCGCGTTGCATTTCTCCCCGATAATCCGCAATCCCTTGACAGCCTCTTCCCAATTGCGCTGCTCCTCGGTCAAATAAGGCACAATCAGATTGCGGTTGCCGATGGCCAGATTGAAGCTGATCTCCTGCTCGGTATCATTCAGCATGGCATCATACGGACGGTGCGCTCCAAGCGGAACCAGTCCCGTTTCCTGAAGCAGCGCACTTACTTCCTCTGCCGTCCGGCCAAAAAAATGATAAAATTCCACACCGCTGTATCCCAGCTCCGCCACTTTGCGCAATGTTCCTTCGAAATCCTGTTCCAGTTCTTCTCTCAGCGTGTACAGCTGCAACCCGATCTTCAGCATCTTTGACTCACTCCTGTTTGGTCTGAATTTCATTTGAACTTCTTTCCTGCTTCTTATCGTTCCCGAAAAGCCACTTTCTGTGCTTCACCTGAACAAAAGGGCTGCAAAACCTGAATGTCCAATATCTGTATTTCTTACCCCTTGGTTTCCACTGGTTAGCCTATGTAGCTTTCAGAGCCGCTATAAAGCCTCCTCCACATCATTTATATGTTTTTTGCTTAGGTCCATGGTAATATGAAAGCGTATATAATAAAATGAATAATATGATTAAAACATGAACAATCTGCTTATCATTTAAAAGCCATTCTACATCACCCGGAGGGAACCATGACACACTCTGCACCCTGCCATGTACTGTCGGCCGGTTTCTCATTCCACCGCAAGCCGTTCCACGTGTCCCAGAATGAAGGTGTCCAATATCACCTTCTGCGCCTTCAGACTGAAGGACGCAGCCGGACAATGATCGGCGGCGTTGTCACCCCGGTGGAGAGCGGCGACCTCATGCTTTTTGCACCAAGCGACCCCTATAATTTAAGCATCGACAAAGAGAATTTCCCCGTCGGCAAGCCGCGGATCCAAAGCGGGGATTACCATATCTTCTGCGGAGGCCCGTGGATTGAGGAATGGTGGACCCGCAAGCAGCGCCCGCTGATTCTCCCCATGCCGCTCAGCGATTATTTCCTCGGCCTCTTCCGCCAGCTCGTGCTGGAGCAGCGCCGCTTGTCCGACTCCTCACCGGAGATTTCCGCTTGTTATCTGCAGATTCTCTGTATGGAAATCGACAGGCTGATGTCTGAGCAGCCCGCAGTCTCGCCCAAAGGCTATCTGGCTTACCGGATGAAGCAATATGTAGAGGAGCATGCCGCCTATCCGTTCCGGCTTGAGGATGTGGCCGGGCATGTGGATATTTCCGTTTCCCGGGCGGTCCATCTGTTCAAGGAGGCTTTTGGCACCACAATTGTCAAGTATGTCAACGACGTCAGGCTCGATATGGCGCGGGAACGGATCACCTTCAGCCCCATGCCGCTGGAGCATGTCTCCGAAACCTGCGGCTTCGCCAGCTACACTTATTTCCACCGCGTGTTCCGCGGACGCTTCGGGATGTCTCCCAAGCAATACCGCATATACAGCCGGCAAATAGAAATGACTTCATTATCCTAGTGATTATTTCCCCAGGACATGCACAAGGAGCGCCATCTTGAAAGATCCGCTCCTTGTGTTTGACCTTATTCAATTGCTGCCGCTTGCTTGGGGTGATCCGGACATGCTGGGATATTGCTCCGAAATGCTCATTTTGCCTGCGGTTCCGTTCCGCGCACCAGGTGCCGGAGCGTTCAGCCTTGAGCAGGGCTTTTTGCGTTTTTGTGCGTGCCATGAGGGCTACACTCCTTTTTAACTGAATGATCAGCGCAGGGCTTCATCCCCTCTGCCGGTATTTTAATTTTAACATATTCTCACGGCCATTTCCCGGTATAATTGATTATAATCAACCGGCCCAGCCCGCGCGCTTGCACTGGCAGGTTCGGTTACAGTATCCTTGATGGGTACGAGGCCAGACGGAATTATGGTCATTGATGTGAACGGGTATATCTGATACAGCATACGCAAGGAAATCAAACTTGCCCGGCTCGCGGGCAAAACAGCGGAGCATTGGAAAAGCCTGTAATTCACGGATGCGGAGGAGAATTCAATGAAATACGATGTGCTGTATGAAGGGGCCTTTGCCATGCTCAAGGTGCACTTGAATCCGGGCGAAAGTGTCAAGGCGGAGATGGGGGCAATGGTCGCCATGTCGCCAAACGTTGAGCTTAGAGGCACCGTGGACGGCGGCCTGATGCGGGGTCTGGGCAGAATGCTCAGCGGGGAGAAATTTTTCTTCCAGGAGCTGACGGCAACCCGCGGTTCAAGCGAGGTGCTGCTCTCGCCGGGCTCCCTTGGCGACATTCAGGCCATCGAGCTGGACGGATCGTACAAGCTGTATGTGCAGAAGGACGGCTTCCTCGCCGGAACCCACGGCATTCAGGTAAATACAAAGATGCAGAATTTGACGCGCGGGCTTTTTTCCGGCGAAGGCTTTTTCATTATTGAAATCAGCGGCAGCGGCACCGTATTCCTCTCTTCGTTCGGAGCGATCCATGCGATCAACCTGGAGCCGGGCGAGGAAATGATTATTGACAACGGACATTTGGTGGCGTGGCCGGATTATATGGATTACAAGGTGGAAAAGGCAGCCTCCGGCTGGCTGAACAGCCTGACGAGCGGCGAGGCCCTGGTCTGCCGGTTCCGCGGCGAGGGCGTGGTGCTGGTGCAATCCCGCAATCCGGGCAGCTTCGGAACATGGATCAAATCCTTTGTGCCTTCCAGACCGTGACAAACCATAAAAACGGCATTTCAGAGCGCAGACAGCGGACTCTTGAAATGCCGTTTTGGGGATATGCAGAAAGTGCAGCTAAGCCATCAGCCGGTCCAAATGATAAGCCACCAGCTTGACCATTTCCTCCGGTGTGACCTGCGCCGGGTGAATGACATTATGCAGCACCAGGCCATCCACCAGGCCATGCAGCACCTTGATCTCCAGCTCCAGGTCCAGCCCTTTCTTCAGCAGCTGCTCCGAGACCAGGAACTCCATCATTTGGCGAAAACCCTCATACAGGCCGTTATGCACTTCCTGCTTCAAGGCCTGGATCTTCGGATCGGCTACGGCTCTGCCGATAAAAGCAAGCCAAACCTCCGCCTCAATCCTCCGCTCTTCGTCCAGCGGCATCAGCTCGCCGATCAGACTCTCAACATCCTTGCGGGGGTCACCGGAGAATTGAAAGGCTCCTACACGGGCATAGCCCCTCTCCGTCACCAGCTTCATGGAGAAAGCCAGCAGCTCGGACTGGCTCACAAAATAATGCCGGAGCGAGCCAAGCGACATGCCGGCTTCCTTGGCAACATTACGCACCGAAGCGGCTTCCAGCCCCTCACGGCGGATGATTCTCCACGCAGCTTCAGCCAAGCGGTTGCGGCGTTCCCCGTGATCTACTCTTTTGGGCATGGAGGCTCTTTAGCAGGACAGACCATCGGAACAGATGCCGTACTCATGAGACCTCCTGGCATTCCTTTTCCCTTTTGCAGCCGCTTCGCTTGCATGAATTATAGGTGCCCTTGAAATCGAGCCGGTGATCGGTGACGTTGAAGCCATATTCACGTTCCAGCCGGAGCTCCAGCTCGTGAAGCCAATCATCCTTGATTTCCTCCAGCCTGCCGCAGACATTGCAGATCAGGTGGTGGTGCATATGGGCATGATCGTCATCGCGCAGATCATAGCGGGCGACGCCATCGCCGAAATTCATCTTTTCTACAATATGAAGCTCACACAGCAGCTCCAGCGTACGGTATACCGTCGCAAGTCCAAGATGCGGATAGCTGTTCTTCACAAGCATGTATACCTCTTCCACGCTTAAATGATCCTTCTCATTATCAAGCAGGACTTTGACTATGGCCTCACGCTGTGGTGTTAATTTATAATTTTGCGCAGCAAATTGCTGACTGATATTAACAATCGGATTCACCTTAAGTCTCCCACCTTTCCGGAAGCGCAAAACTGAGATTATAATTAGTAATCGTTACGAACTAAGCATAACAAAAATGCCCCCCAAAGAAAAGGGTCTGACATCATTATAACATCTCTTTGCGGAATTCAGCACAAAGCATCAAAAAAAAACGGCAAGAATACGGCATAATGGACTCTGTACCCCACTTGCAATGGAATGAATCAGATGAATTATTTTCCCGGTTAAATAAGGATTACGATATATATTCCCGTGGACTGAGCACCCGCCCATACGGGCCGCCGCCTCCTTTCCATACCTTATAGAAACAGATGAGTTATGGAAGTGAGGATGACACGGATGGCAAAAGCACAACCTAAAAAAGCCCGGCGCCTGGTGACGGCCCGCGTTCTGGGCCAGGTCAGCAGATCCATGCTGCCGTTTTACCGAAAGATTGCCACCAGCCGCAGCTTCGCCGGGCAATGGTCCACCGCCGTCGTTACCGCAGATCTTGCCCTGATGGGCAAGCTGCTGGCGGATATACCCGCCTTGGCTGGCACAGAGAATTACGGAACGAACGGAATCGGCTATTTCATCTCTTTCCCCTTTCCGCCGCCGGTTGCCTTCTATACGAATGGAACGACGATCCCGCCGGGTATGGTGCAGTTCACCTTCAGCACGCAGGCGCACCGGAGTGTGGCCCTGGCCGTGATTCCGCTGTACCGGAAGCTTGCAGCCAGCCCCTGCTTTGCCGAGCGCTTTGCCGCCGCAATCCGCCGCAAGGACAACAAAGCCGTAACAGCCATGGTGCGCGGGCTGGTCAAAACGGCTTCATTGAGGTCGGTAACCATTGAAGAGCATGGCGCAGCTCTGCTGTTCAAAACCAGGTTCAGCCAATACCCCTACCGCAATGTGCTGTTTCAGGAATCGATGTAGGCCGGCAGCTAATTTGGACCTAAAATTAAATTGCCTGCAACCTTTCCAGTTTCTGCTTCGTTAGAAGGATTGAACATGGCCAAGCGGCCGGCATCCTACAGACAGAGGTGGAAATGAAATGAATTTCAAAAACAGCGCTTTTGCAGCGATTGCAACGTTATCCCTCCTCACCTTCTCGCTCGGCGGACCCGTTTTCGCCGCGGACAGCAGCTTCAAGGATATTGGCAATGTAAACGGCAGGGACAAAATAAATTCCCTGAAAGAGCAGGGCCTGATCAAGGGCTTCTCCGATACCCGGTTCATGCCCGGCTCCAAGGTTACAACAGCCCAGGGCGTACAGTTCATCTCCGGCGGCCTTCAGCTGAGTCTTGCTGCTATCGATTTCAACAAGGCACCGCTCGCCAGCGGCATATTTACCAAGGTCAAAGACAACGCCTGGTATGCGGAAGCCTTCGTCAACGCTCATTACAACGGCATTGAAATCGACGCCGATATCGATCCCTCGAAGCCAATGACCAAGGAATTGTTCACCAGCCTGCTGATCCAGGGCGTAGAGAAAATCGGCAACCTGCCAATGATCAACATTGTGCCTGCAGATATCGCAGATGCGGATGCTTTGGAGCCATCTTTCCAGGGCAGCATTCAGCGCTCGCTGAAATACAACATCAACACCCTGGATGCAAGCGGCAACTTTAATCCGAAAAAAGAAATCACCCGCGCCGAAGCAGCCGTTATGCTCTACAATGCGCTGGAGTACCTGAACTCCAAAACGGACAGCGCTCCGCAGAACTGAATATTTTTTGCAGATGAGCTGCTCATTGTTGATCGATTCCACAGGAGCAGCTTACTCTAGTTGCCTGCGCAAAGGGGCTGGCCCAAAAGCAGGCTTCCACGATAAAAGCAGACAGTCCTTTAGCATAATGTATAGCGTGAAACATATAAAATCTTATCTTTGAACAAAACGGCTAGGCCTCCTTCACCGGACGGCCTAGCCGTTTTTGATTTCAGATTCAAGGCTGTCCGGGGCTATTCCGATCGCCCTAGCCGGATAACCTTTGCTTTGGCGGTCCCTCCATAGCTTTCTGCTGAACTCCGGCGGTAAGCCCAAGTGGAAAAAGGTCACTTATTTCTCCCCACAACCCCTTTTTCGCAAGCGTTAGTGGGAAAAAGGATACCTAATTCATCCGATTCTTTTCCTTTCTGGGAAATATGCCTAAATTAAGCTTGCTTTTTCCCACTATTCCCTCTGCCGGAAGCCTTCCGTCCATTTTAAGTTGAGTAATTCCACTTCACTCCCCAGCCCCGCAGCATGTGGGAGCCAACCGGCCTCAAGCGTCACTTGCCAAAAGCTCTTAGCCGTCCCACGGCCGTTTCCTCAGGCTGGAAATTCCACAAGAGCTTCAGGGCAGATTCTTCGGCGTACCGTGCTCGATTATGAGTATGCATACGCTCACGGTAAAACAAAAACAGGCTGTCATTGGGCGGCAGCCTGTTCTTACAGCACTTGCAATTAATTCCACCAACAATGGCCCGGCGTAGTCCGGCACCAGGTCCGGTTAATCTTCATCACCGCTCAGCCGGTTCAGAAACTGCAGGGCGCGCGGATTCTCCGTATGCTCCAGCACCTGCTGCGGCGTCCCCTGCTCCAGAATCACACCGCCGTCCATCAGGATAATCTCGTCCGCCACATCGGCGGCGAACTTCATCTCATGGGTGACAATGACCATCGTCATACCCTCGGCGGCAAGCTGCTTGATCACCTTCAGCACCTCGCCTACGAGCTCGGGATCAAGCGCCGAGGTTGGCTCATCGAACAGCAGCACCTCCGGTTCCACCGCCATCGCCCGGGCAATGGCCACTCGCTGCTGCTGTCCTCCGGACAATTGATGCGGAAAGGCCTCCGCCTTGTCTGCGAGGCCAACCTTGGCCAGCAGCGCTTCCGCCCGCTTGCGGGCTTCCTCCCTGGGACGCTTCTGGACGGTAACCTGACCTTCCATTACATTCCCGAGAGCGGTCATATGCGGGAAGAGGTTGTACGACTGAAAGACCATCCCTGTCCGCTGGCGCAGCGCCAGCACCGAACGCTGCGGGATTTTGCCTCCGGCAGTGAACTCCAGCTTGAGGCTGTCCAGCACAAGACTTCCGCGGTCAGGCTGCTCCAGCAGGTTGAAGCAGCGCAGCAAGGTGGTTTTGCCGGAGCCGGAAGGGCCGATAATCACCAGCACCTTGCCGTGTTCGACGGTGAGGTCCACACCCTTCAGCACCTGAAGGGGACCGAAGGACTTATGCAAATTACGGATTTCGATCACGGATACTCCTCCTTATCTCGCCGAGTAACGGTCAAGCCGCTTCTCCAGGTAATTTTGCAGAGCCGACAGCACGGAACAGAAGAGCAGGTAGAACAGGGCCGCTTCAGAGTAGAGCAGCAGCGGTTCATATGAGGTCGCCGTAATCTGCTGGGCTGTTTTGAATATTTCCACATAAGTGATTGTGGCAGCGAGCGAGGTATCCTTGACCAGGCTGATAAAGGAGTTGGACAAAGGCGGTACCGAGACGCGGGCGGCCTGGGGAAGAATGACCCTCCGCAGCGCCTGCCCCCGCGTCATCCCGACAGAGAATGCCGCTTCCCATTGGCCTTTGGGTATGGACAGAATCGCCGCCCGCACGATCTCGGAGGAATATGCGCCGACACTGAGCGTGAACCCGATGGTAGCGGCAATAAAAGGATCAAGGATAATGCCAACCGCCGGCAAGCCGTAAAAGATAATAAACAGCTGCACCAGCAAAGGCGTCCCGCGGATAATCCAAACATAGAAGCGGGCGATCAGCTTGGGCAGGGTCCACGGCGAAAGCCGGATAAGTGCGGTAAACACGGCCAGCAGCAGCCCCAGGATAAATGAAACTACTGCCAGCGGAATGGTAAAAGCCACCCCGGCTTTGAGCAGGGGCAGCATGGAATCAAGGAAAATTTGTATTTTGCGGTCATCCATGGATCAGACATCCTTCTCGGACCTTTGGGCGGCTCCGGCCGCCCTGGTCCATCCGTTATTATTGGGAAACGTCGGCGCCAAAATATTTCTCGGAAATCGCAAGGTACGTGCCGTCACTTTTCATAGCGGCCAGCGCTTCGTTTACAGCCGCAACCAGCTCATCGTTGCCCTTCAAAAAAGCGGCCGCGCTCTGGGAACCCTCGGCGATTTCATCGACAACCTTGATCTTCACATCCGGCTTCTGCTTCTTCAGATCCAGATAGGACAGCCCGTCATTCACGGTGGCGTCAATCCGGCCGGAGGTCAGCAGGTCAATAGCTTGGTTAAAGCCTTCGGTTGCTACGATCTGCGCGCCGTTCTCGCGGGCGATATCGGACAAATTGCTGGTCAGAGACTGGCCGGCCTTTTTGCCCTCCAGATCGGCAAAAGCTTTGATCTCTTCATTATTTTCGCCGACAATCAGCACCGCCTTGGACACGATGTACGGGTCGGAGAAGTCATATTTCACCTTGCGCTCGTCCGTAATCGAAACCTCATTAAAAATCACATCAAAGCGCTTGGCATCCATCCCGGCAAAAATGCCGTCCCACTGGGTCTCGAAGAATTCCGCCTCCACTCCAAGGCGCTTGGCAACCTCTTCAGCGATTTCAACGTCAAATCCGGTAAGCTTGCCGGATGCATCATGGAAGGTAAAGGGGGCATAAGTACCTTCGGTCCCAACACGCAGCTTGCCGCTCGCCAGGATGGCATCCAGACTGTTCTGTTCCGCCGGAGCTGCCGCTCCCTCGGTAGGAGCCGCTGAAGATTCCGGCGCTGTATTATTGCCTCCCGCGTTGCCGGTATTATTGCCGCATGCCGCTGCCAGCACCACCGTCAGCAGCATCAGAATTGTAAGACTAAGCTTTTTCATACAAATTTCCCCTCTCATTTAAATCTCTGTATATTCCGGAATTTAACCGGCAAATTGAATACTAACATCGCCGCGCAAGCGGAGTCAAGAACTTTTTTCCGATAATAAACATCGGAATTATAACATAGCCATTTGAAGGAGCGCTGTCCACTGTATAACCTTGCCCGCAAGGTAATAGCTTGCCCAGAACCCCGCCAGTTTTCCCGGACAAACCGGACACAGCAAAAATATCCCCGTTCCGCGTCTCACCGCTGAATGGGGATTCTTGCGAAGCTGCCGGAAAGGAATGCCCTGCTGAAATTATCCGTGCATTATCTCAGGCTGCACCTGGGACTTGGAGCCGCCCTCGCCGCCTCTGCGTCCTCTGCGCAGCAGAAGACCAAGCACAGCGCCTCCCAGAGCTACGAAGATCATAATATGGAACGTATCGTCAAACCCCTTGGCAAGTACAGTTTGCGTTGCCAGCTTCAAGGCTTCCGGCGAAGCATTCGCCGCAGTATTGCCGGCCGCAGCCGCAGCCTCCTGCATTTCCGCAGCACGCGCCGCTGCCCTTGAGGTCAGGATGGTCACGAGTGTGGATACAGCCAGAGAATTGATAACCTGCTGCATGGAATTGGTCAAGGAAGTCACCCGGTTCACGAGATGGCTTGGCGCCTTGTTCAGCAGATGCGTATTCATCGGCATCACCATCATCCCCATGCCTGCACCGCACATAATCAGCGGCAGAATCAGATCTCTGCCCTGCGTGGCAAGATCCACATGCGAATACTGGTACAGCGCTCCGGAGACCAGGCTGAGTCCACAGACAACCAGCCAGCGCACTCCGATTCTGTCGAACAAAATCCCGGCAATGGGCATCATAAGTCCGGAGGCAACCGCCTGGGGCAGCATCGTCAGACCCGTGTCAAAGGCACCGAAGCCGCGGGCCTGCTGCAAAAACTGCGGAAGCAGAAACAGCGCGCCATAGAGGCCAAACTGAGCGATCCACTGCACAAAGATACCCGTGCTGAAATCTATTGAACGCAGAATCCGCAGCTCCAGCAAAGGGGTCTTCGAGCGCAGCTCGGCAATCACAAAAGCGATTAAGGCCGCAACGCCCAGAGACAAGCCGATCAAGGTTTTGTCGGAGGTCCAACTGTCCGCTCCCTGGCTTACCCCGTATGACAGTGAGGCAAATGCCAGCGGTCCAAGAAAAATCCCCAGCTTGTCCATCCCCGGTACCTGGCTGCGCTCCGTTTTCGGCAGCTTGCGGGAGCCGATCAGAAGACAGATAATGCCGATGGGAATATTAATAAGGAAGATCCAGCGCCAGGAATGATACTCCACCAGCCAGCCGGAGAGCACAGGACCAATCGCCGGAGCGAACAGCACCGGGATGCCCATGATTCCCATAACTACGCCAACCTTGCTCTTGGGAGCCAGCTTATACACATAAGCCATACCTACGGGAAGCACACAGCCGCCGCCCAGTCCCTGCAGGACACGGAACGCAATCAGCCATTCCGCGCTGCTTGGTGTCGCACAGAGAATGGAACCAATGGTGAATACGGTGACAGCTGTCAGAAAAACAGTTTTGGCTCCGAAACGGTCGGACAGCCACCCGGACAACGGGATCACCGAAGCCTGGGCCAGCATATAGCCGGTGACGATCCATTGCAGCGTATTTAAATCCGTGTTGAAATCCTTGACAAGTGTGGACAAGGCCACATTCATTGCCGTACTGTCCAGCACAACCATAAATACACCGGCAATGATCGCCAGCAGCGGAACCAGAATGCTTGACAGGCGAAAATCGGCATCCGGCTTCAGCGTTTGTTCCATCTTTGAACTCCTCCTAAGTTGAACTGCGGGCGAAGGCTCATTGACCGCTGCGCAGCTTTATCTATATAATGAATGAAGTGAACGGACAATTGTCCGCCGTGCATTTTTCAGTCTACGGACAATTGTCCGATGTGTCAATTAATTTCTCTTATTTTCTGTAAATAGATGCTGTATTTCTGAAAGGAGCCGAATTATGAACCCAAGAGAGCCAGGCGGCAAGCAGGCTGCCAAAGCTGATAAAAAGCCAGTGCAATCCCCTTCCAGAGACTATCAGGACCCTTATGTGCAGCGGATTCTTGCAGCCGCCCAAGAGCTGTTTGACGAAAATGGCCTGGAAGCTGTAAGTATGTACGGGATCGCCAGGCAGGCAGGCATCGGCCAAGGCTCGCTGTACCGCAGATTCACCGACAAAGGTGAAATTTGCGCTGCCCTGCTCTCGGCCAGCTCCGAACGGTTTCTTGCCCGGCTGGAACAAGATTTGCGCGATTCAGCAGGTTCGCCAAGCGCTCTCGGGGAGCTGCGGGAGAGCATTGAGCAGGTCGTTGATTTCATTGACCAGCATGCCGAGCTGCTGCAGATGATCAAGTCCGAATTCACGGGCAAAAAACAGCTTACACAGTTCGAGCATCCGATTTTCCTGCGTCTGAACGCGGTTATGTGCGAACGGCTGCGGCGGGTTGCCGAAGGCGGCAAGCTGATCGCAATTGATCCGCAGTTTGCCGCAACCGCCCTGATTGCCGTGCTGAGTCCTGATCTCTACCTCTACCAGCAGAAGGTGCACAGCTCCACCAAAAGGGAGATTTCGCAGGGCGTCCTCGCGCTGTTCGTCGCCGGACTGCAGCGGACCTGAACTTCAATCCTTTTATAACAAGGCGGAATATGCTATATTAGTTAGCAATCACGAATACAATATTGACCTGCTATTTCACTAGGGGAGTCTGCCGACTGAGACGAAGCCTTAAGCTTCGGACCCTTGGAACCTGATCTGGATCATACCAGCGGAGGGAAGTGGAACGGAAATGATCAGCAGTGCCGCTTCATGCCTACTGCCTGAACCTTTCAGACCCATTTGCCTCCACTGGAGGCGGATGGGTCTTTATTGTGGTTTCCCATGATGCATAACCACAGTGCTGCTTCCATCCGGAAGCAGCTGCGGGCAAATGAGAGGAGGCATAGCACATACGAGTATGATTTCTATAACCAATCTGTCCTATTCTTTCAACGCATCGCCGCAGCCTCCGGTGTTCAGCGGGCTCTCGATGGAGGTCCGCCAGGGCGAGTTCATTTCTCTTGTCGGGGCGAGCGGCTGCGGAAAAAGCACTTTGTTCAAAATCATCGCCGGATTGCTCCGCCACACCGGCGGCGCGATCAAAGTTAACGGAAGGCTCTCCTCCGAGCCTTCCTCGCGCCTGGGACAAGTCGGATATATGCCCCAGCAGGACCTGCTGCTGCCCTGGAGAACCGTGCTGGACAACTGCCTGCTTCCCTGGGAGCTGAAGAGAAGCACCGGCAAGGCCGAGGCTATATTGTATGTCCGCGAAATGCTGGACCGTTTTGGCCTCGAAGGCACGGAGCGGCGTTATCCGCAGGAGCTGTCAGGAGGCATGCGCCAGCGTGTTGCCATGCTGCGCACACTGGCCGCCGGCAATGAGCTCATCCTGCTGGACGAGCCCTTTGGAGCTTTGGATGCCATCACGAAGCGCGGGCTGCACCGCTGGCTCTTGGAGCTGTGGAGCAGCCTTGAAAAAACGGTTCTCTTCATCACCCACGATCTGGAGGAAGCGCTGCTGCTCAGCGACCGGATCTATTTGATGTCCGGCGGCGGAATGCAGGAGTTCAAGGTAGATCTCCCGCGTCCCCGGCATTATCGAATGAACTATGACCCCCGGTTTGTGGCGCTGCGGGAGGATTTGGAGCGGAGGCTGCATGAAAATCATACTTATTAAAGCCTCCCTGCGGGAATATGGCCCCTTCGCCCTGCTGGTGCTGCTGACTCTCGCCCTCTGGGAGACCGCTGCCCGGCTGAAGCTCGTCCCTCCGTTCATCCTTCCTGCTCCAACGGCGATTTGGATGGCGCTGGCGGAGCAGCGGCACCTGCTTTTCGCAGAGCATCTGCCCGCTACACTGCAGGAGGTTTTGCTGGGTTTTGTTCTGTCAGCCTGCTGCGGCGTGCTGCTGGGCACCGGAATGCACATGTTCACCCCGCTGGAGAAGGCGCTGTATCCCCTGCTGGTCATCAGCCAGACGATTCCGCTGATCGCCCTCTCGCCCATTTTTATTATGTGGTTTGGCTATACGCTGTGGAGCAAGGTTGCGGTGGTCTTCCTGACCGCCTTCTTCCCCGTCGTGGTCGGTACCTATGACGGACTGCGCAAGAGCGGGGCGATCTACAGGGAGCTGCTGCTTACACTCGGTGCGAACCGCTGGCAGATTCTGCGCAAATCGCAGATTCCGCCGGCGCTGCCCTCCTTGTTCTCGGGGCTCAAGCTCTCCATTGTCTACTGCGTCATTGGCGCGACGATTGGAGAATGGCTTGGCGGCAGCCGGGGACTCGGGTACTTCAGCCGGCGGATGGCAGGCAATCTGCAAAGTGCGGAAATGTTCGCCGCTGTATTTCTTTTATCCGCGCTCGGCGTCGTCCTGTTTCTATGTGTTGTGCTGCTCGAAAAAATTATTTTGCAGAAAAGAGGCATTCACCGATGAAAACGATCTCCGTCAAAGCTTTGTTCAGAAAGAGGAAGCATTCCTTGCTTCCGTTATCGGCACTTCTGTGTCTCGGCCTTGCTGCAAGCGGCTGCGGAGGAGGCAACAATGCCGCACCTGCCGGCTCTGAGGCCCCCGTTGCAGCCGAGCAGCTCCACAAGCTGACTATTATGCTCGACTGGTACCCGAATGCCGTCCACTCCTTCCTGTATGCCGCCCAGCAGAACGGCTATTTCGCCGAGGAAGGCCTGGAGGTGGTTATCCAGATGCCCGCCGACAGCAATGACGCCCTGAAGCTGGTCGCCGCCGGGAAAGTCGATCTGGCCCTAAGCTACCAGCCGCAGGTGCTGATGGCCCGGGGGGAGCAGATTCCGGTGAAATCCGTTGCCGCGATTGTAAGACATCCGCTCAATCACCTGATGGTTCCGGCTGACAGCGGGATCAGCAGCCCGAAGGCGCTGGCGGGCAAAAATGCCGGCTACTCCTCCATTCCGCTGTATGAAGCCATGCTGAAGACGATGGTCAAAAGCGATGGAGGCGATCCTGCCGCCGTCAATATGATCGATGTGGGCTTCGACCTGATCCCTGCAATTTCCACCGGACGGGTCGACGGAATTATCGGGGGGTTCATCAACCATGAGCAGCTGATTCTGGAGAAGGAAGGCCATCCGGTGATTTCGCTGGACCCTACGGATTACGGCGTTCCGGATTACTATGAGCTTGTCCTGGTTGCCAGTGAGCAGGGCCTGCAGAACTCTGAGGGGTATATTGAGCAGTTCATCCAAGCTGCGCGCAAGGGACAGCAGTTCGCTTCGGAGCATCCGCAGCAGGCACTGGACCTTCTGATGGCGCATGAGGATGCCACCGCCCCGCTCGACAAGGACATTGAGTCCAAAAGCCTGGAGCTGCTGCTGCCGCTCATGGATGCCGGGGACGAGCCGTTCGGTTATCAGGACCCCGCCTCCTGGGACGAGGTGCAGAAATGGCTGATTGACAACGGGCTGCTGACAGGCGAGGTCAAAGTCCAGGAGGCTTTTATTAATTTGTGAGGGGCCAATGAAGGGAGTAGAAGCCGCCTGGCGCGGGGAATGGGATTGGATGAGAACTTACTGATGACAGCCTGTCCTTGAGGACTATGAAGCCCCCCCATTGGCCCTTGGCTCGCAAGGAATTCTCCAGTCAGCCGGATTTACCTGCGGTGCCTGCCTTTGTCCCAAGTAATTTCATTGGCGTATCGCATATCAAATTTCAGGAGGAATTATCATGTCTTTCTTATCCAAAGTGCGGGACAGCAATCCGCTGGTGCATAACATTACAAATATTGTGGTTGCGAATTTCAGCGCGAACGGGCTGCTGGCGCTGGGGGCATCGCCTTTTATGGCTGATGCGCACGAAGAAGTCGCGGATATTGCCGCGATGTCCGGCGCTGTAGTACTGAACATAGGCACGCTCAATGACTACGCTATTGCCTCCATGCTGCTGGCCGGAAAGGCGGCGAACCGCCACAACGTGCCGGTTGTGCTTGACCCGGTGGGCGCCGGAGCCACTGCTTACCGCACCGATGTTACCCGTAGGCTGGTGGAAAGCATGCAGATTGCCGCGCTTCGCGGCAATGTGGCTGAAGTGGCCCATGTAGTCGGAGAGAGCTGGAGCATCAAAGGCGTGGATGCCGGAGCGGGAGACGGCGATGTAGTGGCACTCGCTGTAAAAGCCGCACTGAAGCTGAACTGTGTGGTAATCATCACCGGCAAGGAGGATGTCATCACGGATGGCAGCAGCACTTATGTAGTCAGCAACGGACATCCCGTTCTGACCAGGGTTACCGGTACAGGCTGCCTGCTCAGTGCAGTCGTGGGCGCTTTCCTCGCGGCCAGCGGCGGAGCCTGGCTGGAAGCCGCAGCCGAAGCCCTCTCCTTCTATGGCGTTGCTGCCGAAATCGCCGAAGAACGGACACACGGACAGGGGCCGGGCAGCTTCCAGATCGAATTTCTGAATCAATTAACCCTGGTTACACCACAAACATACTCCGGGCTTTCCCGTATACAGCGGCTTGGACAATGATCACAGCAGCCAAAGGAGGCCTTGCCATGACTAAAGTATTCAAAGCACTGACTGTCGCCGGTTCCGACAGCGGAGGCGGTGCCGGCATCCAGGCCGATCTCAAAACCTTTCAGGAGCTGGGTGTATACGGAATGTCCGCACTTACGGCGGTAACGGCACAGAACACGCTCGGCGTTCAGGGCGTGTACCCGCTGGAAACGGAAGCCGTTGCCGCACAGCTCGATTCCATCGGAACGGATCTCACGCCCGATGCCGTCAAAACCGGCATGCTGTTCAGCAGCGGGCTGATCCGCGTGGTTGCCGGGAAGGTCCGGCAGTATGGCTGGGATCAGCTGGTCGTCGACCCCGTCATGGTGGCCAAGGGAGGTTCCCCCCTGCTTCAGCAGGAAGCCGTCCAGGCGCTGATTACCCATCTGCTGCCGCTGTCCTTGGCTGTAACCCCCAATATCCCTGAGGCGGAAATTCTGACCGGGATGAAGATTGCCGGCATGGCTGACCGCGAAGCCGCGGCCAGGCTAATTCATGCGATGGGACCGCGGGTTGTGGTTCTGAAAGGCGGCCACGATGAGGAAAGCGCCAAGGTGATTGACCTCTTGTATGACGGTGAGAGCTTCACATATTTGGAGAGTGTGCGTGTCAATACCCGGCACACGCATGGAACAGGCTGTACCTATTCCGCAGCTCTTACAGCCGGGCTTGCGCAGGGCCAGCCGGTCGCAGAAGCGATTCAGACGGCCAAGGCCTATATTCAAGCCGCCATCGAGGACGGCTTGAATATAGGCGCCGGACACGGTCCGACCAATCATTTTGCCTATCAGAACCGGCTGAGGGGGACTCGATCATGAAGCGGATCGACAGCGGGAAAATGCGCAGACTGCTGAAGCTGTACTTCATTATGGGAAGTGTGAACTGCCGGAAATCTCCGCTGGACACACTTGCTGAGGCCATTGACGGCGGAATTACCTTATTCCAATTTCGTGAAAAAGGCATTGCCTCATTTACCGGACTGGCCTATATGGAGCTGGCACAGCAGCTTCAGCGGCGCTGCCGCGAGCATCAGGTGCCTTTTATCGTGAATGATGACATCGAACTGGCGGCAGCCCTGGATGCGGACGGTGTGCATGTCGGACAGGATGATGCGCCGGCCCGTTCCATCCGCCAGCGGCTGGGGGCGCATAAAATCATCGGCGTCTCCGCCCATACCCCGGAGGAGGCGAAGCAGGCCATTGCGGACGGAGCCGACTATCTTGGTGTCGGACCAGTCTATACAACCTCCTCCAAGGATGATGCCGAGGCGGTTCAGGGGACCGCTGTTATTGAGGAGCTGCGTCGCATCGGACTGACGATTCCCCTGGTGGGTATCGGCGGAATCAACGCGAACAATGCCGCACCTGTAATCCGGGCCGGTGCGGATGGAATCTCCGTCATCTCGGCTATTGCCGGTGCGGCTGACATTCGCGGAGCGGCCCGGGAATTCCTGCGGGTGATCCGGCAGTAGCCGGATCAGCCAAAGACGGCCACGCAGCCCCCAGCCGCAAACAAAGCACAGCTGCCGTTCATGACACGGCGCTGTGCTTTTTTAGCGTCAAAGCCTCTCACCTCCATCTTCCCATTACAATGGTGTTGTAGTATTTACCGTCAGACAACAGCTTGTCGTTCTTCAGAAGTCCTTCCGCTTCAAATCCCTGCTTCTGATAGAGTGCTATTGCCTTGCTGTTGGTTTCGAGGACCTTTAAAGTGATTTTGCGGATACCGCGCGCTTCAGCCCAGGCAAGGGTCACCCCCAGCAGATTACGGCCGATGCCGCTTCCCCAGCATTCCTGAAGCACACCGATGCCAAATTCGGCCTGATGGGCCAACCGCTTCAACGCCTTCCCTTCACATCTGGAGAATCCGGCAAGCCTGCCGTCCACAGCCGCCACCAGCATGAGGTTCCTGCCGCTTGCCCTGTCCTCTCTGATTAGCTGCTCAAAGCCCGCTGCATCGATGAAAGCCTCTCCCCGCTCCCTGTCCAGATTCTCAGTCTCTCCATCAATTTGCAGCCGTAGCTCGGCCAGCGGTCCGGCATCTGCGGGCACTGCTTCCCTGATCGTAACGTTCTTTCCTCCCCGTTCATATTGCCGTGGTTCCATCTTCATTATGTACTCCCCTTCCCAAGGATTTAGCCGGTTAAGCTGAACTCTTGATTTACCAATGGGCTTTGGTCGCGGCGGCAGGAAGGTTTGGACTTCCCGCCGCTGGCTGGTTGGTCAATCCTGCCGTTCCTTGACTTTGCCGCCGCACTGGTTTACATTATAAACAGTTTACAACAACAACTAATATTCAAGGCAGGTGCGGCATGACATACCGTGAGCAAACCATAGAGGTGTATCAATCGTATTTTGCGGTCGCCCGCCAGCTTAAGAAGCTGGCTCACCAAAGCGCGGCCAAGCTTGGGCTGACCGTGCATCAAATCGGCATCCTGAATTTCCTTCTGGGACATCCGGGCCAGACCCAGAAAGAAGTAACGGAGCGTCTGGTGTTCAACAAAAGCCGGGTTAGTCTGCATATCGATGCGCTGGCCCTCAAGGGGCTGGTAAACCGTGCAGTGTCCGAGCAGGACCGCAGGGAAACGAAGCTGTATCTCACTCCCGCAGGTGAAGCCTTATGCCAGCAGTACAACGGGGAAGCTTGGTCCCATCAAGTGCTTGGTGAAGCGCTGGAGCAGTTCACGGAGCAAGAGCTGAAGCAGCTCATCCACATGAACAAGCAGCTGCTGCTGCATCTTAATCCCTAAATCTACAGAAGCTGGTGATATGAATGTCCAGAGGCTTTGGACCGCCGGATGGCGGTGGTTATACCCGGTTGAAATTCGACGACCACGAACGGAAGGCCAATCTGTCCAAAGCACTGCTGCTGCGGATAGCCAAATATTTTCTCCCGTATTGGAAACAAACGCTGCTCGTGATGGCTGTGCTGGTTGTGTCCGCGGTGCTGGGATTGCTGCCGCCCCTGCTGATTCAGCAAATCATCGACCAGGCGCTCCCGGATAAAAACCTCCGGCTGCTGGTGATCCTTGTTCTGGCCTCGCTGGGGACAACGGTGGTTTCCGGCCTGCTGGGTGTGCTGCAGAATTATTTGAATTCTTTTATCTCCCAGAGCATTGTCTATGACATGAAAAATCAGATGTACCGCCATTTGCAGCGGATGCCGCTGCAATTCTACTCCGGGGTCCGGCAAGGCGAAGTAATCACGCGGATGACGAGCGACATTACGGGAGTTCAGGGTGTGTTCAGCAGCACTGTGGTCAATTTTGCCAGCAATCTGTTCATCCTCGTCTCCACGGCCTTAACCCTGTTCATCATGAACTGGAAGCTGGCCCTGCTCGGCGTGCTGGTCATTCCCCTGTTTGTCATGCCTACCCGCAAAATGGGCAATGTGCGATGGAAGCTGGCCAAGCAGACCCAGGAAAAATTCTCCGAGCAGAATCAAGTGATCCAGGAAACGCTCAGCATCAGCGGATATCTGTTAATGAAGCTGTTCACCAAAGAAAGCACGGAGTATGCCAATTTCAAACAAATCAACTCCGAAGCCACACGGCTGCAAATCCGTGAATCGATGGCGGGCCGCTGGTTCATGATGGTTCTGTCCACTTTTACCAGCATTGGTCCGATGCTTATCTATCTCTACGGCGGAATTCTCTTCATTCAGGGCGAGCTGTCCGTCGGGGCCATTATCGCCTTTGTTGCCCTGCTGGGCAGACTGTACGGACCTGTGATGCAGATGACGAATCTCTATGTCGATATCAAGCGGGCGGCGGCACTGTTTGAACGGATTTTTGACTATTTTGATATGAAGCCGGAGATCGTCGATGAACCGCAAGCAGCGGCAATCAGCGCAGTGGGCAAGGACATCGCTTTTCATGACGTATCTTTTGGCTACCAGCCGGATAAAACAGCCCTGCACGGCATCTCGTTCACCGCTTCCGCCGGAACACTGACCGCACTCGTCGGACCCAGCGGTGCGGGCAAAACAACAATCACCAATCTCATTCCCCGCCTCTATGAGGTTGATTCGGGAGCTATCAGGATCGGGGGCAGAAGTATCCGGGAATTCACCCTGGATTCCCTGCGGTCGCAGATTGGCCTCGTGACGCAGGACACTTATCTGTTCAACGGAACCATCCGTGATAATCTTATGTATGCAGATGCCGGAGCCGGCGAAGCCGGGATGATTGCTGCCTGCAAAGCCGCCTATATTCATGATTTCATCATGAGTCTGCCGGAGGGCTACGATACGGTGGTCGGCAACCGGGGGATCAAGCTGTCCGGGGGGGAGAAGCAGCGGATCTCCATCGCCCGTGTGCTGCTGAAGAATCCGCCGGTCATTATTATGGATGAAGCAACCTCATCCCTCGACACAGCCTCGGAATATTATATCCAGCAAGCAATGCGTTCCCTGCTGCAGGGCAAGACCAGCATCGTCATCGCCCATCGCCTCTCCACCATCATGGCTGCAGATCAAATCCTCGTCATTCAAGCCGGAGCAATTGTCGAGGAAGGAACACATGATTCGCTGCTTGAGCATAACGGCGTGTACAGGGATTTGTACGATAAGCAGTTTGAACCGAAGGTGCTGGCATAATCAATATGATTTAAGAAAAAGAAAACCGTAATGCGTCACTGTAAGAGGTGGCATATTACGGTTTTCTTTTTAATAATGCTAATGTGCCGACGGCAAAAATCCGTGAAGGATATCCGGCAAAGCCGATAATATTGCCTCCATTGATCGTTATCCGTCCGGCCGCAATCAGCCTGCCGGTTTCCGTCCGCGGGTAAACGCCCGTTTCGCTTATGATGATCTATGAGCAGCCGGCCTTTTATTTGCCGCTCCCGTTTGTTTTTGCGCCGCTGCCCTTGGCAGCGCCTGTGCCTTTGCCGCCGGTTCCCCCGGCGGGTGCGCCTTTGGCCGGTTTCACAGGCTTCGCCGTTTTGTTCCAGCGGGTCCAGCCTTTGCTGCCTGTCCCTCTGCCTGTGCCGCCGCCTTTGCTTTTTGCCACAATATCACTCCGCCCGATATTCAGTTTTCGTCTTGCTGTTATCTATATTCTCCTGAAAATCATTCTTACTCTTTAGAGTAAAAATCCCCAAAATCCCCCTCCGCTGCCCTCACCTTTTCAAGCCCTTTGATTATTTCAATATCATCTATCTTACCATTCCTGCAGGCATTATGTCAGATAATTACGCAAGCAGCCTGCCGGAGCTGATCCGGCAGGCTGCTGCTTAGCCAAAGATTATGGAAGTGGGCAAGGATTATTTCGGCTGAATGTAACCCTCAGCTTTTAGAAGTTCAGCAATTAGCACGGCTCCGCCGGCTGCGCCCCGGACCGTGTTATGGGACAGGCTGACAAATTTGTAGTCATACAGCGTATCCCCGCGAAGTCTGCCGGCCGAGATACCCATACCGTTCTCGATATCACGGTCAAGCCGGGTCTGCGGGCGGTTCTCCTCTTCGAAATAGGTAATGAACTGCTTAGGTGCGCTCGGCAGTCCAAGCTCCTGCGGCCGGCCCTTGAAGCTGTTCCAGCGCTCAAGAATTTCTTCCCTGGAAGGCTTCTGCTCAAATGAAGCGAACACTGCGGCCATATGGCCGTCAGCCACCGGCACACGGATGCATTGTGTCGTGATGACAGGCTGTTCACTCTTCACAATCCCTTCAGCCGTCACGTTGCCCCAGATGCGCAGCGGCTCCTGCTCGCTCTTCTCTTCTTCGCCGCCGATATAAGGAATGACATTATCCACCATATCCGGCCAATCGGCAAAGGTTTTGCCCGCCCCGGAAATCGCCTGATAGGTGGTCACGACAACCTTGGAGGGCTTAAAGTCATGAAGTGCATGCAGTGTAGGCATATAGCTCTGGATCGAGCAGTTGGGCTTCACGGCAATGAAGCCGGTTTCCGTACCCAGACGCTTGCGCTGCCGGGCAATCACTTCCAGGTGCTCCGGATTAATCTCAGGGATCACCATGGGAACATCCGGCGTCCAGCGGTGCGCGGAGTTATTGGAAATAACCGGAGTTCCGGTGCGCGCGTAAGCTTCCTCCAGCGCCTTGATCTCTTCTTTCTTCATATCAACGGCACAGAAGATCAAATCTACATCCGCAGCCACTTCCTCCACTTTGGAGGCATCCTGAACCATGATGCCTTTGACGGCATCAGGGATAGGGGTGGACAGCTTCCATCTGTGTTTGACCGATTCTTCATAGGTTTTGCCTGCCGAGCTTGCACTTGCGGCAATTCCCGTTACCTGAAACCAGGGATGATTCTCAAGCAGTGCGATAAAACGCTGGCCGACCATACCGGTACCGCCGACGATACCCGCTCTCAACTTACTTGACATAAGAAATTCATTTCCTTTCAAGCAGCCCCCATCGATAGGTGCTTTTTAATAACCGATTATAAATGATATATGCAGCTTACACAATATGTGATTGTAAAGAAGGGGCATTTGGAGAAAAAATTGCCGGTCACGAAGCCCCCAGGCGTTTGGCCAGCTCTCCGAGATCCTGTCCCTTAAGCGCCCCTTCCACAAGCAGGGGCAGCAAGGCCGGAGTGCAGGCGAAGCAAGGGGTGCCGTCGCGTGACAGCTGCCCGGCCAGGCGCTCGTCATAGGAGGGCTTGCCTTCATCGGACAACGCCAGCAGCGTCATGGTCCGGACGCCTGACTCCCGCAGCTCCCGCATCCGTCGCACCAGACCGGCCTGGTTGCCGTTCTCATAGAGATCAGAGACAATAATGAACAGCGTCTTCTTCGGCTCTTCAATGAACTGCTCGCAGTACTTCACCGACTTGTGGATATCTGTTCCGCCGCCAAGCTGTATCCCGAAGAGCATATCCACCGGATCATTCGCACATTGCTCGGTCAAATCCACAACCTCGGTATCGAATACCACCACGCGGGTGTTCAACGCCGGAATGCTGGCGAAGATGGACCCGATGACTGAGGCCCAGATAATGGAGCTGGCCATGGAGCCGCTCTGGTCAATATCCACGATGACCGTCCATTCCTTGCTGCGCCGCGCCCGGTCGAAATAATAAAACCGCTCCGGAATGATCATCCGCCGTTCCTGGTCATAATGCTTCAGGTTCCGCTGAATAGTCAGCTTCCAGTCCAGCCCGCTGAGTGAAGGCAGCGGAGAATGCTGCCGTTTGTTCAGCGCTCCGGTAACGGCCCGGCGGATATCGGTCTCCAGCAGCTTCACCAGATCATCGACCAGCGCCTTGACCAGCATCCGTGCAGTATCCTTGGTCTTCCCGGGGATTTTGCCCTTAAGGGACAGGAGCGTGCCGACGAGCTGAATATCCGGCTTCACCGCAGCCAGCAGCTCCGGCTCAAACAGCAGCTGCTTCCAGCCCCGGCGCTCCATCGCATCGCTCTGGATGATCGAGACCACATCCTCCGGGAAATAGCTGCGCACATCCCCCAGCCATTTGGAGAGATGCAGGGCGGCAGGACCGCTGCCTGCACCTTTGCCCCTGCCGCCCCCGGAATTTCCCGGGCTGCCGCCTCCGCCGGTCTCATCGTAGATAGCGGCAAGCGCTGAATCCATGATTAATTCCTCATCAGTCAGGTTAATTTGGCCGCCTTCACCATAGCTTGCAAGCGAGGCTTCGGCTTCCTGGCCGAGAATCAGCCGCCAACGGTTTACTGTGCTCTCCTGCTTGTTGTCGTTCACCATCTATAAATCCCCGAAGTCAAAATCATTCAGATCATCCAGCATCTTGGCTTCATCCTCCTTCAATTCTCCGGTAAGAATCTCCGCCGCCTGCTCCGCGTCCACACCCCACAGCTCGCCGAGCAATTCGGAGATCAGCGTCTTCTCCCTTGGCGAGAAGGTGCTGAACGCCCGCCGCAGAAACACCAGCGCCCGCTTGAATTCATCCTCCTCCAGCCCGTTGATATAATCATTAAGCTGCTCCCATAGGCTCATTCTTGACAGCAGCCCATACCGGTTACGCATGGACAGCCCTTCAAACCAGCCGGCTCCGAGATCCGCCGGGATGCCGGGAGACAAACGGCGGGAGACTTCAGCGGCGACCTCTTCAGCAGAAACCGCTCCACGCTCCATCAGGATGGCACAGGCGAAGCCGGACAGCCGCGGATTGCGGTCATCCCGCTCCGACAGATGCAGCAGCTCCCGCAGCCACAGCGCTTCATCCACCGTCCCGCTGTGGTCCAGCGAGATTCCGTTCAGCTCATTCATTGCAACAATCATCCGGCCGGCGGCCTCGTCATTGCAGCCGCTGGCATCAAGCAGGAACAGGCTGCCGCGCCGGAACAGCTCCTCCAGCAGCGGCGTCAGCGGCACTGTGTCCAACTTGCGGATGCCGCCGAAGCCGATAATCATTGCCAGCTCGCGGGCTGCGGCGGCCATGCCGACCACATCCCGGCTGTCGGCAGCGAGGCTCTGGAGCACCCGGCTGGCTTCCTCCATCTGCGCTGTCATTCCGCATTCACAGGCAACCCGGATGAGCGCCGAGGCTTCGGCGATGGAACGGCAGGCCTGCAGCTTCTCACGCAGCACATAGGCGGCCGCCACTTCGATGGTCTCCCCCAGCAGCGTCGATTCAACCACCTGAATCTCCACCTCCGGCGTCCACTGGATGATCCAGTACTCCGCCCAGGTTGCCGCATCCTGCCCGCTCGGGCGGTTCTTGGCAAAAGAGATGCCGAGCAGCCTCAGCCGATGGAACAGAATCGACCGGTTCAGGTCCAAAAAGGCTGCCTCCGTACTGGACACCCTGCGGTTCTCCCGCAGGTCGAGCGGCAGCTCGGCGGCTACGGCCGATTTATACTTCTCCAGCTTATAGCGCTTCAGCAGCCGGTTCAGATCGTCCTGAATCGGTGTCTGGCTGACGCCATCGGCAAGCTGGCCGATGGCGGTCCCCACATCCACCCTCGCCAGGGCGTCGGCGATGACGGACAGCTCGCCGTGGCCCAGCAGCGTTTGCGCGGCATCGCGCAAATCGCGCAGCGTAGGCGCACTGCCGCCGTGCAGCGCGGCCAGCGACTCCGCCAGCCGCACCGCCTCGATCACCTCGGCGGTGGAGCGGTGGGTCCCGCCGCTGCGCAGCTGGCCGGCCACCGTGGAGAGATAGCGATGTGCCAGCTCCTCCGGCCGTCCGGCGGCCATGGTCTCCCACATCATCTCAAAATACTGCGGGGCTCCATTCCCCGCCCCGTAGCCTGACATCGTCGAGAGCTTGTAGTATGAATACGGCATCAGCGTCAGCTTGGTGCTCCGCACCGGCAGACCCGCCAGCTCGCGGTCGGCCAGACCCTCCGACAGATCGGCAAGCGCGGACGCGTGGTACGCGCCGCAGATGACCACGATCTTGTCAGGCGCATGTCCGGCGGCCACTTTCTCCATGATCTGCCGCCGCATATAGGCCTCGCGCAGCGCGTTATAGGCATGCTCCTTCGGCTGCTCAAGCTGCTCCCTGCCCTCAGACAGCGCCCGCATTTCGGCTGAGAATGACAGGATTGCCGCCCGGTAAGCTCCGGCATTCGCATTATGCTCGTAATTGCGCTCCCAGTACATATCATAGTCATATTCTCCGGCAAGCCGGGCAATCCGGCTGTACACCGGTTCCTGCTCCATGACTTCTTCAGCGGCGGGCTCCCCGGCTCCATCCGCCTCAGGCTTCACTCCCCGTCCGGAAGGGCCTTCCCGTCTTATGGCATCCTGCAGGCTTAAGGTGACCGAGGATGGAAGATCAATGAACGCTGCCTCCGCCCCGTTGTCCCTGGCCCATTTCATGCCCTGATATTCCGGTGAATACACCGCCAGCGGCCACAGGACGGTGCGTACCGGCAATTCCTCCGTGAAGGCAAGTATCGCAACCGGAGGTTTTGTTGAGCTATGCGTTAAATGGCGGATTTCATCCGTCGCATCGCTTGGGCCTTCGATCAGCACCGCCGTCGGCTGAAGCACATTCAGGTAATCCAGCAGATGCTTCGCGCCGCCCGGAGACAGATGCCGCACTCCAAAAATATGTACCCCGGCTTCGGCAGTCGCTTTCACTCGTTCATCTCCTTACAGGCCTGGTACAGGCCGCGCCATTCCGTTCCTTTTTTCTTCATCACATTATCCAGATATTCTCTCCAGACCAGCCTGTCCTTGTCATCATCCTTGACGATCGCCCCCTGCAGCCCGGCGGCAAGGTCACGGTCTGTCAGTTCACCGTCGCCGAAGCTGGCCGCAAGCGCCATGCTGTTCGTCAGCAGCGAGATGGCCTCTGCTGTAGAGATCACTCCTGCAGGGGTTTTCACCTTCTCCTTCCTGTCGAGCGTCATGCCGCTGCGCAGCTCGCGGAAGATCGTCACGACCTTGAGCAGCGCCTCATCCGCCGGAACGGAGGCGCCAAGGTTATAGGAGGAAGCAATCTCGGCGACCCGCTTCTTCACAATCGACAATTCGGTTTCAATATCCGTAGGCGCGGGCAGCACTATAATGTTGAAGCGCCGCTTCAGCGCCGCCGACATTTCATTGACTCCGCGGTCTCTGGTATTGGCAGTGGCGATGATGGAGAAGCCCTTGCGCGCACCTGCCTCCTTGCCCAGCTCCGGCACGGAGATTGTCTTCTCCGAGAGAATGGAGATCAGCGCATCCTGCACCTCCGAAGCACAGCGTGAGATTTCTTCGAAGCGGGCGATTCCGCCGTCCTCCATGGCCCGCATGATCGGGCTTTTGACCAGCGCTTCCGGGGTCGGGCCGCCAGACAGCAGCATCGCATAATTCCAGGAATAGCGCACATGCTCTTCACTGGTGCCGGCAGTGCCCTGCACAACCAGCCCCGAGTTGCCGTAGATCGCCGCCGCCAGATTCTCCGACAGCCAGGATTTGGCCGTCCCCGGCTCGCCGATCAGCAGCAGCGCCCGGTCGGTGACCAGCGTGGCGACCGCCATCTCGATCAGACGCGTGCTGCCGATATACTTGGGCGTAATTAAGGTTTGGCCGGCCTTGCCTCCTGCGATAAAGGTCAACACCGCTCTGGGAGACATCTGCCATCCGGCCGGGATGCTGCCCTTGTCCTCCCTGCGCAGCGCCTCCAGTTCCTCACGGTACAATACCTCTGCCGGCAGCCGCATATAATCCTGAAGCTGCTCTTGTTCTGTTGACATGGACATCTCTCCCTTGTATGAATATGGACCGCCTGGTCAGGCTTCCCTGCCCTTCAACCGGTTAATTACATATTCCAGCTGCGCCCGGCTTTCGTAGTACCTTTGCTTCGGCAGAAGTGCTTCCAGACGGCTAAGGTAGCTTGCCGGAAAATGCAGCATTTGCTGGAACAGAGCATAATTAAATCTGTAGGGATTAAAGTATTTTTGATCCTCCATTACGGACATCAGCAGCTCCGTCAGCTCTCCGTCAGGCATCCCTGAACGCGCAAGCCCTATAAATAAATGCGCAATGAGTTCATCATCCCTCCGTTTATTTTTCGGTTCCTTCAGTTCACGCAGTTTAGCAAGCAGATACCGCCTTGCCGCCTCATGACCGGGCCGGGCAAAAGCGCATACCAGCTCCGGCGCATCCCGGTCAACGAACCAATCCAGCCAGCGGGGGTCCCAGTGGGCTTCTATTTTCTCCGGAGCGGGCATTCCCATTTCACGGTACTTCCGGTCCCTTTGCACATCCCATTCGGCATCGTACCAGATTTCCTCCGTATCCACGACCTGCCGCCTGATTATGTCCAGCAGCATCTTCTGCCGCATTGCGGCCTCCTTGGTCACCGCCGCTTTCAGCCTGTTCCTCATTGTGCCGCCGAACCGCTTGTACAGCTCATCCGGGGGCAGCAGCTGCCGGGCTGCCGAGAAATAATGCCGCAAAAAATGGGAATCCAGCTGCTCCAGCTGCTCCAGCTCTTTAAAGGCCGGCATGGTAGCAGCCTTTTGCTTATACCCGGCTGCTTCATTGAGAAGCGACTTGAAGCCCAGGGAAGAAAAGAGGGCATAGCCGCGGATTATATAGCTGTAGAGTTCATCAAGCTGCGGATTCTGCTGCCCGTGAAGCACGGTCGCAAAGTGGCGGAGGCTGGTCTCTGCCTGCTCTGCTGTCTTCTTGTCCGCCTTCTCCTGCGGAGCCTCCAGCAGCTCCTGCATATACAGCGCGGACAGCCTTGCGGCAAGCGCCGGAGAAGCGCCGGAGGCCAGCGCATCCGCAACCAGCTCACGGTCCTTCTTCCCGGCAAAGGCTTCATACAGCCGTTCCTCGCCCTGCGGCAATGCGCCCGCAGCCAGTGCCCTGTAAGCAGCTTCCCGGATCACTTTTCTCTTATCGGTTGTCCATTCCAGCAGCGCCGGAAGGTAGGCTTCATGACCGCCAAGGCATTCGATTGCAGCCGCACGGGTATCGCCGCTGCCGTTTTCGGCCACCTTGAAAAGCTCCTCAAGCACTTCCGTTCCGCCTGCCCTGGCAATAACCTTCAGCTTGCGCACTTCGCTTTTGCCGCCCGCAGGATTGAGATTTTCAATCAGATAGCCGGCAATGGCGGGCCCATAGCCGGGCAGAATCTGCGTCATGGCAAAGTCGGCAATCTCCGAATACGGATCATTTAAGGCCGCGATCGCCAGCGGAAGCAGACGGAGGTCCCGAAACAGGCCTTCCTTATAAGCTTCGGTTACAATTTCATATCTGCCGCTGCCCGTTGTGGTCAGGGCCTGCCGCACCACAGCGAGCTTCCGGTACGGCAGCCGGGTATCCAGGGGGAATTCCCGCGTCTTCACCTCGCCGGGAGTCCCGTCCGGCACAGTGGCCCCCTGAGTATACAGCACCGATTCCAGCAGCAGTGTAAGCTCCTGGAGCCGGACGGCGGGAGCGGCTCCCTGTCCGTTCTCCGGCTCCAGAAGAACGGCGATGCCTTCTCCCAGCCGTTTGAAGACAGCCGCCCGCTCTCCGAGCTGCTGAAATTGCGGAAGCAGCCGCTTCAGGCGGAAATCTCCGGCGGCCAGGTCGCTGCCGGCAATGTATAGTCTTCTGACCTCTTGATGAAGCTCTTGCAATAATGCTGTACTCATAGGCTGTCCTCCTATAGGAATGTATAAGAACGGATATGGAATTCACAGGTATGCCGGATATGCTAGTACAACAGCCGGGTAATCTCCCCGCCCTGAATCAGGGTCAGCGGCTGGGCAATCAGCCGCCCCTGATCCAGAAGATGCTCGAACATTACCAGAATGCAGCAATCCTTGAGGGCGGAAGCGGGCAGGAACGGGAGCAGCTCAAGCGTACCCTGGGGCAGAGAAGGAATATCCTCCATTACCAGCTGGCCTCCGGCTTCATCTGTGAGCGTATACTGGCCGCCCTCCGTCACCCCCACGCTGGCCGCATGCAGCAGCAGCACGGGATTTTTGTCGCTCAGCGGATGCTTCAACTGATTCTTCACCTTCTTGACAACCTCCGCATAAGAGCGGTGTGCGCCTGCCCGGACCCGCTCCATATCCTGCTCTCCGGCAGCTCTGGTCGTCATTTCTTCATAGCGCACCCTGGCATTCATATCCCCCGGATACTTGTACAGCAGCGGAATTTGCGCCAGCTCAAAGAAGCTGTCCTCCTCCCGCATCAGCTTCGCGGCCTTGTATGGACGGTAGTTCACCGTCCGGTGAATCTCCCCGCTGTCCGTCTCCAGCCAGTAGCCAAGGTCCACGAATTCCTGCCGGGCGGGATCATCGCAGCTGTAGAACGCGAGCTGCAGCAGCTCCACCGCTTCCTTCACCAGTCCGTACTCCTTCAGCTCGGACAGCTGCCAGGCATGTCCCAGCCATTCATCGATCGTGGATTCATGATCGAGGGCAAGCTCCGGGTCCTCGGCCCTGGCGGCCAGATAGACCCGGCCTTTCTTGATAAATGCATGAAGCCGGGTCAGCTGCTCCATGGCATATGTATAGCTTTCTTCCCGGTCCTGCCCCTTGCCCAGCAGCAGCGCGAACCGGCGGAGCTGCGTCTGCGCACCCGATAAATAATAATTGCCAAGCTGCTTCACATGCTCCTGAACGGTTTTGACCGTTTTGCTGTCAATGGCCGACAACCCGCCGCGGATCAGTGACAGCACCAGCTTTTCCAGCAGATCAAGCCCTTCGAGCTGGGCATTGATTTTCTTTTTGAGCGCGGATTTGTTGACCTTCTTCGGCTTCACTGCACCTCCGGCGGCCTGCTTCGCCTTGTTCTCTTCGCGTTTATCCGCCTTCTCGCGTTTGGAGGCAACATCCTCCGGTACAGGAGCAGGGGTGAAGGCCTGGCCTTCCACGTAGGCATAGAGAAGTCCCAAGGCGTGCTTGCAGGGGAACTGCCGGCTGGGACACGAGCAGCGGAAAACCGGACTATCCGTTGCAATAAAATCCACGGAGCACTCGTAAGGGGTCTTGCCGCTGCCGGCGCATTGCCCGAAGAGCAGCTCTCCATTCTCAGAGATGTGCAGCTGTATGAAGCTCTTCTTGCGCACGAGGCCCTGGCCATTCTTGATGGCGGCGGCATTGGGGGCGAGCGAATCTACATAGGATGAGGTAAGTTCAGGCAAATCAGGTTTCCTCCCGACTGGATGAAGTGGCAAATCAGCTGAAATGACAATGCAGAATGAACACATGTATGTCATTACCCAAAATCAAACATAAGATCACATGAAGTCCCCTGTCCAATCAGCACATTTCCGGGGCAGCCCTCTTTTCAGGCTTAAACATCCCCGCAACGCAAACAGAAACGGACACCTTCCTTTTTTAAGGTCGGCATCCGTTTCTGCGGGAAAAACTATTCGATTAGATCAATTGTATTGGTCCGGACATAGCCGGTATAGCGGTATGGAATTATGCCAGGACTCTCCTTGGTATCAAAGCCCTCCAACCCTTCTCCGTCTCCGGCAACCAATACAACGCGGGTGTTCACCGACTTCATGCGTTCAATGAATTTGTGGGGCCAGCCCCAAAGGAGCCTGGCATATCTCTGCGGAAGATGTAATTCCATATTGTGCAGATCTTTTGGAATATAACCTGTAAATCCGAGCAGCTCATATTGAAGCAAGCCGATTTCATCAAAGCCAGCGATAAAAGACGCAAGCTGTCACTTTGGCCTCTCAAATATTTTATACCTGCTTCATCTCCATACACCGTTATCTGGGCTAACTCCATAGGCTTTAAGATTGCCATCTTTAACGTGAATCAGCAATTCCTTATCCGTAAAGGCAACAAAAACTTCGTCTATCCTAAGCATAAGCAGAGTTCCCTTCTCTCTAAAAGGAAAAATCAATCCGTTTCGCCCCCTTGCAGAGGAATACGCCTAAATTAAGATGAACTTGAAACATTCTTTCAAAGGGCAGCCATTTTAGTGGTAAAAAGTAACACTAAGGTAGCGCATTCGGATATTGGATCATCCCTAGTGGGAAAAAGTACAACTAAGGTAGCGCATTCGGATTCCGATTCATCCCTAGTGGGAAAAAGTACACCTAATCCGGCTGAAATCAGCCGTATGAGGGGAGATGGTCTCCATTAAGTGTACAAATTCCCACTAAATCCTGTTAAAGCCAAAATTCCAGCCCATTAGTGTTACTTTTTCCACTTCGCTTCAACTTCGCTTCAGTCCCCTATGAATCTCTCCCTTGCGTTCCATCCGCTTGTTTCAGGTTCTCCGGTTCAATTCAGGATAAATTAAGTTTCTTTATTGTGTTTTTTAAAGATGACACAACCGCCTCCCGCTTAAACAGCGGAGCGGACGGACCCGCGGAACAGCGGCCGCGGCCGCCTGGGTCTCCGGATTTTCACCGCTAAGAGACTGCGACGAAATAAAGTACCGCTACATTGTTGACAAAACTCCCAAAACCGTGGAGATTTTGTCAACAAAAGCGGGTACTCATTTCCTCGCAGCTCCTAAGGGGAATGAAATAAATCTGGAGAGCACTGCGACCCGGACAACGCTCCGTTCGCGGAGCGCCCACTCCAAAAGCCTGAGTCTATCCTGCGCAAAATAACCCCACAAAGCGGGGCCATGGCTTCGATGATGACTCAGGTACTTTGCGGGAACCCCAAAACATATAAACCTGAATTTCGAAAGTAAGCATCTACAAATCATCTAAAAGGCTCTACACGAAGGGAGTTTTTGTGAAAACAACTTGCACCAAATGGGTGAAGGAAAAAGAGGGTTTATCCCTTGTCCTATCTGGACTTGTTCAATTCACTTTCGAAATTCAGGATAAATTCTGATCTTTCAAAAAAGGACTCTCAGAGTCCCTTTTAACCTGTATTCAGCTGAGCTGCACGCCAGTCTCCTGCGTCTTCAGCCGATGGCCGCAATTCTTATTGCTCAAACAGCCTATTTAAACCAGCCTTTTTCCTTGAATCTGGTTATGGCTTCAATCCGGTTCCCCACATCCAGCTTGTCGAGAATCACCGAGATGTAATTGCGCACGGTTCCGGTTGTGATGTAGAGCTGGCTGGCGATCTCCTTCGTATTTTTACCGTCGGCGATCAGTCCCAGCACCTCCTTCTCCCGCTGGGTCAGGGGATTGGCTTCACTGCTGTAAGCCTCATCCATGAGCTCGGGAGCATACATCCGCTTGCCGGCCATCACATTGCGGATCGACAGCGCAAGCTCCTCGCTCGGGCTGTCTTTGAGCAGATAGGCATCGACCCCGGCTTTGACGGCACGCTCGAAATACCCCGCCCGCGCAAAGGTGGTCAGAATCATAATTCTGCAGCCGGAATCCTTCAGCGCTTCCGCCGCATCAAGGCCGCTCATGGCCGGCATTTCAATATCCATGATGCATATATCCGGCCGGTGCAGCTGCACCAGCTTGACAGCCTCTTCGCCGTTGGCCGCCCGGCCCACCACCTTCATGTCATCCTCCAGGTCGAGCAGTGAAGCAAGCGCCCCCAGCAGCATGCGCTGATCTTCAGCGATTACAATTTTGATCATAGCCCCTTTACCTCCAGTTCCGGCTGCTTAAAAACATTCGGCACCTTAATCACAATAGTTGTTCCGTTATCTTGCAATACATCCATAGATCCGTTCACAAATTCAAGCCGCTCCCTCATTCCCTGCAGCCCGTGGCCTTTGTCATACAGGTTGATCCCCCGGGTTCCGCCGCCGTTATCCCTCACCTTGATCAGCAGCTCCGTCCGCGACGGCTCAATCAGCACCTCGCAGAGCGCCGCTCCGCTGTGCTTCACCACATTCGTTACGGCCTCCTTCAGACACATGCTCAGCACATTCTCCGTAATCAGAGAGGTATTGGCGAGCCTCGGGCTGCCTTCGAGCTTGAACTCAATCTCCGCCGCCTGCAGGAGCTGCCTGATTCGTATCAGCTCATCCTCCAGTCGGATTCCGCGCATTTCCGTAACCATCTCCCGGACCTCCTTGAGCGCGCTTCTGGCGGTTTGGCGGACATCGTTCATTTCAACAACGGCTTGCGCCGGGTTTTTGTTGATTAATTTGCCGGCCAGATCGCTTTTGAGGCCGATCAGCGAAAGCTTCTGTCCAAGCGTATCGTGAAGATCGCGGGCGATCCGCTGGCGCTCCTCCATTTTGACCAATTCTGAGATCCGTTTGTTGGCATCCTCCAGCTGGCCCTGCAGTTTATCCTGATTGTTGCGGTTATAGGTCGTTGCAGGCAGCAGCACCACGGCAATCATGCTCACCAGCACGAACGGAAGCTGTGAAATGAACACGGGATTGCGCGAAATCAGCTCATAATTGATCGCCACGATCGTCGTCAGCAGATGAATCGAATACAGGACGAAGAAGCCCGCCCTTTTCTGGATATTCCCGATAAAAAAAGCTATAAACAACGCAAAATACATATATCCGAACAGCAGGGTCATCGTGATCGAGACGAGAATCTGCACACTGGTCCAGAAGTAGACCACCCATCCTTTGGATTTGAAGGCGAGGACATAGCAGGCAAAAAACACCGCGATCATCACGATTCCATAGACCCACTGGTTTTGGTTCACGGAGGCGGAGCGGAAGATGAAATAGAACGGAAGAATATAAAAAACGACCCACACATATGGGCTGAGACCCGTACTTTTGTGAAAAATATGATGCCACTTCTGCATGTCAGCCATCCTTTGTGCCAGCAAGATTGTACCCCCATTTTAGCATATACACTGCCTTATCCCGCAATACGCCTGCAAAAAAAAGAGAACGGGCAGTACCGGATCGGCGTTCTCCGGCAGCTCTTTCTCCTCCTGATGCATTTATTCGCCCTGGAATCCGGGTTTGATTCCCTTTAGAACTTCCTGCGCCGGAACCGGCTTCTTCATTCTGCTTTTTATCTCCTTGAAGCCTACAAAACCTTTATTCTCTTCATCCCACAGGCGGAAATGCAGCGCCTTCAGGCTCGTTCCAATCGTAATGGTGGTTGCATGCTGCAGCGGCTCCGATGCATTGTGTGCCCGCTCCAGATTGTAATTCGGCACCTTTGGACTCAAATGATGCACATGGTGGAAGCCGATGTTGCCGGTAATCCACTGCAGCAGCTTCGGCAGCTTGTAATACGAGCTTCCTTCCACTGCAGCCGAGACGTAGCTCCATTCCTCTTCATGCTCGAAGTAGGAATCCTCAAATTGATGCTGCACATAGAACAGCCAGATGCCAAGGAAGCCGGAGACGAAGACGACAGGCAGCTGCACCAAGAGAAAAGCCTGCCAGCCCATAGCCCAGATCAAACCGCCGTAAAGCGCGGCAATCGAGACATTGGTCACATAGGTGTTCATCCGTTCCTTGCGTCTTGCGCCTTTGGCATTGAAGCGGTATTGAATGAGGAAGACAGCGACCGGTCCGACCACGAACATGATCAGCGGATTGCGGTAGATCCGGTAATATAAGCGTTTCAAGGGCTTCGCAGCCATATATTCCTCTACGGTCATGATCCAGATATCGCCGATTCCCCGTTTGTCGAGATTGCTGCTTCCGGCATGGTGGATGGAATGGCTGTGCTTCCACTGGCGGTAAGGGACAAGCGTCAGCACACCTGTAATGGTGCCGAGGATATCGTTGGCTTTGCGGTTTTTGAAGAACGATCCATGACAGCAGTCATGAAAAATAATAAAGGTCCGGATCACAAACCCCGCCGCCGGAATAGCGAACAGAAGCGTAAGCCCGTAGGATACCGGCAGACTGAAGTAAGCGGCAGTCCATAAAAGCACCAGCGGAACGAGTGTATTGATTAATTGTCTGATGCTGGCATTGCGGTTGTTTTTTTCAAAGGGAGCCATGCTTTTTTTCAGGCTGGAGAGCTGGGATGTCTGGTTCGTAGTCATCTTGGTCGTTTCCTCCTCGGATGCAGTCCGGTTTGCGGATACATTCATCTATCTTCATTATAAAGAAGGAAGTGTCACCCCAGGAAGACATAAACATCAAGGAGGCAGTATGACATATGTCATATCTTTGTTGGATAAACGGCAATGAAGTGCACAATAGTTGGAACTGACTGCAACAGTGCAATCAAATGCGCCAGCATACGCTATTTCCAGGTATCCCCATTCCATTTCCGCGTGATATCCTTAAAATTCATTTAATACCTTTATTTCCATATAAGGGGGGCGGCGGTTCTGGATAGAGGAAGTACAATGAAAATTGGAGGGTGATTATTTTGTTATTCATTTGAAGCAGTTGAACCTATTGTTGGCTATAGCAGTGCAAACAATTAAATACACTAGTCACCGGCGTTTGAGCAAATAACTCCTTTTTTCACAATAGATAATTATAAAGATTACGGCAGAGGCGCTAAAAATGAAAGATTACAAAATATTTTTTAAGGAGATTAATATCATGAAAAAGATACTTCAAAAATGTTTTAGTACATTGCAGTTTCTATTTCTGTACCGGCTTTAACAACTACCATGGTATCAGCTGAAGCCGATCCTGATTGGGGGGCTCAGTTCCCGGGTATCAATGTGCCATATAACAGTTACAACGATAGTTGGAAAACGCCAATGGATTCTCGAACTATCAACAGGGATGCTGCAAATTTTTCAAACTTTGTTAAATCCGTTTTGGTTCACGAATATGGTCACATTTTTTGTCTGGATCATACTGTCCAAACATCTATCATGAATGACTCACGTGATCGGAATACAATGACAACTCCACAGCAATTCGATATTGATGAAGTGAATTCTGTCTATAACTTAGGAGGAATAAATTATGAAGCATAAATCAATTTTCATTAGTCCCGTTTGCCTAGTTGTGGTTATTGCCGGAATTTTCTTCTTCAGTTTGAACTGAACCCGCCAAGGTTTTAATATGGTATAACCTTATCTTTACAGCCTTTTTGATGGGCTTCTGATTTCAGTGACCTCACTTAGTGCGCATACACACCCTTCAGTTCGCCTGCCGGGAATTCATCTCGCGGTATTCCGTCGGCGTTTTGCCGGTGGCTTTTTTGAACACCTGTGTAAAGTAGCGCGGGTCCTGATAGCCGACAAGCGGCGCAACCTGATAGACCTTGACATTGCTGTTCTGCAGGATATATTTGGCTTTCTCCATCCGGCAGTGGGTCACGAACTCCAGGAAGGTATAGCCGGAGAGCTGCTTGAACAGCGTGCAGAAATGGCTGATGCTTAAGCCGGCTAGCTCCGATACCTCCTCAATGCTGAGATCTTTGTGGTAGTTGGCCTCAATATACCGTTTGGACTTCTCGACCACGCTCCGGCCATCCTCACGGGCAGCGGATTTATTGCTCTCCAGCATCCGCTCGCGGAATTCCGCCTTCAGTGCCGCAATCATCGAGGGGAGGGTGCCCAGCCCGTGCAGCCTGCTGAGCAGAGCCTCCAGCGGCCAGTCCGTATGCATATTCAGGTGCTCAAATTGTCTGTACAGCACAACAATCATCTCAATGATCAGTCTCTCGGCAAGCTCCTGCGGAAGGCCCTGGGCTTCAATGAAGGCGGCCATCTCGTCGAATAAGGACAGCATACGCTCAAGATCCAGAGTCCTTATACTCTCAATCAGCGCAAGCTCCAGCTGCTTCGGATACTTCACTTCCCTCCGGCCCGTCCCCGGTGTCTCCTCATCAATGAACACTCCGGCCTGCCCGGAATAAAAGCGCTGGTACAGCGCTTTGCAGGCGAGCGGGTATACGGCGCTCAATTGATCGATGCCCCGCGTGGTGCGGCTGATGCCCACGGAGCATTCCAGCTTGGAAAATCTTTTGATACCGGCGGTCAGCTGCCCGCCGAGCTCTCTTTTGCCGGCATCCCGGCTTCCCGGGAAGAGCAGAATCCACTCTCCGTTATAGAACGGAAAGACAGACAGCACGCCGTTCTCCAGCGACCACTCTTCGAGAATGTTCCGCACGGCGAACAGCCAGAGGCGTTTCTCCCCGGCACTCCACTGTGCGGTCAAGGAAGCATAATCATCCAGCCGGACGACAGCCATGAAGTAGTCGCTCTCCAGCTCGCTGTTCTCCAGCCATTTCAGATGCTGCAGCGGCCGCGGATTGCCGAGCGTGAACTCGGCGAACATCCGCTCGCGGGCCAGCATGGACAAGGTCTGCACCGAGAGCATCAGCTGCTCGTTCTCCTTTTGACGGTCCAGCTTGACCCTGGCCCGGGCCAGCATCTCCGTCAATTCCTCGTGGTCAATCGGCTTCAGCAAATAATCAAAGGCTCCCTGCCGCAGCGCCTCCCTGGCATATTCGAACTCTCCGTAGCCGCTGATGAAGATAAAGATCAGCTTGCCGCTGCGCGGCAGCACCTCCTTCATCAGCGCAATGCCGTCAAGCACCGGCATGCGGATATCGCTGATGATGATCTGCGGCGCCGTATCCTCGATCAGGCTTAGCGCCGCTTCCCCATTTCGCGCCTCGCCCACAATGCTGAGCCCCAGTTCCTCCCATGGAATGGCCACCTTCAAGCTTCGCAGAATAATCGGTTCATCGTCCACCAGCAGCACCTTGTACTTCTCCTGTGTTGCACCCATCTAAAGACCCCCCCAGGCTTATTGAATGGCCGAGCTCTGTATTAATTCCCAGTACTGCTTCGAGGCGGATTGCAGCTGCGCAAGCGCCTGGTCTCCTTGCAGGCCCCCATCGATCATTTCTTCGATGACACTCAGGAATGTTTTCTTCACTTCCGGCGACAGCAGATTGTCATAAGGCACAAAGCTTTGCCGGTTATCCTCCATCATCCCCATTACCTGGGCAAACACCGGTCCTGTGCGGCCCGGGTCAATGGCAATGCGCATGGACGGAATTCTTAAGCCTTCGTACACGATCCGTTCCTGTATCTCCCGGGTATAGAATGCCTTCATCAATTCCAGCGCCGCCTCCCGTTTGGCGCCGGCCAGGCTGGAGGACAGTCCGATCCCGATGGTGTACCCGCCTGCAATAGAAGCTTCCTTGCCGCGGGTCAGTGCCGGGAATGGAATAACCCCCACCTTGTTCTGGAAATCAGCAGGCGCCGTCTCCCCCGAGAACAGGTTAATATCCCAGTTGCCGTTCAAATACATGGCTGCCTTCCCGCCGGTGAACAGCCGGACCGCATTTTCCGGCGATAAGTCATTGGATGCCGGACTGAAAGCCTCCTCGTCAATCCATTGGCCCAGATGCCGGAAAGCCTGCTTGTAATAGCTGTTCTGAAAGCTGGACCCGTCCTTCCCGTTGACCAGCTTCATGATCAGCTCCGGACCGGCATAGCGGTCCATCAGATAATGGGCAAAAATCCCGGCAGGCCAGCGGTCTTCATTGCCCAGCGCAAAGGGAATATAGCCTCCCTGCTTCAATTGAAGGATGGCCTGATCCAATTCAGCCAGCGTCTCAGGAACCTTGATGCTCAGCCTGCTGAAGATTTCCCTGCTGAAGTACAGCGGCTCCGCATTGCCTTCGATCGGCAGCCCGTAGATATGGTTGTTGAACGTCCACAGGTGAAGATCCTTGAACTGATCCGCCAGGCCGTTCTCCCGGGCAAAATCCGTCAAATCCATCAGGCGGCTGGAGCGCACGTAAGGCTCGATCTCCGCCCCTCCGAACAGCACGAACATATCCGGCGGCGTGCCGGTCACCATTTCGCTTTTCAGCTTCTGCTCGCGGTGTATCGTCTGGTCCAGTCCCTCGAAATTCACCTTCACGTTGGGATGCTCCCGCTGATAATCCTGCACAACCTCCTCGAAAATCGCCAGCAGGGGCCGGTCATGCTCCTTAATCCAGAAATGGCGGAAGGTAAGGGTGATTTTCTCCTGTGAATTATCCTCGATCGGCTCCCTGTCGCCCTGCATAATGAAGAGAACTGCCCCTGACATCAGGAGGATGTACAGGATAATCCAGCCCCGTTGGGTCAGCCATCTTACAGCCGTCTGCTTCTTGGTCATCCGGTCCGCTCCCGTCATGGCTGAATTCTCGGAATGCGGATGCAAATCGTTGACCCGCAGCCCGGAGACGAACAGACCAGAATGCCGTAAGGATTGCCGAACCGGATATTCAGGCGTTCATGGACATTTTTCAGCCCGACGCCGCTGTCGCTGTATTTCTTCGGATTGGTCCGTTCCTTGTTCCACAGGCTCATCAGAGTGGCAAGCTCGAAGCCCGGGCCGTTGTCCTTAACGATAATGATCAGATCCTTCCCCGTCTCCTCCGCAGAGATTGTAATCACCCCATGCTCCTCCATCTGTTCAATGGCATGGTACAGCGCATTTTCAACAATCGGCTGAACAATAAGCTTCTGGGTCATCAGGCTCTTCAGCGATTCGGGAAGCTCCAGCGCATAGGAGAACTTGTCTTCAAAGCGGAATTTCTGAATATCCAGATAATGGCGGACATGCTCAAACTCCATCTGCAGCGGGATCAGCTCCTGATTCTGGCTGATGCTGATCCGCAGCAGCTTGCCCAGAGAGATGACCATTTTGCTGATATCCCTGTTTCCGGCCAGCACAGCCATCGAATTGATCGATTCGAGTGAATTATAGATAAAATGCGGGTTAATCTGCGCCATCAGCGCCTGCATCTCCGCTTCCTTCTTGCGGCCCTGCTCTGTCTGCACCTGCCCGACCAGCTCTACGATCTGTGAGCTCATCCGGTTGAAGCCGTCGATCAGCGAATCGCTCTCATCTTCGGCACGGGTCGGCAGGGTGATGGGCGTGAAGATCCCCTGCTTGACCCGCTTCATGCCGTTCACCGCACTGTTGATGCTGCGCACGAGCCTGCGCACAAAATAATGGTCGAACAAAAAAGCGGATATGAGGGAAACCGTCCCCAGGATGATCGCAATATTGCGGATTGATACGGACTCCGAGTAAATCAGATTCATCGGTGTAATCGCTGCCAAATACCAGTCCGAATTATGTGAAGGCAGGAAGGTAATCAATGATTTCTCCCCTTGGTAATTGTCGATGTAATAGTCCTGCGCTTGGGTATAGCTCTCCTGTAAAAAAGGAAAATCCGTGCGCTGCCCGATATGCTCGCCGGATTTGTTAAAGACGATATTCCCCTGCTTGTTCACCAGCAGAATATCCCCCTCCTTAAGCGTAGCGGCCTCCCAGAAAATCTGGTCCAGCAAATCCGGCTTCACATAGACCACCAGATAGCCGATATCCTCCAGCGAATAGTAATCCTTAATAATCCTGGCCTGCACCAGCACGGGCTTGCCGGAGAATTCCGAGCCGTTCTCGCCCGGACCGGACCAGACGGGACGCCCTTCGGCGCTCTCCATGGCCCCGTACCAGATCTGCCCCTGCATATCCGCGAAGGACATCGGCGCGTTGTATTGGTACAGCAGGCGGTCCTTGCCGTACAGACTGAACGAGGTAATCATCGGGTGGTTGATCAGCAGATTGTTGATCTCCTGCTTGCGGTCATACGTCAGCACAAAATCCGGCTGCTTCAGTGACTGCTGAATCGCCGGCTGCGTAATCGCCGAATTGGTAATGGATGAAATTTCACTCAGGGCGAACTTTAGCTTGCGGTCCGTCTCCAGAAGTGAAATCCAGTAGAAATTGCTGGATTTCTTCTCCATCGCATTGGAAAAATTAACATACGTAACGCTTCCCATCACAATGACGGGGATGAACACGAGAAGAATAATAGCGAACAAAATTTTGCGGCGGAGCTTCATATTTCTTTCCTTCCTCCTGCTGTCCTATGTCCTTATTATTCTTCACGGCAATCCTTATTTCCTTTAGCTCTTAATGGCACCGGAGGTCAGTCCGGCAATGACCCAGCGGCTGAAGAGCAGGAACACGACCAGCAGCGGCAGGGTTGCCGTGAAGGTGGCGGACATGATCATTCCGTAATCCAGCCCGTCGCGTGTGGTGAACAGCTGCTGGAGGGCAATCTGGATCGTATAATGCTCCTTGTTCTTCAGCACGACGAGCGGCCAGAAGAAATCATTCCACACCGTCATGAAATTCAGAATGCCGAGTGTAGCCATCGCCGGAGTAATAACCGGGATGGCAATGTTCCAGAAAATGCGGAAATGTCCCCCGCCATCAATCCGGCCCGCTTCAATCAGCTCCGTATGCACGGCTGTGGATACGTACTGGCGCATCCAGAAGATTCCGAAGGCGTTGACCATCGCCGGCACAATCAGCGCCTTGAAGCTGTCGATCCAGTGCAGCTTTGCCATAATGACATAGGTCGGCAGCACACCCAGCTGCTGCGGCACGAACAGGGTGGCAATCACGAAGTAGAACAGCACATTTTTGAACGGAAACTCATATTTGGCAAATGCATAACCGGCCAGCGTACAGAAGAACACGACCGAAACCGTCACCATCGACGATACGAACAGGGAGTTGCCCAGCGCCTGGAAGAAATCCGCTTTATCCAGCACACGCTTGAAGTTGTCCGCGAACTGGTCCCCGATGGTCAGCAGCGGCGGCACATGGAACACTGCGCCTTTGTCATTGGTACCTACCACAAACATCCAGTAAAACGGGAAGATGGACACCAGGGCGCCCAGAATCAGCAGTACATAGAACCAGAATTTGCCGAACAAGCCAAGGTCGTCCGGATTTTTTTTGAATATTCGCAAGGTGCTCACGCCTTTTTCCCTCCTGTATCTCCGCCCATGCGGCTTGAGACCAGCATATTAAGCAAGGAGAAAATAATCGTGACGAGGAACAGCAAAACGGCCGTAGCCGACGCCGTACCAAAGAATCCGTTGCGGAAGGCTTCGCTGTACAGATAGGTAACCATCGTAATTCCCTCCTGCCTTGTCGAGCCGGTTCCGGATTGGCCCAGGAATACATAAGGCTCCGTGAAAAGCTGGAGAGCGCCGATCGTTGAGAGCAGGGTTACAAAAATAATGAACGGGCGCAGGAGCGGCAGTGTAATAAAAGTAAGCTGCTGTCTTCTGCTGGCTCCGTCGATGCGGGCCGCTTCATACAAATCCATCGGTATGCTCTGCAGGCCGGAGAGGAAAATGATCGCGTTATAGCCCGTCCAGCGCCACATGACCATTGTGGAAATGGCAATTTTGACCCCCCACCAGCCGGAGTTGAAGGCCATGCTCTCCAGGCCCAGGCCGTTCAGCATCCAGTTGATCATCCCGTTGTTTCCGAACAATGTGCTGAAGACCAGCGTAACGGCAACGATTGAGGTGATATTTGGCATGAAATAGAGAATGCGGAATGTTTTTTTGAACCGGGTCATGCCGGAATGCAGCAGCACCGCCAGCAGCAGCGCCAGAATAATCTGCGGCACGGTTCCCATCAGGCCCATAATGAGCGTGTTGGTGAAGGAAATCCAAAAGGTGGGATCGCTCGTCACCAGATCATAGTTTTTCATGCCGACGAACTTCATGGGACCGAGTGCATCCCATTTGAAAAAGGATAAATAGATCGTGAAAAAGATCGGGTACAGTCCAAATATCGAGAACAGAATAAAGAAAGGAGAAATGAAGGTATATGCGGTTATGCGGCTCCGTCTTTGTTCAGTTAAAAATGGGCGTTTGCGCTCGGCATGCGGACTCGCGAGTACGGGCTCAGCCATGTTACACCTCCAGGGAATAGAACGTTTTTAAATCCGGACACACGGGGGATGCTGCCCCCATGAATCCGGACGGTCAAGACAACTCAATTGACAATCTTAGCCGCGTTCTGCCAGCGTTTTCGCCTGCTTCACAGCTTCATCCCATTCCTTGGCCGGATCGGCTTTCTTCTCCAGCACGTTTTTGAGCGCGTTCTTGAAGAAGGTGTCAGTCTGGTCATGCAGCGGACCGTAGTATACAGGCTTTACGCGGTTAGCCGATTTACCGAATTCAACCGCAGTCTGCTGGCCGCCGAAGAATTCATCCTTGAAATCCTTGAATGCAGGATCTTCGTACAGCGCAGGAACCGAAGGCATCAGACCCTTGGTCTTGAACGATTCAAGCTGGTTGTCTTTATTGACGAGCCACTGGATGAAGTCATAAGCTTCCTTGGGATGCTTGCCTTCCTTCGGCAGCGTGATGAACGATCCGCCCCAGTTGCCCGCTCCCTCAGGAAGCTGGGCGATTTTCCATTTGCCGGAGGAGTCCGGAGCATTGCTCTTGATGTTTCCGGCCATCCATGCAGGTCCCATAACCACCGCAAAGGAACCGTCGCTCATGCCCTGGCCCCACTCGGGAGACCACAGCATCACGTTGCTGATCCAGCCTTCCTGGATGCCTTTTACCGTGAAATCATAGGCTTTCTTTACCTGCGGATTGGTGTCGCCGATGAACGTGCCGTCGGCCCTGCTGAAGTAGATTTCGTCAGCCGATTGATCGCGCAGCGCATTATAGGTCAGATCCGTCAGATCAACAAACGGCTTGCCGGTTTTTTCCTTGTACGCTTTGGCTGCAGCCGCAAATTTATCCCAGGTATCAACGGCGGCTCCGAAGCCGTCAGGATCAGCCGGCAGTCCTGCCGCTTCCGCCAAATCAGCACGGTAGTACACAACTGTAGGACCGATATCCGTTGGGAGGCCGAGCTGGAAGCTGCCGTCAACCGAAGAGGCTTGCTTCCATTTCCAGTCCAGATAATTGGCTTGAATATCCTTCGCTCCATAATCGTTCAAGTTATAGAATTTATCCTGAGCGCCCAGGAAGCGTTCCATGAAACCGATTTCAAGCTGAAAAATATCAGGCGCTCCCGAACCGGCCGACAAAGCTGTCGTCAGGTTGTTGTGGTGCGCCGTCTGGTCACCGGTGTTTTGCACCTTGACGGTAACGTTCGGATGCTCTTTGGTATACTCGTTGGCCAGCTCTTCATAGTTCACGTTTCCGAGCGTCCAGAAAGAGAGCTCAATCTTGTCAGCCGGATCTGCAGCCCCTTCAGTCGCCGGAGCATTGCTGTTTTCTGCGTTGTTACCTGAATTCTCCGTGTTGTTTCCGGCGTTGTTGCTGCCTCCGCATCCTGCCAGTGAAGCGACGAGCAGGACGGCGGCTAACGACAGCGCCAGGTGCTTTGCTTTTCTCATTCCTCTGTACCCCTTTCGAAGGTTTCTCTTACAAGGTTTAGTGTACAGCAGGAAATCCGGATTTTTGAGGAGGCAAACTTCCGGTTTATGGTGGAAATACTTCTGATTTATTAGTTAGTTGATACATTTATTTTAATCTGTATAAAATCAGAAAATGAGGCTTGTCCGTGATCATCAGCCATATTAAAGAGATTATGGAGGAGTCCGGTGGGGTATATTTTATTTTTTTAGGAAATTATGAATTTCTTTTGCTGAGGATAAGTTGTGTGTATAAATTCGGGTAAGTTTAAATGCGTGGTAGTCGTGCTGAACCTGCGGGTTCTATGCTTTGCAGAAGGAAGTTCGGAATTATAGGGCTAACCGAGAATTAAGTTCACTTTTTCAACTTGGACTTCCCTCCGGGTCAGCAGGCAACCTTATACCTGAAATCCCAAACGGATGCGCTGTCCAGTCAAGGAAGGCATAGCCGGGTTGTTCTGTACATCATTTGGATTGTCGGGCCTCTTGTAACAATGTCCCGATCTCGCAGCTGGAGGCTTATTTATGCCCGCACCACATCACGGGTTATACCCAGGTATATAATTTCCACGGTTTGGCCGCATTTTTATGATGCCGCCCCTACAAATAAGAACATTAGTTCTCATTATATGCTCAATGCTCATTTTTCAGCAATGGTTTTATTTTTCATTACGCACAAAAAAAGCCCGCCGACCAATTAAGGTTGACGGGTTGTTCATAATTTCTCTTATACGGTAGATACGCGAAAAAGTCGGTTTAAACTAAAAGCTAGAATTACATAAATACAGCGCTAAACAAATTTCACTCCTGCACTAACATAACCCGCAATGACAGAAGCAACATCGAGACCTGCGGTAATATCTGCCGAAAATACTAATAGCAAACGAGTACCCGCAGTAACCGGTATTGCCAATCCTGTAGTAATTCCACTGCTGACCTCACCAATAGATATCAGCCCCGTAAGCGCTGGAGCTAAAGTGACAACCGCGCCAGGAATCGGAACAAAAGTATCATCAGGCGTAGCGGAACTGAACAGTTGAGCGGTAATGGTAGCTGTTGAACCAATCAGGGATACTGCCGCTGAAGTGCTCAAATAAGCTGCCATTGATGTTATGGTTCCGTCCTCTGGAACTGAGAAGGCGAAGTTCGTTAATCCCGTGAGATCTATTACTCCTCCCAAAATGCTGATGCCAGTGGCAGAGCTCCCAAAACCAATGATGCTTGAAGTACCGAGCAGCCCCCCCAACACAGTAGTAAGAAGAGCTGGTGTTCCGGAAGCATAGGGAATAATAGCTCCAGATCCTGTCACTCCGGTTGCTCCGGTTGCCCCTGCTACACCGGTTGCTCCGGTTGCCCCTATTGCACCCGTTGCACCTATTGGTCCAGCCGGTCCGGCTGCCCCGGCAGGCCCTGCTGGTCCAGCTGGTCCAGCCGCTCCTGTTGCGCCGGTTGCACCTGTTGCGCCTGAACCATTAGTACTGACCGCCTCAACAATCATCACTTCGTCAATAGAGATATCGGCCGTTCCCACATTAAATGGTTTGTAGATAATTAAATTGGCGAATGCTGCATTAGCTGGAGCCGGTGCTGTAACTTCATTGATGACTTGCCATGCTCTATTCGCCATATCCGGTACTGAGTTGGTAGGAAGAACTACATTTAATCCCGTTGAAATAAGGTTAAGGCTGCTGTCATAAAAACTGACGTTAATCGTGACAGGATCAGTAGGATCACTGTGGATTTTAGTAAATGATCCCATAACCAAGTAGCTGGTTCCAGGCACGGCAACCACCGTTTGGTTGATTGAAGATGTGCTCAATCCACTGAGAATTGCGCTGTAATTCCCTACTTTAGGCGCCATGGTAGATACAATAGCGTTAATTGGTGACCACGGCGCCATTGTTCCCGACTCAAAACTGCCGTTGCCAAGCAAATTCGTAAATGATGTTGGCATTTTATTCACCTCCTTTTCTATCAATATATTTGGAGGTGAGCGATATTGATAAGGATACTTCCCTCAGCAAAAACGTGGAAATATTTGTAAATAATTATTTGAGTGTAGTTGTCTACTGCATTTCTCTATCTTTTGAATATAGTAAAGTATATCAACAGGAAGGGAGGTTAAAGACAATGACAATTACCTTGGATGCCAGATCTTCACAAAACGCAAGCTTTGTTAATTCCATTGCTACTCCAATCTTAGCGGTGAATACGCCGCAACTGATTGGCCAGATCGGATTAATCACACTGGGTGCAACAACGAACGTTCGTGTTCAACTCTACGGCACAGCAGCCTTCCAGCTTCCAGTTCTACCTGTTACTACGATTGTAACTCTTACGATTGTGAGGGGAACCTTACCTACAGATCCAGTAGTCTTTTCCACCAGCGAAAGCTTAGATCTGGCTATTGTAGGCCCTCAAGTTTTGTCAGTAAATGCGGCTGATTACCTGCCTCCAGTCACACCGCAACTGACCTACACCATGTTTGCTTCCGTTAATTTACTTGGGGTCGTAAGAACTGGACCTGAATGTTTTAACGGTAGTGTGTACTCCGATTAAATTGCATCTTAGTTAACAGTTCTAAGTTCTATAAGGGGAAAAATTGCTTGGTTACATGAACACACTAAAATCCTTATAGCTTGCGGAGGTATATTTCATTATCCAAAACAAAAATCCCTGCAGACCATTACGGCCGGCAGGGATTTTAACTATTTAGTTTCTTTTCCTTCAACAAAAAACTGCTGTAATTCCAAATCAGTCACCTTTTAGCAATCTGCGTACTCCAATCAGTGGTGAAAATTATTTTGGCAGATTTGAAAAGGATGAGCAAACTGGATAACTTAGATTACATGGATCAAGCGTATTATTTCCAATTCGGACATAATCAAAAATTTTTTTTACCACTTTAAAAAATGGTTGCATTTTGCTTTGTATAAATTCAGCTCTTCTTAATGGGTTGTCCCCAATATTTCTCCATTAATTCACTGACTGAGCTTCTGAATCTAATATAAATGCAATCCTCGGAGAATCTTTGAATCCTCTTCCCGGATATACCCGTTCTTGGCGATACGCATAAAAATGATGCTGTACCGGTGACGGAGGTGGGTGCATAGCGGATTACACCTATCTCTTTGATTTCCTCCCATCTCAGCTGGTGTGTTCGCGAAAGCGAACGATAAACCACGCCATCAGAAGAAATAATGATTCTGCGGTCGCATACAAGCAAATAAAAGACACCGGCTATGATTATCATCCAGAAAACAACAATCATTATGGAGGTGTATAAACTAAAGTCAGCATTGGTGATCAATGACCATGGAGCAATTGAGAATAAGAGCAAAAATAGGGCGGTAAAAATCACTGTCGATTTCTTTACAAAAAGAAACTGTTTAATCATCATCACCTTCTTTTTATAGTATAAAGTGAGTATATTTTGTTTAAAGCATAGTGTACATAACGTCGTGGAAAACTTTCCTGAGCACAAAGAAATACCCCGCCAATATTTGCAGGGTACGGTGCTTCCGCTAGATCTATATTCATATATAGGGAATTATTTGCGTTTACAGTGCAAGCGTCAAATATACAGACCAGTGCCATCTGGATTTATCCGCTTCACACAGGTATACTATTTTTATTTCCAGCCTTTGCCCAACCAAGTCCCGGAACACCTGAATTATTATAATTTGCAAAAGGAGCACATCTTTATGCCCATCAACCGCCCATTGCTGACCGACAGCGACCTGCAGGAAGCCATTGACCGGAAACTGCCGGTCCGGGTCTTTCAGGATGATCATCTGGTGAATTCCGCGGCCACCATAGTCCGGTTCACCGATTCGGATGTTGTCATCCAGTCCCGGGTCAGCGACTTAACCTATTATTCCCGCAGCAGCTGCCAGTTTTACGAGGTTAGGCCTTAGCCGGTGAAGGAACCGGCGCGGCCGCCGCAGGCATGATGAAATGATAAAATTGTAATCACAGCAAAGTGTATAGTTTGCCTGCTAAAGAGACACTATAGAGCGGAGAATGGCCGACAGGCCAACTATAAATCTATAGTGAGGCAGGTGCTTCAATGTTCAAGCGATTTGACGAAATTGCCATTGAGATTCCCGAGGTGGAACGTCCCGATCCGAATGCGGCGGCTGCAGTTCAGGAGCTGCTGGGCGGAAAATTCGGCGAAATGTCCACACTGAACAACTACCTGTTCCAATCCTTTAATTTCCGCAGCAAAAAAAAGCTCAAGCCCTTTTATGATTTGGTGATGAGCATCACCGCCGAGGAGCTGGGCCATGTGGAACTGGTGTCCCATGCCGTGAACAAATGCCTGTGCGGGTCCACTTCCTATAAAGAGCCGGATCAGACCCCGCTTGAGCCGTTCAAAAATGCACGCAATGCATTCTTCGCCCTTGGCGGTGCCCAGGGGGCCATGCCCTTTGATTCCTTGGGCCGTCCCTGGACCGGTGAAAATGTCTTCAACAGCGGCAACCTGATTCTGGACCTGCTGCATAACTTCTTCCTGGAATGCGGAGCCCGGGCCCATAAAATGAAGGTGTATGAAATGACTGATCATCCCGCAGCCCGTGAAGTGGTCGGTTATTTGCTGGTGCGCGGAGGCGTCCATGTCGTGGCCTATGCCAAGGCACTTGAGGTGGCAACCGGTGTGGATGTCGGCAAGCTGATCCCGATCCCGTCCCTCAGCAATAAAGCCTTCAACGAAACCCGCAAATATGAATCCAAAGGGGTTCATACGAAGCTCTACACAAACAGCGACGGTGATTTCACCGCCATCAAGCAGATCTGGAAAGGGCTGCATCCCGAGGACGGGCAGCCGCTTGAGGTCATCGAGGGTTCTCCGAAGGGCTTCCCGATTGCCGAGTCGCCGGAGGTTCCGGAAGAATTCGCCCCGGGGATTTCAGAGGAAGATTTCCTCGCCATCGCCGCCCGCCTGCAGCAGGCCGCAGGCGTTCATTAACGGTGCATACTCCGCAGCATCTTTTTTCTGCGGAATACACTCTGTCAAGCAGAAACGGTTACGCCGTCCTTATAAGGGACGGGGCGTTTCAGCGAGAAATAGAAGGATCATTTAATGTGCAAAGCATATAAATTATATGTACACAAAAAAGCCGGACAAGCCGACCCGAGGGTCGTTTGTCCGGCTTCTGTCTTTGGCAACGTTGTAAGCTCCGTTTGACTGCTGCGGTTATTTCTTCATCCCGCTCTGTGCCTTCAGCTTCTCATTGAGAATATCCTGAAAGCTCTGCGATTTATCGTCTGATCTTTGCGGCTTCGGATCGGCCACGGCCTGAGGTCTGAAATATTGATGATTGAAAGCCATAAGATTATGTACTGTCATACTCATGTAAGTCAACACCTTTCCGTAGTTTTCACCAAATTTGCGCGTCTGCGCACCTTCTTATCCCTTATATACCCCGGTCTTTCCAATCCTAAACAGTTTTTTGCACAAAATGAAAACGGCTGCGCCGTCCTTAACCGGGCAGCGCAGCTGTTTTCATTTCAGGTGTAAGGCCGGCTGATGAAGCCAGGCGGGAAGCCAAGTGGAAAAGGTCTCTTCATATTCCCCCAGCCGCTTTTTCGCAAGTGTTAGCGGAAAAAAGGCTCCCTAATCGATCCGTTTCGCCCCCTTGCAGAGGAATACGCCTACATTAAGATGAACTTGAACCATTAATAAAAAGGGCAGCCATTTTAGTGGGAAAAAGTATAACTAATCCAACATATTTGGATACTGGATCATCCCTAGTGGGAAAAAGTACAACTAATTCGGATGAAATCAGCCGTATGGAGGGAGTGGGCCTCCATTAAGTGTACAAAATCCCACTAAAACCCGTTAAAGCCAGGATTCCGGCCCATTAGTGTTACTTTTTCCACTTCGCTTCCGTTCCCTATGAATCTTCTCCTTGCGTTCCATCGGCTTGTTCAGGTTCGCCGGTCAATTCATATACATTAAGTTTCTTTATTGTGTTTTTTAAAGATTACAGAACCGCCTCCCGCTTAAACAGCGGAGCGGACGGACCCGCGGAACAGCGGCCGCGGCCGCCCGGGTCTCCGGATTTTCACCGCTAAGGGGAATGAAAAAAATCCGGAGAGCACAGCGACCCAGACAACGGTCCGGTCGCGGAGCGTCCACTCCAAAAGCCTACGTATATCCTACGTAAAAACAAGGCTGGCCCAAGCAGCCATTTCATGGCTTTTGGGTTTTAAGAAATATAAAAATAACCCCCAAACCCGTAAGCGGATTGGAGGCTATGTCATGTACATTTTATAACCCTTGCTTCATTTCAACGCTGACCAGGAGGCTTCATTCAGCTGCTCCAGCTCATTGTTCACCAGCCGGAAGCCCATGGCTCCGATGTTCTCCCTGGCATGACGGGCCTTGGAGGCCCCGGGGATAGCGACCACCGTCTCCCCGTTGAAATGTATCAGCCAATTAAGCGCAATCTGTCCGGGTGTAACCCCATATTTATCCGCAAGCACGGTCAAGCTGCCAATTAAAGGCTTGCTGCGGGCCAAAGCCTTCTCATCCAGCCCCGATTGCATTCTCCGGAACCGGGAAACCACCCGGATCTGCGACGGGTCCTTGTGGAAACGTCCGGTCAGGATTCCCTGCTGGAGCGGGGAGTAGGCAATGATTGAGATGCCCAGCTCTTTGGCCGCCTCCATCGTTCCGTTCCGGTCAATTCTCCGGTCCAGCAGATTGTACTTCACTTGGTTGGAGACGAGATTCAGATCATATTGCCGGAGCAGCCGGTGCGCTTCCTTCATCTGCTTCGCCGAGTAATTGCTGACTCCGACATTGCGGATCTTGCCCGCTTTCACCAGTCCGGCCATCGCCTTCATCTCACTGGCAATCGAAGACAGGGAAAAGGGCTGATGAATCTGGTACAAATCAATATCCCTTCCGCCCAAACAGCGGATGCGCTCATCGATCGTGGACGTGATCGAGCCTGCCGTGCGGAACAGCGGCCACCACTTGGTGGCAATCAGAGGCTTGGCATGCGGACTGCCCTCCCTTTTCAACTGGTCCAGCACATAGGCCACCGCTTTCTCCGACTTGCCGCCGCCATAAATCTCCGCAGTGTCGACCCAATTCATGCCTCCTTCCAGACTCACCCGGACGATTTCCAGAATATCCGCATCCTCCAGATTGCTCCAATACCTTCCTACAATGCCTTTCCCCCTGCTGAATTGCCAGCAGCCAAGTCCAAGCGGCGATACGGCTAACGAGGATTGCCCCAAGGGGCGTAAACTGGCCTTTGCCGAGCCTGATTCCATGACTCATCCTTCTCTCAGAAATTTAGTAGGTATTCCCAGCTTAAATCTTAACCGGATGACTGTCAATTTAGCGCTGCAGGCGGGTTTCCGGCTCCCGGGACAAGCCGCATTAAACGCCCCTGAATCAACAGCGATTTGCCGTTTCTGGTGAGCTTCGTGCCCCCATCCCATAGAGTCATATAGCCCAGACTTTCGGCAACCGCCCCGACCGGAAGCATAACCTTCCCATTCATAGATCGGCGGCTGCCCACTCCGACTTTCTTGCCGGTAACGACCAATCTGACCGGCTTCAAAAAAAGTTGTGCTGCTGCTGCCCAAAAAATAACAATCAGAAATATAGACTGATATGGTATAATTACCCTGCTCTGCAGTTCAATATAGGAATTAAGTTCGGAAACACCATCATAACGGAGGGAATTCATGTTTAAAATTTTCGGTTTCTTGCTGCTGTTCCGTCTGATCGGCAACCCTTTTCTCGCGCTCATTATTCTGCTCGTTATCCTGTATTTCCTGGACCGCCGCTATGTCGGCATTCTTCCCAGCTTCACCAAGCCGTTCCGCCGGAGCCGGCAGATTTCCAGACTGCGGACTACGATTTCATTGAATCCGAACGATGTGTCGGCCAAATTCGATTTGGCAAGACTGCTGACTGAGCGCAAGCGGTACAGTGAAGCCAAGGAGCTACTTGTGCAAATCGCCGACCGTTATGAGCAATCGGCCGAATATTGGGTGGAGCTCGGCTATGCCAATCTCAAGCTGGGTCTGCTGCCTGAAGGCGAAGCGCAAATGCTGCAAGGGCTGGAAATCAACCGCAAGGCCCAGTATGGACAGCCTTATCTCCGTCTCGCGGAAACCTTCCGCAACATTGACCACGATAAGGCCCTGCATTATGTGGGCCAGTTCCAGGAGATCCAGTCCTCCTCCAGTGAAGCTTATTATCTCGCCGGCTCCATGTACAAAGCCCTTGGCAGAGACGAAGATGCCAAACGCGCTTTTGCCGAATCGACGGCCATTTACCGTTCGCTGCCCAAATACAAGAAGCGCCAGGAACGCGGCTGGGCGCTGCGCAGCTATTTTGCGAAGATGCGCTAGAGCCGCTGCTACATAGCTTAAAAACCCAAGAACCTCCGGTCTGCATGTTAATGTGCACCGGAGGTTCTTGGGTTTACTGGATTGAATTACAACCGGCAGCAGCATAGCTGCAAAAGGCCCTTAGGCTGCCGCTGCCGGCCAGAGTATGCGATATTGCTACATATCCAGCATTTTCGGTTTGCCGGCCGAGGCGGAGCCGCTGAACGGCCACCAGTTGGCCCGGCCGAACATGCGCACCATCACCGGCACGAAGAAAGGCAGGAACACCAGCGCGTAAAGGGCCAGGCCGGACAGCACCACGGTAGCAATCTGCATCATCGACAGCACCCCTGACGGATACATCGAGGCAAAGGTTCCGCCGAGAATGATAACCGCAGACAGGATTACCGTACCCATATTGCGCATTGCGTGCAGGATGGCTTCACGCACATCCCAGGTTTTATTCTCGTTGAAGCGGGCCATCAGAAAGATGCTGTAGTCCACCCCAAGCGCAATCAGCATCACAAAGCTGAAGAACGGCGTCGTCCAGGTAATCCCCGAATAACCCAGCAAATGCACGAAGATCGCCTCGGTAACCCCAAGCGCGGTGAAGTATGTGATCACCAGGGAAACAATCAGATACAGCGGCATAATCACTGAACGCAGCAGGAGTACCAGGATAATGAAAATACCGCCCAGCATCAGGATAACAGTCCGCGTGTAGTCTTCATTGGATATTTTCTGCAAATCGCTGTAGGTGCTGGTCACCCCGCTGATCGCCGATTCGGCGTTCTCCAGCTTCGTGCCTTTGACGGCGCGGTCTACCGCCGCCTGGATATCCTCCATGCTGTCAATCGCCTTCGCGCTGTACGGATTGGCAGCGAACACCACATCCAGAGTCATCACCTTGCGGTCAGCGGACAGGTAATTATCGAATATCTGCTGAATGCCGCCCTCTTCCAGCGCTTCCGCAGGCACGAAGAATCCGCTCAGCTCATCATCCTTCGCATTCTGAATCTGTATGAGATAATCCTGCGCGGAAGCGAGTCCGCCCGTAATCTGCTTCAGGCCGTCCGCACTGCCGCTTAGACCATCGGTCAGCTGGCCGATTTGACCCGTCAGCTGGCCGAAGCCGTCTGCCAGCTGCTGCTGTCCGCCCTGCAGCTCATCGAGTCCGCCGGAAATGAACGGAATCCGGTCAACAATCTGGCCTTGCCCCGCTGCCGCCTGGTTCAGCCCGGCTTGCAGCTGGCCGATGCCGGCCACCAGCTTGTCGAGGCCCTGCGCCAGCGCGGCCTGCCCGGCTGCCGCTTTCGCATAGCCGGCATTGGCCTCTGTAAGGCCCGCTGCCGCGCCTTGCAGCTGCCCGGAAATCTGGCCCAGCCCTCCGGCGAGCTGCGCTGCTCCCTCAGCACTCTGCGCTACTGTGCCCTTGATCGCCTGGTAGTCCACCTCCTGCAGCAGATCAGGATGAGAGGCTTCCAGTCCGGTGAAGGAAGCATCCAGACCGCCCAGTGCGTGCTACCCCTTGAAGCTGGGTCTGCAGCTCACCGAGGCCTCCATCCAGCGCGGCCAGTCCTGCGCCAATTTTCTTGTAGCCTTCCAGCAGCGCTGCATTGGCATCGGCGAGCTGCCCCGCGCTCGCCGCCGCTTGGGCGAGCCCGGCTTTGATCTCTCCGGCTCCGGAAGAGCCGCTCTTGATGCCGTTCTCGATGCGCGACAGCCCGTCACCCAGGGCATCAATGCCCTTTTTCAGCTCAGCAGTGCCCTCTGTCAGCTTTGTGCTGCCCGACACGGCTTCATCCAGCTTCGGCTCATTGTCACTGAGCTGCCGGCTGGCTTCCTCAAGACCCGATTGTATCTTGGCCAGCCCTTCATTGCTTTGGCTGAGGCCGCCGGTGAGCGCGGCCATCTGAGTCGGAATCAGGAAGTCATTGATCTGCTCCCCGGCCGGGCGCGACATGCTGCGCACCGATTTGACACCGTCCACCTTTTCCAGCTCACGGCTGATTTTCTCCGCAAGGCCCATATACTCCGGGGTATCCATGCGGTCATCATTCCTGATGACAATCTGACCGGGCATGGATTCACCGGGACCGAAGCTTTCGGAAATAATGTTGAAGCCTTTCACCGAGGCGTAATTGGAGCCAATTTCATCCATGCTGTTGAAGGACAGCTTCCCGCTGTAGGTCAGCAGGAACGGCACTACGATTACCGCAGCAATCAGCAGCGCCGCCCAAGGTCTTTTCAGGGAAAAGGAGCCCGCCGCGCCCCAAACCCGGCTCTCGCTATGCTCAAGCTTGCTGCTTGACGGCCAGAACAGCTTTTTGCCCAGCACCGCCATGAAGAAAGGAACAACGGTTACGAGCGCCAGCAGCATTACAGCAATGCCAACCGCCACCGCCACCGCCGAACGGTAGAGCACAAATTTGGACAATCCAATCGCCAGGAAGCCAACAAATACGGCAAGCCCGGAATAAAATACGGTGCCGCCCGCCTTGCGGTAGGTAGAGATAATGGCACTTGTGGTATCCTCAGCGGAGGCCAGCTCCTCCTTGAACCGGCTGATCAGCAGGATGCAGTAATCCGTCCCGATCCCGAACATTACGGCCACCATGAAAATTTGCGTAAAGGTTGATAAAGGAAAGTCGAAGCGGTCCACCAGGAACGCCACCACGGATTGTGACACAATATAGCTGAGCCCCACTGTCAGCAGCGGTACAAATGGCGCCACGAACGAACGGAACACAACGAACAAAATCAGCAAAATAAAAATAACGGTAATGTATTCCGATTTCTTCAGTCCGGCTTCGGAGCTGACAATCGTATCTTCGGTAATCAGCCCTTCACTGGTCAGATAATGATCGGCACTGACACCGCCCAGCAGTTCCTCCACCTTGCCCGGCAGCTGTTTGACCGCTTCATCCCCGCCATTCACCATCAACGCCGCCATGATGGTCTTGCCGTCCTTCGCAATCAGGGTGTCCTTCAATTCCGTCTGTGAAAAAGGATCGGTAATGGAGTCTATCTTCAGTGTGTCTTTCTGCGCGGCAAGCTTCTCGATTCCCTGCCTGATGCTCTCGGTGTCTTCGGCGGCCAGACCGCCCGGCTTGTTGAACACCAGTGCCACCTGATGCAGCGTTTCCCCGCCATTGGAAGCGGCCGCCTCCTTCATTATTTCGGAAGCCCGGGTAGAGGTATAGCCGTCCGGAACGGAAATTTGCCCCTTTTCGCGCACCAGACCGGACATCCCCGGAGCGGTCATGAATAAGACGGCCGCTGCGGCGAGCCACACGGCAATCATGGCCCATTTTGCTTTAAGTATGGTCTTCAATGGCTTTGACCTCCTCTTTCCTGCATTAAAAATGCCAGCTTCTCAAACATCGTGATGAAGTTCTCGATATCCTGCTTAGCAAAGTGGGAAAAATAAGGAGAAATAACCTCCTGCACCTGTTTCTCAGCTGTATAATAAGTGCTTCTGCCCTTCTCGGTGAGTGACAAATAGACTTGGCGGCGGTCATTCTCGTCCCGCGTCCGGTCAATAAACCCGGCTTCTACCAGCCTGCTGATAATCGCAGTAATGGAGCTCTTCCCCACAGCTACTGCCTCTGCCAAAAAAGTGGAAGTACACAGGTCCTGGCTGTTGATCAGCCGCAGGATGAGAAATTGGTCATTGGTCAGGCCTTCTGCCATATTGTCCCTGATCTGCGCATTGATCTGCCTGGTCACCGCCATGTACGCATCCACATAGCGGTTCATCCAATGCTTCGCCTCTTCCTTCAAGGTTATAACCTCCTCACTGCAATAATAGTTCGTCTGTAGAATAGTTTCGCAGTAAAACTATATGGCGCGCCGACTCAAAAGTCAAACTTTTCATTTTGTCCACACAGCCGCAGGCTATTTAGCAGATGAATTTTCGTCCTGACAAAAAAAGACGTCTCGGCAGCCAGTATTACAGCTGTTTGAGACGCCCGGCGGGACATATATATTTCTTTTTTCACGATCAGATCAGGTTCCCTCGTTCAACTCCCTTTGCAGATGGAGGCTTCTGTAATGCTGGCGGTACTGATTCGGCGTCATCCCGTATTTCTTTTTGAAGCGGGTAATAAAATACGTGCTGCTCGCCATACCCACCGCCGCGGCGATTTCCTCCACCTTCAAATCGTCATTTTCCAGCAGCTCCTTTGCCTTTTCGAGCCTCAGTTGGGACAAATATTCCGCGACGCCGATTCCAAAGGTTTTTTTGAACAGCTGCGATAAATAAGTGGCGCTCATGAACATTTTTCCCGACAAGAGCTCCAAAGAAATCTCACCGTCGTAGAATTCGTCAATGAAGCGCTTGACCTGTTTCATGGTTGCATTCACGTTCTCCTCACCGGCACTCTCCTGCTCCATGGCAACAAACCGGATACAGCAGTTTTCCAGCCAGTCCAAAGCCGCGGAAATATGAGGGAAATTGAAAAAAGTGGCCGGAAAATTCTCTGTATACGGTGTGGTATGGGTTTGGTTCCGCTTCGTTCCCACCCGCTTCCGGCTGATATCCGCAACCATTTGATAGAGGGCATATTCCACACTCTCCATCCGGTACATTCGCTCTTCGAACATCCCCTTAAGCTGTTTGAAGAACGAACGCAACCCTTCCGCATCGTTCGAATCCAGCAATACGGCCAGATTACCAAGCTCTTTGTGCAGCTGCAGGTTCTCAAGCTTCTCCACTTGCCCGGACTGCAGCACAATTTCCCCGCCCGCCTTGTTGACAAAATGGTATTGGAGAGTTGCGAGCGCACTCTCGGCAGCCATGTATAAATCAGCCGCACTGCTGACCGGCCGGCCAATTCCGCCGACCAGCAAAGCTCCGGTCTTCTCCCGGAGTTCCGACAGACAAGCGGCGAGGGCTCCCTCGGAGAGCGGCGATTCTTCCCTCTCATTCATTACGAGCATGCAGATATTTTTGCTGTAGGCAGTGACGTATACCGAACGTTCTCCTTCATCGGCCAGTGCCGCGCAGTGCCGTCCAATGTACTCTTCGCTGAGTTCACGGTCCCCCGCCCCGCCGGCCTTCTTCCGGATGGCAACTACAATATACCGTTCAAACGGCATATCCCGTTCAAGAGCAAGCGGTCCCGAAACATCCGCGGCGCCCCGAAGCAGCCGATTCAGTTCATTATCCCGGGCATGTGAGCTCATTTCCGATATCGTGCGGTGCAGCCAGCCAATCCCTTCCTGGATAAAAGCGAATTCGTTGGACCTGGCGGCAAGGCCGGAGGAACTGGAAAGCACCTTGGCGAGCCTGCGGATCGGGCGGTATTGGTTCAGCGCAAATCCCGCAGACAGCAGCAGGCCCAGCACAAACGCACTGACAGCAACAATGAGAATGCTATGCTGGATGGTGCGGGAAATTTGAAAGAAATCGCTTAACGGCAGCATTAGCGTATAGAACCATCCGTTGTAGGAGGACGGATAGGTTAACGCCATCAATCTGCCCCCATCGCCAAAATCTCTAATGATCCACTGTCCCCGCTCCCCGTTCATCTGCATGGACAGCAGCTCACCGGTCCCGATATCCGGTGCACCCGCATACTCGCCGGCAGCGGCAACCACTCCGGAAGCCGTGGACAGCAGCAGCCGTTCGCTCGCTTTGACAGTCTGAATGGAGAGGAGATTAAGCAGCTGGGATTCGCGGATATTCACATATACTATAAATTTGGGCAGATTCTCCGCCTGGGCGATGGAAGGCAGGACGTAACTGACATTCAATGCCTCTCCGCTGTCAGAGACTTCAGTCCATTCCTGCCATTTAGAAGGTTTGTATTGCCGCTGCTTCAGGAACTGCAGAAAGGTGTTGTCCGAATATTCAGAAGCATTATAGGTTACCGCATCTGAGGACAGAAGTAAATCGCGGGCCGGATAATAGATATTAATTGATTCCACATAAGCCATTTGCTGAATTTGCAGCTTCAGATCCTTATGAATCTCCCACTGCTTATAGGCGCTGAGCTGGCGGGTATTAATTTCGCCGGAAAGCACATTTCCTCCTGCAAGCTTCTCGGTCGGCTCCAGGATCCCTTTAGCCAGGATGGAGTCAATGGAAGACATCCGGTTCAGGGTCAGCGAGGACAGCTCGCGTTCCACCGTCCGGGTGATAAAAGAATTTAACACGAACCCGACAAGACCAATAATAATGACAAGTATAAGAGAATAAATGAAGAGAGACCGCTTCAGAAAGCGGGAATGCAGAAAAGCACGCATATCAAAGCCTCCTTTATTCTGCCGCCCGGCTGTAATGGAATTCAGCAGCCGGGCACATTTGTAAAACAAGGCAACAGACGAATGTCTCCGTCTGTTGCCGCAGGCTTATCCAGTTCAGTTCTTGTCAGTTCAGGCTTGCATACCAATCGTCCGCTTCCCGGGTCAGCTGGCTGCCGCCGTTGTCCAGCCATTTCTGGACCATGGCTTCGTAGGTGCCGTCAACGTCCACTTCTCCCAGTATTGCTTTCATTATATACTCCTGCAGCATGGTATCCAGTTCCGAGTATTGGGAGGCTGAAGGCAGCGGCGCTTTCAGCGCATTACTGTAGCCTGGCAGCGCATCGGCAATGACCGGCTTCGTGAGCTCATAGCGCTGAACGGAACGTGCGCCGCCGAAAGCCGCCGAGAACGCAGGGTTCATTGAATAGAACGGATCGAAGTACAGACCAGTGCCCATAATTTGGCCCTTCGGATGGTATTCGCTCGATTCAGTCCAGCCCTCTACCCAGACGCGTTGTCCGGCTTCATCATATTCCCATGCCTTGCCTTCTGGCCCGTATTCAATGGCGACGTACAGTTCTTCGTCTGTCAGCGTTGTATCAAGCACTTCCAGCAGCTTGGCCAGCTTCTCCGGCTGATCCTCCAGCTGTTTGCCGAACAGCAGGTATTTGATCACCGCGTTGTCCTGATACGAACCCGATACCCCGTCCGAGTTTACGGGAGGCTTAATATTGACATAGACCGGCTGCGGACCGGAGTCGGTAAGCTCGGTGAATGGTTTCAGAGTGTAAGACAGCGCGTTCGCGGGATCGGCGAAGTATTCCTGCCATTCGGGATTGTTCGCCACCCATTTGGCATTAAGCTGTCCGTCGTTGTCCCACTGCTCATCGTCAAAGGTCAGATTATCCATATAACCGATGCGGCCGCTGGCAAATTTATAGGAAATGTCATCCTGCGCCTGGGTACGGTGCTTGTCGGTAATAAATTCGGGATCGATAAGCTCCATCTCGTACCATTTATTAAGCAGCTTCAGCGCATCGGACATGCCGTCCGCCGTGAAGCCGTACTGCATCTTGCCCTCCTCCTGCTTCCAGATGAACGGATTGGTGCCGAACGCCCCGAAAATCGACTGGAACCACATCGCCGGATAATCACTTGGCATGCTCATCGCATACGTATCCTTTTGCCCGTCCTGATCGGGATCATTCTCGCGGAACTTCACGAATACCCGCTCCAGGTCCTCAAGCGTCTGTGGAACCGCCTCTCCGACATTCTGCAGCCAGTCTCCGCGAATGGCTATGGAGGTAGGGGCAACGTTGGAGCTGGTGGACGGCATCGCGTAATTTTTACCTTCTACCATCCCGTAAGTGAGCGCGTTCGGCTCCTGCTTCAGCAGCATTTCATAATAGCCGGGAGCATGCTCCTTAATGAAATCCTCGGAGATTTCCGCCAGCGCTCCGCTCTTTGCGTACTCCGTAATAACTGTAGGATCGGTCACCACCATCAAATCAGGAATTTCCCCGGTGGCGATTTTCAGATTGATCTGCTCAACCTCGTCCATGCGGATAATTTGCACCTTGATGCCGAAGGTGTCTTCCATCAGCTTCTGTCCGTAGGACCCGTCTTCAAAAGGATAATTATAATTCATCCACTGGTACGTATATACCTCTTCCTCCGCACCCGTCTCCGCCGCCGGACTGGCTGTAGCCGCCGTACCGGCCGTCTCGCCGTTGCCCGATCCTCCGCATGCCGACAGAAACAGCAGCATAGAGAGAGACAACACCCCTGCAACCCGCAAATCTCTTAACCTTTTCATTGAACTTCCTCCCTCTGATGGAATATGGCAGACTGGATTATAGTTGCAGAACCCGTTGACGGGTTCGTCAGCCCTTAACAGCACCGACCATGACACCTTTGACAAAATACTTCTGAATAAAGGGATACACAAACAGTATGGGAATCAGCGTAACAATGATCGCCGCGGCCCTCATGGATTCGGGCGTCGTCTGGTTCTGGCCGTTTCGGCCCATAATCATATCGTTCATCGAAGCGCTCTGTTCAATGACCAGCCTGCGGATATGCACGCTGATGACCTGCTTGTCCGTAGACTGGATATAGATCAGGGAATCGAACCAGGAGTTCCAGTGGGCTACCGCCGTCCACAGTCCAACCGTGGCCAGTGCAGGCAGCGACAGCGGCAGGATGATGGTGAAGAATGTCCGCATCTCGCCGGCGCCGTCTATTTTGGCCGATTCCTCCAGCTCCCCGGGCAGGGCCATGAAGAAATTGCGCAGAATGAGCAGATAAAAGGCGTTGATCAGCGGTCCCACGACCAGAACCCAGATGTTATCCAGCAAATGCAGGTTTTTCATCAGCAGATATGTGGGAATCAGTCCCCCTGAGAAGAACAGCGTAATAATGAAAAAGGTGGTGTAAAACTTCCGGTGGGGCAGATAGCTTTTGGAGAGCGGATAGGCGGCAAGTCCCATAATAAGCAGAGAACAGAACGTGCCCGCTACTGTGCGGAACACGGCAACAGAGTAGCCCGTGTAGACAAAATTCATCGAGAGAAAACGGCGGTACGCCTGCAGCGTCATCTGGTCGGGCCAGAGGGAAAAGGCTTTGGAGGATGCATATTGGCTGGCGGAAGTAGACAGCGACAAGCCGAGCAGATACACAAAGGGATAAATGATGGAGAGGCAGAACAGGATAAGCAGCCCAGCATTGACAACACCAAACACGGTCCATTTTCGCATTAGATTTCCCCTCCTACCACAGTCCGGTATGCCCGAAGCGGCTTGCCAGCTTGTTGGCCATAATGACCAGAATCAGACCGATAACATTTTTGAACAAATTGACTGCCGTCGAGAGGCTGTAGTTCCCCTGCTCCAGACCGATCCGGTAAGCGTAGGTGTCAAGAATATCGGCAACCTCCATTACCTTGAAATTGTACAGGTTGAAGATCTGATCGAAGCCTGCGTTGAGAATGTTGCCGATAGCCAGCATCAGCATGATTGTCACCACATTCATGATCGACGGCAGCGTAATGCTGAGCATCTGGCGGATGCGGCCGGCCCCGTCCAGCTCAGCCGATTCATACATGTGGGGGTCTACCCCGGCAATGGCGGCCAAATACACAATCGAGCCCCAGCCGATGCTCTGCCATACATCCGAGGAGATCAGAATGGCAATGAACCAGTGCGTGTCGGCCAGAAAATAAATCGGCTTCCCGCCCAGGCTCTGGATGATCAGATTGACAACCCCCCGGGAAGGCGACAAAATCTCGGTCAGCACACTGCCCAGAATGACCCAGGACAGAAAATGCGGCAGATAACTGATATTCTGCACCACCCGCTTCAAGGCCCCGTTCCTGAGCTCGTTGATCATCAGCGCCAGCAGGATGCTGGCCGGAAAGACAAACAGCAGCTTCAGCACGCTGATAAACACCGTATTGCGCAGAACACGCGGGAAGTTGGAGGATGCGGTGAACAGCATTTCAAAATGCTTGAATCCGGCCCAGGGGCTGTCCCAGATTCCACCGGTAATGCGGTAATCTTTGAAAGCGATCAGGATACCATAAAGAGGAACATAACTGAGAATGAATGTGCAGACAAATGCCGGAAGCAGCATCAGCAACAGAAATCTGTGCTTTCCATAAAGCCTGAGCATCCCTTTCAACGGGCAACACCTCCTGTGTGTCAGATGGACTCGCCTTTGCGGTCCGAATTGCCCTCATTGTGTCACCTCTTCTCCCACGCCTCAATCTCAATCTTTTTATATTCCTTCACTTTCTTATGGTTTTGGCATTTTCGCAGGTTCTTTTGCCTGAAAACAGGTGTTTTTTTCAATGATCATAACTTTCCGTGTGAAGTTCCTTGATATAAAACCGGCATTCCCGCTCCGGCTCCCCGCAGTTTGTCAGGTCCGCCTCCTGCCCGGGCATATCCGCCCATGGTCCTCTGCGCGTTGTTCCGGTACGGAAAGCGATGCGCTCCACTGTATACATCGCCCCCATGAACGCAATGGCCGGCAGGGCGTTGCCGTTCAGAGTGAGTGTCATCTTCTGGTTCTGCGCATCTACTCTCATGTCCAGCCCAATCCATTCCAGCGGCGAATAGCGTCCCACAGCATTGCGCCCGGCGCCGCCGTGCAGATAAATTTGACCGTCCCCGGCCAGCTCAAGCCGGAAGGCCAGCTCGCCGCGTGATCCCAGGACCTCGATTTCCAGCCTTCCGAAGCCGTTCTGGCCGGCGGCTATCCCCGTCCGGATATTGACCCGCCCGTCTTCGGGAAATATGCGCACCGCCTTGGCATAATCACAGGGATCACTGTGCTGCAATAGCAGGCTAAGCCCTTCTTCTCCCGGCAGCGCCGCCGCACCGACAGCCGACCATAAGGGACTGTAAATATTCCACAGCTCCGGACACTCCCCTTCCGCCAGACCTTCAAAGGTGTCGTGAACCGGTCCCCCGGCCCGCTCAAGAACCGGCACGGGCAGGCTGGTGACCCAAATATCCTCCTTGTTCACACTGTAGGTCAGCCACAGCTTGTCCGGGCATCCCTCCCCGGCTTCAATTCCCCGCACATAGCAGGGGCCGTCGTCCTTCCATTTGCCGGCATATCGCTTGGGCGGCACCTCCCCGTGCACACAGAGCAAGCCGCTGAAGCTCCGGCCGTCGTCGCTGAGGGTTACGGCGAGCGGCCAGCGGTGCGGGCTGTCCGGCACCGGATTATAGACCATCGCATATCTTCCGTCGGCCGTTTGCTGCGCCCAGGTCTTGCCCCCGGAGGTGATTATTCCTTTAGCCTTGACCACCGGAGACCAGCTTTTGCCTTCGTCGCTGCTGATGGCGCAATGCCCCGACTTCCAGACCCCGATAATCTCCTCCCCGGCCCGGTAATGGCAGAAAGCGCGCTCCCCGGCAACGGCATAGAAGCCGTCCGGGCTTCTGTCCTCCTCCCACCACTGGAGCGTGGCAAGCCTGTCTTCCAGAAGCTCCTCGCAGGCAGCGGTGAATCCGGAATCCTCCGACTCCTTATAAAAAGGGTAATCCGTATTGTTTTCATTCCAACCGGCATGCCGGTTGTAGCGAAGGAAATGAATCGGCCCGAAGCCGCCTCCGGCAAGCACCTCCCGGACTACCCGGCCGACTCCCCGGCCGTTATTGGGCATGCCATCTCCGTTCTTTGCGCTGATCCCGTAGAACCCCGATACAAGCAGCCTGTTGGCCGAGGATACATAAAAGCCCATGCGCTGATGCATGACTGCGTCTGTATCCCGCAGCTCCATGTCCCTGCCATCAATGGAATAGATACCGTCCGGCAGGCGGTACGGCGGAAACACCGCGACCGGCTTGCTCCAATCCCTGCCGTTCTTCGAATGCATGAGCAGCGTCCTTCCGGGGGGAATATGTTCTCCCACCGGGTTGCTGAGATATTCAAGATAGAAGCGGCCCTGCCACCGGGCAAGCATCGGGGCATGGTTGTAGGTCCATCCGGGAGTTCCGTCAGGCTCCGGCTCGGAACGGTTGGCCCGCAGCACCTGATAGTTCTTGGCGCCGACAACAGGGCGCAGGCCTCCGTCATGCAGGCGGATATCCGCGGTCTTCTGCCCTGTATAGCGGACAGGCGGTTCATATTCGTCAAATTTATTCAAACTCATTACCTCCTTTTGCTTGCGGTGTATATATCCATTATTGAAAAGGGCATCTTGCAGTTCATACAGGATAGTTGCCCCCGAGATTGTTATATATAACCGCCTGCAGCTTGGATTTTCTCGAGCAGCGCCTCCCGTGAGGCCTGCAAATGCAGCTTGACACAAGTGAGCGCAGCCGGTGCATCACCGGATTCAATCGCTTGAACGATACGTTCATGCTCCTCCTGGGCGCTTACCACCATATCATAATGGATTACGGATGCTTCAAACAGAATATAACGGTAATTCATCAGCTCCACATAAATATCCATATTTTTTCTGTTTTTTCCTGCAGCGACCATCCGCATATGAAACAAATAATTATAATTTTGCTCAAGATACTTAGGCAATGTAAGGCGGCCGATATCTTTGGCGGAACGGCTCAAAATATTTTTCAGCTCTGCAATCAGATGTTCCGGTGCTTCTCCCTTGCCATCCATGCAGTTCAAAATGGACCAGCTCTCCAGCATATGCCTGGTGTCCATAATATCGGCTGCAGCCTTGGCATCTATCGGCGTCACATAGGTTCCCACCTTGGAAACTGTCTGTACAAGCCCCTCCTTCTCCAGACGGCTGAGCGCATCCCGAATCGGGGTTCTGCTCACGCCAAAAATATCCGAAAGCTCCGGAATCGAAATCTTTTGGTTAGGTTTAAACTTCCGCTCCACAATTTCCTTTTTTAAGATATGGAAGGTCTTATCCCATAAATTCGAGTTGTCCAGTTTTGTCAAATTAGCCATTGTATTCACCTCCTTTCTGGAATGTTGTATACATGGTATATTAAGAGCCTCCGGTAATAGTGTCAATCTCGGAATAAGAATTTGAATAAACTTCTCCTTCGGACGATTCAATATGCAGCAAATAAAAATAGCCGGACAACAAAAAGCCAACCGGCTCATTAAAGCGCGATTGGCTGCAGCAAGCTGGTCTTTCATGATTTCGACCGGCCGATTTTGAATTCTATTCATCGTCCTCGGACTCTTCAACCTCATATACACACCGGAACATTTCAATACCGGCGGGATTCTCACCCAGACTATAGACCATAAAACCCAGATTCCGGTAAAAGTCTGCGGCGATTTCATCCTCGGTCTCAGCCAGCAGGTAACGCGGATCGTGTGCCGCCAGCAGCTCCAAAATCATGCCCCGCGCATAGCCCTTGCCTCTATTCTCCGGAAGAACGGCAATGTGGCGAATCTCCAGCGAACCATCCTCGGTCTCCTCAAAGCCCACCAGTCCCAGCAGCAGTCCTTCCTCTTCCCAGCCGCAGAGCTGCAATGCCGCCTTGCTGCCGTATTCCGCTGAAGTGCGCCACAGCGCATCCGGCTCATCAATTACGGCATAGGCCAGCAATTCCTTCACTTCGTCCGTATCGGTGCGCCGCTTCAAATCAATAAGCATATCGGGTCGATCTCCTCTCCGTACATCCATTGAATCCTGTAACAGGCTTCTCCAACTTACCTTTTGCGCCGCTTATGCATGATCTTAAGCAGGCTGTACCCGGATAATACTCCCGCCACGTTAAGCCAGACATCATCAATGTCAAAGCTGCCGGCGCGCAGCAGCATTTGCAGCGTTTCCAGGAACAGTATGCCCAAAGCCGACACAAATACCAGCCGGAGCACAGAGTGCAGACTTTTCCTCAGCAAGGGCAGCAGAAGGCCATAAGGAGCAAAAACAATAATATTGCCCAGTATATTCACAAGCCTCGACGGCAAAGAAACTCCATTCTCCAGGTCAAGGTACAGCTGCAGGGTATGCAGGGGCTTCAGGTTATACCGGAAAGGCCCTTCAGTGTGTACAGACCGTCCAAACCCGAGAAACATCCAGTACACAAGAGCAGCACTGTACAGAATAAGCAGCGTCAGCAGCAATGCCCGTGCCATTCCGCGCGGCTGCACCGGTGTATTCTTCTTTCTGCCGCGGCCGGGACTGCCCTGCTTCCGCCTGCTACTTGCCGTTCTTGCGCTCAATGACTTCAATGCTGCCGTCCTTTTTGCCGATAATCGCCACAGCGGCGATACCGATGAACAGCCCATGCTCAACAACCCCGGTGATGTTCTGCAAGGACTCCGCGAGCTTGGGGGCAGAAGGAATCGCCCCAAACCGGCAATCCGCAATGTAATTCCCATTGTCTGTCTTGTACAGCCCGTCCCCGCTGCGCCGCAGCTCCGGTGTGCAGCCCAGCTTCGCCAGTTCGGCTACCGTCCACTCCCAGGCAAATGGGACGATTTCCACCGGCAGCGGAAATTTGCCGAGCGTGCCGACAGCCTTGCTCTCGTCGGCCACCACGATCATCCGCGTGCTGCCCCTGGCGACGATCTTCTCACGCAGCAGCGCGCCGCCGCCGCCCTTGATCAGCTCCAGCTCCTGGTTCAGCTCATCCGCCCCGTCAATCGTCAGGTCAAGTCCGCCGATATCGCCGAAGCCGACCAGAGGAATGCCCAGCTCACGGGCCTGCTCCTCCGAAGCGACCGAAGTCGCAACAGCGGTGATCTTCAGCCCCTCCTTCACCCGCTCGCCCAGCTTGCGGATCGCCCAATATGCCGTTGAGCCTGTACCCAGCCCGACCTTCATTCCGTCCATGACATATTCCACTGCTTTCTCCGCCGCCAGCCGCTTCACATTGATACTCATTTTTATTACCCCCATATATCCGTTATAATATCCGGTAGAGCTATAAATTTATCATTGCCAGGAGGCTTCCACCATGAGAACCGAGCATCAGATTCAATCCAAAATCAACGAATTGACACTGCAGCGCAGATCCCTGGAGTCCCGCCTGAATCCGCTGCCGGAGGGCAGCCCCCAGCGGGAACCGCTGAATGCCCAGCTGACCCGGCTTGAGGATATGATCCTGATGCTGGAATGGGTGCTGGACGCGCCTACAGGCAAGTATCACGCCTGACATGCTTCAGGACAGGCTTTTGCCGTAGCAGAGACTGTCCGGATCGCCTATGTAACGTCCAAACAAATCAATCGGCCGGTAGCCGTGCTTCTCATAGAGTGCTGTCGCTTCCGGCTGCTTGATGCCAGTCTCCAGCCTGATCTCCCGGCAGCCTGCAGCCTGTGCCCTCTGCTCCAAATCCAGCAGCATGCGGTCGGCAATCCCCTGCTTGCGCGTGTCCGGGTCTACATAGAAGCGCTTCAGCTCCATGACGGACGAATCGGCAGCAAGCGGCCTTAAACCTCCACAGCCTACCGGCCTGTCCGCTGCATAGGCTACCACGAAGATCATTTCCCGCACCTTGGGATCGGAGAAATCCACAACATAGATCGTTTCATGCGGATACCTTGACTTCAATTCATCATCCAGACGGACAATCAGCCCCCGCAAATCCCGGTTCCCGGGGTCCACAGCCACAAAGCCCACTTCAGTATTTAATGACATCTCTGCTCCCCGCTCTCCTCCGGCTGCTTCTGCAAGCTCTCCATAAAGTTCACTCCATATTGACATAGCCGCTAAGGGTTTCCCCATATAAATCGGCATTCTCTTTCTCATAACAGATAAACTCAATCCGCTTCAGCGGCAGCCCCCCGGAATCACGTTCACTCACATAATCAATGACTGTGTGAACCGCAGTTTGGCTCGCCAAGGCCTTGGGGAAGTTATAAACTCCCGTGCTGATATTCGGAAAGGCAATACTCTGCGCCCCGAGGGCGCAAGCGGCATCCAGGCTGCTGATGTAGCATTTGGCCAAAGTGGCGTTCTCTCCCGCACCGCCGCCCTTCCAAATCGGGCCTACTGTATGTATGATTCCCCGGAGCGGAAGCCTCCCGGCACCGGTGACGGCTGCTTCACCAGGCAGAATGCCGCCTTGCTTCCGGCGGATTGCCGCGCATTCCTCGGCGATCTGCGGTCCGCCTGCCCGATGAATTGCGCCATCCACACCGCCGCCGCCAAAAAGGCCCGAATTCGACGCATTCACAATCATATCGCCCTGCCAGGCCGTTATATCTCCTTGGCGCGCGGAAATGTCCACGCTATTAATGGTGATCCGCATGCCCGATCTCCTCCTTCACCGCCGTTTCCAAACGGAAGATCAGCTCCCTCTCGCCTTTGCTGAAGGCTTTATCCGTGAAAGAGGCCGGAAGGAGCTGCTCGCCGCGCATAGCAGACCTGCGGATACTGCCGAGCATCCAGTTCTGCGCATCGGAGAGCGACATCTCCCCGCTTCCGGCAGGAACCCGGCAGAGGGCAACGGTCTTATCCGCCTCGCCGCTTGCAATGGGTCCTTCCGTGCGGGAACGCACGGTGAATTGGAACAGGGGAACCGCTTCCGGCAGTTCTTCATTATGAGAAAAGGCCTGATTATAGACGGAATACATCAAACGGCTGATGCGCCCCGCAGACTCTTCAGCCTCCTGCGCCGCAATCAGCCTGCTGTTCTGGCAGGCCATGACCCCGGCGGCAAACAACAGAAAGACAACCGCTCCTGCAAATACCATAATCATATCTGACACCTGCCGTTTCAGCGATATGGGCAATACCGCTTCTATATTATCACGCGGAGAACGTGTCAGGGAATGGGCGGGACACGCTGAATTGCATATTTTCATCCGAAGCTCTATAAAGTTATTTTGAAATATTCATATTAACAGTTGAAACTTCCAGCGGCATGATTCATAATGAAGTGGTACAAAACGTTTGTCAATCCATACGAAACCAAGGGAGGAACCCTCGAAATGAAATTTTTCTTGGATACCGGAAATATTGAAGAAATCAAACGTATTACCCGCCTCGGACTGGTGGATGGCGTTACGACAAATCCGTCGCTTATCGCCAAAGAAGGCAGACTGTTCAAAGATGTAATCAAAGAAATCGTTGCGATTGTACCAGGCCCGGTCAGCGCTGAGGTTATCGGTCTGAAGGCTGAAGAAATGCTGAAGGAAGCTTACGAAATCGCCGAATGGGCACCGAATGTTGTCATCAAGCTGCCAATGACCGAGGATGGTCTGGAAGCCTGCTATGAATTAACCAAAAAAGGCATCAAAACCAACGTTACCCTCATCTTCTCCGCAGCCCAGGGCCTGATGGCCGCCAAGGCCGGCGCTACTTATATCAGCCCGTTCGTAGGACGTCTGGATGATATCGGCGTAGACGGCATGAAGCTGATCTCGGATTTGAAGACCATTCTGACCAACTATGGCCTGAAATCGGAAATTATCGCTGCCAGTATCCGCAATATCGCACATGTGGAGCAAGCGGCCATTGCAGGTGCACATATTGCAACCATTCCGGGCTCACTGCTGCCTTCCCTCTGGAAGCATCCGTTGACCGACAGCGGCATCGAGCGTTTTCTGAAGGACTGGGAGAAAGTTCCGCAAGTTTAAGGCGCCATTAATTATACATCCGGCCTCTTTCCGTATATTCGGGAAGAGGCTTTTTGCGGTCCGGGAAATTATCAGTTAAAAGGCGTGTTAATCATGCTGGCCCTAAACATCAATCTATATAGGTAACCTAAATGGACTGAAAAACATTGCGGTAGAGGGGATTGCGGGAAGGTCTGGAGAGCCGCAGATAACCTTCAACCTGGACTCCAAAACGGCAACGCTGTCAGTGAAGGACGGCAGGGCCGTTTTATTCCCCCTTGCTTGACAAAATTACTTGTCCTAAATATAATTGTTGAAACAATTATTTGAAAGGAGGATAGCCTATGTCCTCTTCCTCACCTCAGGAATTTCTCGGATTTCTGCTCGGCTCCACACACCGGAGGATTTCCAATGCATTCGCACGGGCGCTGAAGCCCTTCGGCATCACCCCGGAGCAATGGTCGATTCTGCTGATGGTCTGCGGCCGCGAGGGCATCAACCAGAAGGAGGTTGCCGCCGCCGCCGCCAAAGACCAGCCTACTACTGCGCGGATTGTAGAACTGCTGCAGAAGAAAGGCTTCATCCGTAAGACAGCTAGTCCCACCGACCGGCGTGCCTTTCAGCTCTATGCCACAGAGACTGGCAGGGCATTGATTGAGAACACCTCTTCCCTGGAACAGCAGACCATTGACGCCGCCGTGCAAGGACTCAGCCCGGCAAAGCTTGAAGAACTCCGCTCCATGCTGAAGCTGCTCTACCACAACACCGGAAATACACTTCAAGAATAGGAGAATCCCTTTGAACCATTCATCTGAACGGCTATGGACCTCATCCTTTATCCTGCTTACTCTATGCAATCTGCTGCTGTTCATCGGCCTGCAGATGACGCTCTCCACACTTCCGGCTTATGCCGAGGGCACGCTGCAGGCTTCTTCCGTACAGGTCAGTCTTGTCACCAGCCTGTTTGCTCTAAGCGCCATTGCATCCCGCCTCTTCTCCGCGAAGGCCATGGAGAAGGGCGGCCGCAATCTGCTGGTCTTCCTTGGGCTTGCCGTATCGCTTGCCGCGGTAGTCGGCTATTACTGGGCGGGAAGCATTCCCGCCCTCCTGCTGCTGCGGATGCTGTTCGGCATTGGCTTCGGCATGGCCAGCACCGCCTTTCCGACGATGGCCTCCGATATTATCCCGGTCCGCCGGATGGGCGAAGGCATGGGCTATTTCGGCCTGTCCACGAGCCTGGCCATGTCTGCCGGCCCGCTGATTGGACTCAGCCTGCTTCAGGGACCCGGCTTTGGCCCGCTGCTTGTCTGCACAGCCGGAGTGCTGGCGCTGATTCTTCCGTTCGCCTGCCGCCTGACCGCCGGGCTGCCTGCGCACCACAAGGAGCCGGCTGCCGCACCGGTGTCAGAGCTCAAGGGCGGGGCCTTCCGCAGACTGTTCATTCCCTGTCTGCTTAATTTTCTGCTGGCCGTCTCCTATGGAGGACTGCTGGGATTCCTGGCTCTCTACGGCGCAGAGGTTCATCTGGAGCGCATCGCCTACTTCTTTCTGTTCAATGCCGCCGCCATTGTTGTTGTAAGACCCCTGTCGGGCAAAATTTACGACCGCTTCGGGCCTCCCGCCCTGCTCATTCCGGGGAGTCTTTTCATAGTCGCCGGATTGCTGCTGCTCTCCTTCGCAGCCTCAACAGCCGCACTTTTTCCGGCCGCACTGTGCTATGGGATAGGATTTGGCTCCATGCAGCCTGCACTGCAGACCTGGATGATACAATCCGTAGAGCCCCGCCAGCGCGGAATGGCAAACGGCATGTTCTTCAACTCGCTGGACCTTGGCGTAGCCGCCGGCTCCATGATTCTTGGCTCCATTGCGCTGTATACCAGCTATGCCGTCATGTACCGTTACTCGGCATTGGCCCCTGTTCTTCTGCTGCTTATCTATACGGCCGTACTGCTGGTTAAACGCTGCAACAGCCGAAAACCAGCTGCCGGACCTTCCGTAAGCTACCCGGCAGCCAAGTAGATATGGTTGCCCTGTCTGTAAAGGCAGCCCTTCTTCCGAAGCAGCGCACTCTGTTTCAGCGGGCGCGCTGCGCAAAGATATGCGGCAGCCGCTTGGCGGTATGCCCTCCGCCGTCTCCGCCCTTTTCTTTCTTTCCCCGGCTCGGGTGAACTGCGAACAAGGTTAACAGTCCGCCAACAGCACCGGCAGCAGCCAGCGTGCCGAACAGCAGCCAATGGCCCCGCGACATCAGCAGTGAAACTGCCGGTGGTCCCAGAGATACGCCGATAAACCTCATACTGCTGTAAAGGGAGGTAATGGTCCCCCTGTTTTCCTGCTCAATGCCTTCTGTAATCAGCGCATCCATGCAAGGAAGCGATACTCCTATCCCCAATCCGCCCAGGCTCAGAAAAACAATGATCTGATAAAGCCCCGCGCCAAACCCCGCAATCAACATGGCTGCGGTAAGGACAAGCATCCCGCCAAAGCCCAGCCATTTCATTCTTGCTTTGCTCTGTCCGATGACTTTACCGCTTCCGTAGGAGGCCAGACACAGAAGCGCCAGCGGAATTGCCAGCACATAGCCCTTTCTCGCCCCGTGCAGATTATAGCTCTCCTCCAGCATTTCGGATAAATAGAACAGCACTCCGAACGTAACGAACATGCTGATCCCGCCAATTGCAAAGATCGCGTACAGCCAGCGGCCCTTCTCGCGCAGAATGCCGGCGATTCCCGACATGAACTTCCGGACCCCGACGTTTGCCGCCGCCTCCTTGGGCTCCGGCTTGCGCACCAGAAAAGCAACGAGCAGAAAGGAAATTGCACACAGTATGGGAATCGCAATGAAAGGCGCGTACCAGAGCACCAGGCCCAGATAAGCGCCCAGAATCGGACTGAGCACCTTGCCGAAGGTATTTGAGGTTTCAATCAGACCCAGGCTTTTGCTGATCACCTTCTCGTCCTCGAACAGATCTCCTACAAAGGGCAGCACAATCGGAAAAGCGCCCGCAGCGCCGATTCCCTGCAGCACACGCCCGCCAATGATTATCCAGTAGGCGGTAAGCCCCTCCGCAAACCAGGCTGCAGCCACACAGATCCCGCCTCCGGCTGCGGCGATGAGCAGGCTGGGAAGAATGACTTTTTTACGCCCGAAGCGGTCCGAAAGATATCCGGCTACAGGAATCATCACAATAGCCATTAGCCCGAATACAGTAATCAGCATACTTACCTGGAAGGAGCTGATCTTCAGCTCCCGGGAAATCTGCGGCAGCACCGGCAGCAGCATGGAATTGCCCAGCGTCATAACCAGCGGAATGGACGCCAGTGCCGCCAGATCCCATTTTCTATCCTTCATGGATTAACCACCTTTATTAGGGTTCGTTATACACAATCCCCCTTATTGTGGTTAGTTCCGCTACCCTGTATGCACGGCAGCCAAAATACCGCCTCCCGCGATCCCGGGGACGGTCTTCCGGACAACTGTTCCGCTTCAGCCCGGCACAGCCCCGGAGGTCACCGACTCGCGAGCTTCGGCGGGCAGAAAATGATTGGGCTGTCCCAGACTGTAGATATGCAGCAAATGCATAGCCCGGGTGCATGCGGTATAAAACAGCTTGCGTTCACTTTCACGGCCATATTTGGCTTCAGAGCCATCATAAATAATGACGGCATCGAACTCCACGCCCTTGGCCAGATATGCGGGAAGCACCAGCGTGCCTTTTTGAAAGTTAGGGGTTTCCTTGGTCACCAGCCGCACAGGGAGTCTGCTCTGAAGTTCGGCATGCACGCGCGCGCTTTCCTCCGCCGTCTTGCAGATGACCGCCACATAATGATAGCCCATGGAATGCAGATTCAGCACATCCTGCTCTATTGAAGCAAGCAATCCCTCTTCGTTGTCCACAACGGTCAGAAGCGGTGATTCTCCCCTCCGGTTGAAAGGAACGATCTTGTCGCCTCCGGGAATCATTGAACGTGTGAATTCAACGATCTCGTAAGTGGAGCGGTAGCTGCGGGTCAATGAGACAACCTCCGTATTCTCCTCACCGTAGATGCTGACCAGCCCGCCCAGATCCCCCAGCACCTCGCCCTGGGCGTATATCGCCTGATTGAGATCGCCGAGCACGGTCATTTTGGCCCGCGGGAACAGGCGGCGCATGAACTCCAGCTGGAACGGGGAGTAATCCTGCACCTCATCGACAATCACATGGCGGATCAGGGTATTGGTGCGGAAGCCCTGGCTCAGCTCCTTCAGATACAGAAAAGGTGTGGCATCCTCGTAGGCCAGCTCGTTCCGGTTCAAGGACGCCACCGTCTGCCGGCAGATCTGATCCCAGGCCTCCGGAAGCACCCGGCTGCTGCCCAGGCGCTCCATTAAGCCACGGTCTCCAAAAAGCAGGCTGTACAGCCCTTTTACATCCACGAACCTTCCGCGCTTGGTCCAGCCGCGCAGCGGCTTCAGGCGTTGGCTGACGATATATCTGGCCAGCATGGTTTTCTCCAGCTCAAAATCATCAAAGCTGTCATTCCGGCCGCCGCCCTTGCGCCGAAGCATATTGTACGCCCGCTGATAGTCGCTGGAATCCATCAGCTCGATCTGATCCTCCACCCATTGCGACTCCCGCTCTTCGACACTGAACACAGCGATTTTTTTGAGCAGCCAGCCTGTCATGAGATCAATCCGGTTCGCGAGTTTAATACTGGAATCATAGCTGTAGAATCTGCGCTCCATGTCTTCCTTGCTGACAACCGTCCGGCCTTGAAAAACAAGCGGCTTAAACAGCATGCCTTCATGCTCCAGAAGATTGACATAACGTCGGATCACATCCAGAAAAGCCACTGAGGATTTATAGGCGATTCCCGCTCTTCGCGTGGCCGCCTCCGGCCCTTCCGGCGCATTCAGCAGGCTTTCGGTCTGGTTGAAAACATCCTCCAGCTCGAACTCCTGACCCAGCCGGTGCTCCAGATACATCTGGAACGTGGTCTGCTGCATGTTTTCTTCCCCCAGTTCCGGAAGCACGGTGGATACATAGCTGTTAAAAAGCGGATTCGGCGAGAACAGCAGCATCTGATCGGCCTGCAGCACCTCGCGGTATTTATAGAGCAGATAGGCTACGCGCTGCAGTGCGGCTGAGGTTTTGCCGCTGCCCGCTGCGCCCTGCACAACCAGCATCCGGCTGCGGTCATTGCGGATAATGGCATTCTGCTCCTTCTGGATCGTCGCAACGATGCTTTTCATCCGGTCGTCCGCGCTGTGGCTGAGCACCTGCTGAAGAAGCTCGTCGCCGATCGTCACCCCCGTATCGAACATGACTTCTATAATGCCGTTGTCGATGACAAACTGGCGTTTCAGCTCCATCGTGCCGGAGACCAGCCCGCCCGGTGTTTCATAAGCTGCCGGCCCCGGCGCCCCGTCATAGTACAGGCTTGAGATGGGCGCACGCCAGTCGTATATCAGGAAGGTGCCGTCATCCTCCATGAGCGAGCCAATGCCCAGATAGATCCGTTCGGTCCCGGCGTCCGGCGTTTCCCTGAAATCAATCCGGCCAAAATAGGGGGATACGACAAGCTTTCTATATTTTTTCAGCGCTTTGCTTGACTGCAGATGATGGCGCTCGCGTTCGTTCAGGATTTGGGCCTGCTGCCGCAGGCTTGTCGAGGTTTCACCCAGATCATCCGGGCTGCTGAAGTTCACTGTAACCTCTTCCCAGAAGTCTTTGCGCATATCCACGACATCGCTCCGGTGAAGCCCAAGCTCCCCGGATAACCGCCGGATATGGGCTGACAACAGCTTCGTGATTCTGCTGACCCGCCCCTGCTCCTCTTTCCATTCGTTATCATGTTTCTCCACTGCAATTCATCCCCTTTGGAAGGTTGACATTCATCTTATCCCATGTTATAATTAAATTGAATAATTATGTTTTTTGATTGTTTATCTTTTGAATATCTTTTTATTTTAACAACTGCGCTACACTTTTTCAAGCTTTTGATGCAGTTAAATTTATGGTCTGCACAGTTAGAATACTATAATCCGGTCCCTTCAGGGGCCGGATTTTTTGAAAGATAAGAATTTAAATAAATTCTTGTCTTTGGACAAAACGGCTATGCCGTCCTTCACTGGACAGCGTAGCTGCTGGGGATTACAGGTGGACGGCTGCCTGCTGTAACCCGGCGGTAAGTCCAAGTGGAAAAAGTGAACTTAATTCTCCCCGCACCCCCTCCTCCGCAAGCGTTAGTGGGAAAAAGGATACCTAATCCATCCGTTTGCCGCCTTTAGAGGGAAATACGCTTACAATAAGTTTACTTTTTCCCACTAATCCTTTTACCGTAAGCTTTTCCGTTCATTTAAGTGTACTATTTCCACTTCACTTCTCTGCCCCGGGGTTGCGCTCTTGGTTTACGCTCTTGCGTTGCCGTCCCGGTTAGTCCTCCCTGATTGCGCGCTTCCTGCTGCAAAACATCACACCTGCAGGTTCAGCACGATGACCGCGCCTTTCCCCAACTGCATGCACCTTCTCCACAATTACCAAAAATCATAAACAACAAGTGAAACGGATACCGTCCTTATAAGGACGGCGAAGCCGTTTCCGCTTGTTATATCCAATATTCAAGGACATCATTATCAGCGGCCTGTTAAGCCTTCTTCCATCGAGTCCAGGGGACAACCTGCGCCGGAAACATGGCCGGACCGGAGAATTATTCTTTTTCATCGGCGGCCTGCCGGTTGATCTGGTCTGCCACCTTGTCCAGACGCTCCAGCTGGTATCCATAATCATAGACTGCCGCCGCCACAACCGACAGCCGCAGCTGCCCGGCTTTCTCAGGATCATAGCCATTGATCGCCGCTTGCAGGAAGCGGTCGTTATCCCCGGCAAGCGGGCCGCTGTCGGTCGCTCCCGGCTTCAGCTTATCTTCGAATTTGAGCAGAATAGTCCCATGGTACTTGATCAGCTGCTCCAGGTGACGGTCGAAAAGCTCATCTGTCCGTCCGGTACGTTCGGCCTGAAAATAATGCCGGTCCACGGCCTCCAGCACCTCAAATCCCTTCTGCAGTGAAGCCAGCAGATTTTTGTAAACGACCATTTGCCGGGTCTGGCTGTATTTGGCCCTGCGCAGCTGCTTCTGCTCTTCCTCAAACAAGGCGTATTTATCGGCAAGCGACCGGATTGAGCCTTCCAGGGCGTTCTTCTCGTCGCGGAAGACGCTCTCCTTCATTTCATGCGACACCGCGGTCCGCAGCAGCAGCGACAGGCTGCCGAACACATTCTCTATCTGCCGGATGTACTGCTTGCGGGGCTGGGGCGGGAATACGGCGATATTGATAATAAAAGCGGCAACAATTCCGGTCAGCGTCAGCAAAAAACGGGTCAAGGCAAATTCCCACTGCCCCGAGGCCTCCATTACCGAGATTACCGTTACCAGCGTCAGACCGATCGTATCGGCCCGTTTCATTTTCATACTGATCATAATCACCAGAATACATACCAGCCCGACCGCAATCGGCTCATTGGACAGCAGCATTCCGCCCAGCAGCGCCAGTACCGCACCCATGGTACTCGTCTGAATCTGATCCAGAAAGTACCGCCAGGATCTGTAGATGGAGGGCTGCATCGCAAATATCGCTGCAATCGCCGCACCCACGGGGGAAGTAAACTGCAAAAGAGCGGATAGATAAAGAGCGAGCGTTACGGCCAAGCCGGTTTTGAGTATGCGGGCGCCAAATGCCAAATCCATCCCTCCTTAAGTTTTGTGAGCATAGTCTTCCTGAATAGTCGTCGTACAAAACTAGCTCCGAAAGCAGCCGCTTAAGTTTTGTGAGCACAGTCTTCCTGAACAATCATCGAACAAATATGTATATCCTGATCCGCTTTAGTTCATTTCTAATAAGGTACAGACTTTATTACCCAGGAAGCGGGCTGGCGAATTTTAGTATGGCTTAAGCAAGCTTTCAGGATTCTTTCAGCTTTCGGGGAATACTGGGTACAGCAGTCCCCAACACATCACAGACGAGGTGAGACCATGAGCAACAATGTCAAAAGAATTACAGCCTTCGCCGCAGCGATGATGCTCTGCCTGACACCAGCGGCCGCATTTGCGGAGAATGCTGCCGGAAACACACCTTCCGCTGCGCCGGATGCGGCGGTTCACGCCGAGAATGGACACCGGCATCCACATACGCCGGGCATGGAAAAAGGCTTCCGGGCCGGAGGCGGACATTTCATTATCAATGAAACGTCCAGGCTGCTGGAAATGGACCGGACCGAGCTGATCCGCAGCCTCAAGGCGGGCAAATCGCTGTACACGCTGGCCAAGGAGAAAAAAGGCTGGACCGAGGAGCAGTACATCCAGAAGCTGAGCGATGCAGCCAGCGTGAAGCTTGAAGCGTCCTTGAAGGACGGCGGCCTGACGCAGGATGAAGCCGCCAAGCTGAAGGCGGGTCTGCCTGCCCTGCTGAAGCTGAATATTGGCCGCATGGCGCATTTTCAGGAATCCAAGACGCCGGAAGCCCCTGCCAAGACCCCTTAACTTAAGTGTCCGGCCAGCTCCGGACCAAGAACGCATAACCGGCTGATGTCCTGCCGCCAATGCGGATTCCCATGCTTCGCTCGGGGATCCGCATTTTTTCACGGCATCCGCCGCTTCCGTGAATTTCTCCAAGCCTCCAGGCAGACAATACACAGCGTCATCCAGGCGCCGCTGGCCGCATATCCCCCAATCACATCACTCGGGTAATGCACACCCAAATAAATCCGGCTCCAGCCGATTCCCCCGGTCATAACCACAGTGAACAGAATCAGCAGGACCCGCTCGAGTCTGCTCCTCATATGCCGCCACAGCAGGTACGCGATCACCCCATACAAGGAGAACGCAGCCATGGAGTGGCCGCTCGGAAAGCTGTAGCCTGCCTGCTCGATCAGCCGGTGCACATTGGGGCGCTCCCGGTGAAACCATAGCTTCATCAGTGTATTCAGCTTCTGTGAGCCTAATGCAACTACGAGAAACAAAGCCAGCTCAATGCGGTGCTTCAGCACAAAGAAGAGCAGAGCCGCCGTCAGCAAAGAAATTCCGATCGCAAGCCTTGAGGAACCCACCAGAGACAATCCTTTGGCCAGCGAGGTCAGTGGCGGGGATTCCGCAGATTGTACGGCATGAATGATGAAGTTATCAAATGCTGCGATTCTGTCCAGCTTCACGAACACGGCAATCGCCGCAAAAACAAGCAGAAACCACAAAAAAAACAGAAAACCTTTGGACCAGCGTTGGTCTTTCAGTTGAATTCCCCCTTGTCAGTTGCTAAAGCCGGGTGACCCGATTTCCAGTGGAGGCCTTTCCCGTGGTATACTCTATTTTGAAGTTAATTCATAAAAAATGGAGTGCTGCCAAAGTGGAAACTCTGAAATTACAGGAGCGTTTGTTGAACCAATGTATCTCAACCAAGGTTCCCGTGACGATTTTTACTACCAATGGAGTCAAAATGCAGGGACTCGTAACTTCCTATGACACTTATACCATCACTTTGCAGGGCCAAGGTGACGGCAGACAAAATGTGCTCTTCAAATCGGCCGTATCCACAGTGGTGCCGCTGAAGCCTGTTTCGCTCAAATAAACCCGGCCCTCAAGCGGGCAGCCCTTGTAACCAACTAACGATTACAGCCTCTTTTCAAAAGGAACACCGGAGCTTCCCGCTCCGGTGTTCCTTTTGCTGAAAATATAAGGATTTACAGCTCTGAAATTTCCATCATCCTTGTATTTGTCACAGGGCAGAGCGCTTCGGAAGGCTATACAGTCGCCGGAAAATATGCAGGTTGGACACAAACCGGTTTGGACAACTCCGCGGTATTGCCTGTGAAGCTGAGCCGCCCGCTGTTGTTGTCGACACTGAATACGACCAGATTGTTGCCGTCGCGGTTCGCTGCCACCAGGTATGCGCCATCCGGCGTCAGAGCAAAATGGCGGGGATGCCCGCCCCTGGTGGAGACATGCTCCACCAGTGTGAGTCCGGCGGTTGCAGGATCAACAGCATACACCACGATACTGTCATGTCCGCGGTTCGAGCCGTACAAATATAAACCGTCTGCAGACAAGGCGATTTCCGCACAGGCGTTGTTTGCAGACGGGTAGTCTTCAGGCAGTGTGGATATGGTTGCTGCCGTCCGGAGCGTCCCTTGTTCGCTGTCATAGAGGAATGAGGTAACTGTGCTGTCCAATTCATTGATAACATAAGCCGACTTCCCATCCGGATGGAACACGAAATGACGCGGACCGGCGCCTTTGTGCAGCAAGGTATCATCCTTTGCTTCAAGCTTCTTCGTATCGCGGTTGATCCGGTAGGTACGGATCAGATCCAGGCCCAAATCGGAGACGAACAGGAATTTCCCGTCCGGACTGAAAATTGCAGAATGCGGATGAGGCTTGTCCTGTCCCGTATGTACAGCCGTATCCTCCAAACGGACCGGCAGGCCCTCCTGATCCATGGATACCAGTCCCACCTGGCCTCCATGATAGCTGCATACGATAATATATTCATTTTGAGGATCTCTTGAAATATGGCAAGTTGTGGTTTGAGCAGTGCGAGAGGCAGGCATGGTCAAAATACGGTTAAGTTCCGTAAGCCTGCCTCCTTGCGGATCTATGGCAAAAGAAACCACCTCGCCCTCCTTGACCCCCTCCCCGTTAGTCTTCTCTCCAATGGCATACAGCCGCCCTCCGGAGGCATCTACACTGACAAAGGTCGGGTTTGTAATGCCCTGCACCTTATCCAGAAGAGTAAGCGTGCCTCCGGCTTCTCCATTCAGTTCAAACACCTGGACCCCGCTCTCCTCAGCGCTTGCGTAGGAACCGGTAAACAGCAGCAGCCGGGTATTCTCTTTCATCTCGGTCATCCTCCTCCAATGGTTCATCCTTCTTGCAGTCTTATCCGGTCCGATTTCAACCGGCCATCTATATAATTTACATTTTTTCAGCGTCTATGACAAATCGGACGATAAAAATGACAAGAAACATTTTAAAAATAAGGCTTCTCAAGGGCAAATCAGCATGTTATAATGAAAGCGCTAACACCAAGTTTTAATTTCGTATAAAGGGGGAACATGAATGAGCAGCCTGCTGGAAGCCAGAAATGTGTATGAGGACTTCGAGGTGGAGACAGACATTCTGTTCTTTAAGGTCGGGGACCATGATTTGGTCATTTTTCACGGCAGGAACTACAACATTAAAAAGAGAATGACTGCCGAGCAGCTTAACCGTCTGTTATCAAACCCCAATTATTATCATGTGTATGGGGGTTGTTATGTCAACCTTCACAAGATCAGCTCCATTGAAGACGATTCCATTTATTTCGGTGAAATGGGCCTGTATGCCAAGACTGTCCGCGTGCCCAGACGGAAACAGGAAAGCATACGCCATCTGCTGAGAAGTCTCAGCTCTTAGGCGGATACATATATCCGCCTGTCCGGGAGTGTTACGGACTGTCTCCCAGAGCCGGAGCGGCATGGTCAACCCATGCCGCTCCGGCTTTTTCCTTGTATCTTAAGAGAAACTTAAAAAGAAAATCGGCTTTTTTATACTTTCTTAAGGTTTGGAATCCTGATTTCTGGTAAAGTTGTAGAAAGACAGGCAACACCTATATTGAAGGGAGTCATTAATTATAATGGACAAAAAAGATTTCAATGAAAATGAACATCTGGACAACCAGGAAACACCGGAAGAAAACATCACTTCCGATATCAATGAAGGAGCTCTGGAGGAATCCGCAGCTGCTCCTGAATTGGAACCAGAAACCGCACAGGAAGCCGCAGAAGTATTTGAAGAGAATGATACACCTGACAGCGCTGCCAATGTTCCGGTTATGAACAAGGTTGGAGACGGAACTCCTCCTTCCACCCCATCGTCCAAGGGAGGACGGGGCTGGATGATCGCTTCAATCGTCCTCGCTGCGGCACTTATCGTTGTTTTGATTGTACAGCCTTTCCAAAAGGATGACAGCAATGTAGCCGTTGCATCCGTTAACGGAACCGATATTACCAAAGCTCAGCTATACGATAAGCTGGTTGAAGCCGGCGGTGAAGCCACCCTGCAAAACCTGATCACTACTACACTTGTTGACCAAGAGGCCAAAAAAGCCAATATTACGGTAACCGATGCCGACATCGACGCTGAGATTGAAGATTTGAAGACCCAGTTCGGCGGTGAAGACGCTTTGAACAGCGCTTTGCAGCAAAGCTCGATGACGCTGGATGACCTGAAGAAGCAAATGCCGCTGCAGGTTGAAATCCGCAAGCTGGTTGAGCCCAAAGTTACTGTAACCGAAGACGATATTTCCCAATACTACGAGGACAACAAAGCTTCCTTCAACCAGGAAGAAGAAGTCCGTGCTTCCCATATTCTTGTCGAAACCCAAGAAGAAGCCGACGCGATTGTGAAGCAATTGGCGGACGGGGCAGATTTCGCCACGCTGGCGCAAGAAAAATCTACTGACACCGGCTCCAAGGATAACGGCGGAGACCTTGATTTCTTCAAAAAAGGCGATATGGTCGCTGAATTCTCCGATGCAGCCTTCAAGCTGAAGGTTGGCGAAACCAGCGGTGCTGTCAAAACGGATTACGGCTACCATATTATTAAGGTTACCGACCGCAAGGAAGCCCACGAATATACTCTTGACGAGAAAAAAGAAGAAATCACCAAAACCCTGAAGGCCCAAAAGGTATCCGAAATGTCATCGACCTGGCTGCAGGAGCTGACCGCGAGCGCGAAGATCACGAATTCGCTTACGGATACACCGGATGCATCCGCATCTCCTGAGGCCAGCACGGCTACAGAATAATACGGCAGCCACTGAGGCATCCAGCCAAGCCCAAAGAGGACAGGCGTTCACTCCGCCTGTCCTCTTTTATACTCCATGCCTCGTCTGCGCGGTTGCGCTAATGGTTTTTTTTGCGGATCTGCTTGTCATGATTCTCTCCCCACTCTTTGGCCTGCGCCGTGGCAATGGAGATTGCCCTTCCCTCCTCATATCCTTCGTCCAAGAGGGCATTGGCGATCTCAATTGCTTTATTGCGCACCGGGGCCATAAAGTTCTTCAGAGAATCCGGATAATCATCTTTGCTCCAGGGCATAACGAAAACCTCCTTGATTGGGCTATAGATATCATTAGCCTGATCGGGGAGGTTTTAAACATTTCAGAAATGGCTTACTTGATCACCTTTACGCGTTCTTCGATCGGCTGGAATTCTTTTTCACCCGGAGCGGTAACGGTTTTGCCGAAAGGCAACTGGGCGATCAGCTTCCAATCTTCCGGAATATCGAAGGCTGCCTTCACTTCATCATCAATCAGCGGGTTGTAATGCTGCAGCGAAGCGCCAAGTCCCGCTTCGGCAAAAGCAGTCCATACAACGAACTGCAGAATACCTGAGGATTGATTCGACCAAACCGGGAAGTTTTCGGCATACAGCGCAAAGTTCTCTTGCAGATGCTTCACGACTGCCTGATCTTCGAAGAACAATACAGTGCCGTATCCGGCCTTGAACGAGGACAATTTCTGTGCAGTGCCCTCAAATTGTTCAGTTGGTACAATCTTGCGGAGGGTATCTGCCGTAATATCCCATACCTTGTCGTGTTTATCTCCCAGCAGGACTACCGTTCTGGAGCTTTGGGAGTTGAAGGAAGTTGGGCTATGCAGGACTGCCGCTTCTACAATCTCCCTAATCTGCGCATCGGAAATCGGGGATTCTTTGCTGATTGCATATACGGAACGTCTGCCTTTTACCGCGTCAAAAAAGTTGTTAGACATAAAATAACTACCTCCATTTATTTAGTAACTTACTTTTTTAAAATCCTAACACTTTACTTCCAAAAAAACAACACGCATGCATAAATTTTTCCTTTTTCCTGTTTTTATGCCAATCCTTATTGTCGCTGCGCTTGAGCATATTTATGCGCCTTCCACTATTTTCTATAATCAGATTGGGCGACTAAGAAACAGTAACTGTATTTTCAAATAAATTGCCAAAAAGCCGGAGCCTCTTATGGAAGAGGCTCCGGCTTTTTGGCAATTTGATTAAGGCCGGTCAATGTAGATGTAGCCATACTCGTCTTTTTCAACCGTGGCATGCAGCGCTTCTGCCAGCACGCGAAGCGGCACATAAGCATCGCCGTATTCGTCCACGAATACAGGCTGTGCAAGCTTCACTGCGGTGCCGTTGATCAGGGCCTGATCAGAACCGATTTTGAATACCAGCTGGTCGCCGTATACATCATCGGTCACTGTAATGGCGCGGTTAGCGCCATCCCACCCGACTGCAGCATCCAGATCTTCAGCCAGATACCGCAGCGGCACATAGGTGGTGCCCCCGTCAACAATCGGATAATAGTAATCATCATCCGGTGCAATCATCAGGGACTTGGCCGTAATGCCGATATCATTCTTAAGCAGGCTGTAAATATCGGAACCCTGTTCGAAGCTTCTGAGTGTCTCGCCCGGTGTAAGCTGCGCCGAGGACAAATCAAGCGCTCCTTCCGTGCTGATCGGATCAGCGGTCACCGGACCGTTCACATTCCAGGTCTCCGTCTCCAGCTTCAGCGAGATGCTCTGAAGCGGCAGCTCTTCGCTGGCCGGCAATGCAACATTCAGATCGATATTCTGCTTCCGTACATGGAACCCGCTGTCCACGAACAGATCGACATTCAGCCTGGTATCTTTGCTGAGGATGGTTTTCAGTTCAGGCGTGGTCTCGTATAGTTTATCCAGCTGCTTATCGTAGACAAGCAGAAGTGCATCTACAGCCAATTTGGCTGCATCATGCGCTACCGTCACTACCCCTTCCTTGTCTTCCAGCGGAATCTCACCCAGTCCCAAATCGCTGAGTTCGTTTGCACCGAGACCATTCGCTTCCAGGAGCGGATACAAATAATCGTATAGACCGCTTAGGAAGGCAGTGAAGCCTCCGGTGTCCTTGGAGATGGATTTCAGGAAGCTCTTTACCAGCGCCGGCAGTTCGTCGCCTGTAATCTCCGTATGTAGCTTGGTCAGGTTCAGCTGCTCGCCATACACTGATTTATTGACGGAAGCCACGCTGATCGCGCCGGGATTCGGCAGATTCTTCACTACGAGCTGGGACAGAAGCTTGTAGATCTCCTGTGTCTTGTTTTGATCTAATCCTACAATGCCAAGCGACTCCTCATACCCTGAAACCGGGTAGTAGAACGGCTGCTTTGCACCTTCTGCGGTAAAGACAACGGCAGTTGTATCCATATAGAATGTAAAAGGAATGGATAATTGCTTATAGCCTACAACGCCCGTTGCGGAAACGTTTCCATTGTCCTGAAGCTTCGTGCTGCCGATGCTCAGGGAGAAGGAGTTGATGAGATCAACCAATTCCTGATCCGGACTAATTCCGGCCGCAGGTACAGCATTCACTGAAAGGGTCATGCTGGACTCGGAAGATTTCACATCCGAATCTCCCAAAAGCGCCTTGTTGACGTCGAATCCCGCAACCGTCTGGCAGCCTGCCAGAATCAGCAGCAATGCGAGAATCGGCAGCAGCCACTTGGTTCTTGCTTTCATTTTCTTCATAGCATGTCTCCTCTAGATTTATTTTGCAAGCTTTATCCATCAACTCTAAAGAGGGAGGATCGGAGGCAAATGGTGCAGTATAATGGCCGCAGTATGCAGAACTACAAAGAAAACAGACTCCGCCATTCTATAGATACCCATTCCTGGAAAAACAGAATCTTTATCAAGGCCAACACCGCCAAATGTGCCGGATAAAAGGACCACCAGACCCAGCGCGGCAGCCGTCTTTTCTCCAGAGGCCTCCAGAAGCCCGGAGTCACCGCAATGAGAATGGTAGGCACGATACTCAGCATTTGCACCAGCCAGCCATAATAGAACAGATAGATGCCATTCAGCAGGAAGTGGGCCAGAATAAGCCAGTACGAACGCAGGTAGCGGAAAATCAGCACCAGCAGCAGACCATAAGCGTTGTAGTCCAGCGGAAGCCGGTCCATGACAACAAAAGCAAGGATGACTACCGGTACGCCATACCAAGAATTGGGCAGCTTATCCAGAATATACAGCACCGCCGCAGACAGGAGCAGGGTGAACACCACATTCCATCCGCCCGGATCGAGCGCCAAATTATAGGGGATCTGGGATAACAGCGCAATCCACAGCAGACGCCGCAAATAGCGGGGTCTCGATGATGTATGTATATGCCCCTGAACCAGCGCGTAGCAGTATATTGGAAAAGCAATTCTTCCCACATACCTCCAGGCCATCTCCCCCGGGAAAAAAATGTAGCCGATATGGTCAATCAGCATGGTGAGCATCGCGATAATTTGCATCTCTGTCCTCCTGTTGTATGATTAATTACTATAGCAGAGATTCTGTTTTCAGGCATGTCTCACGGATGGAGAGCAGCCTGGCCTGTGCAGCAGATTCAGAGTGGCTTGCATGGAAATTATAGCAGAGGCGTAAGTATTTTTCTAAAGAAGGATTATTTTTATTGAACTGGCCCATACCTCTTCCGAATCTGAAAGGAGCACATGATGAACTTCAAACAAAACTATACGCTTAGAAAACCAAGCGGTCCCAGCCTTGTCGGAGGCACACTGCTTTGCTATGAATACCAGCCGGCCCAGGCGGATTCCGGCACACGCCTCCTTCCCTGCCTTTGCCTGTATCCCGCCGGACAAACCGGAGGGGCCAGGCAGAAGGACTATGCACATGAAGAGGTCCATCCGGGTACCGGGACCATTGTATCCAATACCTGGCTGGATGCACCTGTCGCTGAAGGCAAACATCCTCTGCTGCTGTTCAGCCACGGCTTCGGCCTCTTTCATGAGGCGAACACCGTTCAACTGGAAGAGCTTGCTTCCCACGGGTACATTGTACTGTGCATTGGACATCAGGGGGAAGGCTCATATGAGCTGCCGGGCGGAGAAATTCTGAAGCCGGATATGGAGCAATTGATGAAGGATTATCAGGCGGATGCCAAAGGAATGGAACGTTTCCCCGAGTATGCCGCATGGCTGGCCGGTGATGGCAGGTCGGCAAGCCTCGCGGAGTATCGCTGCTTCTATCATCAAATGATCGAGCTTCAACCCGGCTTGACTGCTCAAAGTGCCAGATGGATTGAAGACAGCCTGGCCGCCCTGGACAGGCTTCTGCATGATCCGGGCAAGGACGGCAGGCTGCTGGCGCAGCATATCGATACCGGCAAAATCGGCGCATTCGGCATGTCCTTCGGCGGCTCAACCGCTTTGGGTTTGACCCAGGCTTCCGACTTGATCCAAGCCGGTGCCAATCTGGACGGGTTCTACTACAATACGAACTGGCAGAAGCCCTTGCACAAGCCTGTCCTGCTGCTGCAGAATGATGCGGGCCTGTTCCTCGATTTCCCTTATGCCAATGCTGAAGGCGATGCGTATCTGGCTACCTTCAGAAACAGCACCCATGCAAACTTTGCGGACTATAACGAGATTTTGGCGGAGAACTATATTGCCAAAGGGGAGTACCAGGGGCAAGAAATGGAACAGGCTATGCTTGGAAGCATCGATCCCGGCCGGATGGAAGATCTTTTAAACCTGCTTCTGCTTGATTTCTTTAATAAATATTTGCGGGGTGAGGAGTCCAAGGCTGTAGACCGTGAGGTTCTGCCTGAAGAGGTAAAGCTGGTGAGAAGAGGCTCCATCCGTCAGTGACATTGCCTGGAGAATTCCATTAATTGGAATTCTTTTTTTTATCCTTTTAGCGGACTGCGGTCCGCACGTTAAGTCCAAAGTACAGCACCTGACCGAGCCGCATAATCACCGTTCAGCCGCTGCAGGCATGGAGAGCTTTAACAAGGGCCATGGAATTTGACTGTGCCTTCTTTGGAGTAAAAACGGGGTGAACATACAGTCTTGATGGAACAACGGCTTGACAGAAAATATATCCTGTATTATATTTTTTGTTAGCTACCTAACACATGGAGGGGATATTGATGAAGCACAATAAATCAATAGGGCTTGCAATCCGGATGCTTTCCATTCAGATCGTGCGCAGTATTGATTCTGCAGTACCCAAAACGATTACTGGATTACAAGGACATGTGATTGATTTTATACAGATAGAATCAGCACATGCCGATGTGTTTCAAAAGGATGTGGAAATTGAATTTAACATCCGGCGCTCTACTGCTACTGGCATCCTGCAATCAATGGAGAAAAAGGACCTGATTAGGCGTGAAACAGTTCCCGGTGATGCAAGACTGAAAAAAATTGTTTTGACGGATAAAGCTCTTGGTATTCACAAGCAGATTATTTCTAAGCTTGCTTATGTTGAAGAACAATTCAAAAACAATCTGACCGAAGATGAAATCAATATGTTCTTTGATATTGTGGAAAGAGTATCTACTAATATTTCCAATATCAAATAGTTGATCATCTGTTGGCCAAAGCCATTTCAATTTCATTCATTTCAGGAGGTATAAAATGAACAGAATTACTGAAATCCTAAACATTCAATACCCGATTATCCAGGCACCAATGGCTTGGATTACCTCAGCTGAGTTAGTTGCCGCTGTATCAAATGCGGGAGGCATGGGAACATTAGGGGCCAATGCCGGACAAACAACGGTTACCACCGATCCGGTTGAAACTGGCGAGCGTATGCGCGCTCAGATTCGCAAGACGCGTACATTAACGGATAAACCGTTTGCTGTAAACTACATGTTACCTCGTGCAGGAAATGATGAGGCAACTCAATTATCCAATGCATTTTCCGAGGTGATTCTCAAGGTTGTATGCGAAGAAAAGGTAGAGTATATTGCGGCTGTTGGTGATATAAATGCTGAAGCGATTAAGCGTTTAAAGGAGCTTGGTTTAACTGTTATTTATCGTGCTCTGAATCCTACAATAGAAAACTCGAAACAGGCTGAAGCATTAGGAGTAGACATCATTGTAGCAACAGGTTTCGATGAAGGTGGCGGTATGCCAAGTAAATCCATAGGTACTTTCAGTATTGTCCCAATCATTGCAGATAGCGTAAGCATTCCTATTATGGCAGCTGGCGGGATTGTAGATAACCGGGGATTTAAGGCGGCTCTCGCTCTTGGTGCTGAGGGAGCGTATGTAGGTACAGCATTCATGGTAGCTGAAGAATGTGTGACATCTGATGCTTGCAAACAAGATATCATAGATACTGAATCCACTGATTTGCTGCTGTATAAAGCACTGCCCGGCTACTGGCGCGCAACCCCCCATAAGCTTGCATTTGAATGTTACGAAAAATATAAGCAGGGTGAAACTGTTCTGGAAATTGCCAAGACGATGAAGGGTACTCAGGGACCCAAAATTGCTCAGCTGGATGGTGATCTGGACAATGGTATCAATAGTGTAAACAGTGCAATTAGCCTGATCAAAGAAATCCGCACCTGCCAGGCGATTATTGATGACATGGTAAAAGGGTTGAATATTTAAGAAATGTGAGCTGGGCCTTCCAATAGCACTGCCATGGATTAGAGGGCCTTTAGACAAGTGAAAAGGAGTATGAAAATGTTTGAAATGCTGTTAAAAATCAATAACCTTCAAAAGCGTAAAAATAAATTTAAAAAATCCCCTTGAGCATTTCTCCGATCTGTTATCTCGCATTGCCACTCCGGTGCAGGCAGCATTCTGCAGCAGTTTTTTCCACATTCCCGCAGAAGACATGTTCAATCACGATTGCAGATATTTTACGATAAAAGAGGAGATTTTACGATGGACCCAAAGCAAAAAATCAATTTAGAGATAAATGCTGAGCGGACGGCCAGGATGGCGCTTTTTCTCGCAATTATAACGTGTTTTGCAGGGCCCTTTGCGGCAAGCGCGATAAACCTTGCCATTCCTGCAGTGTCTGCGGAGTTTGGAAGCGGCGCCGAGCTTACGGGATGGCTCATTACGGGATTTTTGATTAGTAATGTAGTGTTTTCCGTGCCCTTTGGCAGAATAGCAGATCTTACTGGGAGAAAGCGTATTTTTGCGGTCGGCGTGGGGATTTTCGCTGCCACATCGATTGCCTGCGCATTTGCAACTTCCGTATGGGTCTTGATCGTTCTGCGCATTATACAGGGCGTGGGCGGGGCTATGTTCGCCAGCACGAACATAGCAATCATGATCGACACGTGTGCGCCTCACAAGAAAGGAAAGGCGCTGGGTCTTGCCATTGCTTCGGCTTATATCGGGCTTTCTGCCGGCTCCACGCTTGGCGGAGCTTTAAATAACTACCTTGGCTGGCGGTCGATCTTCATCGTGATGACGCTTATCGGTCTTATTTCCCTGATCCTGATTATATTAAAGCTGCCGGATGATTCGAAGAAATCCGCTGGTGAAAATTTCGACGTACCGGGGAACCTGATGTATATCGCTGCCAGCTCGCTTGTTTTGATCGGACTTTCCATGTGGGCAGGTTATCGCTGGGCAATCGCTTTAATACCCGTAGGCTTACTGATCGGAGTAGTATTCGCTAGGCATGAGCTGAAACGCCAAAACCCCGTCCTCGACGTCAGACTTCTCGCAAGCAATAAAAACTATGCTTTTTCAAATATAGCGACATTTTTGAATTATGCGTTTGTCGCTGGCTTAACTTACTACCTGTCGATATACCTTCAGCTCGTCAAGGGGCTTAATCCAATGATTTCTGGTGCGATCATGCTGGGCCAGCCGCTGTTTCAAGCCATCATTTCTCCATATGCGGGAAAGCTGTCCGACAGGGTTTCGCCGTTCAAAGTCGCGACGGCAGGAATGGCGATCTGCGCAGCCGGCCTGCTTGGTTTCTGTTTCATAAGCGAGAGCACCCCTCTTGCGTATGTGATTGCAGTACTGGTCGTGATCGGTATGGGCTTTGGCGTCTTCTCATCCCCGAATTCCAACGCGATTATGTCATGCGTAGGACCTCAGGAGTACGCCGCTGCGACCTCGTTACAGACAACAATGCGAAATCTCGGACAGACGGTAAGCCTAAGTATCGTGACGTCTATCATGACTGCCTACATCGGGAAAACAGCCTTCGCGGACGCGCCAGTGTCTTCGTTGATTTTGTCGATGCGCACAGGCTTCATTATCTTTACCGTGCTCTGCATAATTGGAGTTTTCTTCTCAATGGAGAGAAAGAGCGGCAATCCGGCGATAACGATCCAGAACAAACGGGAGGCTCAAAATTAAGGAGCTCGGATCTGATATTGTATGCGAATAAATCCATGCCGAGTTTACTTTTCCAGTAAACTTGGCTTTTTTCTATTTACAGGAATACCCATAGCTAGAATAATCTTTATTTTTTCTTTACCGGTGGTATCTCTAACCGCAATTCCTCTGGTCATAAAAAAGCCTCCCGCAGACTTGTCGATATATCGTTTAGGCATGCCGCGCCTAGAAAATATATTCTTATAACATCCCCCCGGGAGGTTAATTTCAATACATTAATCCCTCGGCATAGCCTTCGCCCTCCAGCAAATCGTACTCCACCATGCGGTAGTCAGCCAGCAGCTCCTGCTGTCCGGACGTGAGACTTGCCGGCTCGCCGGAAGCGCCGATCAGCACATTTTTGCTCAGACCGGGAAGCTGTGCCTGAACCTGCTCCAGCATTTTATAGAAAGGCGGGAGCGTTTGACCCGACAGCTTAAACACGGTGGGCCCAAGATAAGCCGGACTGATTGTACCCAGCGGCTCGTTGCCGATATCGAAGTTGGCGAGAATCATCAGCTTGGTTTCATGCTTCAGCCTCGGGTTTTCATCCCAGCCCGCCTCCGTATAGATTCCCGCCGACAGCGCCGGAAGATGATCCCCCCAGAATACGGCAATCGTAGGCCGCTCAAGCGTTTTCAGCTCCTGCTGCAGGTAAGACAGTGCCTCGTCCGTCAGCTTCGTATTCTGAACATATGTCTCCAGCTCATCCTTCCAGGCAGCCTGAACGCCTTGCACGGCAATGGTATTGGGACCATTCAGCCCCTTCGTGAACGGAAAATGGTTCTGCATCGTTACCAGATGCACAAACACCGGTACCGCTGCCGCCTTCAGTTCACGAACCGCCTCCTGCACGGCGGCTTTGTCGGAGATATAGCCGTCCGGTGTAATCCGCTCGGCATCCTGCAGATCCTTCTCGCTCGTGAACCGGTCGAATCCAAGCACCGGATAGACCCGGTTGCGGTTATAGAACGTCTCATCGAACGGATGCACCGCCAGCGTCAGATAGCCTTTCGCCTTCAGAATACTGACTATGGACGGCAGCGAGGACATCTTGACAAGCCGCTGCTGGTAAGGAATCGAGCCGTCCCCCAGAAAATACATCGACATGCCCGTCAGCGCTTCGAATTCCACATTGGCCGTGTTGCCGCCGAACTCAGGCGAGAGCAGGAACCCTGCGGGGGTGGCGCCTTCCTCCCGACGAATGAATTTCAGCGGGTCCTCGCTGAGCTGGAGGCCGGGCAGACGCGTCGGATCAAAAAACGCCTCATCCATCATGAACAAGATATTCGGCTGCTCCGCCGCTGATTGCGCAGAGCTGTTATCCGGCAACGCGCTGTATTTTGCAGCAACAGCTTCTACGGCCTCCCGGCTGTAGCCCTCCGGCTTCTCCAGCAGCTTCTGGCGCAGATTCCCCGTAAAGGCAAACACAAAACCATTCTGCGAGTAATTCACCTTCTGGTTCCAGAAGATATTCTGATAATTCAAGGAAGAGGCAAATGCGGTCTGCCTGCTGACCATAATAATAAAGCCGGCAACCATTCCGGCGGACACCGCCGTAAGCAGCAGCCGCAGCGGCAGCCGGATTCGGATTTTGGGCAGCTTGAGAAGCAGCCAGACGCCTGCGGCAACCGCCGGCACCGCAAGTCCCACCGCAAGGGGGGAAATCATGCCTTTGGTGATCTTACTCATTTCTCCGGCGTTCTTCACCAGCATCAAATCCCACGGAAACAGCGGTTCTCCGGTAGTGCCTTGCTTCTTGTAGTTGGCAAGCCCGAGCAGAAGAACCAGCACAAAGCCAACCGCCGGCCCAATGTATATATTGGGCAATACCGCCGACAAGGCCAGCAATACAAAGAAAAATAACAGGCTTCCGCCCAGATACAGCCAGCAGGACTTTCCGATCCAATCAAGCACGCTGATAAAATTCATATTCAATGAAGCCGCCTGGATAAAAAAGTTCAGCACAAAACCGCCCAGCAGCAGGCCGAGCAGCAGAAATCCCAATCTTTTGGAAGGCTGAAAATAACGCATTGCTTTCACTCCTATCTGTACTAAACGTACAGTATACGCTTCCTAGCTTAAAGGAGCATTAAAACACTATCAAGCAGAAACGGCTGCGCCGTCCTTGACCGGGCAGCGCAGCTGTTTGCATTTCAGGTGTAAGGCTGCCTGCTGTTCCCTGGGTCTCCGGTTCCCCCGGCCGGCTGAAGCCCTTCCTCCCCGATTCCTCCAGACCTTCCTGCTGGGACCCGGCGGCTACGCCCAAGTGGAAAAAGGAATCTTAATCCGCACATTCCCTTTTTCGCCAGCATTAGCGGGAAAAAGGGACCTAATTCTTCTGTTTCGCACCCTTGCAGAGGAATACGCCTACATTAAGATGAACTTGAACCATTAATAAAAAGGGCAGCCATTTTAGTGGGAAAAAGTACAGGCCTGTTGATTAGCTAAATTATGGATGAGGAAAAACCAGATCGTTTGCTAAATAAACCCTCCATTCCACGGGTAAGGTTTGTAAACTAAACAAGCGACCAAAATCGGCAAACGTCAATCGGGCACTCCAATGAACCACCGTGTTTCCTTGGTCGAACAGGAACTTCAGCAATACGTAAACCAGCAGAGCAG
>NZ_JACBYI010000022.1 GCF_019352175.1 Paenibacillus sp. S150
ATCCCTCTCTCTCCGTTCTGAATATACTTCCCTGTTAGGGATGAGAACCCTTAGCGGTTCGTTGGAGCATAAGCTTCGTTAGGATTGCATCGCAATCTCTCGCGAAGCGAGAGTATCCCTCTCTCTCTGTTCTGAATATACTTCCCTGTTAGGGATGAGGAATACAAACTATATAAATGATTTCATACAAAAAGTGCTTCCGGCGGAAGCACTTTTTGTTGTGTTTTTAAATGAAAAAGCTGCTGACAGGATTCCGCATATTCTCCTATAATCCGACAAAAAAACTGTCGATGTACCCCGTTAACCCTTTAATTAATTGAAGAATTGATGCTGTAAAGAGACAAATGTTATATTATTTACGGAAAAATAAAGTATTGTATTAGAGTAGGAAAGAAATTCAAAAAGATATGCGCTTTGAAATCCTCCAATTTTCTTCGTTTTTCTCCAAAATATTCGCTCATGTTAATTTAAATCACCTTTATATTACCTATCGCGTTATGTTATATTACATAGAATTCTGAATTTTATATTACATTGTATTTTTGTTAGTGACGAGGTAATAAACCTGTGTTAATATAAATGACATCATAGAGATAAGAAAGAAAAAAACAAGTAAGGCAGAGAAAGGGGATTTATGATTATTATGGGGAAAAGGGGATGGCGATGGAGTATTTCATTCAGCAATTAATTAACGGGATTTCCGTAGGCAGTATCTACGCTCTGATCGCCCTTGGTTACACCATGGTTTACGGTATTATCAAGCTGATCAATTTCGCACACGGGGATGTATTTATGGTGGGTTCGTTTATTGGTCTGTACAGTGCGAAGTATTTGGCCAACGCAGGTTTTCCTCCGGTTGTCGTCCTGCTGCTGTCATTAATTATTTCAATGACGATCAGCGCGCTGCTGGGCATAACGATTGAACGGCTGGCATACAAGCCGCTGCGCAAATCTACACGGATAGCTGCTCTGATTACTGCCATAGGGGTATCATTTTTGCTTGAATATACCGGAGTGCTCATTCTTGGGCCGCAGGCTAAAGGCTTTCCGGACATTATGGCCAAGAAACAATACACGTTGTTCGGCACATCCATCCAGGTGGAATCAAATCAGCTGATGATTCTGCTAACAACGATTGTTCTTATGATTATTCTGCAATACATTGTACGTTATACCAAAACCGGCAAAGCTATGCGTGCAGTATCGTTCGATGTGGAGGCGGCGCGATTAATGGGGATCAACGTAGACCGTACCATTTCGGCAACCTTTGCAATCGGTTCGGCGCTTGCGGCTGCAGCCGGCGTGATTTTTGGCATGACTTATAATTCTGTCGATCCTCTAATGGGGGTTATGCCGGGGCTTAAGGCTTTTGTTGCCGCAGTACTTGGCGGAATCGGAAGTATTCCGGGAGCGCTTGTAGGCGGCTTGCTGCTGGGAACGGTAGAGACGGAAATTTCCTCATTGGGATTTTCCTCCTGGCGTGACGGTGTGGCTTTTGCCGTATTGATTCTGATCCTTATCTTTAAACCATCCGGACTGTTTGGCAAGAATGTCCGGGAGAAAGTGTAGGAGGGAATCAGCGTGAAGAAGCTAAATAAAAATTTCTGGGTGGGGATTATTGTTGCCCTGGCCTTCTATGGAGTCGTTCAAGTTCTTCTAACAACGGGAATATTTAGTGATGTGACGAGATCGATGCTGCTTTTGATCGGTGTTAACATCATGCTCGCCGTTTCGCTCAATCTGATTACAGGAATTACCGGACAGTTTTCCATCGGTCATGCAGGTTTTATGTCGGTTGGTGCATATACCTCGGCGATCCTGACGCTGGACTACAATGTCCCGTTTGTTCCGGCGATTATTGCCGGCGGTCTGCTCGCTGCGGTGTTTGGAGTATTGATTGGCATGCCGACACTTCGTCTGAATGGCGACTATCTGGCTATTGCAACCTTGGGTTTCGGTGAAATTATCCGCATCATTATGCTGAACACCGAATATGTCGGCGGAGCCTCGGGACTTAGCGGCATTCCGGCCAAAACCACCTGGACCATGCTGTTCCTGTTCACTTTAGTCAGCGTTGTTGTGATCAACAACTTTATAAGATCCACCCATGGCCGCGCTTGTATCGCCATCCGTGAGAACGAAATCGCTGCTGAGGCTATGGGAATCAATACGACCCGGTACAAGATTATTGCTTTTACAATCGGCGCCTTGTTCGCCGGTATGGCCGGCGGCTTGTCCGCTCATACGTTCTACGTTATCACTCCGGGCAGCTTCAACTTCCTGAAGTCGTTCGAAATCTTAGTTATGGTTGTTCTCGGGGGGCTTGGCAGCACGGCCGGCTCCATCATCGGTGCCGTTTTTGTTACCCTGCTCTATACTTACTTGCGTGAATTCCCGGAATGGCGAATGATTATTTATTCGATTGTTCTGGTTCTGATGATGATCTTCCGTCCAAGCGGACTGCTTGGCAAAACCAAATTCTCTCTGGGCAAGTTCGGCAAAAAGGAGGCAAAGGCAAATGACGCAATCAGCGAAAGCAGTGCTCCTTGACGTTAAGGAGGCCAGCCGTTCTTTTGGTGGACTGAAGGCGCTCAGCGAAGTTTCCCTTCATATTGACAAAGGTGAGCTTATCGGTCTGATCGGACCCAACGGTGCAGGCAAAACAACATTATTCAACCTGCTGACCGGAGTATACCCGCCTTCCACAGGCAGCATCATTCTTAACAATGAATCCATCGGCGGCATGAAGCCTTACAAGATCAACCACAAAGGGGCCGCACGCACCTTTCAGAACATCCGGCTGTTCACATCCATGACTGTGCTGGAGAATGTCAAAATTGCTTTTCACCAGCATGCCAGACACTCCTTGTTCTCCTCTATGCTCCGGTTGCCGAAGCACTTCAAGGGAGAGGACGAAATCACACAGAAGGCGATGGATATTCTCAAAATCTTCAATCTGGCGGAGCAAAGCGAAGAGGTTGCCAGCAATCTGAGCTACGGGAACCAGCGCCGTCTTGAAATCGCCCGCGCTTTGGCCGCCGAGCCGAAGCTGCTGCTCCTGGATGAACCGGCAGCGGGTATGAACCCGAATGAAACGCGTGATCTGATGAATCTGATTGCCTGGATCCGCAAGGAATTTGATCTTACGATTCTCCTGATTGAACATGATATGTCTCTTGTTATGGGGGTTTGCGACCGGATTTATGTGCTTGACCGCGGCATGCTGATTGCGGATGGCACACCGCCCGAGATCCGGAGCAACCCCAAGGTCATTGAAGCGTATTTGGGACAGGAGGCGTAAGGGCTATGCTTAAAGTACAGGATATCAACGTTTATTATGGAGCCATTCACGCTCTGAAAGACCTTAGCATTGAGGTTAAGCAAGGGGAGATTGTTACCTTGATCGGTGCCAACGGCGCCGGCAAGTCGACACTGCTTAAGACGCTTTCGGGATTGCTTAAGCCGAAGAAGGGCAGTATTGAATTTCTGGATAAATCCATTACGAATCAGAGCGTACAGGCAATCGTTAAGCAGGGCTTGATTCATTGCCCGGAAGGACGGCGCGTATTCGCCAACATGTCAGTGGAGGAGAACCTGGAGCTTGGCGCTTACTTGCAGGATTCCGCAAGTCTGGCGGCCGACTTCGAGAGAGTCTACAACACCTTCCCGCGGCTTCTGGAGCGCAAGAAGCAGCAGGCCGGAACCTTGTCCGGCGGCGAGCAGCAGATGCTTGCCATGGGCCGCGCCCTTATGGGACATCCCAAGCTGCTGCTGCTGGATGAACCGTCCATGGGCCTTGCTCCGCTGCTGGTGCAGGATATTTTCAAAATCGTCAAAGAAGTAAACGATGCCGGCACCACGGTGCTCCTCGTTGAGCAAAATGCGCATCAGGCACTCAAAATCGCCGACCGCGCTTATGTGCTGGAGACAGGCAGAGTTGTGCTGGAAGGAGACGCCAAGGAATTGGCTGATTCGGAAGAGATAAAAATGGCTTATCTCGGACACTAAGTCCGGCTTAAGCAAACCTTCAGCATCACAGAAACAACATATATAAAATTTAATTATTCGGGAGGCTGGGAGAACAATGAAGAAAATTGGGGCCATTATTTTGTCGACAGTACTGACAGCTGTATTAGCATCGGGTTGCGGCAACAACACAGAGAACAGCGGCAACTCTGCAAGCGGCGGCAATGCAGCCGGGGACACCATTAAAATCGGGGCTGACCTTGAGCTCACAGGCGGCCAGGCTTCTTTCGGCGACTCCGCATCAAAGGGCGCGAAGCTGGCTGTACAGCAGATTAACGAAGCAGGCGGCATCCTTGGCAAGCAGCTGGAACTGGTTGTAGCCGATAATGCCTCGAAATCAGAGGAAGCTACACAGGTTGCACAGAAATTGATCACCACGGATAAAGTGGTTACCATTATTGGTGCCTCCACCTCTACCAACACGCTTGGTATCGTTCCTGTAGCAACTGAAAAAGAAATTCCGCTCGTTGCAGTAGGTGCCACCAACCCTAAGGTTACTGTTGACGAACGCACGGGCAATGTGAACGAGTGGATATTCCGCGCTGCCTTTATCGATCCGTTCCAAGGCCAGGTTATGGCTAATTTTGCTCTTGACTCCCTTCAAGCTAAAACTGCAGTCATCTACACAGATACATCGAGTGACTACTCGAAGGGTCTGCAGAAATTCTTCGAAGAAACATTCAAGGCCAAAGGCGGAGAAGTGCTGAGCCAAGAATCCTACCAACAGAAGGACTCTGACTTCAAAGCGGTGCTGACACGTATCAAAGCAGCCAACCCGGATGTTATCTATCTGCCAGGCTACTATGAGGAAGTAGGTAAAATCCTGAAGCAGGCCCGTGAAATGGGCATCACTGCTCCTTTCCTGGGCGGAGACGGCTGGGATTCTCCGCAGCTGGCCGAAATCGCCGGTGCTGAAGCGCTGAACGACACTTACATGTCCAATCACTACTCGCCGGAAGATACAGCTACTGAGGTTACCAGCTTCGTGGATGCATACAAAGCGGCTAACGGCGGAGCAGTGCCGGACGGCATGGCAGCACTTGGCTATGACGCATTGAAGCTGGTTGCCGATGCAATCTCCCGTGCCGGAGAAGCGGACCCTGCCAAGATCAAGGATGCTTTGGCGGCAACAAAAGACCTGCAGCTGGCCACCGGCAAAATTACGCTGAACGAAACCCATGACCCGGTTAAAGCCGCTGTTGTTCTGAAATTCGTTGACGGCAAACAAACTTTCGAAACAAAGGTTAATCCTTAAGCTGCACTTGTGCATATGATACAATAACCTTAATTAACCTTAACTGTTGAAAAGAAAGGCTCACTTTGGGGCCTTTCTTTTCGCATCCTATGAAGCGCAGGCTTATATCCTCATAACATTCAAGGAGGCGATGAAATGATTGTCGGCGTACCCAAAGAAATCAAGAACAACGAGAATCGTGTTGCAATCACTCCAGCCGGAGTTGAAGCGCTCCGCAAAGCAGGTCATGAGGTGTTCATTGAGCAATTTGCGGGTTCAGGCAGCGGCTTTGATGACGGAGAGTACCTGGATAAGGGTGCAGGGATATTGGAAACGGCGGCGGAAGTGTGGAGCAGGGCCGATATGATTATAAAAGTAAAGGAGCCGCTGCCGGAAGAGTACGGCTATTTCCGCAAGGGCCTTATCCTGTTCACATATCTGCACCTTGCCCCGGAAGCCGGGTTGACTGCTGCCCTTGTGAAGAGCGGTGTGACAGCGGTCGGATACGAGACCATACAGCTGGAGGACGGCTCCCTGCCGCTGCTCATTCCGATGAGTGAGGTGGCCGGACGGATGGCGGTTCAGATTGGCGCACAGCTGCTGGAGAAGCCGCATGGTGGCAAAGGTGTGCTGCTGGGCGGCGTTCCCGGTGTACAGCCGGGCGAGGTGGTGATCCTGGGCGGAGGGATTGTCGGTACCAATGCGGCCAAGGTTGCGCTGGGCTTGGGGGCCAGAGTCACTGTGCTGGATCTGAATGCGAACCGGCTTAGGGTTCTCGATGATATTTTTGGCGGGCGGCTGGTCACGATCATGTCCGACTCCTATCATATTGAACAAGCTGTACGCAAGGCGGATCTGCTGATCGGTGCGGTGCTTATTCCGGGTGCGCGCGCACCCAAGCTGGTCAAAGAGTATATGGTGCAGCAGATGGCGGAAGGCTCTGTCATTGTGGATGTTGCGATTGATCAGGGCGGTTCCATAGAGACGATTGACCGGATCACCACCCATGAGAATCCAACCTACGTGAGGCATGGGGTTGTTCATTATGCGGTGGCTAATATGCCTGGCGCGGTAGCCCGGACCTCCACGCTGGCACTTACGAATGTCACGATTCCTTATGCGCTGCAGATCGCAAATCTGGGCATCCACGTAGCTGCGTTGAACAATGCGGCATTGGCGGGCGGCATTAATGTGGCTGCCGGGCATGTGACCAATCCGGCCGTAGCGCAAAGCCTGGGCTATGAAGCAGCGAATGGCGTAGAAGTGCTGGCTGCTGCCGGGGGACGAATCTAAGTGCACCCGGAGCCGGTATATTCTAATTTGAAGGCAGTATAAGCGGGGAGACCGGCTTTTGCAGGCAGCAGAGGCTCCCCGTTATTTGTCCAAAAAAATTCTTGTCAAAATCCGCAGCATTTGATATACTCATTTTTGTTGTGACAAACACACAATTTAATTATGGCTCGTTGGTCAAGGGGTTAAGACACCTCCCTTTCACGGAGGTAACATGGGTTCGAATCCCATACGAGTCACCATTCTTCTTCGAGTTTTGGGATGAGAGTCCATAAGGATTCGTTGAAGCATCGGCATCGTTAGGAATACTTCGCAATCTCGTAACGGAGTGGAGAGTATCCCATACGAGTCACCATTCTTCTTCGAGTTTTGGGATGAGAATCCATAGGGGTTCGTTGAAGCATCGGCACCGTAAGGAATACTCCGCAATCTCGTAACGGAGTGGAGAGTATCCCATACGAGTCACCATATGCGGTAGTGGTGGAATGGCAGACACGCTATCTTGAGGGGGTAGTGGGTGTATACCCGTGGAGGTTCGAGTCCTCTCTACCGCATTCAGTCACAGGTAAGCCGCTCCTTAATCAGAGTATTATATCTGATCGGGAGCGGCTTATTTTTGTATACGGGGTTGTTCTGAGTACAGGGGGCGGGGATACGGCTCCGTGCAATCATACGGCCGGCAAACTAGGATGGAGGCAGCCCCAATAACTCTGAAACCTGGCGCCGGTAGCGTTCCGCTTTGCGTGTGCCGTGGATCAGGTTGGACAGGCGATAAGGAGGGATGCCATAGATCTCGCAAAATTTTTTCTGGTCCAGATGCAGCTCTGTCAGCCGTTGCTTGATTGCCCAGCCGTAGGGGGTTATGGGACGTTTGCTGTTCAAAAGGGGCTCACCTCTTATCGACTATCCAGCCGTATGATATAATGGGATAAGGAATAATAATAGTTAATTATATACTTTTTTACGTCATTTTTCAATAATAATTACGCAAATAAGTGTTTTTTATTTTAATGGAGGGCGGTTGGCGATGCAGTCCATATACGATCGAATTGAATATCTGATTAAGCAAAAGGGGCTCACCAAGAAATCATTCTGCGAGCAGCTGAATATCAGTACGGGCAACCTGGGAGATTGGAAGAGAGGCAAGTCGACACCCGGAACGCATAAGCTGATTGAGATCGGAGCGTTTTTTCATGTGAGTCTGGATTGGCTGATCCTGGGCAAAAAGACACCTGAAATGGTGCGCGAAGGCCCGGAGGATTATTTTTTTGGCCCAATGGGGCAATTGAATTGCCAAAGTGATGAGCTGCTGGCTGAAGAGCAGAATTTCATTAAGGAATATATCGCCTTTACCCAATACCGCAAGCAAAAGCAGACGGAAAATAATTCTTAAGCAGGGTACTTTTACTTTTGATGGAAACCGATATATAACATTGAATGTTGGCCTCAAGCAATGCTTCAAAGGTTTCACACCGCGCGGTAGTGGCGGAATGGCGGATACGCTATCTTTAGGGAGTAGTGGGTATACGTAAATAAGTGTTTTTAATATAATGGAGGGCGGTTGGCCGATGCAGTCCATATACGATCGAATTGAATACCTGATTAAGCAGAAGGGGCTTACCAAGAAATCATTCTGCAAACAGCTGAATATCAGTACGGGCAATCTGGGAGATTGGAAGAGAGGCAAGTCAACGCCCGGGACGCATAAGCTGATTGAGATCGGAGCGTTTTTTCATGTGAGTCTGGATTGGCTGATCCTGGGCAAAAAAACACCTGAAATGGTGCGCGAAGGCCCGGAGGATTATTTATTTGGCCCAATGGGGCAATTGAATTGCCAAAGTGATGAATTGCTGGCTGAAGAGCAGAATTTCATTAAGGAATATATCGCCTTTACCCAATACCGCAAGCAAAAGAAAACGGAAGAAAATTCATGATCGGGGCACCTTTACTTTTGGTGAAAACCGATTTATAATATTGAATGTTGGCCTCAAACAATGCTTCAAAGGTTTCACACCGCGCGGTAGTGGTGGAATGGCAGACACGCTATCTTGAGGGGGTAGTGGGTGTATACCCGTGGAGGTTCGAGTCCTCTCTACCGCATAAACTAAACAACGCAGCAAAGCCCTTCGCGAGAAGGGCTTTTTATATTTGGTGCAGCGGGTGCGCACATTCATGTGCCTAAAACAAAGAGGCTCTTCGCATATGGCATTTGCCGTACTTAAGGAGTCTCTTTGGTGATGCTGTATTATTTTTTATTTCTCAAGCAGCTTGGCAATATCGGCTTCAATCTGATCCGGTGTCGTCTTAGGGGCAAAACGCTTCAGCACACGGCCTTCCTGGTCAACCAGGAACTTGGTGAAGTTCCATTTGACGCTCTTGGACCCCAGCACGCCCGGGGCTTCCTTGGAAAGGTATTTGAACAACGGATGCGCTTCGTCGCCCTTCACATCAATCTTCTCGTACATCGGAAAGGTTACCCCGTAATTAATCTCACAGAACTCCGCGATGTCTTCACTTTCTCCGGGCTCCTGGCCGGCGAATTGATTGCTTGGAAAGCCAAGCACTTCAAAACCGCGGTCCTTGAATTTATCATACACTTCCTGGAGACCCTTATACTGAGGAGTAAAACCGCACTTGCTGGCTGTATTCACGACGAGCAGCACTTTGCCTTTGTACTTGGACAGCGATTCTTCCTGACCGCGCAGCGTGTTGGCTTCAAAATCATAAATGCTCATGAAAAATACCTCCCGAATATTAATTTATCACAATTTAATTTTACACCATTCATCGTAAGAAGCAAGCCTCAAGATTGTGACAACACAGCAAGAACGTTTCAAATTGCGCCTGTTGTTTAAGTTAACAGTAGACGCAAGTAAAAATTTGGATTGAAAAAGGAGAGAAATCGACAATGACAGCAGTGAAAATGAAGGCCTTGTATACCGCTTCAGCTACAGTCCGCGGGGGACGTGAAGGTTCAGTGGAATCTTCAGACGGTGTCCTGAAGCATGATTTGAAAATGCCTAAGGAGCTTGGCGGCCCGGGAGGCATGGGAACAAATCCGGAGCAGCTGTTCGCGGCAGGCTACGGGGCGTGTTATGAGAGTGCACTGGCGAATATCGCCCGTAAAGAGGGCGTGAAGCTTCAGGATGTAGCAGTTACTTCCAATGTGCTTATCGGCAAAGATGAAAGCGACGGAGGCTTCAAGCTGGCGGTAAGACTGGATGTAAGCCTGCCTGGCATCGAGCGGGCAAAGGCGGAGGATCTGGCAAAAAAAGCGCATGAGTTCTGTCCTTACTCCAAAGCGACCCGGGGCAATATTGAGGTTGAGCTGAACGTTTTGTAAGGAGCGGAATAAATGACGGATAGACATAGTTTAAAAAAACCGGAGGTTGGTGTTTGGCCAGTTCCGGTTTTTTGCTGTTTGTCTCCAAACCAAAGGGCTACGAATGGCGATTCCCGGAAATAATGTCTAAATGGAGCCGGAAAAATGGGACTAAGCCATAAATAGCAGGCAGGAGAGTCTGCTTTGGTTGACATCACCCCCAAAATTCTTTAATATGTCTAAGTATCTGTTAATGTCGCGCGTGCTATTAACTACCAAAAATTTAAATAATGGGTGATGAAGATGTCTTACAGACCGAGTATTACGAATGTGACCAAAGCCAGCAGCAACGATAAGGAAGGATTGTACGAGTTCATTATCAAGCTTGCTGACGGAACGGAGTGCCGCGCGTTCTACAATCGGTTTCCGGAATGGAAAATGACGAACATCAGCCGCCTGCTTAAGACGCCATGTCCGGTCTGCCGCAAAGACTTCATCTGTAAGTGCATGGAAGCCTTCACCGCTGATTTCGAAGGGCAAATGGCCGCAAACGAATGGATCGACAAGGCCGTTGCCGAATAAGGAACGGACGGACAAGATGTACGCGCGGGAGCTGTTCCCGCGTTTTTTTGTTTTTTTTCGGGACGCTGCCTGGTATATAATGTGCTGACAGGAAGGAGGAGGGCGCATGGAGAAAGAGCAAGCCGCGGCCATGGAAGGCAGGGCTGTTGTGCTGATTGACGGGGTCTGCCATCTGTGTCAGGGGCTGGTCCGCTTCATTATCCCGCGTGATCCCAAGGGAAAGCTTCTGTTTGCCCCGTTGCAGAGTGAGATTTCCCGCGAGCTGATGCATGAGCAGGGACTCCTGGCCGGGCAATTGGGCACGGTAGTCCTCCTTGAAGACGGCGTCTGCTATACGGAGTCGGCTGCAGTGCTGCGGATAGCCCGCAGGCTGCGTTTTCCGTGGCCGGCTGCGTATTTGTTCATTGCTGTCCCCCCGCCCCTGCGCAATGCGCTGTACAGGCTTGTAGCCAGGAACCGTTACCGCTGGTTCGGCAGGGACGAGCAGTGCATGGTTCCGACGCCAGAGATCCGGCAGCGGTTTCTGTGAGGCGTGACGCTAGTGCAGCGTCAAAAGTTCCTCCCCTATGCCCCCAAGGGGCTAAAACAAAGCAAACTGCCCGCACAGCAGAGGTACAAGCTCTTCCAACGTTCCTGGAAAAGGAGCTGTTTTCGCTTGGACTTTGTGGTATTTTTCAAAAAAGGTATTGCTGCGCCCTTATATATATGCTACTATAGCTGTAAATTATAGGAATAGTAACGGAAGCACCGTTCAATGACCGTATCCCACGGTTATTGGCGGTGCTTTTTTGCTGTCTTTATGCAGAAAGGAGAGTGGGTTCATGGCGGCAAGAATTGTGCTCGCAGTGCGGGAGAGCCAGTACATTGAGCCGTTGCTGCATTATATCCACCACAGCGAGTATGGGGGAATGCTGCGGGTCAGTGCCTTCAGCAGGCCGGATACCTTTATGGAATTTATGAAGGGAGATGAGGTGCCGGATGCTGTTGTGGGAGATCCCTCTTTTATAGAGGCCTGGCTGGTGGAAGGGAGGAGCATGGTTCCGTGGGCGGTTCTCAGTGACGACGGGGATATCAGCGGCAAGCCTGATGGAAATCTAGCGGGCGGTCAGGTTATTGCCAAATATCAGTCGCTGCCTTCCCTCCTGGAATCCATACTCCGGCTGTGCGATGTGAGGCGGGGCAGAATTGCATCCGTTCCCAGGGAAGAGACACTGCTGCTGGGGGTAGTCTCAGCCAGCGGCGGCAGCGGCAAAACCACACTTGCGCTCAATATGGCGAAGCAGCTTGGAGGGCTGGGGCTAACCGTGTTTTATCTGAATCTGGAGAGTGTGGACAGCAGCGGCTTGTTCCTGCGCATGCCGGATGGAAATACTCCCGGTCTGGAGCATCTGCTGTATGAACTGAAGGCGGACCGTGGTGAGGGGGAGAATACGAAGACAGAAATGCTGGAGCTTGAAAGGTATGTAATCAGGCATGACAGTCTGCGGAGCGAAGCCTTCAGGCCTGTAGAGAATCTGAAGGAAAAGCTGCAGATGACGCTTGCGGATACGCTGGATGTGCTGGAGCAGCTGTCCGGGTCGGGACGCTATGATGTTGTCATTGTAGATACCGGAAGCTTTGAGCAGGAACAAACCCAGGCGGTTTTGCGCAGGTGCAGCCTTCTGCTCTGGGTGCTGACGAATGATAAGACCAGCCTGCACAAGACCGCAAAATGGCTGGGACACTGCAGTAATCCGCACTCCGGCATGCAACGGGAGATACCGGACAAAAGCAGGTTTGTGATTAATTTTGCAGCCGATGACAATGGTGCCGGTCTTCTCCCGGAAGAGATCAGAATGGATGCGCTGCTTCCCTATATCTCTTCCTGGGCAATGCAGCAGCATGGGGAGCTGTACCTGAATTCCCCGCAATTCATAGCCGGAGTGCAGCAGCTCTGCTCGGAAATCATCGAGCCGGCACTGCCGCATGTCTTCACCGGGAATGCATATGGATGAAGAAATGTTCAGGTCGCTGCGCAGTGATATCCGCTCCGGGCTTGATCTGACCTCTGCTGTAGGCAACCGTGAGCTGACGGAATTTATAGAAAGGACGGTTCTAGCCCGTGACAGCCTGCGGCATCTGACGGCTCAGGAGAAGCATACCCTGGTCAAGAAGCTGTTCGACTCCTTCCGGGGGCTGGATGTGCTGCAGCCGCTGGTGGATAATCCGGCCATTACCGAGATTATGATTAACAGCCACAATGAAATTTTCATCGAGGAGGACGGTCAGATCCGCCGCCTGCCGCTGGCCTTTGAGTCCAGGGGCAGGCTGGAGGATATTATCCAGTCGGTGGTATCCGGTGTGAACCGGGTGGTCAATGATTCCTCGCCCATTGTGGATGCGCGGCTGAAGGACGGTTCCCGGGTCAATATCGTGCTGCCGCCGGTTGCGCTGAAGGGTCCGGCAATGACAATCCGCAAGTTTCCCGAGACACCGCTGACGATGGGCGACCTGATCCGCCGCGAGGCATTAAGTGCGGAAGCGGCGGAGCTGCTGCAGACGCTGGTGATGGCTAAATACAATATTTTTATCAGCGGCGGCACCGGTTCGGGCAAGACCACCTTTCTGAATGCTTTGTCGCAATTCATCCCGCCTCAGGAGCGTGTCATTACTGTCGAGGATTCTGCCGAGCTGCAAATCGTCACCGTGCCCAATCTCGTCTCGCTGGAGACGAGAAATGCCAATACGGAGGGGCGCGGCGAGATCACCATCCGCGACCTGATCCGCTCCTCGCTGCGGATGCGCCCGAACCGCATTGTGGTCGGTGAGGTTCGGGGTGCGGAATGTCTTGATATGCTGCAGGCGATGAACACAGGACACGATGGGTCACTTAGCACGGGGCACTCAAACAGTGCGCGGGATATGGTCAGCCGCCTGGAAACGATGGTGCTGAGTGCTGCCGATCTGCCGGTGGCGGTCGTCCGGCAGCAGATCGGCTCGGCGATAGATATCTTCGTGCATCTGTCGCGGCTGCGGGACCGCTCGCGGCGGGTGACGGAAATCTGTGAGGTTACCGGCGTTCAGGAGGGGGAGGTGGTGCTGAATCCGCTGTATGAATTCCGGGAAACGGGTGAGCTGGCCGGGCGGGTGCAGGGGGGGCTGTTCCCCAGCGGGAGCCCTCTGCTGCATACCGGCAAGCTCAGGATGGCCGGGGGCCTATCCTCCTTCGTTACCGGTGCCCAGAAGAAGGAGGAAATGCAGTGATTTCTATTCACAAGAAGCCGCCCCATCTGGGGAATGGCGGCAGACGTAGGTTTGTACTGACAAGCAGGCCGCTGTCGGGTGCTCAAGCGCCCAAGCCTAAGGATATTCCCGGAACTCAGGCACCGCTGCCGGACTATACCGTGTACGCATTAACTTCTCCGCAAAAGGTCCTGGCTTTGCTGGCAGGCGGGGGGCTGCTCTGGGCGGTCGGGTATCTCTTTTACCACAACGTGCTGCTGTCTCTGCTGCTGGTGCCGGGTGGTGCTTATGCGCCGCGAATGCTGCGGGATTATTTGCTCCAGCGCCGCCGCGCTGCACTCAACCTGCAGTTCAAGCAGACATTGTTCTCGCTCTCATCGTCTCTGTCGGCAGGACGTTCGGTCGAGAATGCTTTTCGCGAAGCGGTGCAGGATTTGCTTATGCTCGACCCGGAGGGAGGCAGCGATATGATCTCTGAACTGAATATTATCTGTGCACGCATGGAGTATGGACAGCCGGTAGAAGAAGCGCTGAATGATTTCAGCAAGCGGGCGGGCATGGAGGAGGTGGAGCGGTTCGCGGACGTATTCTCGGTCTGCAAGCGGACAGGAGGCGATCTTGTGGAGATCGTGAGGCACACTTCAAGCATCATCGGAGAGAAGCTGGATATTCAGCAGGATATCGCTGTCAGCATCGCCCAGAAGAAGTTTGAGGCCAAGGCTTTGCTGGCCTCGCCGCTCTTTATGGTGCTGTTCATGAGTCTGACAGCGGGAGATTACATGCAGCCTATGTATACGGGTGCGGGGATAGCGATCTCCACACTTGCCCTAGGTGCGCTGTTTCTCTGTTATCTGTGGACTTCCAAAATCATGAATATTCCACTGTAAAGGAGGTGAACTGAATGACCCGGGTAGGCGGTGCCATGGGGCTGCTGCTGCTGCTGGGCTGGGTGTTTCTCCGCCTGAAATGCGGCAGCCGCTACGCCGGCCTGCGTGCACTTCCTATGGAGGGGCTGCGCCTGCGGGGGCTTAGCGGGCCGTTCCTGTGGCTGATTGAGAAATGGAGGCTCGGAAGCCGTATTCCTTCCGTCATGTTCCGGATTCAGCGCTCGCTGCAGCGGATATACGGAACCCGCTACAGTGCGGAGCGGACACTGCTCTTCATGGGAGAGATGATCAGCTACAGCTGGCTGTTTCTGATGGCTGGAAGCACGCTGGCGCTGTTCAGCGGAGACAAGGCTGGAATCGTGCTTGGGGCCGTGCTGGCAGTGCTGCTCCCCATTGCCCTGGTCAGTGACCTGCATAAAAAGGTGCGGCAGCGGGAGCAGAATATCAGCTTCGAGCTGCCGGAGCTGCTGAACAGTATTGTCCTGCTGGTAGGCGCAGGTGAGACGGTGCAGCGGGCGATCATCCGCTGTGTGGACAGCCGCAAGGGAGGTACGTCGCACCCGCTCTATAAGGAACTGCACCAAATGATTGCGGAGTGGGACAGCGGCTTTTCGTTTCAGCAGGCTTTTGAAAATTTCAGCAAACGCTGTGCAGTACAGGAGGTTTCGCTGTTCACGACTACGGTGCTGCTTAATTACCGCAGAGGCGGAGCGGATTTTGTCCTGTCTCTGCGTGACCTCTCGCGGATGCTCTGGGAGAAGCGGAAGGCCATCAGCCGGACGCGCGGGGAGCAGGCTTCCTCGAAGCTGGTTTTTCCAATGGCGGTTATCTTTTTAATTGTCATTGTGCTGGTGGGAACACCGGCGTTCATGATGCTCAAAATGTGAAGGAGGAAGCTGATGATGAGTTCAATGATTGCTGAAGCCGCAAAGAGCTTTTGGAAGGACGAAGAGGGCTTGGGTACGCTGGAGATGATTATGATTATCGCTGTGCTGATTGCGGTAGTTTTGGTATTCCGTGAGGAGATTGTAAAGGTAGTCAAAGATTTAATCGCAACAGCCGGCGGGAAGAGCCAGGAAGTATTCGATTGAGCCCGATCCGTAAAGACGAGGGCAGCTTTACTATTGAAGCTTCTCTATTGCTGCCGATCATTATGGGCATCACCATGCTGCTGTTGTTCTTCTGTTTGTACAGCTATCAGAAGTCGATGCTGCTGCAGGTTGCTTCTTCCGCCACGGAACGTGCAGCATACAATTGGAATAACAGCCACAAAGAAACGAAGGGCCATTATGCCATTGGCGAAAATGATTCGCTGTACTGGCGGGTTGGCGACGACGCGCTGCTCTCTTCTTTGTTCGGCATTGGCGCGCCGGACGCTAGGACAGCCATTGTGCTGCCTGCTGCCGGAAATGGCGGTTCGCTGCCTGTGGTCAAGCTGGAGCATGCAGCGGATATGGTTCCGGCAAATATGCCCGGAGAGATGAAGTATGCCCGCAGCCTCACTGGCCGTGAAATAAGCGCGGAGCTGAAGCGGATGCTGAATCTGCCTGTGCTGGATGAAATCCTGTCCGATAAGGCTGTGCCGGTGGTGCAGGCCCGGTCTGTGGTTGCCGAGCCTGTTGAATTTATCCGTACCGTGGATCTTATGCGTTATTATGGAGCCAAATTCAAGGGAGATGCGGAAAATGCCAAGTCAGGGACAGGCATGGAGAAGAAGAACGCGGCCATTATGATGAACAAGCTGCACTGAGCAAGTCGTGCAAGATGTGCAAGCCGGAATAGCAACTGGTAATTAAGGCGTTGACTGCAGCGGGGAAGGAGGTTGAACCAGATGTGAAGACAGGGAAAGGGGAAGCTTTTGACAATACGGCAACACGCAGGAATAGCAGGTATACCCGGTCAGAGGGTTCAGTCTCTATTTTCCTGATTATGGTGCTGGCATTCGTCTTTTTGTTTACCGCTGTGCTGATCGACTATGCCCGCATTGCTGCTGTAAATGTGCAGGAGGAACGATTGGCCCGGGCCGCTGTCCGTTCAGTGATGTCTTCCTATGATATTGAGCTGAAAGATAAATACGGACTTTTTGCCTTTGGCGGCAATGATGGCGATCAGCTGCTGGCTGGTGTGCTGAATGATAATCTGTACGAAAGCGGGCGCGGCGATGCGTTTAACCTGCTCCCCTTAGGTCTGGAATCTTCGTCCCTGAGCTGGAGCCGTCCGCTGGGAAGCTACGATATCTTCCGCCGGCAGATTGCTGAAGAGATGAAATACAAGGCGCCGGTTGATTTTGCCCTGGAGCTTGCCGGCAAGTTCAAGCCGCTGTCTGCGGCGATGGGCGAAGCTTCACGGACAACCAAAGTACTCGGCAAGCTGCAGCCCTTGTATGACGAGCGGGAGGAAGCGCTGGATCAAATGCTGAAGTGGCGGAAGCAGGCAGCGGAGAGCGGGAAAGCGCTGCAGCAGCTGATCATGAATCCGCCGGGTGACAGTATCGGATATATTTCTGTGGGAAATATTTCAACCGCTGCAGATATCCCGGCAATGTACAGTGACTATGTGGGCAAGTATAATGCCGATTTGTACCGTGACAGCCAGAAGCCCGCAAAGTACACCGGTCTTCTGGCGGGCTATACAAGACAAGCTGCCGAACTGAATTCGCGTATTCCAGGCGTACTGGCCGCTTTTCAAGGGGAGCACGATCAATCGATGAAGGAGGCGGCAGCAGCGCTTGAGCGGGTCCAAGCCTTGAATACGCAGATGCAGAGCGCATTGGAGCAATCCCGAAACAACGGACCGGACGATGCTCGGGATGCTGCGCTGGACTGGGATATCCCGCCTGGTACCGCCGAATTAAGTGCCGATCCTATTAAAAAGCTGCGAGAGCAGGAGGACTCCCTGATCCTCACGGCAAGTGAGATCAGCTCGCTGGACAATAGCTTATCGGTACAGAAGGCCGCTGTATTGGCGATCCTGCCTGCGGTAACCGCCTTGCCGGGAATTTTGAGTTCGGCATCGGGGGTTAACGCGGAGCTTTCCCGCATGATCGAGGGTGTGCTGGACGCTTCGCAGGCGGTTAGCGGATATTTGGACAGCTACGGGGACAAGGGAAAGATCATTGCTGCCGAAACAGCTCAAATTGAAGCGCATCGCACATTCGACAGCGAGCGCAAGCAAGTGGAGCAAGAGGCTGCGGGCAAGCTTAGTGACGCCATGAAGCTGGTGGAACAAATCCGCGGGCTTAGCGCCAGCGCCGGGGAAGCCATGGAACGCTATCAGACGCTGCAGGATTATTATGGCGACAATATTGCGTTTAACAAGGGATTGGACCAGGAAGCTGAGGCGGGAACGGAGGATGTGAGCCCCTTTTCTGCGGGAAGCTCATCCATGGTCAAGGTGGATGGACTCTACGAGGCAATGGGCAAAGCACTGGCAGGGGGCCGGGACAGGCTGTATCAGACAGAATATCCGGCACTGTATTTTCCTGCTTTTGATATCTCGCAATTGTCGGGTCTGGTTTCAGGATCAATAGATGAGGCAGCGGAGATGCTTGCGGATCAACTTGATCCAAATGCCCAGGAATTGGAGTATATCCTGTATGGCTTCAATAATCCCGCCGGAAATATAGCGGCAGCTTATGGCGAGATTTTTGCCATACGATTAGCTATACGCACCATGGAGGGATTTACTGAACGCGCAGGCCTGGCCAATCCGCTGCTGATATTGGCTTCGGCGCTTCTGTACGGAGTTGAACAGGCGGTACAGGATATGCTGCTGCTATGCAAGGAGGGCGAAATTCCTCTCTCCAAATACATACCCGTCAAGCTGGGCTACCGGGATTATCTGCGGCTCTTTCTGTTGCTGCATGGAGGGAGCGATGTTCAATTATCGCGAATGCTGGCCTTAATCCGGCTGAATACAGGGAGCAATCCGAGTGAGAAATTCACCTATGCAGCAGCGGATATTCAAATGGTTATGCCGTTATGGTTTTTGCCGGGTGTGGTTAAGCTCCTGGATTACAGCTCCGGTCTTTCCGGTGATGTGCAGGGCAAATTATACTTCCGGACTGTACGGGCCGATTTTTCTTATTAGCATGGAGGTGGAACAAAATGGGACCTGGGTACCGGAAGCAAGGAAGAACGGGATGTGAAGGCAGCATGGTTGTAGAAGCCGCTATGATCCTCCCTATGTTTCTGTCCTTTGTCCTGTTTCTGATCTTTATCGTGCAAATGACCTTGTACTCGACGGCTCTCCAGAGCACGGCTTCCGATACGGTCAAGGTGATCTCGACCCACATGTATCCTGCTGCGCTGGCTGCGCAAGAATGGGAGGAGAATAAAGAAGAAAACGCTGACGAAAGCGAAGAGGAAGCTGTTTCGGGAGCTGCTGCATCCTCGGATATATGGACCGTTCCGCGGCTGTCGCTTGAGGAGTGGAGCGACAGCTATGTATCAGACCTTCCGCAACCGATAGCCGCCTGGGTCAGTGCAGCCGTTCAGCGTGGTGAAGATCCGTTGCAGGAACTGCAGGCTGAGGCATCAGAGGGGGTTCTGGATCTGGCGCTTAAGCCTGTAATGAAGCCTTATCTTTCCTCGGACTGGCTGGACTATGACCGAATTCATGTTTCGAATGTGATTGTACCGGAGCTGAAGACAGGCTCGCGTCCTTACTTTGGACTTGTGGTGAGTTACGAGCTGCCGATGAAGGTGCCTTTTCTGAATCAGCGTATCGTGCTTGAGGCGAGTGCGGTTGAACGCTTGTGGATAGGCAACACTGATGCCGGAGGCGACGGGGGCAGCGCAGAAGGCGAGCAAGAAAACAGCTCATCTATCGTGATTTTGGAGAAGCCAAGCCCCGGAGTTGCCAATTATCAGGGCAGAGTTAGGATCAAGGTTCCGCCCAATGCTTCTGCGAGCCTTTCAATTTTCTATAAGAGCGGTCAGAGTACAGCCAAGTATTTGGGCTGGAAGCAGGCGGATGAGAACGGATATATTGAGTGGGAATGGAAAATCGGTGTCAACACAACTCCGGGTACTTGGCCCTTGGTTATCCAACTGGCAGACGGAACCTCTTTGGAGGCAGCCTTTACAGTGGTGAGAAAAAATCAGGCAGAGGAAGGGAAATCGTAATGGCGGTATGGGCATTCTGGGGCTGCCTGCCATTCCTGGCAGCAGCACTCTTTACGGATATCCGATTTATGAGAATACCGAACTGGATCACATTCCCGCTGCTGATTGCCGGATTGAATGCGCAGGGCATAATGAATGGACGCTACGGAGTCCTGGCGTCCATATCCGGCGCAGGTACAGGGTTCTTGCTGCTGCTGATCATGCATCTCCTGGGTGCGGTTGGAGCTGGCGATGTGAAGCTTTTTACGGGAATTGGAGCCTGGGCGGGAATACTCTTCACGCTGCAGGTTATCGTCTATTCTGTATTGTTCGGGGCAGTGATCGGATGGGTCATCGTTCTTGCCAGACGGGAAGCAGGGAGCCGCATACGGGGGATGATCAGCCGGTCAGCCGGTTTTTTATTACTGCGTGATTCCCCGGCACTGAGGAAGAGCAGCGGTGGTTTGTTGAAGTTCCCTTTTATGCTGGCGGTTATTCCCGGGTTCATCTGTGCTTATTTGTATTTATAGTGGAGGTGAGGCGTATTGTTCGGATTGAGCCGTGATTTTGTACAGCAGGATGGCATCTCGATGCTGCTCGGCAAGCCTGAAGGGCTAAGGACGGCGGAGCTTAATATGGTCCAGGTCCGCATGCTGATGAATACCGGGATTCCGCATCATCTGCGGCTCCAGCTCAGAGAGATAGATTTGCAGGTAAGTCTGGAATATGCGCTGTCCCGCCGGAAAATGCTCAGTCACCTTCTGAAGGGTGAGAAGCTCGGCATGACGGAATTCTTCGGGCTGCTGCTGCAAATTGCGGTGGGGATGGAGGAAGGGCGGTTATACATGCTGCAGGCAGAGCAGTATGCGTTGCATGAGGATTACATTTTTATCGAAGGGCCCCTGCGCGCCGGCAAAGTGTATCTCACTTATCTTCCCCTGCAGTCTGCTGAATCTGCCATGCATGCAGGAGAAGCCCTGAAGTTGCTGATTATGGTGCTGATGGCGTCTGTAAGAGAACTGTCCGGTGATGGGGTTCAGAGATTGCTGCAATATTGCGGAGAAGAGGATTTCACTCCGGCAGGCTTGAAGGAGTTGCTGGCGGAGCTGATGACAGACGGTGAAGGGGCAAAAAGGCGGGCGGATACTGCACGGTCAGCTTCAGTCGTTTCCTTCCTTGATGCACATATGACTGCCGAGGGAAGCGTGCGGGAGCGGAATGGCGCAACGGCGGAGGTTGACGCCCTTGCCTCCGAGAAGCTCAGGAACGATCCGGGTTTCGAAAGTGCCGCTGCTGAGGCTCACAAGCCTCCTCCGTGGCAGGGCGGTTATCCGCGGCTTAAGCTGAAGGAGGAATCATTACAGCTGCGGCTTGATGAACCGGATATTGACAGCCATGCGGCTCCCGAACCTTCGGCCTACAGAACCTATGCCATGCTGGGTGGTCTGCTGGTCGATGCGGTGTTGTGGAAGTTTCTTTATTTGAACAGTCCAAAACCGCCTGGCTTGGCAGTCTGTGCACTGGCTACGCTGGTGCTGGGTATGTTCTGTTGGCTGGTATGGAGCGGGAGACTGAATTTGGGCGGTGTGAAGGCAGAAGAAGCGGCGGAGGACGAGCTTGCTGCTGCGGGCCGCAGGAAGCACAGGGAGCTGGAATGGGATTTCGTCCGAACGCCTGCAGCTGCTTCCGGCGCTCCAGATGTACCTGTGCCTGCACAGAAATTTGAGAATCCACTTTACACTGGTGTTCAAACTACCCAGAACAGAGCCGGACTGCCGGAACGCAGTCAAGCCACAGCACCCGCGCCAATCCCTGTCGAAGCCACTGCAATGCTGCTGCACGACCCGCCCTCCGAAAAGGAGCGGAAGCAAGAGGTGCATGCGGCACCCTATCTTGAACGGGTCCATGACAACGAAGGCGGGATTCCGGAGAAAATCGAATTGAACCGGCCCAGCTTTCTCATTGGGCGTTCGCCGGACGTTGCGCAATACGTGGAGAAGTCCGAGGGAGTATCGAGAGTGCACGCGGAGATCGCTAAAAGTGCGGGCGGATACATCCTTAAGGACCTGGACTCCAGAAACGGCACTCTGTTTCAAGGAGAGGCGATGATCCCATACAAGGAGTATCCATTAACCGACGGGACAATGTTTACTATAGTGAAGGGCTGCTATACCTTCCGCTCGGTCTGAGTAGCGATGATCAAGGAGTACGCTGGGGAAGGGGCACCCAAGAGGCATCTCGCTGATGAATACCTTACAAGGGGCAGTGCTCTGCACTGATTACTCCGATTTCAGATGCTCCAGCGCCTGCTGCAGGCTTGGATAGGTAAAGGTAAATCCGTTTTCCAAGGCTTTGGAAGGTAACACCCGCTGACCTTTCAGCAGGATTTCCGACAGCTCGCCCACGGCAGCCTTCAGCAAAAAGGCAGGAAGCGGAAACCAATGAGGGCGATGATACACCCTGCTGATCATTTTGCCGAATTCCTCATTGGTAACGGGGTGCGGGGCGGTGGCGTTGACAGGACCTGCGATTCCGGGAGTTTGAACGCAGAAATCGATCAGCCGGACAATATCGGTGAGCTCTATCCAGGACAGCCACTGCTTCCCGCTGCCGATTTTACCGCCGAAGCCGAGCATGTAGGGAAGCTTCATTTTGGGAAAAGCTCCGCTTTCGTTGCCAAGCACGACTCCGGTGCGCAGCTTGACTGCTCTTACGTTCGAGTATGCTTCATCTGCGGCTGCTTCCCATGCTTTTACAACCTCTGACGGAAAATCGATAACCTGCTCAGGACAGGTTTCGTCATAGGTATCCTGCAGTGAGGTGCCATAAATAGCTACGGCGGAGGACTGAATAATTACGGCAGGCTTCTCCTGGATTTCATTCATCAGCTTGGCTGCCGCTGAAACGGTTTCAAGACGGGACTGCATAATGGCCTTCTTGCCGTTTGGACTCCAGCGTTGACTAAGCGGGGCTCCGGCAAGATTGACCAGCGCATCTGCTCCCTCAGCCAACTCCGGATTTGAAGCCAGGCTGTCCCAGGTAAGGAAATTAAGGCCTGGATGGGCAGAAGTTTGGGATTCAGGTTGCTTGCGGCCGACAACGATGATCTGATGCCCGCCCTGCAGCCAGTATTCAGTGAGCTCACGTCCTATAAAACCGCTGCCGCCGCAGATTACGTATTTCATAAGATCGCTCCTTTGATTACTTAATTAGATGCTGATAAGGAGAGTAGTCTATGCCGTTCTTTTCAAGGAAGCTGATAAGAAAACGGTTGTCGCGCCGTGGTGTAGCTACGATATAGCCTCTGATGCAGTGCTCGCGGGTGACTTCCGGCGCCTGGCTCTCCACGGCGATTTTGCCAATCTCGGCAGCTATGGAATGCTTGGCGATATCTCGGAAAGGACCGGGGACGGGCTGGACAAGCTGATCCAGAAAAGCCTTCATCTCGTCACTCCAAAGCGGACGGCTGCGTTCGACCCAATAATTCTGCCAGTCCAGCTTGGATTTGCCGTCTGCCTTAGGCAGCACCTTGAGGAATTTGCGGAACATGAAATAGCCGCCGATGCACATACAGCCCAGCAGCAGAAAAGTCCAAAATGCAATAGAGTTCATAAACCAATTGCTCGGTGCTGCAGATAACAAGCTTAAGCCTGATTTAAATGACATGATACACCGCCTTTGACAATGATGATTGTCACAAACTTCATTCTCATCTAAAGTATAGCGCATTTCCAAAGTTTTGCGAAGCAGAAGCGGACAGCGAGAGCCTGCCTAGATTTATTTTCCCGATCACGGTAGAATAAGGGTTAATTCGTGAAGGAAAGAGGGAAAAGGCATGCTGAAAATAGGTTCACATGTGTCCTGTGCGGACAAGGGTCTCCTAAGCGCGGCCAATGAAGCAAATGAGTACGGATCGACCTCGTTTATGATATATACAGGTGCGCCGCAGAACACGCGCCGCAAGCCGATTGAGTCGATGTATCCCGCGGAAGGCAAGCAGGCGATGAAGGAGAACGGTGTGGAAGAGATTGTGGTCCACGCGCCATACATCATCAACTTGGGTTCCTACAAGGACAGCACCTATCAATTGGCTGTTGATTTCCTGCAAGAGGAAATCCGCCGTACCCATGCGCTTGAGGTGAAGCATATTGTACTTCATCCGGGAGCTTTTACAGATAAGGACGCCGAATATGGCATTCAGCGGATTGCGGATGGCTTAAATGAGGTGCTTGGCGGTACGAACGAGACGGAAGTGCATATTGCTCTGGAGACAATGGCCGGCAAAGGAACAGAAATCGGACGCAGCTTCGAGGAGATTGCCTCGATTATTGACAAAGTCGTACATAACGAACGGCTGTCTATCTGTCTTGATACCTGTCATATTCATGATGCCGGATATGATATTGTCGGCGATCTGGACGGCGTGCTGCGTCAGTTTGATGAGGTCATCGGACTTAAGCGGCTGGGTGTCATCCATATCAACGACAGTAAAAATCCGCGCGGAGCGGGCAAAGACCGTCATACCCCGATCGGATCAGGCTACATTGGCTTTGAGACCATCAACAGGGTAGTCCACCACGAAGCCCTTGCAGGACTGCCGTTCATTCTGGAGACGCCCTGGATCGGCAAGAATGCAAAGACGCTGCGCCCGATGTACGAGGTCGAAATCGCCCTGCTGCGCGGCACTGTGACTGATCGGTTCGGAGCGGAGTTTATGCAGGAGGTCGAGGAACTGCACGCCTTTTTTGCCAAGCAGGAGCTTGATCCCCGCCAGTACGTGCTGAATGTATGGGAACTGCTGAAGAACGACGCCAAGGCCAAAAAGGCTGATCCGCGTGAACCGCTGGAACGTTTGTATGATAGCGTTGCTGTCGCACAGCTTTTTCCGCAGCTTAGCGAAGAAGCCATCAATCACCGGTTGATTGCCTGGATGGCGGGCAAGCAGCTGCTCGTGAACGCTTAAGCCAAGCTGCCGATTGCGCAAGAGATGAGAGGATGGTAAGAGGACTATGGAACTACATGTGAAAAGAGATCATTCGTTAAGCGCACAATATCCGAACCGGGCGCGCATGCTCATTTCCTGTCCGGACGGGCCGGGAATTGTGGCCGCTGTATCGCATTTCTTGTACCAGCACGGCGCCAACATTGTGCAGTCGGATCAATATACCATGGACCCGGATGGCGGAATGTTTTTTATGAGAGTGGAATTTGACCTGCCCAAGCTGGACGAGCGGATCGATGAAGTGCGTTCCATCTTCGGCGGAGTTGCCGAACGCTTCAAGATGAACTGGCAAATTTTCAATGTCAGCCACAAGAAGCGGCTGGCCATCTTTGTCTCCAAAGAGGATCATTGTCTGGTCGAGCTGCTCTGGCAGTGGCAGGCCGGGGATCTGGATGCGGATATTGCGCTGGTAGTCAGCAATCATACGGATATGCAGGCCTATGTGGAGTCCTTCGGCATCCCGTTCCATCATATCCCGGTGACGGCTGACACCAAAGCGGAAGCGGAGCAGCGCCAGCTTGAGGTCATCGGAGATGACATTGACGTTATTATTTTGGCGCGGTACATGCAGATTATCTCGCCGGCATTCATTGACCATTACCGCCACCGGATCATTAATATCCATCACTCGTTTCTTCCGGCGTTTGTGGGCGGCAAGCCATATGCCCAGGCCTACCAGCGCGGCGTGAAGATTATCGGGGCCACCGCCCACTATGTTACCGAAGAGCTGGACGGCGGTCCGATTATTGAGCAGGATGTGCAGCGGGTCAGCCACAGCGATGATGTGAATGAGCTGAAGCGCATCGGCCGCACGATTGAACGGGTCGTTCTGGCCCGGGCAGTCAAATGGCATATTGAAGACAGGATTCTTGTTCATCACAACAAGACAGTTGTATTTAATTAATTGAATTTTTCTCCGGTGAATATCGGTGCTGTATCTGATGTTCACCGGAGTCCATTCACCTCCAGCCGGGAGCGCGCTCCCGCAGTTATCCTCAAGCTATGCAACCTCACACCCATAATCTAATACTTTTCTCAAAACCATTTAAGGTAAAAAAGCATTTTACCGGCATTTTGGCTCATTGCGCCAAGGTGTATTTTGTCATGCTTACTAACGACAATTCGAAGGGGGTAAAAGGCTTGGCTTCACAACGGGGACATCAGTTAAGACGCAATTATTTGTTTGCTTTTCTCATTCTGGTCATCGGCTTCGGCGGATTGCTCGGCTACGATCTTTACTTCAAGCCATATGTGCTGTCGCAGACGGTGGTCAAGGTCAAAGTGGCCGAAGGCAGCTTTCTGCCCAAAAATTATGAGCTGAAGACAAGTGACCTTTATCTGGATTCGGTCCAGACCAAGGATATCCCCTCCGGGGTGATCACGGACATCAGTCAGGTGGAGCATAAGGTTACCAATGTAAATCTGACGAACGGAAGCATTCTGACGGCATCCCTTGTAGATGTAAGTGATCTGGAGCCGCAGCGGGACGAGGGCATCTTCCCTATTCCCAAGGAAGCCATCTATGCGATAAACGGCTCATTGCGCAGCAGAGATAAAGTTGATATTTATCTGGTTGAAGGCGGCACGGCAAATCAGGCGCGGAGTAGTGGCTATGGAACTGCAGCAACAGGCAATGAAAACCTTGGCACAGCTGGATCAACAGCGGGGACAGGAGCCGGAGAAACGCAGCCTGCCGGGCCTGCGCGTATGGTGTTCCTAACCGGTGTCACAGTTAATTATGTAAGAACTGAAGACAACAACGATGTGCTGGATTCGGAGAACGGCAACACGAACAACCGCTTCACTTCTACCGGCAAGGTGGCTGCACCCGAACTGAAGCTGAAGAAAGGCGACGGCGAACTGCTCGGGCAATATTTGGAGCAGGGCAAGAAGCTATGGATTGTGCGTGTCGAGTAAAAATGAGAGGAGGCGAATGAAATGAAAATATTCAGCTTGGGGATGGATCAGCTGACGGTTAATGAGATCAAGCTTGCCGGCTTCACAGTAATAACGCAAAATGTTTTACCCGAGACCGCCCAGGCACAAGGGCAGATGCTCATGGTTACGAGCGGGCAGGTTCCGGTTACAGCTTTGAGTGAACTGCGGCAGGGCTATCCGAATTCCTCCTTATTGTACATTTACCGTCAAAAAGGAGTCCGCAGCTATCAAGCCGTCCATATGTTATGTGAGAGTCTTGGAATCTTTTTCATTCCTCCGCGAGCTACTTCTTCGGCGGTTGTGGAGAAGCTGCGTTTCATTCTGGAGGAGGAGCGGGGGGAGCGAAGCAATCTCGTCGGGTTTTTCGGCTCTGGGCCAGGTATCGGCTGTACAAGTACGGCCAAACTGTTCGCCCGGCGGATTGCCGCTGCGGGACAACGTGTGATCCTGCTCGGCCTTGATCTGTATGATCCCGGATTTGACCGCAAGACGGCAATCAGCCTCGACAGGCTGCGGCCCCGGCTGACCGGTAAAATGCTCCAGGCAGCGGATTTTGACACTTTGGTTAAGCAAGAAGGCTATGCCTATCTGCCGGGCAATTTCGATTATTTGAGTGTTCAGGATTATCAGGAGGAGGAAATCGAATATCTGCTTGCCCAGGCTGCCGGGAATGCCGATGTGGTGATCGCTGATTTCGGATCGATTCCCGAGAGCGCAGCATGGTATGTGGGGATGCAGAAATCAGCACTGCATTTCATGGTAACACATCCGAAGCACGAATACCGTCTTCAGCCGCTTATGGAGCTTGCCGGTCATATGGACCTGCATCCGCAGGATTTTCAATGGATTATTAACCGCAGCAATGTGGAGGAAGTGAGCTCACCCAAGAACCTGGCGCTCCGTTTTGGCAGTGGGATTTTGCTTGAGCTGCCCTACTGCCAGCCGTTCCAGGACAGTCTGCCACTCGGCAAAAGAGATCTTCAGCATGTGGACGAGAAAATCCATGCTTTGCTGGTATCACTCGGCTTGGCACCGGAAGCCCGAAAGAAGGGGATTTTCCAATGATAGAATACCGGGAAGATGATTGGCATGCGAAGTGGATGCAGGCACAGGCGCAGGCTCAGCGCGATGGACAAATACAGGAGCAGGTGCATCAGGCGATATGGCTGCCGAATCCTCAGGATGACCGCAGGCTGTTCTCTCTGAAGCAAAGTGTGCTGCGTATCAGCAAGCCTGGCAAAGAGGACTTTTACGGCTTTCTGCAAAAAATGAAAAGCGATATGAATGCCGAGCTGGAGCGGGAGGACGACGGATACTTTGAGCTTAACGCCAAGGCGCTGATCGGTGATCCGCAGGCGGTCAGCTTTTTCATGAATGAGATCGGGAAGTATTTGCGGAAAACACCGTTTACCGGCAAGGTGCCGGAAGCCTACGGGACAGCGGCAGAGGCGCTTTTTCACGAATGGAAGGGATTTGGACCCGCCTACCGCTGGTTCACCGACCGGGCGTACAGTGAATCTACCGGGCTGCAGATGATCGGCCGGCAGATATTTTATAACCATCGCGGGAAGTATGTGGTTTATCCCTATGAAATGCCCTCGCTGGACCGGGTGGAGCAGCTTAAACGCTCTTTGCTCAAAAGCGATCCCAATAAGAAACTCAATAAAGACAACCCTTCTGTAGAGTTCAAAATGGATGATCCGCTCTGGCCCGGCCGCTTCATCCGGCTTGCAATCTGGGTTTCGCCCAGAGTGTGGGAAGGCTTCACTACGATCTCGCTGCGGCGGCAGGTGGTGGAGTTTCTGGATCTGGAGGATCAGGCAGGTACAGAATGTATTCCTGCAGAGGCAATTGAGCTAATCCGTGCGCTGTCGGGTACATTCCGCAACACCATTATCGCCGGAGCGGTCGGTTCAGGCAAAACCACCTTTGCCAACACGATTGTAGGTGAGCAGCTTCTCGGTTCATCCTCCTGCATGGGGGTGGTGATGATCGAGAAGCATCCGGAGTCGATTTTGCCGTATCAGATCAAGGGCCACCGGATTATTCCGATTCAGGCTGCCAACGAGGAATTGATGGAGGTTGGGGTGGAGTCGCTGCGCCATGATCCCAACATTGTCTATATGACGGAAATGCGCTATAACGAATGGGAGTTTTATTTGTGGAGCGGTGAAAAGGGCTATGACGGCATTACGGGCACCTTTCATACGGTGGATTCGGAGGATATTCCGTATCAGGGCGCTTTTGCGGTATCGACACGAATCGGAGGCAGTCTGAAGGGACATCTGATCTCTGCGCTAAAATCCTGCGAGCTGGTATTTATTCTGGAAAGCGTAGCTGACGGGAAAAAGCGGCTGGCCCGGATCTCCGAGGTTTTTTATGACGAAGGAGCCAACTCTGTATTTGCCAATGATCTGATGCGCTGGGAAGAAGAACAATCTGCCTGGAGCTATAATGACAAGCTGACGGCAGGGCTTATGCGGAAGATGAAAAAGAAAAGTCCGCGCGCTTCGCGGGTGCTGCTGCAGGAGCTTGGTCATCTCGCTGCACAGAAACCAATGAACGAGCCGCTGAAGGAAAGCCTCAAATCCAGAATTGTAATGAATGAATGAAGGAGGAGGAGACATGGAGCTGCTGTTTTATGTGCTTCAGATTGCTTTTCATTTATTAATTGCCGGCGGCTTGTGGCTGCTGGTGAAACCGCTAATTGAACGGCATTTAAGACAGCTTGGGCAGAAGCTCGACCAGCGGATGAGCCTGAGGATCAGCCTTTTTGGGCAAAAGGTCAGCAGCATTAAGAAGAGGAGGTGGCTGTACCGGCATTTGGATGATCTGCTCTATTTTGCAAAGCGTAAATATGAGCCGGGAATCAGTGTCATGCGCTTTTCCATACGCACCTTGTTTCTGTTCATCGCGGTTTTTCTCTCTGGACTGCTGACCCTAAGAGAACTGCCGGCACATTTGAGCTTCGGCAACCCTTTTTTGGATGGCATCAGTATGGCTGACCGTCTTCCGGTTCAGGGGGCTTGGCGCTTTCCGTTCTTTGTTGCAGTTATCGCAGCGAGTATTCCTTATCTCCGGACGAGATATCTTTATGCGCAGCGCAAGGTGCGTGGAAGCTATGATCTGCTGGATGTAATTAAAATAGCGACCAAATTCACACATCTGCCGGTGGACTCCATTTTATCCAAAACCGCTGACTTTTTGACCGAGGAAAGCGTGCTGAAGACCCCGCTCCGGCTGCTTGGATCAGCTTTTGCCAACTACAGCAATGAACGTGAGCTGACCTGTGAGGCAGAGCGGTTTGCGGGAGCCATCGGGACAACCTTTGCAGTGGAATTCGTCTCGGATTTGCTGTACTGCGAGAAAGAAGGCACCCGTTATCTGAAGAACACGCTTATGATGCTGAGCCGCTCCATGGAGCAGCAGAGGGAGACGATTCTGACAGTGAAGGCGGGCAGCAGGGATGCGATCAGTCTCGGTCTATATGGCAATTTGGTGGTGCTGGTTTCATCTGTCGGAACATTTATTTATATGCTGAAGCCCGATGTCTATTTCAAGCTGCAGTTTCAGACCAGTGTTGGCCTAACCTTTTTAATGATTATTATTTCGGGCCTTTTTATCTCTTTTATGATCAGTACCATACTCGCCAGGCCAAAACTGGACTACCACTAAGGTGATGAATTATGGATAGACTTTTGTTTTTGATTGCAGTGCTGGGTGTTGTGTACCTCTCGTTGCTGGTATTTGTGAGCAGCAGCAGGCAGGAGCGGTATATTCTTCGACTTGGAGCGAGGTGGAGGGCGCTTGGGGAACGCGTGCAAAATGAGCGGCTGCAGCAGCTGCTTAATAACAGCGGCCTAACCCTCTCCGCAGGCAGAATCACGCTGTTCCGCTATTCGGCAGCGCTGATTTATATACTGGCTCAGGCAGCAGGCGACTTTCTGCGGAATGTGCCTTTTTCCATCTATGATCTGCTTATTGCGGTGCTGATTTTGGTGGTTACCAGTCCGCTGAGATATCTTCCGCTGGGATGGCTGCTGGCCTGGCTGCATCAGAAGGCGCTGATTCAAAAAGACGGTGAGTTAATCTCCTTTATCCGGCTTTATGAGAACAACCGGCTGCGCAAGCGGGGGTACGTGCAGTTTGGAGCCTTTTGCGCCGGAACGGCAGGACATTTCAACTATATTCGTCAGGATCTGTACGAGCTGTCTGAGCGTGCAGTGGACGAGGGAACCGAGCGGGCGATTGAATGGTTCTGCGGCAAATTCCCGGACAACCATGCTTTTATCAATGATATCCGTTCTATTCTGCTGGCTACGGAGGGCATGGACGACGATACGGAAGCAGCCAATTATTTGCGGGAGCAGGGCAAGATTATTACCAAAATATCCAGCGATCAGTATTTGAAAAAATGGTCCTTCATCGGTGAAGTCTCCACGATCATCAACGTCATTCCCTCCATTGCCACCTTTCTGATGGTCGTCTCTCTGGCGATGCAGTACATCCTGCTGATTAAAGGGAATTTCAATGGGGTGGGGATGTTTCAGTGATTTTGTCGCGGTCCGACAACTGTGAATTGCATCGAATGAAATTTTTGTTAAGATATCAAACTGGATGAGGCTTCTTGAAATCGCGACTTGATATCGCAACAATAAATATCCGCTAAACGCGGTCCGACAACTGTGAATTGCATCGAATGAAATTTTTGTTAAGATATCAAACTGGATGAGGCTTCTTGAAATCGCTACTTGATATCGCAACAATAAATATCCGCTAAACGCGGTCCGACAACTGTGAATTGCATCGAATGAAATTTTTGTTATATTCAAGAATCCTATAAAAATATAAAATGAAAAGGGAGATATTAACAATGAAAAAGGATGCTATTTCTACCGGCTTGTTCATCGCTATCGGATTCCTGTGTGTTGCCATCGTAATTGCTGTTTTGATCCCGGTTGTTCGGGATGTAATTAATTCCGCAGACGACAACAGACCGGCTATACCAGGAGTGACGATGACCCAACCGGCAGAGTCGGGGCCATCTGCTGCAGCCGTTCATACACCTGCTCATACAGCGGTCTAAGTTGTCATGAAAAAAGACTCAATCTCAGTCGCCATGTTTCTGGCTATCGGTTTTGTAATTGCAGGAATGTTTATCGCAGCCGCAACGAATATCATCGGCAGCAGCCAGGACGATATCATCAAACATACCAAGCAAGTCGAGCAGTATTAAAAGGGGGCAACGGCATTGAAGGCTACCGTTCTCCAGGCATTATTCATGTGGCTAGTCTTGTTCATTATCCTGCAGCCGATCTTCACTTACATTGATTATTTGCTTGATCTGCAGGTCAAAGCCAACACATCGTATATTACACAAAAAGCAGCAACGGAGGGGAGGGTCACGGCTTCAATGAAAAGTGAGGTCATCTCCAATCTGAAGGCTGTTGGATTTCCGGAAGCGTCCATTCAAATCACGAGCAGCACGGAAACCGTACAGGTACGCAAACAGCGTATGGATGTGTATATCTCGGCACCTCGGATAAATTTATTTCCTTATAAGTTTTCTGGCGCGGCCCAGCCCACTCGTTATTACGGTCATGGGTCAATCATGAGTGAGTATCTCGATTGATTAAGGGATGAACTTAATTTATGGACTATATTATTAAGCTGGCTTTTGTGCTGCTGATCTTCATCTACTCCTGGTTTTTTCAGATTCAGAACCAGGAGTGGGACATGCTGCGCAGCATGCTGAAGGATGCCAATAACATTGCTGTTCATGACGCATCGCAAGAGCTAAATGAAGCTGCAAGGGCACAAGGCCGTCTGATCATCAATCCTGCTGAAGCTTTTTCAACCTTTCGTCTTTCTCTTCAGGCTAATCTTGGACTGGACGACAGCCTGGCTCCTTTGGCGGGCAGCCGTCTCCAAACTCAAGTAAAGATTGTAAAGTTCGACATTGTCGATCAATCCAGCGGAGTTACTTTTCCGTTCCTCTATGAAGACAGCAAGTATGGAATCACCAAGTACATACAAGGCCCTTCCGTTATCGCCGTCGTCGAGACGGCCCACCCGGTACTGATCTCCCGCTCGAAGGTCCAGGAGGCTATCATTGTACCTGCGGTGCAGGAGTATAAGATGAATAACTGATTCAAACAAAACAAGAAATGAGGGAGATTAAAAAATGAAAAAAACAATGATGAGAACAGCCTTGGCAGGGGCGATTTTGACTAGTGCGCTTGTGGGACAAAGTGGAAATGCAACTGCAGCAGCTGCAACGGCTACTCCTACAGTCAAACCAGCCGCAACGACAGCGCCGATAATGAGAGATAATTTATTTAAGTTTGGTTTGAAAAAGGCAGTTGAATTGCCTGTGACTGTTACGGCAGGGGGATTTAGTTATACATTGGAGAAGATAATGATTTATGATGTGAAATCCGCTACAGCTCAGACATTGATTAAGAAATACGGCTATACAGGCACAGATTCCGCAAAGTATTTTATTTGGACGAAGATTACGGTAGAGAATAAGAGTGGAAATACCGTTCAAAAAAACTATAAGGACCTAAATGAAAAATGGGAGTTGAATTTTGGGGGAGAAACTAGTGCATATGTGACTATGCCATTAACTACTGTTGATGTACCACATTACAAGCCTAATAATAAAGAGGCACTGTGGTCATGGAGTTTGAAAGCTGGTGAAAAACTTAGTACTTATCAGGCTTATCTTTATGATGGTAAATTTAACTCCTTTGTGATTTGGTTAGATAACAAGAATGTATCCACTGAAAAATACGTTGCGAAGAATCCGAAAGAGTAGGTAAACCATGAAAAAAACGTACGTTATAGTTCTTTTCTTAATGATTTTATTTCCTTTTTCAACACATTCTACACAGGCCGCTGATACAAAAAACGTATCGGTGTCCGTCCCAACTACAACTGGGTTGACCGGATCAGACAACAGTGCAAAGACCTTTTACTTAGACATGCCTAGTGGAGTAAGCAGCTCTATGATCAAATTGGGTACTCTTAAATATAAGGGGAATAACAGTGTGGTTGGGGCGATCATCGTTGAGAATGGCAAGATAAAACTCACCCTCAAAGGGAACGAAAAAAATGAAACCTTATCTGTGAAAGGAGCTAACGGAGGATATTCAAGAAATTTTACTACTAAGCCCGGAAACTCTATTTGGCGCTATGCGGAAGGACGCCTATGGCAGATTAATGATTATATAGAAGAAAAGGGGATTAATGTTAGCTACAATGTAAGCGCAGAAGACATCGAAACACCATCTATTGCGCCACCAAAGACAGTGGTAACCACCAAATCTAATCCTGCTGATCCAAGTACGGCCACATGGTATAAAAATGAATCGGAAACCATTTCGTATATTAGTATTGTACAGTCGAGTATCAAGATTACTCTTCTAGCTCTTTTAGGAGATAAGGGGAGTACGAGCGTTAAAGATGGTAAATTCATCATAACTTACACGATTCCATCCCAAAATTTTGAATTTGAACAAGTGCCAGATAGTTTTGAAAAAGGCCAATGGGTCACAGGCCGGTTGTATTACGTTACTCTACCCTATTATTTCACAGCCACAGCCAAACTAACTTCCTACAGCTACGCCGGAACCGTTACCTTTGATTACGATCTGCCTACCGAACCTACTCTTACCGGCAGCGTGGCTGTGTTAAAACCAAATCCTAACCCGGCAAAATTTGAAGACAAGGATATTGCCGTGCAGCTCTCCTTGAAAGGGGAACTCGAGGGTTATATGAATTCCTCTAACATCGAAGAATGGGTGTTTTATGCTAAGGAGAAAGAAGTGGAGAGTACGCTGCAGCAAAAGAAAAATTACAGCAAAGCACTGAGCAGCAATACGCAGTTTGACTTCACCATCCTCAAGGAGCGGATTAAAGATGACAGGTATCAGCAAAAGTATGCCTTGACTGTTACCGTGCGGTTTACGAAGCCGATTGTTACGAACAACGGTACGATAACGTCTCTGCAGCAATCGTTTGATGCTATTGTGGAGATTTATAAGAACATTCCGACGATTATACTGCAACCAGATCCTACCGTTCCGCCATCCAGCGGCAAACCTCCAGTGGCTGTGATCATGGCTCCTGCGGCCATAAAGGCCGGAGAGGAATTTATCGTTAGCGGCGGCGGTTCTTATGACCCGGACGGAACCATTAAATCATACATTTGGGACGCACCGCGGGCGGTAGAGCCCTTGAAAGATGCATATACCACCACATGGTACGCATCGAACAGTATCGGCACCAACGGAGTCAGCCTGCAAGTTGTAGACAATGACGGTATGTCCGACTCTACCGGAACATTTATCGAAGTGATTGAACCCAAGCCGGTCGCGGGGCTTAAGCTTACGGGCAGTACTAAACAAAATCGCAAAGTGACCTTGACCAGTACCAGTAAAAGTCCGGTGCACTATCCATTGGTGGATGCCAGGACCCAAATTACGATTTCAGCGGTTTCCGGAGGGACAAGCAGTGACATTAAATATTCCGGAACATTAAAAGGCATTACAACCAAGGACATGCTTTTTCGAAAGCCCGGTGTCTATAAGGCGACGATTTATGTTGAGAATACCGAAGGGTATTCGGATACCTCGTCCGTTACCTTTACCATTATTCCAGACGATCCGCCAACCGTCTTGTTCTCAATGCAGCCGACTGCCTATCGGGATCCGCAAAATGGGAATAAGGCATCCATTTATATCGAAGACCTTTCGTTTACACCGGACATAGATCTGATTGCCCGCAGGCTTTGGCAGTATCGTTATGACTCCGATGGTGACGGGAGCTTTGACGATGAATCCTGGGTGACCTTCAGCGATGGCAATCTGGACCACCTCTATCTGGAAGTCAGTGAGGTTGGAAGATATGAAGTGCGCGCAACAGAAACCGAAGAGTTTGGTCAGCCTACAATCGGCGAATTTGTTTCGTCCGCAGACCGCAGATCCGCAGATTCGTACAGCAGCGCTGTGCAGCCTGTGTCTGAGCGAGTTGTAGAAGTGCTTAACCTGGGACCACAAGGCGATTGGACATGGTAAGGAGAGGAACGGGAAGGCTTGTGAAGATTACACGTTTAGGTCTGCAAGTGCTGTTGTGTTTGGCTCTATTCCTGACTCTGGAATTAAACATTTTCAAAGTCCATGAAGTCGATGCACTGGATACTAATGTCGTGGAGTTTATGGATATTGAGGTTCCTGCGTTAGATGGCTGGGGTGGATTTGATGAAAATGACGGTACATGGTGGATGGCAGCTCCATACATGGCACTAAGTGATTTTAGTCTTCATGTCAAAAGGGAGGCTTATACCATTACAAAAATCCGCTACAACAAAGTGACTCAAATGATGAGTTACGAGATTAGTCCCAATGCCCCGCAATATGACATTACAGTTACCCGAAGTTTCGCACGTCTGGAAGCCAGTTCTTTAAAACAAGGCAGCCACTGGGTGGAATATGATATTCGGTATCAGCACGCCCCTCATTTTTACGGCCCAAATCCTTACGGGGAAGAGCAGCGTGATCAATTGAGCTACTACGGAGATATGTTTTACGTGGATTACTATCATCCCGGCCAGACCGGCGGTGTGGTACCTGTAGATGGCCCGAATTTCTACTATGGGCAGTATAATGGCGCTTCCAACATCACATCCGGATCATTTTATGTAGGTCAAACTTCACCCACTGATTATTTTGGCATTACAGGTATTCCTAAGTATCTGGAATTTAACGATGAAATTAGTGGGATGATGGGCGTAAACTTGAGCATGCAGAAAAAATTCTTTTTAAGTGACTATCACAAATGGGCCCTCATTCAGAACTCGGCACCTACGCTCTCTTTAATTTCACCAAACAATGCTACCATTCAAAATGAAGAAGGATACAACATTCTGAATGTTGAAGGATATGCCCAGGACCCCGATAACGACGACCTGAATATTGTTGTTGAAGTACCCAATGTCTATTACCGCAAAGAAAAAGTAAGTAATACCTTAACACCGCATTATTTCTCCATCCCTATTGATGCGATAGCAGATTCACTTTCTCCCGGAACCTATCCGGTTAAAGTCTCGGTTGTGGATCCGTATAACAAAAAGGCTGAGGGCAGCTTAACCTTTAACGTTGTCGTACGGTTAAAAAACAAATCGTTTGTGCTGGTCGACGATCCCGTACATTTGGATAATACATATACGGACTTTGAAAATGACCCGCAGTACGCCAAACGTTACCGCTATGAGCACGATCCTTACTTTTTTGATAACTCGATGGGGATTATTTCGGACAGTGGGCTTTGGCGTTCAGCACTTTATACGTCATTCCCATACAGCGGTTTGTACAGTGTCTATTTTCAGCTCAAGGATAACCCGAAGAACGACAATCGCTTTGACAAATACCGGATTTGGGGGCCAGACAATATTTCCTCCATGGTCTTCAATGTACACCGTAAACCTATTGCCCTATTTACGGCGAAGCTCGTTAACGGCAGCTTGCAGCTAAGCGACAGCTCTTATGATTTAGACCACACCACAAGTCCGACCAAAGGGATTTCTGCCTGGCAATGGCAATACAAAAAAACTGGGTCTGAAGTATGGACAGAAGGGGTGCCGCCTGCACAGCTGCCGACAAGTGACCAGTATGATATCCGATTACGTGTCAGAGACGTAGATGGCGAAAATAAAATAGGGGTATGGTCCGATTGGTGCCTGCGTATCGCAGGCAGTGCCATCAATCTTCCGCCAGTCGCCATGTTTACCGTGGATCCGAGCATCGTATCCTATCGAAAAGCGACGACAATTACAGATCAATCCTTTGATCCGGACAATGATTCCTTGGATATTTACAGTTGGGCCCTCGTTAAGAACGGATCGCAGCAAGTGTGGTCTTCTTACGGCGGGGCTGTTATCCCCCCGAATATAGCGGCCTATGGCGAAGGCAGTTATGTGATTACGCTGCAGGTGCATGATAACCGTGGGCTGTGGTCAACGCCTTACAGTCAGACGGTTCAGGTGATTAATCATCCGCCGGCAGCCTCCTTCAACATGCCAAGCGAAGTGTACCGGGACACAGTAATCACCATGGACAACCAGACGCCTGATCCGGACGAAGATGGCGACAGCCTATCGTATGCCTGGAATGCGCAACTCGACGGGGGCGCTTATTATTACAGCGGAAGCAACCGGTACCCGGTCATGAAGGTCACCGATCTGATCCAGCGCAGTGGAATAACCCCAAAGGCAGCGGTATCCGCTGGCTGGGAAATGCGCCTGAACGCATCCGATGGCGTATTGAGCTCTAATGCGATGCATACTTTTACGGTACTTAATCATATTCCTGCCGCTGCGATTAACGGTCCATCCGAGGCCGCCCGGTATAACACCGTTTCGTACAACTCTGCGGATGCTGACGAAGATCCTTCCGATGTATCCAGCCTGCGTTACTACTGGAGGGTAACGGACAGCGAAGGATTAATTCACTTTTACAATACGCAAAATATCCGGATGAACTTTAATGAAGTTGGAGTGTATACACTTGAGCATTGGGCAGTGGACCAGATTGACGCAAAATCAAATGTTGCAGTAATGAAAGTCAACGTGACCCCAAACCTGGCGCCTTCCTTAACGCTTACCACACCTGCAGGCACGCCAGGCGATCCTTCTGTGCTGGATGCCGAACTTCAGGGAGATCCGCTCATTCAGTGGACCTATTCCGATCCAGACAGCGATCCACAGGAAAAATACCGGTTGGAGTTTTTTAGTACCAGCGGAGTATTGGTCAACACTGTCGAAAACCCGGACTCTACCGGCCTGCTCCGGCAGTATCAGGTGCCGAACAGAACCTTTGAAAGGTTCGAAATTTTTACTCTTTATGGCAGAGCCTATTCCACAAATTCCTGGTCGGACGTCTCGAACGAAAAAGCGTTCATCATCGACAACCCGCCTCAGCCGGGCTTTACCCTGATTACGGATACCGGAAGGAATGCAGCGCAAGTGCCGATTTACCGGACGGATATACTGCAGATTAAAAGCACTGCTACAGATGCGGATATACCGAAAGGTGACGGCATCGCCCATCAATATTTCTTGAAGCCTTCAAGCGGGGCGGAGAGCCTGGCCGGCACACGGAGCACGTTCACCAAGCAGTTCAGTACGAACGGAGCCTTTACTCTGAGACAAGTGGTTACGGATTCGCTGGGTCTGTACAGGGAGCTGTCCCAAACAATCACGGTTGTGAATCGTATTCCTACGGTTAACCTCACGTATCCGGCCAGCACCAGCCAGGCTGTCCCAACGATCGCCAGTACGCTGACTCCGGTCATCAAATGGGAGTATCAGGACGAAGACGGAGATCTGCAGCAGCGGTACAAAGTGCGGATCATCAACCTGACAACCGGAGCAGCCGCGGTCCAATCGGGTGAACAGGCTTCCAGCGCCAAGCAGTGGCAGATCCCGGCCGGTATGCTGGCAGAAAATCAAAAGTATGCGGTGGAAGTTGAAGTGTTCGACGGGTTTAGCTGGAGCGCCCTATCTCCGCGTAAATATTTCATGGTCAACCTGCTTACGGTGAAGGGTGGGGTTCAGCATACGGCAGAGTGGAATGCAAACCGCCAAGCGTACAATTTGAATAAAAGCGGGAATGCGGAGACCCCGCGCGGCTATAGCGTGTTTTGGGCGGGAGAAGGCTTTGTGCTGCAAGCGGATGCTACAGGGCTGCCGGATACGGTTGAAGCAGTGATGACGGGAGGGTATGCCACACAGCTTAGCCCCAAAGACAGCAGCAAAACGCTTTGGACCGGTGAATTGTATAATACAGCCTTTGAAAAGCTGCCGGAAGGTCCGCTTACCTTTACTTTTACTGCGAAGAATGAATACAACACCAAAATAGATAGGGTAACAGTCACTATTCTGGGAGATTGGACAGAGTATTTTCAGAGCCACCGGGTAAAATAAAGCAACTGCGTGACAGGTAGCTGACAGTATGAAATTGTGGTGCTAGAGGGAGGTGCGTACAGTATCTGGAGCGCCGGATAACTGTAGTATCGGGCGGAGGCCGGTCTGTCAGACGACACCTTCCACCCGGTCTTCCTTTAACCGCATCATTTGTGCTGCAACGGCTGCCGGGACAGGTGAGCCGGGAGTATGCACACAGGAGGCCTGAACCAGCTGCCCGTGAGTTCTGCGCATATAGCAGGACAGCTTGCCGCTGAAGATTTTATGGGCGCACAGAGATGCGGCGAAATCTTCCGGGGTTACGAAGCAGGAGGGCTTGGCTACCGGATGAACGGCAGACTCCTCGAATACTGAAGCGACAAAATGGGAGCAGAAGTAAGCGTCCTCCCGGTTGATTTTCACATTCAGCAGCACACCGATCAAGCCCAGCAGATGATATTTGTAGCGCTCCTGATGGTCCATCATGCCCTTTACGTGGTTGTACATCGTCTCGTATTCCGTCTTGCTTACTCTAAGCTGATAGATTGCGCAGTCCGCACTGCTGTAAAAAGGATGGACAAAGTTCTCGCGGATCAGCCCTGCAACAAAGGGATTATATGCTTTTTTCCGTCCGAAGCTGTAGACCTCGCGCAGTTCACTGTCAAAGGCGATCGAAGCGTGATTGAGCTCGGCTTTGGTAAACCATTTAATGATTCCGCTAAAAGCAGTTCCGGTTCCGGTAAGCACAACGTAGATATTTTGATTTGCTGTCATCTTCGAAATCCCTTTCTTATGGAAATATTGGATGAACCGGTAAAAACCGCTCACTTAAGTAAATCCATCTTACTGTATAATCCAGCGTTGTAAAACGAACTTTAGTCTAACCCGGATACTGGACCAAAGGCTGAGGCGGAAACTGGTCTTATGCACGTTGCAGCGGAAGGAGACAGGACTTTTTATTGAGATCATTCAAAGTAGAACGTTTTCAAAAAGCCGGCGTAAATTACGCTAATCAACAGCCGGCGATTGTTGTTTTTTTGCAAATAATTATGAGTATGCCTGCAGGATATATCCATCATACTCTATTTATGCTGGAGCAGCCCTTCTTTTCATAGGAATAGGCTGTTTTATTACTGCTGCCACAAGGGATGGGCATACCCGGCCGCTGGGAAAATAATGAATAGATCAGGCTGAAGCCGCGAAATATAAGCTGTTGGGAATATGGAGTTTGCAAAAACAATTGGAAATGCTTCCACATTAGTGATACAATAATAGTCAAAATGACATTCTTGATTTAGAGGAGGATTATTTTCATGACTGAACAGGCAAAGGAACAAGCAATCCATAAAGAAGAAAACTCCACTGTGGACAACCTGGCCATTACTACAATCCGCACCCTTGCTATCGATGCGATTGAAAAAGCAAATTCCGGACATCCGGGAATGCCGATGGGTTCAGCTCCAATGGGGTATCAGCTGTTTGCGAAGACTATGAATCATAATCCGGAGCACCCGACTTGGGTCAACCGTGACCGTTTTGTATTGTCCGCCGGACACGGCTCCATGCTGCTGTACAGTCTGCTGCACCTTAGCGGCTATGATCTGCCGTTGGAAGAATTGAAGCAATTCCGCCAATGGGGCAGCCTGACACCGGGCCATCCGGAGTTTGGCCACACTGCCGGTGTAGATGCGACTACAGGCCCTCTTGGGCAAGGGATTGGTATGGCAGTGGGGATGGCAATGGCTGAAGCTCAGCTCGGCGCTACCTATAATAAAGGCGAACACAATGTAATTGACCACTATACGTACGCAATCTGCGGCGACGGCGATTTGATGGAGGGGATTTCTTCCGAGTCCGCTTCGCTCGCCGGTCATTTGAAGCTTGGCAAACTGATCGTGATGTACGATTCCAATGATATTTCCCTGGACGGCAAGCTGAATCTGGCATTCTCCGAGAATGTAGCACAACGTTTTGAAGCTTATGGCTGGCAGGTTCTCCGTGTGGAAGACGGCAATGACCTTCCTGCACTGGGCCGGGCTATTGCCGAAGCGCAAGGCGACAACAGCAAACCGACGCTGATTGAAGTGAAGACCGTCATCGGCTATGGCAGCCCGAATAAGCAAGGCAAAGGCGGCCACGGCGGTACTCACGGTTCCCCGCTGGGAGCAGACGAAGCGAAGCTGACCAAGGATTTTTACAAATGGGTATACGAAGAAGACTTTTTTGTGCCTGACGAAGTCCGCGCCCGGTTTGCCGAAGTGAAGGAAAAAGGCATTGCGGCCAACAAAGCATGGGACGAGAAATTTTCCGCTTACAAAAAAGCTTATCCGGAGCTTGCGGCGCAGCTCGAAACTGCACTGAACGGCGAGCTTCCCGCAGGCTGGGATGCCAATCTTCCCTTCTACAAAGCCGAGGACAAAGCGGTTTCCACCCGTGTTGCTTCAGGCAACGCCTTGAACGGACTTACTGCCAGCCTCCCGCAATTGGTCGGCGGTTCTGCCGATCTGGAAAGCTCGACAATGACTCACCTGAAGGGTCTGGCCCAGTTCACCCCGGAATCCTACGATGGCCGCAATATTTATTTCGGTGTCCGCGAGTTCGGTATGGCTGCAGCGATGAACGGGATTGCCCTTCACAGCGGTCTCAAAGTATTCGGCGGAACCTTCTTCGTATTCACCGACTATCTGCGTCCGGCAGTCCGCTTGGCTTCGATCATGAAGCTTCCGGTAACCTATGTGCTTACGCATGACAGTATTGCTGTCGGTGAAGACGGTCCGACTCATGAACCGGTTGAGCAGCTGGCTTCCTTGCGCATCATTCCAGGCCTTACGGTTATCCGTCCGGCTGACGGCAACGAAACTTCCGCAGCCTGGGCCTACGCGATGGAAAATACAGCCAATCCGGTAGCGCTGGTGCTTACCCGCCAAAACCTGCCGATTCTGCCGGGAACCGTTGAGGGTGTCCGCGATAACATCAAGCGCGGCGGCTATGTAATTTCCGATTCCAAGAACGGCGCACCGCAAGCACAGATTATTGCTACAGGCTCCGAGGTTCAACTGGCAGTAAAAGCACAGGCTGCTCTTGCAGAAGAAGGCATCGATGTCCGTGTTATCAGCTTGCCGAGCTGGGATCTGTTCGAGAAGCAGGACAAGGCTTACCGTGATTCCGTTATCCTGCCTGAAGTCAAAGCGCGTCTGGCTGTCGAAATGGCGCAAACCTTCGGCTGGGAGCGTTACACAGGCGATCAGGGCGACATCCTTGGCATTACAACGTTCGGTGCTTCCGCACCTGGCGATACTGTAATCAAAGAATATGGCTTTACGGTTGAAAATGTAGTCAGCCGCGTCAAAGCCCTGCTATAATAGACGGATTAAGAACAAAGGGGAGAATTAGCACATGAGTCAGTTCACCAACGCGACAATTCAAAAAGCAGCCAACATTTATTACGATGGTAAAGTTACCAGCCGTACAGTTACATTGCAGGACGGCACCAAGGTAACACTCGGCATCATGCTGCCCGGAGTGTATGAATTCGGCACGGAGGGTCCCGAGACTATGGAAATTCTATCCGGTGATCTGAAAGTGCTGCTTCCCGGTACAGACGTATGGAAGGAAATCAAGGGAACCGACACCTTCCATGTTCCCGGCAACTCCAAATTTGCATTGGAAGTCTTCGCATTAACTGATTATTGCTGTTCTTACCCGGTGTTGTAATTCATCAGCTTCAGCAGAGGTCCCGCATTTATGCGGGGCTTTTTTTAAAAGAGAATTTATATGCTTTGCACATTAAATTATCCTTCTATTTCTCGCTGAAACGCCCCGTTCATAATAAGGACGGCGTAGCCGTTTCTGCATGTCGTTAGGAAATTATGCTTCTCGTCAATTGTGGATAATGAAGTGGAATGGAGTAAAGTGGAATTCGTAAGAATTAGTACACTTACACGGACGGAAAAGTCTAAAGGAATCGTGGGAATAAGCTGGCTCCATCTAAATTCAACCAGTAATCGTATTCCAATCAGGAAACCGGGCTTTAGCAGCGGGATCGGAAGAACCCTCTGAACCCGCAGCGGACTTCATTCACATCGTCAACCGCTGATTTTGGTGTTGAGCCAAAAAGGTAATTGAATGTAGGAATGGAACCGGCGAACCTGAAAACGCTGATGAAACGCAAGGAGGTTCATAGGGGACGGAAGCGAAGTGTAAAAAGTAACACTAATGGGCTGGAATCCTGGATTGAACGGGCTTTAGTGGGATTTTGTACACCTAATGGAGGCCTGCTCCCCCCATACGGCTGATTTCAGCCGAATTAGTTGTACTTTTTCCCACTAAGGATGATCCAGGATCCGAATGAGTTGAATTAGCTATACTTTTTCCCACTAACGAAAGGGGATTAAGATTACTTTTTCAGACGGTTGAGAAAGTAGCTTTTTTGAGGAGATCGGAATCATAAACCTTTGATTTATAAGGCGTTTTCTAATCGGAAATCATTAAAAATCGGGTTTCTCAACAGTCTGACTTTTTCCACTTGGGCGTAGCCGTTTTGTTCTTAATTTTGGTATAAATAAACTTGTGCTTCTCCTGCAGGTTTGATATTATTAATGGGAACATGTGTTTGATTAATGGGATATATAAGAAACTGTGAATGCAGCTGTATTGTATTCCGATTCATTCATTGTAAGGGAGTGAGGCCGTGCTGTATTCCGATTCATACATAACATTTAATTACGAAGAGGCAGGCAAAGGAAGACCGATGCTGATCCTTCACGGCAACGGTCCGGACCATCAGATGATGATGGGCTGTATGGAGCCGTTATTCTCCGAGCAAGATGCGTACAGAAGAATTTATGTGGATTTGCCGGGAATGGGAAAGTCTCCTGCCGCAGAATGGATACGTTCCTCGGACGGTATGCTTCAGGCAGTTAAGATGATGATTGGGGCATTGATACCGGACGGGCATTTTATACTTGTGGGACAATCCTATGGAGGATATCTAGCGAGGGGGTTAGTAAGGGAATATGCCGATAGTATTGATGGGTTGCTGCTGCTCTGCCCCTGCATCATTGCTGACTCCTCCAAGAGGGAGCTGCCGGCGCATGAAGTGATGCTTCGTGATGCTGGATTGTTGGAAGAGCTGAGTGCAGCGGAGAGGGAAGAATTCACCTCGATTGCGGTAGTACAGAGCAGAGAGACGTGGGAGCGGTTCAGCCGTGAGATACTCAGCGGCCTGCAACTGGCCGATGAAGCCTTTATGCATAGGATCAGGGCGGCTGGCGGTTATCCCTTTAGCTTTGAGGCGGCTGCGGTGCCTCCTTTTGACAAGCCGGCTCTGATTATAACGGGAAGACAAGATTCAATGACTGGCTTCAAAGATGCATGGAAGCTGCTGGATATGTATCCGCACGCGACTTTTGCGGTTCTGGATCGTGCCGGTCACAATTTGCATCTGGAGCAGGAGGAGCTGTTTAAGGTGCTGACAAGAGAGTGGCTTGCAAGAGTGAATAGTGTATCCTAAATGTTGGCACAATGCTGCTCCTGTTCACCGGGTGAAACGAATACGAGCATTCCGCCGATGATGTTGTCATCTGCCAGCAGCTTGTAAGCTTGTATAGTAACCTTATTCCATCATTTTGCTCTCCGGGAACTGGAGCCGTATCCCGGCGGCCCGTCTTCCGCTTTGTTCTGAAACCGCTGTGCGTCTTCATCAAATGTTCTTTTATGAGCTTCCGCCAGCTTGCTGGCGTCCTGGGGACGGGTTAATAGAAAGGACAGCGTAGGCGTATACTCCCTTGGTATTTTATGTAATGCAGCATCAGACGCAGCCATAGTTTCTGCTGCGCCTGATTTCACCCGGTTATCATTGAATATATCCTTATATTTCCTGATTTCCGGCTCCCTGTAGAGTCTATTCCTTGCTTGTGCCATCGCCGATTTTCCGGCCGATCCATTCTTCATAGGATTTGACCACAGCGGACAGATCTTCATCTCCGCAGCCATGGTTGAATCCGGCCTGGAACATGCTTTTGGCTACGCCAAGCATTGGTGAAGGCACACCTGTGGAGTCGCTGAGAGAGGAAGCCAGCTTGAGATCCTTCAGCATCAGCGCCAGGGAAAACTGGTTGCTGAAGTCATTGTCAATGATCTTCTGGCCCTTCAGCTCGGCTTGCTTGCTGCCGGCCGACCCGTTCTTCACGAGTTCCAGAAACTTGTCTGCAGGGACGCCCGATTTGACGGCAATGGAGAAGCCTTCGGCGAGCGCGACATTATGAATGCCGACCATGGCGTTATGGGCCAGCTTCGCGACGGCACCGCTGCCGTTGTCTCCCATGTGCAGCAGCAGTCTGCCCATGGAGTCAAAAATATCGCGGTGCTCTTCAATGACGCCGGCGTTGCCGCCGACCATGAACACCAGTGTCCCGTCAATGGCGGCCGGTTTACTGCCCGTTACCGGGGCATCGAGGAACCTGCCGCCCCGTTCCTCCACTGCTGCGGCGATTTCGCGCGCCAGACCGGGAGAAATCGTACTCGAATCAACAACGGTTATCCCCGGCTCCAGAACATTCAGAATCCCATCCGGGCCGTAGAATACGTCGCGGATAGAATCATCATTGCTGATCATGGTAATAATAACATCCTTGCCCTGGGCGGCATTTTGTGGAGTTGCGGCGACCTGGGCGCCTTCTGCCCTCAGAGGCTCGCTTTTGGCTGCTGTGCGGTTGTAGACGGTAACCCCAAAACCGCTGCGCAGCAGGTTGGAAGCCATAGGTGCTCCCATCGTTCCGAGTCCGATAAAGCCGATCTGTTTCATTCCATTTCCACCTTCGCTCTTTGAGATTGCATGCCTTCATTCATTCTATCACGGCACCCGGGGTTGTTCCACAAATCCATGCTTTGCTATGCACGGGAAACGCTTCCACTAAAATTCCGAAAACCTGGTTCAAAAGCCCGGGGTGTGCCTTAAGACCTTGCCAGTCAAGGCAAATTAAAGTATCCTATTATAAAGTTGTAACAAACGGTGTCAAATCTAAAGAGATAAACAGGAGGTTACCATTACCGATGTCCAAGAAGATTAATTTTGACTACACCAAGGCGCTCTCCTTCTTCAGCCAGCATGAGATTGACTACTTTGCCGCTCCGGTGAAGCTGGCCCATGAGCAGCTTCATAACAAGAGCGGAGCAGGTTCAGACTATCTGGGCTGGATCGATCTGCCAACAGCGTATGACAAGGAAGAGTTCGCCCGTATCCAGCAGGCGGCCAAGAAGATTCAAAGCGATTCCGATGTGCTGATCGTTATCGGTATCGGTGGTTCCTATCTTGGCGCGCGTGCAGCGATTGAGGCCTTGTCGCATTCCTTCTATAACAACCTGTCCAAAGACAAACGCAAAACACCGGAAGTTTATTTCGCAGGGAACAATATCAGCTCGACATATATCACACATTTGCTCGATCTTGTAGAGGGCAAGGACTTCTCCGTGAACGTAATCTCCAAATCCGGCACGACCACTGAGCCGGCTATCGCCTTCCGCATTTTCCGCGCAGCGCTGGAGAAGAAATACGGCAAGGAAGAGGCTCGCAAACGCATCTACGCTACCACCGACAAGGAGAAAGGCGCACTCAAGAAGCTTGCGAATGAAGAAGGCTATGAGTCGTTCATTATTCCTGACGATGTAGGCGGACGTTATTCCGTCCTTACACCGGTTGGCCTGCTGCCGATCGCCGTAGCGGGAATCAACATTGAAGAAATGATGCAAGGGGCCGCAGCTGCAGCCGATGAGTTCAACAACCCTGATGTGGCTGCCAACCAGAGCTATCAATATGCCGCAGTCCGCAATGCATTGTACCGCAAGGGCAAAACAACGGAAATCCTCGTCAACTACGAGCCTTCCCTGCACTTTGTATCCGAATGGTGGAAGCAATTGTACGGCGAAAGCGAGGGCAAGGATTTCAAAGGCATTTATCCATCCTCCGTTGATTTCTCCACAGACCTGCACTCGATGGGCCAGTTCATCCAAGAGGGCAACCGCAACATTTTTGAAACGGTGATCCAGGTTGAACAGGTTCAGCATCATGTATCTATTGAGAATGATCCGGACGATCTGGACGGTCTGAACTTCCTGACCGGCAAGACGATGGATTTTGTCAACAAAAAAGCGTTCCAGGGCACGATGCTGGCACACACAGACGGACAGGTGCCGAACCTGATCGTGACCATCCCGGACCAGACGCCTTATACCTTCGGGTACCTGGTGTACTTCTTTGAAAAAGCCTGCGGAATCAGCGGATATCTGCTGGGCGTTAACCCGTTCGACCAACCGGGCGTAGAAGCATACAAGAAGAACATGTTCGCGCTGCTTGGCAAACCGGGCTACGAGAAAGAAAAGGCTGAGCTCGAAGCCAGACTTACCGAATAGCTTTGCCGAACACCGCAGATTATTCATACAATTAGCAGCCACCAGGGAGCAGCCCATAGGTAATTCAATACCATGGCCTGCTCCTAATATATATCAAATTATTATATGGATGTAAGGAATGGAACAATGATGCTGGAACAATACCGGACGGTTCGCTCTCCCGGTTCCCGGGAAGTCGTAATCCGTAAATCACGCTTTATCGGCCATGTTATGCCGGTGGAGAACGAAGAAGAAGCGGTGCAATTTATTGAGAGCATCAAGAAGCAGCATTGGAATGCCACGCATAACTGCTCTGCTTATATGATCGGTGAGCGGGACGAGATCCAGAGACAGTCGGATGACGGGGAACCGAGTGGAACGGCCGGTAAACCGATCTTGGAGGTAATCCGCAGCCAAAATGTTAAAAATGTCGCAATTGTTGTCACCCGTTATTTCGGAGGCATTATGCTGGGCGCAGGCGGACTGATCCGGGCGTATACGGATGGGGCTGTACTGGCACTCGAAGCTGGAGAAGTAATCACCCGTGTGCTTAGGCGAGAGGTATTTGTGGAAATCGACTACACCTGGCTGGGCAAGGTTGAGAATGAGCTGAGGGGAAGAGGCATACAGACCGGTGAAACTTTGTTTACGGATAAAGTTACGCTGCTGTGTCTGCCGCGCAATGATGAAGGCGATGCATTTATGGCATGGATAACAGATCTTACCCAGGGGCAAGCACTGGTTACAGAAGGGCGGCGGCTTTACTACAGCGAAGGGGAATAAGATATGGCAAGAAGAGCAGTCGAACAGGAGTTGTCGAGGGAAAGAATATTGGAAGCGGCCAGGCATCTGTTCATCACCAAAGGTTACCGGGCGATATCGATGCGCAGCATCGGCCAGCATCTGGGGTACAGCCATGGTTCGCTCTATTATCATTTCAAGGAAAAGGCGGAGTTGTTCTACGCCATCGTCGTCGAAGATTTCAATCATGTAGCCACATTGCTGAATCAGGTAATGCATACTCCGCTTGAACCGGGGATGACCCGTGTGGAGCAGCTGATTATGGAATTTATCCGTTTTGGTATAGATCACCCCTATCAGTACGAGATCATGTTCATGATCCGGGACGAAGAGCTTCTTGCTTATTGCCGCGCGGAACAGGGACGATGTTTTGAGTTATTTGCAAGTATTGTCCGCTGCCACATGAAGGAAGAGGGTTATGTGTCGGAGGATTGGCAGAGTATACCGCTAACCTTGTTCTTGTCCGCACACGGATTTATCTCTTATTATATCCAGGATAAGGTTTCGTTCGAGGATGTCAGGCAGGCCGCATTAACGCATGTCAAGGTATTAAGCCGCAGTTTGTAGCTACTGTGTTTTTTTTAACGCTTCTCGGTTTAGCGCGTTGCATTGGTATAACTTTGATTGGTGAAAGTGTGAAAGAAACTATAATATGTATAGAAGGCGGCTCTGCAGGAAATTGCGGAGCCGCCATTTTTGAGCATCTGTAAGGAGATTTGCCGGCAGCGGCTTCCAACCCGCAACGTGGGGTGCCTTGTTCACCCTTCCATTATTTTCATGCAGCATTGCCGGCGTCTCGGACCGTCGAACTCGCAGAAATAAATTCCCTGCCAGCGTCCAAGCAGCAGCTCGCCTTCATGAATAATAATGCTTTGTGAGGGACCGGCGGTTATGGACTTCAGATGAGAGGCCGTATTGCCTTCCGCATGGCGGTATTTGGGATGCTCCCAAGGGTAGACCTCGTCAAGTCTCATCAGCACATCATGCTTGACATCCGGGTCGGCATTTTCATTGATAGCTATTCCTGCTGTGGTATGCGGGCAATATACAACGATGATTCCATTCTGTACACCGCTTTTTTTGACATAGGAAATGACTTCGCGGGTGATGTCCCGCAGCTCATCCCGCTTGCTGGTACTGATCTCCATGGTATGAAGCATAATGCTCTCCCCTCTCTGTACAATAAATATACTATAGTTTACCCCAAAACGAACGAAAGTAATTGACGGGGGCAAGCGGCATTTGGTAAAGTAGTGATAACTTTAAACCAAGTATATTAATAGGAATAATTATGGCTGGGAAAGCGAGTATACCGACCGGAAAGCCGGAGGTGGGGGGACTTATTTTTGAATATGCTGCTTAGACACAAGGGGTGGACCTGGGGGTTCCGCACGACAATCCTGCTTTATTTTGTTGTACTTATTGTTCTGCCGATACTCGGGGTCTATTACAACTCATTTTCGCTTGGCTTCGGCAGTTTTGCCGAGAGCATCAGTGACCCGATTGCCTGGAAGTCGGTTTTGCTGACACTGAAGCTCGCTGTTGTTGCTGCAATCATTAATGTTCTGCTCGGCACGATGATTGCCTGGGTGCTGATCCGCTACCGGTTTCCCGGAAAGGCGCTGCTGAACAGTCTGGTTGACCTTCCCTTTGCGCTGCCGGCAGCGGTTGGAGGGCTGATGATCCTGCTGCTGCTTGGTCCGGGCAGCCTGATCGGAGGATTCGCAGAAGCGCTGGGATTCGAAATTGTGTTTCATCAGCCGGCGATTGTGATCGCCATGGTCTTTGTAACCTTTCCGTTCGTGATCCGGGCAGTGCAGCCGCTGCTGGAGGAGCTTGATTCTTCAGAAGAAGAGGCGGCCTATACGATGGGCGCCAAGAGCAGCCGGGTATTCCTGCAGGTGATACTGCCCTCCATGGCCCCGGGGATGATCGGCGGAGGCATGCTGGCATTTTCGCGGGCGCTGGCTGAATTTGGGGCGGTCGTGCTGGTGGCGGGCAACATTCCGGGGCGTACGCTGGTGTCCTCCGTGTTTATTTTCGGTGAAGTGGAGAGCGACAATCCGGTTGGGGCAGCAGCGGTTTCCATTATTTTGTTGACTTTGTCCTTTGTGATTCTCTGGCTGATCAACCTGCTGCAGATGCGGGGGAGAGGAGCATGAGGAAGCTGTGGATTGGACTCACTTATCTTGTTTTCTTCCTGCTGATTGCTGCGCCGCTCGGGAAAATGACGGCCGGCGCTTTCAGTGAAGGGCCCGGCGGCTTCCAGGATGCGCTAACCCGCCCTGAAGCGCTGCATGCGCTGATGATGACGGGGTTCGTTGTAGTAGTAGTCACGCTGCTTAATACGGTATTCGGCATTATGATGGCTCTGTATCTGGTGCGGGCGGACTGGCTGGGCAGACGGGTAAAAGGGCTGATGAACAGCATCGTCGATCTCCCTTATGCCGTATCGCCGGTTATCGGCGGACTGATGATTGTGCTGCTGCTCGGTCCGGACAGTGCGCTGGGTGCTGTATTCGAACAGATCGGGCTGAAGATTGTATATGCTTTTCCGGGAATGGTCATTGCCACCCTCTTTGTGACCTTCCCCCTGATGGTGCGCGAGGTCATGCCGGTGCTTCAGGAGATCGGCTCGCAGCAGGAGGAGGCGGCTTCGACGCTCGGAGCGTACGGCTGGACCACCTTCTGGAAGGTGACATGGCCCTCCATCCGCTGGGCTGTCATCTATGGTGTGATCCTGACGGTTGCCCGCTCGTTGGGAGAATTCGGGGCGGTGCTTGTCGTTTCAGGCAATATCATGAACAAAACCCAGACCGCGACCACGCTGGTCTACCAAGACGTCGAGAATTTCAATGTAACGGCTGCGGGCGGCATAGCGCTGGTACTGGCCGCATTTTCCGCAGGACTGCTGCTGCTTATGGAATGGACCAAGAGAAGAAAGGAAGTGCATTAATATGCATGTGGAAGTCCGGGGACTTGATAAGCATTTTGGAGATTTTCATGCGGTGAAGGATGTCAATTTCGGAATTACCAAAGGCCATCTTATTGGGCTGCTTGGTCCTAGCGGCGGCGGCAAAACCTCGATCCTGCGCATGCTTGCGGGACTGGAGACGCCGGACAGCGGCGAAATTATTTTTCATGGCACAAAGGTAAATAATCTTCCGCCACAGGAACGCGAGATCGGCTTTGTGTTCCAAAACTATGCGCTGTTCAAGCACATGACTGTGTATGAGAATATCGCCTTCGGCCTGAAGGTGAAAAAAGCGAACAAAAGCGCAATTCAGAACCGTGTGGCCGAGCTGGTGGAGCTGACGGGACTGAAGGGCTTTGAAAAACGTTATCCGCATCAGCTCTCGGGCGGTCAGCGCCAGCGGGTCGCTTTTGCCCGGGCGCTGGCGCCGGAGCCGCAGCTGCTGCTGCTGGATGAACCGTTCGCGGCGATTGACGCCAAAATCCGGCAGGAGCTGCGAGCATGGCTGCGCGAGCTGATTGAGCGCGTTGGCATCACCTCCATTTTCGTGACCCATGACCAGGCTGAAGCGATTGAAGTGGCGGATGAGATTATGATTATTAATCAGGGACGCCTGGAGCAGAAGGGTACGCCATGGGATATTTATAAGGAGCCGAAGACACCGTTTGTGGCAACCTTTGTCGGTCAGTCGACGCTGATCGAGAATGCCTCGGAGCTCAAGGGCTTCGATAACACAGACGGCAACAAGGCCAAGGCCCTTATTCGTCCGGAATATATCGAGGTGGGCAATATCAATGAATTCAAAATGGCATCGGCCACCGAGCTGGGCATTGTGAAGCACCTGCATTTCCGCGGCAGCGAATGGCTGGTTGAGGTGGAAGTGAACGGTCACAAGCTGGTGACCTACCGCTCCCTGGAGAAGGAGACGCTTGCGCCGGGCCAGGAAATCGCCGTGCTTGTCCACCGGGCCTACCTGTTCAATGATGAGCGGAGCTGGATTCAAGAGAACGGGCTGAAGGAAGATCCAATGCCTGTGTTTATTTAATATATAGAAGTGTTTCTAGGCTTTCGGGGTCCCGGCAAAGTGCCTGAGTAAGCTTCGAAGCCAAATCCCCACGGGGGTATCCTGTCAAAGGAAGTGTCACCGGTATGAGGCTTTTCAAAAGGAGCAGACAACTGCACGGATGGCTGGCTGCCCTAATGCTGGCAATCCTCGCGCTGGCTATGACCGGCTGCGGGAATGGGAATGACAACGCAGCTGCGGCGGAGAGTCCGCAGCAAGGCGATCTGACGCTGGTTATAGGGGCTTATAGCGTAGTTAAGGATGCCATGGGTGAAATTCTGCCGTTGTTTGCGGCGGATTGGAAGGCCCGGACGGGACAGACCCTCGCCTTCCAGCAGTCTTACGAGGCTTCGGGAACCCAGGCCCGGGCCATCGCCGGGGGATTCGAAGCGGATGTGACCCTGCTGGCGATGGAAGGGGATGTCGACAAGCTGGTTAAGGCGGGCCTGGTAGACCAAGCCTGGAAGGACCGGGGCGAGCATGGAATGGTGACCCGTTCAGTGGTGGCGCTTGGCACACGCGAAGGCAATCCGAAGGGCATTCATGATTTTGCCGACCTGGCGAAGCCGGGGGTGAAGGTGCTCTATCCCAATCCGAAGACCTCCGGCGGAGCACAGTGGGATATCAACGCGATCTACGGGGCGGGCCTGAAGCTGTCTGAGGAGCAGAAGGGAGCGAAGGATCCTGCTGCCGCCAAAGCCTTTTTGGAGAGCGTACACGCCAACGTAGAGTCTCTGGATAAAAGCGGGCGGGCTTCGATGGCCGCTTTTGAATACGGGGTGGGCGATGTGATCGTCACCTATGAGAATGAGCTGCTGGCCCGGATTGCGCAAGGTGTGAAGTATGAGGTGATTATTCCCGGGAATACGATCCTGATCGAAAATCCGGCTGCGGTCGTGGACAAGTATGCCGATGAGCATGGCACCGATGAGGCTGCGAATGCATTGGTTGATTATCTGACTACGCCGGAGGCGCAGGGCGTGTTCGCCAAATACGGCTTCCGGCCCGTAGACAAGCAGGTCTATGCGGAGAATGAGAGCCGTTATCCGGTTCCTGCGGGGCTGTTCGACATCAATTATCTCGGCGGCTGGGATGAAGTGCGCACTGCGCTGTATTCGAAGCGGGGCGTCTGGTATCAGGTGCTGGCCGGGATTTAGTCTGCGGGGTTTCTGACCGGGATGAGTATGGGAAGGACTTGCAGAGCAACAGAGAGAGTTGTCTCTCCGGCAGGCGGGCCTGCGGACGGGATGGCTCTTTTTTCAGTTCATCTGTCATGCTTAAAAGGACGCTGAGCTGTTATAATGATAAAGTGGTTTTGAACATCCGTGACGCGGAATTTAGGGAGGGCTGGCTTGTGGATACACTGGTATTTATGGGAACCGGGGACGCCATGGGCGTACCCCGGGTCTATTGCAGCTGCGAGACCTGCATGGAGGCGAGAAACGGCGGAAAGAATATCCGGCTGCGCTCCTCTGTGCTTATAGATAACGGCAGCGGCTTCTGGGTTATTGACTGTGGACCGGACTGGCGGCGGCAAATGGAGATGCAGGGACGGCGCAGCATGCGCAGGCTGCTGGTGACGCATGCCCATTTCGACCATATTGGCGGACTGCCGGAATGGGCGGACAGCTGCCGCTGGATGGGGTACCGGGGGGAGCTGTACGCTCCGGCTGAGGTGATACCAGTGATCCAGCGTCAATATCCGTGGCTGGGCGGGCACATTGATATGATTCCGTGCGATGACGGACTTGCACTGGACGGCTGGCAGATTTACACCTGGAGGGTGAACCATGGCAAGAATGGATACTCCTATGCCTACCGGCTGGAGAAGGACGGCTACGTCTGGGTTTATTGCCCGGATTCCATAGCACTCACGCCGGAGGAGACGAAGCCCATGCAGGGAGCGGAGCTGCTGGTGCTGGGCACAAGCTTTTATTATGAATCCGCTGAGCTGTCTTCACGCTCGGTGTATGATATGACGGAAGCGGCGGAGCTGCTGGGCATCGTTCAGCCGTACAGAGCCGTATACACCCATATGTCGCATGATGTGGATCTTAGAAAAGATTACATTCTGCCGGAGAATGTTACGCTCGCAGTAACGGGCCTGCAGCTGAAGTTGGGCCGCAATAATTGAAGCTTGCAAGGTGTTTTTTCAAAAAGAGGCCCCGCTTATGCAGTTGCTGCTCAGGCAGGGGCTTTTTCTGAAAAGATAAGAATTGATATGTTTCACGCTATACATTAGCCTTATCTTTCTCGCTGAAACGGATACCGTCCTTATGAGGACGGCGAAGCCGTTTCCACTTGCGCAGGAATACGCAGGCTTTTGGAGTGGACGCTCCGCGAACGGGGCGTTGTCCGGGTCGCTGTGCTCTCCAGATTTATTTCATTCCTCTTAGGAGCTGCGAGGAAATGAGTACCCGCTTTTGTTGACAAAAGCTCCACGGTTTTGGGAGTTTTGTCAACAATGTAGAGGTACTTTATTTCGTCGCAGTCTCTTAGCGGTGAAAATCCGGAGACCCAGGCGTCCGCTGCCGCTGTTCCGCGGGTCCGTCCGCTCCGCTGTTTAAGCGGGAGGCGGTTCTGTAATCTTTAAAAAACACAATAAAGAAACTTAATGTATATGAATGGAACCGGCGAACCCGAACAAGCTGATGGAACGCAAGGGAGAGGTTCATAGGGGACTGAAGCGAAGTGTAAAAAGTAACACTAATGGGCTGGAATTTTGGATTTAAAGGGCTTTAGTGGGATTTTGTACACTTCATGGAGGCCATCTCCCCCCATATGGCTGATTTCATCCGAATTAGTTGTACTTTTTCCCACTAGGGATGATCCAGGATCCGAATGCGATGGATTAGTGATCCTTTTTCCCACTAAAATGGCTGCCCTTTGGATGAATGGTTCAAGTACATCTTAATGTAGGCGTATTCCTCTGTAAGGGAGAGAAACGGATCGATTAGGGTTCCTTTTTCCCGATAACACTTGCGAAAAAGCGGCCGGGGGAATATGAAGTGACCTTTTCCACTCGGCGCCCCGCCTGGCTTCAGCAGCCAGCCTTACACCTGAAATGCTAACAGCTTCGCTGCCCGGTCAAGGACAGCGAAGCTGCTTCCACTTGTTTCGTCTATGCTAATTCATCGTCATTCCGCCAGTGACATTAATCGCCTGTCCCGTCATGTAGGAAGCCAGCGGGCTGGCGAGGAACAGCACCACATTTGCCACATCCCCAGGCTCGGCCGTCCGGCCAAGGGGCACCTGCGAGCGGTCCTCGGCCAGAATATCCTCCGGCTGCATCCCGCGCAGGGCAGCGCCTTCGATGCGCTCACGCCGCTTCATATCCGTCTCCACAATGCCCGGACAGACCGCGTTGACAAGAATCTGGTCCTTGGCCAGCTCCAGCGCCATAACCTTGGTGAAGCCGAGCACGGCATGCTTGGATGCAACATAGCTGCCCATGCAGCGGTAGCCGTTTTTGCCTGCCTGTGAAGCAATGCTGATGATGCGGCCGCCTCTGCCTTGGCGCAGCATTTGCCGCGCTCCCGCCCGGGAGACCAGATATACGCCTTTGGCATTGATATCCATGACCTTATCCCAGTCTTCCTCGCGGATATCCACGGCGTAATCCATAGTAGATGTTCCGCTGTTGTTCACCAGAAAGTCGACCGCGCCAAAAGCCTCCACCGCGGCGTCAATCAGCCGCGCTGCATCCTCACTTACCGTAACGTCAATCTGAATCTGCACCAGCCGCCCATGGATACGTTCAATTCCAGGACGGCCGGCGATATCACCGATGACCACATTCGCGCCGGCCTCAAGGAATAAATCCGCAATCCCCTTGCCTATTCCGGCGAGTCCTCCGGTTATAACAAGCGTTTGGCCGGTGAAGTCAATATTCAGCATCGTGACAGGTTCCTTCCGGCTTAGCTGCGGAAGGGATCATCGCTGATGCCGGCTTCCAGGACAAGTCTGGCGTATTCCTTGGCGCTGAACAGGGAGTGGTCCTTATAATTCCCGCATTCCAGTGCGGATACCGCAGGCACAATTTCGGTGTCCAGCACTTTATGCAGCACCTTGGTCAGGGCAGCCGCAACGTCGGCAGGGTTGTGCTCATCCCAGATAATCAGATAAAAGCCGGTTCTGCAGCCCATCGGAGAGATGTCGATAATGCCCTCCAGCTCGTCGCGCAGATAGGTAGCGAGCAGATGCTCCAGCGTGTGGACTGCTGCTGTTGGCAGAGCATCGGTATTCGGCTGCAGGAGACGCAGGTCATATTTTTGAACGGTGCTGCCCTTCCCGTTCCTCTCTGTACCTGCAACCCGCACATAAGGGGCCTTTACCTTCGTGTGATCCAATTGGAAACTTTCAACCTTCGCCATTATTCTCTTCCTCTCGCCCTTTTCATATCAAACTATCATAATGGAATAAAAATGTAAATGACATATTCCGAGTATTCTAATGTACTTAATTTAAACGTGTTGACAGGCATAATGATGAATTGTAACATATGAATCAAATTAAATCATATTAATTTACTAGGATTAATCCGGGGGAAGAAAGAAACGAAAGAAGCGGGGAGCATGCCGCAAAGGCAGAGGGCCGCCGTTCAGAATCATATCTCCGTGTTAAAGGAGCTGGAGGCTTATGAGCATAGCGATTATTGGCGCAATGGAAGAAGAGGTAGCACCGCTGCTGTCAAAGCTGCAGGATGTGCGCAGCTTGAAGGCGGGCGGCGGAAAGCTGTACGCCGGAGTGCTGAATGGACAGGATGTAGTGCTGCTTCAGTCGGGCATTGGCAAGGTCAACGCGGCGGTAACCGCCACTCAGCTGCTGGAGCGGTTTCACTGTGAGCTGATCATCAATACCGGTGCTGCCGGAGGCCTGGCTGCGGAGCTTAAGGTTGGCGATGTGGTGATTGCGGAGGAACTGGTCTACAGCGATGTGGATGCCACGGCCTTCAGCTATGCTTACGGGCAGGTGCCGCAGATGCCGCCGCGTTATCCGGTTGCGGCTGAACTGCTTGCTCTGGCGCAGAAGGTAATCGGGCGCGGCGGCAGACCGGAGCAGGTTGTCGCCGGGCTGATAACAACGGCCGATTCTTTTATCAGCCTGCCGGAGCGGGCGGTGGACATTGTCAGCCGGTTCCCGGAGGCGAAGGCCACGGATATGGAAGGGGCGGCGATTGCCCAGACGGCGTACCAATTCGGCGTTCCTTTTCTCGCTGTCCGCTCCATATCGGATATCGCCGGGGCCGGGGCCGCCGGATTGTTCAAGTCCCATCTGGAGCTGGCGGCCAGGAACTCGGCAGAGGTGGTGCTGGAGCTTTTGTCATGGTACACACCGCCCGACGTTTTTGAAATCTAGAACAACCGTCTTCCGAAGCGGGAGGCGGTTTTTTGCGCACTGGTGTGGACACAGAAGACCGTAGTATATGGAAATATCGTCTTTTTTCGAATATGCGGACACAGGAGCCGTAATTTCATAATTCCAGCCTGTCATGGCTTAAGGCACATTTAACGGCATCTGTGTCCGCTTGCCGGGAAGGATGGGCTTACTTGCGCGAAATAACGTCATTCCGGTCCGCATGGACAGGCTATTCCTTGGTGCTGCCTCGTTGAAAAGCCTTGATCTTCTTTCCCGATCAGTCCTTCCGTTCGGTCCATCCGCGGGAGGGCAGGTTATCCATGACACCCAACCCCTTTTCAATCCCTGCGTATAAAACTGCATTTCAAAGATATGTAACCGTCTATATAATGGGGATAATCCGCGGTTTATTTGTATGGAAATTGGAAATTATACTGATTTAATCAGGAGGTTGAATGCTGTCATGAAATCTGAATTGTTTATCCCGATTTTGCTTGATTTTTCCGAGAGCTTTGAGACTGAACGCCTGCTGGTGCGGGCTCCGCAGTGGGGTGACGGCCAGGCTGTAAATGAGGCGGTCCGGGAGAGTCTGGAGGAACTGAAGCCGTGGATGCCTTTTGCCCAAAGCCAGCCGTCCCTGGAGGAGTCTGAATACTTCGCCAGGGATTCGAGGCTGAAATTCCTGAACCGCTCCCAATTGAACATGCTCGTCTTTCGCAAAAGCGATGACGCCTTCATCGGCTGCACCGGCCTGCATCATATCAACTGGGACGCGCGTTGTTTTGAGGCCGGATATTGGATCCGGACGTCCTGTGCAGGCAATGGCTATATCACCGAAGCGGTGAACGGAGTTACCGCGTTTGCCATCAAGGAGCTTGAGGCGAACCGGATCGAAATCCGCTGCAGCGGACGAAATGCCAGAAGCGCTGCCGTCGCCGAACGTGCGGGCTTTACACTGGACGGCATCCTGCGCCGCAGCACCCGCAGCATGGACGGGGAATTGCATGATTCCCGGATATACGCCAAGGTGCGGGGGGCGGAATTTTAACGAGGATGATGATTTGAGGCAAAAAGGTGCTTTTTCCAGATTAAATACATACATGCTGAAGGCGCAAGCTGCTTCCGGAGCATCTGTCGGCATGGAGGAATTTGAGTCCGTTTCGGCGGAATCAAATGTAACACCAAGTACGGCCGCCCGGGATGCGGATACATTGAACCTGGCAGCTGAAGGAGTGTTTGTTTAAGCAATTGAATAGTTAATAAAGAGGGAAACAGTTCCTGAAAAAAGACAATACTGCACTGGCTAAGTGTGCAAGCGCACATAGCCAGTGCAGTATTTATGAGTGCAGGGCTGCTTATATGGGCTAAATAGACCTGAAAGCGATACTCTGCATCGCCGCTTCGGAAGCGCTGGCTCCCTTCAATGGAAGGCTAAGCCGGTACCGCTTGTCTGGAGAACAAGCTTACGCTTCCTGTTCAGCAGTGTGCAGGATGAATTTATCAATGGCGTATTTCACGCCGTCTTCATTGTTGCTCAGCGTGACGAAGTCGGCAATGTCCTTCAGCGCCGGGATTGCGTTAGCCATGGCTACCCCAAGGCCGGCGGCTTCCAGCATTTCATGGTCGTTCCAGGAGTCTCCAACCGCGATGGTTTCGGACAGCTCGCAGCCGAAGTGCGCCGCCAGGAACTCAAGGGCCAGTCCCTTGGTGCCTTCATGGTGCATGATTTCCAGGAAATGCGGCTTGGACTTTGTGATGTGCACGGAATCGCCCAGAAGCCCGCGCAGAATGGGCGACAGCTCATCCAGGAAGGCGGGATCGTCGATGATCAGCATTTTTGGTGTTTTTTGCGGGACAAGCTTCTCCCAATCCGGCTCGATATAATATTTCGTTCTGTTAAGTGTGGAGTAGTCGATCAGCTTCTGATTCTCTTCGCGGGCGTACAGCTTGTCATCAATGTAAGTCTGCAGGTGGAGGTCATGCTCCACGCAGTAGCTGAACAGCTTGCGCACGGCATCCTGAGGCACATAACGCTCATAGAGCACTTTTTCATCCATCAGGTTCTTCACAAGTGCGCCCTGGTAGGTGATGATCGGCACATTCAATCCGGTCTGACGGGCGATGGCCTGGGCGGAAGCATAAGCGCGTCCGGTAGCCAGGGTAACCACAACGCCAGCGGCTACAGCCTGCTCCAGCGCGGTTTGCGTGGCCGGGGTAACTTCCTTGTCATCATTAATCAGAGTGTCGTCAATATCGATTGCAATCAATTTGTACATGTAGGTTCTCTCCTAAAAATTTGTTGAGCCTATGCGGGAGCATGGCTTTTTCTCTGGATAAGCCGGGAACGCGGGGAAGCCCGCGTCTGTTGAAGAAATAGAGGGCAGATGCAAGGCGCTGCAAACAATGCTGTTCATCCGCCCGTTCTTTGGTCAATTTCATTCACAGTGCCGGGCGCTGCTTCATTCTCCTGAGCCGCAGGGGCAGGCCCGGGACTAAGCTCGGCTGTCAGCATTGCCGCAAGAATGCACAGACAGCCCAGTATTGCAGACAGGCCCAGCGACTCCCCTCCGAAGACAAGGCCGGTAACAGCGGCGAATACCGGTTCGGTGGCAAAAATAATCGCCACCCGGGATGGTGTGGTGTATTTCTGGCAGGCGGTCTGAATCCAGAAGGCAAAGGCGCTGGTCGGGCCGATGGATACGAGCAGCGCCCAGAGCACTTCCGGCTTCAGGATCAGTGCCCCGCTGTGCGCAAGCGGGGCAGGCCCCTCTACAAGGAGGGAAGCAAGGGTGCTGAGCAGCCCGACTAAGGCGAGCTGCAGCGCAGCCAGCGGCAGCACCGGATAACGCGGAGCATATACGCCGGTATATGCGATCTGCAGTGCAAAGGCGACAGCACAGAGCAATACCAGTGCGTCACCCTTGTTCAGGGACAGCGCGGAGCCGGTGAAGGTGAGCAGGTAGAGGCCTGCCGCCGCGAGACCCGCGCTGAACCAGGTATACCGTGAGATGGCCGTTTTAAGCAGCGCCAGCGACAGGAACGGGACGAGCACCACCGACAGTCCGGTAATAAATCCGGTGTTGGATGTGGTGGTGTAGAGCAGTCCCATAGTCTGGAAGCCATAGCCCATAAACAGAAAAAGGCCCAGCAGCAAAGCGTGCCTTACCATGCGCCAGCTCAGCAGCCTCCATTCCCGGCGGTAAAACACGGCGGTGATCAGCGCCAGCAGCAGGGCGGCACCGGTGAAACGGATGCTGTTAAAAGCGAGCGGCGGCAGCACCTTAACCGCGCTTTGCACAATCAGAAACGTACATCCCCACATCATCGCCACCAGCAGCAGACTAAGATCGGCGATTCGGGAACGATTCACAGAGGTCATCCTTTCCTGACACGACAGTTTCAAATTAAGTTGTCCAAATTGTATCTTAAAACAGGGGGAAGGACAAGACAGAACTGCTTAAGAGGCAAGGAGGGCATAGACTGCGGAATCCAAAATAGAGATGAGCTGGACAAAAAAGGCGGTGCTTGGTATACTTCGATAACCGCACACTTGTTCCTATTTTGGATATGAGCATGCCCCTACATCTTAGAAAGGAGCGGGAGCACCATGATGGGCAAATCCCATTTAATCATCAGCACCGGGGTTACCCTATCCGTCATGAGCCTGCTCGGCCATGAAATTACGCTTCCGGCGGCTGCCGTCGCCGGGCTCAGCGCCTTGCTGCCCGATATCGATGAGCCGAATTCGCTGCTGGTGCGCAAAGCCGTGCCGGAATTTCTGCTGCGCATTCTGCAGTTGGCTCTGATCGGGGCAGCCATCTATCTGTATTTTGCCGGAATCGCTGCCCCTCCCTGGAATATCGTTCTGGCTGTGCTGGTCGGCAGCGTCTCATTCCTTCCGGGAAGAAGGCTGCGGCATCTGGTGATGCTGCTGATCGCTATAGGACTGTTTGCCCTCGCGGATGCTTACGATCCGTGGAATTACATCGCCGCCTGTGTGCTTGTCATCTCCTCCGTTGTCCCGCACCGCGGGGTGACGCATACGCTGTACGGCGTGGCAGGCTGGGGGGCATTGCTCTATTTCGCCTCGCTCGGCATGGATGACGGCGGCAGCCTGTGGATTGCCGGCGGCCTGTCCTACGCGCTGCATCTGCTGGCCGATTCCTTGACCCAGCGCGGGATCACCCCGCTGCCGCCGCTGCCCTTCAAGCTTCGCCTGAAGCTGATGAGCACCGGCACGAAGAAGGGCAGCGCGGTGGAGAAATTCTGCATCGTGCTCACACTGGCGCTCGTTGTGTATGTATTTGTGCTCACCTCCTGAGAAGAGTGAGGCCCCTTCTGGGAAGGCTTTCCGCTGTGCTCTCCAGATTTATTTCATTCCCCTTAGCGGTGAAAATCCGGAGACCCGGGCGGCCGCGGCCGCTGTTCCGCGGGTCCGTCCGACCGCTCCGCTGTTTAAGCGGGAGGCGGTTCTGTAATCTTTAAAAAGCACAATAAAGAAACTTAATGTATAGGAATGGAACCGGAGAACCTGAACAAGCTGAAGGAACGCAAGGAGATTCATAGGGAACGAAAGCGAAGTGGAAAAAGTAACACTAATAGGCTGAAATTTTGGCTTTAACGGGCTTTAGTGGGATTTTGTACACCTAATGGAGGCCCGCTCCCCCCATAGGGCTGATTTCAGCCGAATTAGTTGTACTTTTTCCCACTAGGGACGATCCAGTCTCCGAATGCGGTGGATTAGTTATCCTTTTTCCCACTAAAATGGCTGCCCTTTGGATGAATGGTTCAAGTACATCTTAATGTAGGCGTATTCCTCTGTAAGGGGGAGGGGTGAAACGGATCGATTAGGTATTCTTTTTCGCACTAACGGTTGCGAAAAAGGGGATGCGGGGAGATGAAGTGACCTTTTCCACTTGGCTTCCCGCCTGGCTTCAGCAGCCAGCCTTACACCTGAAATGCAAACAGCTGCGCTGCCCGGTCAAGGACGGCGCAGCCGTTTCCACTTGTGTATGGCTTAAAAATATACTTTGGAATAGGCTTGATGCTGTACCGCAAGCGGAAGCCTTCCAGAGCCTGGAGGACCGGTGTTGTATAAAAAAACAGCCCTCTCCGGGATAGAGAGCGGCTGGCGGTTGTTTTAGGTCAAAGCTGCGGTATGCTTAGCTATTCCTCCAGAAAAATCAGACCGATGAAGTCCTCCGGCTCAATGCGGCCGAAATAATGCTCCAGGTCCAGCCCGGCCAGAGCCTGCCGAACCTCCGCCTCTTCATAACGCTTGCCGCGCAGTGCGTTCTCGACGTCCGCCACATCGCCGACGCCGAAGAAGTCGCCATAGATTTTGATATCCTTAATGTAGGAATCTTCAATATCCATACGGATGTCGACAAGCCCTGCGGGGAATTTGCGGGTATGCTTCACATTGCTTTTCGGCGACAGGCCGTAGTTCCAATCCCAATTCTGGTAATGCTCCTTGGAGATCTCATTGATCCGCACCCAGTCGTCCATCGTCAGCTTGTACTGCGGAACCTCGGAGGGCTCCATGCCGAAGATGGAACGCAGCAGGCCGTCGCGGAATTCCTCAATCGTTATGTCGGCGCCGAGCAGGCCCTTGATGTTCGCAACCCGGCTGCGCACGGATTTGGTGCTCTTGGATTTGAATTTTTCCGGGTTCACATTCAGCGAAGCCTGCACATCGTCCAGATTGAGGTCGAACATCAGGGTGCCGTGGCTGAACATGCGTCCGCGCGTGGAGAACTGGGCATTCCCGGAGATTTTTTGCTCACCGACCTGGAGATCATTGCGTCCGCTCAGCTCGGCATTAACCCCCATGGACTGCAAATAGTCGATGACCGGCTGGGTGAATTTCAGGAAGTTGTGAAAAGACTGCCCGTCATCCTTGGTAATGAAGCTGAAGTTGAGATTCCCGAGATCGTGATAGACCGCCCCGCCGCCGGATAGCCGACGCACGACCTGAATATTGTTGTCCTTCACGTATTCCTGGTTGATCTCTTCAATGGTATTCTGATGCTTGCCGATGATAATGGACGGGCTGTTGATATAAAAGAGCAGATAGCTGTCGTCCATCGGCAGATTCTTCAGGGCAAATTCTTCAATCGCGAGATTGATCGATGCGTCTGTAATTCCGGTGTTATTGATAAAAAGCATAGTGAATTCCTCCGCTTGGGCATGATTAACTGCTGTAGCTATTTTAAACCAAAAGCGCAGTTTGTACAAAAGGGCAGATGGTTGCAAGGGCAAAGCTTGCCTGCAGCAAGCGCCGGTGTTTTGCGGTATGGGGAACTCAATCATTGACGCAGTTCCGGCAATGGGGCAATAATGGGGTCAATGAGTCATATTCAGCTATCCTTGACAGGTTAAAAAGGAGTGTAGGCATGCTTGAAAAATACGGCCACGGCGGCGACCTGCTGACAGCGGCGGAGTTGTACGGCAGCGGCGGCGCTTTTCTTGATTTCAGCGCCAATATCAACCCCCTTGGTCCGCCGCCCGGTGTCCTGGACCTGCTGCGGAATTCGGTATCTGCCGTGACGGCGTACCCTGATCCGGGGCACCGCAGGCTTAAGTCTCTGCTGGCAGAGAGTCTGGGGGTTACCCGCGAGCGGATAACAGTGGGCAACGGTGCGGCGGAGTCGATGGCGCTGCTGCTGCTGGCGGTGAAGCCGCGCACAGTGGGCATCATTGAGCCTTGCTTCTCTGAATACCGGCAGCTTGCCGGGCAGTTCGGTGCGGAAGTCTTGTCCGTTCAGGGGACGAAGGAGCAGGGATACCGGGCCGGCACCTTGCAGATTGCCGGGCTGCTGGAGCGGGTGGATCTGCTGTTCCTCGGACAGCCGAACAACCCGAACGGCGTCCAGTATGCGCTGGACGACCTGAGGCAGTTGGCGCAGCAGGCGGAGCGCTGCGGGACTGTGCTGGCGGTGGATGAAGCGTTCATCGACTTCATCCCCGGGGAGCGGCGGCAATCGCTGCTGCCGGAGCTTGAACGCTGCCGTCATACGGTGCTGATCCGCTCGATGACGAAGTTCTATGCCATTCCGGGGCTGCGGCTCGGCTACACAATCGCAGCTCCGGAGCTTGCCGCGGCCATGACCGGCAAGCAGGTGACCTGGAGCGTGAACGGCCTGGCACTGCTGGCCGGGGAAGCCTGCCTGCACAGCGGGCGCGGCTATGAGGAGCGCACGCGCGGGCTGATCGCCGCAGAACGCGAAGCGCTGCGGCAGGGTCTGCTGCGGCTCGGCTGCGAGGTGCCGCCGGGCGAAGCGAACTTCCTGCTGCTGGGCCTGCCCGCACCGTGGAGCGCTGCGTCCCTGCAGGAGAAGCTGGGGCACAGCGGCATTCTCGTGCGCAGCTGCGCGATGTATCCGGGCCTTGCGCCGGGGCATATCCGCGTCGCGGTCAAAGGCCCGGAGGACAACGCCCGCCTCCTCCGGGAGATGGCAGAGATTATGCGTGCGGGCGTCTAGCGGCACGGAGCCGGCATGCAAACGGTCGGGATGAGTAAAGCGTTAAGGTGTGGAAGCGGGTTCTGAGCGGCTGCGAATGCTCTTAATAGCTGGGGAAGTGCAGTGTTAGTGAATGGATGTGTTTGTGGTTGAGGTGAATAGAAGCAGGCATGCGCAGCAGTTGCGGTGATTGGAAGCAGATACGTGAAGTAGCTGAGGTAAATAGAAGCAAGAATGCGTATGCAGCTGTGATGAATAGAAGCAGTCAAGCGTATGTAGTTGTGGTGATTGGAAGCAGGTATGCGTAGTGGTTGTGATGAATAGAAGTAGTCATGCGTATGTAGTTGTGATGAATAGAAGCAGGCACGCGTATGTAGTTGTGATGAATAGAAGCAGGCACGCGTATGTAGTTGTGGTGATTGGAAGCAGGCATGCGCAGCAGTTGCGGTGAATGGAAGCAGATACGTGAAGTAGCTGAGGTAAATAGAAGCAAGAATGCGTATGCAGCTGTGATGAATAGAAGCAGTCAAGCGTATGTAGTTGTGATGATTGGAAGCAGGCATGCGTAGCAGTTGCGGTGAATGGAAGCAGATACGTGAAGTAGTTGAGGTAAATAGAAGCAAGAATGCGTATGCAGTTGTGATGAATAGAAGAAGGCATGCGTATGTAGTTGAGGTAAATAGAAGCAGGCATGCGTAGCAGCTGCAGTTAAAAGTAGCGCGTGGTCTGGAAGCAGATGTTCTGAGTGCAAGTTCCCGTGATCAAGGGGATCAGAGGCTCTAAATACAGCAGCTCAGGTTGAGATTCTTCAATGTTGTTGGACTAATCGCTCCTTGCGGTGGAGCTAAGTGGAATAAGTATAACTAATTAATTTGAATTATTTTTATACAGAGTATTAGTGGGAATTTCTACACTTATTTTGAGGTGAACCATCACATACGGGCAGATATGGCGAGATTAGGTTTACTTTTTCCCGCTATATGTATGTTGAAACGTCAAATGGCCCGATTTAGTGGTACAAATTCCACTTAGAATGATGGAGGCTTTCTGCTTAAGACGTTTGTAATTGCTGCTTGCTGCGGATGTCCGCTGAGATTATGGACGATTGTTGATTACGGGTTTGAAGGGAGAGGAATCTACAATGAGTGAGGCGCGAATTCCTTTTAGTCTCAAGGCGGGCGAGAAGCTGTATTCTTCCGCCGTCTGGCCCGGGCTGGTGCTTGAATGGAGGCGGGAGCATCTGCTGCTGGAATTCCCGGCTGAGGCGGAGGGACTTTCGAGTGCGGTGTACGGAGGAGGAATGGTCCGGCTGAAGCGGGCCGTCAACCAGTTCGTCAGCCGCGATTATGAGTGCAGCAATCCGGTGCGCGATATGGAGATCAAATTGCGCGAGTGGGGTTACCCGCTGGAGGGCTGTGCAGGCCTGATGACGGCGGTGCCGCTGGAGCATGCCGCAGTTGCGGAGGAGGATACGGGCTCGGCGGGCATTTTCTGCTGCGTCACCGCAGCCTCCGGCAATGCAGCGCGTGCCGGAGTAGAGCGGAGCGTGCTGGCGGCCTACCGCCCCGGCACGATCAACATCATGCTGGGCATTGACGGCCGCCTGACTCCGTCCGCGATGGTCAATGCCGTGATGACGGCAGCCGAAGCGAAGGCTGCGGCGCTGGCCGATCTCGGGGTCACAGACCCCGAGAATGGCCTGATTGCAACCGGCACAACTACGGATGCTGTCCTGCTCGCCGTAAGCGGGAGCGGACGCTATGGGGCAGAGCATGTTTACGCCGGAACCGCCACCGATCTGGGCGGGGCCATCGGGCGGCTGGTATACGCCGCCGTAACGGCCAGTCTCCGTTCGGCGAAGGCGGCCCAGCCAGTGAAGCCGAGCGCTCTTGCTTCCGGGCAGGACCCCGAGCCGGTGGCCATTGCGCCAGAGCAGCCAGCTTCAATGTCAGCCCCGGCCGAAGCCGCGGCATCGCAGCGAGGGAAGGGCAGCCAATGAGTCGCTTGAGGCGCATGCCGCTGCCGGGTGAAGCCCGATGACGCTTGCTGTAATATTATTTGCAGCCTATGTGCTGGACCGGATCGTAGGCGATCCGCGCAGTCTGCCCCATCCGGTGGTGCTCATGGGAAAGGCGATTACAGCCATTGAGCGGCTGGTCCGCCGCTTCGCCTCGCAGCCGCACGCTCTGAAGCGTGCCGGGGTTCTGCTCCCGCTGCTGGTGGCGGGCGGCGCCTGGGTACTGACGGCCGTGCTGGTCTGGCTGCTGTCCCGGCTCTCGCCCTGGCTGGCCTGGACTGCCGAGGTCTGGCTGATCTCCACCACGATTGCCTCGAAGGGACTTAAGGATGCCGGGATGGCCGTTTATGCGGAGCTGCGCAAGGGGGATGTCCCGGCAGCCCGCAAGGCGCTCGGGATGATCGTCGGCCGCGACACCACGCAGCTGGAGAGCCCGGATATCGTCCGGGGCACGGTAGAGACCGTAGCGGAGAATATCGTCGATGCGATCATTTCTCCGCTGTTCTTCGCCCTGCTGGGCGGAGCGCCGCTGGCTATGGCTTACCGTGCGGTCAACACGCTGGATTCCATGGTCGGCTACAAAAATGACAAATACCGTGACCTCGGCTGGGCCTCCGCCCGGCTCGATGATCTGGCCAATTACATCCCGGCGCGGATTACAGCGCTGCTGTTAGTCTTGTGCGCCCGGCTGCTGCGTCTGGACTGGCGCAGCAGCCGGCGCATTGTGCGGCGCGATGCTCGCCGCCATCCCAGCCCGAACAGCGGTTATCCCGAATCGGCGGTGGCCGGAGCTCTCGGCATCCGGCTGGGCGGCGAAAATGTCTACCACGGCGTGGCTTCATTCCGCGCCTACATGGGAGATCCCCTGCGGACGATGGAGCCGGAGGACATCATCCTTGCCTCGCGGCTGATGCTGTGTTCCTCCACCGTGTTTGCCTGCTTGTGCGCAGCGGCAGCCCTATTGTGGCATGGGATTGGAGGCTGAGCCGGAGATGGCAGATGAACATACTGATCCGGGATTTGATCCTGAACAGGAAGCTGAGGAAGAGCGCCCTTCCGGGAATGTGAGGGAAAAACCGGGCCTTGCATTTGAGCAGCCCCTGGCATTTGAGACTGAAGGCGAAGCTGAACTTCTGCTTGAACTGGTGCTTATCCGTCACGGACATACCTTATGGAATAGGGAACGCCGCTATCTGGGCAGCACCGATCTTCCGCTGCTGCCGGAGTCTAAGGCGGAATTGGCCAAGCTCCGGAAGCAGCCGGAGCTGGCGGGCGGCTTCTGGCGGGTGTGCAGCAGTGATTTGCGCAGATGCCGCGAGACCCTGGAGGTCATTGCCCCTCATCTCGCGCAGGCGGCTATCCATGATTCCCGCCTGCGCGAGATGAGCTTCGGCGCGTGGGAAGGACTTGTCTATGGACAGCTGCAGCATAATCCGCGTTACCGCCGCTGGATTGATGATCCTGCGGCGGTAACTCCGCCCGGCGGTGAAGCCTGGGCTGCATTCACTGAGCGCGTGGAGGGTTTTGTGTCCGGCCTGCTGCAATCGGCGGCAGCGGCTTCCCGTCTGGAGAATGGCGGCGAACCTCCGCATTTGCGCGCGCTGATTGTAACTCATGGCGGTGTCATCCGCCAGCTGCTGACGAAGATAGCAGCAAGGTCCAGCTTCCGTGACACAGCTGCGCCTCTGCCAGGCACTGCGGTCACAGTGAGGCTGATGCTTCAAGGAGGGCAATGGCGATTCCCCGCACAGTGAGCGGCTTGGCCGGGATAATCTATACCGGAAGGCTGTTCAGCCCCCTGAAATAAACGCTGCAAAAAATTGTATGGACTACAGTTAGAGCTTCAGCGCGCCGTTCGAGGAAGGCAACATGAAACTCACAAGCAGGGAGCCGGATGCTGCCGGGTGAAATTCTCGGTTTAAGCTAATCGATTTAAGCTAATCGGTTTAAGCGCAGATTTCCTTGCTCCCAGGCCTGCTTACATCAAGTTGGAACCACACCCGGAAGAAAATCCCGGGGCTGTGGTTCTTTTTTTACGGCGGGGACTGTGCCATGATAGCTATGGGGGCGATTGAAGCATGTTCAAGGATTTCAGGCTCATTGCCGGACGGCCGGTATATATTCAGGTCAAAGATTACATGAAGCAGCTGATAATCAAAGGCGCCCTCCAGGGTGGCCAGAAGCTGCCGTCCACACGCGAGCTCAGCACGCTGCTTAAGGTCAGCCGCAATTCGGTCATCTCCGCCTATGAGGCGCTTGCGGACGACGGGTTCACGTATGCGGTGCAGGGCCAGGGAAGCTATGTGTCACAAGGCACAGCCCCTGACGGCGGCAGTCCCGGAGCTTCCGCTTGGACGGTGGACTGGAAAGCGCGGCTCAGCAGCCGGGCCAGACTGGCAGAGGAACTGGATATTATGAAGCGCGGGATACGCGCGGCGAAGGGGACGATTTCTTTTACCAGCATCGCGCCTGATGAGAGCCTGTTCGACCTGGAAAATGTGAAGCGGGCCTTTCTTGCGCGTATGGCGGTGGAGGGCAATGTTCTGCTGAACTACGGCTATGCCAAGGGGTATAAGCCTTTAATAGACTATTTGCGTCAATATATGGAGCACAAGGGCGTAGATACGCAGGGCAGGGACATTTTGATTACGAACGGGTTTACGGAAGGCTTTGATGTGGTGCTGTCTGCGCTGGGCCGTAAAGCCGGGGCGGTGCTCTGCGAGAATCCGACGCATCATACGGCGATTAAGAACATGAAGCTGCACGGCTTTGAGGTTGCGGGAGTGCCTATGGAGCGGGACGGCATCCATCTGGGGGAGCTGAAGCGGGCGCTTGAGGCGCGTGAATATGATTGTGCTTACTTCATCCCTTCCTATCATAATCCTACCGGCATTGTCATGTCCCCCGAGAAAAGGCAGCGGCTGATGAAGCTGATGGCGGAGTACAAGGTGCCGGTGATCGAGGACGGGTTCAACGAGGAACTGCGGTATTCAGGCTCCCACGTGGCGCCTCTGACCGCAGCGGCGCGCGGCGGGAACAGCGTAATCTATCTGGGGAGCTTCTCCAAGGTGCTGTTTCCCGGACTGCGGGTAGGCTGGGTGCTGGCGGATCAGGAGCTGATCTATTACCTGGAAAGTGTCAAAAGAGCCCGGAGCATTCACACCTCAACGCTGGACCAGTCAATACTGTACCAATACCTGCTCGGCGGAAATCTGGAGAAATACCTGAAACGGGCCAGAGCGGAATACAAGCGCAAATACGAGCTGACCCTGGCCTGCTGCAAAGAGCATATTCCCTATGCGGCGCTGACCGGGGACGGGGGCTTGCATCTTTTTATAACATTTGAGGAAGGCTTCAGCACCCGGGAGCTGCTGGCGGCATGCCGGGAGCAGGGCGTTATTTTTACGGCGGGTGATATCTTTTATACAAATGGGCAAGGGCACAACACGCTGCGGCTGGGCTTCTCCAGGGTGGCTGACGGCGATATCCGCAAAGGAATTGAGATCATCGGCAGGACTGCACGGCAACTACAGGGATGAAAAGGGGTTATGGGATGATAAAGGTGGGCGTGATTATGGGCGGAGTATCCTCCGAATACGAGGTGTCGCTGAATACCGGCAGAGAAATGCTTAAGGCTCTGGACCGCAGCAAATATGAAGGCGTTCCGCTGGCCATTGCTTCGCGGGAAGTGCTGATTGAGGCTGTAAAAGGCCTGGACTTCGCGCTGCTTGCGCTCCATGGAGCCTATGGCGAGGATGGCACAGTACAGGGAACGCTGGAGACGCTGGGCATCCCCTATTCCGGCAGCGGCGTACTTTCCAGCAGCCTGTGTATGGATAAACATCTCGCCAAGACCATTCTCCGCAGCAAGGGTATCCGTACGCCGGATTGGCTGTGCCTGGACCGGATGGAGGATTTAGAGCCGGAAGCGGTGGAGCGCCTCGGGTATCCCGTAATGGTTAAGCCGAACTCGGGCGGCTCCAGCCTCGGCATGACGAAGGTGAACAGCAGCCGGGAGCTGCGGAGCGCGGTGGAGAAGGCTTTTGCGGCTGACCGTTCGGTACTGGTTGAAGGCTACACGGAAGGACAGGAAATCACCTGCCCTATTCTTGGAGGAACGCTGCTGCCGATCATCGGTATCCGTTCACTGGGGGCCGACTGGTTCGATTACAGCGCCAAATATGAGCCGGGCGGAGCGGAGGAGCGGGTAATCCAGCTGCCTGCGGGGCTTGCGGAACGGGTGCATGCGGCGGCTTTGGCCTGCTATCAGGCATTGAAATGCGCGGTATACGCGCGGGTGGATATGCTGGTGAAGGACGGCATTCCTTATGTGCTGGAGGTCAATACGCTGCCGGGCATGACTGAAACCAGCCTCATGCCGAGAAGTGCGCTTGCTGCCGGGTATACCTTCAGCGGGCTGCTGGATGAGATCATTTCCGGTTCGCTGGCCGAGCGGCGGGGGCTGGGTCCGGAGGCAGGAGTGAAACAAGAACCATCCGGCATACCGGGAACCGGGAGCGCAGAAGGAAGCCATGGAGGGCAAGAAGCGCAGAGTGTACAGGGCAGCCAGGGGGCAAGGGAAACACAGGATGTGCAAAAAGTGCAAGCCGTACAGGACTTGAAGGGGATGCAGAGAGTGCGGATAAGCCAGGCGGCAAAGACAACGGAGCAGGGGGCTGTGAACTATGTATAAGCACCAGCCGCTCCCGCAGAAGGATAACAGCGCACTGCTGAGTGAGCGGATTGCTCCGCGCGTACGGGAGATAGCGCCTTCGGGCATCCGTGCTTTTTTTGAATTGAGTGCGGGTAACAACGACATTATATCACTTGGTGTAGGGGAACCGGATTTCGCTGCGCCGGAGCATATCAGAGCTGCCTGCATCCGCGCGCTGGAGCGGGGACAGACGATGTATACGCCAAATGCCGGGCTGCCGGAGCTGCGGGAGGAGATTGCCCGCTACCAGCAGGAGAGCTTTGGCCTGACGTATGATCCGGCCGATGAGGTGCTGGTAACGGTGGGCAGCAGTGAAGCCCTGGATCTGGCGCTGCGCGCCTTTACCGCTCCGGGCGATGAAGTTATCATTCCTTCACCCGGCTACATTGCTTATTCGCCCATCGCCTATTTGAACGGGGGAACGCTGGTAGAGGCCCGGACCACTGCGGAGCAGGGCTTCAAGCTTACGGCCGGGGCGCTGCGCCAGGCGGTCACCCCGCGCTCCAAGCTGCTGATGTTGAACTTTCCGAATAACCCCACAGGGGCGGTAATGTCTTACGAGGATTGGATACCCATTGCGCAAATTGTGCAAGAACATAACCTGGTCGTGCTCTCGGATGAAATCTATGCCGAGCTGACTTATGAGAGCAGGCACGCAAGCATCGCCTCGCTTCCGGGCATGAAGGAGCGGACGGTTGTGATCAGCGGCTTCTCCAAAGCCTTTGCCATGACCGGCTGGCGGGTCGGCTATGCCTGCGGGAACAGCGGGCTGCTGGCTGCGATGCTGAAAATCCATCAGTACACCGCGATGTGCGCGCCGGTGCTGGGACAGATCGCCGCGATTGAATCGCTGCGCCATGGACTCAGTGACAAAGATAGGATGATGGAATGCTTCAGACAGCGCCGTTCGCTGTTTGTTGAAGGACTCAGGTCCATCGGGCTTCATTGCCATGAGCCGCAGGGGGCATTTTATGCCTTCCCTTCCATTGCGCATACGGGAATGTCCTCGGAGGAATTTGCGCTGGGCCTGCTGCGGGAAGCGGGGGTCGCCGCTGTACCGGGCCATGTGTTCGGAACGGGCGGTGAAGGCCATATCCGCTGCTCCTATGCGGCTTCCACGGTGAAGCTCACCGAAGCGCTGGAGCGGATGGAAGGCTTCATGAAGGTAAAAATGTAATTGTAAGATGCGGCGGTATCCCCTATAATCCTTAAAGGAAGAAACAGGGAGAATTAACGAAACGGCTGTTGCAGCATTGGAAGGCCCCCTTCTTCTGGAGAAGGGGGCCTTCTGGGCAAGCTTGATAAACACAGGTACATATTGAATCAAGAACAAACAGGAGGCTATATTATGATTACTGAAATTGAAGAAGTCACGGGGCGGATTGCTCCGCCGGATGAACAAGCCGCCCTGCGCGCGGTGCTGCGCCTGAACAGTCTGACCAAGCCGCCGGGAAGCCTTGGAAGGCTGGAAGCGCTGGCCGTCCGTCTGGCCGGCATTTCGGGAAACGAGCAGCCCGGCTATCAGACCCGTACGGTCGTGGTAATGGCGGCCGACCACGGTGTCTGCTGCGAGGGAGTCAGCGCTTTTCCGCAGGAGGTTACAGTGCAGATGGCCTATAATTTCCTCAGCGGGGGAGCGGCGGTCAATGTGCTGGCCCGTCAGGGCGGGGCAAGCGTGCAGTTCGTGGACATCGGCATCAATGCGGAGCTTGCACATCCGGAGCTGATTAACCGCAAAGTGCGGCGGGGGACGGACAACATGGCAGCGGGACCGGCAATGAGCCGTGACGAAGCTCTTGAGGCGATACTTGTCGGTGTCCGTGTTGCGCAGGATGCGGTGAAGAGCGGTACGGAGATTTTTATTACCGGTGAAATGGGCATCGGCAATACAACGGCCAGCGCCGCCGTTCTGTGCGCACTGGAAGGCATCCCGCCTGAGGTTGCCGCGGGACGCGGAACAGGCATCGACAATGAACGGCTGCTGCACAAAATCGAAGTGGTGGAGCGCGCACTCCGGATCAATTCCCCCAATCCGGCAGATCCGGTGGATGTGCTCGCCAAGGTAGGCGGACTTGAGATTGCCGGTCTGGCCGGACTCATTCTTGGAGCGGCTGCCGCCCGCGTTCCCGTGATTCTTGACGGCTTCATCTCCGGTGCGGCTGCACTGGCGGCGAAGGCCATTGCGCCTGAATCGGCTGCGTATATGATCGCTTCGCATGTTTCGAACGAACAGGGCCACAAGCTGATGCTGGAGTCTCTGGGACTGGAAGCGCTGCTGGATCTGGGCCTGCGGCTGGGCGAAGGCACGGGAGGCGTCTTGTGCCTGCATCTGATCGAAGCGGTCAGCCGCATCATGACGGAGATGGCCACCTTCGAAAGTGCCGGAGTCTCCGGGGCTGAGGGGCAATGAGCATTCTTGTAACCGGCGGGGCGCGCAGCGGTAAAAGCGGCTTTGCCGAGCGGCTGACGCTCTCCCTGGCGGATGAGGCGGTATATGTGGCTACCGGACAAGCCTTCGATGAAGAGATGAAGGCGCGGATTGCCCTGCACCGCAAGCAACGCGAAGAAAGCGGCGGCGCCTGGGAGACGCTGGAGGAGCCGCATGCGCTGCCTGCACTGCTGGACCGCCTCTCCGGAGGCAAGGCGGTGCTTGTGGATTGCCTGACGCTGTGGCTCTCCAATGTACTGCTGGCCGTGGAGGATCAGGAGGACAGACAAGAGCGGGCGGAACGGGAAATTGCCCGCCTGGAGCACAGCGTGTCTTCCTTTCAAGGCACGCTGGTGCTGGTGACGAATGAAGTGGGTGACGGCATTGTGCCGGAATATGCGCTTGGCCGGCTGTACCGGGATTTGGCCGGACGGATGAATGCGCTGCTGGCCCGCGGCAGCAGCCAGGTCTTCCTGGTTACTGCCGGAATTCCGGTTGAGCTGAAGAGCAGGGAGTACCTGCTGTGAGCGCGCGGGAGGATGCCGCCGCCGCTTTTCAGTTCCTGTCGCGGTTCCCGGTCAAAGGCGGAGGGGATTTCTCAAGGGAGCTTCTGCATCGCGGCGTGGTGTATTATCCACTCGTTGGCGCAGCCATCGGGCTGAGCGCGGCGCTTAGTGCGGGCATCGCGGCCTGGCTGCTGCCCGCCTGGCCTGCCGCCGTCATCACCCTCATCCTGTGGGCGGGGCTGACCGGCGGCCTGCATCTGGACGGCTGGATGGACAGCGCCGACGCACTGCTCAGCTACCGCACGCGGGAGCGGATGCTGGAGATTATGAAGGACAGCCGCGTTGGGGCCATGGGCGTGCTGGCCTGCGTGCTGCTCCTGCTGCTGAAGGCCTCGCTGCTGGCGGCCTTCATCGAAGGCGGCACTTACGCGCAGCTGCCGCTGCTCCTGCTGCCGCCGGTCTGGAGCCGCTGGTACATGGTGCGGGCCATGGCCCGCTTCCCGCTCGCCCGCGGCAATGAAGGGCTGGCCGCCAGCTTCGGCGGGCTGCCTGCCCGGCAGGAGCGGCGCGCGCGGCTGCTCGCGGCGCTGCTCACGCTCGCCGCCGCCGCCGCGCCGCTGGCGCTCGGCGCGGGAAGCGCCGCCTGGCCGCAGCTGCTGGCCGCGGCCGTCCTTGCGCCGGCCCTGGCGCTGGCCTGCGGCACGCTTGCGGCGCGGCGGATCAGCAGCCGGCTCGGCGGGCTCACCGGCGATGTGTACGGCGCGCTGAACGAGCTGCTGGAGGCGCTGCTTCTGCTGCTCCTGGTGCTGCTCCAGCATAATCTGTAGCGCCGCCACACCCCGGGATAGGCCGTACATGACGGTAACGCCCATCCCGGCTAACAACTGCTTCGCCCGGACTCCGGCAGCAGGAATACAGCAAGGAGGCTTGGCATGGAAGAGCAAGCGGCAACAACAGAAATGAAGCGGCAGCCCGGGGCGGTGCTGATGATTCAGGGCACTGCCTCGGATGTCGGCAAGAGCCTCGTGGCCGCGGCCATCGGGCGGATCATGACCCGGGACGGGTTCCGCACGGCGCCCTTCAAGTCGCAGAACATGGCGCTGAATTCCTACGTCACTGCGGACGGCAAGGAAATCGGCCGTGCCCAGGGCATGCAGGCCGAAGCGTTCGGCATTGCCGCCACCACCGACATGAATCCGATTCTGCTGAAGCCCTCGGGCGAGATGAGTGCGCAGATCGTGGTTCACGGCGTGCCGCATGCAGCACTGAGCGCGCGCGAATACCGGGAGAAATTCCTGCCGGAGGCCAGGGACACAGTGATGGATGCACTGGGGCGGCTAAGGGCGGCTTACGATGTGGTGGTGATGGAGGGCGCGGGCAGTCCGGCCGAGATTAATCTCAAGGCCAGGGACATTGTCAATATGAATCTGGCGGGCTGGGCGGATGCCCCGGTGCTGCTGGTTGCCGATATCGACAGGGGCGGCGTGTTTGCGTTTCTGGTCGGCACTCTGGAGCTGCTGGAGCCGCATGAGCGGGCCCGTGTCAAAGGCTTCATTATCAATAAATTCCGCGGCGACCTGTCGCTGCTGCAGCCCGGACTCGATTGGCTGGAGCAGCGGACAGGCATACCGGTGCTGGGCGTGCTGCCTTTTCTGCCGCGCCTGCGGATCGAAGCCGAGGATTCCGTGGTTCTGGAGGGAACTCCGGGGCGGCGCACGGAACAGGGCAAGGAGCTGGATATCGCCGTCATCCGCTACCCGAGAATTTCCAATTTCACCGATTTTGATCCATTGGAGGACGAGCCGGACACCGCTGTTCGTTATGTGGATACCGCCGGTGAGCTGGGAACGCCGGATGCCATCATTCTGCCGGGTACGAAGAATACAGCCGCCGATCTGGAGTTTCTGCGGGAGCAGGGATTCACGGCAGCTATTGCCGGTGCACTGGAGCAGGGAACCCGGCAGCTTGCGGGGATCTGCGGAGGGTATCAGATGCTGGGGCTGAAGCTGTATGATCCCCATGCCGTAGAAAGCGCTGAACCCGGCGTGCTGGACGGCCTCGGCTATTTGCCGCTGTCCACGACCTTCCGGCAGCAGAAGACTACGGTCCGCACCAGCGGTGTGCTGGCTCAGGATCATCCGCTGCCACTGGGCAGCCCGGCCCGGGATACGGCAGCCGCCCTCTCCATTGAGGGGTATGAAATCCATATGGGGACAACCGTAAACCATGAACCGTCCTCGGTTAGAAGCCTTTTCGAACTGAAGGGGCCGGGAGAGAATCCGCAGCCCGAAGGCTGGGGAACGCCGGAGGGGCGGGTCTGGGGAACCTATCTGCACGGATTGTTCCATAACGACGGCTTGCGCAGAGCCTGGCTTGACGGTCTTAGGCTGTCCAAAGGACTTGCCCCGCTGACGCAGACCTTCTCGGCAGCGGCACTGCGGGAGCAGGAATTCGACAAACTGGCGGATGCTGTGCGTGCGAACCTTGACATGGCCGCCGTCTATGAGATTATGGGAATAGCTCAAAAAGGGAGGTAACCATGGCTATAGCAGTTCTGCTCTTTATCGTTGCCGGTCTCGCCGAAATTGGCGGAGGATATCTGGTATGGCTGTGGCTGCGCGAATCGCGGCCGCTCTGGTATGGGCTGGCTGGAGCCCTCATTCTCGTAGCGTACGGAATTATCCCCACCCTGCAGAAGTTTCCTTCCTTCGGCAGAGTCTATGCCGCTTATGGCGGAGTGTTCATCGTCCTGGCCGTGCTGTGGGGCTGGCTGGTCGACAAAAAAACACCGGATCTCTATGACTGGACCGGAGCCGCCATTTGTGTAATCGGCGTATCCGTCATTCTGTGGGCGCCGAGACACTAAGCAGAGTTTTAGCTCTAAATCTGCGGACTCAGGACGGGCTGCTTTCCGCAGGGAAGCACCTGGGTAAATAACCATACATAAGCGCACTGGAGTCCGTCAGCATCGCCAAGCTATGGCTTTCTCCTGAATAAGCGCATCCCGGCCCGTTGCTAGGCCAGGGGTTCTAAGGTTACACTTAAAAACGGGTGCCGTTTCCTATAAGAGGACGGCACCCGTTTCTGCTTGAAATATAAGAATTTATATGTTTCACGCTATCCATTATCCTTCTATTTTTGGAGAAACGGATGCCGCCTCTTTCAGAGGACGGAGAAGCCGTTTCTTCTTGTTGGAGCGGCGTTATCACGTACGGTCACACTGAGCGCCGGACTAGATTTTGAACTGCCGGACAGCTTCCTGCAGCTTCACAGCCTGCTGGTACAAATGCTCAACCGTTTGGGCATGGACTTCCAGCTCCTGGCGCTGGCGGTCGGAATTGAGGGCCAGCGTCTCGGCATTTTGCCGGGATTTGGATGTGATCTGGGCGGTTTCTTCCACGGAGGCGCTGACCTCCTCGGTTCCTGCCGAAATCTGCTGTGTGGCGGCCGATACGGACTGGATGCTGTGGTTGATGCTCTGAATAAGAACAAGCAAATGGTTAAAAGCATTCCCGGCTTCGGCCACCTTGCCGGCTCCTGAAGCCACTTCGGAGTTCACATGATTCATTTCTTCCGCCGACCGGTTCATATCCTCCTGCAGGCTGAGCAGGAATTCGCGGATCTGCTCATTCGATTCCTTCGATTGCTCGGACAGCTTGCGGACCTCTCCGGCAACTACCGCAAAGCCGCGGCCATGCTCCCCTGCACGTGCTGCTTCAATGGAGGCATTCAATGAGAGCATTTGAATTTGCTTGGTGATTTCCGTAATTCCCTGGACAACCTCTCCGATCTGCAGGGAGCGCTCATTCATGGTGCGGAACTGCTCCAGCGATTTCACCGAAGCCCGTTCAACCTGGCGCATTTGCTCAACGGCGCTTTGGGCGATATCATTGCCGCCCGTTGCTTCCCCGGAAGCCTCAATGATTTGTTCAGTAACCTCACCGGCCGCTGAGGCGATATGCTGAATGCCGATATTAATCTCGTCCATCGCCCGGGAATTATCCTCTGCGCTATTTGCAATAGCTGTGCTGCCTTTGCCGATCTCTACAACCGAAAGAGAGGAATGCTCGGCCATCCCGTTCAGAATGCCGGTGCGCTCCTTCAGATCATTCGAATCTGTGACCACGACGCTGGAGGTATCCAGGACATGGGTAATCATTTCCTTCAGCCGCTCGCTCATGGTGCGGAAGCTCTCCGCGAGCTGGCCGACTTCGTCGCTGCCCTTGATTGCCAGCTGCTCGGTGAAATCACCGCCGGCCAGCTTGTTGCTGTACGCTGCGAGCTGTGCGATTGGACGTGTGATTCTGCGGCTCATGAGCATGGCTGAGCTTAGTCCGATGACCAGCACCAGCAAGGTAATCCCGGCACTTGTCCAGAGAATACTCGACCTTTTTTCTTGTACAAAAGTTACATCCGAGCTTACCCCGACGATCATTGTAGTGCCGGGAACGCCGACATAGGCGGTCTTATGTATACCATGACTGTCCGTATAAATTTCACTGAGTCCGGTTTTTCCCTTGGCGGCTTGCTCCATGGCGGGCTGTACCGCAATGCGCTCGTCCTGCTTCAGCTCCGCTCCGCGGTCTGCTGCGAGTACGGTCGCTTCACCCTCCTTCAGATTCATCAGAAAGATGGTTTCCACATCATGCTGTTTTCTTTTATCCTGGAAATAGTATTCAATCGTCGAAAGTGACTGATCGTTTTTGTTGAGGGTCCGCTGGGCATGCGTCGCATTCATATTTTTATAAATATCCTGGGCTGACCCGGTCAGAAGCTTGTTGATCTGCGGCATTACATAGCTGTTAATTGTATTGATGGATATAAAATAAAAGCTGATACTCAACAAAGCGGACGACAGCAACAGAACGACAAACAACAAAAACGTGAATTTACGGCTGATTGACTTCTTGAAACTAAACATTGCGTTCTCTCCTTTTCTTTCAACTGCATCCTTCTATCCCATGCCGATGCTCATGAGCCCGGCAAGCAGCAATATATTCCGCAGGTATAGGTCATATATGAAGCTATCGTGTTCGGGAATGTGATTGATAACTATTCTATAGAATTAACCTCCGGTTGAATAGTGAAAATTTGTTTATTGCTGAAGAATTTTCAGAAATTTTACGCATAATTGACGAATTTTTTGCTTCTATATAGCTTGAACTCATAATTATAAGGGCCGCCTCATCGGGTAAAAGGCATAAATTCTGTATTTCTACAACAAAGTGTGGTTTGGGGAATTTAGGGGAAATGACAACCAGTTTAGTGGGAAAAAGTAAAACTAATTGAACTTATTGGGCTCGTGGAGGACATTAGTGGGAAAAAGTAACACTAATTCTGCGGAAAGCAGCCATATTGGGCAGCAGGGCTGAAATTAGGTGTACAAAATCCCACTAAAGTCGTTTGGCAGACCGATTCCAGCGGATTAGTTTTACTTTTTCCACTTAGCAGCCGTTCCCTATTTCCCGCTATATAGGTTAGGAACGAAGCGTCCGCCTTTAGGTTTGGACTTCGGCCGTAAACCGGGGTTACCTCAGAAAGCGGGAAGTCCAAAACCTTTCCGCAGATCAAAACCCGAATTAGCAATATCTCAAGTTCCATTTATATATAGCGAAAAAAGCTGAATATTGTCTGGTTTCATGAAAACTTAAAATTTCATGGCATGTTAGCTCCGGCAGATGCGCACAGCGTTTCCTGAAGCCCTGCACAGAACCGGCGCGCTTCCAGCGGGACCACCTTGTCTTAAAACACAACAAGCAGCAGCCGGCTCCCCACGGGGCCGGTCTGCTGCTTGTTTGCTGTGCTGTGCTGCACGCAGAATGCTGCGGGAATGCGCATTGCCTGCGTGAATCGGTGGTGGCTGGGCTGCCGCCTATAAATGCAGCACAGTAAGTTCCTTCGGCATGGTCGTCAGCGTCTGCGGGCCTTCCGGCGTAATCCAGACGTCGTCTTCAATCCGCACGCCGCCCAGGCCCGCGACATAAACGCCCGGCTCCACTGTGAATACATTGCCGATGTCGATGAAATCGCCGTTCATCCCGTGCAGCGACGGATACTCGTGCGTGTCCATGCCCAGGCCGTGTCCAACCCGGTGCATGAAGTACTCTCCGTAGCCGGCGGCTTCGATCACTTCACGCGCCGCACGGTCCACCGAGCCGAAGGTTGCTCCGGCCCTGGATGCGGCAATGCCGGCTTCATTGGCCGCCAGCACGGCGTTGTAGATCTCTGCCAGCTTGGGATTTGCCTCTTCAACGGCGAAGGTGCGGGTAATATCGGAGGCGTAGCCGGCGGCATATACGCCCAGGTCGAACATCAGGAAGTCCCCGGGCTGAATGATGCGGCTGCCTGGCACACCGTGCGGCAGGGCGGTATTCGGACCCGAGAGAACCATGGTATCGAAGGAGGGGCCGGAAGCGCCGACCTTTTTCATCAGATAGTCCAGCTCGGCCACCAGCTCAATTTCGCTGACTCCGGCTCTGACATGAGTGAGGCCCCGGCGGAGCACCTCCTCCACCAGCTCGGCGGCATGCTTCATGCGGCTGATTTCCTCCGGTGTTTTTTTGGCGCGCATTGCCCGCAGCAGCTGGCCGATATCACGGAAGGCATCCGCAGGAACCGCTTCTGCCAGCTGTTCATAGCGGCTTACAGAGAAATGCTCCTTCTCGATGCCCATAGCTCCGGGCTTAGAGCCTCCCAAGCATGATTTCAGCAGCTCGTACGGATTGTCCGTATCGCTGTGCGTCAGAATCTTCGTCACGGAGGAGGCGGCATGAGCCGCTTCTGCATCAAGCGCCGGAACGATCAGTACGGGCTCTTCGCCGCGGACCAGCAGCAGTCCCAAAAAACGCTCATGCGGATTGCTGGCAAATCCGGTCAAATAATAGACATGCTTCGGATCGGTGACGAGCAGCGCATCCAGGCCCCCGCCAGCCATTCCCTGCTCCAAAGTGGATAGAGCCTCATTCATTTCAGTTGTTCCCCTTTCGGATTCACGTTACAAAGCAACGTTCTCATTATAGATCATAAGCCGGTATGGTGCACGTGCAGGAAAATAGGGAAAGCGGGTTTAAGAAAAAAGAGAGCGGGGTAATAGGTGCCAACATCGTTTTACGGCTTGTGCAGCCCCAACTGCAGAGTCCTGCATGCTGCGCGGAGGGAGCCTTGCTTTTTTTGACGAAGCCGCATCCTGTTCCCGGCTGTATTCTTTACAACTAAAAAAATGGTTTCTCTTCCGCCCCGCAGCTTATTGCACTCCTTGCAGTTCAAAAACCTCCAATGACCAAACACCGGCCAAACGCCATTTTTTACTGTGCGAAATACAATTACCGTTGACAGGAAGCGATTTTCCCTTACTTTACTTTACTGCACCGATAGAACTGGCGTTGCTGCGTGGAAGGTTTGGATTCCTTCGGCTGCCCAGCTGATTTACTGACTATTCCACTCCGTATCCCATTCCGCTCATTATTTCCATTTCAATTCCGGGAGGTTATGACCATGTTTCTCACTAAAAGCCCTAACCGCATACTGCTGCTGGGCGTCACGTGCATTCTATGGGCAGGACTGCTGACGGCCTGCGGCGGATCTGCCGGACCGGAGAGCGGCGAAGCCGGACTGAATGCCGGGGGAGCGCTCCCTGCGGGAACACCTGCAGCATCCGCCGGCCCTGAAGCGGCAGCATCTGCAGGCGAATCATCGGAAGGTGAGGGAACGGCTCCCGGGAATCCGCCGCCTTCATTTTCTTCTTCCTCCTTTCCGTACACGGCTCAGACACTGGCTGCCGGGCTGGATGTACCTTGGGAGATGGACTTTGCGCCGGATGGACGGATATTTTTTACCGAGCGGCCTGGTACCTTGCGTGTGATCGAGAACGGCGAAGTAAGAGACAATCCGCTTCTGGAATTCCCTGCACCCTTTTTAAGCAGGGGAGAGGGCGGCTTGCTGGGCTTTGCGCTTGATCCGGCTTTTGAAGACAACGGGTTCGCCTATACGTATCATTCATACCGCAGCGAAAGCGGGGGAGTGGAAAATCGGGTGCTCCGTTTAAGCATCAGCGGCAGCAAGGCGGTGATCGATAAAGTGCTGCTGGATGGCATCCCGGGAGACACCAATCACAACGGCGGGCGGATCAAATTCGGACCTGACGGTTATCTGTATATCACGACAGGCGAACGCTATGAGCCGGAGCTGGCACAGGACCGGAACAGCCTGGGCGGCAAAATTCTGCGGATTTCCCCGGACGGCTCCATCCCGGCGGACAACCCGTTCCCTGGCTCCCCCGTATACAGCTGGGGCCACCGCAATCCTCAGGGGCTGGCCTGGCAGCCGGGCAGCGGCATTCTTTACAGCTCGGAGCACGGCCAGTCCAGCCATGATGAGATCAATATCATTGAGGCCGGGGGGAATTACGGCTGGCCTCTGATTGAAGGCGACGAAGCCGGGGCCGGGAACGGAGCAGGGATGAAGCTTCCGCTGCTGCACAGCGGAGAGGAGACCTGGGCCCCGTCAGGAATCGCTTTTATTACCCAGGGGCCATGGAGCGGCGAGCTGCTTGTGGCGAATCTGGCCGGACAACAGCTGCTGCATGTTTCCCTGGGGGCGGGAAACGGTGAAGCTGCGGCAGAAGCCATGTTCCATGAGGAGTGGGGCCGCATCCGCAATGTGGCCGAAGGGCCGGACGGAACCCTGTATCTGATGACCAACAACCGGGACGGCAGGGGAAGCCCCGGAGCGGAGGATGACCGGCTTATTGCGCTGAAGCCGAATGTAGAGTAAGCGGAGAGCTTCCTGCTGAAGCGGTACCGATAGGATAGGAGGACGGCGATTTATGCTTGCGTGCAGGATCAGCTGCTGCCAGTGCAGGGATAAGCCATTCAGACACGGCCAACCTTTGCCTGAATAGAATCTTCACCCCCGGAAAGCTTCGCGTTACCCATGGGAATGGAGCGCAGAGCGGCCGGCAATTGCCAGCATATCCCCGCAGAGCGGCCGGAGGATTGGCAGGTGGTATCCGTGCAGAGCGGGCGGATTGGCAGGTGGTATCCCCGCAGAGCAGTCAGCGATTGGCAGGTGGTATCCCCGCAGAGCAGTCAGCGATTGGCAGGCGGTATCCCCGCAGAATACAGACTTCGGCGGGCCAACGTCTGGCCCGCAAGAACACACCATGTATCTCAATCTCAATCCGGAAAATGATGTCCAAGTGAGCATTGACTATACAGCGAATAGTGGATTAGGTGGAAATAGTATACTTAAAATTACTGAAATCCCTTCCGCAGCAGCTTTAGTGGGATTTTGTACACTTATTTTCAGTGAAATGTCTATATTTGGAGCGATTCGGCCCCTTTAAGTCTACTTTTTCCCACTAGGATTCGGTTTGAAGCGGGAAGGCCCGGATTTAAGTGACCTTTTTCCACTTCGGATCATCGAAGTTAGGCTGTAGCTTGACTGGTGACTTGACTGCATGTAAGAATCACGCACCACGCTGCCAGCCCGCACAGGCTGTTCAGCTGCGTCAGCCGGCCGGGAAAGGCCTGCATCTGCCCCTGAAACGCCTGCGTCATCTGTGCAATCCGCTAAAGGGGGCATTTTCAGCGAACTGAAAATATGACCTTTCAGCATCGGCGGGCTGCCTGTGATGAACGGCATATCGCCGCGGTATTCGAACAGCCGGACACCGTGCAGCTTACCGGCGGGCAGCGGCAGATTGCCGATATGCCGATATCCTGAGGGGGTCAGGATAATGCGTTTGGGGTTTGCAGGCAGGTGACCCGGGTTCCCCGTGGGCCGCAAGAGGGCGTGTGTTATTCCGGACATGCCGGTACCGATCAGCGTGAGGCCATCCTCATCCTTCAGCAGCACCGGATAAATCGTGGCGGGTCCCCGGACCCGCCTCCAGACAGGGTTGTCAGCTTAAGGGTTTTCTTAATCCCCCGATATGATGTAACATAATCTTAAAACATGCGCTTGTAAAAAGGCCAGGCCGGGGCTGAAGCCGGCAGGGTACAACGTGGGGAGAGGGGATTCGCTCATGTCAGGGAAGACCGTGCTGATCACCGGAGGCAATTCCGGAATGGGACTGGCGGCAACGATTGAAATGGCCCGCCGGGGAGCGGCGGTCATTATGGCCTGCCGCAGCCGCAAGCGGGGAGAAGAGGCGCTTGCGGAAGCCAAGCGGCAGAGCGGGTCGGATAATATTAAGCTGATGCTGTGCGATCTGGCCTCGTTCCAGAGCGTCCGCGCTTTTGCCGGGGAATTTAAGGCCGTCTATCCCGTGCTTGATGTGTTAATCAATAATGCCGGAGTCATCTCAATTAAGAGGCAGCTCACGGCCGACGGGTACGAGCTGGATTTCGGGGTGAACCACCTGGGCCATTTCCTGTTGACGAATCTGCTGCTGGAGCGGCTGGCCGCAGCGGAGCAGGGGCGGATTGTTGTAGTTGCCTCAGGCGCTTATAAGATCGGCAAGCTCCATCTGGATGATCACACCCTGTCGCACGGCTACAATCCGGCCAAGGCCTATGCCCGTTCCAAGCTGGCCAATATTCTGTTCACCCGGGAGCTGGCTTCACGCCTGAGGGGAACTGGTGTTACAGTTAATGCCGTACATCCGGGTGCGGTTGGAACAAGCCTCGGGGTTAACCGCGAGACAGGCTTCGGACGCTCAATCCTGAAGCTGCTGTCGCACTTTTTTCTGACACCGGAGCAGGGCGCGGACACGGCTGTCTGGCTGGCAACCGCGCCTGAGCTGCGTGAAGTGTCCGGAGAGTATTATTACCGGAGGAAGATTCAGGAGCTGTCCTCCCGGGCGCGGAATGCGGAGGAGGCCGCACGGCTGTGGAAGTGGAGTCTGGAGCAAACCGGTCTGCAATAAATTGCCGCAGCAGAGAAGAAAGCTCAGCCGGCCCGATTACAGCCGCGCGGCGAGCCAATGCAATTCATAAATTTGCAGGAGGAATGGATGAATGACAACGCAGAATTACAGCATCGAAGATGCAGTGGCCGGGGATCTGGCGGCCATCGTGGATATATATAACTCAACGGTTGCCGGCAGAATGGTTACTGCCGATCTGGAGCCGGTGAGCGTTGCGGACAGAGAGAAATGGTTCCAGGAGCACAACAGCCATCACCGGCCGCTCTGGGTGCTGAAAAAAGACGGGGAAATCGCCGGCTGGCTCAGCTTCCAGTCCTTCTACGGCCGCCCGGCCTATAACGGCACTGCGGAAATCAGTGTCTATGTAAATGAAAAATTCCGCGGCACAGGGGCAGGAAGCCTGCTGCTGGCCAAAGCGCTGGAGGAATGCCCGCGCCTTGGCCTGCAGAATCTGGTCGGCTTTGTGTTTGGCCATAATGAGCCAAGCCTGTCGCTGCTGCGGAAATTTGGTTTTGAAGAGTGGGGCCTGCTGCCGGGTGTCGCCGAGATGGACGGAATTCTGCGTGATCTGGTGATTATCGGCCGCAAGCTGTAATTTATGGAATGCTCTCCGCGCTCCGGAGCGGTACGTGAAGCTTATTGCGGGCGGACAGGTTCAGACTGGCATTCTTCGGCTGTAATCCATGAATCCGACCATTGCTGGAGGTCACGGATGACCGATTCCAGCGCCCGTCCCTTAGCCGTCAGAGAGTACTGGATACGTACGGGCGTCTCGGGGAACACCTCGCGGAGGACGATGCCCTCCTGTTCAAGCTCCTTAAGCCGCTCGGAGAGCAGCCTGCCGCTGACCGGCAGCGAGGCTTCGATCACACTGAACCGCTGGGGTCCCTGGAGAAGCTGATAGATGATTAAGCCCGTCCAACGTCTGCCGATAATATCCATGCTTTTTTGTAACCTTGGACACAAATCTGTAGATTTCATAAGGCTCACCTCTTACTCTACATTATAAACGAAAAGACCCCTGACTAAAACAAATTTGAAGTATATAAGATGAGGTTAATCCTGACAAAAGCAACTAAGGAGAAGCTTGAAGCTTGCGGAGCGGCAGCGGCCGGAAACCGGGGCATTCTCTTATAGCCCGAAGAGTATGATTTCATTTCATTCCAGATACCGACTGACCCGAAAGGATGATTACAATGGCCAAAAAGAAGAAATCAACCCCGGCTCCGCGCCCTGCCGCGTCAGATGCTCCGGCAACCCTGAAGGATCTGCTGAGCAGAGATGTGCTGGATAAGCTGAAGGCGCAGGCAGATGCGCTCAAGGCTGAAGAAAATGAGAAAAAGGAGGCCGCCCGCAAAGCGGTTGAGGATCAGCGTAAGGCGGAGCAGAAGCGTCTGGAAAATGATTTTGCCCATTTGCTGGAGAACAGCAGCCAGGACTGGAGCAAATTCAAATAAACAGGATACGCATGCGCTAAAACGGCTGCGCGGCCCTTGAAGGGGCGGCGCAGCCGTTTTTGGTTAATTGCTCAACAGACGTGGTTGTGAATAATTTTATATGAATTGAACCGGAGAACCTGAACAAGCGGATGGAACGCAAGGAGATTCATAGGGAACGAAAGCGAAGTGTAAAAAGTAACACTAATGGGCTGGAATCCCGGCTTTAACAGGCTTTAGTGGGATTTTGTACACTTATTGGAGGCCATCTCCCCCATACAAGGTGATTTCAGGCAAATTAGTTGTACTTTTTCCCACTAGGGATGATCCAGGATCCGCATGCGCTACCTTAAGGGTCCTTTTTACCACTAATTACGGCTGGCGAAAAAGCGGCGGAAGGGAATGTGGAGACTGCAGGAGCGGAGCGTCTGCCTTTGTCTGCGGATTTCCACCGCGAACTATACATCAAGAAATCTGCAGACGGGCAGCGGCGGGAAGTCCAAGCATTCTCTGGATTACGACCAGTCCTAAATAGAAAAATTACAAGTTCAATCTATATAGTGTAAATAATCGAGCCTCCAGCCCAAGAGAGACTATGCAAACTTACATGCTGGTGGACATAATCAGCGTCTGCCTCACAATGTTTATGGCCATTATTCTCCAGCACCGCACGCTTGTTACCTCATCAGGGTACCGGAACGGACGCTGAATCTGAAATCAGGCAGCGGGAAAGAAGCGGCGCAACTGCTTGCCGAAATGGACGAAGGCGAGCAGTGGACGGTATACCGGTCTGCCTGTTCGCCGATCAGATTACCGGTGAGATGCTATCGCAGGCATCGTGCTGTTTACGCTGTACTCCCTGCTGTTCGGCTTCACACCGCTGCCCAATTATCATCCTGGCCTCATTCTGCTGGTGCAGCAGCTGTCTATTACCGCAAGGCAAGCAAGGCGTTTAAATAAATTTAAAGAACCCGTATCCGGGAAATTCCGTAATAACAACTATATCTACTATTTTAATTGAATTGGAGTGAAGTGAATGAATGTGTCAATGTTTCGCAACCGTCCGGCTTTTTGGATGAGGACTGTTCTTGCCGCTGCCCTGATTCTGTCTCTGATGGCCCCGGCGGTGCAGGCGTCTGCCGTTTCTCCCGCGCCTGCTTCCGGGCAAGCCAAGCCGCTGACGACAGAGAATGCCGCGGCATTCCTCCAGCAGTTCTTCAGCTTGGAAGAGGTGAAGGAGCAGCTTACCGGTGCGGTTATTATTGTGGTCAAGGATGGCGAGACGGTGATTGAAGAAGGCTTCGGTTATGCGGACAAGGCCGGCAAGACAGCGGTAGACCCGGATGAAACCGTCTTCCGTATGGCCTCGGTATCCAAAACCTTCACTGCCGTTGCCGCCATGCAGCTGGCGGAGCAGGGGAAAATCGATTTGAAGGCGGATTTTCAGACCTATACAGGACCGATTGAATTCGAGAATCCCTTCGGGGTTCCGGTAACGGTGGAGCATCTGCTGACCCACACCACTGGGTTCCGGATTCAGGATCCCCAGCCGGAGGATATCAACGATAATTTCGAAGCAATGGTACCGATTGAGGATTATGTGCTGCAGCATATGCCGCCGGTGGTCCGTGAGCCGGGCACTTCTTACATGTATGACAACTTCGCTTCGCTGCTGCTAGGTCTGGTAGTGGAGAAGGCCGGCGGCGAGCCCTACGAGGATTATATGGAGAAGCATGTATTCGCCCCGCTGGATATGGATAAAAGCGGCTTCCTGCTGGAAGGCAAGCTGAAGGAAGACCTTGCTACAGCCTATGATGCCACAGGCAAGGCGCTTGACCTGTATACGGTAACTCCAACCGTCATGCCGCATGGAGGCATGCTGTCCACCGCCGATGACATCGGCAAGTTCATGACCGCTTTCCTGAACGGAGGAGCTGCGGGCGATAACCGTATTCTGGCTGAAAGCACAGTAGATGCCATGGAGGAATACCGCTCCTCTATCCATCCGTTGCTGCCGAATACCACCTATGGCTTCGAAGCGCCCTTTCAGCTTCCAGGTGCGGGGAGCAGCTCCAAGATTATCACCAAGGCAGGCGATCTGGTCGGCTTCAGCTCTTATATGTTTCTGATTCCGGAGCAAAAGACCGGAGTTTTCATTGGCTATAATCAGCAAAGCGTGCTGCGGGAGCTGTTCTACCCGGCGTTTATCCAGACGTTTTTCCCGCAATATGCCGCACCTGCGAAGCTGGACGCCTTCCAGCCGCTAAGCGCCGAGGCCCTGGACGCATTTACAGGCTATTATGCGGACCTCCGTCTCAAAAGCCTGGTCTCCACGGTTGCTGTAAAAGAAGGCGCGCTTAGCATTAGCGATGCTTTGCTGGGCACCCGCCAGTTGAGCCAGGTGGACGATAATTTGTTCATAGATGAGCTGACCGGGAAATTTACCGGCTTTGCACTGGCTGCGGACGGCCAGGGAGCCTATCTGAAAGAACCGTACCTCAATCCTTACGGCTATGGGCAAAAAGGGCCGGACGGCCTCGGTTATGCCGATGTCACCGCGAGCCACCCGTATGCGACCCCGGTTATGATGCTGCAGTCGCTGGGCTATCTGCCGAATGATGCAGCGCTCAGCTTTCAGCCTGAGGCGGGAATTACGCGTGCCGAGTATGTTCGGCTGATGCTGGAGAGCAGCAGTATAAAAGAGAGCAAGACAGAGAAGCTGGCGTTCCCTGATCTGCAGGGCCATCCTGATGCCGCTTACGTGCAAATGGCCGTCCAGCTCGGGATGGTTCAGGGGACGGCAGGCGGAGAGTTCCAGCCCGACCGGGTCATTTCCCGCCAGGAGGCGGCGGTGATGGTATGGAGACTGCTCAGCGCACAGTACCCGGATGAGCTGTTCCAAAATGTGAAGCTGGCCGGCAGCACGGATCAATGGGCGGTTCCGGCAGTAAAGATGGCCGTGGCTTTGGGACTGTACGGACCTGATATTAAGGCGGATGCCAACGGGGCTGTCGATTACAAGTCCAGAGAAGCGCTGAGCAAGAAGGAGAATGCTGCGATTCTATATGCTCTGTTCACGAATCCGGTCGATAGAATCGTTGCCGGACTGGCGGAGAAGACCGGAGAAGCGGGCAACTGAGATTGCGGACAGCGAATATTTTCCAAAGTATAGGATTGACAGAGCTTTTGAATAACACTTAATATGAGAATTATCTTACCATGAAGGGGGCCGATGAAGATGATTGGAACGAATACGCTGTTCCCGCAGGCACAACCAGCGCTAATTGCATATCAGAAATTGGATTCCATCGGCCCTGTCCGGCAGACATGATGCGTTATACAGAGCGAGCTTAGGAATCTGACTGGCTGTACTGGTAAAGATTTCATAAGCTTGTCATGTCGTGTTATATCAGGGGGACGGCCGGCAGATCAGAGGATCTGCAGCCGCTTCCGCATCAGACAACGCTTTGGCTGAGCCGTGGGTCCGTACAGGATCTGCGGTTCTTTGTTTTGGATTTTTATGTTTATAAGAAAGGGAAGGATAATCTGTTATGAGTACCTATGAGCTAAAACCCCAGTACCGTCACACTGTAGCCCTTCCGGGCGGCGACCTGAAGGTGTATGCCAGCGGCCAGCTGTTTGCCGGGCGGGGAAGAGAATTATTATTCCATCTGCCATGGCGCAGGCCGCATCTCACGTTCGGCAACGAAGCGGCTGGTGCCGGTTGGTGAATTTCCCCGGTCGCTTAGGGCAGGCAAAGAGGATGAGATTATCGTCAATCAGCATTCCCTGGAATCTATCATTGACGAATCGCCTCAAGCCTATAAGAATGTAGATGAGATCATAGAAAGCGTTACGGGCTGCCGGCCTGGCTGCCGTTGTGGCCAAATGCAAGCCGCTCGCAGCGATAAAGGGGACCAAGCGACAATGGAGAAGGGGAACAGGAAGCATACTGTAATATACGAATATGATGAGAACACCGTCGGAATGATCAAGGGCTACGATGCTTACGCACGCCTTGTGGACGGAATTCTTGAAGCTCTGCACACCCGTTATGGTGTCCGCTATGAGCTGTATGCCAGTGACGATCCCAACAGTGAATACTGGAAGCTGCTGGAGAATGATGTGCAGAGCGGAAATCCGGGGGTGGAGCATGTGGCGCGGATTTTCGACCGTCTGGAGGACCGGACGTTTGTGTACGACGATGACAAGGAGCAGCCGGAATACAGCATCCATTTGTCGATCCGCAACAATGTGCTGGCCTACCCGGATATGGGTGTGGCGCTCGCGCGGGTTCCCGTATTCCAGGAAAATGGCATCAACTTTCAGGACTATGTGTTCGCCGCCTCCGACGCGCAGCTGCAGGGGTTTCTGGGCAATGTGCGCAAGCGGCAGCGGGAGCAGAATATCAACAAGGTGACCGTGTTCACCGACAGGCGCAACGGGATTTTCCGTGAAGATGAGCCGATTACCCGCTCTGTCGGGCGCGAGGATGTGGTACTGGAGGCGGGGATCAAAGAAGAGATCTACCGCTCGCTGGACCAATTTTTCGATTCGGACCGCAGCTTCTATGTCACCTATGACATTCCCTACAAGCGGGGGATTCTGCTCTACGGGCATCCGGGCAACGGCAAAACCACGCTGGTAAAGTCCATTGCCGGCAGTGTGCCCGGTCCCGTGGTCTATTGGCAGATTACCGAATACACGAGCAGCGAATCAGTGAATGAGGTGTTTGAAGCCGCCGCCAGGCTTGCGCCGATGGTGCTGGTGATCGAGGATATCGATTCGATGCCGCAGGAGGTCAGATCCTTTTTTCTGAATACGCTGGACGGGGCGACCTCCAAGGAAGGGATTTTTCTGATCGGCACCACCAATTACCCGGAGAAAATAGATCCCGGCCTCATGAACCGCGCCGGACGCTTCGACCGGGCCTACGAAATCAGGATGCCGGACGAGGAGCTGCGCCTGGAGTATTTGAGGCTGCGGGACTTCACGGCGTTTACCGGTGAAGAAGGCGTTGCGGCCGCTGCGCGCCTGACGGCGGATTTCTCCCTGACCCAGCTCGGCGAGCTGTATGTCAGCGCGGCGCTGGAATGGCACAAGAACGGCCGGATTGATGTTGAGGCGCTTGTACGCGGGATGCGCGGCGAGGTGGACAAAGGGCGCAAGCGGGAATGGATGAAGGATGCTTCATCGGCCATCGGGTTTTATTGAGATTTATTATTGAAATAAGCCAATACAGAAAATGGGTATGCAGTACATTTGAGGGAGCCGGAGGGCTTCCTTTTTTTAAAAAGAATTTATATGTTTCACGCTAAAAATTATCCTTATCTTTCTCGCTGTAACGGATACCGTCCTATAAGGACGGCGAAGCCGTTTCTGCTTGGATGAGGCGACGCAAGCCGATATATAATTGTGCAGGGTTATTTTCCCTGTTTTGGAGGCCGGGGTGTAACTTTTGCCGAATTGATGCGTGGTTAAGTCAAGGGGGGAAGGAATGGAGCCGAAATCGCTGGATGAGCTGTATCAGAACTATGTCCGGGACATATACACCTACTTGCGCTCCCTTTGCCATGATCATCATCTTGCCGAAGATTTGACGCAGGAGACGTTTTTCCGCGCTTATCTGTATCTGGAGAACTGCCCGGAAGACAAAATCAGGCCTTGGCTGTTCCGTGTCGCATACAATGCTTTTGTGGATTACATACGCAAGGCCAGGAGGAGCATCAGCAAGGATGCCGATTATTTCAACAAGCTGGCCCACCCCGAGACTACGGAGGGTACGCTGCTGAGGCAGGAACGCCTGGAGGAGACGGCTTTGTCCGTGGACGGCTTGCCGGAGAGGCAGCGCCATGCGCTGTTGCTGCATGATGTGTACGGGATGACCTACCTCGAAGCTGCGGAGATCATGGAGATCGGGCTGTCCCAATATAAAATGCTGGTATTCCGTGCCAGGCAAAGTCTGCGGAGTGACCGGCGGAGGAGGAACGGCGATGAGTGAGGGATTCAAAGAAAAGCTGCGGTTATACAGTGAAGGCAAGCTGCCGGAAGCCGAGCGCGAAGAAGTGGAGCAGGAGCTGGAGAAGCTGGAGGCTTACCAGATTTACCTCGAGGAGCAAATGGAGCAGGAGGATCAGTCACAAGGATGGCGAAAAAAAAACCTTCCGCCCCTGGCGGCTCCGGTACGGGGCAAGGAAAAGAGGATTGTCCGCCGGGGAAAATGGAGAGCGCGGTTTGTGAATACCTTTACCGTGCTGACGGCGCTTCTGGCATTCACCATCATCAGCAGTATAATTACTGCTGTGTTCTATGCTGCGGGAGACCGGACGGACACCTATCGTGATGTAATATCCTCGGCGATTGCCGTTTCGAGGCCGAATACGGAGGTGTACCTAAGCGCAAATGCAAAATACTTTTTCAGAATGGAGTTAAGCGGAAGGCTGCAGAAGCAAATCGGCGGGGAACAGGCGGATGCCGGAGAATATACGCAGAATTTTCTCTTTGGGTTGTCCGGTCCGGGTATTTTTAATTGGACAGATGCGGGGAATGCCGGAAATTTTTACTTTTTTTATCCTGATGCAGCAGCGGGTTCCGGGAGCGGTTCGGATGACAGCCGGGAGTGGAAGAAGCTGAATAAGCTTCCCGAGGGCACCGTGGCGGAGGCCTACCTGTCCTTTGACCATTTATTCACAACAGATGAGCTGCTGAAAACGCTGGAGCCGCTGGAGCTGCTGCCGGTGTGGTTTGCCGCAGACACGGGCCAGCGCTCTGCCAATACGGCAGTCACCGCTCCGCTCGGCTTCCCATATATGCCAATTTGGCATGAAGAAGATGCGAAGGTGACGCAGCTCTCCGGAGAAAAGACAGGCTGGTTCAGCAGTGTTACTACCAGAAGTGTGGCGTACCCGTCTGTTGAGGCGTACGGCGATGGCGAACTTCGCAATGACAACTTCATCAAGACGCTGAAGCTTCTGCAGCAGCATAAATCTCTGGCCCGGAAGGCGGCTCCGTTCATCCGGCTGGATGAGGCAGTCAGCTATGTGGAGGAGCAGGGAGTTCAGCTGTACGGAGCTGTTGTTACGGGACCGGTGAAGGAGCTGCTGAAGCTGCAGGAGAATTCCTGGCTCAGCAACATCAGAATCGGGGAAGTGCAGCTGTGGAATTGGCATTAGATAATATACGTTTCCCATCGCAAAGGGAGAACTGGAAACAATGAGAAAAGGCTTAGAAAGAGATCATATGGATAAAACCCTATTAGAACAAATAATTGTAATTGCTGAAACAGGCAAGCTGTCCGCTAAGGGGCAAGCAGCCATCCCCATAAAGGTGAGAGAAGAGATTGGCGTGAAAGAACTCCACCGGGAAAACAGGCTGCCTATACTTACCTGGAACTCGGGTTTTAAAAAATGGAAATTAGATTGCAAATATTATTCACCTAAAGATTTATATGCTGCGGAAAACAATGGACAGAACAATGAATAAAAAAGAGGCATTTATCAAGCGGAGGAGAATGCTCCTCCGCTTGTTTATTCGAGTGGAAACCCCTACCCGGCCATAGGTTACGACAAAATCACCACACTTCTAAGGGTGGCATAATAAATTGCCTTACTTGCTTCTCTCCGCTGCAAATCGTACAATTACTGAAAATTAGTATTCGCAAAGCTGCGGTAAATGTTCACGATTATACAGATTAGGAGCTGAAGCTGATGAAGGTAGGAGTTGTATCGGATACGCATCTCTCAAGCAGTGCAAGAGGGCTGCCTTCCGTGCTTATGGAGGAATTCGGCAAGGCGGATATCATTCTGCACCTGGGCGACTGGGTGTCGATGGAGATTTATGATCTGCTGGCACAGCTTGCCCCGGTGGAGGGGATTGCCGGCAACAATGACGGAGCGGAGATCATCCGCCGGCTGGGCGAGCGCAAGATCATTACGCTGGAAGGCGTGCGTATCGGGATGATTCATGGGCATGCGCCGTATTCGCGCAGGGGAACCGACGGCAACGCGCTGCTTGCCTTTGAAGGCGAGGAGGTGGACTGCATTCTTTTCGGCCATTCCCACCAGCCGCTGCTGCGCAAAGAGGACGGTATTCTGCTGTTCAATCCAGGCTCCCCAACCGATAAGCGGAGGGAGAAGCAGTATTCCTTCGGCCTGCTGGATATTGAAGCGGGCAAGGTCAGCGCACGCCACATTTTCTTTTGATTCCAGGGAATAATAGAGTAGAGTGAACTATGTTTGAAGAAAAGAGTAAGGGGCGTTAACGTGGATAAGAGCAATGGGAAGCTGGCTGTTTTTTTTGATCTGGATGATACGCTGTACGATCATCTGGTGCCTTTCCGGGAAGCGGTGCGCGAGGTGCTGCAGCCGGAAGACAGCAATTTGAATTATGCCGATTTATTCTACAAGGTGAGGCATCACAGCGACTTGCTGTGGCCGATGTATCTGCAGGGCGAGCTTGCACTGGAAGAAACGCGGGTGCGGCGGCTGGAGCTTGCTTTTGCCGAGGCTGGCCTGGAGCTGAACCGGGAGCAGGCGGCAAAAGTGCAGGCAGCCTATATCGGCCGCCAGTACAGTATTGAACTGATAGAGGGTGTGGCTGAACAGCTCCAGCGCTTCATCTCCCTCGGACACAAGGTGGGCATTATTACGAACGGCCCGCAGGACCACCAGATGAACAAGCTGCGCGGATTGGGGGTGGACAAGCTCATCCCGCAGGAGATGATCTTTATCTCCGATGCAGTTGGACTGGCCAAGCCGGACCCGGCAATTTTTGCCCATGTCAACCGGGTGACCGGGACAACAGCGGAGCAGTCGCTCTACATTGGAGACACCTGGGACAATGATGTGGTCGGTGCGCTTGCCGCAGGCTGGAAGGTGTGCTGGTACAATCCCCGCGGCCGCCAGCCGGGAACGGAGCATAAGCCGAGCTATATCTTCACCAGCTACCGGGAATTCAGCGGGCTTCCGCTGATTTGAGCGAGTGTTCTAATATCATATACCTGCCTAAAAAACGGCGGAGCCCAGGCTCCGCCGCTTTTGTTTGTGCTGCAGACGTCGCAGCAGATGAGCCTTAGTTGGCAAAAGTGTACGTAGGATCGGTCAACTGCAGCCTTTCCTTCAGCTCAGAGGTTGCATAGATTTTGTTGTCATCGGTAATAAAGAAAGCTTCAACCTTCTCCGGCAGCGCTTCAAGATATTTCATTCCATCCTCCAGGCCCATCAGGAAGACCCCGGTAGAGAGGGCGTCAGCGTCAGTAGCATTGGGACTCATAATGGTAAGGCTTTTCAGCCCGTTCTGGGATGGGAACCCTGTGCGGGGATCAAGAATGTGATGGTAACGCACGCCATCCTGCATGAAGAAACGTTCATACACACCGGAAGCGTCAATGACTTCATCGGTAATCTTGATGGTTCCGAGCTGGGTGCCGCGGCTCTGGTCAGGGTCCTGCAGGCCAATGTTCCACGGCGAGCCGTTAGGCTTATTGCCCAGAGCGATGATGCTGCTGCCGCCAAGGTTGATCATTGCGCTGTCCAGACCCTGCTCCTTCAAATAATCGGCGATGCGGTCAGCGGCATACCCCTTGCCGATCCCTCCCATGTCCAGCACCATGCCTTCTTTGGTCAGTTTGACTGTCTTCGCGGCATCATCCACAATAACATCCTTGTAGTTGGTCAGTGCTTTGGCTTTGTCGATTTCCGCCTGAGGAGGAACCGATTCTCCGCCATTGCCGATATTCCACAGATCCACAAGCGGTCCGATCGTCGGATCGTACAGCCCGTCCATTTCTTCGGCGTACTGAAGCGAGAGCTTGACAATATCCAGGGTTTCATCGGAGACGACAACGGCTTCTTTGCCGGCAGCCTTGTTCACTGCGAACAATTCTCCGTCTTCCTTGGTACGGCTGAACTCTGTATCCATTCGCTCCAACATCTGCTGGATGTCATCCATATTCTTTTGTTCAGCGTTGTCGCCGAACACCTTGATATTCACAACGGTATCATAAATATAAAACGTCTGCTCCAGGGATTTCGTTCCGCCATCCGTGGATACCTTTGCGCCGCCGGAGGTTTCAGCGGGGCTGCTGCCGCTGTCCTTATTCTTGCTGCAGGCCGTGACAGCCAGAGCGATGATAACGACGAAGGCGACGAGGAAAAGTCTCGATTTTTTGTTCTTAAACATATTCCACCATCCATAAAGTTAGTTTCTTGACTACATCCTTATTATCATACCCCAGATAAGCGGGCAATGGATACTTTTTTGACGACATTTTGGGCATAAGAAGTAGATGGGATTTTCCTTCCCGCAGAATTTAAAAGCCACAACCATGGATCAAGTGTCCAAGATCGCAAATGTAGGCAAAGGGACGATTTATACCTTTTTCAAAACGAAGGAAGAGCTGTTCGAAGAAATTCTGGGCAAGGCCTCCCAGGAGCTGACCTCGGTAATGAACCGTTTGGCGGAGGAGGATAATACCTTTATACTGAAGCTGTTCAATCTGCTCGACTCTATTCTGGAGTTCCGCTCCAATCATGAATTATTCGTCAAGCTGGCGCAAGAGGGAGGGATATCGGCACTGTGCAGGCGTTGGAGGCGTCAAGCGGATGGAAGAATATGCGCTGGATTTCCTGCGGCAGCAGATTGGGCAGGCGATCAGCCGGGGCGAAGTGAAGCCTTGCGATCCAAGCGTGGCGGCGTTCATGATTCTGCGTCTATACCTGGCTTAGACCACCGGATGGAACAAAGAGCATGAGCCGCTGGATAACAACCGGATTAAGGAGCATATGATTCTGTTTATTTCGAACGGCATTCTTATATAGCTGCCAAGTATAGAAGCCAAGCCGTCCAGCCTGCAAAGGCTATTTTTTTGTCCCTTAATGAATATTGTGAAAGTTTTCGGGAATTTACAAGCAAGAGATGCTGGAGCTGCTGCCGGGCTGGATGCAGAAGATGAATCCGTGGCTGCCTATGACACACAGCACCGTTGGCTGCAAGGCGATTATCGCCAGCTGCGGCTATATCTTGTTAAGAGAGCAAACCGTGTATTTGTTCACCTATGCCGTGATCTTTCTGGCCCTAACCCTCCTGTATTTTGCGCGCCAGACCAAGCGGACACCAGCTGCCCTTAAAGAGCTGACGGCATGAGGTATAACCTGAAGCTGCCGGGCATGCACCGGGCCGGAACGACTCGGGTTGACATCGGGAAGCTGTGTTGCGCCAAGCGCCGGGCCGGCAGAGAGCTGGAGGGAAAGGTTGTAACTAAACTGCTGCAATCTGCGGCGGCTCCAGCTGAAGGAAATTAATTAGTCCGGCCAGATTGCCCCGAAATGGCGCTGCTCAGAGTGTTAGTGGGAATTAGTACAACTAATTTGCTGAAATCGGCGCTGCTGCGAGGTTTAGTGGGAATTTGTACACTTAATCAACCATGGCCTGGCAGCCACCGTCGGTCATGAAAAACAGATGAAGACAGAGTGCGTATTTGGTAAAATGGTGCTGTGGATCAGAGGTCGATAAAATATTGGTGAGAAATCCCGACACTTAATCTGACCGGCTGCAACGACGAGAAAC
>NZ_JACBYI010000023.1 GCF_019352175.1 Paenibacillus sp. S150
ACCGACGTATTTTATGGTATTCTTCATAGTAACAGCTCCTTTCGCATGTAGCTCTGAAATGGTGGTTTTCACTTCCATTTTAACCTACGATGTGCGAACAGGGGCTGCCTTTCGTTCATCATAACTTGTGCTTCCAGCCGGGTCTCAGCGGCCGGGAGAAGGAAGACACGCTTTCAAAATTCAGATTTATATGTTTTACCTGAAAGCGATATGCAGTCCACGCTGCTTCGGAAGCATATGCTCCTGTTGAGGGCAGCGCAGCCGTTTCCGCTTGTGAAAATATAAGAATTTAGTTTGTATAAGATTTTTGCAGAGAAAGTGCATTGCATGCAGAGGGAGACATGCTACTATTGTGATTGAGATTATATGAGAATGATAATCAATCACAATGAGGCACAGGAGTGAAGAGAGAATGGTAAAATGGGGCAGGAAATTCATCTGGGCAACTGTATTGCTTCTGGTATTTACCATACCCGCGGCATGTGCAACGAGTAATAATTCTGCGGACAGCAGCGCCGTTCAACCGGCAAATGGCGCGGCCGAAGCCACAGCAGGCAGCGCATCCTCCGGTGCAGGGGACAGTGCGCAGGCTGAAGCTGCAACACGAACCGTTGCCGGTGAATTCGGCGATGTTGAGATTCCAGTGAGCCCTCAGCGGATTGCAGGAATCTATGTGGAGGATTACCTGAAGGCGCTCGGGGTGACTCCGGTGGTTCAATGGTATCATCCGAGCTGGGGCAAGCAGGATTACTTAGGCCTGGATGTGCCTGAATTCGATATCACCGGAAGTATAGAGGCCTTGCTGGAAAAGGAGCCGGATCTGATCATCGTCGACGGCGGTGCGGATGCGGCGAAATTTGAACAGTATTCCAAGGTCGCTCCAACCTACCGGCTGCCGGAGCGGGTGCTGCAGGACTCCAGACAGGTGCTTACGGCCATTGCAGACGCACTGGGTGTTCCGGAGAAGGCGGAAGCTGTGCTTGAGGAATATGACCAGAAGGTGGCGGATGGCAAAGCCAAGCTGCAGCAGGCGGCGGGACAAGAAAAGGTAGCCGTCATCCGGCTGAATGTCGCAGACAAAACCTTTGCATTATTCGGTATCAAAAACCGCTATACCGGTGTGATTTATGATCAATTCGGGCTTACTCCGGTCCCGATGGCTGCGGAAATGACAGAGTATCAGACGATTATTTCCGAAGAGCTGATTCCCCAGCTCGAAGCGGACCATATCATCGTCTTTCCCGACAATGGGGGCTGGGATACAGCGGAGAATCAAGAGGCCATTCAAATCCTTGATGGGCCGCTGTGGAAGAACCTTCCTGCCGTGAAGAACGGAAATATTTATCGAATGGAGCGTTCACACTGGCAGTCCGGCGCGATTACGGCCAACTCCATGAAGCTAGACGATCTGCTGGAGGCTATGGTGAAATAAACCGGAAGTGAGGCACTCCCAGTTGCATAAAGAAGGTCTGTCAGCATAGTTGATGGGCCTTCTTTTTTGTTCTACACTAAGATAGTGAAAATGATTCTCAATTAGGGGGCGCGACGATGCAGGACCTGGATGGCCAGAATGGAAAAAAGCTGTTGTACAGCCTGATCGGTATAGAAGCAGTTACCCATTCCTTTAATGAAAACAGGCCAGTTGCCGTGTTTCCGGACTATACGCTGATCATTATTTCAGAGGGAGAGGGCTGGGTCGAGGCAGGCAACAGCCGTTTTCCTTTGGAGAAGGGCACGGGGTTTCTGTTTGAAGCCGGGGAGGTTCACCGGCTCCAGGCAGGGGAGAAGGCGATGGGCTACCACCGGATCACCTTTGAAATCATCGGCAGCGGGAGCAGTGGACAATGGGGAGCTGAAAGGCTGCCTAAGAACGGATCGCTCCAGCCGGGGCCGCTCAGCTGCAAGCCATACTCACAGTGCGCATTGCTGCTGGAAGCGATCTGCCATAGCCGAAGAAGCCCGGAAGAGATAGGGGAGTTTGCGGGTCTTATCCGTTTTCAGGAGCTGCTGCTGCTGATTATGCGTGCGAATGCTCCGGAGCTGAAGACAAGGGATGAGCATGAGGCGGTGCAGCGTTCCATCCGTTATATGCAGGAGCATTATAATGAAGATATCTCTGTCGGCCGTCTGGCGGAGATCGCAGGTGTTGGCCGTACCCGGTATACCCGGATGTTTAAAGAAATGACCGGGCAAATTCCCGTGGAGCATTTAAACCGCATGCGGATAGAGCGGGCGCAGCAGCAGCTGCTTCTCACCAGGGACCGTCTGCATGATATCGCACAAGCTGTCGGCTACAGCAATGAATACTATTTCAACCGGCGCTTTAAAAGCCTGGTGGGTGTTACACCGGGCCAATACCGGAGCCTTCATCAGGAGGGAGTGCGTGTATTCGCTCCTTTTTTGGAGGATTATCTGCTGGCGCTGGGCATTGTTCCAGTGGCTCAGTTTTCCCATGCCCAGTGGGGGAAGCAGGAGTACCTGGGGCTGCCTCAGGTGCCTGCGTTCGATATTTCAACCGGAAACTGGCAGGAGCTTTTCCGCTACATGCCCGAGCTGATTATGCTGGATGACGGTTTTCAGCGCTGGCATCTGGATGAATGCCGCGAGATTGCCCCGCTGCTCCGGCTTCCCTTTCATCAGGAAGACTGGCGGGCAACCCTGCGCTCCGCCGCGGTCGTCTTCGGCAGAACAGATCGTGTGCGGGAGGTCATCGGCAATTACGAGCAGCAGGCCAAGCGGGCCAGGCAGAAGCTTGACCGCTGCATGAGGGACAGAAGTGTAGCGTGCCTCCGGATTTCCTCCTGCGGAATTACGCTGTATGGATCTGGGGAACTGGGGTATACGGCCGGCGTACTGCATCGTGATCTCGGACTGCGGCCTCATCCGCTTGTTCAGAGGCTCACCCGGGGGCAGAAGCGTGTGGGCCTGACCCATGAAGAGCTGTCACAGCTGACTGCGGATCATTTGTTCATTACCTTTGACCGGCAGGAGGGCGAGGGAAGAGAGCTGCTGGATACAGAGCTATGGAGCAGATTGCCCGCTGTACGCAGCGGATGCGTATACGAGGTGGATTTCCTGGCCTGGATGAACTACGGCGTGCTCTCCCATCAGCGGAAGATTGAGGACGTGCTGCGTGTGCTGGCGTAAAGGTTAACCAGCTTGCTGTGTGCTTGGTATTCACACAAGCAGGAGCTTAAGGAGCAAATGAGACGTTCTGAATAATATATCGGATCACAAAGAATGCGATAATCAGCATAGATGCAAGCCCGAGTAAAAAAGAGACGATGGCTTTATCTGAACGTTTGGATTTGCCCATGCTTTCCACCCCGTATAATTTAAGGACTGACGAAACGTTTTATGGTCCAAAAAGGGAGGGCTAGCCGCCCTTCATCCGTTGATATCTCCAAAACGTCGGAAGCAGGATTGATTTCACATTTTCCAGTATAGGTTTCTCCGCTAACAAGAAGAACACGCTGACACATACTGCTTACGAGTGCAAGCTGAATGTCCGTTTTTTTCATCTCTTTCACTTCCCTTGCTTCTATCTCTAAAATACCTTGTACTATTAATTAAACTACATTAGCATGAATTAACAGTCATTAAAGTTACATCTTTGTATTATTTACCGGAATGCTCTGATCGAGGATTACATGATTCTTGTGACCAGAATGCGCATGGACTCCGAGGATAAGAGCAGTCCCTTCTGCATCAACAGCTTCGATCACAGCATCAAAACAGTTCTGAGCTATTTAAAGCAGGAAACCTATGTTTGGGAAAGCTCGCTTGAGGATGTTCTGAAGGCTGTTCAAAGAGAGCTTGCCGTCCAGCGCTTCATGCTCACACAGCGGGCGGATATCAGACAATGATGAGCGGTTGGCTCTATAGTGTGTGTAAGCACAAATAACCCGCCAGGCCTGGCGGGTTATTTGTGCAAATATAAGAATTTATATGCTTGGCCCATTAAATGATCCTTATATTTCTCGCTGAAACACCCCGTCCCTTATAAGGACGGCGTAGCCGGTTCTGCTTGTTGAAGGGAATTTCTTTGCCTATATGCCCAGGCGATTGGAGGCCATTCGCATATCTTAAGCTGTACTCTATTTTAAGGAGGAATTAACTTATGGGTGAAAATGTTGGCGGATACGGCGGCTATGGCGCATTTACTTCTACCGGTGCTATTTTGGTTCTCTTCATTTTGCTGGTGATCATTTCTAAAACCATTTTGCTGTAAGCAGCAAAACTGCAATTGTACTCTTAGGACCCCGCCAGCCCCGGGCTGGCGGATTTTTTTGAAAGGAATTATATGTTTCACGCTATACATTAGCCTTATCTTTCTCGCTGAAACGGATACCGTCCTTATAAGGACGGCGAAGCCGTTTCCATTTGTGCAGCGCTTATCCAATGCCTGCAGCTTGCATACTGCATTTTATGAGAGGGGAGAGAGAATGGCTTGTGCTGAAGCAGGGGCATGTTTGTACGAATTCAATTGTTTTTGCCGTGAAGACTATTTCATTAACCGGGGGGTCCGGAAGTTCAAAGCTTGAATATATCTGTTATTCAATCATCCCCATCTCGCGGAGGCGCTGCTTGATCACTTCAATCTTCCGTTCCCGTTCCGCCTTCGAATTACTCCCTGCCTCCATTAATTCCAATACCTCCAGATTGATAATTAGACCGGGATCGTCTGAAATTCGCTGCAGAAACTCAAGCAGTATATCATATTCTCTGCGCGGAAGCCCGTCTACACTGAGAAGTTCAGCATCCGCAGCATCCAGTATGTCTCCGATCCGTTTATAGCCTGCCAGGTTAAGCTTTTTTAACAATTTGTTAACAGGGGTCCTTTTTTCGCCGGGTCTAACGGCTAACTTAATGTGATTTATTGGAAGTGCCTCACAGGATTTATGTATGTGAAAACGGTCTCTTAATATGCTGTGGAAATCATTCGACATCTGATATCACCTCAATGGAATATACAGACAACATAACATTTCAGCAGAGGAGATGAATAGTTGTAAAATATTACAGTAAAAGAAAATCGGTTTCGCTTGAAATGCCTGCCCAGACATCCGGCTTGTCCCTGAAAGATCCGTGCTATGTGACCTTCTGTCAATGTCAGGGGCAGGGAGGGGAGTACCCTCCCTCTGTTCAACATATCATTTATAGGCTGGACGCTATAAATGATCCTTCTATTTCTCACCGTAACGGATACCTGAAAGCGATACATAGCATCGCCGCTTCGGAAGCATACGGTTTCTATAAGGATGGCGCAGCTGTTGCTTGTTACAGGAAAAATGGAAGCAAGTACAAAGCCGTAATGGCACCCAAAGGTATTCTTCTTGGATAAAAACGGCGTCTCGGGTAGAAACCCGGATAGTACCCAAATTGTCTGTAAACAGAGTTTTGCGCCGGCATACCTTGAATCATTTCGTTCGTAGGCAAGGCAAGTGTAACAAAATCCTGGTCCACATGAGCGATGAACCCATCATGGGATTGACCGTCGGTTGTAGTTACACCCACGTACTTATTCATGCAACTCCAGGCGACCTGTTGATAATTATTGGCTTCCATGAAAACCCTCCTCGGATAAAATATATCTCCCGTCAACAGTCTATGGCCTTTAACCTATATTGTTCACGGCGAATGCCCATTAATAAATATTTGGATCTTCCCGGGTCATAGATCAAATATGGTAAATAATGGGTTAATTGCAGTTGTGATATATCCAATCCTTTTCTCTCTCTTTACATACTCTATGAGTAGACCATAGGAGAGGAGGTGGAGTGATCATGGCACAAGTCATAGATGTGGGAGCAAGTACAGCGTCAACAGGAAGCCAAACCCTGTCAATTCCGATTCTCTCGCCTGCCCAAAATTTAATACTGGCCGAATTTGGTTTGGCAACGGTATTGAATGGAGATGTTCTGCTGAATGCCACCATTGGATTCCAGACGACTTTAGGTGTCCCAAGCGTCATATTTACCTTGTATCGGGATGGACAACCTATCTTTAATATAGGCGCAAGCGGACTTTCAGTTTTGGCAATCCAGCCGATTGCGATTTCATTCATGGACTTGAATGTTCCGGCGGGGTATCACGCTTATACATTGGGCGTAGCCAATAACAGTCTGAATATCCTGCTGAACACAGCTAGTGTTACCGGACCCGTAACGTATTCCGGTGTTTCCATTGGCTAAGAAAAGCTATTAATAAGCCGCGCCAACCTGAAGGGGGCGGCGCGGCTTATTGTTGTTCAGTCTGCTGTTGAATACTGCTGCCCTGCTTGCAGCATCCTCTCTTGCTGCAGGCATCTCCCAATCAGCCCCAGCGGACCGCCAGTACCTGCACCGCTACTTTCGTTTCTTGCGTCCAATCAGAGCAGCCGCTACACCAACAATCAAAACAGCGACAAAGACAAAAACAATCCAAAAAGCTATACGCAACACTAACCACTCCTTTAAAACAACAGTACGATACTGTGCAGATTTGCGCAACAAAGCATATGCTGGGTCCAATTAATTCTATTTCCAATATACCCAGGCACGGCGTGGTTTATCGCATATTCTAAGCTGTACTCTAATTTAAAGGAGGAAACTGCAATGAGTGAAAATATTGGCGGATTTGGCGGATACGGTGTCGGCCTCACATCTACTGCCGGAATTTTAGTTTTGTTCATTCTGTTGGTCATTATCTCTAAAGCATTTCTTGTCTAATCTTTAAAACCGTATTCAGCCCCCATGATTTATTTGATCCGCCAGCGCCCCCTGGCGGATTTTTATTGTATAAGAAAACCCGAGTCAAACTGGGGGGGGGGGGGCTTATATAACAAAACACTCTCTACAAGCGCGGCGGGTTATTTTATGTATGCTCTAAATTCAAATCGTTCCAACATAATCCATCAATCCATCTGCTGGATCGTCTTCCTGGTGGAACCACATAGACACCTTTCGCCTATGACAGGGCGGCGACCAGGAAGTCTATATCGCTCTCCAGACTTTGTATGTGGAGCTCAGACAATCACCTCTAGATATAATGATGAATCTTCAGACTTGCTCCATTTCCTTTTTTCGGGCTTCCCATTTGTTCGTCCCCACTTTTCATTAATGCTCTTATTGCATTACAACATGAATGCATTCTATGGTTGTCTCCTGGCGCCGGGTCTCTTCCTACTTTTTCATGTTGAAGGCTTAACGTTCATCTTAACCACTCCTTTAAGGAAATACCCCGCCAATATAGGCAGGGTACAATACTATTAGCTTTGCTCTAAAAAGTGTAAATTAAAATGTTACAGTTAATATTCATCTACGCTGAAGGTTAAAATCCTATCGAAGATCACATAATCTTTTCGGTTTGTGAACGGTCCTTTGTTGTTATCATGTTTGTCAATTCCATAGCGAGAAGCTCCTGATGCGTTGTCGTACCAGTTAAGAAACGAATTAACCTCATCCATTGAGAGATCAAATTCTTTCTCTAGGCCGGTGGTCATTGTTACGACCAGGATCGCACGGTCAACAGTCGGCTGTTCAGGAGTCGGTGAAGGAGCTGCCGTTGGTGTTGGTTCTATGGTTGGTTCAGGTGTTGAACTTGGTTCTGTTGTTGGTTCGGCAGTAGGCTCTACAGTTGGTTCTGCAGTTGGATCGGGAGTTGCACTAGGTTCTACCGTTGGGCTTGCTGTAGCAGTGGGGACAGGGTTTTCAGTATTTATAACATCCAATTCATAAATTTTTGTGGCTACGCTTGATTTTTTTAACAAAGAAATATAGCGTACATTATAAGCTACAAAGGTTCTTGAGGTTCCGTCAGGAGCTTCTGTATATGTAGTCATGTTTCCTCCGCCACTCGATCCCTTGTCTGCATTATATACATTCAATCTCAGATTAGTAATCTCTGCCTTAAGCCTTACGGTATTGAGTTCAAAGATTTCTCCTAAATCAATTGTTAGTACTTTGCCCGGAGGCAATAAATAGAAGGTTGTTTCATCATTATCTGTTATTAATGTAGTAGAATCTATTTCTCCACTATTCCAAGTGTTTTCTAAGATTTCTGTTTTTCCATTAGCATAACCACCAGGATACGCATAAGATGATGAAGCTGGCATGAACGATGAGATGACTGCAATGATTAAAACAACAGCCAAGGATGAAACTAATACTTGGAACTTTCTAGTCACTGGGATATTTCACCTTTTTTAATTTAATTATGTAATGATAGGCGTGATATTGGTATATGTCTAAACATAATTTCTTAAATTTAGAATAATTAGATCGAGTTCAATTAATATACATAAATATACCATCTGAGGAATATACTCGCGTTTGATTAACGAACACGCGTTTGGTCGTGATACAAACGAACGCTCCTATTCAGGAGGCGACATCATGAAAATGCGAATTGGGCAAACCGTAGAAATTATATACCTGGATAAGGCGGGCAAGATCACACAACGCAAGATTGATATCCTCGGCATCCGTGACGGACGTATCCGGGCGACCTGCCTGATAACCGGCGTACCCCGGGTATTTTTAGCTTCCAGTATCTTGTCTTGGCGTCTTGTGAGACCTGTGGTATGAGTAACATGACAATGGATGAGCTGACCATGCTCCGAAATTATATCCTCCTGCCGTATATGCAGACAATGGTTGAGAAGAGCATCGCAGATATAGAGTATTCGACGAATGTAATGAGCCAAGCTTACCTAATGGCGGGCCAACATGTTTTGGATCAGATAACGAAAGAATCTTTCGCCTGCCCGCCCGTAACGATGTTGGAACTTGAGCGCTTCAGCTATTAGCCAGTTGCTCCGCTTCAACAACGGCAATTCTGCCGTTGTTTCGGAGCAATCAGGCCAGCCGGGCTTCAACAACGGCAATTCTGCCGTTGTTTCGGAGCAATCAGGCCAGCCGGGCTTCAACAACGGCAATTCTGCCGTTATTCCGGAGCAATCAGGCCAGCCGGGCTTCAACAACGGCAATTCTGCCGTTATTTCGGAGCAATCAGGCCAGCCGGGCTTCAACAACGGCAATTCTGCCGTTATTTCGGAGCGCTCAGGCCAGCCGGGCTTCAACAACGGCAATTCTGCCGTTATTTCGGGGCAATCAGGCCAGCCGGGCTCCAACAACGGTATTTCTGCCGTTATTTCGGAGCGCTCAGGCCAGCCGGGCTTCAACAACGGTATTTCTGCCGTTGTTTCGGGGCGCTCAGGCCAGCCGGGCTCCAACAACGGTATTTCTGCCGTTATTTCGGAGCGCTCAGGCCAGCCGGGCTTCAACAACGGTATTTCTGCCGTTATTCCGGAGCGCTCAGGCCAGCCGGGCTTCAACAACGGCAATTCTGCCGTTATTCCGGAGCAATCAGGCCAGCCGGGCTCCAACAACGGTATTTCTGCCGTTGTTTCCGGGCCTGGGGCAACCTCTCGTAAGTTCTCTCCCCGTAAATTCCTTGTTAACATGGGAGAGGAACTTATGGGACGCCGCACTAGTACCATGCCCTTATAGGGCTGATAAAAGCCCCAGGCTAAGCCGGTGGTGGTTATGACTGGTGATTTTCTGCACTGCGACCATGCTTAAAGAGCCATCCAAAGCCTGTTCTACTCCTCCGCCACACTCCGTTTTACCCCTAAATAAAAAGAAAAACCCTTATTATATAAGGGTTTTCAGAAGTGATGCAGTATAGGACGGATGGGGTTCGAACCCATGACCCCTACCCTGTCAAGATATCGGCACTAACTTCCTATACCTTCCCGACACTTCCTGATCCTTGCGGTTATGCGGTTTAAATGCGTTTATAGACTGTTTTAATTATCCCCTAAAATCCTCAGTTTACCTCTTTTGCGGCACCAATTATGGCACCAGTTTTGAAAAACACGCCTCCAAAAAGATCGGCAGTGTCTTGTTGCATATTAGGCATGATGTGAGCATAACGGTCAATCATTTTCACGCTTGCCCACCCCATACGTTCGGCAATCCGTTTATTATTCTCCCGGGCTTTAAGCAGCATAACTACATGGGTATGCCTAAGATCATGAAATCGAATTCTCTTCACCTTAGATTTTTCAAGGAAAATACAGAATGAACGGTTTAGATTTCTCGGAGTGACACGGGTACCAATATTAGTGCAGACAACCAAGTCATTGTCCTCGTATATATTTTTATTGCTCATCTTCTCTTCCCTGGTTCTATGGCGCAGTGTACGGAGAGCGGTGACAGTAAATACGTCAATACCAATAGACCGTCTACCTGCAGTTGTTTTAGTTTCAGCCTGAAAGTTCTTCCCATCATGACTAAGAGTTTGTGACACTGAGATTGTTCGGTGATCCAAGTCTATATCCTTCCATCGCAGTCCTAAAATCTCTCCTTGCCGCATTCCAGTAGTTAATGCCAGCAGAAAAGCGCAATAGTATCGTGCATTTTCCTGTAGAGCAGAGTTTAAAAATCTATGTGATTCTTCTTCGGTCCAATAGAGCATCTCTTTTTTATCAGCTTTTGGTCGTTTGACCGCATTTGCTGGGTTCTTAATTAACATGTCATAACCAGCAGCTTTATTGAGCGATTCGTTAATAATAGAGTGCACTTTTTGTATGTTTTCATCAGATAATTTACCAGACTCAGAAAGGTCATTGTACAAATTTTGAATGTGTCTGGGCTTGATTTCACCTAATTCTAATTCACCAAGAGCAGGGAGGATATGGTTATTTACTAAAGCAGAGTAAGTCTTTAAAGTGCTTTCACGGACAGAAAGCTTCTTATCTCTCAGGTGATCGGCCATGAAAACCTTATACAATGTTTTAGATCCTTTCAGATCAAGCCCGCCACTTAATTGATTCTTAAGTTCTCGTTCAGCTTCGTCCGCATCCTGTTTGCGCTTGAACCCCCTACGCTTAATCCGCTTTCTATCCTTTCCAGAGCCCACCTCAATAATAAAGTACCATTTGTTCTTTTTGAGGGAATCATCTTTGAATGATGTCATGATTTCACCTCTACCTCTTGCTTAAACTCAACAATCTCACTTAAACTTTCGCATCCAAGTGCCACGCAGAGCTTATCAAGTGTTTCAAAATTTACACCTTTAGCTCGTCCGTGGTACAACTCCACAACTGTATTCCGGGCTAATCCCGATTTAACAACCACATCTGATATTTTCAACCTTTTCTTTCCCATGAGTTCGCTCAATTTATTCACTATCAATAATATCACCGTCCTAATGACTACAATAATAAATATAAAGGTGATAATAGTCAACATATTAATTATTTTAACTGAGTTATATAATATCCAATAACAAAACTTTGGAAATAAAATATGAAATTAATGATCGAAAAATGCGATAACCTTGTGATCCATTTCCTATTTTACGTGATATATTTATAGCATGGAAAACAAAGAGAACAGCACCCGACACTAACCAATGCCTGTTTGACGGTCACAGAGCCGCAAGGGCAACACAGGCGGGCAGGCTGTTCTTTTTACGTTCCAGTGTCAGTCAGCAAACAGACACAGCTTGTCAAAGCCTCCTGGGGCGCGTTCAGCGCGTCTCTGAAAATGAGGGGTTAATACTCGCCCTATGAGTCCAGGCAGTACGACGCGCGTTCGTGCGGTCTGGCAGGGGCAATCTATCGAGGTCGGTTAATGGTAAACCTGCGGATTCCAAACCCGCGACTGGAGGTTCGATTCCTCCCCTCGGTGTATGTGTCGTCGGGCCGGAGCCTTAAAAGGTCGGGAGATGTAATCCGGGGTCGGAAGGTGGAACCGGCCAATTATGATGTGGTGGCGGAATAGGTAGACGCTAGTCGTTGCTGGATATGGTTATATCACAGACTCCAGTAGGTGCACGGTTCAATTCCGTGACAGCGACAATAGACGAGTCTGCGCGAGGGTTCGCATTACGGGTACGAAAATATGGGTTCAACTCCCATGCAGATATGCAAGGTGCAAATCCTTGCTCACATCCACGATCCTGCGAAAGCTCCGGCCGATTACCAAACGTGCGGCGTTAAGCACAGGCCCAGAGAACGCAGCAGGATCAAATCTGCGGGCATGGTGTAAAGGTAGCGCATCGGCCTTCCAAGCCGATAGTGCGAGTTCGATTCTCGCTGCTCGCTTCAACTAAATTCAAAGGAGGCCACACATTGGAGCAACCACTGCTTGCCTGAATTGACAAGTGGAGCCGATGCATTAAGTTAACATCATATGCAGCACATAAAGCCATCCATTAACTTGGGTGGCTTTTTCTATGCCCAGAAAGGAGCAGACACATGAAAATCCATAAAGATGGAACACTCGAAGGCACACCAGAGGAACTGGCGACATACATGCGGATAAAAGAAACAACCAGTTCTGGAGGAACATTCACAAGGAATTACGATCCGCATGGATACCAAAAGTTTGCCACCCAAGCACAATATGACGCAAATGCGAAGACCACAACAGTGTGAGTCTCCGAAAATACGGGGGTTATATCGTAAAGACGTAACAAACCCATAATTTAAACCCCAAAAGCTGCAGAGGTGACGGCGAAGTAAGGTGCATGGGAATCACGGATGAAAGAGGTGTAGTTAATTGCGGATGATGAAATACGTTTGTCTCAACTGTAGGTGGGTCAACTATAGACGAAACGCTGAAGATGGAGTTACATGTAACTGCGGTGGAAAGCTTGATCCCCTTGGATGTGAAGAGAATGGGGTTTTTGCTCCTTGCAATGAAAAATCTGTGTTCGAACAGACATGCCATACAACAGAATCGCTATACGAGGCCATGAAAGCTCTTGATGTACTTGGCAAAGAATACAACGTAACAAAACGGGTTGTCGTTGAAGAGGAATGCTATGTTGGGGAAGGGCCTCCATTGAGAAGACTCATGCCAATGAGCTACCCAGAATGGACCATAACAGAATGTGAACCGCAGGATAAAAAAGCAGAAACTTCTCCCGGCAGTCTGCAGATCAAGATAGATGTTGATACATCATCAGTACAGGAAGCGCTAAAGGACGTTGAACGTCTGTCTGATGAATTGGCTGGACTTGAGGGACAGGGCGGCGTAGAGAATAAACTGGCATACCTGGACAGACTCATCGGAATAGCAAGCATCTCATCACGGTGTGGCGGGCCAACAGGAATTGATGTTACAGGCAGAGTAGCCATCGTCTGCAACAGCATCCAAGATGAGCTCGGGCTGAAAAGTGCCAGCCAAGATTAAACGTCCCTGCTCCTACCCACGCTGCCCTGAACTAATAGAGTCCGGCACCTACTGCACCAAACATACCAAGGTCAAGGAGCAGCAGCGCGGCAGCGCCCACCAGAGAGGATACAACCGTAAGTGGCAGGCAGCCCGCATAAGGTTCCTGCGACACAACCCTGAATGTGTTCACTGTGAGCAGCAGGGCGAGGTAACAGCAGCAACAGTAGTTGACCATATTATCCCTCACAAGGGAGACATGGAGTTGTTCTGGAATGAAGCCAACTGGCAACCACTGTGCGCATCATGCCACGGTATCAAGACAGCAAAGGAGGACGGAGGCTATGGTAACTAACAACAAGCATAAGCTTCACCAAACCACAGCACCGCCATAGACCCACTCAGTGCCTCATATAGCCATTACTCCCTATAGAGAGAGTAAATAATCCTATAGGAGAGCACAAGCCCCGAAGGGGCGGAGAGAGCGCACTACGCAGGGAGATAAATGCTCCTACATGGGGGTATCATCAAAACGGGGGTCAAAATGGGGCTACTTACCCCAAGGAGGCAGGGGGGTCTAAATCCTTTGGATTCTTTCAATTGGAGACCGTGTGCCCTCTTCCAAAATACGAAGTCGAGTTTTCATAAGGGGGGGTTATCATGGGCCAGAGGGGGCCGAAAACGAAGCCATCAGAGTTAAAATTGCTGCAAGGCACATACCGGAAAGACCGGGCCCCGGAAAATGAACCGAAGCCAAATGCGCCGCCGTCGATACCGGAGCCGCCGAATTATATGGATGTGACAGCAAAAAAAGAGTGGCGGAGGCTTGCGCCGGAGTTGTACAGGATCGGCCTGCTGACAAAAGTTGACCTTGGCACCTTTGAGGCGTATTGCCTTTCATATGGCCGGATGGTTGCAGCGCATAAGTCACTTAAGAAGGCAAAAACCATGTTCCACGAGTATACCAACAAAGCGGGAGCTACAAATTTCGTAGCCCGGCCAGAGATTGCGGTGATACAGAAGGAGTCGATGGTCATCAAGGCATTTTGTGCTGAGTTTGGCCTTTCGCCTTCAGCGAGGGCACGGATGGAAGCACCGGACATCCTGCCGGGCGGAGCCGGACCGCCGAAAGAGGATAAAAACAGCTTTGATGGATTCTTAAATGGACAACGAAGACGCAACCTGCCCGGTACGTGAGTACGCGGAGCGGGTTCTTTCTGGTGACATCCCGGCGGGTGAACCGGTCCGGCTGGCGTGTCAACGGCATCTGGACAACCTCAGAAATTCCGAGCTGAATGTTAGCACATTCGAATACTATTTCGATGATCTGGCAGCGAATCATGCTCTTGAATTCTTTGGATACCTGCGGCATTCGAAAGGAAAATGGGCGCGGCAATCCTTCGAACTGCAGTTGTGGCAGCAGTTTATTATCGGATCAATCTTCGGATGGCTCCATAAGAAGACGCAGCTGCGCCGATTTAGAACTGTGTATGAAGAGATTCCCCGGAAAAACGGGAAATCAACAAAAGTATCTGGCGTAGGGCTATATCTAACGGTAGCAGATGAAGAATATGGTGCTGAAGTGTACGCAGCGGCGACCAAGCGGGACCAAGCCAAGATTACATTTGATGAAGCTGCCCGAATGGTCAAAACCTCACCGGATCTGATGCAGAAATTCCGGGTGTACAAGAACAATCTGCATGTGATCGATACCGGATCGAAATTTGAGCCTCTGGGAGCCGATTCAGACTCTCAGGACGGGTTGAACGTTCACGGTGGGCTGATTGATGAGTATCACGCTCACAAAACGTCAGCCATGTACGATGTTATTGAGTCCGGTACGTCTGCCCGGGAGCAGCCATTGATTTATGTAATTACCACGGCTGGCGTTAATCAGAACGGACCGTGTTACCAGTTGCGCGAATATGCCTTAAAGGTCTTGAAAAGCACAGAGCCGGACGAGACTTTCTTCGCTTATATCGCAACCATTGATGATGATGACGATGTTTTTGACCCGGCGACATGGATGAAGGCCAATCCTAACCTCGGTATTTCCAAAGAGCTTGATTACATGGTCAAGCAAGCCAATAAGGCGAAGCATATGGCAACGGCCTATGTCAACTTCTTGATCAAGGATTTGAACAAATGGACGAATGCCGCAATCAAATGGATACCTATGAGTAAGTGGGATGCATCCGCAGGCAAGATTGAGCTGGAGCAGTTGAAGGGCCGGAAATGTTACGGCGGACTGGACTTATCAACCAAGTTGGACATAACAGCCTTTGCCCTGGTCTTCCCGCCGGATCACAGTGACGGTGAATACATCGTGCTGGTGTTCTTCTGGATACCGGAGGACGCGGTTCAGGAGAAGGAAGGGAAGGATAAGGTGCTCTATACCAGTTGGGTTGAGGATGATCTGGTCTATACGACACCAGGCAATGCGATAGATTATCGCTTTATCCGTAAAACGATCAATGACCTCGGCAAAATATACGAGATCGAGGAAATCGCATTCGACCCATGGAGAGCCACACAGACAGCCCTTGAACTAGCCGACGATGGTTTTACCATGGTGGAGATGAGCCAAACGCTGAAAAACCTGTCTGAAGCCACTCAGGAATTCGAAAAGCTGGCCGTATCCAAGCGGCTGATCCACGGCGGCAACCCAGTCATGCGCTGGATGGTAGACAATACAGTCGTCCGGATGGATGAGAACGAGAATGTGGCTCCATCCAAGAAGAAATCGAGTGGGCGTATTGACGGCGTGGCGGCGACAATCAATGCGCTGGCCCGGTGCATCGTTCACGAAGACAAGACATCAGTATATGAGAAGAGGGGGCCGCGCTCACTGTGAAGAAACCGAAAATCCGAGAAGATACCGTCCGGGAGGCTTGCCTGATCGCGGGCTTTTTGTCGTGTTGTGCAGGCATTTGGATGGTCTTTCCGCCGGCGGCGCTCATCATCGGCGGTGCGCTGCTGATATGGATAGGGCAGCCCGCCAAAAAGCAAGGGAGGGGTAGCTGATGGGCATCTTTACAAGCATCCTTGCTCAAAAAGAGTACTCCATGGAGGATTTTACAAACGACATTCGCAAGCGGCTGTACGGTGGCCGAGCCTCGCCGGGCGAGAGTGTATCTGAAGCGCAAGCGATGAAGTTCATTACCGTGTTTGCTTGCGTCAGAGTCCTCGCTGAGGGCGTTGGTTCGCTGCCCTTATTCACCTACAAGAAGCGCCCGGGCGGCGGTAAGGACAAGATGGACACGCATCCTGTGTTTGAACTGCTCCATGACCGACCGAATAGTGATATGACCTCTCAGACTTGGAGAGAGGCGCAGGTGGGGCAGTTAGCAACGAGCGGAAACTGTTATTCCGCCCTTACGGTTAATAGACGCGGACAAATTGCTGATGTATACCCTATTGCTTGGAATGAGTGCTACCCGCAGCGAAATCTGATCACCAAAGCTATTGAGTATCAAGTCGCTGGTGATGGAATTTATCCAGCTGATCGGATATTTCATGTTCCTGGCTTTGGATTTGATGGAATAACAGGGTATTCACCTATCCGAATGGCTGCGGAAGCGGTAGGCATGGGGATGGCCGCGTCTGAATTCACCTCTCATTTTTATAAAAATGGGATGAATGTGGGTGGTGTGCTTGAGCATCCGCAAGGATTAAGCGAAATCGCATATAACAGGTTGCAGGAATGGATTAGCGACAAGGGCGTAGGCATGGGGAACTCATGGAAGCCTCTTATTCTGGAAGAAGGTATGAAGTTCTCTCGCATCCCAATGCCTTTTGTTGATGCTCAGTTCATTGAGACTCGGAAACTTAACCGTGATGAGATATGCGGTCTATTCCGCGTTCCACCGCACATGATCGCCAACCTGGAACGCAGCACCAACAACAACATTGAACATCAGGGCATTGAATTTGTCATGCATACGCTAATGCCATACCTTACTCGGTTTGAGCAGACGGCTAACTGGAAGCTGTTCACGCCTGCGGAAAGGGCGGCTGGGTACTACGTGAAGTTCAACGTTGATGGGCTGCTGAGAGGCGACTACAAGAGCCGTCAGGAGGGGCTTGCCGTGCAACGTCAGAACGGTGCGCTTAATGCGGACGAATGGCGTGAGCTGGAGGATCGCAATCCGATTGATGACGGCACCGGGCAGATTTATGTCGTGAATTCCGCAGCTGTACCACTTGGGGATACCGGCAAGACTTCACCGGAAGGGGGTGATACAACAAAATGACGATAACCAAATATGTAAGAGCTGAGGCCAAACCTACCGCCAAGGAGCGGAAAAAGTTTTGGTCTTTTCGTTCTGCCGGACAGGGGCAAGGGGATTTGCTGCTTTACGGCATCATTGAGTCGGAAACCTGGTGGGGCGATGAGATTACGCCTGTCACCTTCAAAGATGAAATGGACGCCCTTGGAGATATCTCTGTGCTCAATGTCTACATCAACAGCGATGGCGGGGATGTGTTCGCCGGGCAGGCCATACACAGCATGCTGAAGCGTCACAAGGCTCACGTCAATGTCTATATCGACGGCATTGCTGCCAGTATCGCCTCTGTCATCGCCATGGCCGGAGACACGGTGTATATGCCGCGCAACTCCATGATGATGATACACAGTCCGTGGACAATCGCTATGGGCAATGCAAAGGACTTTCGCAAGCTGGCCGAGGACCTTGACGCCGCTCAGGATACCCTCATTGCTGCCTATCAGGACAAATCCGGCATTGACCGGGATGAACTGATTGCGTTGCTTGATGCGGAGACCTGGCTGTCCGCCGAGCGGGCTGTAGAGCTGGGGTTTGCTGATGAGATTGAGCAGACAAAACAAATTGCTGCGGCTGTTCGCAATGGAGCCTTATCCATCAATGGGCAGCAGATGGACTTTAGCCGGTACCAGAACGTGCCGAAATTTACGGCTGCTATATCAGAGGAAGCGGAAGAAGGCGGATCAGCACCTGCTTATCCGATGGATGCCCGGGTGCAGGTTATCACAGCGCCGCACATGGAGGGACACAGCACCGGTACTGTCCGGGAAGTCGTCCTGACATACTCCTACGGCATCGTTTTTGATGGCATGGAGGACATGGGCATCCATCACTGGTATGTGGAATCTGAGATCGGCCCCGCAACCGGAGCCCCACCGGGGAACGATGACGAGGAAGATTCGGAACCGGATGTGTCAGCAAAACGGGCGCCTATGGCGCTCTATGAACGAATGATCCAACACAACGAAAATAGGAGGCTTTAACTATATGACTATGAAATCAGGAAGAATGAAATTGGACCTGCAACACTTTGCCGGTGCTGGTACAGGCGCTCCAACCATGCAAGAGATGCTTCAGGATCGTGCTGAACAGATCACTCAGCAGCGGGCATTGCTGGATAAGGCGAAGTCGGAGAAGCGAGACTTCACGCCCGAGGAAGAGACGGAATTTAACAACTTCGAGACTCGTATCGTTGCTCTGGACAAGCAAATTACCCGTGAGGGCGCGGTATCTGCACGCGAGCAACAACTTGCCGACGTTACCAAGCCTTATCGACCTTCGGCATCCGCATTGGGCGGAAACCCCGTTCAACCTCAAAAGAAAGATGACGGTGGCTTTGCTAACCTGGGTGAAATGTTCGATGCACTGCGTTTTGGTGATCCGAAAGGCCGTTTGCAAGAACTCAAACGAAACGAAGGTCAAGGCGGCGGACGACAAGTACCGGAAGCTTTCCGTGATCAGATGTTCTCTTTCCGCAACGAATGGACTATTGGCGGAGACGGCGGCGCGGGTGGATTCCTCCCGACTCAATTTCGGCCAGATACCGTACTGCAATTGGCAGCGCCGACCGCAATTGTCCGTCCGCGTGCCACAGTGCTGCCTGCGGGCGAACCTCCTGATTCCAAAATCACCATCCCAGCACTTTCGCAAGGTTCCAACGGTGTGTTTGGTGGGGTGGAGGTAACGTGGATCGAAGAAGGCGGCAATAAACCTGAAACAGATGCGGATATGGAAGAAGTTACGCTGCAGCCGCACGAAGTAGCTGCAACAACCGTTGTCACAGACAAACTGCTCCGCAACTGGAAGGCTGCTGATGCCTTTATCCGTACACTGCTTGAGCGTGCAATGATTGCGGCGGAGGACATTGCATTTTTGACAGGCAACGGTACAGGCAAGCCTTTGGGCGTGCTCAACGCCGCAGGAGCTTTGACTGTTAATCGCGGAACTGCCAATCAGATTAAATACGTTGATGTGGTGAATATGCTCGCCAAATTGCTGCCGGAGTCGGTAGGCGATGCGCTTTGGGTTGCTCATCAATCCACATTGCCGCAGTTGATGACCATGCAGGACCCTGCAGGTAGGTACATTTTTATCCAGGGCGATGCAACCCGTGGGATTCCTTCAACATTAGCTGGCATCCCGATCCAATTTACCGGACGCACAAAGCCACTCGGCACGAAAGGCGACCTGCAGTTGGTTGACCTTATGTATTACCTCATCAAGGACGGTTCCGGCCCTTATGTTGATGCCTCCGAACATGTGCTGTTCCGATCGAACAAAACGGTAATCAAAGCTTTCTGGAACGTCGATGGCAAGCCGTGGGTCATTGAGCCTCTGACACTTGAGGACGGCGTGACTCAGGTCAGCCCTTATGTAATCTTGGACGTTCCTCAAGCCTAACCAATAAAAGGGGGCTGTAATGGCCCCTGAAGGAGGACGCGCGATGACAAAATCATTTTTGGTGACATCAGATTTTTATGATGCCGAGACTGGAGACCTTATCAAATCTGGGAGCACCTTCGAGGCCGATGCCGAACGGAAGGAAGTGCTTCGGGCTGCTGGAGTGATCGGCAAAGAAGACAAGTCCGCGTCAGCCCAAGACAAATGGCCAAAGCATGTAGGCGGCGGAGTGTATGAACTCTCAAACGGCGAAAGGGTTAAAGGTAAGGAGGATGCTGAAGAAGCGGAGGGAAAGCTGAAAGCAGGTGATACGGATGCTAAGGCAGATAACAGAGCCGACGGAGGAGCCAGTGACGCTGGCGGAGGCAAAGAGGCACCTCAGGCTTGAGCCAGATGAAACAGACGAGGACGATCTGATTGCATCTCTGATATCGGTAGCGCGGGAATATGCTGAAGGTCGGCAGTGGAAGAAACTGGCCGTTCGTGATTTTGAACTGAAGGCAGCAGCCGACCGGACGTTTCAGTTGCCTCCACCCTGCCAGGAGATTCTATCTGTGGTTGTGACAGATAAGGACGGTCAGGCTATTGAGATACCGGGAACTGATTACTATCTGTACTCGGATAATTATAAGGCTTCGCTGGTTCTTAGCAGCGCATATAAGTACCCTTCACTTCTCCCGGACAATAGATTTCCGGTACAGATCGAATTTACTTGTGGCCTGCCGACTGCAGATGTGCCCAAGAAAACCAAACACGCAATTCTGCTCCTTGTCGGGCACTGGTACGAGAACCGTGAAGCGAGTACGGAAAAGAAGCGGGAAAAGCCGCCCTTTGCTGTCGATGCTCTGCTAGATATGGATAGGACGTGGTATTAGTGGAAGCAGGCAAACTGAATAAGCGTGTCTCCATCCTCCGTCCACCGGGAGAAGATGAAGCCGATTCCTGGGGGCAGCCGTTGGACGACTGGCCGGAGGTCTGCAAGGTTTGGGCTGGCATTCATCCGTTAAGCGGGCGAGAACGCATTGCAGCGGCGCAAGTTGATGCGGACGTAACCACACGAATACCTATTCGTTATCGGCCCGGCATTGATCGAACGATGGTCGTCAAATATAAGAATCAAGAATTTGAAATCTTATACACTATTCATCCAGAGTACAACCGGCGCGAACTGCAATTGATGTGCAAGGAGCGACAATAATGGCGCGAAGAACTGAAATTATTGGAATGCGAGAGCTTGAGAGATCCTTTAGGCGTCTCGGTAAAGTACCTCAGACTGTAGCAACCAAATCAGCCAAAGCAGGCGCGAAAATTGCGCATAAAGCAGCCAAACAAAACGCCCCTGAAGACACGGGTAACCTCAAAGGCGCAATCGTTTTGAAAGCGGAACGACGGGTGAAGGTCGGGAAGAAGGTCTACGATATCATGATCGACCCGGCTAAAAATGACCTTTTCGTTAAAATGTCCGCAGATGGAAATCGCTCATATTACCCGGCTTCACAGGAATACGGCTGGATGACAGAGACTGGGCATTATATCCCTGGTTATCGCTTTCTGAAACGAGCAATAACGGACAACGAGAGGGCGATTGAGCGGAAGATACTTGATGTTGCAGGAACGGAAGTAGTAAAGGCGCTTAATGCGAGGTGAACATTTTGGATTTTGAGCAGGCTTTGGTGAAAGAACTATCTGCGATACCCGGCTTAACTGGTAAGGTTTATCCCGGTCAAGCTTCAGAAAAGATTATCCCTTATATTGTTTATCTCTCCAGCGCTGGACTCAAAGATAAAGACTTGGATGGATACAAGGATAGCCGGAGGGTACCATTTGAACTGAACATTGTGGCGACTAGGTATTCCGACATGAAGCAATATACAGAATTAGCAATTGATAAAATCATAAGCTTTGAACGCAGGGTCATCGGTGCAGATGGCCCTTTTATTCGTGAATTGACCTACGAACCGCCTGCGGAATTATTTGAGGATGCTGTCAAAGCATTCCGCAGCGTGATTGATGTTGTAGTTTATTTTTGAAGGAGGAGATCCATTTGGCAGAACGCGCAGTAGGCACGAAACTCCTGATAGGTACAGTACCAGTAGGCGGGCTGACTTCCATTGGAGGTATTGAAAAAACGGCGGATACCTTGGACACCACTACCCTTGATAGTGATGGAGGATATCGGACGTTCACGGGTGGTTTTAAAGATGGCGGCGAGGTTTCCTTGTCTGGATACTTGGAGCCGGACAACGAAGGACAAGTTGCAATGGACACTGCATTCGAAGCAGGAGATACAAGGGCCTTTAAAATCGTGTTCCCGGCAGAACTTGGAGCCAGCTGGGAATTCAGCGGTGTTGTCACGGGGTTTAGTACCGGAGCCGAGTTGGAGGAATTGGTTAGTTTTGAATCTACCATTAAGGTATCTGGTAAACCGAACTTGGTCGTAACAACTTAATAGACAAAATTCGCATGGGCCGGTCCGGAGGATACGGCCTATTTGCGTGAGGGGGAATTATTAGTGAGTGCTGAAGATAAAAACGATGTGGTGATGATTCAATTGGACCGTCCGCGCGAGTTGAGATACGGGCACAAGGCCATAAAGAAAATGCTTGCTGATTCAGGTTCAACCATCGAGAACATCGATATTGATAATATTGATCTGGAAGAACTTGAAAAGTATATCTACTACGGCCTACTGTCAGATGCTAAAAAGAACGGAGAAACGTTGGAACTGAGCCAGATGGAAGACTTGCTGGACCTCGCTCCAAACTATGTCCATATCACAGAAAAACTGACTGAAGCGCTGAACATTGCATTTGGCGGCTTTACGGTACCGGAGGGAAACCCGGAGGCGCCGGCGGAACTGTCGGCAAATGGGACTGGCAAGAATCCTTAAAAGCAGCCATTGATATCGGCATTCGTATTCCAGAATATGACGAGATGACTCCCCATGAACTTAATTTGTACATTGCTGCTTATAACAAACGGACAGCTGCAGATAGCGAAGAACGGTTGATTAATGCTTACCTTAATGCTTACTGGCATAGGAGCAAGCGCATTCCGTCATTAAAGGATGTGCTGAAGAAGACCAAGCAGTCCCCGGCACAAACCCCGGAAAAGATGCTTGAGATGGTTAAAAATCTGAACGCTGCTTTCGGCGGAACAAGCGGGTGAATGAATGGCAGTTGTTAAAAACCTACTGATCCGGGCTGGGGCGGATTTTTCCGCGCTGCGAAACGCTACTCGGCAGGCACAGAGGGACTTAAATGGCTTTAAAAGCAGCGTTGCCAAGACCGTAAAAGGAATTGGGACATTGTTGGCTGGAATCGGTGCTGGATTTGCGATAGGTGGTGCGGTAAAAGATGCCATGCAGTTTGAAGCGGCAATCATGCAGATTAACCGCACGCTGGGCAGCAATGCTGGTGCTTTCCAGAAGTGGGCTAAGGAGAATGAAAAAACCTTGGGCATGTCCACGCTGGAGATAACTAAATACGCTGCGGTATATTCCAATCTAATCAGCGGATTTTCAGCAACTACAAGGGAGACTACACAGCGCACGCAAGCGTTATTGCAAGCGTCTGCGACAGTGGCTGCCGCAACGGGCCGCACCATGGAAGACACTATGGAACGCATTCGTTCCGGTCTCTTGGGAAATACAGAGTCGATTGAAGATTTGGGCATCAACGTGAATGTCGCCTTGCTGGAATCCTCCAAATCCTTTCAACAATTTGCTAATGGGCGTAGCTGGAATCAAATTGATTTTCAGACGCAACAAACCATTCGGCTCATGGCAATTCTGGAGCAGGCGACAAATAAATACGGGACAACGGTGGCTGATAACACTGCCTACCGGCAAGCGGTATTCGTTGCCCAACTCAAAAACACTCGGCTGGCGCTTGGGCAAGCCTTTCTGCCAATATATAATTTCATCCTGCCAGCATTGACCCGTTTGGCATCCGCCTTAGCTACGGCCATAAACTTTGTTGCTCAATTTACTACGGCTTTGTTTGGTGGCAGCAGCCAGGTCAAGGCAACTGCAGCTCAAGCAAACGCCGTGAGTGGTCTTGGCAGTGCTTACGGCGATGCTGCGGACCAAGCTAAGGCAGCAGGCGATGAGGCAAAAAAGGCTGGGAAAAAGGCTCAAAAGTCAGTCGCTGGATTTGATCAACTCAACCTTGTCGGTGATAAATCATCTGCAGCGGACAGCGGAGCAGATGCCGGTGCCGCAGGGATCGGTGACATGAATGTGGATACCGGTGCTGGCGTTGGAGCGTTGGGCACTATGGGTGCCAGCATGATTGATGTATCTGATAAGGCAAAGGCCATGGCTGAGAAAGTCAAGAAGGCTTTTGCGGCGATGAAGAAGGCTGTAACCGACAACAAGGATATCATAATTGCTGCTCTTGCTGGCCTTGCTACGGCTTTTGCGGGTTTTTGGTTGGCTACCAAGTGGGGAAGTATGGTTAAGGCCATACAGACAGCAGGAAAGGTTATAGGGGCTGTGATTGCCGGGATATCCTGGCCGATTGTGCTCTTAATCGCTACGGTTGCCGCCTTGGTTGGAGCGTTCGTTTATTTTTACCGGACCAATGAGCAATTTCGTAACACTGTGCAGGACATCTTTCAAAAAATTAAAGATATTGCGGTTGATCTTTGGCAAAATGTTATGGTTCCGTTCGGACAATGGCTTATGGGGGAACTCCCGAAAGCCTGGGATGCCGTAGCTCAAGCTGCGAAAGTCCTTTGGGATAATGTGCTCGTTCCGTTTGGAAAATGGCTTGCAGATGTGCTCCCGAAGGCTTGGAAGGTTGTTGCCGATGTCGCGATGTGGCTATGGGATAACGTGCTGAAGCCTTTCGGAGCATGGCTGATGGATGTCATGCCTAAAGCCTGGGGCGCTGTTCAAAAGGCGGCATTATTTTTATGGAATGATGTTTTAAAGCCCTTCGGTAATTTCCTGCTTTGGATTTGGAAAGAGGTTATAGTGCCGCTAGCTAAAATACTAGGTGATGTTTTGGCTATTGCTTTTAAATTTGTTGCCGATGTCGCCACATCATTATGGAAGAATGTCATCGTGCCACTCGCAAAGGCGCTGTCTGAATTGTTCGGTCCAGCAGTGGAAGCTGTATCAGCCGTGCTAACGTTTCTTTGGCAAAAGGTATTTACGCCATTCGTCTCCTTCCTGGCAGGCACGGTTAAGGTGGTTTTTGAATCTCTGATAACGGTCATTACATTCCTTTGGAAGAATGTCCTTAAGCCCGTAGCCGAGTACATGGGTGGTGCGTTTGCTCAATTGTTTGACACGGTATTCCGGAGCGTGGGCACTCTTATTGACGGACTGAAGACATCTCTCAAAGGGCTACTTACCTTCGTGACAGGCGTATTTACCGGAGACTGGGGTAAAGCCTGGGAAGGAGTTAAGAGTGTTTTTAAAGGCGTATTTGATTCGTTGTATGGTCTGGTCAAACTCCCCCTCAATCTAATCATTGATGCGATTAACCGTGTGATCGATGGCATCAATAAAGTTAGCTTTGACATGCCTGATTTCTTGGGTGGCGGAACGTTTGGGATGTCCATTAAAAACATTTCGCACTTGGCTAAAGGTGGCTTGGCCTACGGGCCTACACTGGCGGTGGTCGGTGATAACAAAGGAGCTGCGTCCAATCCGGAAGTGATTGCTCCACTTTCCAAGTTGGAAGGGATGATGAATAACGGAGGGGATAACCGAGAAGTTGTTTCCGTGCTCCGCGAGTTGATCCAGACGGTCAAAACATCTGGCGGGAATGTCACTTTACAGGTTGGGGCTACAGAGTTGGCCCGGGCAGTTGCATCCGGAGCAAACGAAATCCAACGGAGAACAGGTAAATCAATCTTTGTGATATAGGCAGAAGGAGGTTAACAGTGCTTGGTATAAAAATCAATGGCTCGCCTATTGCGGTGAACCCATCCGTATTCCAACCCACGATTCTTGATTTGGACGATGCCGAGAGCACCACGCGAACATCGGATGGTGTGCTTAATCGGGATCGGGTGGCGGTCAAGAGGCAGATACAGGTAGAGTTTCCTCCCATGCCGATGCCTAAAATGTCTGCCCTGCTAAAACAAATGTCTGGCGTATTCTTTGAATTCTATTTTCCTGATCCGATGGCTGGTGGGTATGTGACAAAGACCATGTATGTTGGTGACAGACCGGCGCCTATGGTTATTGTAAAGAATGGGGTGGTTTGGTGGGATACCCTTAAAGTAACCCTGACGGAGAAGTGATGCTATGTATCCTATATCAACGATATTTGCAGATTACCTAAAGGGCTTTGATCATGAATTTATGGTCAAGGCCTCTATTGCTGGGGAGGATTTCGACAACACCAAAATTGTAGATTTCCAGATTGAAAGCAGCATTGTCAGTGGCGAGGAATTTGAAATCGGTACGGCGATCCCCGCCAAGCTAACTATCAAACTGCGGACGGCTGAAGAGATCCCGGCGAATGCTCGGGTAATCCCTTATCTGGCCCTGTCCTTGGCTCGAATGACTTGGAATGAGGCAAACATTGCTTGGGATGATAACCCCTTACCCTGGGTTGGCGGTGCCACAGAATGGATGCCACTGGGTGAGTATTTTGTAGACTCCCGCCAAAAGGTTAATGATGTCTGGGTGTACACCTGCTATGACAAATTGGTCTTTGGGGATGCGCCGTATGTATCGGCTCTGACCTATCCAACCACTCAACAAGCCGTGCTTGATGAGATTTGCGGTTTGCTGGGGTACACGTATGACAGCAGTGTTGTCATTAATCCGGCGTACATGGTCCCGGTGGCTCCGCCAGGCTTCAGCAAACGCCAGGTACTGTCGTACATCGCCGGGGCAAACAGCGGATCGTTTTATTGGGGCAAAGCAGGCGTCTTACGCATGAAACGTTTTACGGCATCTGACACGCCAGTGTTTACTCACACCACATCGGACTATATCCGAGCCAAGCAGCTAAACCCTCCCAAGTCATATAGTCGCATTGTCGTGACATATGACACCGAGGATGACCTGACATATGAGGCGGGTAGTGGTGACGAAAACCATACATTGTACTTGGAAAATCCACTTGCAACCCAGGCCATCGCAGACGCTCTACACGCCTCTCTAGGCGGCATATCATATTTACCCCTAGAGATGGACTCCAGAGCGTTTCCGCAGTTGGATATTGGCGACAAGATCGGATTTGGGCTGTATGAAGGATCGTCTTGGATGGAGGCATTCTCCCCGTGGATGAATACGGAAATTCCATGGACCGGGGTTTTGCAATATGAGTCCTACATCTTACATTCGACAATGATCTTTAAGGGCGGTCTGCAACTCAAATTGAAGGCTCCGTCAATATCTGAGCAAAAGAGTGAATTTGAAGTACCAGGTACTCTTACAGAGGCGGTCAACAAGTTGGACAAGACCGCAGTCAAAGAAGGCAAACGGTACTACGGAACGACGATTACTCGAACAGAGGGAATTGTGGGAACTGTTGAGGGGGATTCGGCAAAGGTTGTCTTAAACGCCGATGAACTCACTTTCTACGCAGGAAGTGACAGAGCACTATGGTTTGACCTACCCAGCCATAGATTCAAGTTTAACGGCACCTTGGAAGCGGTAGACGGTATATTCAGCGGTAAACTGTTGGGCGGGGAGATCGAGATCGGCAGCGGAGAGAATGTCTTCAAGGCCGACAATTCAGGCATTTGGTCTGGGGCGCAGAACTTTGTAGAAGCGCCATTCCGGGTTAATATGGCCGGACAGATGGAAGCTGAGGACGGTAGGTTTAAAGGTATTATTGAAGCCTCTGATATTTTAGGAGGTGAGATAATAGGAGCACAGTTCTTTACCGATGAGCCTGGTCTTTACCCTCGCGTAGAGATTGATCCGTACTCTATTGCCTTTGGAGTGTATTCTGCAGAGAATAGTGGCATACAAATCCCAGCTTTTGCAGGCGGGGTGTCTCGAATAATCTTCCTGGCTGATGGGTCGCAATCAACAATCTATAGCTCTCCTACCCTTGGGTTAGCTATAACAAGTTTTGGCAGAATGAGTCTCGGAGGCACATACATTGATCTTTTCCCACAACCAGGAGGGAATGTGAATGTTCCATCGTGGAGTCAATTTTATAGTAATGGATCATCTACGTCTCTTCAGGGGGAACTTAATGCTATATGGACAGCTTTAGCTGGAAAGGCAAATGCTTCACATTCACACACAGTTACTATTCCAAATCATAATCACGGTAATCCAGATAACTTGAATGGAGGTGGAGGAACGTTTACCGCTTCATAAAATTTGTTGAAACTTTTTGCGATTTCTGACGATAATAGAGGTAGAAAACTTTACCAAAAGGAGCGGTTGTTTTGAAAAAGTTTATATCTGGTGTAATCGTCGGTTCGCTGTTGTTTGCCAGTGCTTCCGTTTTTGCTGACTCAGCTAGTTTAATAGGGCAAAAAGTACAAGGATTATTTAGTGTTGAAAAAGGTGGAGTAAAGGTATCCGACGCTGTAATTATTAATGGATCTGCCTATGCCCCTGTTAGGGCTGTTGCAGAAGCGGCAGATGTGAACCTTACGGTGAAAGGAAAGACAATCATCATGGAAACTAAAAATCAGGAAACTGCTTCCTCAAGCGTTACCTCCAATTCAGAAGTAACCGACCCCAAAACTTCTTTGAGTGAACTAAAATCAGAACGAGCAAAAGTCGCTGCGGATATTGAAAGATACACTGCCAGTATCAAAGACTTGAAAGAAGGGTTAATTCCAAGCTTAGAGGAACAAACTAAGATATTGGAAAACACCGGGAAGATCGGAGAAATGACAAAAGAAAATTTGGAAACATACAAAAAACTTTTGAGCGAGAAAGAGGCAGAACTGATTGTTCTTAACCAACGGCTCAAAGAATTGGATGCGGAAATAGCAACTCTTCAATAGAATTAAACTGCTTCACTAAGTCTCGCCAACGCTGGCGGGGCTTTTTGTGTTGGAGAAACGGAGGATTCAAAAATGGATGAACAACGGATTAGGGAGATTGTGAGGGAGGAAATAGCTGCCCACAAGGAGCAGCCGGAGATTATCGGACTTACAATGGAACAGAAGGAAGTAATTGCTCAGTTTTTTGAATTAATAAAGCTCAAACCTACAATCTGATCCGGAAACAAAATCATATCATTAATAATGTGCGAAGGCGCTTTTGAACCATAAGGAGTAATTTTTGCATTCTTCAAAAGAATACTGTCCAATTCGCTTGGAAACTCAACGATTCTATCAATGCCAACTTGTTCAATATAGGCTTCATTCCGATTCTGCAAGACGTTCGCGAAAATATAAGCTGATAAATCCTTGGTTGGGTCCACAGTATCCAACACATGAGTTAGTTTGGCTTCGATGTGGCCAAAATTGGTTATTATCAACAAAGATAATTCACCGGTTATTGAGGATAATTCGGAACCGTTGAATTTTTCGAGAAATTCCGCTGTGCTTCGAATGGCGATTCTCTTTAAAACTGATTCAGTGTCCATAAATACACACCTCCCTTCATTTGGAAAATAGGCCTAGCAACCTACATTTCGACAGAATGGGAGGTTTTTCCTGTGGAACAACCGTTCGAAATAAGGAGGTTTTTAGCTTGGCTAACATCCAAACTACATTAAAAATAGAGCTTGATCCTCGTGTCCCCGTCCCGGAAATACTCGCCGTAATCAGGGCCGTCACACCATTCCATCTGGGTCAAGAAGAATTGATCCTTATCGGAGTCATGGAAGCGATAGAAAAAAGATTGATGTCTCTGAAAGGAGTTGAGAAGCATGCCGAACCGATACCTGAACCTGGACGGAAGCCAGCAGATACGGGAGAACTACAACCAGATAAGTGAAGGGTTTGACGGAGTTGAGGCTGACATAGATGCCGCGATTGAAGTGTCTGGAAGCATCCAGGCAGAGGTAACCGAACACAAAGATTCATCTGCCGCTCATGCCGCCGAACATATCACCTATGATGGGCCGGTTGCTGGTGCCGAGAACATGAAATCAGCCGTGGACAGCGTTCAGCAGCAGCTTAATACAGCAGTCATTGCCGGTGACAGTGGTCCGGCCGCAGCGCAGGCAGCCATTGATGCGACAGGCCATGATTATGGTAACCTTAAGGTTCGACTGGATACGGAGCACACCGCCGTGAGTGAACAGTTGGCGGAAACTGGTCAAGTTTTGATCAGTCGAGAAATTAATGTTAAATATCCTCCTGTACCGCTCGTAGCAGCGTCAGGAGATGGGGTAGTTGACGACACTTCGGCAATACAAGCTGTATATGATCTTTTAGTCGATGGCGGTACGGTTTATTTTCCAGAAGGAACGTATTCAAAAACGGATGCTATATCAATTAACTATTCAAATATTAGAACTGTTTTTGCTCCTAATGCTAAAATTATCGACACGGTACAAGGTAAAAACGGTTTTTCAACCGGACAATATTTAAGCAATATCAAATTTGAAGGGATTGATATTTTAGGTTGTTCTGACGATACTTTTGCCAGCGCTGCTGATGCAGTATTTATAGGAGAAGGAACTAATAATGTAGAAATATCAGACTCCCGATTTGATGGTTATACTATTGGGATTTTGACTGAAATCTATAACTATGACATAACAGTCTCTAGATGTGAATTTTATAACATGACCTACATTCCATCAGCTACGGCAGGAGGATACGGAATAGTATATCAAGCCTCGCGTAACACTAAGACGTTTGACTGCTATTTTGATAAAAGCATCTATAGACACGCTATATACGTGGGGCGTAACCCCTTTACTGATGTTTCTGGCAAGGACCATACTATCCAAAGAAATACATTCGAAGGAGATAGCCAGCCCACTTATATAACTGGGTTCGAGCTTCGACTGAAAATAATGGCTAATTCGGATGTGACGGTTAGTAACAATACATTTACAGGTGGAGTGGGACACATTTTAATACAGTCTACACAGACTGTGAATGCTGACCCTAAAAATATCATTATATCAAACAATACTTTTAAGGATATCGTAAAGGGAAATTCCACTCATTCGTGGGGGATTGGGGAAGAAGGACCTGGTTCCTTTATGGAAACGGTAACTATCTCCGGTAATATATTTAACAATTGCGACTGCATAGGCCATATCGGAATTAATTTAGGGAAAAAAATTACTATTGAAGGCAACACCGTAGACAATGCGGTTTCAGGACATGGTATTACTTCACAGAACAAGGTTGAAGATTTGAGAATCATCAGCAACGATATCCGTGGGTTAACCTCTAGTTATCGCTGTGTCTATTTAAATACATCATCTACAGTGTCAGATCCGTCTACGCACTCCCTTAATGTTGTGATACGAGGAAATGATTTCGGTAATGCTCAGATAGGCATTTACTTTAATTCTACCTTAACAGCTACCATTGAAAATAATTTAATCGAACTCACAACACAGCAATCTGTTTATTTCGCAAATGTGAAATTTACAGGTGTGATACGCAACAACACTTTTCGAAATGGTAATTCCGCAATACATTTCAACTCATTATGCGTTGATCCAATATGGATTTACGATAATGTTTTTGAGGGTCAGACCGTTAACCAGATTGAAAATGACGGCAATGCATATCTTTGTGAACCGATCAAAAACGGACGAACAAGCGGATCGAAAGCTAATAAACGGACATTTGTTCTAAGTGCCGCGCCGACTTCTGGGACTTGGCTGGCAGGAGACGAAGCGTTGTTTTCAGCTGCGGTTGCTGGAGGTTACGTTGGAACAACTTGCATCACTACAGGAACACCAGGTGTGTGGAAAAACTATGGAGCAGTCCAATCATCTTAAGGGGGGGGAGTTAAAAATGGCCTTGTCACAAAGCATTACACTAAGTAATGGCTTATCAGTAAACGAAGCCTACATTCGAGTGGACACCGTAAATGGATATAAAGGCGGACTTGACATCTCTGTTAATTCCTATGTATCGCAAGCTGCTTTTACACAGGGACAGGGGTATATAGAACAGAGTTTGTACCACTTTATTCCTTCCGTGGAGGAAGGATCGGAGAATTTCATCAAGCAGGGTTACGATTATCTTAAAACATTACCTGAGTTTGAGAGTGCCATTGACGTTTTTGAATAGGAAATAAAGCGTTTCTTATTCTTCATAAAAACGATTTGTTTACGAAAACCCCCATACTGTACTATCATCAATAGAGACAAATATTGTATAAAATACAACGAATAATGGGGGAGTTATAAATGTCTAAGGAAAGAGCTTTTTTGTTTGATAAAGTTTGCACCTCGCAGTCCAAGGGGATTGCTATTATTTTTGTTCTTATTAGCCACCTTAATGAACAACTAGGAGGACATAAAATATTCGAACCCCTCGGCAGCATAGGCGTTGCATTATTTTTATTTGCATCTGGGTATGGCCTAACTAAGTCTCAAGAAAAAGGTGGGTTACAAAGCTTTTTTAAGAAGCGCATTACAGTAGTTCTAGTTCCTTATATGTTTGTGACTTTTTTGTGGATTATAGTCGATTATTTGACTGGTAATACGCATTCCCTAAAAACCATAGTATTGGCCATTTTAGGTTTTGACTTTAGTAGATCGATAGACCCTACAATGTGGTATATCTCATTTGTTTTAGTATGGTACACTGCGTTTTACATTTGTTTTGTGTTAACATTAAATAACATCGTTCGAGTAATGATGTTGTTCACTTTTTCAGTAGTATGTATAGGTGTATGGCAGCTTAATCTCATTGGAAGCGGTAGTTACGAATGGGGATTGCACTCATTAATATTCCCTATTGGCGCATGGTTTGCATTGTTCGGTGAAAAATTTATTCGCAAATATAAGACTAAGTCATTACTTTCACTTATGGCATTATCTATAATCATGGGTATTCTAAATAATTATATAGTCTTAAATAGCGGAATATACAACGCGGTTAATGACGTGATTGGTACGGTGTTTATTGTTTGCGGATTGATGTTGTTGAGACATTCTAATTTTAAATCTCTATTTTTAGAACTTGCGGGGAAATACTCATATGAAATTTATTTATTTGAAGGGTATTTCTTATATAGAATGAATTTTTTTGAAATAATAGAGAACAAAGGTTTAGCGTTAATATCATATTTATCCTTAGTCTTAGTGCTATCTTATCTACTCAAGAAAATAATTGATACTACTAAACATGCAACAACAATAATATCGAAAGTCAGAGCTGATCAATAGTAAGACTATATAAAATAGGCAGTTGGACCCTACTGCGCAGCAAAGGAGGTGAGGCTCCGGCATGTGAAATTCAGAATCACATAGACAACACGCCCTATGCAGGCGTGTTTTTATTTTGCCCTCATACCTGGTATGGGGGCTACTTTTGTTGGGGAAGGGAGCAGGGGGATGCTCAATCATATCAAGCAATTATCCACTATCGTGTACACGGCTGCTGTAGGCTCCGGGAGCCGCGAGGTTGCCACAGGGGGGATTACATCTATGGCCGGACTGCTGGCGACCATAGCCGGGCTGCTGGGAGGCTGGGACAAGGGGCTGCTGGTGCTCATCGTGCTTATGTGCGGCGATTATGGCACCGGCGTAATGGGAGCAATCAAGACCAAAACAGTTAGCAGCGACATTATGTTTTGGGGCGGCATCCGTAAGGCGGTTGTGCTCTTTGTCGTCGGCCTGTCCTCGCTGATGGATGATTGGATACAACCAGGAGCGCCGATCTTTCGGACGGCGGCTATTTACTTTTATGCGGGGCGCGAGGGTTTGTCAGTCGTTGAAAATCTTGGCGTGCTGGGCGTGCCTTTGCCGCAGGCCATTAAAGATTTTTTGCTGCAACTGTCAGAGGACAAGGCAAAAAACAATCCGTCCAAGCCGGAGCACCCGGATAATGACCAAACAGCATAAGGAGGGATACAGGTGTCATTAACACTTGATCAAGTAAAACTCAAATCACAGGCCCGGCTTGTCGGGCTGCATCCGGTGCTGGTGGCGGCTACGGTGGCTCTCATAGAGCGCTGCTACGCCCGGGGAGTCAATATAGTCATTACCCAAGGGCTGCGGACCATAGCGGAGCAGGACGCGCTCTATGCGCAAGGGCGCACCAAGCCGGGGGCTATTGTTACCAATGCCAAAGGCGGCTACAGCTATCACAATTTTGGACTGGCCGTAGACTTTGCCTTGCTGCTGCCGGACGGCTCCAGCGTCTCCTGGGATATGAACAGAGACGGAGATGGCGACAAGACAGCGGACTGGTCAGAGGTTGTGCAGGAGGCCAAGGCGCTGGGCTTTGCCTGGGGTGGTGACTGGACCACCTTTAAGGACTATCCGCACTTTGACATGACCTTTGGCCTGACCACGGCAGAGCTGCGGGCCGGGCTGGAGCCGACAGCAAAACAGGTTCAAGCGGCGTATGCTGTTATTGATAAAGTACAAGGGGAGGCAGAAGAGGATATGAGTAAAATCGCGGAGCTGGAAGCACAGGTGAAGGAATTGGCGGCAGCATTGACGAGTCTGACCAACAGCAAGGATGTGCTGAAGGATCAGGCAATTAAGCAGGCCGGAGAAATCAAGGAGCTGCGGACCGCAGTACTGGAACTGACCGACACCACGCCGCCAGCATGGTCCCTGGAGGCCATTCAAGCGCTGCACGAAACGCCGTCAGTGCTCAACGGCCAGCCAGTCATTGATACGCCAGACAAGGCTACCAAGACAGAGGCGCGGCTGTTTACGGTGCTGCACCGCTTGGGGCTGTCCGGCATTCAGAAGGGAGGCAAATAACCATGCAATCAATTATCGAAGCGGCACAGCCGTATATCACCACCATTGTCACGGCCATTATAGGTGCTCTGGCTGCCGTCCTGTTGGCTGCTGTAGGCGTTATTAAAGCTAAGGCTGTAACTTATCTGGACAGTAAATTAGACGCGACACAACGGGAACTGCTGCATAAGGTAGCGAGCGAGGCTTATGCTTACGCGGAGACAGTCTACAAGAGCGCAGAGAGCCAGGCCAAGTTGGAGCAGGCTTTAGATTACGCCACAGAGCAATTAGGCCGCAAGGGGATCAAGGTCACGCCTGCGGAGATTCGTGCAGCTATTGAGGCGGCGTACCTCAAGGCTCAAGCTCCTGTATCACAATAGCATTCACTTGCCCACTGGCTTCGGCTGGTGGGTTATTTTTTGATGAGAGTTTAGATGTAGGTTGTTTCTACTTAAACTAGTAAGCGAGGGCAGAGTATTATTTCGTTACATTAGTCATACAATAACACATGTCTTTTTTTATTAAGATTATTCCATGCCTCAAAATAAAGAAAAATGGTAGGTGAGAGAAAAAATGGGCAATCTGAAAGAATTTATCGTACCTTATTCTATTCCAAATATCATAATTATGAACATATCTACTAAGAAAAAAATTATTTTATACGCTGTAAGTTCCAGTGGCAGATCAGTAGTTGTAGGACCAGTTGAAAGTGAATACGATAGAGGATGGTTAAACCGGTGTTGGGAGATATCCAAAGAGGAGTTGCTTGAAAATTATTCCTTATAATAATTCAAATATATGGTATAATCCTCTTATTTAATATAGGAGGGAAAAATGTGAAAATCAACGGAATAATCATTCAAAATATTGGCGGCATTAATAATTTGAGTCTTAAGTTTAATGAAAACTTAAATATGATTTGTGGTGTCAATGGAGTAGGTAAAACGACAATTCTTGAATGTATTATTAATTCTTTTAGTGGTTACAATTCAGGGAATCCCAAACGTAATGCAAAATCTGAGCGTGGATCTTGGAATATCGACATTGATAACAAAAAAATACATTTCGATACTAATTCGTTTTTACCTCATGAAACAAGAAAAGATTATGAGTATCTTGCCGATTCAGCACATAAAGTCATGTATGTGAAAGATGAGAGGCAAATAAATTATCAGAAGCTGCCTGGAATTCTACCTGATGATAAAAGAGATTATTATAGATATCAACAACTTCTACTAGAAGGAATTCGTTCAGAATCCATTAAATCTTGGTTTACCAATAGAATGGTTTTTAAATCTATGGGAAATTTAACTGACTCAGAAATTTATAATTTAGATTTAGCCACACAGTGTTTTTCGTTATTAGATGAAAATGTTACATATTCTGCTATTGAACATACTAACTTTGAGGTTATGGTTAATACACCACGGGGTGAAATACTTTTTGAGTATTTGTCTTCAGGGTTTAAATCGGCTCTTTTTATTCTTTTAGGGCTAATTAAAGAAATTGAATACAATTCCGAACCTAAAGTTAAAGTTAGCGAGTTTGATGGTGTGATTCTAATTGATGAAGCAGATGCACATTTGCATCCATATTGGCAAGGGAGTTTTGTCGATACTTTAAGAAAAATTTTTAAATCCGCACAGGTAATTATAACTACTCATAGTCCACATATGATTCAAGTCGCTAGTTTCGAGGAAATAATCGCTCTTGGATTTAACGATTTGGGTGAAGTCATTGAACTAGATTTAATTAAATCTGAATTTGGATTTAAAGGATGGACAGTGGAGGAAATTTTAGAAGACGTAATGGGATTAAAAGAAACTAGATCTAGCGATTACATAGATGTAAAAGTCAAATTTGAATCAGCATTGGATGATGAGGATAAACAAAAAGCAACAGAATTATATGAAACCTTAAATAAAATGTTGCATCCCAGAAGCCCGATGAGAAAAGTATACGAATTGCAGTTAGGATCATTAGGGTGATTAAATGATAAAAATTCAAAGAACTGATCCGCCTACTAATTTAACTCAAGAAAAAATAGAAAGATTGACAGCCGAGTACATGGAGACAAACAAAAATGTCTGGAATCAAGATTATATAAAAAATGCTTTAATGAAGATGAGCCATAATAAATGCATCTTTTGCGAATGTAAATTAGGAGAAGAGAGTAAGTATATAGAAGTTGAGCATTTCCACCCCAAGTCTTTATATCCTGAAGAAGTCGTGGATTGGGAGAATCTTTTGCCTATTTGCAAAAGATGCAACGGTTTAAAAAGAGATCACGATACTAAGATGCTTCCAATTATTAATCCTACGCTGATTGATCCGAAAGCCCATTTAACTATTAAGGGTTATAGATTTTCTAGTATCGATGATCTTGGAAAAAGGACTATTAGGGTATTAGGTTTAAATGACTCAGATCGACTTTTTTTACCTCGTGTGAAGATAGGTAATGAAGTATCAAATATATTAGATGGTTTGGTAAGATGGGTTGAAAAGATTAGAGGAAACAATTCAACTGAGGACGAAAATGAATTAATAGGAAAGATGTATAACATATTAAAATCATGTCAACCCGATTCCGAATATAGTACTATCTGTTCATACGCACTTTTCAGAGACGATAATTACTACGAGGTAAAGGAATATATGCAACAGCAAAAAATTTGGAATGATGATTTATCTAATTTAGAAGAAGTAGGATTAAAAAACTGTCTTATAGAACACCCAGCATCTCACTCCAGTGTCTAATGTCATTTATATGAATATCCCGTCGATGTCAGTAGTCGGGGTATTTCTTTGCATTCAGGAAAATTTTCCTTATCGTCACATACATAAATTATTTTAAGAAAATAACCGTCCTGACCTTAACTTGGGGACGGTTCATTCATTCGTTTCTCCTTCGATCCGCAGTCTGATTACCCGTGAAATACTCTCCACATCACTGTATGGCACCCAAACAGGTCCCTCAATCGTATTGATCTTTACTCGATCCGGATCTGCTGATACCTCCGCAATGCCCTTTATCTTATCCCCGTTTAATAGCCATACAACAATCATTTCCCGTCTTACAGCCGCGACCTTTAAACTTTGCTTAAGCTTTTTATCCATGACCGTACCTCCGGGCTTTTCTGAGTATTATACACCCCGTTTGATAAAATAACCCGCCGTGCTTATGCCTGACGGGTTATTTTTGCTCATACAATAAACTCTGTAAATACTGGACTCCGCAGCATGCCGGACTTGGTCCAGTTCCTCATTCTCACCTTAGCCCGCAGCCGGGGCTCCAGATGTACAAACTCTTTGTCCTCGCCATTTACGAGCTGCTGAGCTACACCTCGAAAAGCTTGCTTGTGTAGTGGTGTAGCTCCAAGTTTGATGATCCCAGCCGGGCGCAGTCTACCGGACGGCCCGGGGACCGAAGCGAGCCAGCCGAACTCCTGTTTACGATATCCAGTTATATACACCTCTGCATAGGTCCAATTAATGACCTTCTGCCAGGCATGGGAACGGCGGCCAGTCTCGTAGGTGCTATTCTTACGCTTGCCGACGACACCTTCCATGCCCCGAGACTCAATCTCTGTAAATAGAGCTTCACCAGCGCCGTCTATATGCGGTACTACGCCGTAATTGCTGGAGGGTAGGGGTAATCCTGCCAGTATCTCTTTGCGGCGCAGGAGCGGCAACTCACGCAGGTCCTCGCCCTTATATTGTAATATATCGAAGATAGCGTAAAAGGCTGGCAGAGTGGATGTGAGTTGCTGAATCTTATCCGCCCGGCGTGCCTGGAAGCGGCTCATGACAGACTCAAAATCAGACACTCCGGTTGCCGGATCAACGCAGGCGACTTCACCGTCCAGGATCACATCATTTTCAAACGGTAGCTGAAGCTCGGGGTATTGCCGGGTACAGTCGTTGTTGTGACGGGTATAAAGCCGGATGACCCCGGCCTGCTGGGAGTAGATTAGCCGGTGGCCGTCTATCTTTGGTTCGAATATATAATCGCTGTGGCTAAACGGACCGGGGGCCGTTTGCAGAAGCATAGGGGATATAAACATAGTTTCACCTCTATCTAATTATAAATGCCATAAGAGGGGAAAAGGGCAGGTAAGTGTTGGACATAAAAGTACCCATTAACATATGACTGGTCGGCGGCTTTTTTACGTTTACAGATAATCATAAATCGTATATTGTAAGCATATGGTAATCACTTTAATGGGGGTAATAAATGATGAAAGAGAAGACGTTGGAGCAGTTCCAGGCCGAATGGAATATGCACGTCGGAGCAATGCGGATGGTCTTAACTAACAATAGAGATATTGGAGGGGAATAGATGTGAGGCTAGGAGCGGATTTGAAAAAAGAAATACAGTCGGCCACAGTAAAGCCGAAGGAAATCAAGATGAGTCCGTACACCTTTGAAGATATCCGGCAGGATAAGGGGTGTCAAGGCGATATAATGGAGTGGTTTCCAAATGGCGGTTTTAGTTTTATGATGATCCCCATTAAGGTGGATTTAATGGTTAAGAAATGGGAGTTTGTATCTTAGTTGCTAGCATCGTAAAAGCCCGTCTACCTTAACTGGTCGGCGGGCTTTTTACGTTTATATAAAATTATCTTTTTCCAGCTTTTTTTGCCGACCATTCCCGCGCTTGGCGGTTTTTATGCTGTCGCCTACACTCGTCGCTGCAAGTAACACTTCCGTTCACGGGTTCAAATTCTTTTCTGCACCAAGAGCACGTAGAGTTCGTCTTTCTTCTCTTTATTTTTCGCGGCGGGTTTATCCGCTCTTTATTTTCGTGATAAAAGGAAATGCTTGTTTCCCGATCGTACTCGGCGCTATGGATGGGTTGGCATTTTTCGCAGAAGCGTTGATTGCCGCTCATAACGCTGTAAACATTGCCGCAGCGTTCGCACTTGTCCATGCTGCCGAGAGGACGGGTATCTCCGCTGCGTTTTCGTCTCCTGTAGCTTTCAGCCTGCTCCCTGCGGCGTCTGTCCCGACATTCCGGGCAATAATAAGCCCGAGGCCCACCCTGGAAGGTGCGTCCGCAAGAATTACAGGTTCTGGTCATAAGCATGTTTTGCATCACTCCATCGGAGGTGGATTGCTTTGTTTAGGATTGGGCTGATTCCGGTCGATTACCCATGTCTTGCCGATTTTTCTTGCAACGACCTTCCCGCCCAAACAGTAATTTTTTATTGTTCCGGGAGCCAGGTCCCATAACTTGGCAGCCTCTTCGACGCCCATCACGTTATTTAGCGCGTGCTGTTGGGTATGATAGGCATGCACGTATGAGTCTTTTAATGGCTCGTTGGTAAAGTCTTCAACGTCTAGTTCGGCCATAAGCTCTCCGAACATGTCCAGCAATACCAATTCCGCCTCTCCAAACTGATGCGCATGCTCCATCAGGTCGCGGTGAAGGCGCTCAAGCGTCTGCGCAGGCTTAACTCCGAGCTGAGACAGGTGAGAGGCGGCAATGCCAACCTCTCCCTTATCGTTTACTCGGTCGCCTAACACATTTGCAATGGCAATTAAACGTCCGAAAACTTCACTTCGATCTTTTTTGATCACGAATCACACCGCCAGTTCAGCATGATCCGTTCCATATTTTCTTCTGCCTCAGACTCGGAATCAAAAGACCCCTTAGTCTGCACACCGTCCGATATCGTCCAGGGCAAAAACCCGTCCTCATCCGGCCACTCAGACCGGACGACTTTAAAATTTTGAATAATCATCTTATTTCCTCCTTTTTTATCAAGACCAGGTTAATAATCCGCGCTCGATGCACAGAGTTTCCATTGACTCTCCCGCGCGAAATTCAAGTTTCATGCGGTCAATTGAGACAGTGTAAATGCGAACGGCCCGGCCAGTAGCTTTTTCAACGCCTGTTCTGAATTCGGTAATCAATGTCTTTGTTTCTACTTTTTCATTCCGCAAAGCCTTGTAGTCAAATCTAGTCTTCGATCCAACTACGGATACATTCAGAACTTCGACGTTAGTAACCGCGAAATGTAAGAGTCCATTGACCTTTCTAATTTCGGTAAACCCGAAATGTTTTTCTCTGATTGCCTTTACCTCCTTCCAAGCCATAGCCAGCGCTTGGGAGAAATACTCACGAACCTTACCACCAAACTTAGCAACTGCTTCCCGTGCGATTTTCCAAGCTCTGACCATAACGTTTTTCATTTTCATTTCCTCCTTGATGTGCGTCACCGCATTTATTGATATAAATATATCATGTGCGTTACCGCATGTCAACGGGTATTTTGGAAAAACTTCTCCATTGCATAAAGAACATTAGTTCGCATATAATACAAACAAACGTTCCTATTTCGGAGGCGATCACATGAAAATGAGCATCGGCCAAACTATAGAAATTATATACCTGGATAAGGCGGGCAAGATCACACAACGCAAGATTGATATCCTCGGCATCCGTGACGGACGTATCCGGGCGACCTGCCTGACAACCGGAGCGCCTCGGGTATTCTTGGCTTCCAGCATCTTGTCCTGGCGGCCTGTGAGGGCCGTGGTATGAGTAACATGACAACGGATGAGCGGACCCTGCTCCGGGACTATATCCTCTTGCAGTACATGGACCAGATGGTCCAGAAGAGCCTTGCAGACATGGAGCACACCTCAAACCTGCTTAAGCGTTTGTATCTTATGGCCGGACATGCTGTCCTGGATCAGATCACAAAGGACTTGTACCGGCTGCGGCGGGAGATGAAGCAGAGGGATATAAAAATACTCGGAGACGAGCAAACGGATTTTGTCATCTACCATAATATTAATTGCAGGGGATACCAGGAGCGGTTTGCACTGACCCGGGATGTGCTGCGCGCGGAGATTAGTCTACAGTTGACCAAGTATACATCAGAGCTGGGCACGTTCCTAAAAGAGGCGCGACAACAATAATGAATGATGACATAAAAAGGCCCCGTCAGTTATATGGCGGGGTTTTTTCTGTTTTCTTTCTCCGAACGACATCCTCCACTTCGCAATCCAACACTTCGCATATCCTATCAATAATATCAAGGGCCACATAATCATCATTCCAAAGCTTAGCTGCGGTCCCCGAGGACATCCCCACACTCCGAACAAAATCCATTTTCTTGATGTTTCTTTTTACAAGCAATATACGTAACGGTTCAAATGTAAGCATCGTATCAACTCCTTGTCTTAATAGTATATGATCAAGAAAATAATTTCAATAACTCAAAAATAATTTCATGAATACACTTGATATTTGTTTCGACTTCGTTTATGATTGAATTAAGAAGTTGAAAAAATATTCTAGAAATTGAAACAAGGGGATGATGCAATGGAGGAACTTAATGAATACGAATTTGAAGTTCATTTCAGGGATCAGCCGTATCTGGAAATAATTCGCCGTGGTAAAACGCAGTTGGAAGCTCTATTCAACGCAGAGCACGACTACGAAAACGAACCAGGTTACGCCGCAGTGATCTCAGTAGATCCACATAAAATCTAAGCCGGCGGGCATACGCGGGAGGGATAAAGGATGATATACGAAGAAGATGACATGTACGCTGATCCGTTTGAGCAATGGCAGGAGTACACAGAGTACGAAGAAGAACAGGAGGGGGAAAACGGGCGCATCGAAGACCAGATACCGAGAGTACTTGCAACGGAGTATGACCGTCTACCAAACGCACACAAAGCCATTATCGGCGGTTACAATGCCGTACTGACAGCTAACGGGTGGTTGACAGTCATCGTTGTAAAGGGCTAATAACACGGGGCTACGGCCCCACTACTATAAGGAGGGATAAACCGTGCTGAACATTACAACGGATGAACACGGGTTTAAAACGGCTGAATTGAATGCGCAGGCTGGCGGAAGAGTCGTCATTATGGACTTTGGCGCTGAATACGTAACTGACATAGGCTCTGTATCGTCAATCAACAGCCACGGATTAGGTGGGAATGACTGGATTCGGAGCGTATCGGACATTGATCGTCATGTTACGGATATTGAGCGTTCTCGCTGGCTGACGACAGCGGAACAGCGGGCTTGCATTGAGTTCCTGCGGGCGATTGCGGAATAACATTAGGGGCTACGGCCCCTCTAAAGGAGGCAAGTGAAGATATGAAATTTACACCTGGAGAACGTATAGCAGTTGAGTTAGCGTTGGAAGCTCGGATTCAAACCCTCGAACAGAACATAGAGGATTGGGAAGGAGATGAAATTGCTGAGGATTGTAAAGCGTTATTGGCAGATGCACAATCGGCGCTTTTGAAGATAAATTCATAATCCGCCTGATGAGCGCTGAGAGCGCCTAGGACCAGCTGCGGGGCTGGTTGAAACCTACCGGAGCATTTATCCGGGATGGTCGCGGAATCCGCCATACGAGGGCATTACGGCGTCCCTGTGATTCTTATAAACTATCTGTATACGTAATTTGGTATCCAGATATATAATTAACCTATTGAAAGAAAATTATGTCAGGTGGTGTAGAAGGTTGATTTCAGAGGCAGTAGGATTTTTATTATTTTCGACAATTGAAGGTGTTGGCATCCTATTCATAATGATGGCTATTTTTCGAATGAACCCACTAGATCACATATGGCCATCGCTCTTTATAATCCTGCTCATGAGCTTACAGAGTTTTGTTTTACGAAATGAGTTGGAGTTGACCTATATGGTTCCGGTAATAAACATTTTGCTTTTTATTTTACTGCTGACAACAGTAGTTAAGACACCGGTACTGTGGTCAGGTATCATTGCTATTTTGGGATATATGGCTTTTGCAATTGTTCAAACCGTAGTTGTCTTCACAGCATTTGGGTCCATAGCCAACGCACAATCCACACTCTTTCATGGGTATTCTACCCAAGCAATGACGGCAATTCTATTAATCCTTATTTCATGGTTCATGTCAAAAAATCGTATGGGCTTCACTTTTGAATTCGAAAGACTCCGGTTAAAAAGCGAAAACACTATCGTTATTGTACTGATGCTGATTTTTTTGATTATATTTTCAATTATCATGATTAGACAAGACATCTGGCTCAATATTGTATTTTTCGGAGCAGCGCTAATGATGTTAATATATTACGCCATAAGGGAGGAACGCTTCTATGATTGATAAGATATCGAGCACATTAGCCTCTCACATCAAGAAATCAGTTCCTGATCATCATGCGACTGAAGAGGTACTGCAATTTTCGCTGGGCATTATTCTAAATGCAGGCTTTATTATTACTCTTACGCTACTTATCTCAATTGGTACAGGACATATAATTTCAGCACTTATAGCTCTTACTGGATTTGCAATTCTACGACAACTAACTGGAGGGCTACATCTTCAATCTGGTACGTGGTGTGTATTTGTCAGCACTTTGCTGTTCACAGGGATTAGTTTAATCAGCTTGCCCGAAGGGGTAACCGCTATTATCACTGTTTTAGCACTAATTGTTGTTGCAGTAATGGCACCAAAGGGGCTTGAAAACCAGTCACGCATTGATCCCAAACATTTTTGGAAAATGAAATTAGCAGCAAGCGTTATTGTTGCAACCAACTTGATTTTCCAATCCACAACACTGGCGCTTTGTTTTTTTGTACAAGTACTGCTATTGATTCCTGGAAAGGAGGTGGAAAATTCATGAATTTGATTGCGAATATGTTGTATGCTGTTGCGGATTTTACTGTTGGCACAAACAGCTTCTTGTATATTTACAAGGGCAAAATCCCTGCTCAGCTACTGAAGAAGTAGGGGGCTTTAAATATGGATCATATTGTTGTCACAAATGACATTCATGCAACCGGAGGGTTGATACTCGTCAAAGTAGATGAAATACTATATTTTAAAAGCAGAATGGAAAAAATGCACATTAAGATAGTTACATCGACGGCAGATTTCGACGCGATGGGATCTATAAAATATTGGATTGATATGATGAATAATTCAGGACACCGCTTTAAACTTATTGACAGAGGGACGGTAGTGAACGTTAGTAAGATAGCCGGGATTAATGAAAGGGAAAAAACATTGATGTTTGCTGGGCGGAATACCGGAAATGAATGCACTATTGCGTTCCATCGGTACCGGCAGGTTCGAGATGAATTGCTCGAATTAAATAACCGAATTTGTGTCATATAAACAACAGAAAGAGGTCTCTAGGGCCTCTTTTATTTTGCGTAAAATGTCGAAAAAACATATTTGTATTGGGAAATTGAGAATCCCAATTATGATTGTCTAATTCCTGTAAATGGTATTAAATTAGAATATATTAATTCAACGTTTAAAAAAATGTTGACAAAATTTAAGTGTGGTTTTAAAAGGGGGGCATTAAATGATTTATGTAACAGTTACTGAAAGTGAAGATGGTTCAGGGATACAACAAATACCAGTTGATGAGATATTGTATATGCAATTTGACAACCGACTATTTATTTCGGTTCAAACAGAAGATGCTCAATATGTTACAACTGGAGCTCTGAGATACTGGGAGTCAGCTTTTGAAAAGGCTGGATTGAACTTTCTGCGCTTAGATCGGGGGGTATTGGCAAACCTGGATAATATCCAAGCGGTGGATTCAGTATTTAAGATTGCGTATTTTGGTGTTGGAAAGAAGAAATGTACAATGTCAAGTTCGGGATTTAAAGAGTTGAACAAGAAAATGGTCAAGGGCTCGTCCTGGCAGACAAGCCCTTCCAGAGATGTTTTACAAAAATAACACCTTTAATTTATCATGATTCTTTAAAAAATGATAATGGATTCACACTTTGAAATCACCTTGACAAATCGCTTTGTCGAAGAAGTGTACTAATTTTGTTAAGTGATAGATTAACTCCTGCGCGGGGGGAGAGTAGAGAATCTACTCATTCCGTTTGCTTGACCATTGTAATGTGTATAAGTCATTTACACTACAATTGAGGAAATGGGCTGCATTAATTGCAAACTCAAGGGACATCCTCGGCTTACCCTTTATCAATTGATTGACGTAGGAACGCGAGCAACCCATGTGCCTTGCAAACTCAGCCTGTGTAATGTTCTTTTCCCTAATACGGTCAAGCAGTTGGCAGTCCCCGAGCAGGAATGCCATGCAATTCTCCTTTCCTAAAAATTCTATATCAAATTATATCATCATGGAGGCGTAATATGGGGAAATTTTCTTATAGAGCTACGGACAATAGCATGTCAGGAGATCGGATATACATAGGCGATGTTCTAATCATAGAAGAAACGCAGTCGTATTTGCCAAATGAAATTTGTGCAATAGCAAACCAATCTGATATTTCAATGCTGGAGTTTAGAAGGGTTGAAGAGACGGAAACTGGGCATCGCTTGAAAGCCTCTAATATTGAGATAAAAGAAGAGATAAGAGAACATGTGATAATTGTAGGTAGAGTCGTGATGGCATACAGAACCCCATAACAAAAGCCCGCCTGTGAGGGCGGGCTTTAATAATATTTGCCTAAAAACTAATAACTACCTTTTTTAGTTTTCCAATAATGCGTATATTCTTTTCTTCTCCAGTTAATATGATAGGGGCATAGTTTGGATTTGCAGATTGTAAAATCAAAGTATTATTTTGCTTGTACACCTTTTTAAGTACGGCCTCTTCATCTATAAGAACAGCTGCTATTTCTCCGTCTTCAACCTCTTCCTGCCCACGAATGAGCAACAAATCACCGTCATATATTCGAGCCCCATTCATACTGTCACCCTTGGCTCTTAGGTAGAAATACTCTCCGCCATTGATCCAAGAGCGCGGAGTTGTTTCATACCCTTCAATGGATTCATACGCTAATTCACCGTTGCCGCAGGAAATCTTTCCAACCACAGGTAAACTTATGTATTCAGAATTTTCAATTTCGGTTCCCGTATATGTATAAGCGCCTTCTGTCAATTGATTTACCGTGACGTCAAGGGCTGCAGCTAAATCTCTAAGTCTATCCATGTCAAATTTATGTTCACCATTTTCATAGCGCTGAACAGTTTTTTTAGTAATGCCAACTTTTTCCGCCAAAATCTGAAGACTATAATTTCTAATGTCACGGTACTTTTTAATGTTTTTTCCCACTACACTATAAAATATTTTTTTATCTTCAGAAACGCTCATTTTAAATTCTCCCTCATCTAATGTTTGAATACAGTATAACCTCAAAAAGACACTTAATACAACAATAATTTATGTTCGTGTCTTTTTAGGGGTTGACGATGCCTAAAACAGGTGCTAATCTATGGGTGTCTCCGGGAGACACGACAGCGAGAACAAGGGGGTGAGCGAATGCTTAAGATCAGCGTTAAAGCAGCTAGAGTAAACTCAAAAAAAACAGCAAAAGAAGCGGCAAAGGAATTGGGCCTATCTATTACGGCTTATTCCAGAAAGGAAAACGGCCACGTACGGTTTTATGTGGACGAGGTTATAAAGCTGAGCCAACTCTTTAAAGTTCCAATTGAAAATTTTCATGAGGCGGGGTGTCTTCCAGAGACACAAAGCAATACGGGCATTCCGCTAGAAAAATAAATTACACTCTAAAATTCACGCTGCACACAGCATTACCAGAAAGGATGGTGAACATACTTGCTCACACCAATACACACAATCAACATCGACGCTCAAATCCGGGAGGGAGGCAGACAATGACCCAAGTGGCTTTATCGACAGACCTGCAGGTTATCACAGCAGAGATTAACAGTTACAAGCAAGTTGCTGGACAGTCGCTTTTCGAGATTGGCAAGCGGCTAAAGCATGTCAAAGAGAATGATCTTGTTCATGGAGAATGGATGGTTTGGCTTTCGAATATCGACATTGACCACAGCACTGCGCAAAAATTCATTCATGCATATGAGCAATTCGGAAACCTGGCGACGTCGCCAACTTTACAGGTCGGCAAGATATTTGAACTATTATCCCTTCCAGAGTCAATTGACCGCTCTGAATTCGTAGGGCAGGAACACATCGTACCGTCAACGGGCGAATCTAAGAAGGTCGAGAGTATGACTGTCAAGGAGCTGCGGGAAGTCAAGAAGGCTCTTAAGGAGACACAGCAAGATAAGGACGCCGCTGAACTCCGAGCCAAGCAAGCAGAGGCGGCCAGACAGTTATCCATCCAGCAACACACCGAACAGCAAGAGAAGCTGCAGCAGGAAATCGCGGCGCTTAAGAAGCGGAAAGGCCGTTCCAAGGAGGATGAGGAAACACTCCGCAGGCTGATTGAAGAGAACAACGAACTCGCAGAAGCCAAAAGACATTTGGAGGGAGAAATCGCTGAACGCAACTCCTTAAAGGAAAAGCGTGAATATGACTTCAGGAAAATGAAAGAGGCACTTAGCAAAACCCGCGCCTATGTTGATGTTGATCTATCCACAGCATTAATGTATTTCGTTTCCATTCGGGACCAACGAGAAGCGCAGGAAGTGGCCGAACATTTTTGGAATTCGCTCGATGAAACAATAGCAAAAAGCCGCAAAGAATGGGCGGCGATATTGATAAATCAGGTCATAGAGGAGGTAGGGGAAGATGCAAACCCAGCTGCAATTATTGACATCTGATGAAATTGAAACTCTGGTCGAGAAAGCTTCCAGAGCAGAAGAGGAAAAAGAACGGCTTCAGAGAGAGAATGAGCAACTTCGTTTTCGGATCATCTGCACTCAAAAAGACCAGAACAAGATTCAGGCAAAAGGGAAATCGCACATCGGGAAATGGGCGATCTTGGCAAAAGAGTCGGGGTTAACGGTCAATCTGCGCCGAGCTGTTACGAGAATGTGGGGCGAGTATAAAAAACACTTTGGATTGTCTAGGTCTTATCGGGACACGCCAGAGCATCGGTTCGAGGAAGCTCTACATTGGATTGACGCTTGGTCCCTGCCAACTTTCTTAATGGAACAGCCAGGGCATCTATTGGAGAAAGGAGAATCCCAATGATCAAACGCTGGCTTCACAAGTTAATGCGCAAAGCCGTGTACGCAGTACTCCCGGAAGACATCAACGCACGGTTGGCATATCGTGCCGAGGTGAACAAATTCGTTGAATCAATATCTCCCACCCCGGCAGGAAGAGGCTTGCCTGAAGTTGATATTGCGCGGACAAAGGAAAGAGCAAAAGATTCACTCTCAGATTACAGAAACCTTAAAGGGAATCATGACTCCTGATTGAGTTGTTGTTCAAGGACTCTAACAGAAATAGCAACGGCCTGACGAACTGCTTCAACCGTAACGGTACTGACCAACGAAAATAAAAATTCATCATTTCTCGGATCAAGGTCTTTTTCCTTTAATGCCGAAACGGCAATCAGTGCAGATGTGCTGATTCGTTCCCTTACTCTATCGTAAATTCCGCTATCGTCTAAGTCCTTAATGATCTTTTCATACTTTTCCATTATGAACACCCCCTCACTTAAATATTGTAGTCTCGACAACTAACAATTCGACAGCGAGGAAAATATTCCTACAAAGGAAAGGAGAATTACAATGATCGGTATCCACAAGCTACACCGCCAAATGGCTTTTATCACAGCCGTGAATATCAATAAGAACGGAATCCTTGAAATGGGCATGCCCGAATTGATGCTCTTGATGCCCCTGCTGCTGAAAAACTATAAGCTGGTCTCCGAACTGGACGCATTGAAGGAACTGGCTTTTCACGCTCACGAAATGGGAGATATGGAATGGCAGCAGGACATCTGTAAGCAAATTGAAGAGCTGGAGGCGCAACTGGTATGAACGACAAGCAATATCAAATCCGGTACCACCGCGAACAAATGGCCTACTGGTTGAGCGTTATGCATGCAGCCAAGGCAGCGGGTGACGACAACATGGAGCGGCAGGCAGTCCGTGAGCGTCGTGAACATACAAATGCTGTTTTGTCTCTTTGGGCTACCAAGGCCGAGGAATTGGCGGTGTGTGTATGATCATTGAGCCAAAGCGAGGGGAAATCTGGTGGGCGCACATGGGCGGCAATCAAGGCAGTGAGCAAGGCGGGCTGCGGCCAGTACTTATTATTCAAAACGACACCGGAAACCGTTACAGCCCAACAGTGATTATTGCAACCATCAGTCACGCCAAACGCAAGGACCTGCCGATACATGTCCGGGTGGATCGGTCCTATAAAATGCCCAAAGAATCGGTGATCATGCTGGAGCAGTTAAGGACCATTGACAAATCAAGGCTGCGGAACTGTAGCACTCAACTCACCAATGAGCACATGGGAGAGGTCGATCAGGCGCTCATTGTCAGTCTGGGGTTGCCATTATGACCACCATCATTCGGAGCACAGTCAAGTGTCCTTATCCCAATTGCGGACACACAGGCGATGTCATCACCGCCCTGCACTGCCGCACAGCGCACAATATGGAGCGCAAGGAGTTGTTCGGGAAATACGGCCAGCCGGAGGCGGTCAGGTTTAATATGGATGCCGCCAAGAAGAACCTGGAAGGCCATATCCCCCCGAAGCCGCTTAACACTGGATATCCCAGCGATACCATGCATGCCAAGGATATGCGGACGACCAGGAGTAAGCGCAAGTAGACTAACGTCAAGGAGGTGAACAAGATGATGAAGGAAATCACTGATTTAATCGGCAAGACCGGGACGCTGACGCGGACCATCACTGTAACTGGAGCTGTTGAAACACCAGAGGGCGAAGTTGAAGTATGTGTGAAGGATGATTTCGGAAATGAATTCTGGGTCCCGAAGGACGCTAATGTATCACTGTTTTAAACCGGGTTATTCATACCCCTATTATTTTTTTGCCAAAATCGGGGTTTTGAACCCCAAAACGTCATAAACCACTCAAAAAAAACATATCGGAGGAATCATTCATGAAATCAAAATTCCGTATCACCAACAAGCGTAACGCCTTTATCGCAGCCATTCAATCTCAGCGTGCCAAGGACTATGCGGAAGCCAAATCCCGCCGCCAGTTCAAGCATGAACCTTCTGAGAAGGTAGCTTACATCCCCGGTTCCCTTGGCCCTTCTGTTGTCACTACAGCGATCAAGAAGGAATATGGCGGCATTGTTAATCGCACTGGTCGTAAACTGCTTGCGAAGACCCAGAAGGAAGAACGGCCTAGATTCTACAGCCATCAATAAAACGGAGGCGGCCGCTATGAGTGCCAAATGCAAGTGTAACAACTTCGCTGTTTACGCGGTGGGCGATGATGCTCAGATGATGTGTCTGCTCTGCATGCTGGATGCAGTAGATACGGAGATAGCTATCCCGGTCCGCACACTGGACCCATGGGAGATTGATCCTCCCAAAAACAAATAATGCCCCCGGCTGCAACCAGGAGCATTAAGCAAACTCTTACCTTAAAATTCACGGTCACTATACCACAATATTTAGGAGGCTGTAAAGATGCTGCATATTAAGCGGATCGAGATTAAGGATTGGCTGGGGATCAAAGAGCTGAGTATTTCCCCGGGCAAGATCAATAAAGTAGATGGCGATTCCGGCGCAGGCAAGACCAGCCTTATTGAGGCGCTGGAAAAGGCACTGACCAATAACAGTCGCCGGACTGAGGTGATCAGCCACGGCCAGGAAGAGGCTGAGCTGTTTGTCGAGCTGACAGATGGCCTGCAGATCACCCGTAAAGTTCGGACGGAAAAGGCGGACTATCTCAAGGTTAAACACGACAGCAAGGCTGTAAGCAACACGGAAGGCTTCCTGCGCAAGTTGATCAACGGTGATATCTTCCGCCCTATCGAATTCATGCAAAAAGATGCTAAGGAGCAAACGGAAATCATCCTGAACATGCTGCAGATTGACTGGACAACAGAGGGCATCAAGGCATGGTTCGGGGAGATGCCGGAGGCGGATTATCAGCTGCATATCCTTCAGATTTTGAAACAAATTGAATCAGCATATTTTGAAGAACGCTCCAGTATTAATCGCGAAATCAATCTGCTGCGGGCGAACATTGAAGGCATCAAGCGCGACCTGCCGCCAGACTATGACGGCGAAGAATGGCGGGGGGTGGACCTGCAGCAGCTTTACCGCAGGCTGTCCGAGGCTCAGGAATCCAATAAGAAACTCGAAGAGGCCAAGATGCTGATTGACGGCCTGACACTGCGTATCGACGACATCAAGCGGCGTTCTGCGAACACTGCTGAGGAAAGCAAGCTTGATTATCGGAGACAGCGAGACACCCTGACAGCGGGCATCCAGCGGTTGCAGCAACGTGTTGAACAGGATCAGAAATTGATTGATGATGCTGACCGCCGAATCTCGGAGGCGAACCTGCAATTGGACAATGAACTGGAGCAGGCTATTGAACGCCTTAAGCTCCAGTACCAGCAAAAGAAGCTCAACATCAAAGAAGATATTCAACAGGAAGTTGAACTGAACAAAAGATATATCAGTGAACACCGGGAACAGATCGCTGAAAAAACAACCTCACTTGATAATCTCGCGGAGCATGAGCGCAAGGACAAAGAGAAGATCGCGGATCAAGAGACGAACCTGATAGCAGCTGAGAAAGCGAAGTCAGGCCATGCACAGCAGGTCATCGCAGATGTTGAGTGGATTGACCCAGAGCCGTTGCAGGCCACAGCCCATAAAGCGGCCGAGATGAAGGAGTATCTGCGGGAGTGGGAACGGATGAACGACATCATCCGGGAGAAGTTGGCTCCAAAGGAAGCACGGGCTGCGGACCTGACCGCGAAGATAGAGAAGGCCCGCGAGTTGCCGAAGGAACTGCTTAAGACCGCCGCACTGCCGGTGGATGGACTGACAGTTGACGACAAAGGGCGCATCCGCATTGATGGCACGCTACTGGATGGGCTCAGCGAAGGAGAGTCCTTCGAATTCGCGTTCAAGCTCGCCAAGGCTCAGGCCGGGGAACTGAAAGTAATCTGCATGGACGGCTGGCAGAACCTCGGCAGCAAGCAGCAAGAGATTCTGGAGGCTGCGCAGCAGGATGATTACCAATACTTCTTGCTTTCTACCGTTGAGGGCAAAGAACTGAATGTCGAAACCGTGGAGGGATAAGGAATGTCAAACACCCAATTAGCGACGATTCATAATAACCTGGAAAGATTGATCGATTCCAAAAGGGACGCTATGCCCTCCAGTTTTAATAAAACCAGGTTCTTGCAAAACTGCATGACCGTCCTGCAAGACACCAACAGGATAGAAAAGGCTGATCCTGTCAGTATTGCCCGGACAATGCTTAAGGGCGCGTTCCTCGGTCTGGATTTCTTCAATAAGGAATGCTACGCAATTATATATGGCGGAAAAGTCGAATTCATGACGGACTACAAAGGCGAGGTTAAGCTCGCTAAGAAGTACAGTTTAAACCGGATAAAAGATATCTATGCAAAGGTAGTACGGGCAGGGGATGAATTCGAAGAGATCATCGAAGGCGGAAAACAGAGTGTTAATTTTAAACCTCTACCGTTCAATGATGGAGAAATATTGGGGGCTTTTGCGGTCGTTACGTTTGAAGATGGCTCTATGAATTATGACACCATGAGTGTTAAGGATATCGAAAATATCAAGGAGAACTTCTCCAAGAAGTCCAAAGAAACGGGACAGTTTTCCAAGGCGTGGGTTGTCACCACAAGTGAAATGTACAAGAAGACGGTCCTCCGGAGGCTCTGCAAAAACATTGAATTGGACTTTGATACTATCGAGGCCAAGCAAGCTTTTGAGGATGGCGGAGATTTTGATTTCAATAAGGAAAAGCGCCCGGTGCAGGAGAGTCCGCTGAACCCCAAAGCAACGGTAATTGACGGAGAGTTTACAGAGGTCAAGGAGGGCGCTGCTGGTGGAACTGAACAAGAGTAATTACTTCAGCTTGGAAGCCAATCGCCACTATATGAGTGTCAGCCAGTTTAAAGGCTTCCTGCCCTCCTATGGGGGCTGTGAGGCTCAGGCAATGGCTAAGATCAACGGCGAGTATGTTCAGCCGCCGTCTGTAGCCTTCATGGAAGGACATTTCGTCCATGCTTGGAATGAAGGCACCCTTGCAGAATTCAAGGCTAACAATCCTGACTTGTACAGCAGCAGAGGGGCGACAGCCGGGCAACTTAAATCCAACTTCCAGCATTGCAACAAAATGATTGAGGTGCTGGAGAACGATCCGCTGGTGTTGAAGGCGCTAGCCGGACAAAAGGAAGTCATTATGGTCACGGAAATGTTCGGCATCCCTTGGAAGGTCATGCTGGACAGTTACCAACCGGAGGCCAAGATATTCGCTGACTTGAAGGCACTGAAAGAGATGGACAGCAAGTTTTGGAATCGCGAGGCGCAGGCTTACGAAAACTTTCTGGACCATTACGGATACATCATCCAGATGGCGGTATACGCCGAGGTAGAGCGCCGGGTATCCGGGCGCAAAGAAGAGGATTGGTTACTACCTCACATGGTTGTCGTGACTAAGCAAGACCCACCAGACCATGAGATTATCTATTTTGATTTTGATGATATCGCGTCTCACCTGCGGATTGTAGGCAATCACATTGAACGCGTCAAGGCGGTCAAGTCCGGCAAGGTAGAACCGGTTCGCTGCGAGAAATGCGAGTACTGCCGGCAGACGAAGAAAATCACCCGAATCAAACATCACAAAGAACTGGCGTTGTACTAATGAGCGCCTTCGGCTTTCATCCTGCACCGAAGCCGAGCTTTGGTCGGGGAAAAGTGAAGCGCGGCGTTCGGGGAAAGTTTAGCCAAGAAACAATAGAGGAAATCTTTCGGCGTGACGGATACCGATGTGTCAAATGCGGTGAAGGCAGGGACTTGGAAGACAAGCCACATCATGTAGTCTTCAAGTCTCAGGGTGGACCGGGCACGGTAGACAATGGCGTTACCGTCTGCCGAACCTGTCACCGCTGGGCTCATAAATCCCGGGAAGGGCGGATATGGTTTGAGCAATTCATTATCCGGCTGTATGGCCGGTTGAATGGAGCTGAGCCCCATGAATGAGATGGTTGAAATTCACCTCCGGCTGCTGGACTGCCAGATATGCGGCGGCGAGATTAACCCGGACCGAGAAGAGTACTTAGGCCGCAAACGGGTGTGTCGTCGCTGCTATGACAGTCTGACTTGCGGACCAGACCGGAGGTCAAGGAAAAACGGATATACCAAAAAACGATACAGAGGTGTAAAAATGCCAATTGAAATAAAGGTGTTTAACAAAAGGAGTGCCGGGGAGGCTCCAGCGGTGAAATATGCCGCAAGGCTGTTAAATGAAAAAGGTTTCGGATTAGCCCAAGATTCGAACCCTTGCAGGAGCGCGCAAATCATTGAAGGTATCCATTCGGGGCAAATCGTGCCGTATGACAGTTACGTGATTACAGGTGAGTTGCCTGCTCAGGCTGATGTAATGCTACAAAACACGAAGATGATTGAAGCCCTCGCTGAAGCCGGGCGGACCATTAATGCACATGTCCGAACCATCGGTTCCCTGCGGCAACAGCTTGAAGCCGGCAAAGGAAATGACAACCTTGCCGCATTACATGATGATGTTCAGCGTGCGGTTAAGGAATGGTGGGTTTCGGCGGAGTCTACTAGCGATAGCCTAATAGATTCAATCTTTAAATATATCCGGCAACGCGAGGACGGCAAACAGCCCTTTTAAAGCAAAGCAGGTGAAGTAATGGCAAAGCCCCAGAAGGAGAACGGGTTTGCGCCTATTGCAAATGAAATCTTAGATGCGTTATGTCAGTACACCTTCAACGGAGCGCAACTGAGAATTGTACTGAAGATATGGCGGCTCACCTACGGATATGGCCGGAAGGACCATGACTTCTCAATTACCTTTCTGCAGCAAACAACAGGTATATCAGGGAGAACGGTAAAGAAGGAGATTGCCTTCCTGATTAAGTCCAAAGTGCTGCTTGTCACGAAGAGCGAGACGAAGACCACGGCCCGGCGTCTCGCCTTCAATAAGAATTACGATGAATGGACAATAACGAAAAGCGGTGATTTCATGGAGGAGCAAATTGAAATGTTTTCCACTGATGAGGGGAGCAATACTTCCCCTCCTTATGATGAAGGGGGAGGGGAGCAATACTTCCCCTCTGAGGGGAGCAATACTTCCCCTCAAGTAGCATCTGGGAGGGGAGCAATACTTCCCCCATATAAAGAAATAAAGATCTTAAAGAAAAGTATTAAAGAAAATATAGAGCGGTTTGATGAGTTCTATCAAAAGTACCCTCGAAAGGTCTCAAAGGATGCTGCTAAGAAGGCATGGGAGAAGCTGTGCAAACTGAAGGGTTTCGAACCGGATACAGCTATCCAGAATACAGCCAATTTCGCAGAGACTTGCAAACTGCTCCAAACGGAGAAGCAGTTCATCCCGCATCCTTCGACCTTTTTAAACCAGAAGCGCTATAAAGACTATCCGGTGGTAGATCCGGAAGGGATGCTAAAGCCTGCCGAGACATCAAAGAAAACGGGCAGCGTGCTGGACCGAGCACTACAGAGGGAGGTGGAGGGCATTGGATCGAGTCGGCGTGACATTACTCCTGAAGTACCTGTCGGCAGCTTACCGGAGCTTTGTGATTAACGAGGACGAAGTGCAGGATGTCGTAGGAGTATGGACGGACATTCTGCAAGACATTCCGCCGGATGTCGCCATGGCTGCCGCTCGCAGGCTCTGCCGGGAGAATACCAGCTTTGCTCCAACACCTGGGGAAATCTATCAGGCCTGTATGGATAGCGGACCTGAGCTTACTATCTACCAGTTACAGAAACAGGAACAACAACAGCGATTGCTTGAGCTGCGAGAGTATCACGAAACGGAGAAGGTCGGACCGCCGCCGGATCATATCCGGCAAAAGCTTGATGCGATCTTTAAGAAAGCGCGGGTGACTGAAGATGAATCTTGACGCTGAACGTGCAGTGCTTGGGTCATTGCTAAAAGATCACTCACTGATGGATGACTGCTTTCTCAGCCCCGCAGATTTTACAGAGGATGAAGAAGATAACCGACTGCTTTATAAGGTCCTGCAGTATGCCAAGGAACACTCAGAGGGTGCGACTAATCCATTTGACCCGGTAATCCTTGTATCAAAATGGGGAGCCAGGCTGCAGCGCATCGGCGGGATAAGCAGACTTATGGCATTGCGTGATTCTGTACCGAGTACAGACAGCTTTACGTACTACCAGCGGGCAGTGCGGACAGAGCGGGTACAGAAGGAACTTGCTGAGATTGGCAGAGATATTGCAAACATAGGCGGCGGTGACCTAGGGGAACTCAAAGCCAGGATGGAACAATTGGAAGAGTTGCAGCAAGGCGATAGCGTAAGCGGTCCTGTGCGCATGGCAACTCTATTGGAGGGTCATGAGAAGGTCATTGCCAAGCGAACCAACAGTGGGGGTATCACTGGAGCGAAAACGGCTTGTCATGACTTTACTGAGCTAAGCAAGGGGCATCAACCTGGAGACCTTGAGATTATTGCTGCGCGGCCTTCAATGGGCAAGACACTATATACAGTAAACGACATGGAGGCAGTAACGGCGTCCGGCTGGGCGGATGTATTGTTCTCCTTGGAGATGGGTGCCCTTGAAGTGGTAGAGCAGATGGCTTCTTGTGTCGGCGGGATTAAACGGGACCGGATATCTTCTGGTCAAATGTCGGATAATGACTGGCTGAGATATGGTGACGCCTTGGAAATCATCGCTTCTAGGTCCCTGTACATCGACGACAAAATAGGAGCAACGGTGGAGTACATCCGGCGGCAGGTAAAGATTCTGAAAAAAAAGAACCCGAGACTGGTTGTGCATATCGACTTCCTTCAATTTCTTCAGACGGAGAAAGAATTCGGCACCGCCAAAGAACGTATCGGTTACATCACGAAGTATCTGAAACGCATGGCAAAAGAGCTTCAAGTCTCTGTCGTTTGCTTGTCAGCAGTGGGACGGAATTGCGAGCAGCGACCGGATAAGCGTCCTTTGTTGTCAGACCTGCGCGACTCCGGCGACATCGAGTCTGATGCGGATATCGTCACATTCCTCTACCGAGACGATTACTACAACGCGGACAGCCCTAAAAAGGGATTCGCGGAAATCATTGTCGCCAAGGGCCGAAAGATCGGCACAGGAACGTTTGAAATGGCGTTTTTCCCGGGAATCAGTCGATTTGTGAATTTGACGAAAGATGAGAAATACAAGCTCGCTGAGAAGGTGAAAGAGTATGAGCAGCAGCGGACGAATCGAAGATGAAGAAGCATATGAAAAATCACTTGCGTGGTTGGTAGAAAAGGCGGAATTGCTAAGCGACCCTTTAACATTGACGACAGAAGAACGATCAAAGCTGCAGCGCACTTACGACTTCGTGGAACAGCGAATACACGAATACAAGCGCGGACATATGGTTTTGTTATATCCCTATCTCAGGGAGATATACAAGGCCGCAGGGGTTGAGTATCAAGAATTTACCTCTCCAAGAAAGGAGTGATTGGCCTTGAATTTATTAAAGAAGAATCAACTGCAACTATATGAGATATCAATTGACGATAGCGTTGATCTGAGTATCCGGTATGAGTGCTGTCGCAGGATGAAAGCTCATGAACACTATAACCCGCACTTGGGCGATATGACTGAGTTTATCCAACAAAACAAAGGATTGGTTTATGACCTAGCCTACAAACATAGAAGGAAAACAAGGCTGCCGGTGGAAGTGGATGATCTCATTCAGGAAGGATTTATCGGACTGATTAAGGCTTATAACTACTACGATCCGAGCAAAGGAGAATTTTCAACGCTGGCTTATCCAATCATTCGGAATGAAATGATGATGTACATGAGAGACAGATTGCCATCGGTTAAACCGCCAAGCCGCATTTATGATTTAATCGGGAGAATCCTCAAATACCAACTGGACAATAGTCCACCGGAGGTAATCGCAAAGGCGCTGGAGGTCCCGAACGAGTCAGCAGAAAGAGCACTTTGGTACATGGAGTACGGAGCCCATACCTCTCTTAATCAGCCTGTTGGCAATATAAACGGGACAGAAGTTGAGTATTCCGCATTGATTGGCTTTTGCGAGGACGAGAGTGGTGTTGAGGTTGAGGATTTCTTAAACGCCCTGCCGGACAGGTTACGCAAAACCATCCTTTATCTGATGGCCGGGTATAACATTCCGGATATCGCAAGGGAGTTCGGAATTAGCAGGGCTTGGGGATATAAGTTGCTCGAAAAGGCTCAGGAGATTTACCTAAAGGATCGGAGGCGGTCCACATTCGTTTCGTAGGAATCGACCCAGCCACGACAACCGGATTTGTCGCATTGGATGAAGAAGGAAATGTCCTTGTGGCAACAGACGTCAGGGGCGAAGGAAAGCGAGTCCCAGGAGGGATTAGCACAAGCATGTTGGTGTCGCTGGAGAACAAGGTATATGGGCTGCTCAAGCCTGGTGACATTATCGCGATAGAACAACCAGCCATGGGCACACAGACAGCCGTCACAGCTGGGATGATACACGGTGGGCTGCGCTCCATGATCTACCGTAAGGATCTTGAATTTATTGACGTCAACCCACAGCGCACTAAAGGATTTGTGAACCGGAATCAGCGCGTGCCAAGTTCGGAGAAAAAAGCATTTGTGGCTGCCGGCGTCCTGGAGCATTACGGATACGAGCACAAGAGCGACAACGTGACGGATGCTTATATCATTGCAAAGGTTGCCGAGGCGGTATATCGGGTCAGGAACGGCGGCAGCCTAGAGGGCTATACATCTTATCAACAGCGGATTATTCAGGCGATTATAAGCCCAGAAACCAAGTCGCCCAAAGCGATATCTAAAACGAGCAAACGCCCCGGGAAGCCTACGGTGGCGGACAGTCACACCCAAAATACAGAACAGACGCTCTTATTTTAAGGATGGTGTACGCCGAATGAGTGCAAAACCTAACAGATTGATTGCTTCCAGGAGACTGAAGCGAACTTGCATTTACTGTAACGGTCGCATTGAGAAAGGCCGAATCTACTACCGGCAGCGAACGGTAATTGACGAAGACGGAGAAATTTTTGCTTCCGAATATGTTTTCTGTGCTCGTTGTAATTTCAAAGGACAGGATCGGAAAATCCGGTATGCAAGATTTCAAGAGACCTGTGTCCATCCAGATAAATTTATCGAAACGGTATGGAGCTACATTCCAGGTGAAGCGATTAAGGAGCCACATCATTCAGTATGCATCCTCTGTGGAGCTTGGGTGTAAGAAAGGACGGATTGAGAGATATGAAAACAGTAATACGTCTACGGGACGACAACGGACGCATCATCGGCACAGCCCGGGAAGAGGAACAACCAAGCCCTACCCAGGTATTGGTGAGGTTTAGCGTGGCTCTGGCGGTGCTGGGACTTCTGCTTACTCTGCTGATTTAATGGCAGACTGGACACCTGAAGTCCCTACAATAAAGCAGCACCCCGGCAGGGATGGCAAACTACGCACCTACATTGTAGCCGGCAGTGAGTTTGAAATTGAGGTTATGCTGCGGGCTGCCGGGGTGTTTGCCGGGACGATTCACCAGCAAAATAATGCGGCGCTGACCGGATACTATCGGATATTGCGGCCGCAAGAATACAAACAGGTAAGGGAGAGGTTTCCGTGATCTTACAAGGAGACAACATGCTGATCATGCCGACGCTGGACGCTGAGTGCTTTTACACCTGCGTCACCAGCCCGCCATATTGGGGCTTGCGAGATTATGGCATTCCGCCGACAGTCTGGCCGGAGACCACTTACACGCCGATGCCCGGGCTGCCGCCGGTGACCGTGCCAGCTTGGACTGGCTGCCTGGGACTGGAGCCTATGCCGGAAATGTTTGTGGCTCATAGTGTGGCGGTGTTTAGGGAGGTTTGGCGGCTGCTGCGGAAGGACGGGACGCTCTGGCTCAATTACGGGGATAGCTACGCAGGCAGCGGCAAAGGTGGCGGCGGCTCCTACGAGAAGGAGCGTCCAGGGTGGCAACAGGCAAAAAGCAAGCGCATAGAGCGTGGATCGGGAAGGTGGGGGGGCGGAAACAGTCCTGCCGGAAACGGACTTAAACCCAAGGATCTGATCGGCATCCCCTGGCGTGTAGCATTTGCTCTTCAAGCGGACGGCTGGTATCTCCGAATGGACAACATTTGGAGCAAGCCTAACCCAATGCCAGAGAGCGTGGCGGACCGGCCGACAAAGGCTCATGAATATTTATTCCTTTTGGCTAAGTCGGATCGGTACTACTGCAATATGGATGAAATCAAGGAATTGGCTGTTGCGGATCATTTACCCGGCAACCACTCACACAAGGGGACGAATGCATATGAGGCTGGAGACAAGCACTTCCGAACAAAAGCCGGACTGGTTGCTTACGCCCAAAAGGTCAGGGCTAATTCATTTGCACGCAAGGTAAACGAATCGCCGCCGCCCGGCCAGCCGCAGCAGCACCGCCCTGATCGGGAAGACATTGAGTACAACGGCATGCGCAATAAGCGCAGTGTTTGGACAGTGGCCACTCAAGCATTTCCAGAAGCTCACTTTGCCACGTTTCCTGAAAAGCTCATTGAACCTTGCATCCTGGCAGGCGCTCCGTCGGGCGGACATGTACTTGATCCCTTCGGCGGTAGCGGAACCACCCGTAAGGTCGCCCTGGAGAACAACCGGGAATGTACCATTATCGAAATTGGTCCGCAGTATGTTGAGATTGCGCAGCGGCGGACGGCAGTTATACAGCAGCAGTTATTTTGAAGGGGCTGTTATAGCCCCAGGGAGGGAACAGACATGACCACGATAAACGTCCTTAACAAATCAGGCGGCAAGGATAGCACAGCAACATGGCTTTATTGCTTAGAACAGGGCGTCGAGCCGATGGTTGTCTTCAACGACACGGGTAATGAGCACCCGCTGACATATGAGTATCTGGATTATTTGGAGAGTAAGCTTGGACCGATACGCCGGATTAGAGCAGACTTCCTGAAACAGATAGAGCGCAAGCGGGAAACGGTGCAGACAAAGTGGAGGAATGAAGGGATAGGGGAGGACGTGATTCAGGCAGCACTTGAAATGTTGCATCCAACTGGAAATCCGTTTCTCGATTTATGTATCTGGAAAGGGCGCTTTCCGAGTACAAAGATTCGGTTTTGTACGGTGGAATTGAAGGTGCGGCCAATGTTTGACCAGGTATTCTTACCTCTTCTGGAAGCCGGAAACAAGGTCGTATCCTGGCAGGGGATTCGGGCTGATGAAAGCCGGGCGCGTGCATTGATGACTGAACGAGAAGAGACCCCGGAAGGATATGAAATTTACAGGCCTCTGCTGAAATGGATAGTAGACGATGTGTTTGAAATCCACCGGAAGCATGGAATTGATCCAAACCCTCTATATAAGCTTGGCATGGGCCGTGCGGGCTGCATGCCCTGCATCAACTGCGGGAAACAGGAGCTTTTCGAAATAGCCCGCCGATTTCCGGAGGAAATTTCCCGTATCGCTGAATGGGAACGAATCGTGAAGCAATCTTCTAAGCACGGAGGGGCGACGTTCTTCCCAACAGCAAACGGCCGCGAAACGGAAGGAATATACGACAACGTGGAATGGTCGAAAACAAGCTACGGCGGCAGGAATTATGACCTGATCAAAGTGCTTGAGTATGAGGACGTACCGTCTTGTTCCAGTCAATACGGACTTTGTGAGTAAATCAGGGCATAGGCCCATAAGGAGAGAACCAACATGCTAACGATGAGTGAAATCAAACACAAGATCATACAAAACAGACTACCTATGCCCATGTTTATCATTAATGAATTGGAAGAACGAGATGAACGGATTAGAGAGTTAGAAGGTAGGTTAGCAGAGGCAAAACAACGAGGCAGCGAGCTATCGGATGAAGTAGAGACCTACTTTACTTGGTGGGAGATGGCGGACAAAAATTTAGACGAGGCACAACAACAATTAGCAGAAGAACAGAAATTGCGTGCAGTAGAACATGAAGTTGCTGGAGGATATCACCGTGAGCTGGTAGAGGCACAACAGACCATAGCCCGGCAACGGGAGGCCTCATTAGAACAGCAGCTTTTGGAGATGTGGGAGGCGGCTGGCATTGAAGAAATTTTTAAATACAAGAATCGGATTAAGGTATTCAAACGTCCGGGACTTGTCAACTATGAATTATTTTGTGATTTGACGTACAGGATGTTCCAGGATGTTTACGACACCGCAAATGACGACCACACAACAGCAGAAGACGTCAAAGTGAGCGTTAAGGCGCTGCTGGAAGCCATAGTAAATAAGGGAGGGGAGACACAGCCATGACACAGCCCACCAAACGCCAAGCCATCTTTAACAAAACCGGGGGACGCTGCTATTACTGCGGCGATCCTCTCCCGGCAAAAGGATGGCATAAAGACCACGTAGAGGCAATACGCCGTAACTTTGACTTAACGGGCAGGACAGACGGCACCAGCCTTAACCCGGATGCAGACCGCGAGGACAACTTTGTGCCGGCCTGTGCCAGCTGTAATTTGCAAAAAGGGCCGCTGACGGTAGAGCAGTTTAGGGACAAGATAGCTCAGTTTATCTCCAGCCTCAACGCTTACCACAATCAGTACATTGTAGCCCGGCGGTATGGGCTTGTGGTAGAGACGGGACAAAATGTAACATTTTGGTTTGAAAAGGAGGCGAAGTCAGTAAAACCATGACACAGGTACAGACAATGACCAACCCGGAGCTTAACCGGGCGCTGGCGGAGCTGATGGGGTACACCGTCAAATCGCTAACTATCGGAGATAACGGCAAACAACTATATGCCTTAGTAACTCCAATGGGTAGAGAGAGACTACCCGCGTCAACAATAGACAAAGCATATTTGGACGCACCCGACTACTGCACTGACCCTGCTGCCTCTCTAGAGGTACAGACAGCAGCCAGGAAGATTGACCCGGAAGGGTACGCCCTTAACCTTGCTAATCAGATACAAAATAGCATGATACGAAAAATTACTGATCCCTATTACGGAACGTTGGTTGCTGCGATGTGCGACGCCAGCCCCCGAGAGAGGGCAGAGGCGGCATATATCACGCTTAGTAGTAAGCAGTAGACACATACGGTTCAGCAGAAAGGAACAGCAAAGTGAGAAAACTTAGCCTGTTTAGTGGCATTGGTGGCATTGATTTAGCAGCTCACTGGGCTGGGATGGAAACTGTAGCTTTTTGCGAAAGAGAGCCGTTCCCGCGCCGGGTACTCGCCCACCACTGGCCGGGCATACCGATATATGAAGATGTTTGTACTTTAACAAGAGAGGTGCTGGAGCGCGATGGCATCATTGGACCAGATAGAGCAATTGACATTGTTTCCGCCGGATACCCTTGCCAGCCTGAAAGTTTGGCCGGGCAGCGTAGAGGCACAGAAGATGACCGTTGGCTCTGGCCGTACGTTATCAGACTTATCCGGGAAATCCGGCCCCGTTTCTTTATTGGCGAAAATGTTGCTGGGCACATCTCTATGGGGCTCGACACTGTGCTTGCTGACTTGGCAGCCGCGAATTACGAAGTCCAAGTCTTTGTTATACCAGCTGCGGCCGTCTACGGCAGCCATAGACGAGACAGAGTTTTCATTGTGGGGCACACCGAATGCTTCGGATTCGACTGGGAGTCACGGCGGGGGACAGAGCAAGAGCCTGAGAACGGATGTATACAACGCGAATCGAGCGTACTGGGCGACACCGCAGGCTCGGGATTATCGCAGCGGGGACGATCCGAACGGACCGAGATCCAGCAGGAAACGGGAACAGGGTTGGAGCCAGAATTTGAACGATCAAGTCAAAATGTGGCCGACTCCAAGGGCCAGTCAACGCGGGGATTGTCCATCAGAAAGAGAACGCCGGACACCAGATTTGCAATCGGCAGTCAAGATGTGGCCAACGGCAACTGCGCAGGACAGCAAGAATGCCGCGTTGCCGCCATCACAAATAGATCGGGACTTAGTACCCGGGGCGCTAATCCAGGAGGGCTATTCGGGGCAACTCAACCCGGCATGGGTGGAAACACTGATGAATTTTCCGCCTGGCTGGACCGAGGTGGAGTAAATCCACTAGATAAACTGGCTGATTTGATAAGCTCTTATCCGCAGCCTGCACTCATGGGAATGCCGCAATATGAATGGGAGCCCCCCAGGGTAGCAACCGGCATTAAGGAGAGAACGGCCCGTCTTAAAGCGCTGGGCAATGCAGTAGATCCTCTGCAGATATACCCGGTAATGGCTGCAATAAAGGCAGTAAATGATTATACCAGCTGCTGAACAGTACGAAGATATCGGGACAGAGAGGGTATACAACCCTCCTCTCCCAAAGGCAGAGTAGACGCATACGGCGTATCAGAGGGAGGTTGAACCGTGAAGTACAATTTACAGCCATTATCTCTTACTGAAGCGCGGGCGTTTGTGGATGAGCATCACCGGCACAATGTCGCCCCGCAGGGACACAAGTTTTCAATCGGTCTCAATGATGGGGAAAAGGTGATCGGTGTCGTGATCGTAGGCCGACCAGTAGCAAGGCATAACCAGGATGGCTGGACGCTTGAGGTTACACGCTGCTGCGTCCTTGATGGATATAAAGATGCCTGTTCCAAGCTCTACGCAGCTGCTTGGAGATCGGCGCGAGGTATGGGATATAACAGATTGATTACCTACACTCTCAAGAGTGAACCGGGAACAAGTCTACGCGCGGCAGGCTGGAAGGTAATCGGGGAGACTCAGGCCCGGAAGAATGGATGGAATACTCCATCAAGGCCACGGGTAATGGCTGAACGTTATCCGACAGAGCAGAAGGATTTATGGGAGATCAGTTAATGCGCATTACGAAGGAGGAAAGGCATGAACACAGAGATGGAAGAATGTCCGCATTGCGGATCTGATGAAGGGTTCTATGAGAAACAAACGGTCAGCGGAAAAGCCGAATACCGCTATGCATTTGACGGCAGCGAAGCAGAAAACGGTGAGCTGCACGAAGGGCTGACATATAAACGCAGAAGTAAATTCGCATTTTGCTGCTCGTGCCATAAGAAATTGTTCGTCTTGTGACGCAGTCCGAGAGGACTGGGTAGTTGACGAATACGGCGCAGTTAAAATGGAGGGATTTTAATGGATCAGGAAAAATGTGTGGTATGTGGACGTACAAAATGGATTGATGAAATGCAATATACTCTGGATTCTGAGGGGAATAAATCTTGGGAATGCGAAGGACATTTTGGGGACGGGGAGACAGTAAGGATTCGAGAAACGGACGAAATTGTAACAGTAGAACGGTGGTGGGTTGCTAAAAATATGCCTAGTTGGGAGGTGCAATACAATATCAAAGAACACCCCGCAACTTTTTTTACAGAAAGTGAACTGGATAGGGTTTGGTGATGCATAGAACGAAGACAGCAGGGACAGAGAGGGTATACAGCCCTCCTCTCCCACTAAGGGAGGATATAAGCATGTCAAAAAGAGTTTATCTGTCAGCAGCAGACATTGAAGCATTTGAACTGATGGAAACATGTTTCAATGCAGACGCAGCCAACACGGGAGATTATACGGCAGAAGAAGTTGAAGCAGTACGGAAACTAGCTTCAAAAATTACTGGGGAGGAAGCCCAATGACACAAACACCGCAACACCCGCCAATGACCTATGAACAGTTGCAACAATCGCATGACGAATGGAGGATGCTCGCCATGCACAATTACGGCGTTGCAAAATCAGCAGAGGCCCGGGAACAACGACTGAAAGATGCTGTAACAGAGGCATTATCCTGGACATGGGATTGTGCAGAGGGGAACATGCTGGAGGTTAGGGAGGCGCTGAGTAAGGTTTTATCCACCCTATACCCAGATACCCCAGCACCCACAAACGAGGAGGAATAATTATGGGACCAGGAAGAGAACCGGAAGTATGCGAAAATGACGAGTTGGTATCCGAGTTTGAGATTGCCTGCCGTGCCGGTGATTATGAATTTGCGGATGAGTACAAAAAAGAGATCATTCGGCGCTTGGAGGCAAATAAACAACCGGAGACCATTGATCCTAACGCCTTGCTGGAGCGTAACGGCATTGATCCTACGGGCTGGACATGGCATACCCCAACACCCACACCTGAGATTAAACAGCCGATTACTGCGAGACCAATAGACGATTGGCACGAAGACGTAGGGGATGTGCTCTGGTGGGAGTTTCCGGTTTCTGAGCCTCCATACTGCGGAACTCCAATAGATGTAGACTGGCCGGGATATCACACTCACTGGACACCAATCGTTATTCCAGAAGCACCCAAGGAGGGCGACACTCTTGATTAAGCCAATAAACATAAAGCTTAGAAAGCCGCAGAATCCTGGTATCTTCCATGATTCCAGAGGAGACTCTGAAAAACTCCGGGAGGTTTGCAATATTCTAATCGACAAAGTGAACGAATTGGTAGAAAAGGTAAATAAATTGGAGGATAACCAATGACACTCACAAGGGAAGAGAAGACAGAGAACGACAAGATAATCACCCTTGATGTTATCCGGCTTGAACGGCATAAACCACGTAAATGCACATGTGGAGACGACAAACATTTCACCGTTGATAAGGTTAATCGTGAAATTACCTGCGATTGTGGCATGACGGTAGATCCGTTTGAGGCGATGCTACACCTTGCTGAACATTACGACTACCTCAATAGGCAGCATGAGTCTTTGAGCCAGCAGCGGCTGCAATGGTTGAAGGAGAAACCACACTCAGTGATATTCAAAAAACTAGAAAGGGAATATCAACGTGGAAAAATGCTCCCGTATTGTCCGCGTTGCGAACAACCATTTGACTACAAGAACATTAACAGTCATGTCAGTGCAGAGTATTTTCGAAAGTGGCAAGAAAGGCAGCAAAGAACTTAATTGGCCGTCAGGCCTCCGATTCGACCGCAATACTCAGCGTAGCGGAGGCCGTAACAGGTCTGGTACTTAACTTATAAGGGGGCAGAGACATGAAGGTGAAGGTCAAAAATTGCCGCAAGTGTAAAGTTGAAATGAAATGGCAATGGTCAGATGCGGACGACCTGGGCGGCATTGAAGAATGGATGGAATGCCCGGAGTGCGGATCTACAGCGAGAGTTCCTAAAAAGTGAATTTAGGGGGCATAGACCCCGAAGGGAGAGGATATACGTGAGAGAGCTTAAGTTCCGGGCCGGAGGCCATCGTTACGACAGCATAAACCCTGCAACACGTGGGCAGACAAATAAAATGCTTGATGATTGGAGGGATGTTAATGGATGAGCACGAGGTAATCAAGTTCATGGGCAGGTTCCCGGACCGGATCAACCCGGACCCCATGTTGTCTAAAAGCTGGAAATGCAGCATGTGCGGTACAGAATATAAATTTGCAGAGCCTGTAGATATACCAGGACCATGCAGCTGTGGGAGTATTGCTTTTACAAAAACGGATTGAGGGGGCAATCCCCCTCTCCTACGGGGAGGAATGGCGTTTATGAGTAGTGACAAAATCGTTATGAATCTACCACCTGGGCATGAGTTGAACAGGCTGGTGGAAGAAGCTTTGAGCGAATATGTAGAATGCGTCCATGATGCTGCTGGCATGGTATTCCGGTGGTCAGAGTCCGGGAAAGAAGCATTGGAGCTTTGGGGATATATCGAAGAAAACGTTGGAGAGGCTGGAGTCCTGCGCATGCCGGACGCTCCTTCTATCATCCGCCATTTTGCCAGCGTGGGAGATTCAGAGAGTAATGTATCAGTCTGGACCAGCGACTGGAAGGAATCGCTTTGCAAGGCTTTCCTGCTCTATCAGGCGGGGTATCGTGGGGAATACATGCATCCAAAGTGGGAAGAGGCTGAACGAAACGCACCTAAACGAATTACCCAATAAACCCAAATTCGAGAGGAGCAATTATAAATGAAAATCCAAGTAGCAGCACACTTCAACAAGCAGACCAAGGACTCCAAGAAGGAACTGGTACAGTTCCACGTAAAAGGCGAAGACGAGAAGAAGCCAGAGCTGAATGCTATGACACGTTCGGTTGTCCTTCTCAGTATCGAAGGCGTAGAAAAATCGCTGACCACTGAATTCAGCAAAAGCACCAAGGACGCCAAGAAGACGGTACTTGAATTTATCGTTAAGGGAGACACCTCGTCTGAACACTCCTATGAGTTTTACCGAAAAGCAGGCTCGGATGTAGTGCTGGACATTGCCGAGTCACAAATGAGCATTGAAGAATTCCGGGGTGACGAGGAATACGACGACGAAGAACACGACGAGCCGCGCGAAGGTGTTCACGGCAAACTCAATCCAGACGGCACGGTGGACGTAGACGATCCAAATCAATTGACCCTGGAGGATACGCAGGGAGACACCGAGGGCGGCGAAGACGGCCCGGTAATACCTGAAGGTGATTCAGACGATCTGCCGTTCTAATTGCTCAATCCCCGGCTTCGGCTGGGGGGACTCTTTTACAGTGAGGTGATAGCAGGTGCAACAGAGCTTCCTGCCTGAGATAGATAGAGAGAGGACGCAGGCTGCCGTTGAGGCTGCGCTTGAGAAGTATCGGATGAACAAATTTCTTTCATTCGAAGAACGTGAGGCAAGTACAACCGCAACTTGGTCGGACTCCCCAAAAGGATTCACGGGAAATACTACAGACCAGACCGCTAGCATAGCCATTCATAATGTCGATACCAAAGCAGCGCAGCGAGAGTATTGTGAACGGATCGAGCGCATTGTCCGAAGGCTGCCGCGAATGGAAAAGTTCCTAATAGAGGAACGCTACATGACTAACGAACATGATTACATCACACACGAGAAAGTGTATTCGTTCAGCTTCAAGCCGCCGATCAGTGCGGGGACTTATAAGAAAATTCGCTGGAAGGCATTTTACAAGCTGGCTCTTGATTTGAATTTGATTGTGGAAAAGGAGAGTGATAAAGGTGAGTGATAGCGCATATAAGTCAACTTCTGATTTGCCTGCTGTGCTCTCGGCAAAGGAAGTGCAGGAGATATTAGGGATTGGGGAAAGGCAAACCTATGAACTCCTAAACTCCGAACAATTTCATATCGTCCGAGTTGGCCGAATGATTAAGGTGTCTAAGGATGTCTTTCTCAAATGGTTGGAAGGATAAAAAATAGTGGTGCCATAATAGGCACCACTTTTGCGTTAGTCCACTACAGGGCACCAAAATGGCACCAAATCACTAAATGATTCAATGAGACAACAGGCTGACCAAAAGAAAAAGCCTTATAAAATAAGGCTTCCCCAGTATAGGACGGATGGGGTTCGAACCCATGACCCCTACCCTGTCAAGATAGTGCTCTCCCGCTGAGCTACCGTCCTGCAACGAAATTTATAATACCACAGGATGTGAGATGAAGGCAATATCTTTTTCAGAACTGATCCAAGATTCTGTTGCCGGGTGATGTTAGCCGGCTGCAGAAGGGGGTTCTTATGTCTCCTGGCATCGGCGGTAGTACCTTGACCGGTCTTGATTATCCGCCGGAGAGTGGAATCGCTACCTTCAAGATGATAATCTTAAACTTAAACAACGATAAAAGGAGCAAAGAATTTGCCGCAACCAACTGAGGAAAAGAATAAAACCTCCGCCGGACTGAAATGGCTGGGGGGCGGGGCAGCTATGCTGCTCCTGAAGGGAAAGGCGATTTTATCTTTGCTCAAGCTCGGCAAAATCGCCGGTCCGCTGATATCCATGCTGTTCTCCGTGTGGGCGTACGCGCTGATCTATCCCTGGCAGTTCGCCATTGGATTTGTGCTGCTGCTGTTTGTCCATGAGCTGGGGCACGTGATTGCCGCAAAGAGAATCGGGCTCCCGGTAAGCGCTCCGCTGTTTATTCCTTTTCTGGGAGCTTTAATCACCATGAAAAAACAGCCGCTTGATGCGAAAATGGAGGCTTATATAGCCTTCGGCGGTCCTCTTCTGGGCACCGCAGGCGCGGCAGTTGTTTTTGCGTTCGCGTACTATTACCACAGTCCGCTCCTGTATTCGCTGTCCTACATCGGATTTCTTCTTAATCTGTTGAACCTGCTGCCGATTCACCCGCTGGATGGGGGGCGCATCGCGACTGCGGTCACACGCTGGCTGTGGCTGGCGGGGCTGATCGGTGGTTTGGGCGTGATTCTGTATCTGAAATCGATTCTGTTCCTGATCATCTGGCTGCTGTTCGCTTATGATCTGTACAAGAAATATATCGGCCGGCGCAAGAACGCCCAGCCGAGAACGGTATTGCTCAGATTTCTGATCCCTGTAGAGCATTTGCGGGAGCAGGGTTATCTGATTCCGGGTCCGGAACACACAAGAGACCTGCCGTTTACCACCTACAGCGATTTGGAGCGGCAGCAGTATATCGGTATACGCTATGAAAGCCTGAATTATTACGGAACCGCCAGACTTCCTGTGCAGAGTATCCCGCAAAAGGTCAGGCTGACCCGGATTGAACAGATTATGACGGAGTCCGGACTGCATTTGAATGCGGAATGCGAGGTTCAATTCACCGTGTTTGAGAACGACAGATATTATGATGTGCCGCCAGGTACCCGCTGGAAATACGGAGCTGCTTATTTTGCGCTCGCGGGATGCCTTGGCATCCTGATGTATTTGGTGCATGCAGTGGGGAATGTAAATCTGTAATCTGCCGTTTAGCAAGGCTCCAAACCGTCAAAGCTGTAAAAAAGCTAAAGGATAGGAGGAGTATGCTTATGCGCAGAAATATATGGCGGAAAGCTGCGGTCTGTTTGTTGGTGCTTCTGGGCACAGCGGGGTGTGCGGCGCAGGATCAGGCCCCGGGGGCAGTGGAAATCCGCAGGATGACAGATCTGGACGGGCCTCTGGACCGCACAGACAGCACACTGTCGCCGGTTATGCAGGATGTATATGACCGTTCCATCCCTGAAGAGGTCTATTCCGTCCAGTAACACCGCATTTAAGAACAGATGCCGGGATTTCTTGTCTCACTCTGTACAGAGAAATAGAATTTCTGTATAATGGGTCAACTATCGTTGTGACCTGTTGAGAGGAGACAAAGGGAAATGGCTGCAGAAATTGTACATGTGACTACGGATGAACAGCTCCAATTGGGACTGGACATCCGCAAAAAGGTATTTGTTGAAGAACAGAAGGTGCCGCTGGAAGAGGAGCTGGACGAATATGATGTCATTGGCGACAACGCGCATCATGTGCTGCTGCTGGATGAAGGCATCCCGGTAGCTACGGGCAGACTGATATACTATAAAGCCGGCACGGCCAAAATGCAGCGTATTGCTGTGCACAAGGCATACCGCAGCAAGGGATACGGCCGGGTCCTGCTGCTGGCGCTGGAAGAGCTGGCCCGGGAGGTCGGGCTGGAAGCCTCTGTTCTGGACGCGCAGTGCCACGCTGAAGAGTTTTATGCCAAGCTGGGCTACAAGGTGATATCCCCAGAGCCTTTCTATGATGCGGGAATCCTCCATGTACGAATGGAAAAGCCGCTGTAACCGGGCAGTGATACATACTCTTTCGCGGCGGGGGACATGCTAGGACTGAGCCTGATAATGGCCAATCCAAACGCGAAGGAGAGAATCCTAAGTGAACAGTGCAAGGGAACGGTTTATAGCGGCCCAACGTAATGGTGACGGCGACTTGACCAGCTTCCAGACCTCATCGGGCCGGGTGCTTGATTACCAGGAGGCACTGCGTGAGGTTCAGGCGGGTGCCATTGCCGGTGTGAATGTTTTCAAAGGCAAGGACGGAGAAATGTACATCCGCGGAGATGCAGATGGCGATCCAACGAACAATCTGGATCAGCTACCGCAGTTTTAAAAGGCGGCATAGATAAAACGGCCGGACAGGCGTCGATTGACGCAGCTGTCCGGCCGTTTTTGTGTTCTGATCCAGAGCGGAGCCCGTGCCCTGGCTTAAGCAGACGAAGCACCGGGTGCATAGTCCTTTGAGAAATGGTGGATAATGTGTGTACCGCTGTGCCAGAGCCTATGCTTCCGAGGCGCTTTTTGTACGAAGCGGCCCAATGTTGTCAAGATTACTAACTTATAGGAGGGTGCCAATGTTCTCGCTGTTCCGAAAACCGAGTGTGAGACTCAGAAACACTTCTCAGAGCCCTGCTCCTCCTTCGGCGGCGGGGGTCGAGCCGGGAACGGAGCTGAAAGAGCGGCTGGAGTGGTTCAGGCTTCGCCTGGCCGATTGCTACGATGTGATTATACATTCTATGGCAGACAGCGGGAGGAAGTATGGTCTTATTTATGTCAGCGGTATGGTCAATGTTGAAATGATTCAGGAGGGTCTGATCAATCTGATCCTGGACCGGGATGAAAATGGCTGTGAGAGCAAAGGTTCAGCTGTTGACTTCAATACCCTTTTGTTCAGTGCCTGCACGGTGGTCGACAATCATAATGAGGCGCTGCGTTTTATTCTTGAGGGAGAAGTGCTGCTGATTATTGACGGAGACCTGAGGATGATAACCTATCCCTTCAATAACTACGAGAAGAGGAGCATCGGCGAAGCGCAGAATGAGGTGGTGATTCGCGGTTCCCGGGAAGCGTTCATTGAGGATCTCCATACGAATGTCACGATGCTCCGCAGGCGAATCCGAAGCCCCGAGCTTAAGCTGCTTCATATGCAGATCGGCAAGCACACGATGACTGAGGTTGTTATTGCTTATATGAATGGCATTTGCCGGCCGGAGCTCCTGAAGGAAATACGGCACAGGCTGTCCGGGATTCATATTGACGGGGTGCTGGAAAGCAGCTACCTGGAGGAATTCATCGAAGACCACCCGTACTCGCCGTTTCCGCAAATTCAGAATTCGGAGCGGCCGGATACGGCGGCAGCGGCGCTTTTGGAAGGAAGAGTGGTCATTTTTACCGATGGCACCCCCATTGTGCTGATTGCACCGGTAACCTTTCCTGTTTTTTTTCAATCCCCGGAAGATTATTACCAGCGATCCTATGCTTCTACCTGGATCCGCTGGATCCGGTACACGTTTATGATGGTGTCCCTGCTGGCCCCATCCTTCTATATTGCCTTGACTACCTATCATCCGGAGATGATACCGGCGAGTCTGCTGTTCAGTATTGCCGCTGCCCGGGAGCCTGTACCCTTTCCGGCTTTATTTGAGGCGCTGATTATGGAGATTACCTTTGAGGGCTTGCGGGAAGCCAGCATCAGAATTCCGTCTGCCGTCGGGCAGGCCGTTTCCATATTGGGGACGCTTGTCATTGGGGAAGCGGCTGTACGGGCGGGCATCGTATCTTCTCCTATGGTTATTATTGTTTCGCTGACAGGAATAGCCTCCTTTATCGTGCCAAGCTACAGCTTGGGGCTGACGCTGCGTCTGATCCGTTTTCCCATTATGTTCCTGGCGGGCAGCTTTGGACTGCTGGGGCTGTCGCTCGGGATATATCTGTTGCTGCTGCATTTGGTTGTGCTCACTTCTTTGAGGGTGCCTTACATGACTCCGGTTGCACCATTGAAGTGGAAGGATATTAAGGATACATTGATCAGGGCTCCATGGAGGCTGATGAAGGTCCGGCCTTCTGCTTTTGGAAATCAGCCCACCATGCGAATGAATACTTCACAACACAATGATGGGGATGACCGGGATTGAGAAACCTGACTTCGGCTGCAAGAATAACGCTCCTTCTTCTTCTTGTGGCCCAACTGCTGCTTTCCGGCTGCTGGTCAAGGATAGAAATCAACGACAGGCTGCTGGTCGTGGCTATGTTTATTGATGAGGCTGCAGACAATTCGGTTCAATTAACGCTCGGCTATGCCAAGCCCAATCAGATTTCCTCGCAATCCGGCGGCGAAGCTCCAAGCACGGAGGCGCCTTATGCAACTGTAAGCGGCAAGGGAAGGAATATTTCCGAGGCTTACCGCAATATTCAGACCAACATTTCCCGTGAAATATTCTGGGGACAGGTCAAAATGATTGTGGTTGGGGAGACCTGCGCCCGCAAGGGACTCGCTCCGCTGTTGGATTTCGTAGACCGGAAATCAGGCATCCCTTTGAAGACTTACATTCTGGTTGCCAAAGGTGAAGCGAGAGAGGTGGCGGATTTCCCTACACAAATAGAGAAATTTCCGAGCGAAGTCTTTCGTGAGCTGGTGACACGCAAAAAAGTAATATCCGGCAGTGTGAAGCACTTCCTCACCGCCGAGGAATACGGAAGAGGCATGATCCTGGGCTATGTGGCTGCCAATACAGACAAATCAAGCGGAACCCAGATAACGGTGCTGGGCTCCGCCCTGTTTCAGGACAGTGCAATGACCGGCAAAATGGACAGTTATACAACGAGAGGGGCAATGTGGTTGAGGGGCAATATCAAGGATGCTGTCATAACGTTTGCTTCACCAACCGACGGAAAGCTAATCAGTATTCTGGTTATGGATGCCAAATCAAAGATCGTTCCCCATGTAAGGGGGAGCGAGATTTCCTACACGCTGCAGCTGGATGTTGAGAGCATCATCGATTCTTCAGAATCGGCAATTGACCTGGAGGACCCGTCGGTGCTCTCCAATCTGGAGAGCCTGCTGAGTGAACAGATCGAGGAAAGGATTCAGAAAGCATTTCAGGAGTCACAGAAATCCGCAACGGATGCTTACCAGCTTGGCGCTTATCTAGCCTGGTATTATCCCAAGGTGTGGAAAGCCAGCAATAAGGACTGGTCCAGCATCTATAAAGAGAGAGTCCGGCTTAACGTGGAGACGAAGGCAAGAATCCGCCTAATGGGAGCGATGAAAAATCCGGAGGAGGCTGGCCGGTGATAGCGACAATGGTTTTTTACCTGATTATGTTTGGGACTGAATGGATCTACCTGCGGCATCATCAGCGGAAAATACGCACCTTCCTGATTACATTTGGTGTGATGCTTGTCTCCTTGCTGTGCAACCTGCTGCTTATCGGGCTCGGGGGCGCCTAGAGCCCCGATTACATTCATTGAAGCTATTCTGCAATTTTAACCGGTAAGGAGAGTTACAGTGAAAAGCATATCCCCAGGCCAGCTAGTTATGCTGATGAGCATCTATTTGTACTCCGAAACAGCCGGCTTTCTGTCGGCTCCGATTGCCAAAACCGCTTCCTACAATGCGGTGGTTTCCTTGTGCCTTGGAGCTTGCATGGGATATGTTATTATGCTGTTCAGCACGGCTCTGGCCCGGTTGAATCTGGACGAGTATTTTGCTGTATTCGGCAAGTATATTCTCGGCAAATGGCTCCATTACCCGTTGATCTTTATGCTGATAGCCTATTGTTTGCACAGGGCGTCCATGACCACGCGCAATCTGGGGGATTTTTTGCTTGTCAATCATTTGCCGACGACTCCGGAGGCGGTTATTCTTGTGCTGGTGGGGACCGGAGTGGCCTTTACGGTGAGGGCGGGGGTCCAAGCGATTGCGCGGGTGGCGGAGGTGCTGTTTTTTATAAATATCCTGCTGTTTGTCATGTTGACCCCGCTTCTGCTCGGAGTTGAAATCCAAATTCCGATGGTGAGGGCTTTCGTGACCAATTTTAATCCGGTGCAAACAGCGGCGGGAATGTTTCAGGCTACCCCATGGTTTGGCGACGGGTTTGTCATCCTGTTCCTGTACCCTCATCTTAAACAGCATCTGAAAGTTAACCGGATGCTTTTTAGAGGGCTGCTGATTTCGCTCGGACTGATTCTCTCTTATCTGATCCCCTCCATCCTGGCCTTTGGTCCGGCGCTCACAGGGAAAATGACCTACCCGGTAATGGAGTACGTGAGAATGCTGCGGATTGCCGACTTTATTGAAACGCTGGACCCGTTCTTGACGATCCTGTGGATACCGGCCATTATTGTGAAGATCAGCCTGCTGATATATGCAGCGGTGGTTAGCCTGGCCAGAATCTTTGCCCTGAAGGATTTTAAACCGCTGTCCTTTTCGGTCACGGCGCTGGTCACCGGCTATTCGATTCATTTTACCGGAAATTCAACGAATCTACTTAACTTTATGACAGTGGACTGGCCAGCCTTTGCGTTGACCATGCAGTTGATTCCAGTATTGTATTGGACCGTGGGAAAGCTGCGCGGCAAAAATTCGGCTATGAAAAAGGCGCGGTGACCGCAGAAGCGGCCGGCTTTCCTTCCCGGATATATGCGCGTGCGGCTCTATGGCTAAAAGAAAGAAATAATTCCCTGCCACTGCCGCAACTTGTTGTTATTTTTGCAGTATACATTAACAGCATGAATTACTTGGAGGGTCTCTAGCGATGAGATGGAAAAAAATTGCTCTGTGTGTGGTCATATTTTCCTTAATGGGTGGCTCCTTATTATTCGCGGACGCGGTAAATCAGAAGATCAGAGTATGGAGCAACGGCAAGGAAATAGCCGATGGCGGTTACTTAATTGACGGCAAAGCATATATCCCGGCCAGAGAGGCGGGGGGGATTGTCAATTGGGAAAATTCAGGCAAGCTGACCATCCTCAAGCCGAATGTGCATATTGTGCTGTTCAAGGGTGACAACGTCTTTGGCAATGTGAATGTCGGCAAGCTCAAAATCAAGGTGCTGACCCAGGTAGACAGCTTAACCGAGGATGTTGCAGCTGTGAAGGTGGCGATTACGGACCCTTCCGGCAATGTGAAGGACATCCAGTCGCAGGAGCTTGGAAACTCAAAGAAAGAGGATTTCTGGTTCCCGACCTCGGAATTCACCTATGATTTCAAGGATGCGGGCAAGTATCGGGTGGGCTTCTACATCAAACCTTCCAAAGGCGCGGATTATATACTTGTGTCAGAGAAAGTAATCACTGCTCTGCAATAGCCGATGGCGGGCTCCCTCAAATTGACCTGAACTTACCTACGTGTTACGATACCAAATGTAGGATAAATCAATTTAAAGTGAGGTATTTCAATGAGCGATCACAAACATGAGCATGGCCATGAACATGGTGAAGCATGCGGTTGCGGACATGATCACGACCATGAGCATGAGGAATTTGTGCTGACCTTGACGAACGAGCAGGGCGAAGATGTGGAAATGGTGCTGGTAGAAACGTTCGACGTAGGCGAGAAGCTATACGCTCTGCTGCTGGAACGCGAAAACCCTGAAGCGGATGGCATCATTCTTCGCATGGAAGAAGAAGATGAAGAAATGGTTCTGTACAACATTGAAGATGAAGCTGAATGGAAAGCTGTTGAAGAAGCTTACAACGAGCTGCTTGCCCAGCAAGAATAGATTTCAGTGAAGCAACTTGGGACTTGCTGTCTTGGACAAGACCGCAAATCCCGTCAGCAAAAGAGGCTGTCCCATAAGTGGATTTTCTATAACGGGAGACAGTTCTCTTCATTCTTAAAGCCGCAAAAAGCAAGCAAGGCAGCGATTCATCCGTTATTCGGGAATCGCTGCCTTGCTTTTGGTCAAATATAAGAATTTATATGTTTCACGCTATCAATTATCCTTCTATTTTTGGAGAAACGGGTGGACGGCGAAGCCGTTTCTTCTTAAAAGATCAGAATTTATATGTTTTGGGGTCCCCGCAAAGTACCTGAGTCATCATCGAAGCCAAGGCCCCACTTTGTGGGGTTATTTTACGTAGGCTGTTGGAGTGGACGCTCCGCGAACGGATCGTTGTCCGGGTCGCAGTGCTCTCCAGATCTATTTCATACCCCTTAGGAGCTGCGAGGAAATGAGTACCCGCTTTTGTTGACAAAAGCTCCACGGTTTTGGGAGTTTTGTCAACAATGCAGCGGTACTTTATTTCGTCGCAGTCTCTTGGCGGTGAAAATCCGGAGACCCAGGCTGCCGCTGTTCCGCGGGTCCGTCCGCTCCGATGGTTAAGCGGAGGCGGTTCTGTAATCTTTAAAAAACACAATAAAGAAACTTAATGTATATGAAATGAACCGGCTTATATGAATTGAACCGGCGAACCTGAAAACGCTGATGGAACGCAAGGAGATTCATAGGTAACGGAAGCGAAGTGTAAAAAGTAACACTAATGGGCTGGAATTCTGGCTTGAACGGGCTTTAGTGGGATTTTGTACACTTAATAGAGGCCCGCTCCCTCCATACGGCTGATTTCAGCCGGATTAGTTGTACTTTTTCCCACTAGGGATGATCTAGTCTCCGAATGAGGTGGATTAGTTATCCTTTTTACCACTAAAATGGCTGCCCTTTGGATGAATGGTTCAAGTGGGTCCATGGACTATTGAATGTACAAAGGAACCTCTCCTTTGAAATGGTTGTGTGGTAACTCCATTTTAGCAAAAGAGAGGGTCTTTTGTGTTTTTAAGAGTATTCTTACGTATTCCACTTGAACAGTGGAGAGGACGGACTGATTGTGGAAAAGCGGTAGCGGTCGCCTTTGTCCCCGGATTTTCACCGTTAAGTAGAATAAAAAAAATCTGGGGACAACAGCGATTGGAACAACGGTCCGTTCTCGGAGCGTCCTCACCACGCGCTTACGTATATCTTGCTCAAAAAACGAGGGCTGTCTCTCTGGGGGGACATCAGGAGATCGGCTCTGCCTCCACGATGACTTTGATGTTCGTGATGCTGCGGTCCTCGGGGCCTTTGACCGGCAGCCCGATTTCCACATGGTCAATGATATAGTCGATGTTATCCTGGGTAATAACTTCACCAGGGAGCAGAATCGGAATCCCCGGAGGATAGACGTAAATGAATTCTGCGATAATATAGCCTGCGGATTCGCGGAACGGAACCAGCTGGGTGTCCGCATAGAACGCATCCCGGGGAATCAGCGCCAGCTGCGGAATTTCCGGCACCTGCACCTTAAGCTCATAAATTTCGCCTTTGCTGTAATGAATGGCCGAGAGCACCCGCAGTGCAGCAATCAGCTTATCTACAGATTCCTGGGTATCTCCAGGCGTAATCAGGCAAAGAATGTTATACATGTCACTAAGCTCAACTTCAATGTTGTATTTCTGGCGCAGCCAGTTCTCGGTTTCGTAACCGGTGATGCCAAGGTGGCGCACATGAATGTTCAGCTTGGTCGGGTCGATATTAAAGGTTGCTTCTGTGCCGAGAATTTCTTTGCCGAAGCTGTAGAGGCCTTCAATGCCGTTAATGGCATCGCGGGCATAGTTGGACAGGGCGATAGTTCTTGCAGCCATCTCGTGGCCGTTCAGGGCCAGATTGCGTCTGGAGGTATCCAGGGATGCCAGCAGAATATATGATGTTGAAGTTGTGGTCAGCATGCTGAGAATCGTCTGAACCCGCTGCGGGTTGACCAGGCCGGTTTTGGCATTCAGGTTGAGCACCGAGCTCTGTGTCATGGAGCCGCCCAGCTTGTGTACGCTGGTTGCCGCCAAATCCGCTCCGGCCTGCATGGCCGATACGGGGAGATCCTCATGAAAATGAATCAATACTCCATGTGCCTCGTCCACCAGTACGGGAACCCCGTAGCTGTGGGCCAGGTCGACAATCGAACGCAAATCGGCACAAACGCCAAAATACGTAGGATTGATAACAAGTACACCCTTGGCATCGGGATGGCGCCTTAAGGCCTTCTCCAGTGCACTGGTGGTAATACCGTGATCTATCCCAAGATTCTCATCCTGTACAGGAGAGACAAAAACAGGCTTGGCTCCGGAGAAAATAATGGCCGACATCACTGATTTGTGAATGTTGCGCGGCACAATAATTTTATCTCCTTCCGAGCAGACAGAGAGGATCATAGTCATGATGGCATTGCTCGTGCCCTGTACGCTGAAATACGTATAGTCGGCGCCGAAAGCCTCCGCAGCCAGCTTCTGAGCTTCAAGAATTACGCCGGTAGGCTGATGAAGGTCATCAAGCGGTGCGATGTTGATCAAATCTATGGATAGAGCGTTATCGCCGATAAACTCACGGAATTCGGCATCGGTTCCTAGCCCCTTCTTATGCCCGGGAATATGAAATTGAACGGGGTTCCCGGCGGCATGCTTTTTAAGAGCGGTGAAGAGGGGAGTTGCATGTTGATCCATTTAATGCTGTCACAACCTTTCGTGAAGATTAATTTTTTCAAGCAAGCCTCAGTATAACAAATCAATCACCATAATACTAGGATGTGATGGAATGTCTGGCAAAGTAGCGCAGCGTGTGCATATCAGTTTGGCTTCACCGTTCATTTTGGAAATGTGGGCGATCATATTCTTGGTGGAATTCGTCAAGGGATCACTGCTTGTAGCTCTGCTGCCGGTCTATATGGAGAATATTCTCGGCCTGTCGGTGACAGTCGTCGGCTTCTCCTTTGCGATGCAATATCTGGGCGACAATCTTTTCCGCAGCCCGTCCGGCTGGGTCATGGAGCGCATCGGATACCGCTGGACCATGACGGGGGCCCTGCTGCTGATTCTGGTGTCGCTCGGTATGATAATCTACGCCAGAGACGCGGTTTGGTTGTCTGCGGCCTGTCTGATTCTCGGCATCGGAACCTCGCCGCTGTGGCCCTGCACCATGACCGGAATCACGGAGCTGGCGGGTTCAACGGAAAGCGGAAGCAGCGGGGCGGCCATGGGGGCGGTAGAGATGGCCTCGCTGGCCGGAACCGGCATCGGCCCGATCACATTCAACTTTCTGATGGACCATGGCGGACAGAGCTACCGGACAGTATTCCTGGTGCTGATGGGCTGTGCCGCGGCCGTCGCAGCCGTCGCACTTCTTCTGCCGTCAAGGATCGGGGATCATGCGCCGCATGCGGTTGTCCGTGACATGAGAGGTGAAGGGGCGGCGGCTGTGCGCGGACGGATGCAGCCGCTGGAGAGTCTGAAGCGGACGCTGCATCAGGTCAGAACCTCGCTGAAGGTCAGCCGCCTGCTGTTTCCGGCACTGTTCCTGCAGGCCTTTGCAATTGGCCTTATGACCCCGGTGGTGACCCTGTTCGCCCGTTCAGAGCTGCATGTGACGCCCAATCAGTTCAGCCTGCTGCTGATCGCAGGAGGGGGCATCACTGTGCTGGCCCTGATTCCGGCGGGAAGGCTGGTGGACCGGATCGGAACAACCGTCTTCCTTAACATCGGCTTCCTGCTCGCTGCAGGCTCGCTGGCCTTCTTTTCCCAGGTGCGCTGGCTGCCGCTCGTCTACTGCGCAGTTGCGCTGGTAGGCATAAGCTATGCGCTGATTCTGCCCGCGTGGAATGCATTTCTGGCCAAACAGGTGCCGAGGGGAGAGCGGGGAACCGTGTGGGGGCTGTTCCTGACCCTGCAGGGCTCCGGCATGGTGGCGGGTCCCGTTCTCTCGGGCAAGCTATGGGATTCTGTGGGACACAGCACTCCGTTTCTGGCCAGCGCCTGCGTTATGGTGCTGCTGTTCGGGCTGCATCTGCTCATTATCCATAGAACCAAGCTGAAGAACGGGACAAGCTGAGACGGTGGCTCGAGGGACAGCAAAAGCCGCAGGCAGCCGGGAAATGCCGGAAGCCTGCGGCTTTTGCTGAAATAGTAAGGAAGTACATATTTCAGAACTTTGCGGAGAGCTTAAAAGGACATGCGGTAGAGCGGAAGGAGCGTCTCAAAGGTCTGCCGGATCACTGCGAGAAGCTTGCCGCCATCGGACAAAAGCGGGTCCTCCCGGTCAATGCGCAGTCCGCAGGTAACTTCGGCTTTCTTGACCTCCTTAAGCCTGCGGGACAGCTCGGCGAATGCCGGCTGGTCCATATCGGCGTGCAGGGTTCCGCGCGAATCCAGATGATCTGCAGACCAGAAGTAATTGCCGGGCAGCCCCTCCCGAATGTCGTCCATATTCCGCAGCAGCGACTCGGCGAACGTCACCTTATTGCCGCTTTCATAGATGATGGCAAAAACAATAAACAGATGGCTCTCAAACATGCCAACCTGAAAGTGCGGCAGCGCCTTATATCCTCGTTTATTCGGACCCCAGGCAACCCAGGTATCGTTCGGCGCGTGGACCGTGCGGCGGGCGTGCTTGGCTACATGCGGGAACATTTCTTCCCCGGTAAGCGCGGACAGGAAGGGGGCGGCTTCGTCTCCCAGCTCATTCAGCCTGGGGCGGACCGCGGCAATCAGCGCGTCCATGCGCGGCTCCAGACCGTCAATGCGGAAAACATCAAAATCAGCGGTGGAAAATCCTTGAAATGGCATTACCGTATCTCCTCGCATAAATTTTGGTTTGAAAATTAAATAAAGACAGCCGGTTGCAGTCTGCATAGCTTCCAGAACCGGTCCGGCAGGCGGTTATTTGCGGCTAAAGCGGGACAAAGCGTTTGGAAATGGAGCAAAGCGGGTAAAAATAGTCAATAAACCAAGTTACCGCTACATAAAATGAAGTATAAAATAAGAGTAAGATTAATGCAAAACAAGTGGAAACGGCTTTGCCGTCCTTAATAAGGAAGGTATCCGTTTCAGCGAGAAAGATAAGGCTAATTTATACGGAAACATATAAATTCTTATCTTTTTTAATATGTCAAGTGGAGGTCCGGCAGTCGGTTCTACTCTGAGTTAAGCTAATGAGGCTAGCTTTGCTGAAACTAAGCAGTTAGGGGGGAGTGCCGTGAACAAAAACGACGAAGTCGAGTACTGCAATCTGGAGCTGCGCTTTGACAGACAGCATATCCAGGATCTGATCAAGGACCTGATTAAGGAAGGCTATTCCCTGTATTGGAGCGAGAATGAGAATGTTTTTCTTATTTCGGTGCGCACCGGCCGCAAGCTTGTGAAGCTGCGCTTCCAGCGGATTAAGGACGGCTTCAAGCTGGTGGGAGATTATATGATCCGTGATGCGCGCCTGTCCGAGTGGATGGAGAAGCTGATTGGGGATATGCGGGGGCATGCCGTCGTCAAGCGGTTCCGCGACCGCCAGATTATTATTGAGAATATTTTATTCGGCGAAGTCATCCGGCTGGTGGAAATTTCCGGGTATCAGCAGCGTGTGCTCTACCAGAAGGGGCCTCTGCTCTCCGATCAGGAGCTGACCAAGCTTTTCTATTCCGTGGAAGGCGAAGAGCGGATACGTGACCGCAGGCTGGAGGTGGATGAGCAGCTCGACCTTTTGCATCAGGCGCTTGAGTCCAAGGACACAGAACTGATCGAAGCATGCAATGCCAAGCTGCTTGTGCTGACCAGGGAATTGAATATGCTTGAATGGTGACAAACCATCGTTTACTTAAGGCCAGGGCATCCCGCATAACGGGGTGCCCTGTGCTGTGCAGCTCACCTGTGTGCAGGGGTTCACTTCTGGCGGCAAAAACGTTAAAATAGTCATTGTGAGCAATTTCCATGATTACGCAGGAATTTGTCAATGAAATTGATCTCTTTCATGCAGGCTGAACTTTGCTGTCCCTGACAAAGGATGGTATTCTAATACTGCGAGAAATGGATTTCACAAAAAATATAAGAGGCAAAGGGTGGAGAACCAGATGGCAAAACAACAAATCGGTGTGATCGGCTTGGCGGTAATGGGTAAAAATTTGGCTCTGAACATCGAGAGCAGAGGCTTCACGGTATCGGTATACAACCGTTCCCCGGAGAAGACTCATGACCTGATCAGCGAAGCTGAAGGCAAAAACCTGGCGGGGACTTTTTCCATCGAAGAATTTGTGGAATCGCTGGAAGTGCCGCGCAAAATTCTGATCATGGTCCAGGCGGGCAAAGCAACCGATGCTACGATTGAGCAGCTGCTGCCGCATTTGGATCAGGGCGATATCATCATCGACGGGGGCAACGCTTATTTCCCTGACACGGTCCGCCGCAACAAGGAACTGGAGGAAAAAGGCTTCCGCTTCATCGGCACCGGCGTATCCGGCGGTGAGGAAGGCGCATTGAAAGGGCCTTCCATCATGCCTGGGGGACAAGAAAGCGCGTATAAGCTGGTAGAACCTATTCTTACGGCAATTTCGGCCAAAGTGGACGGAGAGCCTTGCTGTACATATATCGGGCCGGACGGTGCCGGACACTATGTCAAAATGGTGCATAACGGCATCGAGTACGGCGACATGCAGCTGATCGGCGAAGCTTACCACCTGCTCAAGGATGTGCTGGGCCTGGATGCCAAAGAGCTGCACAGCATCTTCAAGGACTGGAACAGCGGAGAGCTGGACAGCTACCTGATCGAAATCACTACGGATATCTTCGCAGAATACGATGAAGAAACCGGCAAGCCGATGGTAGACGTTATCCTTGATGCCGCCGGCCAAAAGGGTACCGGGAAATGGACAAGCCAAAGCTCGCTGGATCTTGGCGTGCCGCTGTCCATGATTACCGAATCCGTATTCTCCCGCTTCCTGTCCGCTATGAAGGAAGAGCGTGTCGCAGCGAGCAAAGTGCTGAGCGGTCCTGAGACCGAGCCATTCCAGGGCGACAAAGCCGAGTTCATCGAAAATGTGCGCAAAGCGCTGTTCGCAAGCAAAATTGTATCGTATGCCCAAGGCTTCGCTCAGCTTCGTGTAGCTTCCGACGAATATGGCTGGGATCTGAAATACGGCAACCTGGCCAAAATCTGGCGCGGAGGCTGCATTATCCGCTCCCGCTTCCTGCAAAATATCACCGATGCCTACGAAAACAATCCGGCGCTGAAAAACCTGCTGCTGGATCCGTTCTTCAAGGACATCATGGATTCGTATCAATCCGCATGGCGCCAGGTGGTTTCCGCCGCGGTGACCCAAGGGGTTCCCGTTCCGGGCTTCTCCAGCGCGCTGGCTTACTATGACAGCTACCGTACAGAACGCCTGCCTGCGAACCTGCTTCAGGCACAGCGCGATTACTTCGGTGCCCACACCTTCAAGCGTGTGGACAAAGAAGGCATCTTTCACCACGATTGGCTGTCTGAATAACAATTCCTGGCGCAAGCCGCAAAACAGCGGCCCGGGAGGCTTTTCCGCTTGCAGCGGGGGCTTTCGGGCCTTTTTTTTGAAAGATAAGAAATTATCCTGAATATCGAAAGTGAAATGAACAAATCCAGACCGGACAAGGGATAACCCCTCTTTTTCCTTCACCCATTGGGTGCAAGCTGTTTGTAGCAAGACATCCCTTCGTGTAGAGCTTTTTAGATGATTTGTGGATAATTACTTTCGAAATTCAGGTTTATATGTTTTGGGTTCCCCGCAAAGTATCTGAGTCATCATCGAGCCAAGGCCCCGCTTTGTGGGGTTGTTTTGTGTTTTACCGTTTCTCTGCAAATGCAAATTAAGCAGGAAGGCCCGGTTCGCACAATGGCAGCATTGGAGTTTCCGGAACGCCTGCAACAGTGCATTGTGTAAAGTTTTGACCCTGTGTTATGATATGACAAATGTCGCGGTTGGAGGATCGTCATGAATTACAACAATAAAAATATCATTCTGGTCGGGATGATGGCCACGGGGAAGTCTACGGTAGGCGCTCTGCTCGCGGAAGAACTGGGCTATGAGCTGGTTGATCTGGATCATGTGATTATACAGAATCAAGGACGGAGCATCGCGGAGCTCTTCGCCGAAGGCGGGGAAGCATACTTTCGGAAGATTGAGTCGGCAGTGCTGAAGGAAATGCTGGAAGGCGAGGGACGGATCATTTCTACAGGCGGAGGCGCAGTACTGGCTCCGGGGAATGCAGAAATGATGCTGCAAAGAGGCCTTGTAGTGGCGCTTACGGCTACTGAGGAGGAAATTCTCGCCCGCGTCAGCGGGGATCTGAACCGGCCCCTGCTCGCCGGCAATGCACAGAAACGGGTCCGGACGATCTTGGAGCAGCGCCGGGACGCTTACCGTTTTGCACATTGCACGGTCGATACAACGAAGCTGAGCGCGGCAGAAGTGTCGCAGCATATTTTAACGCACTACCGCGGTTGAGCTTTTAAGCGTATGTGTGCAGGGCTTAGGCGTCAGCGGTTTCATTCCATTCGATCATCCCGCCGCTGAGGTTGGAGGTCCGGTAGCCGAACTGCCGGAGATATTCACAGACGCGCTGGCTGCGGGCGCCTGAGCGGCAGATGAAGACAAGCTCGGCTTCCTTCGGAAGCTCTCCGGTGTGCTGCGGAATCTCGCCCATTGGAATATGCTGCGCACCGGAAATCATTCCGGCAGCGACCTCTTCGTCTTCGCGGACGTCTATCAGTACAAGGTCTTCACCTGACTCCAGACGCTGCCGCAATTGCGCTGCTGTAATTTGGGGAATCTCATTCATGGTTATGACCTCTTTTCATCTGGAAGAATGCTATCATGATAACACAATTACGGATTACTCTGTCAAACCGGGCATTACATAATATCTATTCCATACAATAAGGAGAGCTTAGATCATGGACGTTATAGTTAGGCCTACGCCTACTTTGCAAGGAGAATTTGGAGCCCTGTCTTCCAAAAACTACACTACACGCTACCTGCTGGTTGCAGCCCTGTCCGAAGGAGTCAGCACGATCTATCATCCGGCGCACAGTGAGGACAGCGATGCAATCCGCAGATGTATCGCCGATCTTGGCGCGGTGCTTACGGAGGACGAGGAGAAAATTGTCATTCAGGGCTTCGGGCGCCATCCCCGCGATGTCAAGGAACTGAATGTGGGCAATGCGGGAGCGGTGCTGCGCTTTCTGATGGCGGTGGCTGCTCTCAGCCCTGAGGTCACTTTTGTAAATGCGTATCCGGATTCTCTGGGCAAACGGCCGCATGACGACCTGATCACGGCGCTTGGCCAGCTTGGCGTGCAGGTGGAGCATAACAACGGCAGGCTGCCGATTACGATTCGCGGCGGCAAACCGGCCGGAGGACGGATCACGGTATCGGGTGCGGTCAGCTCACAGTATCTGAGCGCCTTATTGTTCCTGACGCCGCTGCTAGAAGAGGACAGCGAAATTATCGTGCTGGATGACCTGAAGTCCAAAGTGGTTGTAGGCCAGACGCTGGAGGTTCTGGAGCAGGCGGGTATTATCGTTCATGCGGCGGAGGACTATATGTCCTTCAAGGTGCCGGGCGGCCAGGCCTATGCGGCCAAGGCTTACACGGTGCAAGGAGATTATCCCGGATCTGCGGCGGTGCTCGCGGCGGCGGCGGTCACGAAATCGGATGTGAAAATTCACCGGCTTGCCGAACATAGCAAACAGGGCGAGCGGGCGATCGTCGATGTGCTGCGCATGATGGAAGTGCCGCTTACCCACGCGAATGGTACGGTGCATGTGCAGGGCAACGGCAAGCTGAAGGCGGTGGAGTTTGACGGCGATGCGGCGACGGACGCCGTGCTGGCGATGGTGGCAGCGGCCGTTTTTGCCGAAGGGACTTCACGTTTCTATAATGTGGAGAACCTGAGATACAAGGAATGCGACCGCATTACCGATTATTTGGCTGAGCTGGCCCGCGCCGGAGCAAGCGTAGAGGAGCGGCGCGACGAGATTATTGTGCACGGCAAGCCTGAGGGGGTCGAAGGCGGCGTGACGATCAATGCGCATTACGACCACCGGGTGATTATGGCGCTCTCGGTAGTCGGACTGCGCGCCCGCCAGCCGCTGCGGATCAAGGACGCCCACCATGTGGCCAAGTCATATCCGCAGTACTTTGATCATCTGCGTGCGCTTGGCGCCGGTGTGGAGTGGGTGGAGTAACTGATGATCTTAAGAAGCGGGGAATTGACCAGTTCTATCGCCCGTGAATTTGGAACTTTTTACGTCGCGCTGTATGATGGACTAGTGAATGAAAATGTGCTGTACGGCAGACACACCGCAGACGCATGTATGTTGCAGTGGAAACCGCCGGCACTATAAACGGAAAGGGGAATTGCACATGAGCTTTGAAAATCCAGGCCGGGAGCAGATCGGAGATATTCTTGCTTCCGCGGGCAATATAGCCGTAGTCGGACTCTCCGACAAAACAGACCGCACCTCCTACATGGTGGCTGGAGCCATGCAGAGCCGGGGTTACCGCATTATTCCGGTAAATCCATCGGTGGACGGTGAGATTCTGGGCGAGAAGTGCTATCATACGCTGGCGGAAATCCCTGAGCCTGTAGACATTGTCAATGTCTTCCGCCGCAGTGAATACTGCGCGGCAGTAGCACAGGAAGCCGCTGATGTCGGTGCGCGCGTCCTCTGGCTTCAGCAGGGGATTATCAGCCAGGAGGCTGCCGACATCGCTGCCGAGCACGGCATGATCGCAATCATGGACCGCTGCATCAAGGTCGAGGAAGCGATTACGATGAAGGGCCGCAGCCGGGGGTAAGGCTAGGGCTGGGGGGCCGCCTGCGGCACGGTGGCTGGTGGCCCAAGTGGCCCAGTGCACTGATGGCCCGGTGGCTCGGTAGCCCAGTGCCCTGGTGCCAGTGCCCGGTAGGCCAAGTGGCCCGTGGTCCAGGTGTCGCGGTGTCCAGTAGCCCATAGCGTTTGACAACCAAGCAGTGGCCGGGAATTTCGGCTGTACCTGGCCGGGCAATTTTAGCCGGATCAGTAGATTTTACCAGACGGCGTTGCTATACTTAGAAACAGACGAAGAACGTCCTTTACCCGAATTGTACTCGGGCAGGGGCGTTCTTTTTTTAAAGATAAGACTTTATAGGTTTCACGCTAAAAATTAGCCTTATCCTTCTCGCTGAAACGGATACCGTCCTTATAAGGACGGCGAAGCCGTTTCCACTTGAAAGATCAGAATTTATAGGTATTGGGGGAAGCGAAGCTTATCCGTTATTCCACGGCTGCGCTGTAAATGAAAGAATGGATCGGGACTTCGGCCAGGCAAACTGCGCTATTGCATTGGCCGCAGCGGGCAGGTAGAGGGAATCAAAGGCAGAAGTACCTTTGAATTCGCCCGAAGCCGGCTGGAGGGTGAAATCAAAGGCAGAAGTACCTCTGATTTCGCCCGAAGCCGGCTGGACGGTGAAATCAGAGGCAGAAGTACCTCTGAATTCGCCCGAAGCCGGCTGGACGGTGAAATCAGCGCGAAATGATTCTTCTCCTCCCCACTGAAATGGCAGTATTCTTATATAGGACGCGATAGGCGTCTTTCTTGTCGTTTAGGAAATTATGCTTCTCGTCAATTGTGGATAAGGTATGTTATGAAGTTAGGGGAAAATTATAATGCGTCTTAATCGTGCTGAATCGTGCTGAATCGTGCTGAGTTTGCTGAATCCCACTGAGTTGTGCTGAGTTTGCTAAGCCGTGCTAAGTCTGCAGAGTTTGATGAATTGTGCAGAGTCTCTTGAGCCGTGCGGAGTCTGCGGGTTCTATGTTTTGCAGGAGGAAGCGCGGAATAGAGCGGGTCCAACCGAGGCCTCTACTGGGCAGGGACGTGAAGTGGAATGGAGTGAATGAAGTGGAATGTGTAAGAATTAGTACACTTACACGGAAGGAAAGGTCTTAAAGGAATCGTGGGAAAAAGCTGGCTCCATCTAAATTCAACCTGCAATCTTATTCCAATCAGGAAACCGGGCTTTAACAGCGGCCGGAAGAACCCTCTGAACCCGCAGCGGACTTCATTCACATCGTCAACCGCTGATTTGGCTTTGAGCCAAAAAGGTAATTGAATGTATAGGAATGGAACCGGCGGACTTGAACAAGCTGATGAAATGCAAGGAGGTTCATAGGGAACGGAAGCGAAGTGTAAAAAGTAACACTAATGGGCTGGAATTCTGGCTTGAACGAGCTTTAGTGGGATTTTGTACACCTAATGGAGGCCCGCTCCCCCCATATGCCCGATTTCAGCCGGATTAGTTGTACTTTTTCCCACTAGGGATGATCCAGGATCGGAAGGCGGTGGATTAGTTATCCTTTTTACCACTAAATTGGCTGACCTTTGGATGAATGGTTCAAGTTCATCTTAATGTAGGCGTATTCCTCTGTAAGGGGGCGAAACGGATCGATTAGGTATCCTTTTTTCCGCTAACGCTTGCGAAAAAGGGGCTGAGGGGAGTATGAAGTGACCTTTTTCCGCCTGGTTTTCTGCCTGGCTTCAGCAGCCAGCTTTACACCTGAAATGCAAACAGCTGCGCTGGCCAGTCAAGGGCAGTGCAGCTGTTTTGTTCTTTTGCCGGGGAGGGAAGAAAAATGAGTTTTGAAAAAAGCACATAGTACATTCATCGGACATCATGCCGGCGGACCGACAGGCGAGCGGAAGGGGAGACTGCAAAGGGGGCATAATTATGCGGAGAAGCTGCTTTTGCAAAGTGTATGGTAGCCGGTTTTTGAGTCGCTGGACAACCTGCATCCGGAATATGAAATATACGACTGGGACCGGAAATCACAGTTCCTGGATTTTGCGTTTCTGCCTTCCAGCGGCGGGCGTTTCAGCATTGAGCGCGACGGATTTCAGAGCCGCATTAAGGACATGGACCGTGAGAAATTCAGCTATGCGCTGAACCGGGACACCTTTCTTACCGGAATGGAGTGGAGGATGCTCCACTTTTCCTTTGATGATATTCAGCAGCGTCCTGAGGTGTGCCGGATGCTGCTTCAGCTGGCCCTTGCGCCATACTTAGCCAAAAAGACGGTGGTTAAGGACATTTTATCCGGAGAAAAGGAAGTCCTGCGCCTCGCCTGGCAGCTTGGCAAACCGCTTCGTCCAAGGGATGTGACCAACCATTTTCAGATTAATTTCCGGACCGCGCGCAGGCTGCTGTCGCTTAGCGACAAGGGGCTGCTTGAGCCGGTTCACGGGGGAAGAGGGGGCCGTTATTATGAAGTGAAAGCTACGCCTTCAGAACAAGTATGGTAATTGGAACTGGAATAGAGGCTTAACTTATTTTGACTGTATTTCGTGCAACAGAATTTATCCTGAATTTCGAAAGTATGTATCCACAAATCATCTAAAAAGCTCCACACGAAGGGATTTCTTGCTAAAAACAGCTTGCACCCAATGGGTGAAGGAAAAAGAGGGGTTATCCCTTGTCCGATCTGGATTTGTTCATTTCACTTTCGAAATTCAGGTTTATATATATACTCTGCTCAAAAGCGAATTAATTGTATTTTGTGCAGTGCAGTAGAATTTAAGTATTCCCCCTTATTGGGAGGATTGTGAATCATCTGCTGTATGAAGTGCAACAGAATGCTGATCTGAGCCATTAACCAGGCTTTCTGTTGCACAAAATACAATAGACATCCATGCCGCTGCACGGCGCCCTAGAGGATGCAAATATAAGCAGAGCCGTCATGCGTCATTAAAACTAATCAGGCAATATCCACGCATTAGCAACAGGCACTGTATGGAATTCCTTACCTGCCGGGTAACTTGTAACCAGAATCTTTTGACAAAAACTGCTGCAAAGCTTACCATTCATTATAGAAAGAAAGGAGAGTGTCACCTTGAATTGGCTCGGATCTTTGCAGCAGTTGGGCAGAGCCATTATGCTTCCTACCATGGTGCTTCCGGCTGCGGCTATTCTGCTGAGTCTGGGCAGCCTGCCGTGGTCTGCATGGGGACTTTCTTCGGTGTCCGAAGTGACTACTTACGCGGGGCAAGGAATATTTTATTTCATGCCTTATTTGTTTGCTGTCGGTGTGGCGTGGGGGTTGTCCAATCAGGCCGGACCGGCGGGAATGGCGGCGCTTGCAGGGATGTTCACTTATGACCGGATTGTTTCCAACATGGGGGACGGAGCGGTGCAGCCCGCAACACTAATCGGAATTATCCTGGGGATTGTCGCCGGCGTTGCGCATAACCGGTTCAAAAATATAAAGCTGCCGGAGGCGATCCAGTTTTTTGGCGGGTCGCGTTTTGTTTTGCTGTTCATGGGGCTGTTCTCCGCCCTGTTCGCCTGGGTGATGCTGGGATTGTCGCCGTTGCTGCAGCATGGGCTGGATATATTATTCCGCGATATACAGGCGACCGGAGGCTATGGCGTTTTTGTATACGGGGTTCTGTACAGGGTACTGACAGCGTTCGGACTGCATCATATTCTCAATAATGTGTTCTGGTTCCAGCTGGGCACCTTTGCCACACCTGACGGCAGTGCGGCTGTGCAGGGGGATTTGCCGCGTTTTTTTGCCGGTGATCCTACGGCGGGCATCTTTATGGCCGGACTGTTCCCGATTATGATGTTCGCGCTGCCGGCAATTGCATTTGCCATTATTCAGGAAGCGCGCGAGGATCTGAAGCCTAAGATCAAAAAGACGTTTTTACGCGCCGCCATGGTCTGCTTCCTGACCGGAGTGTCGGAGCAGATTGAATTTGCCTTCCTGTTTGCTTCACCGTATCTGTTCGCGCTCCATGTAGTCATGTCCGGTCTGGCTATGGTGCTGACCTATTCGCTGGGCATCCACCACGGCTTCTCCTATTCGGCGGGGGCGATTGACTTTATCCTCAATCTGCATTTGTCGCAGCGGGCATGGCTGCTGATTCCGATCGGCATCGGCTACGGAATTGTATATTATAATGTGTTCCGCTGGGCGATCCGCCGCTTCCAGATTCCGACTCCCGGACGCGAGGAAGGCTCGGAGCTGGGTGACTGGGCAGGGAACATTCCGTATCAGGCCCCGCTGATTCTTGAGGCGCTCGGCGGCAAGGAAAACATTGTACAGGTGCAGGCCTGCATCACCCGATTAAGACTAACGGTGCATAATGACCGATATATAGATACAGGGGCGCTTAAAGGCCTGGGCTCGGCGGGGATTATCAAGCTGGGCGGCGGAAATGTGCAGGTCGTCTTCGGAACCTATTCCGAGCTGATCCGTGAGGAGATCAACAAGCTGCTGCTCCGGGATCTTCCGCAGGTGCTGTTCAGCTCGCCGATTCAGGGCCGGATGATGCCGATTGAAGAGGTGCCGGACCATATTTTTGCGGCAAAGCTGGTGGGCGACGGGGTGGCTTTTTTTCCGGAAAAGGGGGAGCTCGTCTCGCCGGTCTTCGGCAAGGTGATGCACGTATACCCTACGATGCACGCAGTGGGCATTTCTACGCCGGAAGGGCTGGAGGTGCTTATGCATATAGGGATTGACACTTCGCAGCTTAAAGGGCCGTTCGAGGCCCTTGTGAAGGAAGGGGACAGTGTGGAGCCGGGGCAGCTGCTGGTGAGGTTTGATTTGACCTTTTTGCGCGACCACGCCGCATCACTGGCTACGCCAATGGTCATTACGAATCCGGACCGTGTGAAATCCTGGAGCTACGCTCCATTTAAAAATGTTAAAAAGGGGCAGTCGTCCGTGATGTCCGTGGTCTTACATGAAAGCAATGTTGGAGGGATTGAAGCATGATACAAGGCATAGGCGCCGCAGCAGGTGTAGCCATCGGGAAGGCCTTTGTCTTGCCGAACTGGGAATGGAGCCTGCCGGACACTCAGGTGAACCCGGTGGATCTGGCTAAGGAGTTTGAACGTTTATATGAAGGCATCCGCACCTCTAAAGATGAGATTGAATTCATCAAGAAAGAGTTCAGGGAGGTCGTGGGGCCGGAGGAATCCAGCATTTTTGACGCCCATCTGGCGATTCTGGATGACCCGGTGTTCATGAGCGAAATCCGCGGTATCATCGAGCGCCAGTACAAGGCGGCGGAGGTAGCGGTAAAAGAGGCCATCGACCACTTTGTGGCGATGTTTGATTTGCTGGATGATGAATATATGAAGGAGCGGGCGGTCGACATCAAGGATGTAGGCAACCGTCTGCTCAAGCATCTCCTGGGTGCGCCGGAGGTTACACTGCCATCCGATACGCAGCCTTATATTCTTGTGGCCAAGGAGCTGTCGCCTTCACAGCTGGCGCATTTGAATCCAACCTATGTGCTGGGCATCGTAACCATGATGGGCGGCAAAACCTCACACTCCTCCATTATGGCCCGGGCGCTCGGCATTCCCCTGGTAGCGGGCCTGGAGAACAAGATTCTGACTCCGATTCAGACCGGCGACATGCTGGTTATGGACGGTGAGGCCGGGGTAGTGCAGCTTTTCCCGGATGAGCTGACAGTGAAGGATTATGCGTCCAGACGGGCGAAGCAGCAGCGCAAAAAAGAGCAGCTGGAGCTGCTCGCCACCGTGGAAGCCATCACCAAGGACGGTGTTCCGCTGCGTCTGGCCGGCAACATCAGCTCCGTGAAGGAGCTGGATATGGCACTGAAATATGGGGCGCAGGGAGTTGGGCTGTTCCGCACTGAGTTTCTGTATATGGACCGCAGCTCTTTTCCTACAGAGGAAGAGCAGTTCGAAGTCTATAAGCTGGTAGCGGAAAAAGTAGGGGGCGAAACGGTGGTCATCCGCACGCTGGATATCGGGGGAGACAAGCATCTGGATTATTTCCAGCTGCCCGAAGAGCAGAATCCGTTCCTGGGCTACCGTGCGATCCGCATCAGCCTGGACCGTAAGGATATGTTCAAAACCCAGCTCACTGCGATCCTGCGGGCCAGCCATTACGGAAATGTGAAAATGATGTTCCCGATGATCTCCTCCGTAGAGGAAGTGCAGGCAGCCAAAGCCGTGCTGAACGAGGTTAAGGAGGAACTTAATCTGCGGGGAGTTCCCTATAACCGCAATATGCCGGTAGGCATTATGATTGAGGTCCCGGCGGCAGTGATGATTGCCGATCTGCTGGCGGAGGAGGTAGACTTCTTCAGCATCGGCACCAATGATCTCGTGCAGTATGTGCTGGCGGTTGACCGCATGAATGAGCAGATCGCCCATATGTACCATCCCTATCATCCGGCAGTGCTGCGCATGATCCGCATGACAGTGGAGGCGGCGCGAAGTGTGGGCATTGATGTCAGCGTATGCGGCGAGATGGCTGCGGATGAGCGTTCCCTGCCGTTGTGGCTGGAGATGGGAATCGGCGATCTCAGCATGTCCCCGCAGGCGCTGCTGAAGGTGAAGCACCGTGCGCTGAATACTCTGGCTTCCGAAGCCAGAGTAACGGCCAAGTCCTGTTTCGGGCACCGGACCAGCTCGCAGACGGAAGCGGCGCTTACGGCTTTTGCGGGGCGGAGCGGGATACCGCTTGGAGCAGGTGCGGATTCGAAGGGAAAAACCTCTTGATGCATCCAAAGCACACATAGCAGCATAAGCAGAGAGTCCGGCGGTATCGCCGGACTTTTTGCTAATGAAGGCAAGGAAGCCCTGCCCTTCATTAGCTGAAGGTGCAGGGCTCTGTATGCCGCTGTCGTTTATTCTCCTGCCAGCGCATCGCAGAAGGCTTTGCCGTAAGGCGGCAGATCCGGCGGACGGCGTGCGGATATGATATGCCCGTCAGTGACGACAGCTTCATCTTTCCAGACCGCGCCGGCATTTTCCATATCATCACGGATGCCGGGGGTGGAGGTAACCGTCACACCTTCCAGTATTTTGGCGGAGATCAATACCCAGCCGGCATGGCAGATTTGCCCGATCGGCTTCTTGGCCGCATTGAAATCCTGCACCAGCTTCAGCACTGCGCTGTAGCGGCGGATTTTATCGGGAGCCCAGCCGCCCGGCACAAGAATGCCGTCGTAATCGGCGGCGCTCAGCTCATCCCAGGAATATTCGGCTTTGGCGGGTACGCCATATTTGCCGATGTAGGTCTTGTCTTTTTCCAGTCCGGCCAGATGTACCTCGGCCCCTTCTTCCCTTACGCGGTATACCGGATACCACAGCTCCAAATCCTCGAATTCATCGTCTACAAGGGCTATAACCTTTTTTCCGGCCAGTCTCATCCTTTAAGCAGCTCCCTTCGTGAATCTTGGCTCCAGTACATTCTAGCAAATTTGAAATATGAAGTCATCCTGCGGATTGAAAAGCTTAGGCTATTTTCCAAATAAATCATTTTATGCAAATCAGCAGGAATTGAGGGGAAGCAGGTCGAATATAGCTTATGGAAAAGGTCAAATCTCGTCCTTTTTCAATATTAAGTCTGAGGTGTGGGAGATGTATAAAGATCATTTAATGAAGAAGTCGTGCGGCTGCGGAGGTACCATGACCATACATATGCATACGCTGATCTACAGCGCAAAGATAAAAATTACTCATGTTCCAGTCTACACCTGCGGAGAGTGCGGGCGCTATGAGCCACTGCCGTTTATCAAGCATGATCTGGGCAAGCTGATCAAAGAACTGGGAGAAACCCCGTCCAAGCGGCATCTTTCGTTTGCGGACAGAAATGAATGGGCAAGTGTGCTTAAGGAAACTTTTGCAAACGGCTTGTTTGCGGGCGGAATGTCGGAGGTGGAAGAAACGATCCGGGCGGCCATCCAGGGACGGATAGATTTGCTGCTGGATGTGTACCGTTTGGCAGTGGATCTAACGGACCGCAAATGGATGGAGGAAACTGGAAGCAGACTGTCGCAATTGACAGTTCAGCCCGCAGAAAGTGCGAAATAAAGCGGATACTGAAATTTTTTCTGCAAAATCAATGAAAATCTTTCATGAATGTTGGATTTTTCACGCGGTTTTTGATACGATAGAATCAGAACAGGCAAACCTATGATTGCGACAACTTTAGACAGGAAATCTTTGGATGCAATGAAGCAGAAGGAAGCCCCGTATCCCGTATCACGATAGCGCTCCCAGCCTTTGAAAGAAATTTTGAAAGGAAAATGAAGCGTTATCATTGCACAATTGTACAAAGTGTCGTATCATGATTTTAATTAGTCGAACGATAAAATTTATCGCAATGGAGAGAGTAATTTGACGGTAACCATTTACGATGTAGCTCGAGAAGCAGGCGTATCGATGGCTACGGTATCACGGGTTGTGAATAATAACCCGAACGTGAAGCCGCAGACCCGGAAGAAGGTTTTTGAAGCGATTGAGCGTTTGGGCTATCGTCCAAATGCCGTGGCGAGGGGTCTCGCCAGCAAGAAAACGACAACCGTAGGGGTTGTTATCCCTGATATCTCGAACTCGATTTTTGCGGAAATTGCGCGCGGGATCGAAGATATTGCCAACATGTACCATTACAACATTATTTTGTGTAACGCGGATAAACGCAAGGAGAAAGAAATTCGTGTAATCAACACGCTGCTGGAAAAGCAAGTGGACGGGCTTCTGTTCATGGGCGGAACGGTAACGGAAGAGCATATTCAAGCATTCCAGACGTCTGCGGTTCCAATTGTACTCTGCGCGACCCGTGATGAGAAGGGCACTTACCCGTCTGTTGACATCGACCACGAGACCGCTGCGTTTGATGCCGTGAACACGCTTATCCGCCACGGCCACCGCGAAATTGCGATGATCAGCGGAACACTGCAGGACCCTGCCAACGGTTATGCCCGTTTCCAGGGCTACAAGAAAGCGCTGGAAGCCGCAGGAATCGAGTATCAGGAGGATCTGGTACGCATCGGGAACTATCGTTACGAATCCGGTGTCGAAGCGATGAAATACTTCCTGGGACTCAAGAAGAAACCAACGGCTGTGTTTGCGGCAACCGATGAAATGGCGATTGGTGCAATCCACAGTATTCAGGATGAAGGCCTTAAGGTTCCGGATGACTTCTCGATTATCAGTGTCGATAACATCCGTATGGCTTCCATGGTCCGTCCGTTGCTGACAACCGTAGCACAGCCTATGTACGATCTGGGCGCGGTGGCAATGAGATTGCTGACCAAGCTGATGAAGAAAGAAACCGTTGAGAATCCGCGGGTCATTTTGCCGCATGAGACGATTCTCCGCCTGTCTGTAAATCATTTGAACAAATAAGCACGAATGACAAGGGTTAGAACATAGGCACATAGAAAGCTCCTTTTGGAGCTTTTTATGTTTTATAGCCGATTTTTGCTGCAGGAGGGGTACATATGAGTGGAATTACAGGATTAATTGGGGCAATGGATGAGGAAATCAAGCTGCTGCTGGAGAGTATGAGAGATAAGGTAAGCACGGTCAAGGCTGGCGTTACTTATTACTCAGGCACCATATTCGGCCAAAAGGCTGTCCTCTGTAAATCAGGAGTGGGCAAGGTTAACGCTGCGGTGACGACACAGGTTTTGCTTGATGTCTTCGGCGTAACACGTGTACTTTTCACAGGTGTTGCAGGGGCTCTGCATCCGGATCTTGAGATTGGAGATATTGTAGTCTCGTCGCTCTGCATTCAGCATGACATGGACGTCGGCGCCCTTGGATATCCCAGGGGAGTAATTCCGTATCAGGAGGTATCCTCCTTTCCCGCAGAGCCTGAACTCATACAGCTTGCCGAAGAAGCCTGCCTGGCACTGAGGCAGAAATCGGTTACCGGCATAGTGCTGTCAGGCGATCAATTTATTGCCAGTGCGGCTGTTGTGGCCGAGCTCCGTGAGCAGCTGCATGGAGCGTGTGCGGAAATGGAGGGGGCGGCTGTTGCCCAGGTCTGCTTCATGAATGAAATTCCTTTTGTGATTATCCGTTCCATGTCAGACAAGGCAGACGGGTCGGCGCATGTAAACTACCGTGAATTTACGGTAGCGGCCTCCGAACGCTCTCATGCAATCCTCGAATATATGCTGAAGGCAATGTAATATTGTGTTCTTATAAGGAATCTACACCGCGCCATGCTGAAGATTGACTTTCCATTTCCCGCAGAAGCAGGTACCGTCTATTTAAAGGGAGGTACCTTTTTTGAAGGATAAGAATTTATATGTTTTGGGGTCCCCGCAAAGTACCTGAGTCATCATCGAAGCCAAGGCCCCGCTTTGTGGGGTTATTTTGAAGGATAAGAATTTATCCTGAATTTCGAAAGTAAGTATCCACAAATCACCTAAAAGCTCTACACGAAGGGATTTCTTGCTAAAAACAGCCTGCACCAAATGGGTGAAGGCAAAAAGAGGGTTTATCCCTT
>NZ_JACBYI010000024.1 GCF_019352175.1 Paenibacillus sp. S150
AAGGCTTTTTTGGGCCTTTGGAGCTGCCCCCCATGCAAATCCGCCTCCAACCCAAGTCCATATTGATATTTTTCCAATAGGCTGCCCCCCTGCTTGTACTGTGTTAAGTTCTTTGCAAAATTACTGGGTGAACAGGCCAACCCCGCCCCAACAACGGCATTTCTGCCGTTATTTCGGGGTGCCGGGGCCAGTTAGGCCTCAACAACGGCATTTCTGCCGTTAATTCGGGTCGCCCGGGCCAACCCCGCCTCAACAACGGCATTTCTGCCGTTAATTCGGGGTGAACAGGCCAACCCCGCCTCAACAACGGCATTTCTGCCGTTAATTCAGGTCGCCCGGGCCAACCCCGCCCCAACAACGGCATTTCTGCCGTTAATTCGGGTCGCCCGGGCCAACCCCGCTTCAATAACGGCATTTCTGCCGTTATTTCGGGGTGAACAGGCCAACCCCGCCCCAACAACGGCATTTCTGCCGTTATTTCGGGGCGCGCTGCAGTACTCTTGCGAATAATCTCACACAGTCGAGCGAGAAAGAGTAAGCGAATGAGTGTGGAAGTAAGCGTTGGGAAGGGAGTTGCCGGACGCTCAGCTTGCCCACTCCGCACCTACACAAGGGGATAAGCCCAAAAAGCAAAAAAGCCCGCTACAAGCGTACCTATAGACTGGACACTTAGAAAAAAGGTATGCGGGCTGTTGTTCGCTTTGAAAGAAGACACGGAACTATGAAGTCTTACTTCATCTCGCCTGCGCTCAGATCGTTTGGAGAAGCATACGATCCATTCATTCCCGGTAACTTATTTTGGGATAGGTTCTAAGGCTTATCCGATGATGTTATAATAATCGGATGGATGAATCACACAGAGATAGTAACGGAGGAATTATGTTCATACAAATTATCGGCGTGGGCAAATTGAAGGAAAAGTACCTGACCCTCGGCATCGCGGAGTATGCCAAACGGCTGACGCCCTACGATGATTGAGGTGGCGGATGAGAAAGCACCTGACAATCTCAGCGAAGCCAAGGTGTCCAGGTGAAGGCACGCGAGGGCGAGCGCATCCTCGCGCACATTAAGAGCGACGCGCATGTCATTGCGCTCGCGATCGACGGCAAGCTCTGGAGCTCGACAGGCTCGGCACCTACGGGACGAGCCATGTCGTTTTCATCATCGGAGGGAGCCACGGGCTCTCCGATGAGGTGATGCGCCGCGCGCAGCAGCGCATGAGCTTCGGCCGCATGACGCTGTCCCACCAGCTCATGCGGCTGGTGCTGGTGGAGCAGGTGTATCGGGCGGTGAAGATAAACCGCGGTGAACCGTATCATAAGTAGCGGCAAGTTTTTTGGTGGGTAACTGCGTAAAAGGCGTGGAAAAAGATTAGCATGGTGAGGGTTTACACTAAGTAACTTTCTGTGAAAAAGCCTGCTACAGAGGAGATATGCTGTGATTTGAGGGCATAGAGCTGGACGGGACTTACTCCTATTTGGCATCAGATGACGATAGTGTACGGAGCGTTGAACTTTTGCTTGGGAAAAGCAAAAGCCCCTGCTACCGTTTGGGTGAAAGGGGCTTTTCTTAAAAAACACGAATTGACTTTATCATCGAACTCCAATTCGATGCCGTCCGGTAACCGGTAACTGGAAGTCACCTACCCCACCAGATCCTTCTTCACTTCAACCGTGCAATAGAATCGTTGTTTGATAGCCGTTCTTTCTCCTCTCTTTAGTCTAACTTTTGAGAGGGTAAAGTGTCCAACGTTATGCGGTTTGAAATACAAATGGCCGGTCGTATAATTTTTCCATTACAGGGCAAGATAAAACCGCAGGATTTTGATTTTTTTAATGAAGGAGAAGACTATGGTTGAAAAATACGGCCCTCAAATGAAAAATCATCAAATGTCCACATGGCTTGATGAATTAAAACAGAAATTAAACCATATGGATGATGCAGAAATTGTTGAGCACAGAATGGGTCCCAGTGCCTCAGTCCATCTTTTATACATAAAAACGTTAATCGATCCAGAGCGTTTAAACGAGACGATTATTCAGCCACTTCATCGTTCTGCCGGCAATTCGCTTTCTTCATGGATAACCAATGCCAAAGTTTCGGAAGTTATATCGATCGAAGATGCTCAGCAAAAAATAATGCAAGGATTTATTCTTCTAAACGATTCAGTCAACGATCAGTGGTTAGGCGTCCAACTGGAAAACCCTCTTGGTCGGGCAGTTGAACCTTCCCAAACGGAAACTGTTATATATGGAGCGAAAGACAGCTTCAGTGAACAAATCGATAAAAACATTACAATGTTGCGCAGACGTTTGCCTATAACTACATTAAAAACGGAAAGCTTTACTATCGGTTCACTGAGTAAAACGAAAGTTGTGTTACTGTACATAGACGGATTAACTAATCCAGAATTTGTTTCCCTTGCAAGAAAGAAAATTGAAAGTGTGGATTTCGATCAATTTTTAGACTCCTCTCAGCTTGCAGCTTTTATTGAAGATCATAACCATACGGTCTTTCCGCAGTTTCTACAAACGGATCGGCCGGATGCCTGTGCCTACGCCTTAGGTGAGGGAAAGCTGACGCTATTGGTTTCCAATTCACCGTTTGCTTTAATTGCCCCCATTACTTTTTTCCATCTACTCCAATCTCCGGAAGACTACTTCCTTCGTTGGCCGGTAGCCAGTTTTTTACGTTTAATCCGGTACGGAAGTTTTATTGTTTCTTTGACGATGATTCCTTTTTATGTTGCGTTAACGACATTTCATTACCAAATGGTTCCGCTGCCGCTTCTTTACGTATTATTGGAATCGAGAGGCAAATTGCCCTTTACTCCGTTTGCGGAAGGATTTTTCATGATCGTAACGCTGGAAATCATCAAAGAAGCAAGTTTACGAATGCCGACCAAAACCAGTCAAACTTTAGGGGTTATCGGTGGTATCGTCATTGGACAAGCTGCTGTAGAAGCAGGCTTTGCAAGTAAAGTATTGATAGTGTTGATGGGTATATCCGCTATTGCTTTCTTTTTAGTTCCCAATTATCAAGTTACAAAATCCATGGTGCTGATGCAAATTCTTCTTCTTATCCTTGCATCGTTTCTTGGGTTGCCGGGAATCGTGATCGGGCTAATCGGGATTCTTGCACATCTCCATGCATTAACGTCATTAGGTCAACCTTATTTAGCACCGATTGCTCCTTTTTATGGAAAGGATTGGAATGACCTCTTTATCCGCGGCCCTTTAATTTGGATGAAAACTCGTCCGAAATATCTAAAACCACTACGGAAATGGCGACAGGAGATGAAGAAGTGAAGAGTTTATCCTTATATAAGCGAACTTCCACTCTTGGCGGTATCTATTTCCTTCTCTTAGTGAACCGCATGCAAATGCATTATTTTATTTTAATCATGCCGGTTTATTTGGTTCATTCGTATATGGTTTGGGGAATTGTCGTGATGGGGCTACTGTCCCAACTTAATTTGATGATGATGTCCAAATGGTTTACTTCCAGTTATGCAGCGAAAGGCTATCAAGGATTTTTACAGCTTTTCGGGAAACGGACGGTTCAAGTTTTCGCAATACTTGGATTTTTGATAATATTGTTAAAAATTTCAATCATAACACTGGGATACGTTGAAATGCTCCATAGTTTTATTTTTCCATCTATGGATAAAAGGTGGCTGATTCTAATCATTCTTTTGATCAGCTTATATGTGGCTTCACATGGAATGGAGAATACATTGCGTTTTGTCGTCATCGCCTTTCTTTGCGGGGCTTGGATCGCAGTCCTGTTTATTCCTTTTTTCTTTCAACCGGATACAAATTACCGCGATTTGTATCCTCTCATACCCACCGAATGGTCAGGACAATCATGGCAAGGTTTGTTGTTTATTTGGTCGGCATTTTCCGGTCCGGTATATTTGGCTTTTATGGTTCCATGGTTAAGCTCCAATAAAAAAATATCGAAATACCTGGTCATTGGAAACATGCTGTCGATCATGGAATATTTATTATTGTTCGTTGCTTCGGTATTGTTTTACGGTTCGTACTACTTACGCAAGATCGATTTTCCGATAGGATATATGGGAAGCTACATTCAAACGAGCGGTTTAGAACGAATCGATTACATCCTTATCTCTTTCCATATGTTTAATTATGTGTTTGACATTTCAATTCTTCTGTTATGTTTTTATGGAGCCGGAAGAGTCTTTATGAGAAAAATGAAAGAACGCACGACTCGGATCGGATTATTGTCGAGTTGGTTCGTCATTTTGATAAGCATCATCTTAATGGATCAATGGTTATGGCAAACGGTTCCGGGTCAAAAGATGTTACTGAACCTTCAAATCTGGATCGGCTCATGCATTTATTTACTTATTCCTACGATCCTTTTCACTGCAGTTAAACGAAAGGAGAGTATGTAGGCATGGTACCATACAAGCACTATGGTTTATTGGCGATTGTAAGCCTTATGTGGATGGCCGGCTGTTCTTCTCCATATGTCGAGAACAATAAAATCGAAGAGATTGCTCCGGTAGTTTTCTGGTCGGTTGACAAGGGGACGGAAGGAAAGTTGGAAATCAGCACTTTAGTACCACCGCTCATCCAAGAAAAAAAACGTCTTCTCTCCAAGGAAGTTGATCTGTTAAAGCAGGGAGACCAGAAGTTTAATTTAATTTATTATCGGGAATTAAAGCAGGGGCAGCTGCGAATGTTATTAATTAATGAGGAGCTGGCAAAAAAAGGAGGCATTGAAAAGCTGATCAATACCATACTGGTTGATCCCGATATTTCAATGCGTGTCTATTTGTTGATTGTCAGAGGCAATTTTGATGAATACATAAAAAATCAATTGACGGAGCAAGAAAACCAAGATTATTTTCTTTATCGGATGTTAAAGCATTACGAGGAGCATAATCAAGGTGAAATGAGCATCGTCAATATTCATAAATTCATGAAGAAGGTATATTCCCCTTTTAAGGATCCGATCCTGCCGGTTTTTCATTCGGATAAGAACAATTTCAATTACGTAGGAACAGCCATCTTCCAAAACGATAAAGAAGTAATGGTCATTCAAGACGTGGACGATAATATTTTTCAACTTCTGGATAACGATCATTTCCTAAAAGTCTTGGCCATTCCAAAGTTATCTATCAGTTTAGGACGTATTCGATCCAATGTTCGCATGAAACTATCGAGGGACTATTCATCCTTGTCTTTACATGTGGGATTGAAAGGAAGAATTGAGGAATACCAGGGAGAATTGAATATTCAAAGTGAGGAACAATTGGAACATTTAATTCATAAAATTGAGGTCTACCTTGAGGAACAAACGTCAGATTTATTAAAAAGAATGCAACGTTGGAAAGTCGATCCCTTAGAGGTCGGAACCCATTCGCTTAAGGCGTTTTCTAAAGAAATAACGAATGAGCAATGGTTGAAACATTGGGAAAATATGAGAATTAATGTTGATTACGACATCAAAGTACATCCTTTGATTAATGGAGCGGTTGATGTGTTTCAAAACAAGTAAATCGTTCCGAGCCGCTTAAGAGCGCATGATAAAGATGGGCATGCCAGTATATCGACGCTAATCGGTGAGGGATATCAAATCATTACACTGTAAAACAGATGAACGATCAGGATCCCATGTCTTCGAGGTATGTCTAGATAACTGTAACGCTTACTAATCTTTATTTGTAAAAATCCCAACATATAATAAATGGTTTGTTATGTCTTGGAAAAATGTATTTTATGTAAAAAATTAAATATTATGAAACTTTTTCTAATAAAATGCGTCTGAGCGAAAATAATGAGTATAATAATATTTTCTTCTCAGCGCTCTACAAAAATGTCGGTCCGTGGTGTTCAGCACATAATTGAAAAATATCGAGAACGTACAAAGATAGAACACCTCACTTGCCATACCCTCCGGCACACCTAATATTGAAATGCCGATAGGCTTTGGCTGCTCTGAATCCGGAGTAAATGTTGCTCGGGTTTTTAAACATGCCTGATGGTAGTGAATCAAGTTTAAACTGAAGGTAGATTGTCGCAACGGCTAGGATTTATTATTACTCAACTTCCGGTTTATTGAGCAAATCTGCCAGTTAGCAAGCGAGTAAACAGGCGAAAACATAACTTTATAGTGAGAGTGTGAAATATGGAAAAAATATTATTGGTTTGTATTATGATAATGTTGATGCTAGTATCGGCTTGTGGAAATGTTGAAATGACATCAAATCCAAATTCTTCTAGTGAGCCTAAACCTGCAACGGATGAGTCTATTATTCCAAAAAACACATCCGAATATTGTGATTCAGAAAGTATAAATTTGGATAGTGAAGCTGAAAAATATTTCTATGGAACTTGGAGAGTTGAGAAGCTTTTAGGATTTGCAAATTCATATAATGACGCTTCTGAATATCCAACAGGGCAAAAATTTATCGGAGATGAAATTATAATCAAAAAAGATTCTTTTTCATCAAAATATAAGTGACCCTTCTACAAAAATTAGAATACCTGTAAGTGTAAGTTTTTTTGTTGTTAATAACGATAGGCTTATCTTGTTATCAGAGGCAACTATTTTTGAGCTTGAAAAAATTACTGATTAAATGAATGCGATTCTGCAAATGCCTGTGAATATAATTTTTTAAACAAGAAAGCGATATTCAGGACATCGAAGGTATGCTCCGTGAGGCCAATGATGAGAAGATACGTGTGGCTAAAAATGTAATTATTATGAAGCAAAGCAAAACGCACAAGCCATTGGCTTGTGCGTTTTGCTAGTGCTAGGACTTCGGCTTTTCTAATCTGCTCTGTTCACGCATGGTCCTCATCTGCCTTGCATGTCTTACTTCACGGCGGCTTTCTCTCGTTTTGAGTTGGCCGAGCATAATGAGCAACCCCAAAGCGCCGAGCACATAAGAAACGATATGACTCATTTCATTCCACATGTTTGCAGCAGTCAGAAGGAATACCGCTCCAATGATTGTGGCAATAATCCGCCCTGTATTCTTATTTTGCGTTTCTATCAATTTTTTCTCAAAGGAACTCGATAACTTTACCCGTAAATTTCCGCTATCCATTTTATCTACTGCAGAAATGAACTTCTTTGTCGTAGGAAGGATTCCTTTTAGAAGGTTCTTGCCTTCATCTACAACTTTGGAGAAGGCACTTCCGAGTAGATCGCCACGCATAACCTCTTCGACATAAGGCTTAACGGTCCCAATCAAATCAAGCTCAGGGTCCAGTCCAGTACAAAGTCCATACACCGTGCCCAGTGCTTTTCCCAAAAATGTTGTATTTGCAGGTAACTGAAAGGGCTGAGAATAGAGGAAATCACGTAACTCTTCTACATTGTCACCTGACGTCACAAAACTCAAATCAAACGTATCGCCGTTTATTTGTTCAAATAATAACGTAAGATTCCTTGAGAATACATCTAAATCTACATTCCGTCTTAAAAATCTCAAACGGGTAAGGGCATCGATGGCGCCGTGGGCATCTTTTAAATACACGGCCATTAGAAGCGCGATCATCTGCTCCTTCATATCCTCGGCAATGCGTCCGACCATTCCAAAATCGATTAAGGCTATGGTGCCGTCAGGCTGCACGAGAACATTGCCCGGATGCGGGTCTGCGTGAAAGAAACCTTCTAATAAAATCTGTTCTACGAAAATTTCTATCAGTGACTTCGCTAATTGGGTCCGGTCTACACCCCAGGCATCAAGCTGGGCAAAATTGTTGATTTTTACACCCTCCAAGAACTCCATGGTTAGCACTTTGGAAGTTGTATAGGACCAATGAATGGCTGGAACGACAACATCATCCCGATGGATAAGCTGCAGCTGGAATTCTTCTGCATTCCGCCCCTCTTGCTCATAATCGAGCTCATCCATAACGGTATCGTGAAACTCATCATACACAGCATCGAGGTCCATGAAATCTGCAATCTTCGTCTGGCGTTTCAATAACGAAATAGCAACTTGTATGGATTTCCAATCAATGTCTATAATGTCCTCGACCCCGGGACGCATCACCTTCACTGCGACTTCTTCACCTGTTCGTAAGGTTGCCCGGTGTACCTGTCCCAAGGAAGCTGCTGCAATAGAAGTCGTATTAAACTCTGCAAAAATCTCGCTAATGGATACGCCGAGTTCACTCTCTACCTTGTGCCTGATCTCGGGAAAATCTACGGAATCTACGGAATCCTGCAGCTTGGATAATTCCTCAATAACTTCCTTCGGCAAAATATCCACCTGCGCACTCACATGCTGCCCAAGCTTGATAATTAATCCACCCATATCCATGGCGGTCTTCGTAAAATACGCTGCCTGCTTTCGATATAAGGCTTTTGTTTTCGCTTCTAAATGCCGTCTTGGTATGAAATACTTTTGCTTGCCCAGCCACCAGAAATCCCAGGCGAACTTAAAAATCATCCGCATGGTTCTTCTGAACCGGGCATCCTTCATCAATTTAAAGAATTCGCTCATTCTTTTTCATCTACCACAGGTTCATCATCTTCATCATCTGAAACAGCAGTGTTTTTATCAAAGATCGCTTGAGCCATACTTTCAAACTTTTTCGAGGCGCTCATGAAGAAATCCGCAAATTTGTTGAACATTTCAGCTTTGACTAGAATTACAGCCCCCTTGCGCTTATGCCCGAAAACGATGAATTTCTCACCTGGATTGATATCAAGTTCTTCCCTTGCTTCTCTAGGAATAACAATTTGTCCCCGCTCACCCATTGATGTTGTTCCCAGCACTTTGCCGTGCCCGAATCCATGACTATTTTCTTTTTTATGCTGCATCCTGAATCTCTCCTTTGATAAACAATCTGTACAATAGTATGATATTTCATACTAATCATATTTACAAGGGAGTGGTGAAGAGGTCGTATTCACAACACCTGGAATCTTCAATGATCTCTTAACATTATTGCGTATGGAATCAAATTAAAAGGTCCAGTCTCATTTCAACATTGTTGCACATGCGAAAACGTTAACTTGCCGTTACAGACAGCGCGGTGAACTGTATCATAAGTAGGGGCAAGTTTTTTGAAGAAAAACTCGCAGGGGCCTGTAAATAATTCTTAAAGGGCATAGGTTTGGGTTGACCAACCTTGTTAAGATAGTCGCTACAAAAAGCCTCCTGCGGGGGAAAAGGGATGACTAGGATTTGAGGGTTCGCTGAACGTTTAGAACCTTCGGTTGTTCTGAGAACAAGCTAGTGAAGGTGATGGTGTAGTAGCGGTAGGGCGGGTTATGTGCTCCCTCAAAGGTAGTGACTTTCAGAGTGGCTTCCCAATAATACTGGCCCTGTCTTTTCGTTGGTAATCGACTTATGGAGTCATCATTTTATTAATAAGGTAACTGTATGCAGTTGTAATTAATAAAGGAGTAAGGTAACCGTTCAGTACGGAAGAAACAGCCCCGGGACTCTCACTTGTTAGTCTTGCGAAGCAAATTCAACCGTCTCCACGATAGCGCCATGGCGAAGCGTGTTGCCGATGGTGCATGCGCGCTCGGTGACCTTGTTCAGCTTCTCTTTGTAGGCCGGCTCCAGACCCGGTGGCAGCGTTACACGAACATAGAAGTTCGAGAAGCGGTTTGCTTTGTCTTCGGGCTTGGCAGAAGTGACTTCCACTCGAATCGTATTTTTATCGTAAGTGATACCGTCATAGTCCATAATTTTCTGTATGGAGATGGATACGCACAGGCCAAGCGCGGCTTCGAGCAGCTCACGCGGATTCAGTCCATTACCGTTCAACTGGTGACTGCCGATTAGCTGCAGTCCTGCATCATTATAGATTTCATCCTGATCTTCTACTCGTTTAATGATTGTCATGTTGAACGCCCCTTGTTCTAAATTAGATGGCAAGCTGTTTTATGCTGATTGGCGGTTTCTCTGAGCACGGGCAGTTCTACCTGGCAGCGCCCGGTGGCTAGCGGACAGCGCGTATGGAAGACGCAGCCGGACGGTGGATTCAGCGGTGAAGGGATCTCTCCCCGCAGAATGACCCGCTCCTTCAAGCTATGCTTGGAGACGCTGGGCACGGCCGAGAATAACGCCTTAGTATACGGATGCAGCGGGTTGGCGAACAATTCGTCTGTCGGCGCTTCCTCTACGATTCGTCCGAGGTACATAATGCCGATTCGATCGGAGATATGGCGGACGACGCTAATGTCATGGGTAATGAATAACAGAGTCAGCTTCAGCTCGCTTTGCAGCTGCTTCAGCATGTTAAGAATTTGCGCCTGAATCGATACGTCCAGCGCCGATACCGGCTCATCGCAGACAATGATCTTCGGATTCAGAATGAGTGCTCTCGCCAGCCCCAGCCGTTGGCGCTGGCCTCCTGAGAATTCATGGGGATACCGGAAGTAATGCTCCGGCTGTAACCCGACTACGCTTAAAATACGGTGAATTTCCTGTCGGCGCTGTGCGCTGCCACCCATTTGATGAATAATCAATGCTTCGTCTAGAATATCGCCGATCCGTTTGCGCGGATTGAGCGAGGAGTACGGGTCTTGGAAGACAATCTGAATGTCTTTGCGCAGCTTCCGCATCTCCTTGGGCGACAGCTTCGCAAGATCTTGATTCCGATAGAGAACCTGTCCGCCGGTCGGCGGCGTTAGTCCCAGAATTGTCCGCCCTGTCGTGCTCTTGCCCGAGCCGGATTCGCCAACCAGACCATACGTTTCTCCTTCATACAGCGTAAACGACACATCGATCACCGCATGTACGTGCTGCTTCGCGCCAAAGAGCTTGCCGAACGAACCGTAAACCGGAAATTTCTTCTCAAGCGAGACGACCTCAAGAAGAGGAGACTTCTCTACCTGCGACATCGTGAATCGGCCCCCTCTCCCTGCTGCGAATAGCAGCGTAATGCCAGCACTTCACAAGGTGCTTGCTGTGCGCCGATTCCATCGGAGGTTCCTCTTCCTGACACTTCTTATCCGCATAGGGACACCGAGTCGAAAAGCCGCAGCCCCGCGGAACTCGGGAGAGTGAAGGAACCGTTCCTTCTATAACATGCAGTTCGTCGTGGCGATTACCGTCCGGCTTAGGGATCGATTGGATCAGTCCTTGCGTGTAAGGATGAAGCGGGGATTCGAACAGACGGTCAGTCTCCATCTCCTCCACAATCTGGCCTAAGTACATCACCTTGACGCTGGTGCAGATCTCGTTGACGACGCCAAGATCGTGTGTAATGAACAGTACGCCCATGCCTAACTCCCGATTCAGCCGGGCGATCAACTCGAGAATCTGCGCCTGAATTGTCACGTCCAGCGCGGTCGTAGGCTCGTCCGCAATTAGAAGCTTTGGCTCGCATGCGAGCGCCATTGCGATCATGACACGCTGCTGCATGCCGCCGGACAATTGATGCGGATACTCATCCGCACGACGCTCCGGTGAAGGAATTCCGGTCATGCGGAGCAATTCGATCGTTCTGAGGCGCGCTTCCTTACGGGATACCTTCTTATGTAGCCGAATAACTTCTTCTATTTGATTGCCAATCGTGTATACCGGGTTTAGGGAAGTGAGCGGGTCTTGGAAAATAATCGCTACTTTGTCACCGCGCACCTTGCGCATCTTCGCTGCCGACAAGGCAAGGAGATTCTCGCCGTCCAGCAGAACTTCTCCTTCGTATTCCACCGAATCCGTATGGTCAAGCAGCCGGATAATGGACTGGGACATAACGCTCTTGCCGCAGCCGGATTCGCCAACGATACCAATAATCTCACCATCCTGCATATTAAAGGAGACGCCGTTCACCGCTGTCACCTTGTTTCTGTCACTGTGAAAATGCGTTTTTAACTGTTTAACCTCAAGCAGCGGCTGCTTATTCATTGTAATCCCTCCCGCCGGTGTTAGGCTTTCTTCTGTTTGCGCTTTGCTCGAGGATCCAGATGGTCGCGCAGCCCGTCACCAAGCAGGTTTAAGCTTAAGACGGACAGTATCAGAGCGCTGCCTGGGAAGGCAACCATCCACCATGCCTTAGATATAACTGGTTTACTTGCTTGAAGAATATTGCCCCAGCTTGGTTCCGGCGCGGGGATTCCGGCGCCCAGGAAGCTTAGTGCCGCCTCCGACAGAATTGCTTCGGCAAACACGAAGGCGGCCTGGATGAGCAGCGGTGACAAGGTATTCGGTACGACGTGCCGCCACAGAATACGAGAATGGCTGGCTCCCTGCGCGTGCATCGCTTCAATATATGTCTGCTCACGTACAATCAGTGCCGTGGAGCGGATGATGCGCGCGATATTAGGCGTGAAGACGACGGTCAGCGCAATAATGACGTTCAGCACCGAGGCTCCAAGCGTCGCCATTAGCGCAATCGCGAGCAGAATTCCCGGGAAGGCGATTAGCCCGTCGCAGATACGCATGAGAATGTGATCGAGTGTGCGGTAGAACGAGGCATAGATACCGATGATAAGCCCTAAGACCGAGGACAGTAGCGTGACGACTAGTCCGATACTAATCGATACGCGAGCTCCATACAGCACGCGGGTCAGCAGGTCTCTACCGAATTCATCGGTTCCGAACCAATGGGTGGCGCTTGGCGGTTTAAGACGGTCTACAACCTTCATGGCAAAAGGATCGTACGGCGTCAGCAGAGGACCGACGATGCCCAAAATGATAAGAATTGCTAGGATAATACTCCCGATTAGCAAGGCATGATTGGATCGCAGGCGGAGGAACGTTAATAGCCTCTGCTCCTTGCGGAGCCGCCGGCTCAGCTGAGCAATGGGTTCTTTCTCATGAATGACGTTCACGCTAAGCTCTCCTCCTATTTGCGATCCAAACGGACTCGCGGATCTACGACACCGTATAGTAAGTCGACAATCAAGTTAATCAAGACATAAATCAGCGTAACGGACAGTACGACGCCTTGAATGACGGCGAAATCTCTTCTCTGTATCGAATTAATGACAAGCTGTCCCAGACCCGGAATGTTGAAAATCGTCTCCACGATGACCGCTCCGGTAACCAACGTTCCGAACGTCTGCCCTATGACCGTCAGGACGGGAATAAAGGCATTGCGGAAAGCATGCTTCACCAGTACCTTTGCCTCATGAATTCCCTTCGAACGGGCCGTCTTGATATAATTCAGATTCAGAATATCCAACATTGATGAACGGGTCATTCGCGTAATGAGCGCAGCTTGAATCGCCCCGAGCGATACGCCCGGAAGAATCAAATATCGATAGTGTGCCCATAGGCCGCTAGACAGCGGCTCGTAGCCCGCAATCGGCAACCATTGTAGACGTACGCCTACGAACAGCATCAGAAACAAGGCCAGCAGGAAACCCGGCACGGCCATACCGAGCAGTGAGATTCCCCGCAGAAAGTGATCTAACATGGTGTCTCGCTTGTATGCCGAGAAAATCCCGAACGGGATTGCCAGAAGCAGGGCGATAATTTGCGCTAGCACGGCTAGCGAGAAGGTAGGGCCGATATGCTCTGCAATCGCCACACTTACCGGCTGATGCAAGAAGAGCGATTCTCCCAAGTTTCCCCTTAGCAGGTTTATGGCCCATTCCGTGTATTGTTCGACGATGGGACGATCGAAGCCCATCTGCTTGTTGAATGATATGACGTCCTCTTTGGTCGCCTCCAGCCCGAGCAGCGTCGACGCCGGATCCCCCGGCATAATGTGAATGAGTAGGAAGGTAACGATCGTCACGACGAACAGAACGGGAATTAGGGATAAGAGTCGTTTCGCAAGATATGCCAGCAATTGTAATCCCTCTCTTGTTACCCGATTGTGAAAAAGGGAGTGCTGCCAGGTTACTTCCGTAATCTGCAGCCCCCTTCATATTACTTGCTTATTTTGGTGCTTTCGTGTTCCATACAACGGGTAAGATAAATCCTTGGAAGCCTTCGATGCTCGCGGCCGTAGCGACGACAGATTTATATTGACCCAATACTGTTGCGAACCCTTGTTCATACAGGTAGCTCTGCAGCTTGTCCCACTCTTTTTTCGCTTCCTCAGGTGATGTTTGGGAGCTGATTGCAGCGACCGATTGTTTGACCGTATCGTTGTTCAATCCGGCCCAGCCTGGCGTTACGGCCAGAAGCTGCTGCGGCGTTAACTGATAGCCCGTGCTGGCTACGAAAAGATCCCATTTGCTATGGTCGTCTTTGGTCGATAGGAAGGTAGGGAAGTCGTAGCTTACAACCTCGACATTAAAGCCGATTTGACGAAGCTGTTCCTGAATAACCAGCGTCGCATTATACATCTCACTGTAGTCCGGAGTCGTGAGCAGCGTAATTTGTTCGCCGTTGTAGCCGGCTTCCTTCAACAGTTCCTTAGCCTTGTCCTGATTCTGCTGATTATAGTACTCAGCACCGGACGTGCTTGCCCACTGCGTCTGACTCGGGTTCATGAAGCTCGGCGACAACGTGTACAGATCCGGCTTAGCGAAGCTCGCCAGCATAATCTCATCATCGTTCAACGCCTGTAGAATCGCTTGGCGGACCTTGACGTTCTTGAGAGGTCCTTCGTTAGTATTAAGGAAAGCGGTAAGTGCGCCGCCCGTGTTCGAATGCAACGCTACGTTGCTGTCGGAAGCGAGTTCGTCGTAGCTCTCGTTCGGGATGCTCTCGGCGATATCGTATTCACCGGTCTTCACACCCGCAACCCGCGTAGCGTTATCAGAGACAAAGTAGTAGTAGATACTCGGCGTTGCCGCGTCTTTGTGACCGGAGAATCCGCTCGGTTCGCTATCTACCCCTACATAATCGTCGTTACGGACCAAATGGATATACTGGTCTTTCTTCCATTCCTGGAGCTTGTAAGGCCCTGTTCCGATGTACTCCGTAATGCCATCGGCCGTAGCGGCTTCTACAACTTCCTTCGGCATAATCGCCGGGAATTGCGATTGCGAAGCGATGAGAATGATGACGTAAGGGTTAACCGTCGCCAGCTTCAGCTCCGCAGTGGTTGAATCCACGGTTGAGAACTTGGCATCTGCGAGCAGCACCTTCGCCTTGGAAGACGTAACCAGCCAGCGGTTCATCGAGGCGACCACGTCATCGGATGTTAACTCCTTGCCATTGTGGAACTTCACACCTTGACGAAGCTTAAATGTATAGGTCAAGCCATCTTCGCTCTTCGTATATGATTCCGCAAGTACCGGCTGTGGCTCGTAGTTGGCATCCAGCGTGTACAGTTGTTCAAATAAGTTAAAGGCAACTTCAAGCGCCGCGCCGGAAACCGTCGTTGGGGGATCCAGTGTAGGCGGCTGTGCCGTAATCGCAACTTTGAGCTCGTCCTTATACTCCTTTGCTGCTTCCGAAGCGGCTGGCGAATTCGATGGTGCCGCAGAACTGCTGTTGACGTTGGATGAAGTGTTATTGCTGCATGCGACAGTAAAAGCCAGTAACAGCACTGCCGACAAAATAGACCCGACCCTTGCTTTTCTCATACGATACAACCCCCATATAGTTTTGAATGCTATGATGACAATTTCACTTCTTAAATCATTACCTCGACAAATTTCCGCATTATACACAGTAATTTAGTCGGATTTATGATAAACCGAATAATAAAGGATACTATAAGAAAAGTCAATATATTTATAGCCGTTTAATTTAGTAGAGCTATTCCTATTTGATGCGAATCTATCAAACGCTTAAGAACTGCGTCTCCCGATTAGTTCTACAAGTATACCTAAGGAAATAAAGCAACCACTTAACCGCTTTTACCAAGCAGGGAATTACAGGAACGAAATTGAAAAGTATTCAAAGTAACGGAGAAGAATGAGCGTGTCGTTTCGTTATATAAGCTGAACTTAAGAATGATGGCCAGCCGATGGCTGAAGGGCTAGGATATAGGAATAGCAAGACGGCTGATGGTTTATTTTTGACCGGAAATGTGGTAGAACATAGAGGATAACATTAAGCAGAAAGGACGTAGCGGATACGTCCTTTTGCTGTTTATATAATGGAATAGCGATGATTGAGTTGCGGACACTACTATGGAGTCCTCTTGATTTGGCGAAGGTAAACTCAGGGGCTCTCCGGATTTTCAGCGAATGCCGCAGGTGTACATAGAAGCGTAACGCACAGGAGGAATTTATGTTGATTCAGATTATCGGCGTAGGCAAATTGAAGGAAAAGTATTTGGCTAACGGCATCGCAGAATATGCCAAGCGGCTGACGCCATACCTCAAGTTCCAGATGATTGAGGTGGCGGATGAGAAGGCACCCGACTCTCTGAGCGAAGCAGAGGTCGGTATTGTGAAGGCGCGCGAGGGCGAGCGCATTCTCGCGCACATCAAGAGCGAGGCGCATGTTATTGCGCTCGCGATCGACGGCAAGCTCTGGAGCTCGGAAGAGCTTGCCGGAGAGATCGACCGGCTCGGCACCTACGGGACGAGCCATGTCGTCTTCGTCATCGGAGGGAGCCACGGGCTCTCCGATGAGGTAATGCGCCGCGCCCAGCAGCGCATGAGCTTCGGCCGCATGACGCTGCCCCATCAGCTCATGCGCCTGGTTCTGGTGGAGCAGATTTATCGTGCAGTGAAGATAAACCGGGGGGAACCGTATCATAAGTAGGGGCAAGTTTTTTAGAGAAAAGCTCGTAGGAGCCTGTATTTGCGGCATGCGGACCCAGGGGTTAGGGCTGGGTCACATTCCTAGGCCTTCAAGAAACGGTCGAGCTTGATCCGTGAATCGTCCTTATAAGGTAACTTGGGAATGATAGATCGGAAAAAGGATGTGTACTCCTCCAAATCAGTAAACTCTAGACTCAGGCTTGCCTCATTTTCAGAATGAAGGCTTTCCTGAAGCAGATTCCGTATGGCTTCCATCCGGTGGCGGTCTACAAGTTCGAAATCGTCCGGACGTTGAAGATGGAGCAGAAAGGCTGCTGCCGAAAAGCCGGTGCTCCAATCTGGGAGTTGTCCCTGCCAGAACTAAAAATCTCCTGCGGTTCTGCTGAGACCAGCGGCAAGAACTCCGACCAGCCTTTGAGAATGGCAGCAATCGTGCGCGACACTGCAGGGGGAAGGCTTTGCCGTTGCCAGCCCCCGAAGTGCCAGCCGAGGGCCTTTTTAATCGTCTCAGGGGGAACAGAGGCCGGATCGGAGAAAATTTTGCACCACTCCTCTAGCGGTTCTACCGGGTATCGGGCGTAAGGGAAACGCTCCAAATGTTCGTCGATACGTTCCTGAACGATAGCGGCTATAGTCCGCTTTTCTTTTTCGCTTAATGTAATCATATTATTCTCCTTTCTGTTGTTTACTTCGTAAGAAATCCTTCAGAAAATGCCTCCAGCAAGTAACTTGTTATTTGCCGAGATAATCTCCGAAAGGATCTTCTGAGTTCTGGTCTGCAATTCGTTCTTCCACTCTCGCTGCTTCATCACCATCCATAGCTGTTGCTGCTTTCCTGGCTTCATCCGACATCCACAACGGCGGAGCAATCTCCGATACCCATTCTAAGGCCAGCTCGTTTGGGCTTCCCTCAACGGTTGGAGGTTTATTTACTAGGGCTACTTCGTCAAGCAGCCGAATGTTCTCCCCGGCCAAAGCGATATCCAACTCGGTCCCGTCCCAGTAGGGATTAACTATGTCATTCTCCTTGTAGGTCAGCGCGACTCTCAATCTCCAGTGAGATTCCAAGGCTGCTTCATCCCCTGCACTTTCTCTGGCTGAAACTGCCAAAAGGTATACTGTTCCGTCGTAATTAAAAGTTCCCTCCAGAAATTCCAGCAGTTGTTTCCTCATGCTTTCATTTGTGTGAAAGTCCTCTTCCATCTCAATCTCCTCCTATTTATTGGCGTTCAATATATTAATATTTGCCTGTGATTTTTGGCTTTGCGAAAAAGCAAATCCCTACCCGAATAGCGGGTAAGGGAAGAGAGGGAATAGGAGTTAACGGTTAGATTCCGACAAACAAAGGAGGAAATATTTTCTGTGATTTGGCTGAGCCTTATTTGCCTCGGTGGTCGGTTTGGAGAAGCGGGTGTTTTGTCCATTCAGGTAAGACTGTTCTTGGTCAAGAATAGTCTATGAGCAGGACGTAGAAAGGTCTAGCCAAGAAATGAAAGTGCCCCCTCAAAAAGGGGTCTTGGCAATAGTTCACGAATATGATATATGTCCATAAATCTTCATGTAGCGATTTTAAGTAATGGGAAGAAATGCGGCAATAGACTAGTAAAAGGATTGACGCAAATCATGAAACTGAAATAATGAGAAGGGAGCAACTCCATTGGATGGCTTATTACGTGTCGCTCAAAACATTATAGATCAGATTCCAATACCTCCATCAATGACGTACCTTGTACTCGTTTCAGAGACTAAAGAACAAATCGGACTATCAGTGCAAGCTTATCTGGATGCATGTGGTTTTGAAACCTATTTCGTACGCCTTAGCCCGAAGATTGAACATGGATTCTTAACTCTTCAGGATGTAGTAGGTCAATTTGTTAACAGTCAGTCAGGGGTCATTTGCTTACTTCAACCTGAACACGCATTCTTCTTGTTCGATACGTTCGGACGACCAGATATGGGTTTTAAACAGCCAATGAAATATATCTACTGTGATTGGCTAATGCCCGTGGATAACCTTGAAAAGAACTTTGGGTGCTGATTATCCCGAATTAAAACAATTTAAGAATTGGCTATTGACTCACGTTAAGGGTGCTCGCGAAATTAACATTATTACAGCGAGCGGGACAGACATTACTCTCTACCCACGAAATTGGTTGGAAACGGATGGAGAAGTATTCTGTACTCCATTCGAGAGTAGAACTAAAGGCAAGATATTCGTTGATGCATGTGCTTATTGGGCACCGCCCAAAATACCATTTACTCTCTGGATTGATGGTGGACGAGTGGTAAAGACGAGAGAAATAGAAACCGAAGATCCTCAACATCAAAACGTATTTCAGGACTTGCATCGAGATATCAATTCGAATGTTGTTGCGGAATTCGGAATTGGCATCAATCCCAATGCTCTGTGGAATGAACAATTGATGGAATCGGAGCAAGCGAGAGGCACGTGCCATTTTGGATTTGGACATAACAAGAACTATGGCGGAGCGATAGAATCAACTTATCATTTTGATTTGGTTATTCAGAAACCAACAATTGTAATAAACGGCGATGTAATTTGTAACGAAGGCGTGTTCTTAAGTTAAAGGAGAGCATTAGATTCTGTTTGGTCTTTCAGGCATTATTCCCCTTCCTTTAGCGTCGCGATTCAACTCGACATCGGCAAGGTTGTGGAAGTTGTCTCCCGCCTCGTCCTCTAGTTCATTCCTCTTTTCTCCGTAGAAGTGTTCGGAAAAGGGGGCTTGCTACTGGGTCGCGAATATGATACATGTAAGAATTTATATTTGATGCGGGTTTGAGTACTGTGTAATTGTGTAAAATTGAAATCGTGCAAATAGGAGGAGAGTAGGATAAGAATACATATCATAGGTGGCTCAGGAAGTGGTAAATCATTTGTATCAGCATTATTAAGTCAAAAACTCAAAATCCCTCATTTCGATTTAGACGATATTTTTTGGGATAATAAATCGAATGACTATGGAGTAAGGGTTCCAGAGGAAGAGAGGGATCAAAAACTTAGAGAACTTGTCTGTTGCTATTCATGGGTCATAGAAGGTGTATATAGAGGGTGGGTAGATCCGAGCTTTTCAGTTGCGGACAAAATCATCGTTCTAATGCCTCCCTTGTTCGTACAAGAAGCAAGAATATGGAATAGGTATGAAGAGCGCATTTCAGGAGTTGTAACAAGTAAAAAGCGCGAGACTCTCGAAGGCATTCGGAAGCTTTTAGAGTGGAATAGAGAATATAACCTTAAAAAGCTTCCCCTTTTTATCGAGAATTGCGAGTATAAGGAAAAGATAATTACTGTTAGTAATAATTTGGATATTCTCGAACTACTTTCAAAATAGACTGAGGCCATCCTGCAAAGGATGGCCCTAAAACTTGCCGTTACAGACAGCGCGGTGAACCGTATCATAAGTAGGGCGAAATTTTTGTCACAAATAGTAACTAAATTCAAAGCCAGCGGAAAGCCTTCCTGTTGCCGTTATCAACGTTTTCCAAGTCCTTCAATACCTTTTCACGGGCTTGCAACGTTGGGTTGATTTTTGCCGCTTTTCATATTTTTTATTGTAATGGTAGAGCAGGGAATCATACTCTTATCTTCATCAATCTCTTCAAGATGAGGTCTATGCTGCTCACGAATGAAAACGTATTTGTTTAAAATTGGGACTTTAATTTGGTAATCGCAAGCACGGGTAGATTTTGCGGCCTGTATCCAAGCATTAGTTGATGTTCACTACCCGGAAGCCGAAAAAATTGTCCTGATTATGGACAACTTGAACACGCATAGCATCGGCTCGATTTACGAAGCGTTTGAACCCGCTGAAGGCAAACGACTTGCTGGCAAATTAGAGATCCATCATACGCCAAAGCATGGAAGCTGGCTCAATATGCTGAAACTGAAATCGGTATTCTCAACCGTCAATGTCTGTCTGAGTATATTTCAACCAAGGAAGCGATGATCCATGAAGTTTCCGCTTGGCCACGTTAAACTGGCAGTTTACCGCCAAAGATGCTCGAATCAGGCTTAAAAAACTCTACCCATAAATATATCTGCAAATTTAGGTGCGCAGTACTCCTCCAATACTTGTTCAAGACTTGAGTATTTCTATAATCGGGTGCTGCTGATCTCCGGTATAATTATTCCCCATTTTGTACCTTCTTCCGGTACTGGTTAGGCGTAACCCCATAAGCTCCCTTGAAACTGCGGTGAAAATGACTGTGCTCCTCAAAGCCGGTGCTCTGCCAAATTTCTTTAACAGACAAATTGGTGTAATCCAGCATGCGCCTCGCCCGCTCCATACGGAGCTCCATGACCTTTTTGGAAAAGGTGGTGTTGGCTAATCGTTTGAACATAGCCGAAAAATAGGCCGGATGATAGTTGAAGTGGGCAGCTGTGCTATTCAGCGTGACGATTGAACAATTGTCGGCCATATATTTCAGAATGCTGCCGATTAAGTATTTCTTCATCATGCTGGACTCGCTGATCACAAGATTACCTTGATGGATTAGGTGCAGATTCGATAAAAGGAGTATAGACGTACACCGGATCGTCTTCTCGGAATAGTAATTATTCTCACAAAGCTCCAGAAGCAAAGCTTGAATGGAGTGGTTAATCTTCATGTTCATATTGCAATCAAAATACAGGAACTCATCATTGCAATCTTCCAGATGAAAGAAGTCATAAATGAGGGGAAGATCGGCAATCTGAGAATGAAACAACGAATCGAAGAGCTCTTTGTCATAATAAGCAATGTAGACCTCTGTACCTGTTTCAGGCTGCACGACAAATCGGCATCCATCCCTGAAAAGAATGATGTTTCCCGCAAAACAGTTAATTACAGCGTCAGATAGTTCAATTGTGCATTTTCCCCCGCAATAGAGGATGGTTAAAAAGCTGCTACTGCAATGAACAGGAATTCCGTCCTTGGGAAGTATTTCGACGGCAGTAAGACGCCCGCTGCTTGGCTTAAAGATAGACGGGTCGATGGCATAACGATTGAATGTTTGGTCAAAATGAAATAACTTGGTGTTCTGGCTTCCTAACAGATGCCGGACTCTCCCTAATGCTTCGAACACAGTGTTTCTCTCCTTCCGAAGTATCTCTCTATGGTAGAGCGCCAGGAGCTTTTTTGTATGTGAATAATTTCACTAAATGGTCGGTGGCATTATCGCTTTGAAGGCCTTAAAATAAACCACTTTTTTGCTTATAGGCGCTCATATTTTTCGATAATATTGTGTGGTACGATCCTCTTATTGAAAGGAAATGAAATAAAAGTTCACGGGGGAGTCATGTTGAAAGCGATGATAAAAGACAAAAAAATTCGATGCTTAATGGTTCTGCTGCTTGTATTCCTGACGATTTTATCCGGATGTCAAAATGACAATACCGAGCCGGCCAGCAATTCTTCGGTAAAACCGGGCACTTACACAGCTACAGAGAGCGGCTTTGGCGGTGATGTGACGGTCAATGTAACCGTTGAGGCCGACGGCTCTGTCTCTGCCATTGATGTGAATGCGGACAATGATACCCCGACAGTGGGAGGAGCGGCAGCACCCAAGCTTGCCGAAAATATTGTGGAAGCGCAGAGCCTTAATGTAGATGCAGTCTCCGGTGCTTCCTCTACAAGCAAGGCTGTAATTGCGGCTGTTGGAACCGCACTTGCACAGGCCGGAGTTGATGTTGAGGCGTGGAAGACAAAAGAAGTTGTGAAGGATGGCACTGATGAAGACGTAACGGTCGATGTAGTCGTCGTAGGAGCCGGAGGTTCTGGTACAGGAGCGGCATTGGCCGCCGCCGAAACAGGAGCCAGTGTCATGATTATTGAGAAGACGGCGGCTGTGGGCGGAAATACGAAATTATCGAGCGGCTTCTTTGCCGTTAATTCGGATCTGCAAAAGGCGGAAGGCCTGAATTTGTCCGTAGATGAGGCTGTGAACCGTCTGTTGGAATTTAACCACTATCTATCAAACGGGCCGCTGACACGCGCCATTGTCGGGAATTCGGCAGATACGATCAAGTGGCTGGAAGGGTATGGCGTGGAGTTTTACTTGCAGCAGGAGACCACTCAGTTCGCCCATGAAGACGATGTATACAAGTATAAGAGCTATCATAAATATAAGGATACAACCGCCGCATTTGAAAATATTTATAAGCATCTGGATGAGATGGGCGCAGACCTCAGGCTGAATACAAGTTTGAAGTCAATCATCCAGAGCAAAGACGGCACGGTTACAGGGATTACCGCCACAAAAGAGGATGGCGGTACACTAACAGTGAATGCGAAGGCCACGATTATCTGTACGGGCGGGTTCGGCGCTAATACGGAGAAAGTATCTAATGTGATGAACAGCGCATATCTGAATAGCCTGGGAATGCCGAACAATGGCGAAGGACTTGAAATGATGGAAGGGTTGGGCGCCATTACCTGGGATGCAACAGCACTGCTGCATGCCGCGCAATTGGCTGAGTCGACAGTCGCGCAAAGCTCTGGCTCTGAACATATGGCAGGCTTCTCGAGTTCCAGCCTCACTCAACTGTTGATGTCTCCGCTGTTGTGGGTGGACGCCTCAGGAAGCCGGTTTGTAAATGAAGATGTGGTCTATGATACGGCATATTGGGCGAATGCAGCTTATGCCGCGGGCGGTAAGTATTATATCGTCGTGGACACAGCCACACTGAAAGACTACACAGCCGGTACTTCAATGCGGATTTCTAAAGCGGGGCCGGGAGCTAACATGGAAGCCGAAGATTTTGCAGCACTTGCAGATCAGGCTGTTGCGAGCGGCACGGCATTCAAAGGAAGCACGATTGCTGAACTGGCGGAAGCTTCCGGAATGGACGCGAAGGATCTGGAGGCCAATGTCTCCCGCTACAATCAAATGGTGAACAATCAGAAAGATACAGATTACAATAAATCGAATGCATCGCTCAAATATACCGTGGAATCCGGAGATCTGTATGCCTTTGATTGCCGGGCCGTGAATCTTGGAACAATTGGCGGCGTCAAGGTGGACGAGAAGCTGGAAGTCATTGATAATGATTATAATCCGATAAAAGGGCTTTATACGGCCGGTACCAACGCTGGCGGTTACTACGAAGGTCAGGGCTATCCGCCATACGAAGGGCTTGCCAGCGGCTTTGCCTGGACTTCAGGCCGAATTGCAGGGGAAAGCGCGGCAACTTATGCCGCAAGCAGCAAGTAATTGCAGAATGCAGGGGCTCAAAGGGACAGCCCCTGTTTTTGTACGAGAAGTCGAGAGAACTGCTGGTGGAGCTGACTTATCGCACGGTGAAGATAAGTCGCGGTGACCGTACCATAAGTAGGGGCAAATTTTGTTATGCTGTAGAATAATGATGACCTTGACAGGGACTTTTGCCGATTAGACAGCAAAAGTCCCTGTCCGCCGCTTCATGAGGCCGACCAGAGGTTCCTGCCGTTAAAGGTGCTGGGAGGGGAAGTAGGAGTTATTCGGAAAAGCACCTGCACAACGTTCCAAAGTATGTACGGTTGATATTTTTCATATATGATACAAATCTATAATGGAGCCGCAAATTCTATACCGGGTCCAAGCGGCAACCCGAGCATTTTTGGACCTGGCAGCCCGAGTGAGATAGAGTAGTTACTCAAGAAAGAGCTGTTTTAGGAGAATATTTGTGGAAACGGCCATCATCCTGTGAAAATCAGAATGATGGCCGTTTCTGCTTTATCTGCCGCTTAAAACTGTTCGCCGACGAGCTCCTCACTCTTTGTCCAAAGCAGCTTGGCGCGTTCGGGATCGACTGCATAAGACATTACGGCATTCCGGAGCCCAGGCGCATCATCGATGGGCACAACTTGGCAATCTTGACAATAGTGACCGCCCATTTCCGTTCCATCGGCGACGACTGCTGCCCATACGGATGTTGCAGCAACTTGGGGAATCGTCTTGAACTCGAACGGAGGCAGATTTGCATCTGCATTTTCGCCCTCGATTCTGTTCTTGAGCGCCAAGAGGTCCTCTTGCGATAAATATTGGGCGAGACCAGTATTGGCCACGCCAGGCATAAGGGAACATGCCCGTATGCCCCTTTTGCGATGCCTCCGGTCGAATTCGACGGCAAACAATACAACTGCCGTTTTTGCTCCCCCGTAGCTGATCCACGGATCATACGGTCTGATTTCAAAATTGGGGTCTTCCAGATCAATATCTGCCCAGCGGTGGCCATTGGAAGAAACGGTCACAAGCCGGCCGCCGTCACGGAGCAGAGAGGCGATACGGTTAACCAGAACAAAGTGGCCAAGGTAGTTGGTGCCAAACTGGGTTTCAAAGCCGTCTTTAGTTCTTCCAAAAGGGGTCGCCATTACACCCGCATTGGCAATAATAGCGTCAAAAGTGCGGCCATCGGATATGAGCTGGTCGGCTGCCGCACGTACGCTTTCCAGGTCTGCCAGATCGAGCGCGATAACCTCGAAGCTGCCGCCACTCTTCTGGGCTGCCGCGCGCACTTCACCCGTTGCGTCGTCCGCCTTTTTCAGATTGCGTGCGGTACCCACTACCTCCGCTCCATGGGCTACCAGTGCCCGAGCGGTCTCAATTCCCATGCCGGATGACACTCCAGTCACAAGATAACGTTTATTTTTAAGATCAATGCCTGCAAGAACATCTTCCGTTGTCGACTTCGCATTAAAATGTACAGTCATGGTATCCTCTCCTGTTATCAAATTGGGTTCTCAGTAGATGCATCTACAGTTTGCTTTATCTTCAATACCTATTGTAGACATGATATAATTCAATTTATTGCATTTATGTTTCTTTAATTATATATTAGTGACATGATATTATTGTTGCATTGCGCTTTATGGCTTTAGCAGATTTACATTAAGGAGGCATACGTATGCTTGATTTTACAAAGTACTGCGAATATTTATATCAAACCTTCTATATTCCCGTCTATCTGTATGAACACAATAATCTAAAGGTTTGTTACCCTGAACAGAATACGGATACTTTGCCGCCCCTATCTTATTTGTCGCAATTATGGGACACGCCGAATTCGGTGTCTTATACCATGACTCCGTTTCATTCCTATTATGGATGCATAAAAATTGAACAATACGATTATTCGCTTGTCATAGGTCCGATTAACGATATTCCTTATACGGCAGAATCGATACAAGATATATGCAAAGAATTTTCGGCCGATTTTTCACAAATGGAGGAATTTTCTTCATTCTTTTACAACATTCCCACGCAAAACTTGGATGTTTTTATGAACTCCTTGATTTTCATTAATTTCACCTTGAATAATGTACAGTGTACGACAAGGGACATTTCCGCTTGTACGAAGGGTAGAATTAAGCAGTCTATTCATCAGCAATATTCCACAGACGCCTATCTAAATAAAGAGGAAGAGCTTTTGAATAATAATCACGCCATGGAAACGGAGATGTTTCACTATGTTGAAACCGGAAATATGGATGGACTGGGAGTATTGACGGATAGAGTGAAAAAAGCTGGGATATGCATCAATGAGAGTGACAATCTGCGGCAGGTACGAAATAAATTCATCGCCAAAATCGCCCTGATTTCGCGTGCTGCAATTAAAGGGGGGCTTGCTCCCAGCATCTCATATCAGCTATACGATGTTTACCTGGAACATGTCGAACGTATAACCGATATTCCTTCCATTTCGTATTTGTTTGGCCAAGTGCTGCGGGATTATACCCATCGCGTCAAAAATTCTATTTCGTTCCCCAAACTGGATAATATTTTATATCAGGCCATTCAATTCATCGAGGAAAATACAAACAAGAAAATAGCCGTTGCAGATGTAGCTAATCATATAGGCTATAACCGTTCTCATCTATCGCGGAAATTCTCGAAAGAGCTGGGACGCAATCTGAGCGATTTTATTAAAGAGCGGAAGCTGGAGGAGGGCAAAGATCTGCTTGCTTTCTCCGATAAAAGCATCAGTGAAATCAGCGCCTATCTGTGCTTCTCCAGCCAAAGCCATTTCCAAAAAGCATTTAAAGAGCAATTTAACATTACACCGCATGTTTTCAGAAAATCGGTATTGGTATGAGGAGACTGGACTTTTTAATACAGCATACCAAAGGAGATCATAAAGAATAGTTCTAAAATTAGCAGTTATTCCCTGCATTTATTTTCCCGTTTGTGTAGGCACTGTTTCCTAAAGTGAATCGATGAGGGCAATCTAACATACTATTATCGCTTGAGCCATTATTTGGCGCTGTATCAGAAGAGGGCGGGAAGAATGGAGGAACACTGGAGCAGATACTTCAAGCCTTGAAACCGGCTTATGGGTTGGGGAATGACAGTCATTTTACAAGAAGTCTAGCGCTCTTCGATGTTGTGCGATTGGGCAACGGTGGAGCAGGTGAGAGAGGTTCAGTCGTTGATTAAGGAACGGTAACCGCTGGGGGGCTCCGTTTCTTTTTTCTGATGGCTTCTCATGCCCGGGAAAATGCGGCAGCCATGGACGAGAAAATAAATTCCTGGGCTGCCGCTGTTTGTGTGGAACTATTGCTTCCTGCTGTAAGCAGCTACACCTCGAACTGAACAATCTTCCCTTCGGCCTCCACATAATCAATGACCGTCCGGTTAATGCTCAGATCAATATGCAGTGTGCAGCGCAGAGCACCCCGGGTCCACTCCAGCCGGATCTCATTACTTGCCGATTCCAGTACGCGGAAATCGCCGTTAAAGGCGCCGTATTCGTTGCGGAACCGGATCAGCGCAAGAAGACGCTGGACTGCGCTTTTGCCAAGCGCCTGTTCAATCTCGTCTATACTGAAGTTATGACGGTTAATCTCCCGCCCTTCTCCTGAACGGCGAACCCCTTCCTCATCGTTCTCTCCGGCCAGAAGTCCGACGTAATACACCTGCGGGATGCCAGGAGCGAAGAACTGGATGGCACGGGCCGCGAGATAAGCGTCATCATCGCTGTTCAGCACGGAATAGTAGGAGCAGCGGATCTGGTGTACATCGAACCCGTCCTCGGCCTTGTGCCCGTCGGAGACGATAAGGCTCAGATTGGCGCCGCGTTCAAGACAAGTATCGACCAGCCCCCGTGCTTCCTTCGTGTCGATCAATCCGTCGAGATCGGGCTTGACGGGAATGCCGTCATGGCAGTCCAGCATCGTGAACTGCTTCGCAGGACGCGTGGTCAGGTATTCCTTCAGCGCTTCCGCATTTTTATTGACGAGAGTATCGAGAATGCGGTAAGGCAGAATGAAATCATAAATCCAGAAACCGTGCTCCGCCAGTTTATATTGAATGCTGCAGTGGGAATGAACCTCCGGCAGCAGCTCGATTTCCAGCGAATCGGCCAGCTCCCTGATCCAGTCCAGAAAGCCGTAAATCTCAGGCTCCACGAAGAAGCAGCTTGTGCCAAGCTTTTTGATGATGTAGCCTACGGCATCCAGCCGCACAATCTTGACTTTGTTGTTCCGGAAGTTCTCAAAGATACCGGTCAGCAGACGTTTTACCTTTTCCGAATGAATGTCGAGGTCAATCTGTTCCGAAGGATCGGTTTTGCCGAAGGTCGTCCACACCTTCTCCACTTCTCCCGTCTCTTCAATAGTGAATGTGGAATACGGCAAGGGGCGGCGAAGGAACATCTTGTCGATATCGGCTTGAACGGGCTGACCGTCTGCCCAGATTTTGTCGAGTGTCAGGAACCAATCCGCGTAGGGCGAGCTTCTTCCCTGCCTCAGGAAATCCTGGAAATACTCCGACTGCCGGGAAATATGATTGACCATCACATCCAGCAGCACATCATGTTTCGCCCCGATCGTCCTGATGTCTTCCCAGGAACCGAATGCAGGCTCAATCTCGAAATACGTAAGCGGAGCGAATCCCCGGTCTCCCGAGGAGGGGAATGGAGGGAGGATATGAATGCCGCCCTTGAAAATATCCGAAAAATGCTCATCCAGCACACGGTTTAACGTTTGCAGGCTCCCGCCCAGCGAGTCGGGATACGTAATCAGCTGTACTTGATTGTGAATTGCCATTACTCTCGCCCTCCTAGATTTGGTACTTCGTCTTGAATGTCTCAAGTGCCGGCAGCTCTACGACTGCCCCTGTATATTGCAGCTTGTACGCGCTGACTGCCAGTCCGAACTCCAGCGCTTTGCGAACCGGATACCCCTTGACGAGTGCCGTATAAAAGCCGGACCAGAAGGCATCCCCTGCCCCCGTCGTATCTGTCACCTGCGCAGCCAGAGTATCGAACTTCACTGTTTCCTGCCCGTTTGAGGCGAGCGCGCCGTCCTTGCCCAAAGTCAGAATGACCAGCTTCACGCCCAGGTCCAGAAATTTCTGCATCTGATTCTCCGGGCTGTCTTGCCCGAACAGCCGCTCGGCATCGTCTTCCGACGGCTTGGCGATATCGACAAGGGGAAGGATGGATTTGATATACTTAACCCCGTCCTCCCCTTTCTCCCATAGCGCCGGATGGTAGTTGGGATCAAAGCAGACGAGAATCCCGTTCTGGCGGGCGTCCCGGATCACTTGCTCCACCGCGGATTTTACCGGCTGCCTGGACAAAGGCCAGCAAGAGAAATGGACGATCTTCGTCCGGAGCAGGGCTGTGCGCAATTCCTCTGTGTAGGTGAGCCGGTAATCGGCTCCCCGGTAGAAGATCGGAACCGGCGTGGACTTGCTCTTGGTCACGACCACCAGGCTGGTTGCTTCGTCCACATGCTGTACGCAGCTTGTATCCATCCCGGCTCTTCTCAAATGCTCCACCAGAAATTGCCCAAGCCCGTCCGTCCCCACCGCAGATGCCACAAGCGGGCGGATGCCCAGCCGCTTCGTATTCATGGCGATATTGGCCGGCGAGCCTCCGAAATACCGGTGGTACGTGCCGTTCTCAAAGGAATCGCCGTAATCCCCCGATATCAGGTCAACCAGCAGTTCCCCGACAGTTAAAAGATCCAGGTCTTTCTCTTCAAATTCCATGCTATTTTCAAAATCAAACATGGGTATTCCTCCCATTCATATATAGATACGGCTTGGCTCAGTGCTCCTGGTTGTGTTTCTTGAAGGACATGGGAGAGGTTCCCGTTACATTTTTAAACAGCTTGGAGAAGTAGAGGGAATCCGTTATGCCGACGGAAGCCGAAATCTCCTGAATGTTGAGGTCTGTCTTCTGCAGCAGCACTTTGGCGTTCTGGATACGGATTTTGCTGATATATTCCGGGATGGACATCCCGGTAATCCGCTTGAAGTAACGGGAAAGGTAGGAACGGCTGTAGTTGACGTGCTTGCACAGCAGATCAACATCAAGATGCATGTAATAATTTTGCTCGATAAAAAGAACGGCCTGCTGCACCACGCTTTCGGAGCCTGTCCGCATGCCGGCCTCGCCGTAATGTTTGGCTCCCTGTTCAACCAGGTGGAAAATATGCAGCAGATAGCTGATGCACAGCAGCTGTCCGTCCCTCGCTTCCGGGAGCTCCTGGATCAGCAGCAGTATTTTATTAATGATGGTATGCGTCGTAATTCCCGCCAGGCAGCAGTGATTACTATCCAGCCCCATCAGGCTCAGATAGTAGGGAGCATGCTTGCCGTTGAAGGTGACCCACATGATTTCCCACGGGTCCTCGGGGTCGGCATAGTAAAAATGCTTCTCCCTGGCAATCAGGATAAACATATCCCCCTGGTTCAGCATTTTGTTGACATGATCGCCCTGGGTTAAATAACCTTTGCCGCTGAGGACAAAAACCATTTTATAGTCCTCAAGGACGCGCGGGCCTACGACATGGTCTTTGCCGCACTTCCGGTGGCCAGCCCAGGTAATGTAAGCGGACTGATCCATTTGTGTTTTTGTCGGTGAGTGAAAATGCTGTACGATATGATCTTCCATTTCTGTTTCACCCCAAAAGATTTGCCGTAAATTACGTTCTCTCACTGTGCCGCATGTTTTTTCTTTGTCAGTTGATCAAAAAAAGCCCCAAAAGGGGCTCAGCCCGGCAGCGGCCCGGTTATTCGGCGCCGGTTACCCACTGCTCCGTGAAGGAGATAAACTTCATCGTGCGGCGGTTGCCGAAGGAATAAGCAGCCTGCAGACTTCCGTCCGCAGCCTGCATAATGCATGGATACTCGTAGCGGCGGTTGCGGATTAAGTTTTTGTGGCCGCTGAAGCCTTCACCTGTCTCCACATGGCGGCGGTACGGCCACGTTCTGCCCTCGTCCTCTGAAATGGCTACAGTCACCGGGCAGCGTTCAAACGGCCAGACGGTAATATCCGGCTTGTCGTTGAAGCGCAAATCATTGTAGATGATGGCGAGCTTGCCGCTCGCAAGCTTGATGGCGGAAATGCTGGAATTGTTGTTCGGCAGCTCGGTGCGCACCGGTTCGGTCCAGTTCTCTCCGTTGTCGTCCGATTTCGCAAAATAAATATTGTCCGCTGCGCGGCTGCGGAAGAGCCCGATCAGCTTCCCGGGCGCCGTCTCGATCACGTTGCAGTGTACACGGCCGCGGCTGCCGGGAACTTCGACGCTGCGCCACGTGGCGCCTTCATCGTCGGAGATGTTCATGACCGTAATGTCGCTGCCGTTGCGGGTTTCGTCATTGAAGCAGATCCAATTCTCAAAGATCCATCTTCCACTGGAGAGAATCTGGATTTTCTGGCGGCAGAACGAGCCTTCACGCGGAAACATCATCTCTGCCACTCCCCAGGTTAACCCGTTGTCCCTGGAAACCTTGCGGTAAATCTTAGAGGTGTACTGCAGGTTGAACTCCGGCGGCTCGTCGGCCGTACGGGCCCGCTGGGCAGTGTACATGACCCACAGCTCGCCGTTCGGATGAAGAAACAAGGACGGATTTTGCTCACTGAAGCCGTTGTCGTCGGAAATTCTCACAGCGGGAGTCCAGGCGTCCGAACCGGCGTTCAGACGGGACATCACGATGCTGACATCCGAGTTGCCTTCATCCGAACCGGCAAACCAGACGCAGAGCAAATCGCCGCCCGGCAGCTCCTGCAGGTCGCAGGCATGGCTTGTTTCGAAATCGCAGGGCAGCAGGGATTCCACCAGTCCGAGGCGGCGGTTGAAATACAGCTTTCCGTCTTCCGTAAGGTCGTTTAATTCAATCATAGGATTATTTAGCATAATGCGCTCCTTATTCGAGAAAATTGTGAAATTGGCCGATTGGCTCCACGAAGGCAAGACGGGCTTACTTCACGGAACCGATCAGGATACCCTTTTTGAAGTACTTCTGCACAAACGGATAGATCAGCACGATCGGCACCATCGCTACGAAGATAGCGGCAGCCTTCAGGTTGCCGGGATTCAGCATAATGCCGTCCTGGATAATCGTGCGGAAAGCCGTATTGGAATCGCCCGAACTGATGACAAGTCTTTTCAGCATGACCTGAATCGTCTGCAGGTTGGGATTTTGCAGATAAATGAGCGGCATCAGATACTGGTTCCAGATAAACACGGCGTAGAAAACGCCGATTGTGGCCAGAATCGGTTTGGAAATGGGGAGAAAGACGCGGCTCATAATCTGGAAATCGTTGGCGCCGTCGATTTTGGATGCTTCCTCAAGCTCAGCCGGCAGGCCGTCCAGGAATGTTTTGGTAATAATCAGAAACTGCACATTGATCGCATTGGGAATGATCATCACCAGCCAATTGTCCACAAAGCCAAGCTTGTTCAGGACGATATAGGCCGGAATAATTCCCGCTTCGAATACCCAGGTGAACACGAACAGGCTCATGATCAGAAAGCGGCCTTTAATCTGCTTCCGGGACAACACGTAGGACGTCATATACGTCAGCAGAAGCGCAACAACCGTGCCGACCGCCGTATAGATGCCCGAATTCAGCAGCCCCCGGAAAATGCCGAGGCTCGAATTCGTCAAAATATATTGATAGGCTTCAAAGTTAGGGTTCTTCGGAAAGAACACAACGTCCCCTGAGGCGATGCTTCTTCCGTCACTGATGGAAAGAAAGAATATATACAGGAAAGGATACGTGCAGACAAGAGCGATCATTAGCAGAAAAATATTGTTGCAGATGTCGAACAGACTGATCTTCGTTCTCATCATCCTTCTCCTTTCTCAGAATAGCCGCGTATCGGAATATTTAGTGGACAGCTTGTTGGTACCGACAACCAGAACGTAGGCGACAACGGATTTCAGCAGATTGACTGCCGTGCCGTAGCTGTATTCCGGGAATCCCGTGCTTGCGAAAGCCAGGCGGTATACATAAGTCTGAATGACGTCGGCCGTTTGGTAGACGCTTTGATTGTACATGAGCAAAATCCGGTCCAGATCGACCGTGAAAATGTTGCCGACGCTGATAATCAGCATGATGGCAATTGTCGGCTTAAGGGAGGGCAGAGTGATGTGAAGCATTTGCTGAAACCGGCTGGCACCGTCCAGCGAGGCCGATTCATAGACGGATGGATCAATAGCAGCCATTGCGGCAATATACACGATTGCCGAATAGCCGAAGGTCTGCCATACCTGAAGCAGCACATAGTTGCTGCGGAACCATCCCGGTTCAGCCATGAAATAGATCTTATCCAGGCCAAAGCGGACCAGAATGTCGTTAACAAGGCCGGTCGAAGGCGAGAGCAGCGTATACAGAATGCTGACCATGACGGCCGAAGAAATGAAATATGGCAAAAAGCTCAGCGATTGCACGCTTCCTTTGATCCAGCGGACCCGTACCTCATTCAGCAGCAAGGCGAACAGAATCGGAATGGGAAACGTGAATAGAAGGGAATAGAAGGCGAGAATAAGCGTGTTTTTGACAAGGGTCCATATATACGGGTCCTCAAAGATACGTTGAAAATGTTCCAGACCGACAAAGGGACTGCCCAGCACCCCGCGAAAGGCGCTGAAATCTTGAAAAGCGATAATCATGCCGCCCAGCGGAGCCAGCTTGAACAAGACCAGGCTGATCAAACCGGGCAAAAGCATGAGCAGCAGCAGCTTGTTCGTATTCATATAGGCGAGAAAACGGCGCATCATCGTTTTTTGGGGAAGAGGCGTCATTCTTTCACTTGTCATCACTTTCTCCACCACCCATTTGATCTGTATTTGTACCCTGTATTTAGGAGCCGCGCCGTCCCTTGGGGGGATGGCGCGGCTGGTGCTGTTTATTTATACATTGCGTCGTAAGCTTCCTGCTGGAGGGCTACAATCTTCTTGTACCCCGCCGTTTCCATTTCGCCGAGGAAGGCATCCCATTCACTCATTGGGCGTTTGCCGTTGACGAATTCCGTCACGCCAGCAGTAACCGCTTCATTGACCTTGGCAGAAAGGTCAGCCAATTGTTTGGCCTGATCCGCTGTGTAGGTCACCTGTACGCCGGTTTTCAAATTTTCGTCTGTGAACAGCTCAAGTGCGGCATTGCGTACAAGCTCGGTGTTCCAGGAGTAGAACGCGTCGTTGTCAATCGGCTTGACGAAGGTGAGACGGTCGTTGAGGAAAGACCAGCGCGGCTCTCCGGCAGGAGTTGCTTCCTGTTCCGAGAAGTCCAGGATATACTGTTTATTTCCGCCCTCTTCTTTATAGCTTTCCCCTTCAACGCCCCATGATACAAGCGTTTGGCCTTCGTCGGAATAGAGGTAATCCAGGAATTTGATAATCGTTTCCGCTTTGTCTTTACTGTCTGCGTTAATAACCATCGCTCTCAAGGTGTTGTACTGGGTTTCAGTTGTCTGCACGGAAGGATTGCCGTTCAGGTCTTTCAGATACGGAAGAATGGCAATATCATAGTCCGGGTCGTTGTCCGGTCCTCCGTTATCCATGAACCACGAGGGACGGGTCAGGTAGTCATAGCTGATGGAGCCTTGTCCGGTCAGCATTTTCGACTCCCAGCTTTCCTCCGTGCCTGAGCCTGCTACCCATTCCGGATCGATCAAGCCTTCGGCATAGAGTGTTTTGTACCACTCCACCATTTTCTTGTATCCGTCGGAATACAGGTCAGTGCCTGTTTTGCCGTTGCCATAAATACCTTTGGATACGCCGTCATCGTAGTTCGCGGCTGCATTGAATGCGCTCTGGAAGCGGATATAGCCTTCACGGCCGACCATCGGATAGTAGTTCTTATCATCCTTGCCGTAATACGCTTTCAATTTGCGCATAGCATCGGTCAGCTCGTCAATCGTCTGCGGCGCCTTGGTAATGCCGGCCTTCTCAAAATGATCGGCGCGATAGAAGATGAAGTCTGCAAAAAGCGGAGCCTCGGCAACCAGTCCAAAAATCTGTCCGTCTTTATTGCTAATCAGCGTTTTATAATTAGGGTTCTTCTCGATATAACTCTTGATATTGGGTCCGAACTCATCAATGTAGGGAGCCAGATCGACAAACGCGCCTTGGGCGCCGTATACGGTAGCCTGCGAAACGGACACGATGCCTGAATCAGGGAAGGTGCGGCTAATAATTTTCTGGTCAACGGAAGCGTAGTACTCATCGTCGTTGGATCCGCCGGGAACAAATTCGACTGTCGTGCCGGTGGCCTCTTCCACGTACGGATACCACTTGTCCTCCTGCAGCCAGTTAATAAATTTATCATGCATCAAATAAGAAAAGCTGCTGCTTCCTTCCGCATTCCCGTTTCCGCTGTTAACAGTGTTCGTTTTGGCATTTTGTGAGCAGCCGGACAGTACGGACCCAGCTGTCAGCAGAGCGGCGAAGACCAGATAAAACGCTTTCTTTTTTCTCATTATTTATTCCCCCTCATAGCTTAATTTGAAATACTAGGAGTGTCTTTATGATTAGTATCTCACGATCCAAGAATAATATTAATGCAAAATTAACTATAACTCATGGAAAATTGCGCACAAAATCTTTTTTGTGCTACTCATTTTAAAAATAAGTTGCAATTTGCAATAGAATGGGCAAAATTTTTTTACAGCAAGCCTCTCTCCGTGTAATTGGCCACCATACGGCGCACTTCCTCCAGTGCCTGAGGTGTCAACGGAGCCACAGGCCGCCGGGCCGGACCTGCCGGCAAGCCGATTTCGTTCAGCACAGCTTTCAGCACGGAAGGCAGGGTGCCAAGCGCGAAGGCTGTCCGCAAATCACGGAGGACGCGTTGTGCCTGCTCTGCCTGCTCAAATTCACCGCAGCGCCAATGCTCATAAATCGCCACCACTGTGGACGGAAAAATATTGGCCGTTGCTGCAATGGCCCCCGTGCCTCCAGCCATGAGCGTGGACAAGATGAGCGAATCCGTTCCGGCAAGCACGGAGAAGGATTCCGGTGTGCGGTCGATCAGTTGCAAAATGTTATCGAAGCTGCCGCTGCTGTCCTTGATGCCAACCACATTCGGCAATTCCGCCAGCTTGGCCACTGTCTGCACGCTTAGCGTGTTGCCTGTACGGACCGGAATCGTGTACAGCACAATGGGCAGCGATGTATCTCCCGCTACGGCTTCAAAGTGGTATTGCAGCTCCGGCTGCGTATAGGTCAGAAAATAGGGCGTAATCACGGAAAGTGCATCCGCTCCAGCCTGCTCCAGTCTTTGCGCAAGGCGGCGGGTCTCGCCCGTTCCCGGACAGCCTGCCCCGGCATACACGGGCACGCGGCCGCTCGCCTCATCGATGACGATCTGCGCTACTGCCAGCTTTTCTTCAAAAGAAAGATTAAAGAATTCGCCGTTGGTTCCCAGGCAAAAAAGTCCGTGCACTCCGGCGTCTATATAACGGTTGACCATCTCCCGCAGCGCCTTCTCGTCGATTTCCTCCCGCTGATCCAGCGGAGTGACCATCGCAGGTATAATTCCCTTCACTTCCAGCATTGTCCCCAGCCCTTTCCTGTTATTTCATGTATCGCGAACTCCAGGAGCAATCAGCCCCGCGGTACGCTTAAACTGCCTGCTGCGGGGCCAGCTCTACAGCGGAGCGGATCGCCTCCAGCATGCTTCTTTCATCCGCAATGCCCTTTCCGGCAATATCAAAAGCCGTCCCGTGATCAACGGAGGTACGGATGATGCCGCCCTTCAGGCCAACGGTAATATTGACGCCGTCCTCAATGCCCAGCACCTTGATCGGCGTATGCCCCTGGTCGTGGTAGCAGGCGACGACGATATCAAAGTCTCCCCGCATGGCCCTGTAAAAAAGGGTGTCCGCCGGAGCCGGACCATATACATCCATCCCTTCCGCCCGCGCTTTCTCTACGGCCGGAAGCAGCTTCTCTTCTTCCTCTCCGTTTCCGAACAAGCCGTTCTCCCCGGCATGGGGATTGATGCCGCACAGGGCGATGCGCGGATTCTCATTTCCCGCTGCCCGCAGCACCTGATCCGCGAGCTTCAGCACCTTGTACGTCCGCTCCGGCGTAATCATCTCCACTGCCTTGATTAGCCCGACATGGGTTGTCAGGTGAATAACCTTGAGGCGGCCGGTGGACAGCATCATCGAGAAATCTTCCGTTTCCGTCAGCTTGGCCAAAATTTCGGTATGTCCGGGATAGAGATGACCTCCCTTGTGCAGCGCTTCCTTATTCAGCGGCGCGGTACAGATTGCCTGGACTTCACCGGCCTTAGCCAGCTCAACGGCCTTGGCAATATAATGGAACGCCGCATTTCCCGCCGCGGCGGACAATTGCCCGAAAGGCACAGCGTCCGGCAGAAGATCCAGGTTAATGCAATCAATGGTGCCTTGCCGGAAAAGCGCCTCCGCAACTCCCGATACCGGGTGGATTTCCGTTTCATCCCGGCCGGAGACGGCGGCGGCCCGCTTCAGTATTCCGGCATCACCGATGACAACCGGCCGGCACACCTCGTAAACATCAGGGTGCGATAACGCCTTCACAATAACCTCAGGCCCGATACCGGCCGCGTCCCCCATAGTAATGGCAATAATTGGTTTCATCATATCACACCTTTCTGCAGAGCCTTCACGGAGCGGACCAGTACCTGATCGCTGCCGAAAGCCCCCGCTTTCGTAATAATATATCTGCCGGATTCGCCCGGCGTCCGCCCGAGCGGGACTCCATTCTCCACCTCATCTATGAGCATGATCTCCACATCGCTTAAATGGCGGCAGACCTGCTTCGCGGTATCGCCTCCGGTCAGCACCATATGGCGGATTCCGCATTCGGCGATAATATCAGCAGCCACCCGGCCAAGCGCCGCGCTTATGCGCTCGCCCACTTCCGTAGCACTCAGGCCGCCGGCGCGCCCAAGCTCGCGGGCCTGTTCGACCTCATCCGGATTGCCGGACGTATAGAGCGCCACATGCTTCCCCTCCCGGGAGATGATGCCGATTGCAAGCTCACGGACCCGGTTCAATTCCATACCGCATGAGCTTGGGAAGAGAAGCTTATCCGATTCAACGGCGATAGCAGAGACACTGTCCTCTTTCACCAGTTCGGTTAGCTGGCGGCGCGACCACGGGTTGACGCTGCCGACGACAATAAGTACGGAATTCGGATCGCAATACGCGACATTTTTGCAGGATGCCTGTTTCTCGCCTGACTTATTCAGTTCAACACCCTCTTGCTTCGAGGCTTCTCTGAGGCTGCGGAGAATTTGCGCCGTCAGGGCGCCAGCCAAGCCCGCTGACCCGGCCCATACAACTTTCGGACGCCCCGGTCCTCCGGGAAATAAAGAAGCGATCAAGTCCAGATCCTCTTCCCGTTCCGCGTCGAATACAAGATAGGGAATGCCTGCCTGACGGTACCCGGCAATCAGTTCATCAAGCGCAGCCCGCTCTCCTCTCAGCCGTTCGAGCGAAATAAGGGCTGCAGGATAACGGCTTTGCCGCTCAAGAATGGCAGAGAAGGCCGACTCCGTTGCCGGATGCTTGGGATCACAGGCCATCTCCGTCTCGTGCAGCGGCATCCCGTTCACATACACAATTCCGTCCGTCAGCGTGCGCCCGACCCTTGGAAAAGAAGGGGCGATGACGATAAAATCAGGCTGCAGCGTCTCATAGACGGCGTCCAGCTCACTGCCGATATTTCCGCGCAGCGTGGAATCAAATTTTTTGTAGATGACAGGAGAGGAAGCTTCTCCGCCGCGCCCCAGAAACAGACATACATCCCTGACTTTCTGATAAGCCTCCAGGGGAGGAAGAGAGCGGCTGTCGGTATCAAACACAACGGCCTCCTGTTTTCCGCCGCCCGTCTTCAGCTCAAGCAGTACAGAAGTGGCCAAGCCCTGACGGGCCATTTGCACCCCCGTATCGTTCGCTCCGGTCAAGTCATCCGCGATGACGGCGATGTTCATTTCTAAACCCCCTCCATACAAACAGCAATCACATCAATACGGCAGAACGCTGCTCCAGAAGCAGCCGCCATGTCAGTCTTCTTTTAATTTGCGCCACAGAGTCGTGCGGTTGATGCCAAGCCGCTTGGCGGCCAGCGACTGGTTCATATCCTCCTGCTCCAGCACGGTCCGGATGATATCCCGCTCAATGTCCTCCAGCGGCTGACGCAGGTTCAGTCCTTCCCTGCCGGACACCGGGGCTAATCCGCTGCGGGCTTTCCGGCTTCCTTCCTCCAGCATCGCCAGCGCTTCCCGTTCAATGAACGGCCCCGCGGCCGCCGATACAAAGAGCTCCATTACCGTGCGCAGTTCGGTAAAATTACCTTGCCACGGATGCGCGAGCAGTGTCTCCATCACTTCCCCCCGGATACCGGCAATCTGCTTGCCCAGCCGTTCGTTCGTCCAGATCAGGCAGGCGCGGATGCTGCGCTCCAGCCATGGCGTATCCCGCAGGGCCGGAAGCGAGGTTCTCCGGTTCTGAAAGCTGCGCAGCAGCTTTCCGGCCAGCCGTTCCTCTACAGCGAGCACCTCCGGGTCCCTGTCAAACAGGAACACCGTCTTCATCTTGCGCTTGATAATGAATTCAGCCAGCTCTCTCTGTTGCTTGGCAGACAGCATTTCCGCCCCTTCTATGGCGGTGACGCGCCCGCCGCCGTACAGCATCAGCTCCATCATGGCCTTCAGCACCTCTTCCGGCGATCTGCGGATATTGAGGTACAGGATGCCGTCCCTTGATTCGGAGAGGGCGGCGTTGATGACGTAACGCTTGCGCCCGCTGCCTTTTTCGCCGTATACGGCTGCGGGATAAACCTGAAATTCCGTCTCCAGCCCGCCTTCTTCCTGATAGGAGAAAAAAGGGGCATCCGCCAGAAGGTAGCTGGCCGCAAGACCGCTGTGCTCCGGCTCTTCCTCCGATGCGAGCAGCATATACAGCCGGCGTTCATCCGCGGCAGGCAGCAATTGCGCCCGCAGGTACAAACCCTGCTCAGGCTCATAAACGGCTGTCGCGCGGTCAAAATCTGCCCCCCGGCTGACATCCCTGAGCATTTCGCGCAGACCGGGGTACATGGTATACAGCGTATCTGCCGTTTCAGGAAGCCTCAGCAGATGCTTGAACGAGGGGTTGGCGAACTCCAGCTTGCCGCCTTGGTCCGCTGCCGCATATCCACCCTGCAGCTTGCCCAGCATCGCCTCGTACATTTCATTTTTTATCTTCAGCTTCTCGGCCGATTTATAGAGCTGCCCGGCCCGCGAGAACGCTTCCATTAAAGATTCTTTGCCAGAGGTGATTAACACGCCCTGCAGACCGCTCTCTGCCGCCATTTTGACCGTGATGCTGTCGCCAATGACAACCTGGATGCCTCTCGCCTTGGCGTTTGCAAGGGCAGCCCCGACTTCCTGCTCCTGATGGATAACCGTGTATGAAATATCGACCTCCATCAAGCTGGACACGGACATAAAGCCTTCGATGATATTGGGAAATCCGATCATTTCACATTTGGCGTTGTATCCTTTTACCAGTGTCAGGATCCGCAATATGTCGAATCCGGAAACGGGAATTTCTACAACCGGCAGGTAGGAATGCTTTTGCAGCAGCTTTGCCGTCCCGCCTCTGCTGATAATGACATCGTAGCCTTCCGTGTGAATGCGGCCGATCAGCGGCAGCACCCTCGACAGATCTCCGTGCTCCACTACAATTTCAAACTCCTGCAGCTCATTTTGCAAGCTTAGCGTTAATTCGGATAACCCCGGGTAAGGAGCAATGACGATTGTTTTAATTTTCATGCAACTATTCATCCTTGTTTTTTAATGCCATTATAACCCGGCCGTTGCCCTTTAGGCAGTATTAAACAGTTCCCCGGTCCTTAGTGAAACAGCTTGCCGTATACCGCCCCGATATCCTCCAGCGTCATTGCCTTCGGATTGTTGCCCATCAGCCGGGTAACCTGCGAAGCCGCAAGCGAAAGCTCGGGAATATCCTCGCGCGCAGCTCCGAAGAGCGCCAAATCCTGCGGAATGCCCATCTCCTGCGTCCACAGCCGGATCTGCTCAATCACCTGTTCTGCATCGCGCTGTTTTCCCGCTCCCGTCTGAAGTCCCATCGCTCCGGCAACGAGGGCCAGCCGTTCCACAATAGCATCAAAATTAAACTCCATCACATGCGGCAAAAGCATGGAGTTGGCAACTCCGTGCGGTACATGAAATTTCCCGCCGATCGGATAAGCCAAAGCATGCACAGCCGCCGTTCCGGCGCAGGTAAGTGCCATTCCGCCGTACATGGAACCGATCAGCATATCCTCCCGCGCTTTTCTGTCGTCTCCGTGGTGATAGGCCTGCAGTATGCTTGCAGAAATGTTGCGGATGGATTCAAGCGCGAACATGTCGCTGAACCGGTTAGCCTTATTGGAAATAAACGATTCCAGCGAGTGGGTATAGGCATCCATTCCCGTCGAGGCTGTAATATCACGAGGCAAACCAAGCGTCAGCAACGGGTCCAAAATGACAAGCGCGGGCAGCAGGTAGCGGCTGACAACGCCGATCTTCAGCTCTTCCTCCGGCAAAGTCACAATGGCGTTCGGCGTCACTTCCGAGCCTGTGCCCGAGGTGGTGGGGATCAGAACCGTCGGAATGCCCGGATTCGGAATCAGATCAGTCCCAAGCATTTCCCGGACAGAGAGGCTGTTGGTTTTCATGACAGACAGCAGCTTTACAACATCCAGCACACTGCCTCCGCCGATACCGATAATCGCATCGCAAGGAATTTCGGCTATTGCGCTATAGAGCTCTTCCAATTGGGCGATGGTCGGTTCAGGCTGAACATCGGTATTCCAGTGCACGGCGATACCGCCGCTCTTCAAGAGATTTGTAACTTTGTCCAGCGTGCCGCTGCTTTGAAGAAAGGGCTGGGATACAAGCAGCACCGATTCTAAAGACCCGAGCCTTTGCAGATGCTCCACAATCCGCTCTAAAGAGCCGCAGCCCGCGATAATGCTGCGAGCCGTTTGAAAGAAATACTGTTCCATCTTATCTTCCCCTCTGGACGTCTTGATACATCAATTATCGCATTAAGTATAGCATAGTGTTGCTATATTACAACGTTTAATTAGGTTTTGTTGAGGATAAACATGATAATGTTGCTTTATGCAACGTTTATTATATAGAAACCGGACTGCCAAGGGCAATTGCAGGCCGGCTTCATGAGGACTGCATTCTCTTGACGAGGCATCCAGGCCAAGGCGGAATGGTGCTTGCCGGGGGCTCTCTTGGCGATAGAGGATAAACTTCGTAATGAGGTGTTGAAACATACCGCACAGATAACGTACCCTCAAAAAATAAAAAATATTCTTATAGCCTGGACACCTTCGGGTGTGTGAAGGCTTTTTTGCAGTAAATGAGAGGTGCAGCAGGGAGTGATATACCGTATGTGTGATGAGAATAAAGATTTGCTTTGCTTATTCAACCTGAGTACTGTAGAATTAATAAGTGTAGACTGGAAAAAAATGGTAAGATGGGGGTGTGCGTATGAATCTAAAATATCTAAGACTAACTATCTTTTTGCTGGTATTCACATTATTATCTTCAAAGATTTTAATGCCGGTTTCAGCTGCGGCAATAGAAATGAATTTGGGTTCGGCGAGCACTTTTGGACTTCTCGCAAAGACGATGACAACAGTTGAAACTTCCGTTTCCGGAGATACGGGAGCTATTACACAGACAGTAATTCCGCATATTACGAATGGGGACAATTATTTAGATGACAGTGTTTATCACGCCGCAGATATTGATTTGGGAAAGGCCATTATTTACGCAAATTCGCAGGTTCCTACTGTTAACGGAACGGCTGGAGCGGATCTGGGGGGAGAAATCCTGTTGCCGGGTGTATATAATTATCCGGGTGCAGTTAATATTAGTGCCGATGTAACACTTAGCGGTGATGATATTTTTATCTTCCAAATTGCAGGAACATTGGACACAACAGCCGGTACGAAGATTTTATTAACAAACGGGGCACAGGCCTGCAATATTTATTGGGTAGCAAGCGGGGCCGCGACACTCGCGGCTAATACGGAGTTCAATGGTAATTTAATGAGTCAATCTTCAGCAACGACTGTTGGTATTAATACAATTATAAACGGTAGAATTCTGTCACAAGATGCAGTTACATTCACTGGCCCAGGCCCGTCGGTCATTACTGTTCCAACTTGTGTACAGGAACCGGCGGTAGAACCGCCAGTACAACCGCCAGTAGAAACTGAAACCCCAACTGAAGCGCCCGTACCGGCCACGGCAACGCCCGTAGCTGCCACGGCAACGCCAATACCAGCAACGGCAACGCCCGTAGCTGTTACGGCAACGCCAATACCGGCAACGGCAACGCCCGTAGCTGTTACGGCAACGCCAATACCGGCAACGGCAACGCCCGTAGCTGTTACGGCAACGCCAATACCAGCAGCGGCAACGCCCGTAGCTGTTACGGCAACGCCCGTACCGGCCACGGCAACGCCAGTAGCTGCCACGGCAACGCCAGTAGCTGCCACGGCAACGCCAATACCAGCAACGGCAACGCCCGTACCCACAGCAACACCTTTCAATACGCCTGCTGCTACATCTCCTGCTGGATTGCCTGCAGAGCCTATATTAATTGGTGAGACGGAATTGGTTAAAGTAGTTTTGCTTCCGAACGGAGATATATTAATTGACGCAAAGCTTCCTGATAATGAAGAAGAAACAGGAGTGTGGAATTTCGATCTGGGGGGAAAGATATACACGGTAGAAGGAAATGAAAGTGTCAAATATACGGTTGTTAAAGCACCGGTAGGAACTTATAATATCCTGGTGAAATTCACTTCCCAAAATGGAGCGGCGTTTAGTTTTGATGCGGTTCCTGTAAATGTCCCTACAGTCACCGGAGGTCAGCTTCCGACTACTGCGACGCCCTGGTACAACTTGCTTCTTGCCGGATCTGTATTAACAATAACTGGAGGAGTAGTATTATGGAGGAGAAAGCTTCGTGAATAATCGGGATCCTAAGCCTAAAGTAAAAGCTGGAAAACGGATTTACATTATCTCCCTGGGATCGTTGATTCTGGGGGTCTTTTTTATCTGTTGGGCCTTGATTCATATTCAGGCGCAGGCTGTTCCCGCTGTTTATAATGGGGATAATGACTTACCCCCAATTCAGGTTGATCAGCAAAAGGGAGTAAAGGGCAGCACCGTCGTTCCCGTAGAAGCAGGCGGTTCCATCAGCACACCGCAGCATGATGATATCCTTTACCCCATAAGGCCGTTGGAAGGCGATGTTATCGGAAAGCTGTCAATTCCGGCATTGCAGCAAATATTGCCTATCATCCATGGGACAGACGAGGATGAGCTGGAACAAGGAATTGGACACTTTTCCCAAAGTGTGCTGCCGGGAGAGAATAACAATTCGGTTCTATCCGGACATCGTGACACCGTGTTTGCCAAATTAGGGGAGCTGGAAATAGGAAATAAGCTTGTCGTTGAGACATCGGCCGGTACTTTCACCTATAAAATAAGCGCTATACGAATTGTTCATAAAGACGATAAAACGATTATTGTTCCTACAGACCACGCTGTCCTAACCGTAATTACCTGCTATCCCTTTCGCTTTATCGGTGCGGCTCCCGACCGTTATATTCTCATAGCAGACCTGATCGACAAAGTCCGCTCCCCCCAAACATGAAGATCTTCCAACCTATCCTTTGACATCCCGGTGCCAGAGGATTTTTTTTGAAGCTGTAATGAATTATCGATTGCTGAGCTTCAGGTTCAACTGAGGGACCGGTCTGCCTTGGTCATCAACGCAACTGTCCGGGCAATGGATTCTCTCAGAACGTCCGGGTCCTTCGCGGCTTCCGGATCATGCGAAGGGCCGAAAGGATTCTTCTCCGTCCAGGCGGTGGCGAGCGTCATGATGGACGTATGTATCACACCCCGTTCAAGGCGGTTAACAGTCTTGTGTTCGAGATTGGACCACATCAGCAGCCGCATTAAATGGGGATGCGCCATGGCGAAATCAAACACCCTGACCGCTTAGCCCGGAAGGTCGTCAGGAGTGAAGGGAATGGCATCGAACGCGCGGTCAAGATATTTTTGCAGCACCGTGGTCAAGAGCGTCTCTTTATTTTCAAAATAAACATAGATCAAGTTTTTATTGAACCCCGCAGTTTTGGCGGTGCGCTCGACCCGCGTGCCGGCAATGCCGAAGCTGCCGAGGCATTCCTGGCAGTCCAAAGGAGCCTGTTGAGGGTGGGCAGTTAAGGAGCTTATCCAGGGGTTGTAATATGGCAACGATATTAAAAATGATCCGGCAATAATACTCAAAGGGCGGAAGGGGTTCGCGGACAGCGAACACTCTTCCGCCCTTCGTGCGTTGAACAGGACAATGCGTCAAACGATAGATGATTGCCTATGCCTCTGTCACGGGGGCGGGTGGGATAAGCCAGGATTATAGCTTACATAACGGAGCGGTATTTGTTCCTGAAAGGATTGAAGTGTTAAATTCTTATTACAAGGAAGGTTTCTTGACAAGAGATGTACCGCCGATCCTTCATCGTTAAAAAAAGTACCCCAGAGGAGGACATCATGAAAGTATTAATCGCTTCTTTCACAGCAGAATCAAATTCGTGGAATCCGTTCCATGAGAAGTTGGAGCAGTTTGACATCGGCTACGATGAGAAGGTGCTGGACTACATGTTTTGCCGGGATGTATTTGAACGCAACGACATTGAGGCTATCCCGACCATTTACGCCAACGGCGGAGCGGCGGGATACATTGAGAAGGAAGCCTTCATGTTCATTGCCGACAAAATAATCGGGACTGTCAGAGAACGAAAAGATGAGCTTGACGGCATCCTGATGTTCCTGCACGGCGCCAGCCATGTCGTTGATCTGGAAGAAGATGCCGGGGAATTGTACATTCTCGAAAGAATCCGCGAGATTGTGGGCTATGATTTGCCGGTAGCGATTACGATGGACCCTCACGGCAATGTCACAGAACGTTACACCGAATTGGCGAATATTATCCGCTGTTACCGTCAGTCTCCGCATTGGGACAGAGAAGAGTGTCATCATGATGTGGCCGAGTTGTTCGTGAAGCTGCTCAAGAATTACAGAAAGATCAAACCGGAATATGTGCGGGTGCCCATTCTGGTCGGCGGTCAGCGCAGTGTGTCGGCGGATGAGCCGATGTGCTGGATCAACGAGCTTCTGGACAAGACAGAAGAGCTTGAGGGCATCATGAGCGCATCTTATCATATCGGATACAGCCATGCGGACAGCGCGCTCTGCGGCGCAGGCGTAATCGTTGTTCCGGAAAGCTCCGAATACCAGGAACTGGCGGCACAGAAGGCGCAGGAGATTTACGGATTTGTCATGGCCAACAAAGAGGTATTCCACTTCACGGGCTATGCGCTTGAACCGGAGGAAGCCATCGACGAGGCTATTGCTACAGAGAAATGGCCGGTCTTCATGACAGATGCGGGGGACAATGCAACCGGCGGAGCCTACGCCTACAATACCCTGCTGCTCAGAATGTTCATGCAAAGAGAGAATCTGAACAACAAAAAGGTTCTGTTCGCCACGATCCACGACCCAAAGGCCTGCGAAACGCTGATGAAGCACAAAATAGGAGAGCAGGTTAGCTTTTCGCTCGGCACGGGAATCGATAACGAATCGCAGCCGGTACGTATCGAGGGTGAAATCGTGACCGCAGGGGACTTGTTTACCTATTATGCCTTCCCTCACAAAATTGGAGACGCCGTGACCGTCAAGCTGGACGGGAGAGAAATTTATGTTACGGTAGCCAACCATCTCACCGCCTTCCGCGAAATTCAGCAATTCGAGAGAGCAGGACTGAACTACAAGGACTATGACATTATTATCGTGAAGCAAGGCTATTTATACACGGAGGAGCTGGAACTGGCCGGGAGGGACATCATGGCGCTGACTCCGGGAATTACCTTTCAGAATGTAGAGGATCTTGAGTTCAAAAACCTGATTCGTCCCATGTATCCTCATGACAAGGAGGCGTTCGAGACCTCCCGTCCGTTGACGGTTAATTGATTTGGCCATAAATTGCAATGCTGGAATTGCCGAACGGTCTTCGCACCGCATTTGCAATTGTCCAAGCAGAATGCAGCAGCAGGTGTGTTAAAGAAACGCTCTGGCATCCTTTTGGAAATGTTATATGTTCTCAGAGCTTCAAGCCGATATGCTCAAATTCCCTTGCTTCCTCTGTGTTTCCCAGTGATTACACTCTTTAAAAAACTGATATGTTAGTATAAAGTAGGTTTTGTAACACGAGGTGAAACGGAACTCCAATGGGAATGGATGTGGATGGTATGAATGATCACAATATACATTTATATCGCATTTTTAACGAGGTGGCCAGGGTAGGAAACATAACACATGCGGCTAAAAATCTTTACATTAGCCAGCCTGCTGTCAGCAGTGCCATTACCAATCTGGAGAACAGTCTCGGTGTGAGGCTGTTTATCCGCAAGAGCAGGGGCGTCCAATTGACGGAAAAGGGCGAGCTGTTCTACAAACGGGTGAAATCGGCCTTTGATATTTTGGAGCAGGGCGAATTTGAAATCAAGCAGACCGAGCGGCCGGAGATCGGCAGGCTCAGCATCGGGCTCAGCACAACCATGTGTCATTTTGTGGTGCAGCCTTTTTTAAAAAAATTTATTGAAGATCATCCTTATATTGATATTACGCTTGTAAATCAGTCTTCCTACCAGACCTTTAAAATGCTGGAGGAGATAGGACTGGATATCGGTGTAACGACCGAGCCGATTAAGAAGGATACGCTGGAGTATTATCCTTTTATGCAATACGAGTATATTTTTGTGGCGACGCCGGCCTATATTAAGAACCTCAAGCTGCGCGAGGCTACCGACATTTATGAATGCTTTGACCGCGGAACGCTGATGCTGCTGCACAAGATGCATCCGATCCGCAAGAGGGTTGACCAGTATTTTTACGACAACGGATTCACGATTGGGCATACGCTGGAAGTGTCCAACATGGATTTGCTTATTCAATTTTCCAACATGGGTATGGGCATCGGCTATGTCATTCGGAATTTTGTGCAGGAAGAGCTGGAGCGGGGGCAGTTGCTTGAGCTGGTGCTGGAAATCCCGCAGATTGACCGGACGTTCGGGCTGACCTGCAACAAAACCTCGCAACGGACAAAGGAAATGCAGGTATTCATTGATGATTTCAAGAGGACGTTTAAAAAAATTCAGCATCCCAAATACAATTATTCGCTGCTGAAGAAAATAAACACGATGTAAGGAGACGCTATGACCAACTATATGGAATATGTCACCTATGCCAAGGCGCCTGCCCCGCCTGTGTATTCGGAGCCGCAGCCGGTGGATTTGACAGACGAGACTATGGCGATCCATACCCGTAACATTTTGAGCCGGATGAAGCAAGAAAAGCTGGATGTGCTGATTGTATACGCAGACCGGGAGCATGGGACCAACTTTGGCTACCTGACCGGATTTGAGCCGAGATTTGAGGAAGCTGTGCTGGTGCTTCATGAGAACGGCAAAGCTTATCTGATGCTGGGCAACGAATCGCTGCGAATGGGGCAGTTCAGCCGAATACCGGCGGAGGTCGTTCATACCCCGTACTTTTCTCTTCCGAATCAGCCAATGGGGAACACGAAGACATTGGCGGAGCTGGTGGAGGACACAGGGGTCAAGCCGGGAATGGGCGTTGGCCTTGCAGGGTGGAAAATGTTCACAAGCGGGCTTGAGGACAATGGCCTTTTGTTTGATGTGCCTTATTTCATAGTGGACGCCGTTAAGCGCGCGTCGGGCGATTCCGGGCGGATTCGCAATGCCGCCTCTCTGTTCATTCACCCGGAGAGCGGGGCGCGGGTTATCGTTACCGCCAATGAGATCGCGCATTATGAGTTCGGAGCGGCGCTTGCCTCCGCCGGAATGCGAAGAATGCTGGACGAGCTTGAGCCGGGCAAGACTGAACTGGAATTGGCCGATTGCATGGAAAGCTTCGGCCAGCCCAACAATGTGCAGACCATCTGCGCGGCAGGGGAGCGCTTCACCAATGCGGTTGTTGCGCCGAGAGCCAAGCGGGTGAGCGTCGGCGACAGATTCTCCTCTACCATCGGATACCGGGGGGGCCTGACGAGCCGTTCGGGCTATATTGTCTCATCTGCGGAGGAATTGCCCTCCGAAGCGGCGGATTATCTGGAGGCGGTAGCAAGACCCTACTATGCTGCAAGCGTGGCCTGGTATGAGTATATGGCGATTGGCAGGAGGGGACGGGATATATACGAGCTGATAGAGTCCGTTATACCAAAATCCCGGTATGGCTGGAAGCTTAATCCCGGGCATTTGACTGCCGGTGAAGAATGGATGTCCTCTCCCATCTATCCCGGTTCGGATATTGCGGTCGCCAGCGGCATGTTGTTCCAGATGGACATTATTCCATCGGTTCCGGGTTACGGCGGCGCCGGCGCGGAAGACGGAGTGGCCATTGCCGATGAAGCGCTGCGTGCGGAGCTTGCACGGGATTATCCGGAAGTCTGGGGGCGTATTCAGGCGCGGCGCGGCTATATGACAGGCGTTCTCGGCATCCGGCTTCATCCTGAGGTGCTGCCGCTCTCGAACCTGAACGGTTATTTCCGTCCGTATCTGCTTAATAAAACCTGCGCGTTCATAGCGGGCAGAGCATAGTCTTGCCGGCTTGGTAATGCTAAATCCGTCCACTCATAACAAAGGGAGGTTGTTCGTTGTATGTTGAAGGTAAGCAGTGCTAGAGCCATCATTAATCCCAGTTTCCCATGCAAAATGGAGGGGTATCATGAAAAAAGATTCAGCCTGTTCCAGAAGAACGAGAACGGCATAGCAGAAGACCCGATTCGCACGTCTTACGGTGTACGGGATGATCTTGTGCTGGACACGCTCTATCTGGAGGCGGATGACGGGAAAGGCGTCGTTATTCATATCCCGGACATCATCATGATTGAGCAGTCTTACGGCGACCGCGCCAAGGACACGCTGGCTGCCCGCTTCGGAATGGACAAGGAGCAATTTATCATCAGCTGCTCGCATACGCATGCAAGCCCGCTTGTATCAACGGGAATGTACGGGGACCGTGAGCCCGACCAGGAGTATTTGCAGCTTGTTATCGACAAAATGGCCATGAACACGGAATATTGTCTGGCGCATAAGAAGGAAGCGTCAGCCACGCTCGACCGACACCAAATAGACGGTTACTATTGCAACCGCGCCGGTCTTGATGTTGAATATTACGACAAGATTGACACGCTGTTGTTCAGCGATGCAGAAGGACACGGCTTGGTGAAGCTGCTTAACATGGCCTGTCATCCGACTGTGCTGGACAATAAAAATCTCTGCGTCTCCGCCGATTTCTTCGGTGTTATCCGCCGGTATCTGCAGTCGCTGGACGGGGTGCCGGCAGCCATTGCCAACGGTGAAGGCGGTGATACAAGCACGCGCTTGACGAAGCAGGCCGGGGACTGGAACGAGACCGTCCGCATTGGCGAAGGCGTAGCCAGACAAATCGTGGAACCGAACGCGCCGCAAGCATTGACGCTCTCAAGCGTTACCATTACCGAGGTGCCTTTTACTGTGGATTATGTGCCGGCTGAGGATGACTACCTGAAGGCGAAAAAGACCGAACTGGAGAATCGCCTGGGAACACTTGAACCGGGCAGTAAGGAAGCTTTGCTGATTTCGGCCTGCTTCCTTGTTGATGTGGAAGAAAAGCTTGCCCAGACACGGATTTATTATCAGATGTCCAGCTTTATCTATGACTTCGGGGCGCTCCGTCTGGTGACCTTTCCCGGAGAAATCGACACCCAGCTGGCCAAGCGGCTGCGCACTGCAGACAACAAGCCGACGTTTGTCATCGCCTACACGAACGGTTTCCATTATTATGCCGTAAACAAGGAAGAATATGGCCATAACCATGAATCATACAACTCCCGTTTTCCCTATGGAGGGGCAGAACAATTCATCGACAGGATTGTGGCTGAGTATTGACCGCAGCTTAAGGCCGGGCCGGTCAATGATATGAAGCATATTTGATATAATGTGCGCTTATTCCTGACATCCTGTATAGGTATTTGTTGTTTATTCTCCGCTGGCGTAATCTTGATAGCAAGAGAAGAAGCCGGGCAGGAGGCAGCCGATTGGGTGACCGCTGATTTTATTAAATATATCTATTCGTATAACAACGGTAAAATGATTCAATTGATGGGGAAACAGTACCAAATTACATTAAGTGAGGGGTTAAGATCAATGGTAAAAGAGGATACGAAGGAGAAGTTGGCTCTGGCTGTCCTGGAGACGGTTGGAGGCGAGGGCAACGTTGCCATGGTCAGTCACTGTTACACTCGCTTGCGTCTGACGGTTAATGACCCTTCCGCAGTGGACGAGAGCAAGATCAGATCCATTCCGGGTGTGCTGGGCTCTGTCATCCGCGGAAATGAATATCAGGTTGTCATTGGCCCGGATGTATCCTCTGTCTACCTGACCTTCATGACGCTTGGAAACTTTCAGGCGGATGAAGACATTATGAACACTTCAGATGCCGAGCCGGTCAAAAAAGGGGAGAAAAAGGAGGAGGTGAAGCGGGTATCGCTGTTTGTGAAGCTGCTTGACTTTATTGCAGGAACTTTTTCTCCAATTATTCCGGTATTGATTGCCGGGGGCCTGACTGGAGCGGTGCTGACGGTTCTTACCAGTTTCTTCGGCGTTGCTGCCGATTCCGGGACGTATGTCGTTTTCAGCGCCGTCAATCAGGCCGCATTCTATTTCCTTCCGGTTTTTATCGGCTTCAGTGCTGCCAGAAAGCTGAATATCAATCCTTTTTTGGGGGCTTTTCTGGGTGTTGTGCTGCTCTTCTCGACCATTAATGGAGCGGAGGGACTAAACTTCTTCGGCATCCCTGTTCATACAACGACGTACAATACCACCGTATTCCCCGTGCTGCTGGCCATTGGCTTCATGTCTGTTGTCTACAAATTCTTTGATGCCAGATTGCCCAAGGTAATCAAAACCGTGCTGCTGCCCCTTTTGACAATAATTATAACGGTTCCGGTCACTCTGATTGTGCTGGGGCCGATCGGCGACATCGTCGGCACCTATTTCTCGGACGGCGTGTACGGGCTGTACAATCTGGCACCGCCGCTTGCCGTTCTTGTTATCGGCGCCGCTACTCCGTTCCTTGTATTCTTCGGTATGAACAATGCCCTGTACCCCGTGCTGTTCGCCATTTTTGCCGCGCAGAACAATGATCCGCTCATTGTGGCGGGGATGCTCTCGGCCAATATTTCTGTCGGCGCCGCTTGTCTGGCTGTCGGCCTTAAAGCGAAGAACGCCTCCACCCGCAGCGTCGGCATCTCCGCGGGAGTGTCCGGGCTTCTGGGAATCACCGAGCCGGGAGTATACGGCATTCTGTTTCCGCTCAAGCGTCCGCTGGTTGCGGCGGTGATCGGCGGCGGTGTCGGCGGTCTGCTCTGCGGTTTCCTGAAGGTGGCCGGTTATGCGGTTGTCTCCCCCAGCCTGGCTTCCATCGTTGCCTTCATTCCGGCAGACGGAACCATGAACAATTTTTATTTCGCGCTTGTGGTGACCGCTGTGTCCTTTATCGTCGCATTCGCGGCGGCATGGGTGCTGGGCTTTGAGCAAGATACCGATAAGCAGGGAAACAGAGTGCAGAGGCTGGACAGAAAGGAAGAATTGAATGGCGTTACTGTTTGAGCCGCTGACCATTCGCAACAAGACCATCCGCAATCGGATTTGTCTCCCTCCGATGGTCATCGGATCGTTCAGCGATGAGACAGGCATGGTGACACGCAACAACATAGAGCATTATGCGAGCTTCGCCAAGGGTGGAGTGGGGCTGATCATTCAGGAAAGCACCAGCCCTTCCACTTACGGCAAAGTGGCGGAGGATCAATTGGGTATATGGCATGATGACCATATACCCGGTCACCGCAGGATTGTGGAGGCTGTCCATGCGGCGGGGGCCGCAATTGTTATGCAGCTCTGCCATGCAGGTGTAACGGCAATTGAAGAAGAGACCTTCTGCCCGAGTGCGTACAGCTGCACCAAGAACGACCGGTTCCGCACAGGGACACCGCTGACGCCTGAGCATATCCGGAAGCTTCAGGATGATTTCGTGAATGGAGCGGTAAGGGCGTGGAAGGCAGGCTATGACGGCATTGAACTCCACGGCGCCCACCGGTACCTGATCTGCCAATTCCTAAATAAACGGGTTAACAAGCGGGATGACCGATACGGGCGGGACCGGACCCTGTTCGCCATAGAAATGGTCAGGCGGATCCGGAAGCTTGTTCCGGAGGATTTCATTCTCGGCATCAGGCTGGGCGCTTTCGAGCCGACGCTTGAGGACGGCATAGCACATGCCGTGAAGCTTGCCGGTAATGGATTCGACTATCTGAACATCTCCTACGGCTGCACGGGTGAGTTCGACAGCTGCGTCCCCGGGGACTACCCGTTTAAGGACGTCATTTACGCAGCCGGTGAAATCAAGAAGCATGTCGGCGTTCCTGTCTTCGCAGTCAACGGAATTCGTACGCCTGAATCGGCGGAGTCGATTCTCAAGGTCACTGGTGTCGATGCGGTGAATATCGGGCGGAGCATGCTGGTGAATCCGAATTGGGCCAATGATGCGATTGCCAGTGCGGATCCGGGACGTTGTCTCGAATGCCGCGGCTGCCAGTGGCACAAGGAGCCTCCGAAATGCCCCGGAAGGAAGCTGTTGATCAAGAAGCGCAGCAGGGCGGCTGCTGCAGCCGCAGAGCAACCGGGGACAACAGATATTCATGCCGCAGGAGTACCATCAGATGATGAAATGTCACGGAAGACCCTCAATTTGCCTTCGGCAGATTCGAGGCTTCCGTAAGCGTTGTCCCCTTTCGGACACCGTTATTTCAGGATAGATATCTGAGTTTCAAGTTGGGAGCATAGATGAAGACAAACAGAGTAACCCTAATCTCGCTAATTATTGCCATACTGAGCTTTAGTTCCTATGAGGTTGTCAGCAAGACGGTCGTTGGACATATCGACCCGACACAACTGACCTTTCTCCGCTATTTAACGGGAGGGGTCTTTCTGCTTCCTTTTGCTTTCGCGGATCTGAAAAAGCGTCAGAAGGGCATGACGGGCCGCGATCTCCTGAACCTGTTTGCATTGGGAGTCTTAAATGTTGCGATCAGCATGAACATCATACAGATTGGATATCAGCATACCGACGCCAGTCTGGCAGCCATTATAATTAGCTCCAATCCGATTTTCGTGGCGTTGATCTCCAGTTTTATTTTGAAGGAGCATTTATCGTTCAAAAAAATAGCAGGTTTGAGCATTGGAATCGTCGGGGTGCTGATAGCGATGGGCGGTACAGGCGACATGTCAGAGCCGGACATGCTCTATGGAATTATACTGCAGGTCATCGGGATGCTGGCCTTCAGCTTGTACACCGTCTTTGGCAAAAAGACCTCACAGAAGCTTGGAAGCTCGGCCATGACTGCGTTTACCGACTTGTTCGGCGCATTGGCCGTCCTGCCGCTTGTTCTGGCGAAGGGTGTTCACCCGTTCAGCTTTGATCTTGGAGCGATCTGGATTCAGATGCTCTATATCTGTATTTTTAATACCGGTATCGCCTTCTATCTGTACTTCCGGGCCTTGGAGTCGCTGGATACCAGCCTGGGAGCGATGTCGTTCCTGGTTAAGCCCTTGCTGGCCAGTCTGATAGCCGCTGTCTTCCTGGGTGAAGCGCTCTCGTATCAAATTTTCTTCGGTATTTTCTTCGTATCGGCTGGTATATATCTTGTCCTGCTATCCACGAAGGACACGAAGCTGCAGGGCCGCAGTAAAAAGAAGCGGCTGAAAGCCATGGACCAAGCGCCGGAAAAGGTCGGGATGGAGTCCTAGCGGGAACTGTCGTCCAAGCAAGGCGTTCAAGTGGTATGGGGTGGTGCACACTTGTAGGGAAATTCGATGCAAAAAGAAAAGAGGCCATCCTGCAAAGGATGGCCTTATACGTTCCGTTAGAATCAGCGCCCTAAGCCGCCCCAGGGGGGAGGAAAGGGCCGCAGATTCTGTTGGGGCAATACCAGTAACAAAGTCAAGAAGCCTATTGCTTACATGCCATACAGAATTCTGTAATGAAAATTCGGCTTGAGTATCTTCTTTCTACTCCGGGGTTCCCTGGGTCACCCCATGCACATATGTCTGCCAAGGGGAATCCAGTGCTCCTTGACCCGGGTTGTAGGTGAAGAAGTATTCCACGGTATCGCCTTGCTGCAGGTTATTCACCGGGTAGGTGTAGTTGCCGTTGCCAGCGGGGGTCATGGCTACGTTCAGCTGTCCGCCGTTGTTGATCTTGTAGTGCAGATCGGCGAAGGTTGCGCCGTTCACATAGAACAGCAGGTTATTGCCTGTTTTCTTCAGGCCGCGCACCTCATCGCCGATAATAATTACGGCCTGGGGAGGCGGCACGACGGTAATGGTGCTGGAGGCTGTTTTGTTGCCGTCGGCCGTTGTGGCCGTAACGGTTGCTGTGCCCGGTGCGAGACCGGTCACGGTACCGTTCTGGTTCACGGACGCGATGCCGGAACCCGAAACGGTCCAAGCGACCTGTTGATTGGCAGCGTTGGCAGGCGTCACACTGGCGGTTAACTGAACGCTCTGTCCGGCTTCCACTTGGGCGGTGGACGGAGTTACGGATACGCCGCTAACCGGGACATTTCCGGGATTTCCGCCGCCGCTGCCTTCTTTATACACCCGTACATAATCCACCTGCATCGTTGCCGGGATATCAGACGGATCAGGGACCAGCCCGCCGTCAAAGTGCCCGCCGACCGCCAGATTCATAATAATGTAGAAGGGCTGGTCGAAAGGGGCGTTCGGATTGTTCGGTGCAGCTACGGAATACCATTGATCTCTGCTGACTTTAAAGAAGAACTTGCCGTCCACATACCACTTCACGTTATCTTCTTCCCAGATCATGGAATACACATGATAATCATTGGCGAAGGTTTGGCCTTCAGGGAAGTGATATTCACCGGCAATATACCGGTTCACGGGCCATTGTCCGCCAAAGTGTACGGCGCCGCTGGTTGTCCCGGGCAGCCGCCCTTTGGCTTCCATAATATCAATTTCGCCCGATGCGGCCCATGCACCGTACGCTGCGTCTTCCGGAAGCATCCAGAGTGCAGGCCAGATGCCATTGCCTGTAGGCAGCTTGGCGCGAATGTCCACTCTGCCGTACTGGAAGGATAAATGATCTTTGGTGTTGATTTTACCGGAGGAGTATTGTGCATACCGGCTTGGATCCTGCGGGAAGGATTTCGGATCGTTCAAAGCCTTGATATTCAGCTGCCCGTCCTGTACATATATATTTTGTGTACTGTTTGTATAGTGCTGCAGCTCCGCATTGCCCCAGCCCCAGCTATTGGGGTCTTCGGTGATGTAGTAGCCTTGCTCATAATTCCATTTGCTTGTGTCGAGCGCGGTGCCGCTGAACTCATCCTGCCAGATGAGATTCATGCCCGGTACGGCCGGGTCCGTGGGCGTTCCGACTGTAATATCCTCATGGTCGGTGACATCGGGGCGCGGCGCATTGGGATTGCCGATAAAGGTGTAATAGACGTAATTGCTGCCGATACTACCGCCTGTCTGCCCGTTTAACGGATAGCCGATGCGGATTTCCATATCCTCTTGGATAGGCTGGAACCACAGTCCATAGATATAGTCGGCCCAATAGCCCCACTGATTGGCGTCGGACATGTTGTTATAGCCGTTGCCGGCGTAAACAAATCCGCTCTGGCCGGAATTGCTTAAATCCACCCATTGGCCGTTGATTTTAATCTGATAGACGAATTGGCCCAGCTCGCTGCCGATCGGCGCGCCTCCGTCTATCTTAGGAAGCGGAAAGCCGATGGCACCGCTGTTATCCGCTGTGTAGGTGGTGCCGTCGTAGGCTGAAATGACGTATGAATTTCTGACAGGCTCATTAAAGATGATGGTGTATATGAGACTGGCGGAAGAGGTCTTCGATTCCAGCTTGACATTGATTGATTCCGTTACGGTGAACCAGTAACCGCCGCCGCCGTCGGTGAATTGGCCGAAATTGCTGTCATAGATCCAGCCGCTGGCTGCATTGTTGTCAATATCAATCCATGTGCTGCTGTTTACAGGTTTTACATACACCTTCAAATCATCCGCCACGGCTTCATAAATTATGGCCGGATCATTGTTGAATGTAGGATAGGTAAAGCCTGCACTGCCTGTAAAGCCTGCTGTAATCTGCGGCCCTTGTGTAGGCGTCATAGCTGTGATGGTTGTTTTGTTTATGTTCTGAAATACTAGCGTGTAATTGAGTGTAACCCCGCTATTGGCCTTGGAGTACAGCTGAATTTCGGTCGTGGCGGAGAGTGTGAACCAGTAGCCGTTCATGCCGCCGTCGCTGAAGTGTCCCCAGTTCTGGTTGTAGACATAGCCGCCTGCGCTGTCGATGTCTACCCAGTTGCCACCCGTTTTCACTTTTACGCCCACGTCATCCGAAACATCATTCCAGGTGGCGGAGCCCCCGTTGAATATAGGCATGACAAAACCGTAGCTGGCTTGTCCAACCCCTGACTTGGAGATAACAGGCCCGTCTGCCGCTGAAAAGTAAGCCATAGAGCTAACGGTGACTCCTGCTGCTTCTGCTGTCTGAATCCTCGAAGCCGGCAATAGGCCGACGCCTGCCAGCATCACTATCGCTAAGAACAAACTCAATACCTTTTGCTTAAACCCAATCTCCGTAATGTGAAGTCGCTTCATACTTGCCCTCCTTATAATAAAATAATGGTTCCCGCCGGATCAGAATGACCCGGAGCGACAATTCCCCCGCTAAGCGGTTCTATACGGCATATAAGAAATCGCTTACATTGGAGGATACCTTTATTTTATCGAAAGGAATAATCTGGTGAAAAGGTACAATTGTTTTTATTATGACCCAATTTTTTGGCTTTTGCCTGTCTCTTTGCTTATCCACACAGCCATACTCCGATTTATAGCATAGTGTCCTGGTACCTGCCTTCTCTTTCCTGCTTCCGGCGCATCAGCTGCCGGTATTCGGTGGGCTGCATGTCCATCACATCCCGAAAGGCCCGTGTAAAGCTTTTGTAGCTTTCATATCCTACCATGGCGGCTACCTCAACGATTTTATGCTCGGTTTCGGCCAGCAGCCGCCGGGCTTTGTCCAGGCGCACATCACGCAGGTATTCTGCAAAGCCCTTGCCGATGCTCTTCTTAAACAGGTTGGAAAAATAGGCGTAATTAAGTGATACATGGTTGGATACCATCGCGAGATCCAGCGGCTTATGGTAATTTTCGTGTATATATCGGATGGCTTCGTTCAAGTCCTGCGTGTTCCGATAGCTGCACTTATACTCATAATAAAACTGGTTCAGCCGAAGCAGCTGTTGCTGCAGCGCCTGAATATAATCGCGGATGCCCGGATAATCGAACAGATTACGCAAAGATTCTATATCCAGCGCTTCTTCTCCCATGTACGGGCGGATAACACGCTCATATTCCTCCAGCATTTGCACTATGGCGCGGCAGAGCTGCTGTGTGTAACGAATGTGGTAGCGTTGCAGCACATCTTTATGGAATATGCCGGAAATGCCTTGGCTGATTTTGCCGGTGTTGTTGGTACCGATTAACTGGAACAGGGAATATAGCTCCTCATAGGGAAGCTCCCACTGCTGCTCCAGCCGCTCAATATGCGCGGGCAGGACGCAGCGCTTATCCGGAAACAGGAAGCTGTGCCGGTATAGCTCCAATACTTGCGTATAGCTGCCGGGCAATCCCTTTAATCCTTGCTGCGGGCCGGTCATTGCGGTTACGGCTTCAATCTGTCCTGCCGTGAGAGCAGCGGGAAAGGCTCCCGGATCAACAGCTGCATCAACTGCCAGGATCAGGTACGGGCGGTGCTGCAGGCATATGCATCCCTGTCTGCCATATACACGGTAGGCTATGGATTCCATGCTGTGGCTGCTGCTGGCCCCCGGCTGGTTAATCCATAGTTCCTCCCGCAGCAGGCAAAGGCGGTAATTGCGCCACAGCTCCGCATTTTGCCGCTGGGTCTCATCAATCCACGTTTCATCGCCCGCCGCGCCCTGCATATACATGCGCAGCTCTTTGCGGCCGGTCTCCAGGGCGAGACGGGATAACTGCTCCATGTTGCGCGACAGCGACATTCGCGTCTGAATCTCCTGCCAGACATGCTCAACCGAGGTTTGCAAATCCTCCCGCTTTACAGGCTTGAGCAGATAGCCTTTAGCCCCAAGCTCAATGGCCTTCTGGGCATAGGCAAAATCGCTGTAGCCGCTAATAATCAGATAATCCACCTTGATGCGTTCCTCTTTGGTCTGGGCCATCAGCGCCAGTCCGTCCATATCTGGCATCATGATATCTGTAATCACCAGCTGGATGCTGTGCTGACGCAATATTTCCAGCGCCTCCATCCCGCTTGCGGCGCTGGAAATGCTGTCAAGCGGCAGAGGGAATTGGCGCAGCATAGCCTGCAGGCCGTCGCGAATGTGCTTTTGATCATCCACCACCAGAATATTGATCATATGCCTACCATCCTCCAAGATTCACATTCTCCCAAGGCAACCGTATGGTTACACAGGTATAGTCACCCTGTACACTGTCAATCCAAAGCCCGCAGCCCATGCCATAATGGAGCTGCAGGCGCTTGTGCACATTTTCCAGGCCCAGTCCGTTTTTGCTGGTGATAATCGGCGTATCCGGGTCGCCCCGCAGCACGGACTGCAAACTGGCCAGCATCTCCGGGTCAACCCCTGCACCGTCATCCCGTATTTCGATTAGCAGCAGGCTGTGGCTCTCTACCCGTACGGTAATTTGAATACATACGCTGCCGCCCGGGGGCGCCGCGTGATGCACGGCATTTTCAACGATGGGCTGCATGCACATTTTGGGAATCGTATAGCGCAGCACCTCCTGGGGGAGATCCGCCGTCAATACAATGCTTCTTTCTTCCATAAAGTTTATGAACCGGATATAGCTGTGTATGTTGGCAAGTTCTTCGCGAAGGGCGACAGTGTCGCTGCGCCACTGCATGCTGTAGCGCAGCAGCGAGCCCAACGAAACCAGCGCACCCGCGATGGCCGGCTGCCGCTGAACCTCCGCGTGCATCCGGATCGACTCCAGGGCGTTGTACAGGAAGTGCGAATTGATCTGCGAATGCAGAGAGTGGAGCTGCGCGTTTTTGGCGATGAGCTGCTTATCCACCACCTGTGTCATCAGGCGCTGGATTTCGTCCAGCATATTATTGTAGCTGACGGCTACATAATCAATTTCATCACCGGTTTCATTGTCCTTGAGGCCCGTATCAATTTTCGCGTCCAATTGTCCCCTGCGCACCTTGCGCATCGAAGCCAGCACCTTCTCCAAACGGCGGAAAATCCGCCGGGTCATATGTGAAACGAGCAGCAGCATCAGCAGCAGCACGCACGAGGCAATGGCTGTCACAAGCAGATACCAGCTCCGCGGCCCCTTCATCAGAGCCTGATGGGAAGCGATATCGACCACATAGGCGTTCAGCGGGGCAATGTAGCGATACAGCGCGTAATAGGTTTGATCCCCGGCATGGACCTTAATGGGGCTGTTCTGCTGCAGCACATCCAGCTGTTCATGGACACTGCCAAGAATTTCGTCCAGCTTCTCCCCGGCATTTTGAGAGAACACATGCCCGGGATTATATACATTTTGGGAAGGATTAGTCCCGTCCATTACAACAGAAAAGAAATCCCCTCCGGTTTCCTCAAGCAGGTCGCTGAAAAATACGCTGTGCCGGGCGCGGATTTCCATGAGGGTGGGGAATTTGTGCTGCTGGCCCTGAAGGCGTACCAGCCTGTAATAGGATAGCGTATGCTCACCATCCTTAAAGGCGAATAAGCGGTATGCGGCACCCCCTTCATCCCGGAGTGTCACCCAGTAATCCTGCGGCCAAAACTTGTCATAATGGTAGATTTCAGGCCAGATTTCATACACGTCCGGGTTATCGACATAAAAGCTCAGCTCACTGATCAATTGATGGCTTTGAATGATATTATGCATCTGCTCATATTCATTTTGCCTGAATTTCACGAGACGCAGGCCATCCCCGCGCATATTGGAGTGAATGAAATCGACAAACCCCTTTTGAGTCAGCGCGGTGGAGGAAGCGTTCTCAAGAATATCCATTCTGCTGCGCAGCTGTTCGTCCAGCCGTGCGACATGATTGCTGCCGGCAGCCATAGCGTCCTTGTAGAGCTGGCTCTCCTGAATGCGGATAAATAAAAAGGACACCACAATGGCAGGGATGGCAATCAACAGGCTAAAGGCCATAAACAGCTTTTGCGATATGCGGGAATTGCGGTAAAGCCTCTTCATTGCAGTCAGCACATACTTCATCCGGGCAGCCTCCCCACCCCTGTAATATACCATATATTACAAACGGGCTGGTAGGTAATAAGGTGCTCCGGCCAGAGGGCCGGAGCACCAAAGCAGGGAATACCGGCAGCCATTTCGGCAGCCGGTATAAATCTGGACAGGGGCGTGGTTACTCCGCCATTTTAGCTTTTCGCGCATCCAGCTCGGTCTGGCGGTACTCCATCACCTGTGCAAAGCCGTAACTGTCGCGGCGGTCAAGGAAGCTCTCAAAAATCTTGTCAAAAGCAGCTTCGTCCTTGGCGGTGATCAGCTCAGGCAGCACCTCTTCCCAATTTTGGGAGATACGCGACCAGGCTACCGCTACATCAGAATCGCCAAGCGGGTCCAGACCTTTGTAGATGCCGCTGTCAATGTCGGCCTGTGCGTTGGCGAAGCTCTCCATTTGCTTGATAACAGGCTCTTTCTCCGGTCTCCACTGGTTGACAATGACAGGGTTTCGCATCATCCAGTAGGTATCAAGAATGCCAAATTCCTTCTCCAGCTTCTCAATATCGGTTCCAAGCAGGTCAACAAATTCGGCCTTCAGCTGCGGTTTGCCGTCCACCGCTTCCCACGTTTCGCCTTCCTTGCCGAGGAACAAATCGCGTTGGCCTTCTTCGCTGGCGAGATAGGTCAGGAAGCGAATGGCCCGTTCCGGGTTTTCGGTGGATTTGCTGATCATTGTCACCATCCAGCCGTCCATGTTGCCGGGGAACAGCTTGGCGTTATCGCCCTTGCTGTTCTGCGGGCCATCCACTGCGATGTAGTAAGAGTCCGGATTACCGCTCGCAGCCAGCATCGGATTGACAGCCGTCATGCCGGTCCATTCGCGAATCATCATGAAATAACGGGCATTGTTCGTTTTTTCCTCCACCTGCGTATCGGAATCCACCAGGAAATCTACGTTAATCAGGCCGCGTTCGTAAGCGGTGCGGAAGGTTTTCAGCCAGGCAATATAATCCGGGTCGGTAACGCGGTCGTATACGCTGCCCTCTTTCTCATGCGGGACAGCCAGCAGATTCTGCAGATACTCGGTCATCCCGTAAGGAACATTCCCCTGGGCAAAGAAAGGGCTGATGGGTTGACCTTTATACTCGGAATACTGATCTTTTATTAATTGCAGCGCGCCCAGAAAGCCCTCAGGGGTACTTAAATCCGGACTGCCCATCTCCTCATACAGATCCTTTCGCACTAAAAAGGTTTGGTTGGCGGCCGTCATGCCGGTTTCATGCATCAGGTTGGGACTGTAGGAATCGTTCGGAACGCCGTAAGTATTGCCGTTTTCCTGGCGGTACCACTTCAGGGTGCCGTCACCCGCTACCTTGAAGAAGTACGGATCATACTGTTCGGCTAGTTCATTTAAGGCATATACATGGTCGCCTTCCCACAGCTTTTTGACAGCGGTTTCCCAAGAACCCATAGAAATGAGGTCCGGCAGCCTGCCGGAGGTCATCATCAGCGTGATTTGCTCATTCGCTTCACCGGAGGGAACTTCAAGCTTGATGTTGACGCCCGTTTTCTCCGTTATATATTTGGAGGCCAAGCTTTCCCCCCAGGAGTGGGCATACCAGTTCGCTCCGACAAACCAGGTTAAATCCACGGGGCTGGTATCGAGTGCCCATGCGGGCTCATCGGGGTTCAGGGTGGATTCGTTCTGCGGCGCCTGCGTGCTATTCGCAGGCGGTGCGGTCGGCGCACTTTCATTATTTGCCGAATTGCTGCACGCGGCCATGGCCAGTATCAGGATTACGGCCAGAACAGCGGCCAAGCCTGGCTTGATAGAATTGCGTTTCATGACATCATCATCCTTTCCTTGCTGCTTCTGAATTTTTGAGACCTACCCTTTAATGGCGCCAATCATCACCCCTTTGACCAGATAGCGTTGAATAAAGGGATAGAACACGAGAATAGGCAGTGTGGCCACCATCATGGATGCAAATTTGATGGAGTTGCCGGGAAGCCTTGCGCCGAATTGCGCCATAGCCTGCTGCTGCATGAAAGACATGGAGTTCTCCGCAATGATTTTGTACAGCATGGTTTGCAGAGGCAGCAGGTCCTGCGAACGGATGTAAATCACACCCTGATAGTAATCATTCCAGTGATAGACGGCTGAGAATAGCGCTATGGTGGCAATGACAGCCATGCTGTTGGGCAATACAATTCTGAACAGGACGCCATAATCGGATGCACCGTCTACCTTCGCAGATTCCTCCAGGCTGTCGGGGATGGTGCGGAAGAAGCTCATGAAAATGACCATATTGAAAAAAGTATACATAGAGGGAATGATGAATACCCAGAAATTATCATACAGGCCAAGCTTGGTCATTAAAATAAATGTGGGAATCAGCCCGCCTGAGAACAGCATCGTAATCAAAGCGGTTTTGAGATACAGCTTGCGGCCGATCAGATTGGACTTGCTCATTCCGTAAGCCACAATGGCGGTGAACAGCACATGCGTCACTGTCCCGATCACCGTCCGCAGCGTAGTGATATAAAAACCGGTCATCAACGTCTTGTCATTAAACGCAACACTGTAGCTGGCCAGCGACCATTCTTTTGGAAACCAGTTGACGGTACCGAGGGATGCCTGCTGCGGCGAATTAAGCGAGTTTACGAGTACAAACCACATCGGGTACAGCGTTAAAAAGCAAACCGCAAGCATCAGCAGGGTATTGCAGACCTCAAAACCTCCAATTCGCCGAAGCCTTCTGTGTCTTGCCATGAGCCTGTTCTCCCCCTTCTAGAAAATGCTGTCGCCGGTTAGTTTTCTGGATGTATGATTGGCCAAAAATAACAGCGCCAGCGCTACAATAGAGCGGGCGAACAGGACGGCCGTTGAGAAGGAATGGCGCCCGGATACCAGCCCCATATTATAGATATACAAGTCCAGACTTTCCGCCATCTTCATGTTCATGTTGTTCTTCAGCATAAAGATCTGCTCAAAGTTGCTGCCGAGTATCCCGCTGACAGCGAGGATAAATAAAATCGCTATGGTGGGGCGTATGCTCTGGACGGTAATATGCCACATGCGCTGCCGGCGGCTTGCGCCGTCCAGCTCCGCCGCTTCATACAGGCCCGGATCAATGCCGGCGATTGCCGCTATGTAGATAATGGCGCTCCAGCCGGTTTCCTTCAACGTATCGGTGAAAAAAGTAATCCACCAAAAGTACTTAGGATCGCTGTTAAACAGGATTTCACGTTCCTGGAGGCCGAGCGCCATCATCAGCTGGTTGACCACACCGCCCTCGCCCAGCCAATTGAGTGCGATGCCGCCAAAAATCGTCCAGGCAATAAAATGCGGCAGGTACGATATCGTTTGAACCGTACGCTTAAAGCGAAGGCTCCGTATTTCATTAAGCAGCAAGGCAAACAAAATGGGGATGGGGAAACCCAGCACGAGCTTGATGGTGCTCATCCCGAGGGTATTGCGGATCGAGCGCCAAAACCGGTCATCCGTCATAAAATCCTGAAAGTGCTTCAGCCCGACAAACGGGGATTGCAGCATGGGCTTGGCGATGCTAAAGTCCATAAAGGCAATAATCAGCCAAAGCATGGGGAGATAACAAAAGATGAACATCCAGATGATGCCCGGAATGACCATGCTTTGCAATTGCCATTGCCTAAAAAACGCTTTCATTTGTTCTGTCCTGTATTGAAACATGTTCTGTGCCCCCTTCCACTTTCATCGTATGAAAAAGGGCACAGGAAAAAAAGGCCATGATTATTGACCCTATCCCATTTTTTTGGATTTGTTTGACCAAGCGTCAAATTTAAGTATGCTGTGATTAAATGAGAGGAGTGTGCAAAGGATGACCAAGCTGGTATGGGAGCAGGATTTCTTAAACAGCACAACCGGTTTGAAGCTCTGGAACATTCGCGAGGGCAATGACCTGCTGGATCATGGCGGCAATCCCGTCTATCCGGGCTGGGGCAACGGCGAGCAGCAGTTTTATACGGGGCATTCCGGTAATCTGTATATCAGCGAAGCCGGCTTAAACCTGTGCGCGCGCCGCGAAGCCATTGAAACGGACGGGCGGCGCTTTGCTTATACTTCGGCCCGTTTGGACACGAGGGGCCATTTCTCCTTTTGCTGCGGCAAGCTTGTCGTGCGCGCAAAGCTGCCGGTAGGGCAGGGGCTATGGCCTGCCATCTGGCTGCTTCCGCAGGATGAGGCATACGGTCCTTGGCCCGCCTCCGGTGAGATTGATATTCTGGAAGCCAAGGGCCGCCTGCCCCGGCACATAGCGGGAACGCTGCACTACGGACCGGATCTGGACCATAAAGTCGTCGAAGAGTTTACCTATGAGCTTGAAGGCGGAACCATTAACGAATTCCGTGATTACGCGCTGGAATGGGATGCAGGCTCCATAAGGTGGCTGGTGGACGGGCATTGCTTCGCGGAACGCCGCCTGCAGCAGGGCGTGATGCCATTTGACAAACCTTTTTATCTGCTGCTTAATCTTGCGGTAGGCGGCTGGTATGACAATGCAGCGGTGGACGAAGCCGCGCTGCCCGCGGTCATGACGGTTTCGGGCATAAGGCTGTACCAATAAAAATTCGAATCGGGAGTCCGCCCATGGTCCTATAAAAAATTGCGTCATTTATCCGGCCGGCGGGAGGGGATTTGTATATATTCCTTCCCAGTAAAGGTTGAAATATCATCCCCCCTTGCTGCACAGCTGCCGTGGGAAGGTTGCTCTGCATCTGTCTGTTTTCGTCCCGGACCGATGAATCCCTGCCTTGATCAGTGGTGACAAAAGTTCCACCTTATCTTTCTCCCCCCTTCAAGTTAGGATGGAAATGTACCATTCCACCTGCTTGTTCGTGGAGGCAGCCCGACCGGCCAGAGGCGGCCGGTACGGATGCATACAGCTGCCGGAATTTAATTATTGGGAGGGACGGGTATGATGGATTTATCATTGAATGGAAAATGGAAAGTGACGCACATTCCGTATAACCAGTCCGTAGCGGATATACTTGAAGAAACCTTTGTGCCTGAGGGCTGGCTTGACGCAGAGATCCCGGAGGAGATTCACGGTACCCTTAGAAAAGCGGGTATTATACGCGGGCATGTTTATAGTAAGGACACGGATGAAGAGAAATGGATCGAGGAAGCGGACTGGGTTTATTATAAGGAATTTTACGCCGAAAGCATGTTGAAGGCGAAGAGAGTGACCCTTGCGTTTAGGGGTCTGGATACATTTTGCGACATTTATTTGAACGGAGTGAAGCTGGGCTTCAGTCAAAATATGCATGTCCCGTTCACGGTGGATATTGCGGATATTCTGAAATACGGTGCAAGAAATGTACTGGTCGTCCGGTTCTATTCGCCGGTCCGGTTTGTTGAAAACATGGATCAGAGGGGTATATTCTCCATTACTGACAGCGACCGCATTCTGGCGCGCAAGGCGCAGATGAATTATTCCTGGGATTTCTGCGGACGTTGTGTCACCACGGGAATTTGGAAGGACGTTTTCATTCAAGCGTATGACGAAGCACCAATAGACTCCTATTATCTTTATACCAAAAGCATAGAAGAAGGCTCGGCGCTGCTTGGCCTTGAAGTTGAAACCGGCACAATGGAAGAAAGCAAGGAGGCTTACAGTCTTGCTGTCAGTCTTGAAACGGGCTCGGGGAAGGTTTTCGCCAAGGAAGGAAGCTTTGAAGAGTTCAAGTCGCTGGAGATTGCAGTTGAAGATCCTTTGCTGTGGTGGCCAAGGCCGTATGGAACACCCGAATTGTATGACTTCACCCTTACTCTGAAAAAAGACGGGGAAATCATACAGGAGAAGCGGCAAAAATTCGGAATCAGGAAGGTTGAGATTATTCAGGAAAACCAGGCCGATGGCAGGTCCTTTATATTTGCCGTCAACGGCAGAAGGCTCTTTATCAGAGGTGCGAACTGGGTGCCGACCCATATGGTGTATACAGATACCGCCGATAAGGATTATGAAGTGCTGATGGATTACGCCGAAGAAGGCAATATCAGCATGCTCAGGATTTGGGGCGGAGGCATTTATGAGAGCCACAGAATGTTTGAGCTTTGTGACGAAAAGGGTATTATGATCTGGAATGATTTTATGCTTGCCTGCGGCATTTATCCGCAAAACGAAGAATTTCTGGAGAATATGGCGACGGAAGCGGAAGCTATTATTAAGGAGTACAGGAATTATACCTCCCTTGTCATCTGGGCCGGCGATAATGAGAATGGGCAGGCTTACGGCTGGGCCGGCAGACCGTATGAGTTCATGGACGACAAGGTGAGCAATAAGGTTCTTGATGAGGCATCAAAGCGGTTCGACCCCCACCGGTTTTATATGCCAACATCGCCATATAGTCCGGACGAATTTTTTAAGGGCGGCGATAACCCCTCGTCTCCTTATCAGGGAGATACGCACCTTTATATCATGTCGGCCGACCCCGGTGTTTGTGCAAACCGCGATTACGGGAAAAACTATTATAAAAGGGTGAAAAGCTATAAGCCCAGATTCATGAGCGAATTCGGCTTTATCAGCCTGCCTGAGAAGGATACCTTTTATAAATTCAACTTTTTGAGGGAGCCTATACGCTACAAGGGTGAACTGGTTGAATTTCTTCCGTTCAGCAATGACTATATAGAGAAGATGGAGCATGACAAAGTGGTCTATTATAGCCAGGTGTATAACTCCATGGCGCTGAAATACTGGATTGAGTATTTTAGAAGTCTGAAGTGGACCTGTGCAGGCTCCCTGTACTGGAAGTTCAACGACCCTGTGGCCGATTGTGCAAAAGGCGGTGTTTTTCCTTCGCATATGTCTACGGTCGACATGTACAAGCTTCCGAAAATGACCTACTATTATACCCGGAGGGCCTATGACGATCTGATTGTAGTCTGTGAGGAGACGGGCAGTGGCTATGACGTTGTGGCATGCAGCGAAATATTGGAGGATGTTCAGGGCAAACTGGTGATCTCCCACAGGGATTTCTCGGGAAACATCTTTGCAGTCAAAGAATTGGCCTGTACGGCGTTAAAAGACAGCTCAACACTGCTGTGCTCGATATCCTCCGGGGATTTCAAAGTTACAGACGCTTACCGTGAATATATTAAAGTCGAGTTCATCACGGATAACGCAGTGATTGATAACAGATATTATTTCGTTGATATCGGCGGGATCAATCAGCTTGATCTGGAAGATTCCGGCCTTAAAATCATACGCGCCGAGAGAAAGGGCTCCGAGATCGTCCTGGTTCTGAAGACGGAGCACTACGCGCGGAATGTCCGTCTGAACATTCTGGATAAACGGGCAAATTACAGCGACAATTATTTCGAGATGGATGCCGGCACCGAAAAAAAGATCAGGGTCTCTCTGCATGACGCCTCAGGCATTGAAAACACAGTTCTTTATATCGAAGGCGAAAATGTCAGCAGAATTACGAAATCTCTGGCAATGGAAGAACATCCGGACAGCTCTCATCATTAAATTTGGCGGGGCAGCTTAGGCGCTGTTAAGAGATCACTTTCTTTTAAGAAAGCGGATCTCTTTTTGTTCGTGGAGTATTCCGAAAGCGTTTCAAAAAAAAATAGAACAATATTAAAATTTATATATAATAGTGATACACTATGTTCAGGTCATGATTGATTCAGAAAAGGTGTGTGACTGGGTCGCGCCCCTGGCTTGTGTTGAAGCGCCTAAGCAGGAGCGCCTGTATCCTTCCTGCAAATCGTAGGACATAAGGACGGTAAATATGAGCAACCGACAAACGAAAACTGACGTTATTTTAATTGGTGCCGGAATCATGAGTGCGACTTTGGGGTCACTGCTGAAAGAATTAGCGCCGGAATGGGAGATTACAGTAATTGAGCGCTGCGGGGGCGCAGGTGAGGAAAGCTCCAACGAATGGAACAATGCGGGAACGGGGCATTCTTCACTGTGCGAGCTCAATTACACCCCTCTGCAGCCGGATGGAACCGTCGATATTGGCAAGGCTGTCAAAGTGAATGAAGAATATCAGTTTTCCAAACAATTTTGGTCTTATCTTGTAAAAAGCAACCGGATCCATAATCCCCGGGATTTTATCGTCCAGGTGCCTCACATGAGTTATGTGCAAGGCGAACAGGATGTAGCATTTTTGAAAAAACGTTTTGAAGCGCTGTCAAAGCATCCTTTGTTTCAGGGAATGGAATTTTCCGATGATCCGGAAAAGCTGCTGGAATGGATTCCGCTGATGATGAAAAACCGGACGATAAATAAACCTGTAGCGGGTACCAGAATCGAATCCGGGACGGACGTTAACTTTGGCGCTTTAACGCGTATGTTGTTTGCCCACTTAAAGAGCAATAATGCAGATATCCGATTTAAACATAATGTAGATGATATTAAGCGTGCCGCGGACTGCTCGTGGGAACTGAAGGTGCGCAATATGGATAACGGCAGCCTTACACGCCATAATGCCAAATTTGTCTTTATCGGCGGCGGGGGAGGAAGCCTGCATCTGCTGCAGAAATCCGGCATTCCCGAAGGAAAGGGAATCGGAGGATTTCCGGTGAGCGGCCTGTTCATGGTGTGTGAGAACCCGGAGCTTGTAGCGCAGCATCATGCCAAAGTATACGGCCAGGCTTCGGTGGGGGCCCCGCCTATGTCCGTTCCGCATCTGGACACCAGACTCATCGGCCAAAAAGAATTGTTGTTTTTCGGACCGTTTGCCGGCTTCTCGCCCAAGTTTCTGAAATTTGGTTCCATGTTTGATCTGGTAACTTCCGTAAAAACGGATAATCTGTTCACGATGCTGGCAGCAGGCGTAAAAAACCTTTCGTTGACAAAATATCTGGTCCAGCAAGTGATGTTATCGAAGGAACAGCGCATGGAAGCTTTACGGGAGTTTGTCCCGGATGCCAAAAGCGAGGATTGGAGGCTGGTGGTGGCGGGCCAGCGCGTGCAGGTTATCAAAAATACGGCTGCCGGCAGAGGAACGCTTCAATTTGGCACAGAGGTAATCAATGCCGCAGATGGCTCGATAGCTGCATTGCTCGGCGCTTCCCCGGGGGCTTCCACTGCCGTTTCCGTCATGCTTGAATTGATAACCAGGTGCTTCCCGCAGCATATCAAAGCGTGGGAACCGAAAATCAGAGCAATGATCCCTTCCTATGGTATGCCACTGTCCGAGACCCCGGAGCTTTTCCGTGAAATCGATACTGCAGCAGCGCGGACGCTTGGACTGACTAATGCCGGGGAGCAGTAAAAAGACAGGCATCAGCAATCCGTCTATGCCAAAAGAATAAATCCAGGATTAAAGGAGCAAAACTATTGTTTTGCTCCTTTAATCTGTCTGCAGATATAAAAACAATGCTGTCTCAAACGGATCTTCCGCAGTGCTGCATACAGGCTAAAGGCTGTCTTTCGGCAAGATTAATCTAATTGCTATTTTATGTAATATTATGGTACTGTTTAAATAAATTCCTAGGTGACTTTCCAGTAATTGCATAAGGGGAAAATAATTTTCTCCAGAGGGGGGGCTGATAAGCTGAGGATATGGGTGCCCGGATCGTAATGGATAAGCGGATCAATTCTATTCTATTAAAATGAATGGAGGTATTTGATAGTGACCGGACGTTTAGCACGTAAGACAGTATGTATGCTTCTTGTCATGCTGATGATTGCAGTATCGAATTTTTTTCCGGCATCAACCGGGTATGCGGCAACCGTGTATGTAACCGATAACGGGTCTACCCTTGTTGTGAATACCGGAGCAGGTCTGGTATATACCGTTAATAAAGATAATGGCGATATTACTTCGTGCAAGTTGAACGGTACTGAACTGAACAGCACGAGCAAAGCTTCGCATATCAGTTCGGGCTTGGGGTCTGCTGCCAATGTCACCTGGAGCACATCGCCTTCGGGATCGACCGTTCAAATCACCGTAACAACCGACACACTTACCCATTACTATTCATCACGAGGCGGCGAAAATATCATCTATATGGCGACTTACATCACAGCCGAGCCGTCTGTGGGCGAGCTGCGCTATATTTTCCGGGGAAATGGCAGTGTTCTGACAAGCGTTCCGGCTAATTCGAATAATAGGGGTACGACCGGGGCCATTGAAAGTTCGGATGTTTATGGCTATTCCAACGGATACACCACTTCAAAATACTATGGCAATGACCAGGCCAAGGACTTAACGATTCGGGGCGTTACGGGCAGCGGTGTGGGTGTATTCATGGCCTACGGTAACCGGGAAAAAAGCTCGGGCGGCCCGTTTTTCCGCGATATCCAGTTTCAAAGCGGCGGAGATACGGAAGTATACAACTATATGAATTCCGGTCATGCCCAGACCGAAGGCTGGCGTCTTGGATTGCATGGGCCTTATGCCTTGGTCTTCACGACAGGAGGGACTCCCGGTGTACCCGACTTCAGCTGGATGTCAGGCCTGGAATTAAAGGGATGGGTGTCCAGCCGCGGCAATGTGGTGCTTAACGGCCTTTCCGGGATGGACACCGCTTATACGTATACCATCGGTTTTGCCAACAGCACCGCCCAATATTGGGTCAACACGTCTTCGGGCGGCTCGGCGGTTAAATCCGGCATAATCCCGGGAACCTACACCATGACCGTGTATAAGGGTGAACTTGCGGTATATTCGGAAAATGTAAATGTAACTGCCGGAGCAACAACGACGCTGAACACCCGTACGATTAATGGCGACCCCAGCACAGCCTCTTCAATCTGGCGTATTGGGAATTGGGACGGCACGCCGCGCGAGCTGTTAAATGGGCAGACAATTGCTGTCCGCCATCCTTCTGACAGCCGCAATCCGAGCTGGGGCCCTGTGACGTATGCGGTCGGCAGTGCAACCAATAAGTTCCCTGCGGTGCAGTTCCGTGCACAAAATTCTCCGACCGCGATTACTTTTTCGCTGAATTCTACCCAGGCGGCAGCTGCGCATACATTAAACATTGGCATTACCACCGCTTATAACAACGGCCGCCCCAGTGTTACGGTCAACGGCCATGCCTTGAGCAATCCTGCCGCTTCATCACAACCGAATTCACGCAGCTTCACCATTGGCACGTACCGGGGCAATAATACAACCTTTTCCTGGTCGATACCCTCATCTTATCTGGTGTCAGGCACGAATACAATATCCATTACGCCCATCAGCGGCTCCAGCGATCTGGGCACCTGGTTAAGCGCAGGATGGGTGTACGACTGTGTAGAGCTTCTGAATTAAAATTCCTCCGCTTTTCTGTATTAGCAGCAATTGCTTCCCGGGGATATCCGGGCAATTGCTGCTATTTCTATTGTAGTGCTTCAGCATACCCGAATTCTCATCAAAGCGCTCATTTGCAGGAATATTCACATGGCCTGTTGAATATAACCCGGAAGCAAATGACCGAATACAGGCGTATCCCGGATACGTCCTAGCCGCAGGAGGAGAACAACATGAAGTCCATTACTGTTCAAAGCCTTACGGAGAAGCTCCATTTGGAGGTGCTGGCGGGAGCCAGCCGTATGGACCGCGAAATTACCCGCCCACGGACGCACAGGCCGGGGCTGGAGTTTGTCGGTTATTTTGATTTTTTTCCCATGGAGCGGGTGCAGGTGCTCGGCCGTAAGGAGATCAACTACTTATTGACGCTAAGCGTAGAAGAACGCATGCTGCATATCGGAAATATCGTCAAATATCATCCGCCGTGTTTCATTGTAACCTCAGGCCAGCAGGAAATCCCCTATTTGACTCTGTTCTGCAACCAGGAGGGGATTCCGCTGCTCCGTACGGGAGACACAACGACGGAGTTTATTGCCAAGCTGGACAGCTACCTGGTGAAGACGCTGGCGCCGGAGCTGTCGATCCATGGGGTGTGCGTGAACGTATCAGGCATAGGCATCCTGCTTAGGGGCAAGTCCGGAATTGGCAAAAGCGAGACCGCGCACACACTTATCCGAAGAGGCCACCGGTTCGTGGCGGACGATATTGTGGTGCTCAAGAAGCTGGGCCCGTCCACGCTGCTCGGGACGCACAATGAAACCACGCGTGAATTCCTCGCGCTGCGCAGCATCGGCCTGATCAATGTCGTGCGCCAATATGGGCGCAAGGCCTTTCAGGACGAGACGCGCATTGTGCTCGACATTGAGCTGTCCCCCTGGCGGGAAAATTCGCTGAATAATGAGCTGGAGCTGGTGTCCCAGTTCACTGAATACCTGGGTGTTCAAATTCCGCATATTGAAGTCCAGCTCCAGCCGGGACGCGATGTAGCCGGACTTATTGAGGCGGCGGCCAACAATTGGTATCTCAAGCAGCTCGGCTACAGCGCCGCGGAAGAGTTCATGAAGCGGATTGAAGACGGAATGCAGTCCTGACGGGAGGCTGGAGGTGAATTCAGTTATCCCAAATGATCAATATAAAAGCCGTTCCCTGTCTAAGCGGGAACGGCTTTTTGCCGCGGCGACGGCGGGAGTGCAAGCACTGGAAGGATGTCCATCGTGAAGCGGAAGGCTGCACAAGCAAAATGCTTGCTTAAGCATACAAAATGTTATCTTTTCAACCGTTACTTAATATTTTAACTATTGGTATATTTATATGTAAGTGCTTACATGTTTTTGGAGGCACTCATAGGCAGCGAAAGATTAAGCACAGAAAGGTGATTAGAGCATGGAAAATAAAAAAAAGATCCTATCCGTATTTTTGGCGGCATTGTTAATGTTAAGTTCTTTTTCATTCAACCTGGAGACGGCTGCTGCTGCAGATCCGAACCGTCCGTATATTGTAAACGGCGGCTTTGAGGCGGATTTCTGGACGGATCAATCATGGAGTATAGACACGGCAGATTGGAATGAGGTGGACATTCAGCAATTTGCCTATACCGATGATTCCTGGCTCACACCGGATGCAGGAGATTACGCTTTTAAATACTGGATCAAGAATACGGCTGCCGGGAACCAGGCAGTGGCAGTGAAGCAGACGCTTGCTGCGCTTCCGGCTGGAAGCTATGAGCTGTCAGTGAAGTCGATGGGCGGCGCTGGCGGCGAAGCGGGGAAAGTTGAATTATTCGCGGGCAGCGGGAAGACCGCCGCAGCCGCTACCACCGGCTATAATGCCTGGGGGACAGTCAGCCTGAAATTTGATTTGGCGCAGGATGCCTCAGGCCTGGTCATCGGGGCGAACATCAGCGGCGCTCCGGCCGCCTGGGGGTATTTGGACAGCTTTGAGCTGAAGCGGGTGGGTACGGAAGCGGTTCCGCCGGTGGCTGCGGATATTTTTGTGAAGAAGGTGGAAGGGCTCCAGCCTGACTTCATTAAGGGCGTGGATATCTCCAGCATTATTTCATTAGAAAATAGCGGCGTCCAATTTTATAATGAGAGCGGCGATGTGCAGGATATTTTTACAACTGTACATGAAGCCGGGGTTAATTATATTCGGGTCCGTATATGGCAGGATCCTTATGATGCGGCAGGTAACGGTTACGGCGGCGGCAACAATGATCTGGCAACCGCGATTGAAATCGGCAAGAGGGCGACCGCGAATGGGATGAAGCTGCTGGTGGACTTCCATTATTCCGATTTCTGGGCCGACCCGGCCAAGCAGCATACGCCCAAGGCCTGGGCAAGCTTGGGCTTCGAAGACAAGAAGACCGCACTGTACAGCTATACCAAGGACAGCCTGCAAGCCCTGCTCGATCAAGGTATAGCGGTTGGCATGGTTCAGGTAGGGAATGAAACCAACGGACAGTTCGCAGGCGAATCCGATTGGGCAAAGATCAGCGCATTGTTCAACGAGGGCAGCAGGGCGATTCGGGAGATCGGTCCCAATATACTGGTCGCCTTGCATTTTACCAACCCTGAATCCGCAGGACGATATGCTTCCTATGCGCAAACGCTGAAGAACAATAATGTGGATTATGATGTGTTCGCAAGCTCTTATTATCCATTCTGGCACGGGACATTAAGCAATTTGACCTCCGTTCTGAAGCAGGTTGCCGGTACTTATGGAAAGAAAGTAATGGTGGCCGAAACCTCTTACGCTTATACCGCCGATGACGGGGATGGGCACGGAAATACAGCGCCTCAGAGCTCCGGCCAAACCCTGGACTACCCGATCAGTGTTCAAGGCCAGGCGAACTCGGTCCGAAATGTGATCGAGGCGGTAGCGAATGTCGGTGAAGCTGGAATCGGTGTCTTTTATTGGGAGCCTGCATGGCTTCCGGTGGGTCCGAGAGTAAACCTTGAGCAGAATAAACTCCTGTGGGAACAATACGGTTCGGGTTGGGCGTCCAGCTATGCGAAGGAATATGACCCTGCGGATGCAGGCGTATGGTACGGCGGGAGTGCCGTTGACAATCAGGCTTTGTTTGATTTCAGCGGTCACCCGCTTGCTTCGCTGAATGTATTCAAATATGTGAATACTGGCGCGGTTGCTCCCATCGCCGCAGATGAAATCAAGAATGTCTCGGTGACTGCGGCTGCGGGTGAGACAATCCGGCTGCCGGCGGTCGTAAGCGTTGTTTATAATGATGGAAGCACCGGAACCTTGCCGGTGGTATGGGATCAGGCTGCGCTTGAACAAGCCATTGGCCAGGGGGCCGGCCGCTATGTGATCGGCGGAACCGCAGAAGGCGGGCTGGCGGTACAGGCTTTTCTTGAAATCAGGCAGGAGAACTTCATTGTCAACGCGGGCTTTGAGAATAGCGACAGAAGCATGTGGAAGATCATCTATGGAGAGGGAAGCGGACCGCATACCGATTACCAGAATAAAGTGACAGATGCCAGAACGGGCAATTACTCCCTGCACTTTTACTCGGCGGACAAGGTCAGCTTTAGTGTACAGCAGACCGTGTACGGACTGAACCCGGGGTACTACAATCTCTCCATGTTCATCCAGGGCGGAGATGCCGCAAATCCCGAGATGAAGCTCTTTGCCGTAACGGACGGCAGGGAAGTGAAAGTGGACACCGGAGTTAACGGGTGGGCGCAATGGAATAACCCCGAGATCGAAAATATTCTTGTGACCAACGGAACCCTTACGGCCGGAGCCAATATTCAAGCGGACGGCGGCGCCTGGGGGACGATTGATGATTTCTATTTAAGCTATGTCAAAGCGGCGGAGGAGCAGGAGCCTGGGCCAGGGACGGAAACCCCGGGGAATCCCGGAGGAGGTGAGCCGGAGACGCCTGTTGAGGAACAGCCACAGCCAGAGACGCCGGTAACCCGGCCGCCTTCTGCTGGAGCAACGATGCCTCTTACGGAGATAATTACGGCCAATGTGGACGGCGGGAGCACAGGCGGTCAGCCTGTATCGAATGTGGCGGTTACCCGGATGACCCAGCCGGACGGCTCGAAAAAAGACAAGGTGGACTATACAGCGGCCAAAGCTCTTGAAGCAGCAGGCAAGGTTGCTGCCGGCGGGCTTGATACGGTGCGGCTAGTCCTTGCGGACACGGAAGACAAGGTCTCTGAGCTGGATATCGGATTCCCGAAGGATACCTTGAAGGCGCTGGCTTCGGGTAAGGTTAATCTTGAAGTGTACACGGAGAACGCAAGATTAATCCTGCCCCGGCAAACCCTGGCCTCAATGGACAGTGATTATCGGTTCAGACTCATCCCGGTGAAGAGTGAGAATGCGATCAAGTCTGTGGAGGAACGGGCGAAGCAAGAGCAAGCCGTTCAAGCGGCTGCCGGCGCAGGAGGGGTTACAGTCGTAGGCCGTCCGATGATCATAGAGACAGGGCTAAAGGATTATCCGGCAGACTTGATTCTGCCGTTGCCCGGCAGCGTGATTCCAGCGGATGCGGCCGGGCGGACGGCATTTTTAGCTAATCTGGTGATCTATATTGAGCACAGCGACGGCGAGAGAGTGCTGGAGCAGCCTGAATTGGTGCAGTATTCGGACGGGAAGCTCGGACTCAAGTTCCAGGTCGCCAAATTCAGCACATTTGCTGTACTGAACATGGACAACTGGGCGGCATCCCGGCAGAAGCCAACCAAATATGCTCCATATATGCAAGGCTATCCTGACGGCACGTTCCGGCCGGATCAGGCCATGACCAGAGCCGAAATGGCAGCGGTTTTGTCCCGGATAGCAGGGGTCCGGAACGCAGATTCCCCGGCTGTCAGCTATAAGGATAAGAGTGATTTCGGATGGGCGGCAAATGATATTGGTGCAGTAACCACAGCCGGATTAATGACAGGCTACAAGGATGGAACCTTTGGACCGGATTTGTTTATTACCAGAGCCGAAATGGCGGCGGTTGTGGTACGCTGGATGCAGCTGACCGGGGAGCCTTCCCCTTCATTTACAGATACCTATGGCCATTGGTCAGCCGGCAATATGGCTCTGGTTCAAGAGGCCGGTTACATGGAGGGGATGCCGGACGGAAGCTTCGGACCGGATAGGCTGCTCAGCCGGGCAGAAGCGGCGACTTTAATCAATAGAGTCCTGAACCGAGAGCCTGTATCCGGCATTACGGCTTCAGCGTGGTCTGATGTGCCTCAGAGCCATTGGGCATTTCAAGATATTGCAGAAGCCACAGTCAGCCAATAGCTGCACTATGCGGGAAGCTGGCGGAGAAAAATTCTCAGGTGAGTAAGTGATATGAAAAAGGCGGCAATGGCGGGTTCCCGCATCAGGGAAGCCCATTGCCGCCTTTGGATTAATTAACCAGGCTTGCCGGCCAGTTGCCGTACCAGGAATAGCCGGTTCTTCGTTCCTGCTCTATATCGCTGAGCCGGTATTTCACAATGCCGTCCCGGCCTACAAATATGGGCTTATTGGTGCCAAGCTCATAGAACCGTGCCCATATGGGTGTTGTTACGCTGGGGTCACTCACAACAATGACATCATCGCTTGTCTTTACCACACGGATGCCGGTGATTTGAACGGCCTTGAACCAGTCCTCGGCAGCTTTGATAGCGGCGGCTATGGGTGCCGTGGATGTTCTGGTCTTCAGAAAATTCACGATGCCTACGCTTTCCTGGGCGCTGAGAGAAGGCACCTCATAGCTTCTTGCCCCTGCAGGCTTCAGTGTGGCAGAGTCATGCTGCTGCCCCCACACGGTCAATTTACCGCCTGTCACGACCTGTGTATTCAGTAAGCAATCGAGGCCCTTCGTGACGGCTTGTTTGCTTTTGCCGGCCAGGGTGCTGTCAATGAAAGAGAAATCACCTTTCCGGTTCGCAACCTCGTCCAAGAGGAGCATCACATTAATCATGGCGTTATCATTGTAGGTGATGTGGTTATGGTAACCGGTGCTTTGATAAATTTGCGGCCAGCCGCCATTGGAATACTGCATCGTTAACAGAAAATTAATGCCCTTGATGGCGGCGGCGGAGTAGGAGCTGTTACCGGTTTTTTTGTATTCGCTGGCCAACCGTCTGATTTCCGTATATGTAGCTTTGTTGTCAATGGTAGACTTGGCCCAGTCGCCGCTGGTGACGGTGTAGTCCTTCTTCCAGCCCCCGTCCGCCTGCTGGTTGTTCAGAACCTCCGAGATGCTTGCTGTTGTGCCTGAACCATCTGCGGCGAATACGGCGGCAGCCGGCTGAAACAGCACTGCCGGTACAGACAGAAGCATTGAGAGCGCTAATGCAAAAGTGAGCGTCCTTTTTTTCATTGGAAATCTCCTTTTCCCATATTTTGACAACCTTGCAAAAATGAATCCCCCCTTCAAGAATGTTAACGTGTTCATTCCCCTTATATTTTATTTTTTAATCCAATTTATGTCAATGTATTCCATTTGAGAAAATGATGAGTATACGAGCTTCAGCTCACGTGAAAATGGCAGCACCAGGATAGATTCCTGTGCTGCCATTCTTTTGTTTATGAGTAGATGAACCAAGCGGACTTCATCGTCTATTCCGGAATCCCGGTATACCTGCGCACCAAAGCCGCCAGCTCATCCCATTGCCCGCATTGCTCCCAGTGGAATGAAGCCGGAAGCTGCCAGGCATCCTCCCACGGCAGCTCCTGCAGGAAGGGCTTCAGGTTCTGCTCCACACAGACGACCTGCATGATCGTTCGCATGCGGAATTGCAGCGGATAGCGCAGCTCCCCGGAGATCGGCCGGAAACAGGTTTCCGCCATGTAATCCACCAGCGCCTCGCCTTTTTCCTGTTCCTTGTGCTGATTCCACACCTGTCCGATCCGGCCGGTCAATTGCCGCCAAGGGGTGTCTTCCCGCGGATAGACGATTCCCATGCAGGCTGCGTCCTTATAGGTCCAGAGTGCCCAGGATACATCCTTTGCTTCACACAGCTCCAGCATGTCTTCGATAATCGTGACCTGGAAATCGATATGTTCCGGCTCAAGCGTAAGACCCAGCTCACCGCACCAGACAGGGCGCTTATACTTGCCGCGGATGCTTACGAGCTTGTCGAAGGCGGCTGCGAAGATTTGCTTGCGCCGTTCCCGGTCCATTTCGGGGGTTAATACGGCTGGCTCATCGACAAAAGGATAGAAGTGGAACTCGTAGGCCACTTGCGGATCATCGACCGGGTCCAGCATGGAAAAATCGGTAGTGAAATGATTGCCTTCAATGAAAATAATGTGCTGCTGGTCGTACTGGCGGATCTCCGCAATCACTTTATGGTAGAACTCGTTGAACACCGCGGCATTAGTCACCATGGAAGGCTCATTCACGATGTCGTAGGCGGCGACCCATGGCTGGTCCCGGTAATGCCGGGCAATATGGCCCCATAAGCCGATGACGCTGTCCCGCAAGGCGGCATACTCCCAGAACAGCGGAAGTCCGCTTGCGGTATCGCAATGCCAATCGGGATTCTGGCCGCCCGGAACGGAATGGAGGTCCAGAATTGCGTAGATTTCGTATTTTTCACATAAGGAAACGACATGGTCCAGATAAACAAATCCCTCTTCCTTATAGCGGTCAGGGTGCTGGTCGTCGATAAAATACTTATAATTGAAGGGAAGCCGCAGGGAGTTGACTCCAAGGCTTTTCAAAAAAGCAAAATCCTGCTCATCCACAAATTCCAGCAGAAACCGGTCAAAAAACTTGATGCTCCGTTCCTCGCCGTAGACTTCTGTGAACGCTTTTTTTATCATGGTGTCCGTACCCGGCAACCCGATCATAAAATGCTCCAGATTCATCCACGTGCCTAATCCAAATCCGCGAAAGACTATTTTCTTGCCGCTTACCGTAAAATCCTCGCCGCTCACTTGTACAAATTTCGAATGGTCTGTCATATGCGGAACTCCTTTTCATGCTTAATTTTTCATACCGGTTGTGGCAACGCCTTGGATAAAGAAACGTTCGCCTATCAGGAACACGGCCACCATCGGCGCTGTTGCGAGCACTGTCCCCGCCATAAGCAAGCCATAATCCATCGTATGCTCCGTCTGGAAGGCCTTTAAGCCAAGCTGCAGGGTCTTCAGGGAGTCGTCATTGAGATAAATCAGCGGCGCCAAATAATCATTCCACATAAAGGTGAAGGTGAAGATGGCCAGCGTCGATACCCCTGCCGAGGCGAGCGGCATAATGATCCGCCAAAAGATTCCCCATTCGTTGTAGCCGTCCATGCGTGCCGCTTCGTTCAGCTCCATGGGCAGCGTCATAAAAAACTGCCGCAGCAGAAAAATGCCAAATCCGCTGAAAAGCTGAATCAGGATGTAGCCCGTATGCGTGTTGTACAGCCCGAGGCTGCTGACAATGGAAAACTGCGGCACCATAATTGAATGCCACGGCATCATTAAATTGGTCATGAACAGGAGGAAAATAATACTTTTAAAGGGCACCTTAAGCTTGGCGAAGGCATAGGCCGCCATGGAGCAGACAATAACCTGCAGCACGGTGATGATTATGGACAGCTTCACTGTGTTGAGGAAATACCGTCCAAAGGGAATCGCCGTCCACACCTGCTTGTAATTTTCCAGATATAAAGTCCGGGGAATCCAATTCATCGGATTTTTGAATAGATCCACATCTGTCCGCAGTGAAGTGGAAATCATCCATAGAAACGGAAACAGCGTTGCAATGGAGGCGAGTACCAATACGATCATCAAGAGAATATATAAGGCCTTGTCCTTTCCCGTTTTCAGGGCGGCATCCGGCATGTGCACTCCTCTCCTCTCTTAGTAAGTCACCCATTTTTTTTCGAGTCTGAACTGGATCAATGAGATTACCAGGATAATCAGGAACAGTACGGAGGACATAGCCGCAGCATAACCCATACGATAATGGATGAACGCTTCCTGATAGATCCGGAAGACGAGTACGTTGGTCGAACGTCCAGGTCCGCCGTCGGTCATTACCGACACCAGATCAAATACCTGGAAGGAATTGATAATGGTCAGAAGCAGCACCATGAATAGTGTCGGAGACAATCCGGGCAGTGTAACATACAGGAAGCGTTGAAGCTTGCCTGCGCCGTCCAGCTTGGCAGATTCATACAAATATTCGGGAATGCCCTGAATGCCTGCCAGCAGAATAATCATGTAGTAGCCGAAGCTCTTCCAGGCCGCCACGAGGATGATGGCGAAAAGTGCCCATTTCGAGGACATCAGCCACTCCGGCGGATTTGAGATGCCGACCGCTTTCAGGATTTGGTTGACCGGACCGGAGAGCGGGTTCAGCAGCAAACCCCAGACAATCGCGATCGAGACCATCGATGTGATTTGGGGAAAGTAGAAGGCCATGCGCAAATATTTGCGCAGATGCAGCACACTGTTCAAGGCAATCGCCGAGAACAGGGCCAGCACCATGGTGATCGGCACGAACAATCCCGTGTAGATCAGGTTGTTCTTCAGCGAGATCAGAAAATAATCGTCCCGCAGCAGCTTGGCGTAATTATCCCAGCCGACAAAATCAGGTTTGATGTTGAAGCCCCCGTAATCTGTGAAGCTCATATACAAGCCGTAGACCAGCGGGATGAAAATAAATACTGTGAATAAAGCGAAGGCCGGAAGGATGAATAATGTCCCCGCCGTGTAGGACTTGAAATGTAGAAGACGTCTGTTTGTCATCGGCAGCCCCTCCTAGTAATGACGCGGTTATGGATTAAGAATTCCTTGCCGCTGGTCTATGAAGTTTTGAATCGTCGTCTTGGCATCCTGTTCCTGGAATAAGAACAGATCCCGCTGTTCGCTGAAAATGCGGTTAACCTCATCAATTTGCGGAACCGGCTGATTCTCCATAACGGTCTTGGCTTCGAAGAAGAAGCTGCTGCCCTGAATTCCCGTTGCCTTCAGGAAGGCTTCCTTCATCTTGTCACTGGAGAAGGCCGGCAGTATGCTGGATTCCGCGATGATGGCCTCCCCTTCTTCACCGGTTACAAATTGCAGGAATTTGAAGGCGGCCTCCTGCTTGTCACTGGACGGATTAATTCCCATGAAGGTACTGACCCCGCCTACCGTAATCGGGTCGTTTATTCCTGCCGGAAGAGGCAGCGGAGCCATATCGAAGTCGATGTCCGTATTCCCGGCCGCGATGTCTGCCTTCAGCATATTAACAGTCCATTCCCCATTCAGCAGCATGGCGACATTGCCGCTTTCGAACTGCTTGATCCAGTCAATGCTTTCCGCTTTCATCTGTTTGTAGCTCATATGGGATTGATCCTGGTAGTAGATGCGGTCCAGATAATTGAGCCAGTCCGTTACGTCATCCAGGTTGTCATCCAGAATGGTGCTTCCCTTCTGCAGCGCTCCCAGAGGCGGAATAATCCAATCGGCAAAGTATCCGCCCCATTGCTTGTCCGCCCCATCATTCTTGGTCAGGCGCAGGGCCAGATCCGCGTATTCGTCCCAGGTCATCTGTGTTGGATACTCTATGCCTTCCTGGTCAAAGATATCCTTGTTGTAGAACAGGGCATATTGTGAGGTGCGGTATGGCAGGGCGTAGTAAATGCCGTCGGTGAGAACCTGGGTGGCATCCTGGAAGCTTGGTCCGTATGCACCGATATCCAGGTTGGCTTGCTTGATCTGGGAGGTGAGATCCGTCAGCTGATTTTTAGATGCATACAGCCCTAAGCTCGAGGTTCCGTTAATGCTGTAGACATCCATTTTGGAGCCGCCGGACAAGTTATTCATAATTTTGGTGTTATACTCGTTGGCATTGTTGCTGATTGTGGTCATGTTAACTTCAATGCCGCTGTTCTTCGCATTGAAGGCTTCAATCACCTTTTGCATATAATCCTCTTCATCAGTCCAGGTGTAATACTCCAGAACAACCTTTTCCTTGCTGCTCTCCTGGTCCGGAACGGCGGCATTGTTGGAGCTGCATCCTGCCATGGCAATTACAAGCGTACTGGACAGCACCAGGCCAAAGCTTTGCATTTTCTTCATTAGAACCCCTCCTGTATCTGGTTATGTATTCATATTAGAAGGAACCCCGGGTTAAGATAAGGTTGAACTTTTATCATCGGCTGAAGGGTCTGGCGCGCAGTGGGGGATGAAACTTCAACCTTTACAAGCAGGAGAGATGGAATTAAACTTTATTCAATTTATTTCTATAAGGATGGAGCTGGAGCCCGGGTGTTTATCTTCCTTGTGTTTATCCTTTTTATCGCTACAGCCATCTTCTGTCTAACCCAGCAAAAATATACCAAAGCGACCCTGTTCATGCTCTGTATGGGGCTGTCCTACCTGTTTGTTGTTACCAGCATCATCACCTATATGTCCAAAGACGCTTATTATTACTATAGCCTCTATGACTACTTCGGCATCCGGCAGAAGGTTCAGAACCAGCTGATGTTTCTGCCGCTTTCTCGCTTCGTGCTCATTCGGATTCTGAATTTCTTCACCATGGCCTTTCTGTATACGGGACTCTGCTCTGCTGTCTATTTTGCCTTTAACGTGCCTCCGAGAAGGGGACGCCTCATTCTGGCACTTCTGGCTGTACCCTGTGTTCTTCAGGTCATTTTGTATGACCCGTCCTTCTATACTTATCTGTATTACAGGCTGTATTCGGATTTCATGACCTCCCAGGGTCTGGTATCCGCTTATGAGACCTTGCATCAATTCACTTTTATAATAAATACGCTCTATTCGGCAGCAGGCATAATCCTCCTGTTCTATACTCTGTTCGACGCACCCAAGGTCCGGCAGATCCGCAGCAATATCCTGATGATCCTGATTTGCTACATTTCGGTGCAAGTGACCTACTACTATATCAACTTCTGGGCACCGGATATATTGATTACCGTATCCAAGGCAGCCCATTTCATACGCTTCAAGCCGGTCAATCTCGTAGGCAACCCGTCTCTATACACGCTGCTTCCCCCGATCGCCGGGTTCTGTCTGTGCCTCAGTCTGTACGGGATTTACAAGTATGCCCGAATACAGAACAGCATCAAAAATCAGGAGTCTGTCATCTCGCGCAATATCGACTCCGCGCTGCTGACCTCCAGGGTATTCAGCCATTATATGAAGAATGAGCTTCTGGCGATTATGGCCCAGACCGAGTTTCTGGAGAATATGTGCGAGGAATCACCGGAGGTGGTCCAGGAGGTTCAGGTCATCGAGCAACGGTGCCGCAAAATATATGATAGACTGGACGTGGTGCATCAGAAGACGCTGAAATCCAAGCTGGATCTGGAGCCTGTTGTCCTTCACGAGCTGATTGGGAAGCTGCTGGAGGAGATGGGTCCGGCGCTTAAGCAGACTGCGGTGAATTATTTCGAGCGTCAGCGGAATCTGGTGATTATGGCTGATCCATACTACTTCACACAGGCTATTGAGAACATTCTGTCCAATGCGTTGGACGCCCTGGAGCCTGTTCCGGAGAAATCAAGACGCATTGAGATCGAGATCAATCTGAAGAACAAATGGGTGGAGCTGGTAATCCGCGATAACGGTGCCGGGATGGCAGAGGAAGAGGTGCAGAACATCTTCCAGCCCTTTTACTCTTCCAAGCCTACGGCCACGAATTGGGGCATGGGCTTGTCTCTGTGCCACTCGATCATAACTACACACGGGGGCAAGATCAGTGCGGCCAGCAGAAAAGGGGAAGGCAGCTCGTTTCATATTGTGATGCCCTTGCTTTCGACATCTAAGAATTAAAGGGGGACCCGACAGCATGGGCAAATCTGCCATTAAGGTGCTTATTGTAGAGGACGATAACCTGATCGCCAAGCGGTATCAGATGATTCTTGCCAAAGACCCTGAGCTGGAGTTCGTGGGGAGGGCCGCCAGCGGCTATGAGGGGACAATGTTGGCAGCGCTTTATAAGCCGGATGTTATCCTGATGGACATTGAACTTGAAGACAAGCAGGCCGGATTACGCGCTTCGTCGGAAATATTGTCCTATATGCCGGAGATCAAGATTGTCATGCTCACCGTCAATGACACTGACGATACGGTTTTCCGCGCCTTCGAACTGGGTGTAACCAACTATCTGCTTAAGAATATGCCTGCCGAGGCTATTATTGACGCCATCAAGGACGCGTATTACGATATGCCTTCGCTGCATTCCAACATTGCCGGGAAGATTACCCGGGAGTTCAAGCGGATCAAGACGACGGAGGACAGTCTTCTTCATAATTTCCATATCCTGACGAAGCTTACCCCTACGGAGCTGGAGGTTCTCGATCTGCTGATGAAGGACTACAGCCGCCAGGAGATTTGCAAAGCCCGTCATGTAGAGCCCTCCACGCTGAAATCCCAGATCAACAGCATTCTGAAAAAATTCAATAAAAACAGCGTGCAGGAGGTGATTCCCGTACTGCGCGAATTGCATATTCCCCAGATTCTTTCCCAGCGGCAGGGGAGCCTGCCGTTTGGATCGAATACGGAAGAAGACTGAGGCAGTTCTGGCGGATAAGCACAAAAGGACATGAAACCCAAGGGCTCGCCCCTTGTTTCATGTCCTTTTTCAGGAATGTGCAGCAACTGTTCCTTGCCTGGCCTACAGAAATGAGAAAAAAGTGCGCAGCAGGCCGCGCTTCCTTGGCGGAGTCTGGAGCCTTGCGGCGGCAACGGGATGCAGCTCTTCGTGGGAAGAGAGGGATTTGCCGTCCGGGTGCTGAATCGTTTCCAGGGATACCGCCAGCTGTTTAATCATTTGCCGCAGGTCCTCAAGCTCCTCGCGCTGCTGTAGCAGCTGAACAGAGACTACCTCGTCCGCTTTCCGGTCAAGTGAGCGCTCGATATCATCGAGCCGGGACAGCATGTTTTCCAGTGGCTTATCGTGGAGCAGGTTCTCTTCCATTGGCTGGGAGGACTGCATGCCATGGCTGGGACTGAGCTGAATGCTCTCCAGTGCTTCTCCGTGATTGACGCGGTCTTTAATATGAATGAGCCGGTTAATTTCCCGCTCCGAGAATGTATAATGTCCAAACCGGTCCTTAGGAAAGAAATCAGGGAACATGGCAGCCCAGCGTTTGATTGTTGTCTGGCTCACGGACAGGAGATCCGCCGCATCCTTTGTTTTCAGAATATCCATTTCAATTCCTCCAGTTCAGGTAGTTTCTCTATGGATATTCGTTGTTCATAAGCGGCTCCCTGCAAGGGTGACAAAGGAAGTGCTGATTCGATAAACAAAGTGTTATTACGAGCAATTTTTAACTGGCTGAAGAAAGCTTAAGGCGTATTTGCCTGAAACAGGCTGTTTCTGTATTGAGTCAGCGGGGCCAGCCAGACCGTGCCTGTTCCCCGGTACACATTGACCAGCCCTTCGCCGGAGGCAGCCGAGCCAAGCCGGGTTTTGCCGGATTTCTCAACGGTGAAGTCCAGCGAATTCGACCACATTAACGCAAAGTTGCCGTCGACCTTCAGCACATCATTCTGCAGCTCAACGACGACGGCTTCTTCGGAAGGGATCGGTGCTTCCAGGGCCAGGATTCCCTTGCCTTTGGCGCTCAGATTGAACAGCCCTTCTCCGCCCAGTGCGGCAGAGGACAGATTCTTGCGCGCGGTGACGGCAAGCTGCAGGGAAGACTCGCAGGCCAGGAACAGGCCGTCATCAATGACGATATGGTCGTTGTCAACATCAATCAGCCACAGGTATTTATAGGTTGTTTCCAGCAGGATCGTCCCGGTGCCTTTGTAGAGAGGCTTGATGGCACTGGTCCCGGTTGCGGCACCGGATACGATATTTCTCATCAGCCCGCCGACCCCTTTTACGCCGGAGGTCATTTCAATATTTCCCGCCATATACTGCATCGCCCCGGCGCTCAACGTAACCTCGCTGTTGTTCAGCTCAATCATGAGCTGCTTATTGCGCATATTGCTTTTGCTCATGAAGAAGTTGGATTGTGCTTCCGCCAAGGTGGTGCTGCTCAAATCCTCTTTGTATTCAATTACCGTAAATCCGCCAAGCTGTTCCTTGATCACAACATTGCTGTTATCCTTCAGATTATTGATGGTGTAAGCCATATTGATCGTCCCCTCTGCTGACAGTTATGTCGTAATCGTATGCAATTCCGCATCAAAGCCTAGGTATTCGACATAAATGGTCAATCTCCTTGCCTTTGCTATAATAATAAAGAACCGGTGAAGTACATTCTGAAAAAGGCGGTTGCTGCCGACATGGATTTCAATGACTATATGAAGCTGTGGAATTACGCGCATTGCAAAGTGATGGATGTCCGCCGCATTTCGATGAAGGCTGGTGAATGTATAAGCGCCTATGTTGTTCCCTCCAGCCTGTTCCTGATGTCCATTCGCGGAAGCGGATCGGTGATGCTGGATGGTGCAGCTCATCCAATCAGGCGCTATACAGTACTTCATACCGGAAAAGGCGTACGCCTTGACATTCAGGCTGGCCGAGGCGGGCTGGACTATTACAGTGTGTATTATAAAGCCGGCATTCCAGCTTCGGGTCAAAATCTGGCCGAGCTGTCCCGGCGCGCACGTCCCTTTGATTATTCCTACAGCTTTGTTCCGGAATCCCCGGCCGCGCTTCACCGCTTCCTGAGCGATATGTTCAAGAGCTTTGGGACGCCGCAGGCGCTTAGTCCATTACACGCCAGGGCGCTGCTCTCCCAATTCGTGCATGAACTGCTGATTCAGATGCATATGCAGAGCAAGGGTGTGGAGAAACGGGGTCTGGCTGCACAGGTCGTATCTATCATTCATGACCGCTACGCAGAGCCGATTACACTGGAGGCACTGTCCGAAAGCCTGAATTACAGCGTCCCCCATTTATCCTCCTATTTCAAAAACCGTACAGGCCTCAGCCCCATCGATTATTTAATTAAGGTGCGTATCGATAAGGCAGCGGCGCTGCTCCTTGAAACAGATGCTACCTTGAAGGAAATTGCTTCTGGCGTCGGGTATCAGGACCCTTATTATTTAGGAAGGCTGTTCAAAAAGTATAAAGGTGTTTCCCCGTCGCGATATAGAGAAGAGCATGCGGCGAGAAGACGGGAAGAAGATTGTCCTGCCACAACCATGAGATCGTCCATTGTTCCTCCGGATTCGCTTGTCTATACTGATATCAGTGATAATCATTATCAGTACAAGATGAGCGACGACAGAGAGGAAGATCTATTTATGTTGAAACCATCCGGGACGCTGCTGGCAACAGTATTGCTGCTAAGCTGTATGCTTGTAATCAGCGCCTGCGGCGCCAACAATACTGCCGGTACAGAGAGTGCCCAGTCAACGGCTGCTCCGTCCCCCTCCGACCTGCCGCAGACCAAAACGGTCAGTACAATTAACGGGGACATAGAGATTCCGGCAGACCCGGAACGAATTGTGGCAGGGGAGTATCTTGGAAGCCTGATTGCACTCGGAATTACGCCCGTTGGAACCTCGGATCACCACCTTAAGAATCCGTATTTTCAGGAATACCTCAAGGATGTGGAGAATATCGGCGAGGGCAACGGGAATCTGGAGAAAATCATGGCGCTGGATCCCGATTTGATTATCATGGATGACACCTACGCTGAATTGAACGAGCAGTTGTCCAAAATTGCCCCTACCGTTGTGATCCCGTTCGCCTCCCTTAAGACGGTGCATGAAGAAGTTTCCTATTTCGGTGAGCTGCTCGGCAAAGACAATGAAGCGGCAAGCTGGCTCGCCGATTATGACAGCCGCATGGCAGCCGCTAAGGAAAATGTCCTGAAGACGATTCCTGCAGACCGTACATTCTCTATCCTTGAGGTTTCGGATGCAGACAAAAGCATCATGGCTGTCGGAGCGGACTTTGGGAAGGGAGGACAGCCGATCTACAACGGTTTTGGCTTCAAGCCACCGTCTGAAGTGGCTGCCGAGATGGCCGATCCTGGCTGGGCGTCCATCTCGGCCGAGACCTTGCCCAAATATGCCGGGGATTATATTATCCTGACTTCTGACTCCTATACGCTGGATAAGCTCAAAGCCGAACCGGTCTGGAGCTCGCTGGATGCGGTGAAAAACGGCCGGGTGTATATTTGGGGAACGGACCGCTCCTGGTATTGGGACCCAATCGCCATTTTGAGTCAGACAGAAGAACTGGCAGCCTGGCTGGCCGGACTGTAGTAATTACTGTAAGAAATTGTCGGAAAGGAAGATTGAGTTAAATTGTGATCGTACTGAACCTGCGGGCTCGATGATATGCAGGAGGAACCGTGAAATTAGGGAAGCTGGCCGGGATCGCGGGGCAGGAAATGAAGTGGAATGGTGTGAAGTGGAATTAGTGAACTGACATGGGACAGAAAAGCTTGCGGCAGAGGGAATAGTGGGAAAAAGGTAACTTCATTTCAGCGCATTTCCCTGAAAGGGAGAAAATCGGATGGACTAGGTATCCTTTTCCCACTCAAGCTGAAGCAGCCTGATGACAACAACCAATGGGCAATAAGCCGGGAATGGATTTCCTCGGCTTGGCATTGGAATAAGTGAATGGATGCCGCAGTTGGCTGGTTGAAGCTCTTGTGCGTAAGCTAGCCCGCCCCAAAGTGCCATCCAGAGTTGCATCCTAGAACCCCCGCACACTTGAGGGGGTTCTTTGCTTGTGCTTTTTGAAGGTGCGGCTGAAGTAGTAGATATCGTTGAAGCCGGTAGCTGCGGCAATTTCGGAAACGGTCAGCTGCGTATGGCGCAGCATGTAATCAGCCCGTTCCAGCCGGACGGTGTTGACGTATCCGGAGACCGTATGTCCGGTCAGCTCCTTGAAGAGGCGGCTGAAATGGAAGCGGCTGAGTCCGGCCAGCGCCGCAAGGCCGTCTACATAGATCGGCTCCTGGTAATGGGTGTCAATATGACGCAGCACCGGAGTGAACCGCTCAATGGTCTGTATGCGCCGGTGCTGCTCGGCCTGCGACAGCACGGTAACGTCATGCCCGCGCAGCAGCAGCATGAGCAGACGGTACAGCTCGGACTTGACCGCCAGCTCATAGCCGAATTCACGGCGTTCCAGCTCACGGATAATCGTCAGAGCACAGTCTGTAATGTGCTTATCTCCCCGGATATGGTTGCGCAGCAGCAGCCGGTTCTGCTGGATCGGCGCGATAAACCTGGTTTCGGCAGCGTCGCTTACGGGGCTGTGCAAGAGTGACGTGTCTGCGATAATCGCATAGTACAGAAGATCGTCCGAGGCGCTTACGCCGTAATGCAGCTCGTTGCTGTTCACGGCGATCAGATCGCCGGCCCGGACGGGGATTGGTGTCCGTCCGCATTCGAACACAGCCTCTCCGCTCTCAATGAACAGAAATTCCAGATGCTCATGCCAGTGGGGAGGGAACAGCACAACTCCCGCCCGGTCGAAGCGCTGGGTATGTACTTTAATCGGGAATCCGGGGTCCGGCATGTCCATGGGCTCCCGCAGCTCCATGTCGTAGTTCAGCATGTCTGTCGCACCTCCCACCGCACAATTGTACAAACAAGACCGCAAGGCTCTGCATGGTCTTCATGATTGAAATCATTATAATACGAATCAGAACTGATGCAAACTAAAAGAGAGAGCGTGAATGGATATAATCAGAATTGGCGTAATTGTCCAATTAAGCAGTGAAGGCATGGAAGAGTGCCGCAGGGGCACCGGGCTGGGACTGGAATACGTCAAGCGGACATGGAATGCAATCTAAAGAGCGCAAGGGAGGAAGATCATCATGGCTACACCTGTGATCAGGAATAAAATCGGCGTGATTGTGGACAGCTTTCAGGTTGGGGTGAAGGAGGGCTTACGCAAGGCGAAGGAAGCGGGAGCGGATGGGGTGCAGATCTATGCGGTACAGGGTGAATTCAATCCGGCGAACTTGCCGCCGTCCGCACGCCGTGAATGGAAGGATTATATCGCTTCACTCGGACTCGAAATCTCGGCTCTTGTCGGTGATCTGGGAGGGCATGGCTTCCAGGACCCTGCGCAGAACCGGGCCAAAATCGACAAGTCCAAGCGCATTATGGAGCTCGCCAAAGAGCTGGGCACGGACATTGTGACCACGCATATCGGTATTGTCCCTCCGGACCGGAACAGCCGGACCTATGAAACGATGCACACAGCCTGCGTGGAGCTCAGCCAATATGCGCATGAGATGAATGCATACTTCGCGATCGAAACCGGGCCGGAAATCGCCTCCCACTTGAAAATGTTTCTGGACGGGCTGGGTTCAAAGGGAGTATCTGTAAATTTCGACCCGGCAAATATGGTTATGGTGACCGGAGATGATCCGGTACAGGGGGTTCATACCCTGAGAGACTACATTGTCCACACCCATGCCAAGGATGGCGTCAGGCTGGCAGCTATCGATCCGCGCGATGTATACGGCGAGTATGGCTATGAAGCACCGGAGCTTGATCATGAGAAGATTGCGGAGATGGCAGAGACCGGCTCGGCATTTCGCGAGGTGCCATTGGGAGAGGGGAGTGTCGACTGGAATGGCTACCTTCAAGCGCTGAACGATATCGGATACAAAGGGTACCTGACGATTGAACGCGAAGTCGGGACCCGTCCCGAGGCGGATATCCGCTTGGCCGTGGAGTTTCTGAAGCGGTTCCGGGCCTAGACGAGCCTGCGGAAGCGGAATGAATATTGGAGTTTCCGGGCAAGTTAAGGGAAAGATATCGAGGAGTGAGTCAGGATGGCCAGAAGAAGCAGGAGATATGTTGTGCCGGGTGCGGAACAGGGGATGCAGGCCTTCAAAGCCGATGTAATGAAACAGGAAGGCTATGCCGTTGATTCCAGCCGGCCGGACGATGTGAAATATGAAGTGGCTAAGGAGCTTGGAGTGCCTCTCCAGCCCGGGAACAACGGAGGCCTTACTACAGAGTCGGCGGGCCAGATCGGCGGCAGAATCGGCGGCTCCATGGTTCGGGAAATGGTCCGGCTTGCCCAAGAACAGCTGGCGAACAAGAAGCAGTAAGGAATAAGCTTCTAGGACGGGGCCAATGCCCCGCTTTTTCCTTGAAACACAAGAATTTATAGGCTTTAAGGTTTAAATTGTCCTTTCCACACTTTGCGCTCTTTTAGCAAATTTCAAAATCGTGAGACAAGAGCTGGCGATTGTAGTCCAAGAGAAACGGCTGTCCTCCTTCGTTAAGAAGGCGCAGCCGTTTTTTTTGAATTTCAGCTTCAGGCTGTATCACGTACGTATGAGCAGCAAAAACGGAACTTACAATGGGCGGCCTTTGAATAGGGGGTGGAACGGATTCTATGGCATGCTGGGCATCCCGATGATGCCGTCGATCCACCGAGCTGTAAGCAGCTATCCGAAAGAAGCCGGCGACAAGCAAGTGCCGGTATTTCAGCTTCCGGATACCACCGCCCAAACCGTAGGCTCAAGAACCCATTCCGGCAGATTGGCCCATGAACGGGCAGCCCGGGAGCCGGCCGGGTATCTGGCAGAGATTTTGTCCAGATAGGGCCTGCTGCATAACGCGGCTATGGATTAGACAATGTTAAGCAACAAACCATAATGCTGCCGCGCCGCCTCTTCAAAGAGATCAAACAGGGAGTGCAGATGCGGCAGCAGATATTCGTCAACCAGCTCTTCGTAGGTCTCATCGTCTCTCATCGGAAAGGCCAGCATGATCAGTGCTTGTTCATCGAGAGTATCGAGGTCCGTGTTGTGCATGTTTGTCCACTTCTCGAAATCAATTCGTCCCTCCAAGCGTTCAGGCTGCCTAAGCCCGGGGATTTGAACAGCGATTTGCGCAACCTTCTCCGCAGGCAGATAGAAAGAGCCGTACTCAGTAACCGCGCTGTCCACCTTATACTGTTCTTGGGCAGGAACGAGTGGAACATCGGGGAACATGCCTGCAATCAGGCTCCAGGTTTTGTCGATATCGAGTGCTGCCTCCTGCACGCGTCCTGCCAGAATCTCTTCCAGATTATTATTTTCCATATAGTATACACCGGTAATCCCCATCTGTATCTCTCCTTAATGGCAAGTAATTACTCTATCCAGCCTGCTTTGGAAAGAAGCCGCTGTGATAGGCTCTTGTATGTGTATACCCGCAAATCAGGAGGGAAATCATCCTACAGGTATTGGCCCGTAATCTGGTCTGCGCTCACCGGCTTGCTGTAGTAGAAGCCCTGGGCGTTGTAACACTGAATTTCCTTGAGCAGCGTGACTTGTTCTTCTGTCTCCACGCCTTCGGCGACGATCGTCAGCCCGAGCTGCCGGGCCATGGAGATAATCATCTCGGCGATAGCGCGGCTGTCGGTGTCGGTGGTGATTTTGCGGACAAAGGAGCGGTCGATCTTCAGGCAGCCGATAGGCAGGCTCTGCAGATAGCCAAGAGAGCTGTAGCCTGTGCCGAAGTCGTCCATGGAAACGGAAATGCCGGCTCCCCGGAGATCATTCAAAATGCTGATGACATGCTCTTCGTTGTGCATCATTGCGCTCTCCGTAATCTCAAGCTCAAGCAGCCCGGTATCGAAATCAAGCTCACGGATTGTACGCATAATCGATTTGAATATATCCGGCTTCATCAGATGAATCTGCGAGACATTCACGGCTACAGGAACCACCCGGCGGCCCTCGCGCTCCCACTGCTTCACCTGGGAGCAGGCCGTCCGGAGCACCCATTGCTCCAGCGGAATAATGAAGCCTGATTTCTCTGCCAGCGGAATGAAATCCATGGGAGGAATCATGCCCAGAATAGGATGCTCCCAGCGCACAAGCGCTTCGAGACCGATGATTTCACCGTTGCGGATATCAATTTTGGGCTGGTAGTACAGCCTGATCTGATCATTGTCCAGCGATTGCTCCAGATCATTCTCCAGAATGATCTGCTCCAGGCTGGTCTGGTCCCGTTCCGCATCATAGAACTGATATTGTGAGCTGCCGTTCTCCTTGGCGGTATACATCGCGGTGTCGGCGTGCTTCACCAGGGAGTCGGCATCCAGTCCGTCCTCCGGAAAACGGGCGACCCCTACGGAAGCGGACAGCTTCACCGTATGATTTCCTACTTCAAACGGATGGGCAAACTCTTCCACGATGCTGTCCGCCAGTGCTTCCGTCTCTGCCCGTGAACGCAAAAGGGGAACAAGCACTGTGAATTCGTCCCCGCCCATCCGTGCAATGCTGCAGGAGGAGGGAAGACAGCCCCTGAGCTTGCCGGCCGCCTGCTGGAGTACCTTGTCGCCGAAGGAATGGCCGAATAAATCGTTGATCCGTTTGAAGCGGTCAAGGTCAATGAAGAACAGTGTGAATGGATATGCGGGAACGGGACTTTGCTCCGTATGCTCAAGCAGCAGCTTGTGAAAGGATCGGCGGTTGGCAAGACCGGTCAGCTCATCATGGTAGGCCAGATGGCGGATGGTTTCCTGATCTTTTTTATTCTTGGTAATATCCTTAATGATGCTGTAGATGCCGGCCGGGACCCTTTCAACCACAATCGGCAGCGAGGTAAGCCAGAAGGTCAGCATATCGCCGGCCAGGTTCCTCAGCTGCAGCTCGATAGTACTGGATTTGCCGCGCAGCACATGCCGGTAATGGTTCTGGGCCAGTGCATGGTATTCCCCCTCAAAAAGATCGGAGAAATGCCGTCCGAGCAGCTCCTGGCCGAGCAGCTTGGCAAGCAGCTCCGCCTGGCGGTTCAGCCCGGTGACCATGCCCCCGGCGTCGAATGCCAGCACACTGTCCGGATTGTATTCAAAAAGGGACATATAATGCTGCTCCGTCTCCATGATTCTGCGGTTCTGATGCTCCTGCCGGGTGTCTCTGTAGGCATCAGGAATGATGTAAAGACCCGTACAGATGAACATCGTCAGGATATAGGGGACCAGATGCAGGTAACTGCCCGGCTCTGTACCGGCAAGCGGGAGCACCGAAAAGGCGCAGAGCAGAGGAATCACCAGCAGTCCCATTGCACACAGGAGGATGCCGGGAAGAGTAGCCTTGGAATAGAGATTGTGCTCGCGGTTGCGGTTCGAGATTACAAGCACGCGCAGGATAGCCAGACACAGGCTGATTACAGCAGCCACCGTCATGATAACAAGTGCAGGCTTCCAGACCAGGAATTCACGGAACAGGAAGATGATATTCAGGTAGTCGAATACCAGAATCGTGGAGGCGGTCACCAGACTGATTTTTAAGTGCCGGCCTGTACTGCTGCGGGGCTGGCCGGAATACCAGACGCCAAAATAGGTGGCTGCGCAACAGCCGGCAATTGTGAACAAAAGATGCAGGATGTAGTATTCCGCAGCCAGGGGCAGATTGAGAGACAAAGGAACCAGGATGTGGGAAGTGCTGAAAGCAGCGGTACCCAGCAACATTGTTTTCTTCCGTGTAAGCCGGATATTCAAGCCTTGCCCTTGGTGCGGACGGAAGGATACTGAACCGAATGTAATCAGGGTGCAGGCCGCCAGACTTGCCAGGAGGGCCAGAAGCAATTGCAGCCAATTCAAATTGAGGGGTTGGAAGTAGAGCATGGGTGTAACCTCTTTCGCTATGTAGATATAATATTCAAGTTAAATTATGTAGGTCTTTTTTCATAGGACATTTATCGTAATTAAACAATAAATCAGGCAATTAAACTCCTTTTTTGCTAGAATAACGAAAATAAAATGATAAAAAATCTCCATTCTGCGGTGCGTTTGAAATGGAAGGTCTTTTTATGTGCGTATGCGTATTTTGTTATTCCTGTGATCATTAGTGAGGATTAATATCTGGCTTACGCTATCTCTCCCATTGATTTGTTGCACAGGAGAACTCTTTTTTTTAAAACCGTCCATTTTTTGTATTTTTCTGTATATAATTAAATGGCATAACAGTATAAGGATCAAGCGAAAATTGTAATAGGGATTTGCTCGAACATTCCTTATAATAAGGAATAAACACATTGAAGCAACACATGTCGAGAGGAAGTTAGCCTTGTTCGAAACCTTACTTTTGAATTTTCTGTTTCTGCTGTTTCCGGTCCTAATCGTAGTGATTTTCTTTGAAAATAGAGCGTATCCGTACAATAACAAGCTCCTTGTACTGATGTCGGCCGTAACGATGATCCTGTGCATTGCCAAGCCAATCCGGCTGGAAATGGGGTTTATTTACGACCTCCGGTATATCCCGTTTATTCTTGTGGCTCTTTTTGGCGGCTATAGGAATGTGCTTCCGTTATATATAGTGATGAATATTTACAGGTTCTATGTAGGCGGAGCGGGCCCCCTTCCCTCCTTCCTCTTCTCGACGGCCGTGCTGCTCCTCGTTCCATACTTGAGCAAACGCTTCATCAAGGTCAGCTCCAACCGCCGAATCCTTTGGGCAGCCGTCATCGCGGTGTTTACCATGGGCGTATACCTGATCATTCTGGGACTGATAACGGACAAGCTGGACAAGCAATTCTGGACACTTACGGTTTATGCCTTGACAACGCATTTTGTAGTAATGGGGATCATCATGATTTTGATTGAGCAGATTATAACGAATATTAAGAACCGTGACCGGATTCTGCAATCCGAGCGCCTTAATGTGGTCAGCGAGCTGGCGGCCAGCGTGTCTCATGAAATCAGGAATCCGCTTACAGTAACGAGCGGTTTTTTGCAGCTGCTGAATAAATCAAGCACGATCACGCCTGAGGAAAAAGGATACGTTGAATTATCTTTGCTGGAATTGAACCGTGCCGAAAAGATCGTCAGCGATTATCTCTCTTTTGCAAAGCCGCAATCCGACAATATGGTGTGCTCCAATATGAAAGCGGAAGCGGAGTATACCAAAAACATCATTATGCCATACGCAAACAATCACAAGGTAGAGGTCGTATTCAATTTCAACAACACGCTGAATAAGACCTACGACAAGAATCAAATCCAGCAATGTCTGATTAATCTCTACAAAAACGGGATTGAAGCCATGAGGGATAAGGATGGGGGTACTCTTACCATTGATATCTCGGAAAAAAAGCAAAACATCCTCATCAGTATTATGGATACCGGAATCGGCATGACCAAGGAAGAAATCTCACGCCTCGGCAAGCCGTATTATTCCACCAAAGAAGAGGGTACCGGTCTGGGCATGCTCATGGCCTACAGCGCCATCAATAAGGTTAAAGGGGTAATCGAGGTGGAAAGCGAAAAGGGCAAGGGCACCACCTTCCTGATTACCATTCCTACCTGAGGCAATGGTGGCAGACCCCTGTTCAAAAATGGTAAAGTGTTTTTGGAGAACCGAATTCTCAGGAAATCTATGCAGGAGGCAGAAGCAATGAGACAAGAGCTTATCGCACAATTAAACAGGTGGCATGAGGAGGACAAATATCAGGAGATCGTAGACCGGATCAAAGAGACTCCGACGATATTAATTGATGAAGAGCTGGCTACCCACTTGGGGAGAGCGCTGAATAATCTGGGACGGTACAAAGAAGCGCTGAAATGGTTCATGAAGACAGCCGATCAGGGCAAGAAAGACCCGCTGTGGCATTTCCGTGTGGGCTACGCCCACTATTATCTGGATCAGCTGCAGGATGCGATCCGTGAATTTGAAATTGCGCACAAGCTGGACCCTGAGGATGAAGATACAATACAGTTTCTGGAATGGAGCCGCAATGAAGCGGCGGCGGCAGATACCGAAACTGCCGAGGAAGAAGAAGAGGAATAATTGGATAGGGAATAATTGGGGGCATAGAGGGGAGCGGGCTGAAGCGTAGCTCAATTTATAGCAAAGCAGAAATGCCGTAATGAGGTCCGGTTCCCCGAACCGGGGAGAATAACGGCAGAAATGCCGTTAAAGGAGGTCCGGTCCCGTGAACCGGGGAGAATAACGGCAGAAATGCCGTTAAAGGAGGTCCGGTCCCGTGAACCGGGGA
>NZ_JACBYI010000025.1 GCF_019352175.1 Paenibacillus sp. S150
GGGTTTTGTTGTATACTGGTCATTGAGTAGGGCTCCTTTTCTTGGTGACTTTGCAATCCCAAGGATACCCTACTTTTTTGTCGTTTACTAGACTCCCCGATCCTTACACATACTATTTTACGCCATCTCTGCCCTTTGGATAAATGGTTAAGTTCATCTTAATTTAGGCGTATTCCTTAGTAAGGGGGGGCGAAACGGATCGATTAGGGTTCCTTTTTCCCGCTAACACTTGCGAAAAAGCGGCTGAGGGGAGTATGAAGTGACCTTTTTCACATGGCTTCAGCAGCCAGCCTTACACCTGAAATGCAAACAGCTGAGCTGCCCGGTCAAGGACGGCGAAGCCGTTTCCACTTGAAAGATCAGAATTTATCCTGAATTTCGAAAGTGAATTAAACAGATCCAGATCGGACAAGGGATAACCCCTCTTTTTCCTTCACCCATTTGGTGCAAGCTGTTTTTAGCAAAAAATCCCTTCGTGTAGAGCTTTTTAGACGATTTGTGGATACTTACTTTCAAAATTCAGGTTTATATGTTTTGGGGGAAGCGAAGCTTATCCGTTATTTCACGGCTGCGCTGTAAATGAAAGAATGGATCGGGACTTCGGCTAAGCAAACTGCGCTAATGCGTTGTCCGCAGCGGGCAGGCAGAGGGAATCAAAGGCAGAAATACCTTTGAATTCGACCGAGCCGGCTGGACGGTGGAATCAAAGGCAGAAATACCTTTGAATTCGCCCGAAGCCGGCTGGACGGTGGAATCAGCGCGAAATGATTCTTCTCCTCCCCACTGAAATGGCAGCATTCTTATATAGGACGCCGATAGGCGTCTTTCTTGAAAGAGAGAATTTATAGGTTTCCCGCTATACATTAGCCTTATCTTTCTCGCTGAAACGGCTGTGTATGAAGTTGGGGATCAGTTAAAGCGTGGTAATTGTGCTGAAGCTGTGGCTTGTGCTTTGCAGGAGGAGGCGCGGAATCAGGGAGGGCAAACCAGGAGCGCTGCCTGGGGCAGGAAGTGAAATGAAGTGGAATTAGTGAACTTAAATGGACGGAAAAGCTTGCGGCCGTTGCCATTCTTTGACCGTTTAGAAAGGTAACCAGCAAGCATATCCATAGCTCAGGAGGGGAGTCAAATGAAATTGGAGATGAATCCAAAGCTTAAGCAGTTCCGTCCCGTCAAAATCATCAGCGGTGTCATTGCGGTCTTAATTGTGGTGGTCATTGGGGGCAACGCCTTAACTTCTGTGAAGTACGGGCATGTCCGCTCCGTTCGTGGATATACAGTCGCTGACCGAGCAATAAGAGAAGTTTTCACGAGAGGCAATTCCGGGGCTGTATTTAGAGGAATAGCCATCATATTGCCGGTTAATTGTATAGGAGCATTTTTGCAAACGGGCAGGCTTCAGCCGGACCCGGAGCAGCGGGAGGTTTCCCGGACAGCTTTCCAAAGCCCTCTACTATTGGTATGATTACAAGGAATATGAATGTCTACTACCGATTATCATGGAGGAATTAACAATGAGTACAAACACACTATCCGGGATCATTGATCACACGCTGTTGAAGGCGGATGCCCGTAAAGAAGATATTATCAAGCTGGCAGAAGAGGCCAAAACCTATAAATTTGCTTCGGTCTGTGTGAATCCGGCATGGGTAGCTGTTGCCCACGAAGTACTGAAGGATACGCCCGAGGTCAAAGTATGTACGGTTATCGGGTTCCCGCTGGGATCGTCCACACCTGACACAAAAGCTTTTGAAACGGCCGATGCGATCGCGAGCGGTGCGGGCGAAGTGGACATGGTTATCAACATCGGCGCACTGAAGGACGGTGACAATGAGCTGGTGAAGCGGGATATCGCCGCAGTTGTCGGGGCGGCCGGCGGCAAGGCGCTGACCAAGGTGATCATTGAAACCTGCCTGCTTACGGATGAAGAGAAAATCCGCGCCTGCAAGCTCGCGGTAGAAGCCGGAGCGGATTTCGTGAAAACCTCGACCGGGTTCTCCACCGGCGGTGCAACGAAGGAAGATATCGCACTGATGCGCGCAGCGGTAGGTCCTGACACCGGTGTCAAGGCATCCGGCGGCGTACGCAGCGCAGAGGATGCGCTGGTTATGGTTGGAGCAGGGGCAACCCGCATCGGCACCAGCGGCGGGGTGGCTATTGCCAAAGGCGAGCAGAGCCAGAGCAGCTACTAAAATTAATACAGTCCGGCACAACAGAAACGGCTGCGCCCTCCTTGGTTAAAGGATGGCGCAGCCGTTTCTGCTGTGTATGTTTTGGGGTCCCCGCAAAGTACCTGAGCCATCATCGAAGCCAAGGCTCCACTTTGTGGGATTATTTTGAAAGATAAGACACCCATGCCGCTGCGCGGCACCACTGAGGAATGAAATATCGCTGCGACAGCGTTATTTCAGGGCAGAATTTATATGCTAGGCACACTAAATTATTCTTCTATTTCTCGCTGAAACACGCCGTCCTATACAAGGACGGCGTAGCCGTTTCTGCTTGTCAGACCAGCCCTTTGTCCATCGCTTTGCCGATCAGGGTGGCGAACAGGCTGTTGGACCAGGCGAACCACTCGCGCGAGAAATCGGCGGGATCGTCCGGGTGGAAGCCCTCGTGCATGTATCCGGTACCGGCATCGGTGCGGATCAGCATATCGATCAGCTCTTTGATCTCCGCATCGTTGTCTGCCGTCAGCGCCTGCATGGACAGCGCCATATGCCATACGTACCCTCCCGGCGTATGCGGGCTGCCGATGCCTTTGGCATGCTTGCCTTCGAAATAGAAGGGATTGTCGAAGCTGAGGGCAAACCGGCGGGTATTCTGATAGATTTCATCCTCCACTCCCACATAACCAATATAAGGAATGGACATCAGCCCCGGTGTGCCGGCGTCGTCCATCAGGGAATAATTGCCGTAGCCGTCCGTTTCATAGGCGTAGATTCTGCCGTATTTCGGGTGGTTCACGATGCCGTAGGTACGGATTCCGAAGTCGATCTCCTTGCGCAGCTTCGCGGCCCGGGCCGCCAGTCTTTCATCCTTGTACACTTCGCTGGCAATTTCACGGATATACCCAAGAATGACCGCGGCGAACATATTCGAGGGGATGTTGTAGCCGAATTCGCAGCTGTCATCGCTCGGACGGAAGCCGGACCAGCTCATCCCGGTATAATTGACGGGCATGCCGCGTCCGTTGTTGTACAAAGTCTCCGTATCCTGAAGCGTCTGCCGGATGAAATGGTATGGCGATTTCTCCCCGTGATACTGCTCCGTTGCTATCACATCCACGATGGAGGTCAGCGCCTGGTAGCAGGCGGTATCGAAGATATCGGTCTGCTCCGCTTCCTTCCAGTACATATAAGCCAGCTGCACGACGAAGCAGAGGGAGTCCAGCTCGTATTTGCGCTCCCACATCCACGGGTTCAGATTGCAGTCGTCGGTGTCCCGGTAATGCTTGTCGCTCGCCGTTTCGTTGAAGGCATTGGTGTACGGATCAATATTGACATAGAACATCTGCCGGGCGATCAGGCCGCGGAGAATCCGCTGAAGCTCAGGATCATTTTTGGCAAAAGGAATATAGTGGCGCACCTGCTCGGTGGAATCACGCAGCCACATGGCCGGAATATCGCCGGTGAATACGAAGGTGGTGCCGTCGTCCAGCAGCTTGGTTGTAGTCTCCAGCGTATTCGGGAAACAGTTGCGGAACATTTGCTGCAATTTCGGGTGATGCGCGAGCCGTTCGTCGGCTTCATTCAGATACCGGGTAATGGAAGCGGGCAAGTTCATAATCTAACTCCTCCTGGGCATAGTTGATATTAGGGTTGTACCGGTTGCAGCGCGTAGGTGACGATTTGGGCTTTGCCGACGGAGCTGCGAAGGATTCCTTCATCTGCTGCTTCCTTGTCCTTCCGCCGCTCCAGAATATCACTGGCATATACAGCCTGTACGGGAAAATGGGGCTTAAGCGTAAAGTCCTGCTCCGTGTGCGCGAGATTATACCACCGCAGGATAATATCTTTATTTGCTTCTGACATTTTGAATGCGGAGAGCGCAAGCGTATGCCCTTGCCACTCCAGCGGCTGATACTCGGCAGGCAATGGACCCTGCTGCCAGCCCGCCTGCACAGCGAACCAAGGGGCCTGATATTGATAGGCCCAGGCAGCAGCCGAGGGCCAGGCAGCAGCTCCGGCATAAGGACGAACCGCGAATTCCACGGTATGCTCGCCCAGGCACTGGGCTTCCGGCGTGGGGAACACGCCCCAGTCGCCCAGCTCGGACACGCTGCGCAGCAGGGTCACGGCCATGGTATTCCTTCCGTCCCGCAGGACCTCGTATTCGTTCAGTCCTTTGTTGGCGGCCATAAGTCCGGCGCTGCCATCCGACACACTGACAAAAGCCTGCTGATGCTGGGCGTTGCTTGGATTGATCCAATCGGGAGCCGGCTCAATCTCGCGCTCCGCCGCTTCAAATACGGAATCGGCCAGAAGGGTGGAGGCGGCAAGTCCGGTAGGGAAGAGGACGCGCAGCCTGTGGTCCATGGCCTGATTATTGAACGCGGCAGAGACCTGAATGCCGGTCCCGGCAGCCTCCAGGCTGACCCGGGTCACGATCTGCAGCGGCACCTGCCCAGCGGACCTTCCCGCCTTGCGCTGCCGGAACGGAATCATCCGGCGTTTCTCCTCCGCGAACGAAGCATCGGCGGAAGCCGGGATTTCCCATTCGTGAACGATTTCGTAGGTGATGCGGCAGGGCTCATGCTCGGCAAGAGAGACGCGCGCCGCAAGTCCCCGGGTCGTCAGCGGAACATCGCCCTCCGGCTGACGGAATACATACTCATTCCCGATATCGCCGCAGTTCTCATAGACGCCGAGTCCTCCGAAGACTTTGCCGGTGCGCTTGTCGGTTACATCATAGGAGCCGTCCTCCCGGATCTGAACGGCCAGGAAGTCGTTGGCCATGCCCTGATCGATGATTTTCAGCGGACCTGCGGCAGCTTCGGTAACGACATCCGGTGACTGCATCCAGGCATATGTTGTGTAACCGAGCGGAGGTACCTGTGCGGCTTCGAAGGTCAGACGGATTTTGCGGGCCATATAAGGCTTGCGGAACTGGTCATCCGGCAGCTCATAGCCGAACCGGGTACCCAGATCCTCCGCCCGGCAAGGAATACTCCGTCCGTCCATATCCAGCAGCCGTCCGCTGTTCAGATCAAGCGGCAGCTCATCCAGCGCCTCGGCAATCGCCGCCGGGTTCGGCCCTTCCTTGAAATAGCGCTTGGCGAAGATCACCTCCACACTGACCGTTCCGCTGCGTTCCCAGCCGGTTGTATTGAAGACGGCTACGGGAATGGCGGATTCTCCCCAAGCAGTCACGCCTGAGGTTCCGATCTGTCCGGATATGGCCTTCAGGCTCTCTTCAATAATAGCCTCGCCCACATGTCTGCTCTTTTCGAAGCGTCCGATCATTTCGCGGTGAACCTCGTCCACGCTGCACCCGCAGATGCTGTCATGCGGATGATTCTGCATCAGGGTCTTCCAGGCGTAGGTCAGCTGGGCATGGGGATAGGCCTGTCCCCCGGCCAGATAAGCCAGCGCGGCCAAAGGCTCGGCCCCTTTCTCCAGCAGCGCCTGTCCGCGCTGATTCATCTGCTTCAGGTAGACGCGGGCGGAAGCGGTATTCACCAGCGTGCCCCAGCCGTCGGTGTGCTGGCTGCGCAGTTCGCCGTTCACCGTCACGAGCTCGGCGGGCAGCGAGGGCTTAAGCGCATGCAAATACTGCTCGAAGCTGGAGTGGATAAAATCCACGTCCGGGTACAGCCCCCTGGCTGTCTCCAGGGCGTCGGCGAGATTGCGCTGCACCGGCTGGTGATCGCAGCCGTTCATGAACAGCAGCTCCGGAGTGGAGGCATATTTACCGGCATCGGCGAGCTTTTTGTCCCAGAAGGCCTTGGCTTCCTGCCCATCCACCGGCACCTCATTGCCGTTGCTGTACCAGTTCGCGAAGAGCAGTCCGAGTACGACGGAGCCGTCGGGGGACTCCCAGAACATTTCGGAATACGGCGATTCATAGCCGGCGCTGTTCAGCTCACCGACCATATTGTCAAAGCCCGTCGGCTTCACGCCGCGTCCGAACACTGCAGTCTCAATATCCGCCTGCCGGAGCAGCTGCGGCACTTGTCCCATATTGCCGAAGGAATCGGGAAAATAGCCCAGCTTGGAGATGACGCCATACTTCGCCGCATCCTGATGGCCGATCAGCAGATTGCGGACATTGGCTTCCGAGCTGGTCAGGAATTCATCCTGCAGCACATACCAGGGGCCGATGACAATGCGTCCTTCACGGATGAATTGCTCCAGGGCCTCTCTTTTCTCAGGGTGAACCTGAAGATAGTCTTCAATGATAATGGTCTGTCCGTCCAGATGGAAATAACGGTAGCGTTCATCCTTCTCCAGGGTCTCCAGGAGTTCATTCATCAGCTTGGCCAGCAGAACGTGATGACGCTCGTAAGGCATGTACCATTCCCGGTCCCAATGCGTGTGGGAGATCAGGTGGGCGGTTGTACGGGTCATGACAGAAACCTCCTAAGTATCGTCCTATATCGTCAGTCAATCATTTAGCTTGGCATTCGTAGCAAATGTTTGCATACCTGCCCTGTGATCTCAATATGTAACTTTTGCAGCCCGGGGGGAGGTTCATAATTCACACATTTGCAGTGCTGGAGCATCCCGAGACAACGGGAGCAGGGCCAAGCAATAAGTGCCGCAGCGGCGCGGCTTTACATTCTTTTTACATGACAATGCAGATCCTACATATTTACGGTGTCAGCTTACTTTCACTACACTGTGTCCTGTAAGCGTTAGCAGGAGTTGCATTAGGAAGAATGCGAAGCGGCTATACGACTTAATGTCATGAAAACTAACATAGAGAGGAGTGGGAGAATGAAGGGGAGTAATGCTGCGGTATCCGGAAATCCTTCATTGAAGAACAAGTCCCTCGGCAAAAGAATCTGGCAAAACTGGGAGCTCTATCTGTTCATGCTTCCCGCATTGCTGTATTTCCTCGTTTTTCATTACGGTCCGATGTACGGCATCCAGATTGCTTTTAAGAATTTCGTGCCTTCCAAGGGAATCACGGGCAGTGCATGGGTGGGTTTTGACCATTTTGAACGGTTCTTCAATTCCTATTTTTTCTGGGATCTGCTCTGGAACACCTTCAGCATCAGCTTCTATGAACTCGCGATCGGGTTTCCGCTGCCGATTATTCTGGCGCTGGCCTTCAATGAAGTCCGCAACGGCCCGTTCAAAAAATCGGTCCAGACGGTTACCTATGCGCCGCATTTCATTTCTGTAGTCGTCATGGCGGGGATGATCATTACCTTTTTATCTCCCTCCAGCGGAATGATTGTCCGTGTCATTGAGTTCCTGGGCTTTCAGCCTGCGGAATTTCTGACCGATCCGGCCTGGTTCAAAACGGTGTATGTCTTCTCGGGCGTCTGGCAGAGCACCGGGTGGGGAACAATTATTTATCTCGCGGCTCTGTCGGGCGTAGACCCCCAACTGCATGAAGCGGCCATTGTGGATGGCGCGAGCCGGATTAAAAGGGTGCTGCATATCAATCTGCCGACGATTGTGCCCACCATTACGATCATGCTGATTTTGAATATGGGCAATATTCTGGGCGTCGGCTTCGAGAAGATTCTGCTGCTGCAGAACTCGCTCAATATGGAAGCTTCCGATGTAATCTCCACCTATGTATACCGCGCCGGCCTGGTGAACGCCCAATACAGCTTCTCAACGGCTGTCGGATTGTTCAACTCGGTGGTCAACGTCATTCTGCTGGTTACCGTCAACCGGATTGCCAAACGCACCAGTGAGAACAGCCTCTGGTAGAAAGGAGTTGAAGTCTTTGGTTACTGCCATGAAAGAATCCAGGGGGGACAAGCTGTTTCTGATCAGCACCTATATTTATTTGTGTCTTGCGCTGGTGGCTGTACTCTACCCGCTGATCTATATTCTCAGCGCTTCGATCAGCTCGCCGCAGGCTGTCAATTCGGGAGCCATGTGGCTGTTCCCGAAGGATGTGACACTGGACGGCTACAAGCTTGTTTTTGAGAACCCGAAGATATGGAATGGTTATTTGAACACCATTATCTACACAGTGGCGGGAACCCTGCTCAATCTCGCCGTGACCCTGCCGGCCTCCTATGCGCTCAGCAGATCGGATTTTGTCGGGCGCCAGCTGTTTATGGTCTTTATTCTGTTCACGATGTTCTTCAGCGGCGGCCTGGTGCCGACGTATCTGCTGGTCAAGAATCTGGGCCTGATCAACAGCATGGGTGCTTTGATTCTGCCGGTGGCCGCTTCGGTCTGGAACATCGTCGTGGCCCGCACCTTTTTCCAGACGACCATCCCGAAGGAGCTGCAGGAAGCGGCGCACATTGACGGCTGTACGAATCTGAAGCTGTTCATCCGCATTATACTGCCGCTGTCCGCGCCGATTGTAGCCGTTATGGCTCTATTCTATGGCGTGGGCCACTGGAACAGTTATTTTCCGTCCCTGATCTATTTGAACGATGAAGCCAAGTATCCGCTGCAGATGGTGCTGCGCCAGATTCTTGTCCTTCAGGAAATGTCGGCTGAAACCACCGGCGCCGCGATCAACGGCGAGGTGGCGATGGCCATGAATAATAAGGCAGAAACGGCCTCGCTGATTAAATATGGAGTCATTGTCGTCTCTACACTGCCCATTGTGGCGGTCTATCCGTTCCTGCAGCGCTACTTTGTCCAAGGGGTCATGATTGGCTCTGTTAAAGGGTAAACGTATAAAATGTAATGATAATAAGGAGGAATCATCTATGCAGACCACACGCAAACCATGGAAGCTTCTGCTGTCTTCGGCTATGATCCTGACACTGCTGGCAGGCTGCGGCTCATCGGGCGATGGAGCGGCGGACAGCGGCGGTACCGGAGATGTCACTGTGAACAAGGAGGGCTTTCCGATTGTTGATCAGCCCGTCACACTGACGCTGATGGCGCCGGATGTAGGGATTCAGAACTGGGAGAACATGGCAGTGCTCCAGCAGATGCAGGAGATGACCGGCATTACGCTCGAATACCAGAATGCGCCTAAGGACAGCTTTGAGACCAAAAAGAATCTGGTGTTTGCCAGCGGGGATTACCCGGATATTTTTTATGCAGCGGGTCTGACGACTGCAGAGCAGATGAACTATGGAGAGCAGGGCATCCTGATTCCCCTGGAGGACCTGATTGATGAATACGCCCCGAACTTCAAGGCGCTGCTGGAGGAAAATCCGGATGTCCGCAAATCAATCACAGCACCGGACGGGCATATCTATTCCCTGCCGGTTGTGGAATTCAGCCAGCATTGGTACCGCAACCCGATGTGGTACAACGGGGATTTCCTGAAGGCGCTGAATATCGACAAGCTTCCCGAAACGACGGAGGAGCTGTATACCTACCTGAAGCGTGTTAAGGAGGAAGATCCGAACGGCAACGGCCTTGCGGATGAGATTCCGATCTCTTCCATTACGACTGCCGCTGCGAACCTTCGCGATATCCGCACCTGGCTGCTTGGCGCCTTCGGCATTTACGAAGAAGAGGTTTATGTGGATGATGCGGACAAGGTGCATTACACCCCGCTTGAGGAAGGCTATAAGGAGTATTTGACCTATATGAACCGCCTGTGGTCCGAGGAGCTGCTGGACCATGAGAGCTTCTCGCAGACGGCGGAGCAGAAGAAGGCCAAAGCGCAGAACAACCGCGTCGCCCTGTTCTCCGACTGGCACGCCTACATGACCAAAGGCGGAGAGCCTTCGACGTCAGACCCGATGTTCGCGCCGGTCCGCAGCGAATCGGTTGCCGCCCCGGCGATTGCCAAGAATAGAGGCATTACAACCGGCGCGTTCGCCATTTCCGAGAGCAATCCGCAGCCGGAAGCCTCCCTGCGCTGGGTGGATTACCTGTACTCCTATGAAGGCGCGTTGTTCTTCAATAAAGGGCCGGAAGGCATCCTCTGGGAATACACCGATAAAGAGAACCGCGTCAAGCAGTACCTGCCTGTACCGGACGGCAAGGAAATGGAAGATTACCGGGCGACCTTGACGCCTAACTATGGTATCCCGGCGCCAACTCTGTCCATGGATGATATCAACAAGGGGCTGAAGACGGACTTTGACCTCTGGGTGGAGCAGGAGACGAAGCAAAAGCTTCTCGATAAAGGCGCACGTATTCCGTTCCCGGCCTTGTTCCTCACCGTGGAAGAGCAGACCGAAATCAGCAGTCTGAATTCGGATCTGAGCACGTATGTGAAGCAGATGGAAGCGAAGTTCATCACCGGTGCCGAGCCGCTTACGGGGTGGGACAATTATGTGGCGACCATCAAGAAAATGGGCGGGGAGCGTGTGGCGGAAATCAACCAGGCAGCCTATGACCGCTGGAAGTCCAACTAATTCAGGTCTTTTGTGCAGAAAGGTGCTGTAGAAATGATCTATAAGGATAAAACACGCTCTGTGGCGGACCGGGTACAGGACCTGCTGCAGCGCATGACACTTGGAGAGAAGGCTGGACAATTAGTCCAGCCTTTCGGCTGGCAGTGCTATGAGAAGCGCCCGGACGGAACTGCCGGCATGACAGAAGCCTTCAAGCGCCAGATCGCAGGCGGCGGCGTAGGCTCGCTGTATGGAACCCTGCGCGCAGATCCCTAAACCGGCGTCACACTGGAGACAGGCCTGTCCCCGAAGGAAGGGGCGGAGGCGGTCAATGCCATTCAGGCCTACGCCATGAAGGAGAGCCGTCTTGGCATTCCCATTCTGTTCGGTGAGGAATGCTCTCACGGGCATATGGCTATCGGCGCGACGGTATTTCCCGTACCGCTGGCCCTGGGCAGTATGTGGAATCCCGGATTGTACCGGGAGATGTGCCGGGCAGTGGCGCTGGAGACCCGCAGCCAGGGCGGGGCGGCTACCTATTCGCCGGTGCTGGATGTGGTGCGTGATCCGCGCTGGGGGCGGACGGAGGAGACCTTTGGCGAAGACCCGTTTCTGATTGCCGCGATGGGAGTGGAAGCTGTAAAAGGGCTGCAGGGGGAACGGCTCGACGCGGAGGACGCTGTTCTGGCGACCCTGAAGCATTTCGCCGCCTATGGCAGCTCGGAAGGCGGACGGAATTCAGCGCCTGTTCATATGGGGCTCCGCGAATTGCATGAGGTGGATCTGCTGCCTTTCCGTAAGGCTGTGGAAGCCGGAGCTTTATCCATCATGACCGCCTACAACGAGATTGACGGGGTTCCCTGCACAACGAACCGCTATCTTCTGCAGGATGTGCTGAGGGAGCAATGGGGATTTGACGGCTTCGTAATCACGGATTGCGGAGCGCTGGGCGGCAGACCGGACAGCGTGCTGTATGCGCCGGGCTGCCGGATTAAAGGCGATTCCCGGGAAGGCTTCGCGCATGCGCTGGCCTGCGCAGCCGATGCCGATGCCGTAGTGATGGCGATTGGCGGCTCTAGCGCCCGGGACTTTGGCGAAGGGACGATTGATCTGCTCACCGGCGCTTCGGTCGTGACCGAACATTCCTGGAACGATATGGAATGCGGCGAGGGCATTGACCGTGCCACCCTCAACCTGACGGGCGTGCAGCTTGAACTGGTGCAGGAAGTCCACAAGCTGGGCAAACCGCTGATTGTGGTCTATATCAATGGCCGTCCGATTGCCGAGCCGTGGATTGTGGAGCATGCCGATGCCATTCTGGAAGCCTGGTACCCCGGCCAGGAAGGCGGACATGCCATAGCCGATATTCTCTTCGGCGAGGTGAACCCTTCCGGGTGTCTGACAATCAGCATTCCGAAGCATGCCGGTCAGCTCCCCGTGTATTACTACAAGCGGCGGACGAGAGGCAAACGGTATCTGGAGACGGACTTCAATGCCGAGTACCCGTTCGGCTACGGCCTTAGCTTCAGCGAGTTCAAGTACAGCAACTTACGGGTTGAGCCTGCTGTTATTTCTGTGGACGGCGAAGCGCGTGTATCCGTTGATGTAACCAATTCAAGTACCCGGACGGGGAGTGAAGTGGTTCAGCTGTATATTTCAGACCTGGCCTCCAGTATAACGCGTCCCGAGAGCAGCTTAAGGCCTTCCGCAAGATCAGCCTCCAGCCGGGAGACACGCAGACGGTTGCGTTCAGCGTCGGCAGGGAGCAGATGGAATACGTATCGGCAGATTTATCGCGGATTGTGGAGGCGGGAGAATTCACGATGATGGCGGGGCCCACTCCGAAGAATATTTGACGGCACAGCTCCGTGTCAGGAAGGAGGGTTGAGCCATGAAGCGCATGAACCGTTTTATCGGCTGGCTGGCCGAGAGGCAGTGGGCGGAGAAGCTGAAGCTTAAGGAATGGAGTCTGCGCAAGTCCCGTTACCTCTCTCCCGGCGTATACAGCAATCATTGGTTCATTCCGCTGCCTCCCGGTACGGCGGGAGAGGAACTTCAACTGGACATTGAGCTGTATGATCCGGTGCCTGAGCCGGAGGACCCGTTGAACCGTCAGGCAGTGATTAAGCCGCCGCTGGACGGGATCGAAATTACGCTCGTGCGTGTGAATCCTCCGGTATACAGCCTGCTGCATACGGTGAAGACGGCGCATGAAGCGGCCCTGCTGCTGCCGGCGGATGATATGCGCCGCATCCGTACCGCGCAAGCGCTGGAACGGGCGATGGACACTCTTTATGAAGGAGCATCTGCTGGCTCGGTTTTCAGAGCGGGCATGTGATGCTTGGTACAATCAAGAAGGCAGAGGACGGCAGCGGTACCGTTGTCCGGCTGTATGAATCCGCAGGCAGCAGAGAGACGGCGGTACTGGACGGGAAGGCCGGAGCGACCCGCGCCTGCATGGCGAATCTGCTGGAGACGGAGACGGGGCCTGTGGAGGCTTCCGGCGGAGCGATCCGGCTTTCTTTTAAACCCTATAAGGTCCAGACGCTCAAACTATACCACGAACATTATTCGCAGGAGGAATAGACATGCAAATCAAAAGACATCCGGATAATCCGATTGTCGTCCCGGGCGGCTATGAATGGCGCAAGGTAACGGTCTTTAATCCTGCTGTCATCATCGATAACGGAAAATTCTACATGATTGAGCGCACCGCAGGTTCACTGACCCCGTGCAAAAACTTTCTGGGCCTGCTGGAGAGCGAGGACGGCGTGAACTTTACCCATGTGAAGGAAGAGCCGATTGTGACGCCCGATATGCTGGGATTTCCTTACGGCAGTGTGCAGGACCCGCGGATTGTCAAAATCGACGGAACCTTTTATCTGAACTACGCCCTGCGGCCCTGCGCCATGAGCTATTATCCTACAGGGGCGGGCGTCCCGCAGCGCTCCATTCCGGAATATCCGGATGGCTGGGGGCAAGAGGAGGGGCATTGGCTGACGCGGTCCTCCATTCTGAAATCGGACAATCTGCTGGACTGGGAGTTTGTGGCGGACACGACTCCGCTGGATATCAACGACCGGGACAACATTTTGTTCCCCGAGAAAATAGGCGGCAAATTCGTGCTGCTGCGCCGCCCCGAAGAATATGTGGGTGAAGCCTACGGAACAGAGAAAGCGGCCATGTGGATTACTTACTCCGAGGATCTCGTTCATTGGGAAGAGCCCAAGCTGCTCGCCACAGCGGGGAATTTGTCCTGGGAATCCCGGAAGATCGGAGGCTCGACACCTCCGGTGCGCACGGACAAGGGCTGGCTGGTGCTCTATCACGGCGTCGATGAGGACGTTGTCTACCGTGTAGGAGCCATGCTGCTGGATTTGGAGCAGCCGGAGAAAATCATTGCCCGGACGCATAATTTCATTATGGAGCCGGAGATGTACTACGAGAAATTCGGGTTTCAGATCCCGAATGTTATCTTCCCGACCGGCAATGTAGTCAAAGACGGGCTGCTCTACATCTATTACGGGGTAACGGACACAGCGATTGCGCTTGCGACCGTTCCTCTGGATGAGCTTGTAGAACATATCCTGCAGGAAGCGCAATAGCAGGAGGGGAAGCTTCGCCAACTTAAACCGGTCTTTTCGCAGCGGCCCCCTTCAAGGCATGTTCCTTGCGGTACTGCCCCGGCGTCAGACCGGTTTCTTTTTTGAACTTGCGGATGAAGTTCGGCGCATCCAGATAGCCCACCTGCTCAATGATTTCCTTAAGCGGTGCGCTGGTGTTCACCAGCAGCCGGATAACCTCATCCACACGCCGCTGCCAGATATACTGTGAGAAATTGCTGCCGGTTTTCTCTTTGAAGCTCCGGCTTAAATAAGAGGTTGAAATGGCAAACTTCAGCGCCACATGCTCCAGGCTGAGCGTATAATCTGCAAACTGCTGGTCCACGTAAGCCAGAATGTCGTCCATTAATGAAGATTCGCCCGTTTCCGTATTCCGCTCGACCTGCACGCAAATGGCGGCAGCCAGAGAGAGCAGACGGCTTTCCAGCTCTTCAAGCGTTTCGAAGGAGGTCAGCTCCGGCATATTTGCGAACACCTCGTCCATACCCAGCTCAGAGGCGGTGCGCAGAAAAGCGTTCAGCAGATCAAAGCAGATGCAGCGCAGCAGATGAACCTGAAGCGGTTCATCCTTGATCGTATCAATGGTGTCGGCAATCATCTGGACGGCTACCGATTCGTTGCCCTGCTTCAGGCTCTGCTCCAGCTTCAGCATGGATTTGCGCGGAATCCAGAAGCTCTCGTCGGCGGGCGGATTCAGCCCGGCCAGCTGCTCAAAATACGTCACCTGCCCGCTGCGCCGGATCATCCGGTGCTCCAGCGCTGCCGCAGCTTCGATAAAGGATTGGTTGAGCTGCGCGAGGTCCCGGTAAGCCATGCCGACGCCGATGCTCAGCGCCAGCTGCGAGTGCTCGCGGATCACAGCTTGAATGCCTTCGATGACCTGCTCCATCCGGCGCTGGACAGGTTCGTCGTCATGGCCGGGGAGCGAAATGATCAGGGCGAACTGGTCCTTGGCCGAAAATTCAACGCCGAAGATTTGGGCATCAGGACCGGGCAGGCATACATTGCTGAGCATCTCCTGCAGCTGATGGCGTTCATGCCAGGATTTGCCGCCCGGCACCGCGTCATCCCAGGACAGGATGGCCGAGAAATAGAGGCCTTGTCCCTGCGGATGCCTGAGGCCTGCACTGAGGATCATCTGCTCAATCTCGGGATCATCCGGCTTGCCGTGCTTAAGCAGCAGCAGCATGCACTGATTGCGGACGAAGGGCTCCTGAAGATCAATTCTGGCACTGTATTCGTGCAGAGTCTGGCGGATCCATTCCCACTCATTGCGGAGCTTGAGAGAGTCATTGCCGCTGCCTCCCAGCTTGGCGAATTCCATCAGATCCTTGATCGGATGGTACTGCCGTTTGGCCAGCAGCAGTGCGGCAACTATGCCGGTGATGACCGTAATGGAGAAGACGAGCAGGATCAGGGTCTGGACATGGGCGACCCGGCTGAAGAACTGGAAGCTTGGCATCGTGGTCACATAGGTCCAGCCATTTTCTTCAGACTTTACAGAAACGACGGAATACTGCTCCCCGTCCAGCACCAGGTTATGAATACCCGGCTCAAGTGCGGACAAATTGCTCAGTTCTTCCCGGGGCAGGCTGATGCCATGGCTGTTCGCGGTCAGCACCTCTCCGGAGGCGCCAAAAATATAGCTGCTTCCCGAGAAATCGCTGAGAATCGAATCCATGACTCCGGTCAGCTTGGATTCTTTCATCAGGTACACAACGGTTCCATAGGGGAACGGATCATTCGGCTTAACCGGGACGAGCATGACCAGCATGGGCTCCTTGCGGGAGTTGACGGTTACTTGCTCGGCGGGGCGCACCAGCGGCTGCCGGGTTTCATTCAGATCCAGCCGCAATTCTTCGAAGGTCCAATGCTCAAACTGGTAGAGGCTGCTGAAAGTGACATGAAGATCAGCCAGCCCCCGGTAAGAATAGATGTTGGAATCGTCATGGAAATAGAGAAACAGGTCCTCCGCAATGCTGCTGCTGGCCTTGTAATTCGCCAGCGCCTGGACCGCCTCCAGGCTGTAGTAGGGATGCCGTACCATATAGGGGGTCAGATGCTTGTCATAGGCGATTCTGCCCGATATTTCCTGCAGCTCAATCATGCGGGCATCTATGGTGCTCTTCACCTGGTTGAGCTGATTGACATTGGATTGTTCGATTTCGACACGAAGGCCCTTCACAGCGTTTTCATAGACGAATATAGTTACTCCGGTCAGAGGGATAAGGAACATAAGGATGTAGGAAAAAGCATATTTCAGCAGCAGCTTTGATTTGAAATGATTCCAGGTCAACCGGAACCTGTTGAGCAAGGATGGCTTGGGTGCCGGATTTGCCATTAAGCAGTCCCTCCAGTGCTAAGATGTTCGGATTAGAAATCTTTGGATCATAAATCACTGTTCTCTTCTGGATCATACTTATGCTAATATAAACATTATAACATTATAATCTTTAAAATGGAGCAGCAGGTCAGGTTTATATTTTAATATAAGGCTGTAAAGGCTCATGCCGTTAATCATCCTTATATTCCTTGCTGTAAAGGTACCTGAAAGCGATACTCTGTGTATCGCTGCTTCGGAAGCATAGCCTGTTTGGAGAGGACGGCGCAGCCGTTTCTGCTTGAAATATAAGAATTTATATGCTTTGCATACTAAATTATCCTTCTATTTCTCGCTGAAACACCCCGTCCCTTATAAGGACGGCGCAGCCGTTTCTGCTTGTCTGACCGGGTTGAAGAAGAAGGAGATGGGAAGAGTGGGTACAGAGAATGTGCTGCGCAATTTGCAGCTTGTCGACGGGCGGAGGGTTGATATCGCCATTCGGGACGGAGTCATCACCGCCATTGCACCGCCGGGCCAGACTGATGGAGAGTGCGGGTTGGACTGTTCCGGGTTATATGTATCCAGCGGATGGATTGATTTGCATGTGCATGCCGTGCCTGAGCTTCATCCCTACGGCGATGACATCGACGAGATTGGTGTGAAGCAGGGGGTAACGACTCTGGTGGATGCCGGAAGCTGCGGTTCCGACCGGATCGGGGCTTTTTATACCGAAAGCCTGAAGGCCGCTACCAAGGTGTTTGCTTTGCTGAATATTTCAAGGATTGGACTTGAGCGGATAGATGAGCTGTCGCAGCTGGAATGGATTGACCGGACCAAGACCCTGGCGGCGGCAGCCGCTTATCCCGAATTCATTGTCGGTCTGAAGGCGCGCATCAGCCAAAGTGTCGTCAAAGACAGCGGCATTCAGCCGCTTAAGCTGGCACGCAGACTGTCGGAGGAGACGGCGCTTCCGCTCATGGTGCATATCGGTTCCGCTCCGCCGGCTATCTCCGAGGTGCTGGAGCTGCTGCGGCCGGGCGATGTTATCACCCATTATCTTAACGGCAAATCCAATAATCTGTTCCATGCGGACGGCACACCGCTGCAAGGGCTGCTGGATGCAGCCGCCCGCGGGGTTCATCTGGATGTGGGGCATGGCACGGCGAGCTTCTCCTTCCGGATTGCAGAACAGGCCAAGCAGGCAGGAATTGCGCTGAATACAATCAGCACGGATATCTACCGGGGCAACCGTCTGGACGGGCCGGTGTACAGCATGTCGAATGTGCTGACGAAATTTCTGTGTCTCGGCTACAGTCTGGAAGAGGTCATCCGCGCGGTCACAAGCAGCGCAGCGGAGTGGCTGGGCAAGCCGGAGCTCGGGTACATCAGGGTAGGACAGCAGGCGAACCTGACCTTGTTTGCCCTGAAGGCAGGCGAGAAGCAGCTGAAGGACTCGGAAGGCGATGTCCGGGTCGCGCAACACTATATTGAGGCTAAAGGAGTCTTTGCAAATGGGTCACTCATTACAGGCTAGATATGGATTGAAGCGTGTGATTAATGCCAGTGGAAGAATGAGCATCCTTGGAGTTTCCGCTCCGACGGATTCGGTCATGGAGGCGATGAAGCAAGGCGGACAGCAGTATGTGGAAATTGCCGACCTCGTGGACAAATCGGGAGATTACATTGCCCGGCTGCTCGGTTCCGAAGGCGCGGTTGTCGTAAATTCGGCATCCAGCGGCATTGCGCTGTCGGTGGCGGCCATCGTGACCGGCGGAGATCCGCGGCTCAGTCTTCGCCTGCACCAGGAGCCGGTGCTGAAGAATGAAATTATTATGCTGAAGGGCCATAATGTGCAGTATGGTGCTCCGGTTGAAACCATGGTATTCCTTGGCGGAGGCCGGGTGGTGGAAGCCGGTTACGCCAACGAAGGCCGCAAAGAGCATATTGAACAGGCTATCGGTGAGCGCACCGCCGCGATTCTTTATGTCAAATCCCATCATGCCGTCCAGAAGAACATGATTTCCGTGGAAGAGGCCTGGGAGGTAGCCGGACGCAGAGGGGTGCCGCTGATCGCCGATGCGGCTGCGGAAGAGGATTTGCTCAAATACGTCCAATATTCCGATCTTGCCATTTACAGCGGCTCGAAGGCTATTGAAGGCCCAACCTCGGGCATTGTTGCCGGCAAAAAGAAATACATTGAGTGGCTAAAGGTGCAGCTGCACGGAATCGGCCGCAGCATGAAGGTCGGCAAAGAGACAACCTTTGGGCTGCTCCAGGCACTGGAGGAATATCAGGACAAGGCCGATAACAGCGAATTCGAGAAACAGGCGCTGGAGGCGCTTCAGCCGCTGGCCGGGCTTCGCGGAGTTTCGGTCCGCATCGTGCAGGATGAAGCGGGCAGAGCGATATTCCGCGGCCGCATCCAGATTGAGGCCTCTGCTGCGGGGGTGGACGCCAAGACCGTCAATGACCGGCTGCGCGAAGGTGAAATTGCGGTGTATACGCGGGATTATGGCGTCAAGCAGGGCTATTTCGATATCGATCCAAGGTCTCTGCAGGGAGACGATCTTCAGGTCATCGTAAGCAGAATAACTGAAATCGTGGGGGGGCAAACCGAATGAGTAATATTCAGCAGCGCTTGTATAAGAACAGAGCCGCGCTTAATGTGCTGGCAGGCGGCATTGAGAATGCCAAGGAGGTCTATGCGGCAGCGGAGGGGCATGTCCTGGTAGGCGTGCTCTCCAAAAATTACGCCACGGCGGGGGAAGCGGCAGCCGCCATGACCGAATATGGCCAAGCGATCCGGGACGCCGTATCCATCGGATTGGGAGCCGGAGACAACCGGCAGGCGGCGGTGGTGGCGGAAATTGCCAAAAGCTATCCGGGAAGCCATATCAATCAGGTGTTTCCGGCAGTGGGGGCGACCCGCGCCAATCTCGGCGCCCGGGACAGCTGGATTAACAGCCTGGTCTCTCCCTGCGGCCGGCCGGGCTATGTGAATATATCAACCGGTCCCATCAGCTCGGGGAACGAGCCGCAAGCCATTGTTCCGGTTCCTGCCGCCATCGCACTGGTTCGTGACATGGGCGGCAATGCACTCAAATATTATCCGATGCAGGGGCTGAAGCTGGAGGAAGAGTACCGTGCGGTTGCCCAGGCCTGCGGGGAAGCCGGCTTCGCGCTGGAGCCTACGGGCGGAATCGACATGGACAATTTCGGCACCATTCTGGAAATTGCGCTTCAGGCAGGCGTGCCGCAGGTTATTCCGCATGTCTATTCCTCGATTATTGATCCGCAGACCGGGAATACGAACGTAGGGGATGTCCGCAGACTGCTCGAAACCATGAAATCGCTGGTGGACCGTTATGCCTAGGATTGCCGCTTTTGGCGAAGTGATGATGCGGCTGCAGGTTCCGGGCTATGAAACGCTGGTCCAGAGCAGCAGGCTGGACTACTCTTTTTCCGGGAGCGGGGTCAATGTAACGGCGGCACTGGCAAGATACGGGCATAACGGCGCTGTCATAACGACCTTGCCGGACACTCCGGTAGGCGAAGCGGCTATTGCTTATCTGCGCAAGCTTGGGGTGGATACATCACTGATCAGCCGGGGCGGCAAGCAGCTGGGGATGTATTTTCTGGAGAATGGCTTCGGCGCCCGCCCCGGCAGAGTCACCTACACAGACCGGCTGGGCAGCAGCTTCAATACCGCAGAGGCGGGCAATTATGATATGTCCGCTCTCGCTTCCCGTGTGGACGTCCTTCATTTGTGCGGCATTACGCTGGCCATGAATGAAGCGGTGCGCAAGCAGATGAAGCAGCTCGCCGCAGCAGTGAAAAGCGCCGGGGGCAGGGTTGTCTTTGATTGCAATTACCGCCCGGCGCTATGGGGTGCAGATGGCTATGCCAAGGCCCGCCCGCATTATGAGGAGCTGCTGGAGCTGGCGGATACAGTGATGATGAATGAGAAGGATGCGCAGTTTATTCTTGGTATCGGAACGGGAGAATATGATAGAATAACACAGTTGAAGCATGCCATACCGGAGGCCGCGAAGCGCTTCCGGATCGGAACGGCAGCGGGAACCCACCGCGAGATTAACGATAACAATACGCATTCTTTAACCGGATATATTTATCATCAAGGTACGTTCGAGTTCTCCCGGAAGCTGACCTTTTCCGTGTTTGACCGGATCGGTGCCGGCGATGCCTTTGCCAGCGCGGTCATCCATGGGGAATTGCAGCAGTATCCATTGCAGCAGACGGTTGACATGGCAGCGGCGGCGGCGATGCTGGCCCATACCATCCAAGGCGATACGGCGCTTTTTACCGAGGGTGAGGTGCTCCGGGCGCTGTCAGACCATACCTTAGATGTTGAAAGGTAGTGAACGGCACGTGTCCCTGAAACGCAAGCAAGGCCCTTTATATCAGCAGATCCAAAAAATCCTCAAAGACCGGATTCTGCACGGTGTATATCCTTTGGGCAGCATCATTCCCTCCGAGCCGCAGCTGGAAAAGGAATTCGGCGTCAGCAAAATGACGGTTCGCAGCGCGGTCCAGGAGCTGTCCCAGGAAGGCTATGTGCAAAAGAAAAGCGGCATCGGCACGATTGTGATGCGCAATACCTCCTACCAGAAGCTCTCCAAGGGCAAAAGATTTACAGAGCTGCTCGTAGAAGAGGGCCATAAGCTGGAAAAAAGAATGCTGGTGTCCGAACTCATCGCGAACGATGCCGGTACGGAGGAATACAACCGCTACGGGCCGTATTGCCAGCGGATTGAACGTCTCTACATTCTGAATGGGCAGCCGTATATTCATCTGGTGCACTTCCTGACGGCTGCCGCACTGCCCGGCGGAGGCGTCAAAGAAATGGATACGGATATCCAGTCGCTGTACGACTCTTTGGAGGAAAACGACATCGTGCTGGAGAAATTCAAGGACCGTTTCTTTGTGGAGCCGGCACCTCCTGAGGCCTGCCTGCTGCTGGAGCTTCCGCCGGGGACGCATGTGCTCAAGCGCCTGCGCAACTCCTACGACGGCGAAGGCAGGCTGATTGAACACAGCATCGGCTGCTATAACACGGAGCTTCATCATTATCTGGTCAGCTACGACACTTGAAGCCGGCGGTAATGCTAAAGATGGATGTCTGGGTGACAAGCTTCTTCGATAGCGGATGAGTTCGTGCTGGCAATATGGCTGTACAAGTACGACAATGGACGAGAACATTAGTGGACAATTCCGTTACAGGACAAAATCATGCTGGGGTTCGATAATAGATAATTTCATGATGGACAAGAATATTGGTGGATAATTTCGATGATGGATAAGCACATGATGGACAAGAATATTGGTGGATAAGTTTGATGATGGGCAAGACAGGTGAATTCCTGGACGGGTTCATTTGCTGAAAAAACTAAGGCGGATTTCATTCCTCCCAGACTCTCGTTGCTTGCGGCGCGGGTCTTTTTTTGTGGAGCGGGAATTCTCAATAACACAACCTAATGAACCGTCAGCGTAGCCCCCTGTTTTCAAGCGTTAAGATGTCGGCAACTGTACATGACTGTTGGACGAGCTGCATGATAAGTTGAGAGGTAAAAGTGCTCTTGAATCCAGCGTGAGAGGGCAATGTGGCGGAATGAAAGGTAAAAGTGCTCTTGAATCCAGCGTGAGAGGGCAATGTGGCGGAATGAAAGGTAAAAGTGCTCTTGAATCCAGCGTGAGAGGGCAATGTGGAGGAATGAGAGGTAAAAGTGCTCTTGAATCCAGCGTGAGTGGTCAATATGACGGAATGAGAGGTAAAAGTGCTCTTGAATCCAGCGTGAGAGGGCAATGTGGCGGAATGAAAGGTAAAAGTGCTCTTGAATTCAGCGTGAGAGGGCAATGTGGCGGAATGAAAGGTAAAAGTGCTCTTGAATTCAGCGTGAGTGGTCAATGTGGCGGGGGTGAGGTAAAAGTGCTCTTGAATCCAGCGTGAGTGGTCAATATGTCGGAATGAAAGGTAAAAGTGCTCTTGAATCCAGCGTGAGAGAGCAATATGGCGGAATGAAAGGTAAAAGTGCTCTTGAATCCAGCGTGAGAGGGCAATATGTCGGAATGAAAGGTAAAAGTGCTCTTGAATCCAGCGTGAGTGGTCAATATGACGGAATGAGAGGTAAAAGTGACTGCGAATTTGGTCCGAGTAAGTGGTTGTGATGAAGGAGAGAGCATTGAGGAAGATGAAGTACCCTGCCGTTGAAACGGACAGATTGAGGTTAAGATTGTTGACGCTTGAAGGCCATGAGGCAGTATTCCGGCATTTCGCGGCTGAAGAAGTAACGCGTTACATGGATATCCCGCCATGCCGGTCCATTGGCGAAACTGATGAAATTATCCAGTTCCACATCGACGATTCGGGCTGCCGCTGGGGGGGCGATAAGCAGCAAGAGCAATTGGCGGGAACCTGCGGCTGCCATTGCTGGACAACAGGACCTCGGTCAAAGCGGAAAATTGGTATTGGTCTATCCAGAGCCTTCCGGTGCAGAGGGCTGATGACTGAAGCGCTTCGTCCGGTGATCCAATGCGGCTTTGAAAAGATGGGGCAGGGGCCACAGAGGATCTTAGCTCGGACACCGTTATTTCAAGATACAATGGACGTTGAATCAAAGTCCGATACATAGTGATACAGTCCGCTGCACTGAGAAATTTGAAAGCGTTATCCATGGGTGGAATGCGCTATAAGTCTGCAGTTTTACTTAAGTTAATAAAACACAGTGGAATAATGAGATATTTATCTTTTCAAATGAGATGGTTTGTGAGAGAATAGGTACAATTCTTGGATGTAAAGTTTTACCATTATGTATTCTTAGGGAGGAAAATCCATTGTCAGAAGATCGCAAGCTGTCGTTCGAAACATTAGCCGTTCATGCAGGCCAGGAGATTGATCCAACCACCTTCGCGCGTGCTGTCCCGCTGTACCAGACCACTTCCTATGGGTTCCGTGATGCAGAGCATGCGGCCAATTTGTTCGGGCTGAAGGAATTCGGCAACGTTTATACCCGTCTGATGAACCCGACTACCGATGTTTTTGAGCAGCGCCTTGCTGCACTGGAGGGCGGGGCGGGGGCGCTTGCGACTGCTTCCGGGGCAGCGGCGATTTCCTTGTCCATACTGAATATTGCCGGGGCCGGAGATGAAATTGTCTCTTCCGCCAGTCTGTACGGCGGCACTTATAATCTGTTCTCAACTACACTCCCCAAGCTGGGGATTAAGGTGCATTTTGTGGATTCGGATAGCCCGGAGAACTTCCGCAGTGCAATCACGGACAAAACGAAGGCGCTGTACGCCGAGACCATCGGCAATCCGCAGGGGAATGTGCTGGACATTGAGGCTGTAGCGGCCATCGCCCATGAGCACGGAATTCCGCTGATCGTGGATAATACGTTCCCAAGTCCGTACTTGCTCCGGCCGATTGAATTTGGTGCGGATATCGTCGTGCATTCAGCAACCAAATTCATTGGGGGACATGGAACCTCCATCGGCGGGATTATTGTGGACAGCGGCAAGTTCGATTGGAAGGTGAGCGGCCGATTCCCCGGCCTGACCGAACCGGACCCGAGCTACCATGGTTTGGTCTACACGGAAGCTGTGGGACCGATTGCTTATATCATTAAGGCACGGGTACAATTGCTGCGTGATTTGGGCGCGTCAATCTCACCGTTCAACTCCTGGCTGCTGCTGCAGGGGCTTGAGACTCTGCATCTGAGGCTGGAGCGGCACAGCCTGAATGCGCTCAAGGTAGCCCAGTATCTGGAGCAGCATGAAGCTGTGGAATGGGTCAGCTATGCCGGGCTTCCAAGCCACCCGTCCTATGAGCTTGCCCGGAAATATCTGCCCAGGGGGCAGGGAGCCATTCTGACCTTCGGGATCAAGGGCGGAGCGGCGAACGGTGTCAAGCTGATCGAGAGTGTGAAGCTGTTCTCCCACCTGGCGAATGTCGGAGATTCCAAATCGCTGATTATTCATCCGGCGAGCACCACCCATCAGCAGCTGTCGGATGCGGAGCAGATTACAGCCGGGGTAACCCCGGAGCTTATCCGGCTCTCCATAGGTACGGAATCCATTGATGATATTCTGTATGATCTGGAGCAGGCTATTGCGGCCAGCCAGCAGTAGTCAAGTGCGGCAGCAGGCAGTTGCCGGAATTATACTTTGCAAATACTAAAACCCGGGTACCCAAAGGTAGTTCGGGTTCTCAGACCATGAAGGCCACTGTCCAGATACGGAATGTCTTTCTTTTACAGTTAAGAATCGAGGCAAGCTTGAGATGCATATGCAACAGGCTGCCTGTTCAACTAAAAGACGGGCATTGTATTTGGACGGTGTTTTTTTGCTTATAAGCTGCAAGGAATGCAGAATATCGCTTGCTCTGTATGCATATGCCTAAAACAGGAGGACGACGGCAAAGTGTCATTGTTCTCCCGGTTTGCTGCCCCTAATTAATTGGTAACGCTTGCATATTTTGCTGCAAAATCCCGTATTTATAGAATGGAGTATGCTACAATGCCGGCGGAACATCAAGGCCAAAAATGAAAACCGGCAGCAATCCAAAGCTGAAAAAGGTGGGTGCGGAGATGAAGGGTGAACGTGAGCAGGATCTTAACCGGAATAATGAAAAGCGCCCGTTCAAGTATCTTGCCGGGGACCGGACCATTGGGGTGGAGATGAGCCAGGCAGCATCTGTGGCCTCCGCGGCTGCGGAATTTATTGCTGAAGGAGAACGCTCAAGCAGAACCGAGCCTCTGAACCGTGCCGGTTTCAGACGTCCGGGCGGACGTCCGGCCTTTCTGGTGCTGCGGGACGGACGCGAGGAGCGTCCGGTTCCTCGGGAGGAAGACGGAGGCTTGCCGGCAGGTCCCTGCCTGATCCGGAGCGGGGAGTGGCTGCTTGCTCCGGAGGTGAGCGAACTCTACGCCGGCTGGCTGTTCAGCGAAGACAAGGCGCAGGAAGAACGGATGCTGCAGCGGATTTATTACCGGCTGCGGGCATCGGCTGCTGCGCTGCTGGAATCGGCCGACGGTGTCTGGGCTGCCGTCATGCCGCCCTTCATGCCGGAGCTGGATGATCAGCCGGCAAGGCTTGCTGCGCTGCAGGATGCGCAGCTTGACGCGCTGTTCGCTGCGGTCGCAGAGCGCCAGCGCCTGGGCGGCGACTGCCGCCTGGACCTGCTGGCGCCGTATCCCGCCAGCGCTGCCGAATTCGCGGCACAGCGCGAATTCATCGAGGGCGTGGCCGAACAGACTCTCGGCCACGCTTACGCGGCAGCGTGCCGCATCGGGGCGATGATCTCGCCCGATGTGGAGCGCGCCGCCGCGGGGGAAATCGCGCGCATCGCCGATTTCCTGGTGCTGGACGGCGCGGCCGGCGAAGCCGCGCCGGAAGAGGCCGCCGCAGGCTTCGCCCGGGCGGCGGAAGAGGTGCTGGCCGCCGTGCGCGGAGTCAAGCCGGCGGCGGCACTGCTCGCCGCGGGAGCACCGGCGGCGTATGCCCTGGCCGATCTGTACCGGATCGGGCTGAGCGGGATCTTTTGCAGCGCGGGCCAGCGGACCGAGGCGCTGCTGCGGGCAGCCTGCCTGACCTGGATGGCCCGGCAGGACCATGCGGATACAGCTGCCGGAGGGCGGCTGTAGCGGCCCGCCTGTCTGCGCTGATGATCCTGTCCGGACGGGTTATCAGCGCAGAGCTTTTCGCCAGGCGCCTTTCGGTTCGGTTAACCATCGTTCTTCTGCGCTAAAGGCATTTCCGGTCCGCCCGCAAGTTCAATGGTATTTCGTATGGACCTATGGACCTTACCTTATTTGGCCGTCATCAGGACAGCATGATCAGCTGGCATAACTGCCAGTCTAGCCAGTGTCTGCCAGTCGTGAAGCGTTCCATACAAAATGAGAACCCGGTTTCTCCCGGAGGGTGACGGGAGGAATCGGGTTTTTGAAAGCTGCACAGGTATCAGGAATGCGGATAGCGGAAAAGCTTTCCCGCTTTAAACCAGCTGCACAGTTGCACCTGCCGGTATCTGGCGGGCCTGGTCCTCAGCCGTGAACCATACCTCCAATGCTGATGGATTATAGACAATGGCTTGGGAAGCGGAGAAACGCAATCCCCGGACTGCGGACAGATAGTCGGCAATTTCGATATTGGTGGCGTACCAGATGTCTTGGTGACCGCCCATCAGGCTGCCGAACTGCTCTAATTCCTCCCAGTTGTTATTGTCGTTGAATTCATAGCTGTGCCCCCAGACATACAGAAGCTGCATTCGCGAAAATCTGGGCTGCTCCTCCAGGAATTGCTGTCCAAGGGCCAGCATATCCCGGTGATGGCAGGTGGGATGCCAGGCCAGCAGGTTGTCCGGCAGGCTGAAGCCGCCGTGGGACCGCACGGTGCGTGAATACTCGATTCCCAGCGCCGGAAGCGTGCTCAGCACCTGGTCATTGTAATCACCGAACGGATAGGACATGCCCCTCACGGGATAACCGGCAAGCTGCTCCAGACGCTCGCGGTCCTTCAGGATTTCTTGGGCGATGCCCTCGCGGGGGGTCATGGTGAGAAAGGGATGGGCGCTTGTATGTGCTGAAATCTCATGCCCCTCATAGAGGGCCGCGACTTCCCCGTCCGTGATGTAGCCCTCTTTGCCGAAGAATCCCGAATTCAAATGGAAGGAACCCTTCAGGCCATTCCGGTTCAGGATCGCCACCAGCCGTCTGTCATAGACTCTGCCGTCGTCCCAGCTCAGTGTGAGCGCTTTAGTAACACCGCCCGGGAAAAGATCCAGCTTGATTTTCATAATATATCATCCTCCTGGCAATTATCAGCTTCACTATGAAGAATGCCAGAGGCGGCGGCTGTTGGCAAGATTTTTAATATATCATTTGAACCTGAAAAGCTACGAAGGGCCTATCAAGCGGCTTATGCCGATCCCCTGAGAAAGGCGGTTTTGACCCCTATTCCCGAAATCTAATGCAGGAAATACAGCAAAATGCGATTCAGCGCAGAACAATGCAGCTTACGATTGCATAAATTACAATCATACACTAAATCCTCCAGCTGCAATCTATATAAACGACAATTAAAAGCCCGCATACTTATTTTAAAGAAGTTAACTATGGACATATTGGCCGCTCAATTCAAATCAAATTTCATGAGCAGGGCTTCTATACGTTATCTTCAGCTTCACAAGTCCAAGCACCCCAAAAAATCAGGCTTGTCTCCGGGTTTACATTTGCGGTTTTCATGTTATATTAGAGCTGTAAGTTGCATAGAGGAAATAAATTTGTACAATGGCAAAAACGATTATCATTCTCATTTACCATGCTGTCCCGGCTGAGCCGGGGCAGCATGTGTCATTTTAAGGGGCTTAATAATGGCTCTCATTCTCAGTCAGCGCGTTGTCATCGGCAAGAGAGATTACCAATTGAATTTCCGCAAACCAATCAGGAGGGTGATTTACTTATGCAAGCTACATCCAAACAAATTCCCAAATCCATAACGCGTGGAGGCAGCACGCAGCAGCCGCGCACCCCGCGGCCCCGCCGGTTTGATCCGCGGGCGATGCTGGGCAATTCCGAAATGCAGGCAGCGCTCGGCAGCGGGCTGCTGATGCTGACCGCCTGGGCCGTCAGCGGCTGGTCGGAGGCGATCTCGATCCTTCTGTATGTGGTCTCCTATTCCGTAGGCGGCTGGAGCAAGGCGAAGGAAGGGATGGAAACGCTGGTCAAGGAACGTGACCTGGACGTGAACCTGCTGATGATAGCCGCCGCACTGGGCGCGGCATCGATTGGGTACTGGAACGAAGGTGCGATGCTGATCTTTATTTTTGCGCTGAGCGGAGCCCTGGAGAGCTACACGATGGAGCGCAGCAAAAAGGACATTTCATCGCTGATGGCCCTTAAGCCGGCCACCGCTGTGCGTATAGAACAAGGGATTATGAGCGAGGTGCCGATTGATCTGCTCGCGGTTGGGGACCTGCTCCTGGTGCGCCCGGGTGAGCTGATCCCTGCGGACGGCATTGTCTGCCGCGGGGAATCGGCTGTCAACCAGGCCTCCATTACAGGTGAGTCGCTGCCCGCCGAGAAGACGGCCGGCAGCGATGTATTTGCCGGAACCGTCAATGGGGAAGGGCCGCTGTATATCGAGGTGACCAAGTCTGCGGAGAACACGCTTTTTGCCAAAATCATCCGGATGGTCGAAGAGGCGGAGAGCGAAGTGCCGGAATCACAGCGGTTCATCAAGCGGCTGGAGTCAATTTACGCCCGGGCGGTGGTTGCTGCAACAGCAGCCCTGATTGTTCTGCCGCCGCTTGTGCTGGACTGGAGCTGGGGCGCCACCTTTTATAAAGCGATGGTATTTCTCGTGGTGGCCTCCCCATGCGCCCTGGTGTCGTCCATTATGCCGGCCATGCTGTCCGCGATCTCCAAGAGCGCGCGCAAAGGCATCCTGTTCAAGGGCGGCGTCCATTTGGAGAATATGGCGAAGACCTCGGTGGTTGCTTTTGACAAGACGGGAACGCTCACTGAGGGGGTTCCGCAGGTGACTGATTTTATAGCCGGAGAGGGATATGACAGGAATGGGCTGCTGGCAGCCAGCGCCTCCATTGAGAAGCTGTCCCGCCATCCGCTGGCGGAAGCGATTGTGCGCATGGCCGAAGAGGAGCACCTTGAACTGCTTGCGGTTGAGGAGAGCAAATCCGTGACCGGCTGGGGGATTGAAGGGCTGATCGGCGGGCGGCTGTGGAGAATCGGCAAATCCGATCTGCTGGATGAACGGAACGGCGAAGCGGTACTCAGCGCGGATGAGCAGTGGAAAGCGCTGCGCGGGAAGCTGGAGAAGGAGGGAAAGACCGTATCCCTAATCCTCGAAGACGGGCAAATTGCCGGGATGGTTGCGCTGCAGGATACGGTGCGGCCGCAGGCGGAAGCTGCGGTGCGCAAGCTGCAGGAGCTTGGGATTAAGGTAGCGATGCTGACCGGTGACCGTACGGTGACTGCGGAAGTAATTGCCGGGCAGACCGGTGTCGACCTTGTGTTCGCAGGACTTCTGCCCGAGGACAAAGTGACACATATTAAGGCGCTCCGCGAGCAATACGGGAATGTGATTATGGTGGGCGATGGAGTGAATGACGCACCGGCGCTTGCCACAGCCACGGTCGGCATGGGAATGGGCATGAAGGGCAGCGGAGCCGCGCTGGAGATTGCCGACGTTGTGCTGATGAACGACAACATTGAAGAGATCGCCTCTACGATTGCGCTGGCCCGGCGTTCACAGCGGATTGTGAAGCAGAATATGATTTTTGCAGCTACGGTGATTGCCACCCTGATGTTAAGCAACTTTTTGCAGGGGATTGCCCTCCCGTTCGGTGTTATCGGCCATGAGGGCAGCACGATCCTGGTGATTCTCAATGGACTGCGGCTTTTACGCTGAAAAAGGTCGGAATTGGTGTTTTTTTGCTCCGCTTGAAATTTTGATTGCTTAAAATTGAATTGTTCACAAAATGGAGCGATTACATCGTGTCTGGCATATTGACAGATTCCCTTGAGTTGAGCATAATTAGTACTACATTATAATAATTTTAATTAAGAAATATAAAAGCCGACGCCTAAGCCGTCCATCTCAAGGAGGATCTAGACATGTATAAATCAATTATTATTGGTACCGGACCTGCCGGATTGACTGCAGCCATCTACTTGGCCCGGGCCAATCTGAATCCGCTCGTTATTGAAGGCCCTCAGCCGGGCGGCCAGCTTACCACTACAACGGAAGTCGAGAATTTTCCGGGTTTCCCTGAAGGCATCCTGGGACCGGATCTGATGGACAATATGCGCAAGCAGGCTGAACGCTTCGGTGCAAAATTTGTTACAGGCTGGGTGGACAGTGTTGAGCTTGGGGAACGTCCCTTTAAGCTGAATGTGGAAGGCATGGGTGCACTGACTACAGATACCTTGATTCTGTCGACGGGTGCAACGGCCAAATACCTGGGGATTCCGGGGGAACAGGACAACATTGGGCGGGGTGTCAGCACTTGCGCCACCTGCGACGGCTTTTTCTTCCGCGGCAAAGAGATTGTCGTGGTCGGCGGCGGCGATTCGGCGCTGGAGGAAGCAGGCTTCCTGACCCGTTTTGCGTCAAAAGTAACCCTTGTCCACCGCCGCGAAGAATTGCGTGCCTCCAAAATCATGCAGGACCGCGTCCGCGACAACGAAAAGGTGGCTTGGGGACTGAACCGCACACCGCTGGAGGTAACCTCCGGCGACAGAGGCGTTAACGGCATTAAGGTGCTTAACAATGAAACCGGCGAAGAGGAGTTCATTGAAGCCAGCGGCGTATTTGTCGCTATCGGGCACCACCCGAATACAGCATTCCTCGGCGGACAGATTACGACAGATGCGAACGGTTATATCGTCACCAATCCAGGCACCTCCGAGACCAACATCCCCGGCGTATTTGCTTGCGGAGACGTGCAGGATACCCGTTACAAACAGGCAATTACCGCAGCGGGCAGCGGATGTATGGCGGCTATGGATGCCGAGAAGTACATTGAGAGCCTGGAGCACAGCGCGGTTATTTTGTAAGCTCCCTTGGTATAGCGGGCACTGCGGTGCTATAATATAGTAAGCTGATGTTTTAGTGTAAGCTTCCGAAGGGAGTTGTGCACGAGGCTCTAACGAAGAAGCATGCTAATTCAAACTATGAGTATGCTTCCGAAGCCGGTTTTATTGCGAAGAAATGCAGGAAGCCATGCCCATAAAACTTTTAGGAGGAGATTATAATATGGAAAATGTAATTGTGTACACTTCAACCAACTGCCCGCATTGCCGTCAGGTCAAAAGCTTCCTGAGCGAGAAAGGCATCTCCTACGAGGAACGCAACATTGAACAAAACGATGATTTTGCCCAGCAGGTTTGGGATATGGGAATGAGAGCTGTGCCAATCACCGTCATCGGCGATTTCAAAATTGTAGGCATGAACAAAACCCAATTCGACAAGGCGTTGGCCTCTGTATAAATAATTCAATAGTTTAGCCCGTTATTGAGAGGGAAAAGGCTGCTTCCAACTGGGAGCGGTCTTTTATTTCTCGGAATTTGGGAGGTTTTCGACGGAGAGGAGCGGGAATAATTGTTAATCAGCTTAAAGAATTATTGGGACAGAGCCGCAGCAGAGCGGCTGCTGGCAGAGTGCATGTGGGCGGATGCGGCACAAGCTGAAGAAGAGTTGGAGAGGTACCTTGCGGAAGATTCCCGGGAACTGCTGGGCGCCTTCGCCAGTGGGGAATTGGCCGGGGTCATCGGAATCCGGCATGGTCCGGAGGCTGGAGCTGAAATCCTGCATATAGCCGTACTTGGCCGCTTGCGGGGACGGGGTATCGGTGCCGCAATGATCGGGGAAATCCGGAAATGTAAAGAAATCGAAACGCTGCAGGCCGAGACGGACCGGGATGCCGCCGGTTTCTACCGCAGCTGCGGATTTACTGTCAGCAGTTTGGGCGAAAAGTATCCGGGCGTCGAGCGCTTCAGCTGTGTTATGTCTGTCCCTGTGTCAGAAAGAGACATTGTATAACTGCGGGGAATCCGTACAAAGCATATTCTTGCGCTAAGGCAGGGGCTGGCTTTGTACGGAATGTATTCCCTCGTTTATTCTCAAGCTTCGATAAGATACATAATTATCTGAAAAAGGGCGTACACAGCAATTCCGCCGGCAATAAGCAGCAATCCCGATTTCCTTCTCGACTGGAACAGACGCAGCACACCGAGGCTGATGAGTGGAGCGATGATGAGCAGCAGCAGCAGCACAGTGATGAACATCTGCGCCGAAATATCAGACGTGTCAACATAGGTCATGGACTCTCTCTCCGTTCAGAAAAAGGGGTGTAGTGACATTTATCACACTTGCATCCCTTATTATAGAGGATTGATCTTCCTTTTGCTGTACCTAACACGGCTGCAATTGCGGCGAATTTACGTCAATTTTGCCTAGAGGGTTACGCGGATGTTCCCGAGGAAATGCATCACCGCCGCAAAGCCGGCCCCGATCATTGTTCCGCGGCTGCCCAGCCGGGAAAAGGTGATTTCGAGCTGCTGCTTGTGATAGGGGAGCGTCCGCTCGGCAACCACTCTGCGCAGCGGCTCGCCCAGCCAAGGCTCGGCTTCGGACAAGGCGCCGCCGACCACAATCAGCTCGGGGTTGAAGCTGTTGATCAGATTGGTGACCCCGATCCCGAGATATTCCCCGATGGAATTGAAATGGCGCAGCGTATCTTCCTGCCCTTCGAGCGCATACGTGACCAGCTCGGTGGTGCTGCGCGCGGGCAGGTCCAGCCCGGGATTATCATAGGTTTTTTCCGAGGCATACAGCTCCCAGCAGCCCCGGCTGCCGCAGCTGCAGGGTTTGCCTTCCGCTTCAATGGTCATATGGCCGGTCTCTCCGGCATATCCCCGGGCTCCCTTGTACAGCTCCCCGCCGATGATGATTCCGGAACCGATCCCCGAGCCTGCACTGATGTAGAGCAGGTGGCGCACATCGCGTGCCGCACCGAAATTCAGCTCTCCTTGTGCTCCGGCATTGGCCTCGTTGTCTATGGTCACAGGGACCGCGAACGACTGCTCCAGAATGCCCCGCAGATCAACCATTTCCCAGCCCAGATTGGGTGCAAACAATACAACACCATGCTCATCCACCATCCCCGGCACACCTACTCCAATCCCGACAATGCCGTAAGGAGAAACGGGGGCAGAGCCAATCAGCTCCGAGATTGTATTCTTCATCTTCTCCAGAACATAAGGCAGGTCATGGACCTCCAGCGGGCAGTCCAGCTCATGCAGAATGCTGCCTCCCAAATCGCACAGCACCGACTTCAGCTGCTTTATCCGCAGCTCAATTCCGATTACACTGCCGGCCATGCTGTTGAAATGCAGCATCAGCGGTTTGCGGCCGCCGCTGGATTCCCCCGGCCCCGCCTCGGTGACCAGCTCCTGACCGCAGAGCTCGGCAACAAGATTGGATACCGTGGCTTTGTTCAGTCCGGTCATTTCGGATACCCTGGCCCGGGATACCGGAGACTGCTTGCGGATCGTATGTAAAATGATCGATTTATTGATTTTTTTGACCAGTGCCTGATCACCAGTAACCCTCAACGGTCTACACTTCCTTTTTTGAAAAGATACGGATGTACAGGTTGTACGCCATAATTTCATCCTTCTATCCGGCTTGGACGGGCCGCTTTCAATGGTACAGAATACAGTCAGACTTACAAATCCGGTTTTTCCCCGTCTCTGCGGTCTATTTGCAACTTTTTCATTTAGAGTATGCCACTTAGTCTAGTGCGATGTCCGGGAAAATGCAACAGGCGGCAGCGTGCATTTGTATGCTGCAAGGATTCCGGCAGCCAAGCGAAGCCGTGGAGAAGGGGAGTACAGCCCGCCGGCTGGGGATTGCGGGTCTGGCCGCGATAGCCGCATAGGCTATGCTGCGCAGGGGTACTTTATGTTCATGATTAACAGGCGGGCCGGAGGGAGAAGGCTGTGCCTTCGCGGACTTCCAGGCGGACCAATCCGCTACAAATAAAAGTTGCGCAAAACTTTGTTTAACCAATATACAAAGTCAAAAAGATGTGTTAAGATGGTGCTGTAAACGCTTGCGGGCGAAGCAAAATATCGAGGAGGATTTCACAAATGGCTTATTTTGAAACAGTGGGCAAGGTCTCTTACGAGGGAAGCCGTTCCACCAACCCTTATGCATTCAAATTCTACAATCCGAAAGAAATCGTAGCCGGCAAAACCATGGAGGAGCATCTGAAGTTTGCAATGGCTTATTGGCATACCTTAACAGCCGGCGGCTCCGATCCGTTCGGCGCTGAAACTGCAGTCCGCGCTTGGGATAAGCTGGGCGCCCTGGACAAGGCAAAGGCCCGTGCGGAAGCCGCTTTTGAATTCATGGAAAAGATGGACCTGCCGTACTATTGCTTCCACGATGTGGATATCGCCCCGGAAGGCGCATCTTTGCGTGAATTTTACAGCAATATCGACACTATCACAGACATCCTTGAACAAGGCATGAAAGCCTCCGGCAAAAAATTGCTCTGGAACACAGCCAATATGTTCACCAACCCGCGCTATATGCACGGTGCCGGCTCCACCTGCAACGCCGATGTGTACGCACACGCAGCTGCACAGGTGAAGAAAGGTCTGGAGGTGGGTAAACGCCTGGGCGCTCAAAACTATGTATTCTGGGGCGGCCGCGAAGGCTATGAAACGCTGCTGAATACAGATATGGGCCTTGAGCAGGACAACATCGCACGCCTGTTCAGCATGGCTGTGGATTACGCTAAGGAAATCGGCTTCGACGGACAGTTCCTGATTGAACCCAAACCGAAAGAGCCTACCAAGCACCAATACGACTTCGACGCGGCAACAACCATTGCGTTCCTGCAGAAATACAACCTCGACAAACAGTTCAAGCTGAACCTTGAGGCGAACCATGCGACACTTGCCGGCCATACTTTTGAGCATGAGCTGCGCGTAGCCCGCATCAACGGTATGCTGGGATCTCTGGATGCGAACCAGGGCGATCCGCTGCTCGGCTGGGATACGGATGAATTCCCTGCAAGCATTTACGACGCTACCCTGACGCTGTATGAAGTGCTGAAGAACGATGGACTCGGCAAAGGCGGAATCAACTTCGACTCCAAGGTTCGCCGTCCATCCTTCGAGCCTGAGGATCTGTTCCTGGCGCACATCTCCGGTATGGATATTTATGCCAAAGGCCTGAAGGTTGCCGCCAAGCTGCTTGAAGACCGCGTATTTGAAAACTTCATCGACAAACGCTACAGCAGCTTCACTGAAGGCGTTGGCGCTGACATCGTATCCGGCAAAGCTACTCTGGCTTCGCTGGCTGACTACGCGCTGAACAATGAGAGTCCGCGCAAGAATGAGTCCGGACGCCAGGAACTGCTAAGAGCTACTTTGAACCAATACATCCTTGCCGAGCAATAAGAGAAGCGGGACCAAGAGCTGCATTATTTTGCCTGAACTACTAACGCAACGGGGGTTGCTGAAGAGAGCATTCTTCGGCAGCCCCTTTTTGTCAAAGCCCAATAAGTGCCGCTTATTCTTAACTTTTCAGGATCTATTGTTGCCTTGCCATGCTTACGAAGCGAGTTTTGCTTGAAGTGGATACGTGGAGCAGAAGCTCGCAAAACTTTTAGGAGGATAAATATGAACTATGTAATCGGTGTCGATCTCGGAACCAGTGCAGTGAAGACTGTACTGGTCGATCCCCAGGGCAAGGTGGCTTACGAGCACTCTGAAGCTTATCCGCTCAGCAGACCCCAGCCGAACTGGAGCGAGCAGAATCCGGAGGATTGGGTTAAAGGAACGATCGTCAGCCTGAAGCGCCTGATGGAGGCATCCGGTGCAGCTCCGTCACAAGTGGATGGAATCAGCTTCTCCGGGCAAATGCATGGGCTTGTACTCGTTGACGGCGGAGGAAAGGCTCTGCGTCCGGCTATCCTGTGGAATGATACACGCACTACCGCCCAGTGCCGTAAGATTGAGAAGACGCTTGGCGGCAAGCTGATCGAAATCGCCAGAAACCGGGCGCTGGAAGGCTTCACGCTTCCGAAGATTCTGTGGGTTCAGGAGAACGAGCCAGAGGTATTGGCGCAGGCTGAGCTGTTCCTTCTGCCGAAGGATTATGTGCGTTACCGCCTGACCGGAGATTATGCGATGGACTACTCCGACGCGGCCGGAACCCTGCTGCTCGACGTAGGCTCCAAGCAGTGGAGTCCGGAGATAGCCGAAGCGTTCAAGCTGCCGCTCTCCCTCTGCCCAAGACTTGTCGAATCCTTCGAGCAGACCGGAGCCCTGCTTCCGGAGATAGCCGAAGCTTCCGGATTGCTGCCGTCCACCAAGGTGTTCGCCGGCGGTGCGGACAATGCCTGCGGCGCGCTGGGTGCCGGAATTCTGGGTGAAGGCCGGACGATGTGCAGTATCGGAACTTCCGGAGTGGTGCTGTCTTACGAGAGCAATAAGGATCTGAATCTCGAAGGCAAAGTCCATTTCTTCAACCACGGGGAGAAGGACGCTTATTATATCATGGGGGTTACACTTGCTGCGGGCCACAGCCTTACCTGGTTCAAGGAAACCTTTGCCGGTGAAAAAAGCTTTGATGAGCTGCTTCAAGGAGTGGATTCCGTTCCCGCCGGCAGCGGCGGCCTGCTGTTCACACCTTATATCAGCGGTGAACGCACCCCGCATCCCGATCCGAATATCCGCGGCAGCTTCATCGGCATGGATTCCGGCCATACCTTGGCCCATTTCACCCGCTCGGTGCTGGAAGGGATTACGTTCTCGCTGCGCGAATCCATTGATATCGTGCGTGATTCCGGCAAGGAAATTACCGAGATTGTTGCGATTGGCGGCGGGGCGAAGAATGAAGCCTGGCTGCAGATGCAGGCGGATATTTTCAATGCCTCGATCATCAAGCTGGAGAGCGAGCAGGGACCTGCAATGGGTGCCGCAATGCTGGCGGCTTATGGCAGCGGATGGTTTGCTTCGCTGGGCAAATGCGCAGACGCCTTCATCCGAGCGGCGGAAGTCTACAGACCCAATGCGCAGCAGGCGGCAATCTATGACGGGCTGTTTGGATTGTACCGGGAAGTATATAGCCAAACACGTGCTTTAAATGATAAACTGGCGGAATACCGTAAATAGTCAGAGCCTGGGCAAGCTCGGGCCTACATCTTGGAATTGCCGGGAGGGCGGCAGAGGCCTCCCGGGATTCTGCCTTAGGGGTTGACCACATTGATAAAAGTGCTGATTGTAGATGACGAGCCCAAGCTGCGGGAAGGGATGAGCACGCTGATTCCGTGGGAGGACCACGGCTATACCGTAGCCGCGACAGCTGCAAGCGGCTTGGAAGCGCTTGATAAATTCCGTGAGCATGCACCCAAGCTGATTATTGCGGATATCCGCATGCCGGGTATGGATGGCTTGGAGCTGATTGGCGAACTGCGTAAAGAAAACGCTGACTGTCATGTGCTGATCCTCAGCGGCTATGCGGATTTCGAATATGCCAAACGGGCAATTTCTTTTCACATTGACGGATATTTGCTTAAGCCGGTTGATGAGGATGAGCTGATCTCCTATTTGCAGGAGCTCCGCGAAACGATAATCCAAGAGGAACGCGTGAGCGAATGGCAGAACATGGAGTTTGTGCGAAGTGAGGATATCCTGTTTCGCCACCTGCTTCAGCCCCAGGAGGACGAAGCCGTCAGAGCCGGGGCCGCTGCGGAGCTTGGCCTGGAAGGACAAGCCTGCGAGGTTGTGCTGCTGGAGCTCAAGGGTCTGCTTAAGGGCGGAGATTCGCGGGAAGAGCAGGTCAGAAGTGAACTGGAGCGGCAGTGGCAGCCGGATAACGGATTAATATTCTCGCTGCCGCCTTATATAGGTATCCTGCTGAAGGAACCGCTGAAGGACGAAACCGGCCGGTCCGCTTTATGGCGGAAGCTGAATGGAATCATCGCCGGGCAAGAGCTGGAATTCCGCGCCGCGGCCGGAGGGCCTGCAGCGGGGCCGGAAGAGGTATCCCGGTCTTTTACAGCGGCCGGCGAGCTGCTGGGGGAGGCTTTTTTTGGCCGGAAGGACATCATTCTGAGCGGAGCGCCGGATGAGTGGGCCGAGCCTGAGCAGGAATCCGGGGAGGAGCCGGACCCCGAACGCGATGTGGAAATCCAGCTGCTGCTGGCGATTGAAACCGGAAGCAATGAGGCAATTGCCATGCTGGTCGGGCAAATTATCCGCAAGCTGGTTGCAGCAAAGCGCGACGAAATCTACATCAAGGATAATCTGATGCGGATCGTAAGCAGCACCATCGCCCGTCTGGAAGCGGCTAACCCGGATATCCGTCCGTTCATACTGAGTCATGCAGCCCCTATAAGTGAAGTGTACGGCAGCGATTATCTCAGTGATGTCCAGACGCTGGTTGCAGACTATATGGAGCAGATTTCCAGGCAGATGAACAGCGGCGGACGCGGGGATGAGATCAAACGGATTACCGATCTGATCCAGCGCCGCTACAATGAGAACCTGAAGCTGGGATCGCTTGCGGAAGTTTTTAACTATAACAGTGCTTATTTGGGCAAAATGTTCAAGAACCAGGTGGGTGAGCATTTTAATACTTATCTGGACAAGGTAAGAATCGAGAAGGCCAAGCAGTTTTTGAACCAGGGCATGAAGGTGTACGAGGTTGCCGAAAGAGTCGGCTATATGAATTCGGATTATTTCAATGCCAAATTCCGCAAATATGTCGGTGTGTCTCCAACCGCGTTCCGCAAGGAGCAATAATTGGGGGCTGCTGAAATCAATTATATATCTGTATAATAGACGATTATGAGGTACAGGCTGTTCCCGCGCTGCAGCAGATGCGGGGAACAGCCTGTTTCTCCATGATTCAAGCTCAAGCATAGGGAGGAGGAACTGCTATAAAAAAACTGGTGCGTATGATCAACAATATGAAGCTGAAGTACAAGCTGATTTTTTTCTACATCATTGTGGTGATGATCCCCGTTCTGATTGTTGGGATTATCCTGACCAGCTATTTCCGGGGAACGGCCTTGACCAGAGCCATTGAACAGGCAACGAACAATGTCGAAAAGATCAAGAGCCAAATGATCACCAAGCTGCGGGTCCCGACGGATATTTCAAATCTGCTGTATTTTGACGATAATCTGAAGCAGCTCGTAAACACGCGTTACACCAATATATTGGATGTTACGAAGGCCTACTTGAACTATAAGGATTTCCAGAACTACATCCTGCAGTACCGCGAGTTGTCCAATATCCGCTTCTTTATCGACAATCCAACGCTGGTGGATAACATGTCGGTAATTCCTCTGGACCCTGTCATTGAGTCCCGTCCCTGGTTCCGCACGGTTATGCAGAGCAAAAACATTTATTGGCTGTATATCCCCGACAAAGAGAGCTATCCTATCAGTGAGAAGGGAACGATCAAGAAGCTCAGTCTGATCCGCCAGGTTTCCTATCCGGAATATAATAGAACCGGTGTATTAATGGTGCAGGTAAGCCAGTCCGAGTTGAACGGAATGCTGTATCAGGAACCGTTTGAGACCATTATTACAGATGAGCAGGGGTATATTGTCGCTGCCAAGAATCCCGGGCTGGTGGGCAGTACGCTGGATGCCTTTGATATCGGGATGGACCTGTCAAAGACAACCAAGGATGTCTTACGGACAACGGTAAAGGGCAAGAACTCCTTTGTCATCGTCGATGAGCTGACTCCGCAGCTGAGCGTAAGCAAGCTGAAGGTCATCTCTGTATTTGAGACCGGCAGTATTCTGAGCTCCGCCAACAAGGTAAGCATGCTGGGCCTGCTTATAATCATGGGCGTTTTGCTGATTGCATTAGTGCTCGTATACACGATTTCTTTTCTCACGACTAACCGGCTGCTCCGCCTCAGCAGACAGCTGAATCAAGTGGCGCTGGGAAACCTGAATGTGGTGTCCCAAATTGACGGGACCGACGAGATTGGCCAGCTGTCGCGGCAGTTCAACTATATGGTGAGCAGTATAAACCAGCTAATCGCCCAGGTTGTGGAGAGCAATGAAAAAAACAATGCACTTGAGATTGCCCAAAGGGAAATCAAGCTGAAGATGATGGCCAGCCAGATTAACCCGCATTTTCTGTTCAATGCCCTGGAATCGATCCGGATGAATGCCCACCTTAAGGGTGAGAAGGAAATTGCCAACATCGTCCGGCTGCTCGGCAAGCTGATGCGCAAGAATCTGGAGGTGGGCAGAGAGAAGGCTCCGATGAAGGAGGAAATAGAAATGATCCGCTCCTATCTTGAAATTCAAAAATTCCGGTATGAAGAGCGGCTGGAGTATATGCTTGATTGCGATCCCCGGGCCTTTGACATTCTGATTCCGCCGCTGATCATTCAGCCTTTGGTCGAAAATTCAGTGGTGCACGGATTGGAAAATAAGGAAGGCACCGTCCATGTAAGCATCAGTGTGGCGGTAAGGGAAGAAGTGCTTGAAATCTGCGTAGAGGATGACGGTATCGGCATTTCCGGGGAGAAACTGGCTGAGATCGTCAAGGTGATCAGCAAGGCGGACGAAGAGCAGCGGAGCCGTATCGGTCTGCGGAATGTGCATCAAAGGCTTACCCTGTATTACGGGGAGGAGCATGGCCTGAAGATCAGCAGTGAAGCGGGTGCGGGTACACGGATTTGCTTCACCATTCCCAAAGACCATGATTTCAGAACGTAAAGCTTGTCCCGCCGAATAATGTCTAATTTTCATATGATTTTACGTTAAATCTGTCGGGTATCCGCTTTCAAAAGCCTGGGGTATGATATGAATATAAAAACGAAGGGGGAATAATAAACGTGAAAGCGCTCACGGATAAAGGTGTTACAGTCAATGAAAGCGTAACCCCCACCCCACCTACGAAGAGGAAAAGTGGATTTTGGAGTAGTGTACTGCAGCAAAAGTACTTGTATCTGATGTCTATTCCTTTCGTGATCTGGGTATTTATTTTCAGCTATGTACCCTTGTGGGGATGGACAATGGCATTTCAAAATTATAAACCGGCCAAGTCCTTTGGCGACCAGAAATGGGTAGGCTTAGCCAACTTCAAGGAGCTTTTTCATGATGAACGTTTCTATCTTGTGCTAAGAAATACGCTCGCGATGAGCGGATTGGGACTGGTGTTCGGCTTCATTGTTCCGATTATGTTCGCGGTGTTGCTCAACGAGCTGCGGGGGAATGCTTTTAAGCGGACCGTTCAAACGGTATCTTATCTCCCTCACTTTGTGTCCTGGGTCGTCGTCGCCGGGATTGTCTCGAAGACACTCTCCATCGACGGAGGCATCGTCAATGAAATTCTGTTGTGGCTTAATGTCATAGATGAACCGATTCAGTTCATGGCCCAGGCCAAATGGTTCTGGGGAATTGTAACCGTCTCGGATCTGTGGAAGGAAACCGGATGGAACGCAATTATATATTTGGCGGCCATTACAGGTATTGACAAAGAGCTCTACGAAGCCGCAAAAGTGGACGGAGCGGGAAGAATCAAGCAAATGTTCAATATTACCCTGCCGGGTATCCGCACAACCATCATGGTGCTTCTGATCATGTCCATCGGCCACCTGATCGGCATCGGCTTTGAGAAGCAGTTTCAGCTGGGCAACAACCTCGTAACCGATTATTCGGAAGTGCTGGATTTGTATGCGCTTAAGTACGGGATTCAAATAGGGCGTTTCTCTTATGGTACTGCGATCAGCATGTTTACTTCTGTAGTGAGTGTAATTCTGCTGCTCTTGGCTAACGGTGTAATGAAGAAGGTCACTAAAGAAAGCATCATGTAGGGGGAGGGATAGAAGTGGCAGGCAAAGCTTTTCAAATGTCAAAGTCTGAACGTGCATTCGACATATTTTTGTATATATTTCTGGGAATCATCATGATAGTAACTTTATATCCTTTCCTGAACGTGCTGGCGATTTCTTTAAATGATTCTACAGACACCGTCCGCGGGGGCATCTATATCTGGCCGAGAGTTCCGACTTTAGAGAATTTTGCAGTAATTTTCAGCTATACCGGCCTGATACAGGGCTTCAAGATCTCGGTGCTCCGAACGATTTCCGGTACGATTCTGGGACTCGTCAGTGCTTCAATGCTGGCCTTTACGCTCAGCCGTCCGGAATTCAGAGCCAGAAAGTTTGTATCGTATTTCCTGGCGATGACCATGTATTTCTCCGGCGGCATGGTGCCAATGTACATTCTGATGAGAGATCTCAATCTGATCGGAACGTTCTGGATTTATATTCTGCCGGGTGCAATTTCTGCGTTTAACGTCTTCGTTATCCGCTCCTTTATGGACGGCCTGCCGTTTGCCCTGCAGGAGTCGGCGAAGCTGGACGGAGCCAATGACTTCGTGATCTACTATAAAATCATCATGCCGCTCTGCAAGCCGGTGCTTGCAACGATCGCCTTGTTCCTGTCCGTAGGCCAATGGAACGAGTGGTTTACAACGTATCTGTATAACGGGAACAAGCCGCACCTGACCACCTTGCAATATGAGCTCATGAAGGTGCTGGCCTCGACCAACCAGGGCAGCGGCATGGTGAACGCCAACGATATGGCCAACCGGATGGCCCAGATTTCTCCTGAGTCGATCAAGATGGCGATTACCATTGTAGTTACTGTACCGATCCTGGTGGTATATCCGTTCCTGCAGAAGTATTTTGTAAACGGCATGACCCTGGGCGCAGTAAAGGCTTAAGCTCTGAAGGGATAGAGTGGAGAGTGCGCAGTTCAGGGTTCCGGCTAGAGCCGGCCCTGATTGTGCACTCCGCTTATCCGCCTGTCGGAACAAGTGATGCTGGGAAACTTATTATTATATGCTTTATGCAAGCGCTAACAAGGTATATACAGGCTTGGCCTGATATGCATAGATGAAACACACAATTTAACAAGGGGGAGACACAATGAAACGCAAGAGCATCAAAACTATTTTTACGCTCATGCTGATGAGCTCAATGCTGATTGCAGGCTGCGGCGGCGGTAACAATAACGCTGCGGATAACACTGGCAACAATACGGGAACGAACCAGGAAGGCAACAATGCTGCTGAAGATACGAGCCCAATCACATTCTCGTTCTTCGGTGCGGATGCCAGCCCGAACTGGAACAACATGCAGGACGATGTAGGTAAAGTGATCACCGAGAAAACAGGCGTGACTATAAATGCCGAATTTGATGTCGGCAGCGGCGGCGGGGAAGATAAAATTGCGCTGATGGCTGCGAGCGGCGATGTGCCGGATATGATTTTTGCCAAGGGAAGCCTGGGCAATCTGGTGGATGCCGGTCTGATTGTAGATATGACTGAGCTGATCGACAAATATGCCCCGAACCTGAAGAAGATTTACGGAGATAACATGAACCGCCTGAAATACAGCAGCGAAGATGAGGCGATTTATGCCCTGCCAACCAACTCCCAGGTTGACCAGCAGTCCTTTGATGCCACCGGCGGCTTTGAAATTCAGCACCGGGTGCTGAAAGAACTGGGCTACCCTGAAGTAAAAACACTGGCCGATTATGAGAAAGTGTTGAAGGACTACGTTGCCCTGTATCCGGAAACCGACGGCCAGCCAACCATTCCATTGTCCCTGAACGCGGATGACTGGAAAATCATGATTACGGTGACCAACCCTGCCTTCCAGGCAACCGGTGCACCGGATGACGGTGAATACTATGTAAATCCGGAAACCTATGAAGCCCAGCTTCACTACAAACGGCCGGAAGAAAAGGAATACTTCCGCTGGCTGAACAATATGTATGCTCAAGGCCTGCTGGATAAGGATACCTTTGTGCAAAAAGACGACCAGTACAAAGCCAAAGTGGCCAGCGGACGCGTACTCGGCCTGATCTCCCAGGAATGGGAATATCAGGACGGTGAAAACGCACTGAAAGCTGCCGGCAAGGATGATTACACTTATGCCCACTTCCCTGTCACCCTGTCCGAAGAATATCAAGACCATTCCTTCCAGGCTACAGGCATTGACGGCTATGGCATCAGCATCACTACGGCTTGCAAGGACCCGGTCCGCGCAATTAAATGGCTGGACTGGATGACTTCCGAGGAAGCCCAGGTTCTGAAGAACTGGGGTATCGAAGGCACGCATTACACTGTAAATGCTGATGGCAAGCGTGAATTTCTGCCGGAAGTTCTGGAGAAGAAAACGAAAGATTTCAACAACTTCACCAAAGAAACCGGCATTGAACAATACGCCATCTTCGGCCAACGCTATGGTGACGGCGTGAAGGACTCAACCGGCAACTACTACACTACGAGATTTCCGGAACAAATCGTTGCCGAGTATTCCGCAGCCGAAAAAGAATCTCTGGCCGCTTACAACGCTACAACCTGGAAAGATCTGTTCCCTGCAGAGGATGCTTTCCCGGTCAAGGAATGGGGCGCTCTGTACAACATGCCGGTTCCTACCGATGGACAGTATCAGGTTATCTACAAAAAGACACAGGATATTATCCGCAAGCGCATCCCTGAAGCGGTCCTCTCCAAACCGGCTGACTTCGACAAGGTATATGATGCGTTCATTGCCGAGCTGAACAAAGCAGGCGCTGAAGATATGGAAAAAGAATACACAGAACTCGTTAAGAAGAGAGTATCCCTGTGGACCGGAAAAGAACTTTAAGATATAAGTGGCAAGCGGAGCATGAATATGCTATCCTGCCAGTGTTAAGCAAAAGGCCCGACTTTGGTCAGGGCCTTTTGCCTGTAATTTGAGATTATGGAGGGTGAGAGACATGACAGATGAGAGCAGAGCGCATGCCTGGATGCTGAAGTATGACCGGCCGGCAGGCGTATGGGAAGAAGCGCTGCCGCTTGGCAACGGGCATATGGGCGCCATGGTGTTCGGCGGTGCGGTGAAAGAGCATATTCAGCTTAATGAGGACACGCTGTGGGCCGGATTTCCCCGTGACAGCAATAATTATGAAGCACAGCGTTATTTGAAGAAGGTGCGGGGGCTTCTCGGGGCGGGAAGCTATTGCGAGGCCGAAGAGCTTGTTAATGCACATATGCTTGGTGTAAATACGCAGCCGTATTTACCGCTGGGAGATCTGTATCTGGAATATCAGGGAGTGGAGGAAGCCGGGGGCTACCAGCGGAGGCTGGATATCGACAGCGGCATAGCCACAGTGGGATATCACACAACTGAAGGCGCTTTTACCCGCGAGGCGTTCATCAGCGCTCCCGACGGGGTGTGCGTCGTTCATACTGCCAGCCAGGCAAGGGGCAAGCTTAATATTACGGTTTCTTTGGACAGCCCTTTGAAGCATAAGGTTCAGAGCAGCGGCGATCAAAAGCTTATTATGCGCGGGCAATGCCCTACGCATGTTGCCGATAATTATCATGGTGACCATCCCTATCCGGTGCAGTATGAGGAAGGGCTTGGCATCGGCTTTGAGCTCCAGCTTCAGGCTGTGGTAACCGGCGGAAGCGTGCGGGCAGTGGACGGGAAGCTCGTGATTTCCGGCGCGGACAGCGCAGTGCTTCTGCTTGCGGCAGGGACCACCTATGAAGAGCTGAAGCATAAAGCGGGGCATATCCGGGGAGGCCAGGCAGCTGCCTTGACTCCTGCGGAGAATTGCGCGCAGAGATTGTCGGCAGCGTTGCGCCGCTCCTATGAAGAGCTGCGCCGGCGCCATGCGGAGGAGCACCAGGCTATTTTCCGCCGTGTGGATTTGGATTTTGGAGGCCGCGAAGCGGAGGCGCTGCCGACCGACCAGCGGCTGGCCGCATATCGGGAAGGCAAGGAGGACCCGGCACTGGAGGCGCTTCTGTTCCAATATGGCCGCTATTTGCTGATGGGCAGCTCACGTCCGGGAACACAGGCTGCCAATCTGCAGGGGATTTGGAACCCTCATATTACGCCGCCCTGGAACAGCAACTATACGACAAATATCAATACGCAGATGAATTATTGGCTGGCCGAGGTATGCAATCTGAGTGAATGCCATGAACCCCTGATTGACATGATCCGGGAGGTCAGTGTTACGGGAGCAAGAACGGCGGCGATTCATTACGGTGCCCGGGGCTGGGTGGCCCATCACAATGTGGATCTGTGGCGCAGCGCGTCGCCCTCAGGCGGAGATGCCAGCTGGGCATTCTGGCCGATGGGCGGGGTATGGCTCAGCAGCCATCTGTGGGAGCATTATGCATTTAACCCGGACCTTGAATATCTTGCGCAAACCGCATATCCGCTTATGAAAGGAGCGGCGTTATTCTGTCTGGACTGGCTGGTGGAAGGAACGGACGGTCTCTTGCTTACGAGTCCGTCCACTTCGCCGGAGAACCGTTTTGTGACAGAAGAGGGCCGGCCGTGCAGCGTTTCCATGGGATCGGCTATGGACATGAGCCTGATTCGTGAGCTGTTCGGAAACTGCCTGCAGTCGGCGCAGATTCTTGGTGTTGATGAGGACTTCCGGAACCGGCTGGAGGAAACGCTGAGCCGGTTGTCTCCGCTGAAGATCGGCCGGGACGGGCGCCTGCAGGAGTGGTTCCGGGACTTCACCGAGTCCGAGCCGGGCCACCGTCATGTATCACATTTGTATGGACTGTATCCCGGCAATCTGATCAACGAACGGGAGACACCGGAACTGCTCGAAGCCGGCCGCTTGTCCCTGGAGCAGAGAATCTCCTCCGGAGGAGGCCATACCGGCTGGAGCTGTGCCTGGCTGATCAATCTGTATGCCCGGCTTAAGGATGGGGCGGCTGCTTACGGTTTTGTCCGTACGCTTCTGACGCGTTCCGTGTATCCGAATCTGTTCGACGCTCATCCGCCGTTCCAGATTGACGGGAATTTCGGGGCGGCTGCGGGGATTGCGGAAATGCTGCTGCAGAGCCATCTGGGTGAAATCAGCCTGCTGCCGGCGCTGCCGGACCATTGGAAGGACGGCCGGGTCCTGGGACTCAAGGCGCGTGGCGGATTCGTGGTGGATATCGTATGGCAGGATCATGCCCTCGTCTCAGCCAAGATTGCCGCGTCTAAGGAAGGCCTGTGCAGCATAAGCTATTCCTGTGGGCTGAAGCTTCAGCTTCCGGACGGCACGGTAACGGAAGCCGGAGGCCCGGTGCACCTGAAAGCAGGAGAGAGCCTTCTTGTAAGCGCGTAGCTGGGTATAGCTGCAGGGTTGAAGGCGTGACAATACTGCAGCACATTAAATACTGCTTTCCTGCAGGGAATCTGCGGGAAAGCAGTGTTTTTTGAAATAGAATTTATATTGCCTTGCATACTAAATGATCCTTCTATTTCTCGCTGAAACACGCCGTCCCTTATAAGGACGGCGTAGCCGTTTCTGCTTGCGCAGGATATACGTAGGCTTTTGGAGTGGATGCTCCGCGAACGGAGCGTTGTCTGGAGCGTTGTGCTCTCCAGATTATTTTCATTCCCCTTAGCCGTGAGAATCCGGAGACACAGGCGGCCGCTGCCGCTGTTCCGCGGGTCCGTGCGCTCCGCTGTTTAAGCGGAAGGTGGTTCTGTAATCTTTAAAAAACACAATAAAGAAACTTAATTTATCCTAAATGGAACCGGCTTATTATGAAATGAACCGGAGAATCTGAACAAGCTGATGGAAGGCAAGGAAGAGATTCATAGAGAACAGAAGCGAAGTGGAAAAATTAACACTAATGGGCTGGAATCCTGGCTTGAACGGGCTTTAGTGGGATTTTGTACACCTAATGGAGGCCATCTCCCCCCATATGGCTGATTTCAGCCGGATTAGTTGTACTTTTTCCCACTAGGGAAGATCCAGGATCCGAATGGGGTGGATTAGTTATCCTTTTTACCACTAAAATGGCTGCCCTTTGGATGAATGGTTCAAGTTCAGCTTAATGTAGGCGTATTCCTCTGAAAGGGAGAGAACCGTATCGATTAGGTTTCCTTTTTTCCACTTAGGAGCTGCGAGGAAATGAGTACCCGCTTTTGTTGACAAAATCTCCACGGTTTTGGGAGTTTTGTCAACAATTTAGCTGTACTTTATTTCGTCGCAGTCTCTAACGCTTGCGAAAAAGCGGCTGGGGGAATATGAAGTGGCCTTTTTCACTTGTCTTCCCGCCTGGCTTCAGCAGCCAGCCTTACACCTGAAATGCCAACAGCTGCGCTGCCCGGTCAAGGACGGCGCAGCCGTTTCCACTTGAACGGGCAATGGGTAAACGGACCTCCTGTCTTGAATTGCAATGTTTTTACGAGACCCGCAGCAAGCTTTAACTACATTTTCTGAAACTATATCATTTGAAGTTGAACAGTGGAAAATGGCCTATCAAGATACGTATGGCGATTCGAAGCCCGTTGTCAGCAGAGGCAGGAGCTGTGTATTCTTGAGCGGAAGGGCTTATTCTGCGGCAGCAGCGGACCGATATAGAGACAATAAGCAGTATTTTAAGATGAGATCCCTGCTCCGGGAATAAATTGGACGGAATATGGAATGTTACGGTTGTGCAGACTGGAATTCCGGCATCTACTATAGAGTACATACTATTCAGTGAGCCATAATATAGCATGCAGGAGGATACAGAATCTATGGGAAAAAAGCATCTGTCTCTGATGAAAACCATTCTGGGAGGAATGCTTGTCTGCGCAGCTCTGCCGCCGGCGCTTTATTGGGGGTTGGACCAGGCCTATGCCGCCAGTACTTCAGCGGTGCTGCGTTCGGAAGCCGAGATGGCCGGGAAGCTGACCGGGGCGATGAATAACCGCAGAGAGAACATCACGTTCGTGTTTGAGGGCAAGACAACCCATCTGAAGTCCCAGGTGCAGAAGGCGGTTGACCAGGCGATGGGCAGTGACCCTTACCTGTATTATATTATTGACAGCTACGCCTTTTCTTACCGGGGGAGCAGCCGCTCGGCCAATGTATCGGTGCAGGTGGAATACCGCGAGACCCTGCAGCAGACGGCTCAGGTGAACAAGCAGGTGAAGACGATTTTGCAGCAGATTATTACACCGGGAATGAACACCCACCAGAAGGTCAAGGTAATTCATGACTGGGTTGTGCTGCACTTGAAATATGATACCACGTACCGCAAGTATACCGCCTATGAAGGCTTGCAGACAGGCAGCGCCGTTTGCCAGGGCTATTCGCTTCTGACTTATAAATTGCTTCTCGGCGCGGGAATCCCGAACAAAATTGTTGAAGGTAAGGCGAGACCGGAGGGGGGAGTGGCCCAGTCGCATGCCTGGAATCTGGTGCAGCTGGACGGGCGCTGGTACCATTTGGACACAACCTGGGATGATCCAACGCCCAGCCCGGAGGGGGGAATCAGCACAGTCTACTACATGCGGACAGATGCCCAGATGCGCCGCGACCACAGCTGGACGAAGTCCTACCCGGCAGCGTCCGTCGGCTACGCCCAGACGCTCTCCGAGCTGGTAAGCCGCGGCGGCCAGAATGCGGCTGTGTATCAGGAGCTCCAGAAGAAGCTCGATTACCGGCTGTATGAGGAAGCCCGGGTGATTACTTCTGCGGCAGAGCTGCACACACTTGCCAAAGAGGCGGCAGCGTCCGGCAAGCAGTCTCTTTTATTCCGCTACCGGGGCAGCGAGAAGCTGCTCAAAACAGACCTGCAGGGGTTGTACAGCTTAGGTTTGGAGAACTTGTCATACAACAGCAGCCCGTTCGACAACACGGGGGATTTAAGGGTATATCTGACCTGGAAATAAATAAACGTCAGCGGTTCGTCTCCGAGAATTGAATCGTTTGAATCTGGTCGGTTGACGGATCAAAGCGGATGGCGACAAAGACGCCAAATTCCTTGCCTGCACGGGTTCTGATCCATAGTTTGAACAGTTCCTCCGTAAGTTTAGGCTGTATTTGCGTGCGTCCCACATGCTTATAATCGATAATATCGGCGTTGTATTTCTGCTGTGCAGCTTTCACAGCTACGGTTCCCCATTTGGCATAGCCGGGAGCGGCGGAGCTTACCGGACTGCCTATGACCAAGAATAGGGCCAGCAAGGATATCAACCAACTTTTTTTCATGGCAACCACCTTAGAATGTGAATTTGCGGTTAGCGTCCCCCCGGTCAACGGATTCTATGCTGAATTGCGCTAATCACGGAGATACCTATGGCTGGGATAGCCAATTACAGCAGACAGCAACCAGGGATGCCAACGCGCCATTTGGCTGCGGGCATCCCTGTTTGCTGCTGCGGTGAAAATTATATGATTGCTGTTCCAGCTAGTTTTATTGGCGAAGTGGCATAGGCCGGGCGGCTTGTGCTCTAAGCCAGGCGTTAATCGGCGTGAGTGCTCAGGTCGCATTGATCCAGCGGGACAATGCTGCTCTTGCGGAACCAGCGGTAGAAAATCCGGGTCAGCAGGAACAGCGGCAGGCTGACATAAGAGACGAGGATGCCGTACCAGCCGATGCTTCCCCCTGTGAAGGCACCCAGGTTCTGCCCGAATATGGCCACCAGGCAAAAGGCCAGTGCCTCGCCTGCATGGATAGGACACTCCCTCTAATAGTGGTGCTCCTGTTCAAAGGTCACTAACCAAGAAGATTACCCATCCTGCAAGCACAAAAAAACCGCAGACGGATTCTGCGGTTTCCTGTATTTACAGCTACGCACCATACTCCCTGTTCAGATAGCGCAACACAGCGCCCTGGCCGAAGTTTCCTGACAAGCCGTGCCCTGTGACAGTTCCGTGCCTTTCGGCAACGGCCCCAGCCCGCGCGGCCTGGTAAGAGCAGCGGCGCAGGCTTCGGCGGATATTCCTTTCGGCGGCGTTTCACAGACGGCTCTTATGGCGTCTCCACGGGCGTACTCTTTATATCCGCGGCCTCTACCTCATCTTGGGTATGATGAGGCTATTTTGTAACGATATGAACATAGCAGGAATTAGTATAATGCAACTTATCCGTGCAAGAAATGACAATTTACGGCAGGTTGACGTTAGGTTCTCCGGCGCTCCGACATCTGCTGCCAGACAGTACCTGCGGCTTCTTCGCCGGATGCTATGCGCTCCAGCGCCATTCTGGCCTGCAGGCCGACCTCGAATTCCGGATCATCCGCAGCCAGGCTCAGCGCGTCCTGAGCCTCGGCTGTGCCCACCTCATAGAGAAAGCGTGCCGCCCGCCAGCGGACGAGCTTGCTCTTGTCTGCCAGCGACGCCGTCATCACCGCCGTCGCCGCCGGGTCGCCGATGTCGGACAGCGTGTCTCCGGCCGTGCGCCGCACGGCCGGGGCGCTGTCTGCCATCGCCTCATAGAGCAGCTCCATCGCCTCCGGCGTGCGGATGTCGCCCAGGTACACGACCGCAAGCCTGCGGATATGCAGCTTGGGGTCGTGCAGCGCCGTGCGCAGCTCCGGCAGAAGCTCTGCCGTAGGCGCCAGATCCTCCAGCGCGGCGTAGCGCACGCGCCAGTCCTCGTCCTTCAGGTCTCGCAGCAGCTCGGCCTGTTCCTTCTTCTGCCGCTGCTCGATGAACTCGCCGGCAGCCCCGTGCGCGATGGCCTGCTGCACGAGGGAGTCGAGGCGTTCCTGCGGATACGCCGCTTCCAGCTCCTGCTCGACCTCGCGCGCAATGGCCTCGGGCTCGCCGTAGCGCACGCCGTAATCGGTGAGCTTGCGCTCTTTGATCATTACGGCGCTGGCCACATCCGTTACCGCCTTCGTAAACCGGGCGGAGAGGGCGATGCGCTCCTCACTCGCGCCGGTCTTGACGCGGATCTGGATCGGGATGCCGCGGAACATCTGCACGAACACCTGCGATTCCCCGAAATGGGCACCGGCGTTCTCATCCTCCGGATTGAACTCTGTGCGGAGGCCCTCCGCGCCGAAGCGGATCTGGACCTCGCGCAGAATTGCCGCCCAATCGGCATTGCCTTTGCGCTCCAGCGCGGCGAAATCAGCCGCATGATAAATGCTGGTGACGCCAGGAATCGCGAGCATTTCCCGCGCCCAGGAAGGGGCGGAACGCTGGCTTTCCGGTGTATAGGTACGGCGGACTCCAGACTCCAGAGTCTCATCCAGATGAAGTTTCATCGTATTGGGACTTGGAGTCGGTTCAATAAATGTAATCTTCATACGCTAAGCTCCCCTTTGAACGGCATAAGCACCTGAGATGCTTTACCCGCATTTTACCCCATTTTTGCTGTCCAACACAAAAGGGCTGCTGTACCGGTCCGCTTAAGCCGGGTGCCAAATGGTTAAACTTTGTAATAAATGGGGGATGCGCATAGAATGCTTTTTTGCAAAACCATCCGGGGAATCCTATAGTTAGAGGAAAAGAAAGCTGAAGGGATTCGCATATATTTGTCCTTGAGCTTGTGAAGGAGAGATGCAAATGGCCAAGATACGCTACAATAACATCGACAATGTCAGTACCGATAAAACGCTCAAGCAGCTCCGCCAATGGCGCGAAGAGCGCCGCATCAAGAAGAAGGATTACTCCTACAAAGTGCCGAACCATCCGCCCAAGCTCGGCTACCTCGCGGAGAACCGCCTGGAGACAACCATCACCTGGATAGGGCATTCGACTTTTTTACTTCAATATGAAGGAATTAATATAATTACCGACCCCGTCTGGGCGCAGCGGCTCGGATTTGAGAAGCGGATCAGCCAGCCCGGCATTCCGCTGAGTGGAATTCCTCCGGTGGATCTGATCCTGATCTCCCATTCGCATTACGATCACCTGCATCTGGCCTCCATCCGCAAGCTGTACAAGGCGGGAACCGCACTCGTGGTGCCGGCGGGGCTGAAGCGCAAAATGCTGCGCAAGGGCTTTCCGAACTGCCACGAAATGCAGTGGTGGGAGGAGCTTACTCTCGGGGCGCTGAAGCTGACCTTCGTGCCGACCCAGCATTGGACGCGGCGGACGCCTTTTGATACCAATACATCCCATTGGGGCGGCTTTGTGCTGGAGCCGGCCAATCCCGGAACGCATCCGCAAGGCGAAGACGGGAACAAGCGCAAGCTGCCGCCCAATCTGTATTTTGCCGGGGACAGCGGTTTTTTTCCGGGCTTCAAGGAGATTGGCCGCCGCTTCAAGCTGCATGTGGCGCTGATGCCGATCGGTGCCTATGAGCCGGAATGGTTCATGAGTTCGCAGCATGTAAATCCTGAGGAGGCCATCCAGGCCTTCCTGGATGTGGGGGCTGAGCTTATGATCCCGATGCACTTCGGCACCTTCCGGCTGGCCGATGACACGGCCCGGGAGGCGCTGGACCGGATGGAGCAGGCCCGGCAGGCTCAGGGGATTGCCGGGGAACGCATACGCACGCTGGCCTACGGGGAGACGCTGGTAGTGCATCCCGAAGAGCGTACGCCCGCCCAGTAGGAGCCGCCGCATCCCTTTGAAGGCCAAACCGCATTTTGTAGGCGGATTGGCGGGCTTTTTCCCTTGATTTTATGCTATAATGAGCCGGAACCCTAAGTGAAAAGGATGGTAATGCTTAATGATCAGTACAAGCGGCGTAACACTCCGCTACGGAAAACGCGCACTATTTGAGGATGTAAACATAAAATTCACACCCGGCAACTGCTACGGCCTCATCGGTGCCAATGGCGCCGGCAAATCGACTTTCCTGAAAATTCTGTCCGGCGAGATTGAAGCCAATACCGGCGAAGTTCATATTACTCCCGGCGAACGCCTGGCAATTCTCAAGCAGAACCATTTCGAGTATGATGAATACCCGGTGCTGGAAACGGTAATTATGGGCCACACCCGGCTGTATGAAATCATGAAGGAAAAAGATGCGCTCTATGCCAAAAGCGACTTCTCGGAAGCCGACGGCCTGCGTGCCGGGGAGCTTGAAGGTGAATTCGCCGAGCTGAACGGCTGGGATGCCGAGCCGGATGCGGCAGCGATGCTGATCGGGCTGGGTATTATGCGTGAGCTGCATGACAAAAAAATGGCCGAGCTGAGCGGCAATGAGAAGGTCCGCGTCCTGCTGGCGCAAGCCCTGTTCGGACGGCCGAACAATCTGCTGCTCGATGAGCCTACCAACCATTTGGATCTGGAATCCATTGGCTGGCTGGAGAATTTCCTCATGGACTATGAAGGCACTGTTATAGTCGTCTCCCATGACCGCCACTTCTTGAACAAGGTCTGTACGCATATTGCCGACATCGACTTCGGCAAAATCCAGATGTATGTAGGCAACTATGACTTCTGGTATGAGTCCAGCCAGCTGGCCCAGGCGCTGCAGCGTGATTCGAACAAGAAGAAGGAAGACAAGATCAAGGAGCTGCAGGCATTTATCCAGCGCTTCTCGGCCAACGCTTCCAAGTCCAAGCAGGCAACCTCCCGCAAGAAGCAGCTGGAGAAGATTACACTGGACGATATCCGCCCGTCGAACCGCAAATACCCGTTCCTGAACTTCAAGCCTGAGCGTGAAGCCGGCAAGCAGCTGCTTACGATCAGCGGACTGACCAAGTCGGTTGACGGCGAGAAGGTGCTGGATGAGATTAGCTTTGTGGTCAATAAGGGCGATAAGATTGCTTTTGTCGGCCCGTATTCCCAGCCGAAATCACTGCTGTTCGATGTGATTATGGGCGAGCAGGAAGCTGACGCCGGTGAATATGCATGGGGCGTTACCACAACCCAGGCTTATTTCCCGAAGGACAACTCCAGCTATTTCGATGGTGTGGACCTGAACCTGGTGGAATGGCTGCGCCAATACTCCAAGGATCAGGACGAAACCTTCCTGCGCGGCTTCCTTGGCCGGATGCTGTTCGCCGGAGAGGAAGCCCTGAAGAAGGCTAGTGTGCTGTCCGGGGGCGAGAAGGTACGGTGCATGCTGGCCAAGATGATGCTGAACGGCGCCAATGTGCTCGTGTTTGATGAACCTACCAACCATCTGGACCTGGAGTCCATCACCGCGCTGAACAACGGGCTGATTGATTTTGACGGCACAATCCTGTTCACCTCCCATGACCATCAATTCATCCAGACGATCGCTAACCGCATCATTGAGATTACACCGGCAGGGGTTATCGACCGCTCCATGACTTACGATGAATATCTGGAGAACCCGGAAATTAAGGAACTGCGTGCGCGGATGTATCCTGTAGAGGTGTAAGCACTATATATTGAAGCATTGAACGGCAATGAGTTCATACGCAAACGGCTGCGTTGTCCCGAGGGATAACGCAGCCGTTTATGTTCAAATATAACAAGCACCCGTTCTAGGACCCGCCGGTACGGCGGCGCTGGTTGTTGGGCTTTTTGTTGTTTTGGCTTTTCAGCGGTTTGGCTGAACCGGCCTGAAAGGCGGAGCCGGGCTTGGAGGAAGACTGCTGCTTCTTCTGTTCCAGCTTTTGGCGGATGGCATCCGCCAGATTGATTTTTGGTTTTTCGTTGCTCTCGCTCATTATGTTAACCCCCTTAGGTAGCACGCCTTTCCTTCATTCTAATTGTTTTTAAATGCTGCCACAAGGGCAAGAATAATTCAAAGAATGATCTGCCAAGGCTCGGGAACAGTAAAGAGATCAATATGGGGGAGTGAGGCAATTGGCTGATATCTATGGTGATATACGTAAGGGTGAACGGGGTGCTCTGGTCAGCATCATCGCCTATCTCGTTCTCTCGGCCTTCAAGCTGGTCAGCGGCTATGTCTTCGGATCAAGTGCCCTGCTTGCCGACGGGTTCAATAACCTGACGGATATTGTCGCCTCCCTTGCGGTGCTGATCGGCCTGCGGATTTCGCGGAAGCCCCCCGATTCGGACCATACCTACGGACATTTCCGCGCGGAGACAATAGCGGCACTGCTGGCTTCTTTTATTATGGCCGTGGTGGGCATTCAGGTGATTGTGGAGGCTGTACGCTCCTTGTTTGAAGGAGCCAAGGCGCCGCCGCAGCTCTGGTCGGCCGGGGTGGCGGTGGTGTGTGCTGCAGCCATGATGGGGGTATATATCTATAACAAGCGGCTCGCCGAACAGATTAATAACGGTGCGCTGATGGCCGCAGCGAAGGATAACTTCTCGGATGCGATGGTCAGCATAGGGGCGGCGGCAGGCATCGCCGGCGCACAGTTCGGCTTGCCGTGGATCGATTCAGCCGCCGCTGTGGGTGTCGGATTGCTGATTTTGAAGACGGCATGGGATATTTTCCGCGATTCGACCTACCGTCTGACGGACGGATTCGACGAGGATAAGCTTCTGGATCTGCGCAGCACGATCGCCCGGACACCGGGAGTGGAGGGCATCAAGGATTTAAAAGCCCGGGTTCACGGAAATCATGTGCTGGTGGATGTCGTTGTGGAAGTGAATGCCGAAATCACGGTCATGCAAGGGCATGAGATCAGCGACTCTATTGAGGAGCGGATGGGCAGGCTGGATAACATTATGCATGTTCAGGTCCATGTCGAGCCAAAGCAGGCAGACTGATGCCGCTTATTCACGGACGTATTCCTTAATTTCTCCTAGTTAGCTGTAATTTCCACCAAATCCAAGGAGAAATCAAGACTATAGACCTGCATATTACCATAAGTTGGCAAGCCTTTTTGTGAAATTTGGAGCATGTTCCATTTCCCGGTCAAGCCTATAATGAGGGCAGAAAGCAACAAACGCAGCGCGCGCCGTTGTTGAATTTCTCATTATACTAAGCGGGGGAACGCTATGATCGTATCACATAAGCAACTGGCAGCATCGCTGCTGGTCTCGGCATCACTTGCAGTATCTTTGGGAGTGTTCAATCCTCAGCAGGTACAGGCTGCATCAGTTTCTTCCAATGCATCTATTGCGGCATCCACCGGACAAACAGGCGTTATTGTAGCTTCAGTGCGTCTGCGCACCGCTCCGTCGACAAACGGCCAAGTGCTGAAATATTTGGATAAAGGCGACCAGGTGGTCATTCTGGAAGAAACGAACAGCTACTGGTACAAAGTCAGAACAGCGAACGGCGATGTTGGTTATACGAGCAGGGGAACGCAGTATATTAGTGTAAATGCAGCTCCGGCAACACAAACAGCAGTGATCCAATCCACTGTCCGCTTGCGTGAGACACCTTCAACAAGCGGTCAGGTTATGGGATATTTATACAAAGGTGATCAGGTAACCATTCTGGAGCAGACGAACAGCTACTGGTACAAGGTCAGAACGGCTAAGGGCAATGTCGGCTATACAAGCGCATCGGATCAGTACATTTCAACGGGCGGCGGAACGGCAGCACCCGCTCCGGTGCCGGCACCAGCACCAACGCCGGTGCCTGCGAATCCATCCCAGTCCGCTGTAATTGAAAGTGTAATTGCCGCAGGCATGGGCTATCTCGGAACCCCATACGAGTATGGCTCCAGCCGCAGCGATACAAGCACCTTCGATTGCTCCGATTTCATCCGGCAGATCTTCTTGGATGCAGCCAATCTGAAGCTTCCCGCAGATTCCCGGCAGCAAGGGGATTGGATCAAGCAGAACAGCTCGGTGGTAACCGATATTTCCGCTCTGAAGCGTGGAGATATAATGTTTTTTATGGATTATAAAGGCAGCTCAGCTTCAGCATATGCGGGAGTAGACAAGTCTACGGCAAGAATTACGCATGTGGCTATGTATTTGGGAGACGGCCAGCTGCTTCAGACCTATTCGGTGGCTTCCGGCGGTGTCCGGGTCGATAATTTAAGCGCTTCTTGGATGAATCGTTTCCTTTACGGAGGCTCGGTCATCCGCTAAAATATAGAGTTGCATAAGATACGAAGCGACAGCAGTACAAGTTTGTGACGGGTGAAATAGGGCGGATGTTTTGTGAGGCTATCTCTCCAGTAGAACGGTTCTACTGGAGAGATAGCCTCTATTTCTATGCTTATGTGCAGTCCGCACTCCGGAAACAGCCGCAGCAGAAAATAAAGAGCCATACGGAATCTGTCAGATTCCGTATGGCTGCTTTGTATGTACGCCCGCAGAGGGCGCAAGTAAAGGTGCGAAGTTACGGCCGTTGTTCAAGCTGTGCAATATGCTTCACAACCGTATCTTGACGCAAGGGTGAAAGGGTGGAATGATTACAGAGCCGGAGTAATCACATAAGCGGATGCAGGCACCTTGATCCATGCTTTGCCCAGCCAGGTGTAGATTTCTCTCCATTCATTGCCCCAGCTGTCAGTTACGACAACCCCGGTGGTGTCTATGGTCTGTGCGCTAAGCCAGCCAATCGGAGTTATGCTGTTCGTGGACAGGTGGAAAGGAGTTGCTTTGGTCAGAATGATCACAGGAGTTGCGGGCTTGATATCGGCTTGGGTGATTATAGTTTCAAATGTATCACTGTAGATGGTGCCTGTTACTGTGGAGGTGTCTGTTGCAGTTCCTGTTACTTCATCGGCTGAAGCCGTTGCAGCAATAGAAGCTACAAGACCCATTGCTACTGCGATGCTGGCGAATTTTTTCATTGGTCATTCCTCCTGAGATTGTTTTGGTTGTAGTAGGTTTTTCCATGTTCTGCTGTGCTAATAAGGTTGTAAACATAAAGAGGACCCTATGAACCAAACGTCCCAATTTTTATTTATTGCAATCACGGCGAGGGAAGGCCTACAGTTTCTGCAGTGTGAATAAGATATAAGGAATCAGGCGGCAGGGTTGAGCGGAATCGGTGGAAAAAAGGCGGTGGGGATTGCGTTTCACATAATAAGCCCGGACACTCCGACAGGAGTCCGGGCTCAGGATGTTTGAATGCGGGGATTGATTTCTTAGGCAGGGTCTGCCGGTTACATCGATCTTCCCCTGCGCCCCATGAAGAGCGAGACGATGAACAGAACCAGGAAGATGTAAAACAGCACTTTTGCGATGCCTACAGCGGCTGCGACAACATTGAAAAACCCGAAAATTCCGGCGATTAAAGCGATAACAAGCAGAATTACCGACCATTTTAACATGAGATGTCATCCTTTCGGTGGTGAAGGTATAGTCGAATGTAGTCATTGTTTAAACGGGGAGTCTTGTTTTGAATCAAAGGGGAGGGCTGGACTTAAAGAGGCTTGACAAATTGTTTCGGGCAATGGGTGTAAGGGTAACTATGCAATAATAAGGCAGAGCAAGCCGACATTTAAGATTTGGAAGGGGTTTTTGACATGATTATTGATCTTAGCGTCGCACTTGTTGCGATTGCATTCGCCGTACTGGTCTTCTTTTTAATTAAAACCTTGAAATCAGCGAAGGAATCCCTCGACAAAGTCAGCCAGACTCTGCAGGAAGTTCAGAAAACGATTGATGAGCTTACCTATGAGGTGAAAACAACGGTCAGACATGCGAACGATATCACCGCGGATGTTCAGAGCAAAATTCAAAAGATTGATCCGATTGTGGATTCGGTGAAAAATCTGGGCGATGTCATGAATGAATTGACACTCACCGTGAAGCAGGTATCCGTAACGGTAATTGAGAAATACCGCAAGTCGCGTGAATTGAAGGAAAAGGCCAAGGCCGTATCTATAGAAGACACCCGGCTTACCCCTTCTGAAGAGCGCACTGTACAATCATATGAGGCTGTAAATGCCAAGAAATCCCCCGGGAAGGTTGCCATGGCTCTAAAAGGGGTGGATGCAGCTGCCGCCATCTGGCAGAAATTCCGCCATTAATTAAGCGGCAAACCTAAGGAACACCCTGCCCGGACGGGAATACTAAGCAGCAGAACAGAAGAAAGGCGGGATGGTATATGAACGTTATTTTTCTCTTACTGGGTCTCCTCTCTCCTTACTTAACGGCATCTCCGCAAAACGTGTCTGTTCCTGCCGCTTGGCTGTACCCGCAGCCGTCCGCAGTGCTGGCCTTCGAGCATAATATGAATGCGAATCCCTACGTCGGCAGCTTCGATTCTTTGGCAGGGGTGCCGCTGCATGTGCCGGAAGAAGAACTGCTGCGGATTAAGGGCCTGCCGCTCGCCGTTACTCCGGACCCCTGGCAGGAATGCCAGGAGTATCACTACGCCGAGATGTCCGTCGGAATTTGTGAGGGAGCCGTACTATATGTGCATGTTGCTCCGGCACAGGCCGGAGAATATGGGCTGTACCTGAACGGACAGCGGATTGAGCCGCAAAGAAATAATCTCCATGAAATTCTGGGCAAGCCGGATTTCGTTGCCGAGGACGGAGATGTGTATTTGAGGGGGAATACTGCACTTAAGATCTACCGCAATGCACAAACGGGTGAATGGGACGGGGTTGATTTGTTTGACGGGAATTCCTCCTAAGGCGTTTCATACGCTGTAAAAATGGTTAATGGAACTCAGTCATCTTTATAACGTTGCCCTCTTAAATATTTATAAGGAGCGTGATTTCATGGATTCAATCCGTACGCAGGCTTATGCCAAGCTGCTTGAGAATGGTATTCAGGCGATAGAAGAAGTGAATCGGCTGCTGGGTAGCGGCTACACCAGGGATGACATCTATGTAATCAGCCACAATGAGGATCGGGAAGGCCGGATTGTGGATGCGGCGGGCGCGAATGAGGTCGGCTTGCAGGAAGAAGGATTATTCGGCGCGATTGCCAACATGTTCCGTTCACGGGGGGATGCGCTCCGCAACAAGATTACTTCACTGGGGTTCAGTGCGGCGGAAGCGGCTTTCTACGAAAAAGAGCTTGATTTGGGCAAGGTTCTCGTTATCGCCAAAAAAAACCTGCAATAATTGATGGTTTTCGTATGGAGAGCTGTATAGTCCAATAGCGTAACCTCCAGTCCCACTGCAAGCGGTGGGGCTGGAGGTTACTTTGTTGAAAATATAAAAATTTATATGCTTCACGCTATAAATTATCCTTTTTCCAATATTTTGCTTTATGGAAACTGGCCGTTTAAATATCGTATGATAGAGCTGAACATTTCTGGATTTTACGGTTGAAACACTATTCGTGCGAGGTGAAGAGGTTTGAGAATTTTGATCGTAGACGACAATCCGACCAACGTAATCATTATCCGTGAAATTCTAAAAAAAGAAGATTACCGGAATTTTATAACGGCAGCTTCGGCCAAAGAAATGCTGAAGCTGCTGGGGATCGGCTCCGGCCATGAAGGGGAGCGTCCGCGGCAGTCGGACATAGATCTGATTCTGCTGGATATGATGATGCCGGAGATGGACGGGATTGAGGCCTGCCGTGTTGTCCAGCAGCATGAACATCTAAGGGATATACCCATTATTATGGTTACGGCCGTTGGCGATTCCAAGAAATTAGCGGAGGCGCTCGACGCCGGTGCCGTAGATTATGTGACCAAGCCGATTAACAAGGTGGAGCTGATGGCACGAATCCGGCTGGCGCTGCGCCTAAAGCGCGAGAAGGATTGGCATGTGGAACGGGATCAGCGGATTCAGGATGAACTGAAGCTGGCTGCACTGGTGCAGAATGCGGTCCTAAGTCTGCCGCTGAAGGAAGAGGCGTTCGAGGTGCATGCCATCTATCAGCCTTCCTTCGAGCTTGCAGGCGACTTGTACGCCTGGTATCCGCTTGGAGAAGGGCGGTATGCCGTTATTCTGCTGGATATGATGGGACATGGCATATCCTCATCGCTTTTCTGTATGTTTCTGGCCTCCGTACTCAAGGATACCGTTACGACCTATGTGCAGCCTGAGAAGGTGATTCAGGAGCTGAACCGCCGTTTTAACCAGCTGTATATCGAGAAGCAACTGGTGCAGTATTATTTTACGGCGATTTATCTGGTCATTGATACCCGGCTGAAGCGCATTGACTATGTGAATGCCGGACACCCGCCGGCGCTCTTCTTCGAAGGCGGGGCTTCCAGACCGTTCTTGCTGGAGAGCAACTGCCATCCGGTGGGCTTATTCGACACGATTGAAATTGAGCCGCAAACCCTTTTTTTCGAGGATGAAGGGCATTTGGTGCTCTACACAGACGGATTGCTGGAAATGGCAGAAGGCGGGCAGGAAGAGCAGCTGGAGTTTATGGTCTCGCATTTGAACGGAGGGCATGAATGGCAGGAGGAGCCGATGCGCGCTGCTTTCTTCAATGAAGCACCTAATCAGGAGCGCGACGATGACAAATGCCTGGTATGGATTTCGCTGAAGAAAGGAACAGATCCGGAATGAAAATAAAGGCGAAACTGCTGATCGGCTTCAGTGCAATGCTGGCTATTATGCTGGCACTGACCTTCATTGGATACGACCGGCTCAATTATATGAGCAGCCAGCTGGACAGCTTTCAGGAAAGATACAACAAGGGCCGTTCGTCCTCCGGACTCCGGGGGGAAGTGAACGACATGGCGCGTATTCTGACCATATCCATGCTGAATGCCGACAAGCTTTCGGTAGATTCCCAAAAAAGCGAGATTGACGCTAAAATTCAAAAAGCCGAAGAATATTTAAAGGCGATAGAGGATTCGACGAAAACAACGGAAGAAATGCAGTTGCTGAACCGGATTGATTCGGCTTATTCTGCTTATATCAATTATCAAAACAAAGTGCTTGAGATGCTCTCGGCAGGCTATTTTCAGAATGCCAATGCCTACCGGAATTCGGAGGGGCAGGATATTCAGAATGAGGTGCTGAGCAGCCTCAATGCCCTCTCGGACTATAACGCCTTCAGAATGACTGAGCAGAACGCCAGTGCCCAGAGTGCCTATGAAAGATCCATTCAAATGGTAAACTTAATTATGATTGTGGGGCTGCTGCTGGGGCTTGGAGTCGTTTTGTGGGTGATTCCGAGCATTACGCGCGGCCTTAATGTCGTATCCATGATGATTAAGAGCTTCGGCAACGGCAAGCTCAGGGCCATCCGCCGGATCAGAGTTACCTCCAGGGATGAGATCGGGGATGTTGCCAGGGTATTCCAGGAAATGGCTGAAGATATCGAACAGAAGCAGGAACTGGAGAAGGTGTATGCGCAGGCGCAAAGTGACCAGGCCTGGCTGAATGCGAATATAGCCCGCGTGACGGATCTGCTGCGCGGAGTCAGCTCGCTGGAGCAGGTCTCGCAGACCTTCATCAGTGAATTCACCCCTGTGCTGGGCGCCCAATATGGGGTGCTCTACCTGAAGGGCCAGAAGAATCCTAATTTGCTGTCCAGCAGTGCCTATTATGCGGGAGAAGCGGGGAGCAAGCCCAGAGAAAGCTTCGAAATTGGCCAAGGCCTTGTCGGGCAAAGCGCACTGGATAAAAAGCCGATTAAGCTTGCCGAGGCTCCGGAGGATTATGTTTCGGTTGCTTCCGGATTTGGGGGCTCGCATCCGGACCATATCCTGATTTATCCGGTGCTTTTCGAGGATGAACTGATGGGCGTTGTTGAATTTGCTTCCTTCGCGCCCTTAAGCACTCTGCAGAATGAACTGCTGCATCAGCTTGCGAACAGCCTCGGTGTGATTCTGAATAATGTCAGCCACCGGCTGGCGGTGGAAGAACTTCTGCGGGAATCGCAGGCGCTTACCGAAGAGCTGCAATGCCAGTCGGAGGAGCTGCAGACGCAGCAGGAAGAGCTTCGCCGCTCCAATGAGAATCTGGAGGAGCAGACGGATGCCCTGAGACGCTCCGAAGATTTGCTGCAGCGGCAGCAGGAAGAGCTGGAGCATTACAATACGGAGCTGGTCGCCAAGACCCGTGCGCTGGAGGATCAGGTGCAGCAGGTTGAAGAGAAGAAGGATGAAATTGAGCATGCCCGCAGCCAGCTGGAGAAGCAGGCTATGCAGCTGGCCGTGACCAGCAAATATAAATCCGAATTTTTGGCTAATATGTCGCATGAGCTGCGCACCCCACTGAACAGCCTGCTGATTCTGTCCCAGCTGCTTACAGAGAACAAGGACGGGAATCTGACGGAGAAGCAGGTGGAATTTGCGCATACAATCTATATGTCCGGCGCGGATTTGCTCAAAATGATCGATGAGATTCTTGATCTGTCCAAGGTGGATGCCGGCAAGATGGAGCTGAATTATGAAGAAATTCCCCTCACCGAGCTCAAGACCTTTGTGAAACAGAATTTTGCGCCGCAGGCTGTCAAAAAAGGGCTGTCATTGCGCCTTTCGTTCGATGAGCCGCTGCCGGATACGCTCTTCACAGACAGCCACCGGCTGAAGCAAATTTTGCGGAATTTGCTGTCCAACGCCTTTAAATTCACCAGTAAAGGCTTTGTGGAATTTTCAGTAAGTCCTGCGGAGAAGGACCATCTGCCCGCCTTCCTTCCGCATGAGTTCGAATACATTGCGATTTCCGTGAAAGACAGCGGGATCGGGATTCCGGCGGATAAGACAGATATAGTCTTTGAAGCCTTCCAGCAGGTGGACGGCACGACCAGCCGCAAATATGGCGGCACAGGACTAGGGCTGTCCATCAGCAGGGAGCTTGCAAGGCTCATGGGCGGAGCCATTGGATTGGAATCACGCGAGGGGCAAGGCAGCAGCTTCACCCTGTACTTGCCGGTTAAAGGCGAATACAGCCTGTTACCGGGCGCGGTGGAGGCTGCGGCCGCCCAGGAGGTATCAGTCCTTGCCGGATACGCCAATGAGCTGAGGGCAGAACAATCGGAGGAGGTTTCATCTGCCCTTCCGGAGATTACCATTATGGAGGATGACCGTGAGGATCTGTCGTCCAAGGATAAGATTCTCCTGATCATTGAGGATGATGACAAATTCGCCAAAATTCTGCTCGATATGGCCAGAGGCCGCGGCTTCAAGGGTCTGGTGGCCCTCCAGGGCGATACTGGTCTGAATATGGCCAAGACATATCTGCCGGATGCGGTCATCCTCGATATCCAGCTGCCGGTCATGGATGGCTGGGCAATACTCCGCGAGCTCAAGGGCTCCTCGCAGACCCGTCATATTCCTGTACATGTCATTTCAGTGAATGATGAAGTCAAGCAGGGGCTGATGATGGGGGCGATGGCCTATTTAAGAAAGCCAACCTCCCGGGAAGCGCTGGACCGTGCGTTCTCGCAGATTGAGAATTATACGGACAGCACCCTGAAGCATTTGCTGATTGTAGAGGATGATGATATTCAGCGGCGTTCTATTATGGAGCTTATCGGACATGATGATGTAGCCATCACCGCAGTCTCGACGGGACAAGAAGCGCTGGACGAGCTGCGGAAGCAGAGATATGACTGCATGGTCCTCGACCTGATGCTGGATGATATGACCGGCTTTGAACTTCTGGACCAGATCCGTGATGATGAGGAGCTGAATGACCTGCCGATTATTATATATACCGGTAAGGATTTGGACAGCAAGGAAGAGACAAGACTGCGTAAATATGCAGAATCCATTATTATTAAGGATGTGCGTTCGCCGGAGAGACTGTTGGATGAAACTACGCTGTTCCTGCATCGGGTGGAAGCCAATCTGCCTGAAGACAAGCGTAAAATCCTGCAAAAGCTGCACAATAAAGAAGAATTGTTCGACGGCAAGAAAATATTGCTGGTGGATGATGATATCCGCAACGTCTTCGCACTTTCCAGTGTGCTCGAAGGCTACCATATGGAAGTGAAATTTGCGGAGAACGGCCGTGAGGCGCTGGATATGCTGGTGGAGCAGGAGGATTATGATCTGGTGCTTATGGACATGATGATGCCGGAGATGGACGGATATGAGGCCATGCGCCGGATCCGGCAGATGCCGCAGTACCAGAAGCTGCCGATAATTGCGCTTACAGCCAAGGCGATGAAAGAGGACCGGGCCAAGTGTATAGAAGCCGGAGCTTCCGATTACATGAAGAAGCCGATCAGCACGGAGCAGCTTCTTTCGCTAATGCGTGTGTGGTTGTATTCGTAAGCCTGCTTTTGGGGTAATAGGATTACAGTACTAAATAAACCGGTCCGGAAATACGGTAAGCGCAAGGGAGCTTAGATAACAATGACAGCGATGGAACGCGGGTATGAAGAGCAATCTGCCCAGACCGGCACCAAACAGGAGCTTGAGCAGATAGAAATTGAGCTGCTTCTTAGCGGGGTGCATCGCCTTTACGGGTATGATTTCAGGAACTATGCGCTGCCTTCCCTGAAACGGCGGATCTGGCATCATGTACACGCGGAGAATGTGCCGAGTATATCTGCCCTGCAGGAGAAGGTGCTGCATGACCGGAACTGCTTTGAACGGTTTGTATACACCCTGTCGATTCCTGTGACGGAGATGTTTCGGGACCCCGGGCTATTCCTGACCTTCCGCCAGAAGGTGGTTCCGCTGCTTCGTACCTACCCTTATATTCGGATTTGGCACGCCGGATGCTCCACAGGAGAAGAAGTGTACTCCATGGCTATCCTCCTGCATGAGGAAGGGCTGTACGACAAAGCGCGCATTTATGCCACCGATATGAACGCACGCTCGCTGCAGCAGGCCAAGGAAGGCGTGTACGAGATCAGCAAGATGAAGCAGTATACCAAGAATTACATGGAGGCGGGCGGAACCCGTGCATTCTCCGAATATTATACAGCTAAATATAATTCGGTGATTCTGCAGCCCTATCTCCGCAAAAATATTATTTTTGCAGAGCATAATCTGGCTACAGATACATCCTTTAACGAATTCAATGTCATCTTCTGCCGGAATGTCATGATCTATTTCAACGATGAGCTCAGGGATCATGTGCATGGATTATTCCATGAAAGCCTAAGCCGGTTTGGAGTCCTGGTGCTCGGTTCCAAGGAATCTATACATTTTACCAGATACAGCGACAGCTACGAGCCTTTGGATAGGGTTGAAAAAATATACCGCAAGAATAAGTAGCGGGTAAGGAGGGGCCAATGGGGGTTCAAGAACCGATTCATATACTGCTTGTCGATGACCGTCCTGAGAATCTGCTGGCGCTGGAAGCGGTGCTTGAGAGTCAGCATTATAAGCTTGTCAAAGCCAATTCCGGCGAAGAAGCGCTGCGGTGTCTGTTAAGGCATGAGTTTGCAGTGATTGTGCTGGACGTACAAATGCCGGGTATGGATGGAATTGAAACCGCCAAATTGATCAAATCCAGAGAGAAAACGAAGGATATTCCGATTATTTTCATCTCGGCCAACAGCAAGGAAGCGGAGCATTTGTTCGCCGGTTATTCTGCTGGTGCGATTGATTATATGGTCAAGCCCTTCATCCCCCAGATTCTGAAATCCAAAATCGAAGGCTTTGTCGATATGTATCTTACCACCAAGAAGCATCAGATGCAGTCCATGCTTTTGCAGCAAAAGACGCAGGAGCTTGAGAAAATCAACGGGGAGCTGATCAAGGCCAAGGAAGAGGCGGAAATTGCCGCCAAAGCCAAGACGGAATTCCTGGCCATGATGAGCCATGAGATTCGCACGCCGATGAACGGGGTGGTCGGGATGATTGACCTGCTCATGGAGACGGAGCTGACCCCTGAGCAGAAGGAGTATACGGAAATTATCCGTAAAAGTGCCGATACGCTGATTACCGTTATTAACGATATTCTTGATTTCACCAAAATGGAATCAGGCAAAATGGAAATGGAAGAGCAGCTGTTTGAGCTTCAGACCACCATTCAGGAGGTATTTAGCCTATTTTCCGCAGAGGCTGGCAAAAAAAATCTTGAGCTGGCCTATTTCATTGACCAGAAGCTGCCCCGGCTGATCTACGGGGATATGGCCCGTTTGCGGCAGGTATTGATTAATCTGGTGGCGAATGCGGTTAAATTCACCAATCAGGGGGGAGTTTACCTTGTTGCTTCCTGCACATCTTCTGCAGATAATAAGCTTATGATTGAATTCACCGTTAAGGATACAGGCATTGGAATTTCTCCGGAGAAGTGTGACCGGCTGTTCCAGCCTTTTTCCCAGCTCGACTCATCCATGACGCGCAAGTATGGGGGAACGGGCTTGGGCCTGGCCATTTGCAAATCGCTGGTCGGAATGATGGGCGGCGAAATCCGCGTGGAGTCCATGGAAGAAAAAGGCGCCACTTTTGTTTTTACGATCAAAGCTACGGTGCCGGACGGCGAGCTCGGAAGAAATTTTCAGGAGGAAGAGCATTCCGGTGCCGTGCAAGATCACAGATGGCGCCAAAAAGTCCTTGTAGTGGATGATCACCCGATTAATCAACGGCTGATGGTGAGCATGCTGGACAAGCTGGGGTATGATTCCACTGTGGCCGAGGATGGAAGCCAGGCGGTGGAGCTCTCTCTTCAGGAGGAATATGATTTTATTTTTATGGATCTGCAAATGCCGGTAATGGACGGATTGACGGCTACTTCCAGGATTCGGCAAGGCTCAGGATATACTGCCACAAAGGCGGTGATTATTGCCATGACCGCCAATGTTATGGAAGGGATCCAGAACCGCTGCACAGCGGCAGGAATGGATGGATATATCAGCAAACCGCTGAAGATGAGCAGTTTGAGCCAGATTATTTCAAGTTACAGCACCAGGGACCTGCCGGCGGCTGAACAGAATACTTCCCTTTTCAAAGCGTAATCCAATAAGTACCAATATGCCAATGTCGTGTTTTTTGTTTCAAGCGTAGGACTTTAGGGTTATTGGTAAAGAAAACATTTATCAGGAGAGATTGTCTATGAATACAAATAAAAGTGAAAAGTTCCACGCAAGAACCGAAACTGAAGACAATGTCTGCACGGTTTATTTAATCGGAGAGCTCGATTTGTCGGTTGCTCCCGATTTTCGTCTGGTTATGGAACCGCTCGTTGGGGATACAGAACTTGATCTCGTGATCAATCTGCAGGAATTGAGATATATCGACAGCACGGGGATTGGCATTTTGCTCTCGATTCTCAAAGCAAGACATGGAATGGACGTTAAGTTTTCAGTCGAGGAAGTCCCGCCGCAAATACAGAAGCTGTTTGATATGACAGGCATCTCCAAGTTTTTTGCCCCCCAAGAGAATTCCCACTAGGAAAGGATCGAACTAAGGATGAGTGATGACGTGCAAAAAGTAATTCTTCAGTTACCCGCCAGTGCAGAATATGTCGATATCGTCAGACTGAATTTATATGGCATTGCCTCAAAAATGGGCTTTACTTATGAAGATATCGAGGATATGAAAGTTGCTGTATCGGAAGCCTGCAATAATTCCGTACTCTATGCCTACGGGCAGGCAGACGGTCTGGTTGACGTAATTTTTGAAGTTGGAACAAGAGCCTTGTCCATAACAGTCAAAGACGAGGGGGAGAGCTTTGACGGTTTGGATGCGTCCGGAGAACGCATGACGCTGCATGACAAAGAGCTGAATGATGTTCAGGTTGGCGGGCTGGGATTTTACCTGATGCAGGCGCTCATGGATGACGTTAGCATTGTGAGCGAAGCAGGGAGAGGGACAGCCGTGACCTTGACCAAACGGCTTAATTTCAGCGAGGAGAAAGTATGAACGACAAAGTGACTCCCCCCGAGTCCATGAACGAAGCGGTAAGTCTGATCTGGGAATACCAGCAGACCAAGGATAATGAAATTGCAACAGTTTTGATCCGTAAATATGAACCGATGGTGAAGATGGCTGCCGGCAAAATCGCCCGTAACCGTCCGGACCTTTACGAAGACCTGTACCAGGTAGGACAAATGGCGCTGATCAGGCTGCTGCAGCAATACGACATCAGTCTGGGAATTCCTTTCGAGCCTTATGCCATGAAAAGCATGATTGGGCATATGAAAAATTTCCTGCGCGATAAATCCTGGTACATACAGGTTCCTAGAAGGATCAAAGAAAAAGGCGCCCTTGTCCAGCAGGCCATTGATGAGCTAACCATCAGATTGGAGCGTTCTCCTGCAGTAGAGGAAATCGCCCATTATCTTGATCTTACCGTGGAAGAAACTGTGGAAGTGCTGGCCGGCAGAGAATGCTATCATTATGTGTCGTTGGATTCCCCTATTTCACAAGAGGAGACAGGCGCCACGCTTGGCGAGCTTATCAGCTCTGATGCCAATGATTATGAGACCGTAGAGAAGCGCATGGATCTGCAGCAGGCTCTGGGGCAGCTTAAGGAACAGGAGCAGCAGGTGCTGCTGCTGGCTTTCCAGGACGGCCAATCGCAGCGTGCCATTGCCCAGAAGCTTGGAGTGTCACAAATGAGCGTATCGCGGATTCAGAAGCGGGCGACAGAAAAGCTTAAGCAGATTATGGCGAATTCATCGTATTAAATAGAGCAGGGCAGGAATACAAAAGGACATGCCTTATCCCCGGCGGGATAGGGCATGTCCTTTTGGTCTGGAGTATAAAAGCTGTTATTTGCCGTTTCCCGGGAATGGGATCAACTGTTGGCATCAATATACTTCTTGATTTCCCCGAGGTATTCTCCAATCACCGGCACGTCCAGGAACAGACTGAGGATATAGCCCAGTAAGCCGAGAATAACAAAGGTGCCAAGCGACAGTCCCAGACCACGGGATATGCCTGCCATAAGATTGGTGATGATCCGCTTCTTGGGGTCGGTATAGTTTTCCAGGATATCTTTAAATTCTGATTTTTCCAGCGAATCGGCAATTTTATCAAGCCTGGCGTTTAACCGCTTGACCTCATGCCGCAGCTCGAAGGGATGCTCATCCACCTCGTAGCTTTTCGTGTTGCTGCCCGCATCTCCCATAAGGCGTACCTGCTTTCTATAGTCCTTAACCGGACTTTAATAAGAAATTCAAGCCTCATTCATTCAAGAAGAAGCATTCTGTCACATAATAACAGCCAGCTGCGGTGAGCTGGCTGTTCCCGGAATCTAGATAAGCCGTGGGTCACCACAGTTAGTAAGAAGATTTGTAAGACGCTTTGACTTCCTCTTTGGCATCCTTAGCCTTATCCGCTACATCCTTGGAAGAAGCAGCGGCTTCATCGGCGATATCTTTAGAGGCGTCCTTGACATCAGACGCAACATCAGCGGAGGCGCTTCCTACCGTTTCACCAATTTTTTTACCCGTTTCCGACAGGGTGGATGCAATTTGCTGCTTGCTGTCATTGACTGTAGTGAAGATATCGGAAGCTTTGGCCGATACAGTGCTGGCAAGGTCAGTGGCTTTCTCTCCGACGGTAGCGGCAATGGTTTTGGTTTTATCCGTTACGACACCTGCAACCTCTTTTGTTTTGTCCGTTGCGGTCGAGAATTTGTCCGACAGGTCACTGCGTATTTCTCGGCCCGGCTTGGGAGCGAACAGCAATGCTGCGGCAGCACCAATCAAACCTCCGATAAAAATACCTTTGAAAAATGTGCTTCCGCTCTCTACCGGATATTCGTTTTCTGCTTTATTCATAACCAATCACTCCTCATTCAGATTATTGTATTCCAGTTTCCGGCTGCAAGGCGGGCGGCATCTAGAGCTTTATATTCCGTGCGGCCGGCATCCGGATTTCAGGGTGGCCTGAAGGTTCTTACTTCGTATATAAACGTGGGCGTATAGGCTGAAACAGCAAGGGAGCATGGGAAAGATTACCGGAGATTATTGAAGCATTTGAGACGTAAGGAGACATTTTGTTATTAAAACGGGTGATTTTCCAACTTTACAAACTGCCAAAACCCCAAAAATAAATGGAAGGTCGGTATGATCTTTGATTGACAAAGAAAGGAAGAGGGTAAGAAATACATAATTAAAGCGCCTATTGCAGCAATAGCTCAGGAAGCGGTCAGGGCTTGCAGTAAGTAAAAGGTTCCTACATCTTTGGAGGTGCACAGTAATGATTAAAGTAATTACGTCAGCGGAGCGCCATACTTCGAATAGAGAATGGATACACAGTGAGTTCAGCTTTTCCTTTGCCGATTATGACGATCCCAGCAATGCGCACTTTGGGGCGCTTCTTGCCCATAACGACAATGAACTGAAGCCGGGGCAGGGCATGCATGAACATCCGCATCATGATCTGGAGATTGTTACTTATGTGGTTTCCGGGGTGCTGAAGCATCAGGATGATCTGGGCAGCCATGCCGAACTGCAGGGTGGCAGTGTACAGATCATGAGCGCGGGTACGGGAATCAACCATTCCGAAACGAACCCGTCGGACAGTGAAAATACGCGTTTTCTGCAAATATGGCTGCTGCCGGACCAGCCGGGGCGGAAGCCCGGTTGGGATGCAAAGTTCTATCCGGTGGAGCACAAGACCAATACGCTTCTGCCGGCAGCTTCGGGACAAGGAAAAGAGGGCGCGCTTGAGATCAATGAGGATGCAACCATCTACCTGTCTTCCCTGGAAACAAACCGTGAGCTGAAATATTTGCAGCCTGAGGACAGGCGGACCCATATTTACCTCATCTCCGGCAATCTGGAGGTTGCCTGCGCGGACGGAGTGTTTCAGCTTCAGCCGGGCGATGCTGCCCGAATCCGCAAAAGCTGTGATCTGAATCTCAAAGGAATGGGCAGCGGAAGCAATGCGGAGTTTGTACTGATCGATCTTCCCTGAATTCCGGCAGACAGCAGGCCAAAGAGAGCCCCATGACTTATATGTCCATCCGCTGATGGCTGTAAGGCATGGGGCTCAGGCTGGTCATTATTCCTGATTCTATCTGGCCCGCAAGCGTCCAAGCTCGGAGACCAGCGCCTCCACCTGTGAAATGCTCAGGCGGTCACTGCCCATGGCCACCTCGTAAATATCAAGAATATCCTCGTAATTCTTCACCGAGAAGGCAGAAGCCTGCATGGCTGCCGCACTGGCCATCTTCAGCTTGTTTTTAATTCCTTCGATCATATATTCAACATTTTCCTGGGTAGGCTGTGATAAATCCATGGGGGCAACAGTCCTCTCTGTATATTAATTCAAATATTCTATCATGTTTGAAGGCGGAAACACCATTTTTTTGTCCGCCCCATTGAAATGCATGTTAAATTAAAGGAAATACAAAGGCGAATTTACAAGCAGAAAGGGTGATAGCCTTGGCGATCAGAGAGCAGGAGAGCAGAAAACGCAGAAAAATGGATGCAGCCGGGCTGGTTTTGTTCTTCCGGGAGATCGCGTCCGTGCATCCGGTGGAGAATGTCACCTTTTTGTGTATAGGTACAGACCGGTCCACCGGCGATGCGCTTGGCCCGTTGACCGGCAGCCGGCTCCTGGAGCACGGCTTTCTGCAGGTGAGCGGCACGCTTCCAGCTCCTTGTGACGCAGATAATCTGGTGCAGCGCATAGCCGAGATTCCTCCAGGGCAGGTTATTATTGCCGTGGACGCTTGCCTTGGTCCCCCGGCCTCGCTTGGCTATTTTCTGACCGCTGCCGAGCCGCTGCAGCCTGCACAGTCGGTGGGGCTGATGCTGCCGGCAGTAGGCCATTACAGCTTGGCGGCGATTGTTGATGTGAACGGGCCTCGGCCTTACCGGACGCTGCAGAGCACTCCGCTGCACCGGGTGATGGTGATGGCCGGGCAGATTGCCGCAGCGGCTGCGGCGGGATTTCGAATGAATGCCTGAAGAGCGTTTCAAGAGTGAAGAAATAGCTTAATAATTAAGACAAGCAAACCGTCTCAACCCGCGGATCGTCCAGTTGTCCGCGAGCCGTGTTTGGCTACTACATAGAAAGAAGGAAGCTGCCATGGAAAATGTTCGTTGTGAGGGAAGCAATATTTGCTACAGTGATCAGGGCAAGGGTGACGTAATTATGCTGCTGCACGGCTTCTGTGGAAGCTCCAGCTACTGGGAGCAGGTAATACCGCTTCTGAGCGGCAATTACAGGGTAATTGCTCCGGATCTGCGCGGCCATGGTGCCTCGGATGCTCCGCTTGGGGCGTACAGCGTGGATCAGATGGCCGATGATGTGCTGTCCCTGCTTAATGCGCTGGAAATTTCAGAATGCTATCTGCTGGGGCATTCCCTTGGCGGATACATCACTCTTTCCTTTGCGCAGCGCCATGCGTCCCGTCTGAAAGGCTTTGGGCTGATTCACTCGACCGGCTACCCTGACAGCGAGGAGGCCAAGGAGAACCGTCTGAAAAGCGTAAGCAAGATTCAGAATGAAGGGATCTTCGCGTTCGTGGACGAACTGGTGCCGGGGCTTTTTGCGCGGGGGGCATCTCCGCAGCTGCTGGAGCGCACGAAAGAGATTGGCTACAGAACGCCTCCGCAAGGTGCGGTGGGGGCGGCGATGGCCATGCGGGAGCGTCCGGACCGACGCGATGTCATCTCGGCCGCCGCATTGCCTGTGCTGCTTGTAGCCGGTGCAGAGGACAGCAAGGTGCCGGCAGACCGGACATTTACCTCGGACAAGCCGAATGTAACTCAGGCCACCATTTCAGGAGCAGGACATATGAGCATGTATGAAGCGCCAGAACGCCTGGCGGAAATCATCAAAGATTATGTGCATGCAGCTGTGCGTAAATAAGTGCTGTGCCTAAATAAGTTCAGTATGGATTGTTAACCATAGCTTGCACACTGCAAGCAAGAAGAGGCAGCACCCGCCGGACTGGGCGGGGCTGCCTCTTTGCGGTTGAAGAAACGGCAGCGACTCTTGAAGAGTATGGAAACTGCCATTACTGAAAATTGCGTATAGCCGGCCGGCAGGTGAGAAATCAGCAGCCCGCCGAGTGCAGGGCCGATCAAACGCACAGCCTGCGTGGTCATTTGCGTTACCGGGTTGGCGGTGACCCGGATATCCAAAACCGTTCCTGCCCGCTTGCCTTCCCAAGTGGCGCAGGTCCTAATAATGGGTTAAGATGATCCTATGAGGCTGCCTTAAGGATGGGGTGGCTGAGGGAAGAATGGCAGTCCATGCGCTGCAGCTATGGAAAGGGGTGTGCAAGATGTTCCGAAGAGATTATATCGTACGGATGATTGAAGATATGACAGCGATGATCGCCAAGGTCATGACGCTTAAGCAGGAGAAGAAAACAACTGAGGCCTTATGGGAGGTCGATGAGCTGCTGATACGGCATTTCCGCCTGAATTCCCGGCTGCTGAATTCTTTGTCCGTAGAGGATATTATTGATATGTATCTGCTCGGGGGTGTTGTGGAATCCGACAAGCTTCAGGGCGTGGCGCGGCTGCTCAAGGAAGAAGGGGCAATTTATGCTGCTGCCGGAGACAAGGAAGCGGCGCTGTTCAGAGCCATGAGGTCGCTGCATCTTTTTTTGTATGCTGATCTTCATGGCGCAGACCGTGAATTGCTGCAAATGCCGGACGACATCGATGAGCTTCTGAGGGAGACCCAGGGCTACAGGCTGCCGGCCAAGACAGAGCGGCTAGTGCTTGCCTACATGGAATCAATTGGCCGGTATGCCAAAGCTGAGGACAGTCTCTACAGATTACGGGAACAAGGAGAGAATGTGGCAGAGGAAGGAAAAGCGCTGTACAGCCGTCTGCTGCTGAAAAGCCCGGAGGAGCTTGAGCTTGGCGGCCTCCCCGCGCAGGAGGTCGGCGAAGGCCTGCAAGAATGGGAAAGGCTTGCCGCTGCTATTGTTAAGCCGACAATGCTATAGTGTAAGGATATTCAGGAGACAGCTGTCTTCATTATTATAAATTGCTTGTGAAAGTGAGATGTACCCTGTGGAATCTTTGAATGCTTTGATTGAACAAGTCATGAGCGGCCGCATCCTCATAGCGGCGACTCTCAGCCAGCTGCGCAGCAAAGGTGAAGCTGCCTTTACCAAGGTGCAGGTGAAGCCCGTTGAATTAAAAGGCAAGCTGCATTATCAGTTTGCCTACTATACCGGTCCCAAGGTCGAGCACCGCAATATTCCTGCCGATGAGGCGGCGGCGGAATTGATGCCGCTCCTTAGAGAAACATTCCGCCAGGGGCTGCTCTGTACCATAGAGGCCGATTATCAAGTGCTGATCAGCAAGAAATATAAGGTCTCTATCCTGACCAAATCGCCGAGCAAGCAGGAGGTGCCGGATTTGGCCCATAACCGCCGTAAGCGGTATGTGCTGGATGAAGGAGAGCCTGTTCCGTTTCTGGAGGAGCTGGGCATTATGAACAGCGAGGGGAAGGTGCTGGCGAAGAAATACGATAAGTTCCGCCAAATCAACCGCTTCCTGGAGATGGTGGAGGACGTGCTTGCCGATCTGCCGGCCGGGCGGCCGCTGACCATTGTTGATTTTGGCTGCGGCAAATCCTATTTGACCTTTGCGCTGTATCATTATCTGGCCATCCGCGAGCAGCGGGACCTGAACATTGTCGGCCTTGATCTCAAAGCCGATGTGATTGAGCACTGCGGCGCGCTTGCGGCCAAGCTTGGCTATGATAAGCTCCGTTTCCTGGTTGGAGATATTGCGGACTATAACGAGCTGGATCAGGTCGATATGGTCGTAACGCTCCATGCCTGTGATACGGCAACCGACGCTGCACTGGAAAAAGCCGTCCGCTGGGGCGCATCGGTGATCCTGTCCGTTCCCTGCTGCCAGCATGAGCTGTTCGCCCAGATCGAAAGCGAGGTGCTGAATCCGCTTCTGTCGCATGGAATTCTGAAAGAGCGCTTCTCAGCCCTGGCAACTGATGCTGTCCGGGCGAAGCTGCTTGACCTCATGGGTTACCGCACACAGCTGCTTGAATTCATTGACATGGAGCATACACCGAAGAATATTCTGATCCGTGCCGTTAAAAGCACAAGCGCAGACAATGCCGCCAAATGGCGCGAGTACAGCGCGTTCCGTGATTTTCTCGGCGCGAAGCCGTATCTTGAACGCGTCTGTGCCGATTTGCTGCCAAGAGTGCTGTGAAGGGTTGAGCATTTTATAGGATGAATAGTTAATGCCATGACAGGACGGCCGTTCCCAACGCGGGAGCGGGCCCGTCCTGTTTGCGTTGCCTTTTGTTTCAGACTCAATCTGGAAATACTAGGGGTAACTTGACTCACATAGGGGAAATTCGAATGAGGCTGAAAAAGCTGAAAAAAGGCTGGGGGCTGGCAGTAGTATATGCTTGTGCGGGAGCGGTAATTGCTGCGGCTATGGCTGCTTGTCTGCTGCGGGGGCTGTTTTTTGCCGGGGAGATGTATCCGTTTCTTGCGGTATGGTTCGTTCTGTGCTGCGTCCTTGCGGTGTGTGTGCTGGCCGCTGCCCCCGGATTACCCGAAAGCGGGGTCCAAGGCGATCTAGTAAAGCGCCTTGGAATGAAGAATGCCCAATTGCTGCTGCTCTGCTGTCCGCTGGCGGTCCTTGTTCTTTATGCAGCAGCAGGACTGCGTGGTCCCGTATCCTCGCAGGAAACGCTGAATGAGCTGCTGCGCTGGGGGTTTTATGCTTCCTTTGCTATACTTGCCTGCTTTTGTGCGGGACACCGGCAAGGTGCCCGGCTTCTTGCCGCTGCCTGGCATCTGGCAGGGATGGCCATAAGCTTAAGCGCTTTGCTTGCGGCAACCGGGGTCCTGGATCTTCCCTATGCGGTAGCATACAGCTCAGCGCCGGAAGTGAGCGCCACTGGCGCCAGACTGGCCGGCCTGCTGCAATACCCGAACAGCTTCGGCGCGGTGATGGCTGTTTTTCTGCTGGAGCGGCTGTTTGCCGTCGCCGCCGGAATGGAACAGGCACAGCCGGGGGCAGAAGCATGGAAACAAACAGGAAATGCTGGAGCACCGGGGCTGTCCGCTGGATGTAGAGAGTGGAGCGGCAGGGACGGGATTAGAGAGCGTAACGGGAAGGATGGTATCAGAGAGTGCGGGATTAAAGAGCGTAGCGGGAAGGTTGGGATTAAAGAGGGGGGCGGCAGGTACAGGATTAAAAACTGGGGCAGGATGTGCAGGAGGGCAGCAGGGAAACAGCACCGGCTGCTGCGCATGCTGCCGTTGTTTCCCTGCGCCGCCGCGCTGCTGCTCAGCGAGTCGCGCGGCGCTTGGCTGGCCGCGGCCTTGGCCTGCGCCGCGGTCCTGCCCTGGAGGCGGCAGCTCTGCGCGCCGCTTCTTCTTGCCGGCGCCGCGCCCGTGGCCGCTGCGGCGCTGCTCTGCCGCCAGCTGGCCCGTGCCGGGCTGGCGGCGGAGCCTGTGTCCGGCCTGCTGCTGCTGGCCGGGCTGTGGGGCGCCGCACTGCTTGGCGGCGCCTGGCTGTGCCGCCGCCGGCCGGGCGCGGCAGGCGGGGGACGTGCCGCCAGAGTGGTCCTGGCGGCGGCGGTCTGGACGGCGGCGGGCGGCGCCGTCCTTCTGCAGGTGCGCGGGCGGATCACCGGACCGTCGTCGACGGTCGCCGCCCGCGGGCTGCTGTACCGCGATGCCTGGAAGCTCGCGGCAGAGGCGCCCTGGCTGGGGCGCGGGGGCGGGACTTGGCGGAGCACGTATCTCGCCGCCCAGTCCCGCCCCTATGTGGGCAGCCAGGTGCACAGCGGGTACCTCGACCTCCTGCTGAACCTGGGAGGTGTCGGCCTTGCCGTAATCCTGCTGCTGCTGGCTGCCGCAGGATGGCTGGCGGCGGCAGCGGCGCCAAGGCTGCTGCCGCCGTTGCTGGCGCTTGCCTTGCACAGCGCCGTCGATTTTGATTGGAGCTATGGCCTCATTTGGCTGCTGCTGTTCCTGCTGCCGGCGCTTGCCCTGGCCGAAAAGCTTCACTGCCCTGCCGCAGACAATTCTCCGAAGCCCCCTGCAGCCGCTTCCGCAGGCTTCTCTGCATGCTTCTCTGCATGCTTCCCCGCATCAGCAGAGCCACCGCCCGGAACAGGCGCACCGGGAGGTTCCCGCACATCCGCAGCTACAATTCCGGCGTCCGCCGCAGGCGGATTTCTGGTTTCTCCGGCCTCCGCTGCAACTGCGCGGGCCTCAGGCTCCCCGGCGCAGCTTTCCGGTTCGCCTGCTGCTCTGCCGGCCGCAGGCGAATCGCTCGGCTCCGCTGCAGGAACCGGCCTTGCGATCCCCGCAGCCTTGTCCCCGCCGCTCGCGCCGGTACCCGTCCAGCCAAGGCGCGGGAAGTTCTTCGCGCTGCTGCGCCCCCTGGGGCGTACTGCCGGGGTAGCCCTGCTTTGCGGCGTGGCGCTAACGCTGGCGAGCCTTTCTTTTCACGCAATGAAAGGCGAGTCGCTATATAAGCAGGCGGCGGCTGCACCGCAGAGTGAAGCAGCAATTTCCCTGCTGCGGCAATCCCTCCGATGGAACCCCCGTGAGCCGCGTGCCGCGGCAGCTTTATCCCGGCTGTTGCCGGACAGGCAGGGGAGTGCCTTGCTTCTGCAAAGTCTGGATTATTCTCCGGAGAATGCGGAGCTGCACTGGGAACTGGCTAAGCGGGCCATGGGCGGAAATGATCCGGGAACGGCACTGTACCGGGTGCGAAGAGCCGAGCGGCTGGATGTCTTTAATGCGGACAAGCGGATTGAGGCGGCTGAAGGAATGCTGGATATGAGTGTTCGGAGGCTGAGGGCAGGGGATGGGAAGGGAGCATGCCAGAGCGCGGATGCCGGGCTTGAGCTGCTGCGGGAGTACCGTTTGCTGGCTGAACAGGAAGGAAGCAAGGGGATGCAGCACAATGACCGCCGGTTTGGGGCTTTGCAAGAAGCCGAAGGCATATACCTCCGGCTCATGACAGCGCATGCTGAAGCCTCCCGTTCCGGGGTGGAAGCCTTCCCTGTAAACGGCGGGGTTGCCGCACCGGGAACTTAAGCCTTAATAAGCTTACAGGTTCATGATCAGCCTATAATCGGAAAAAAATATCACCCGCCGGTTGTTTGCAGCTGCTGCCTCTGTTCCCAGGCCTTGCTCCGTGCCGAAACCAGCCATGAGCACATAAACGCTAGGATAGCGACAAGCAGCAGGGCGGCAATAATCGTACTGACTGACAGGCTTTTCGGCAAAAATGCTCCCGCTGTGATCCGCAAGCCGCCGATAATCCACATCACGCCGGAGAGGTTTTCAGTTTCCCTTAAGTAGAAGTCGTAAGGCTGCTTATGCTAGAATAGGCTAGTAGAAGCTGGGTACATAGAGCGGAATCGGTAAGGAAAAAGAATTTCGCGAAAAACGGGAGGAGGAGCTGCAGTGCATGTTATTTCTGATCTGATCTCGCATTTGTTTGAATGGATTCAGAGCCTTGGGTATTTCGGGATTATGATCGGACTGATGATTGAGGTTATTCCAAGTGAAATTGTACTGGCCTTTGGCGGCTATCTGGTCTCGCAGGGGCAGATTAATTATTTTGGTGCAGTACTCTTCGGCACGGTAGGCGGAGTTATAGCCCAGATATTTGTGTACTGGATCGGCCGTTACGGGGGCAGACCCGTGCTGGAGAAATACGGAAAGTACATTTTTATCAAGAAAAAGCATATTGACCATTCGGAAGAATGGTTCAATAAGTATGGCACCGGCGTTATCTTCACGGCCCGGTTCATTCCGGTTGTGCGCCATGCCATATCTGTTCCTGCCGGAATCTCGCGCATGCCGCTGGGCAAGTTCACCTTGCTGACTACGCTTGCGGTCATTCCATGGAGTGCGCTCTTTGTCTACTTGGGTTATACTCTTGGCGACAAATGGGAAACGATTGACGAAGTCGCTGCGCAGTACACCCATGAGTTGATTCTTGCCGCCATTGCTGTCATTGTTATATACTTCCTGTTCAAATGGTACAAATCCAAGAAGAAAGGTAGTGCAGTATGAAGCAGAATTTAGCTACTAAGTTTGGCCAGGGCCTTACTCCGCGCCAGTTCGTGGAAGGCATGACGAAGAATCAGCAGGCGTTCGAATCCTGGTACGAGAAATTCGTCTGGGAGGACCAGGACGACCGTGAGTATTTTGAGAGTCTGAACCACCGCGACGATCTGCGCGTGCTGATACTGGCTGCGGATTGGTGCGGGGATGTTGTGCGCAATGTGCCAGTCGTGTTCCGCATTCTGGAAACGGCAGGAATCAAGACCGAGGTGCTGATTCTGGAAGAAAATCAGGACGTTATGGACGATTTCCTGACTATGGGCGGAAGAGCCGTGCCGATTGTTATTTTTGCCGATACCGGCGGTTATGTGCTGGGCCATTGGGGCCCCCGCCCGGAGCATGTGCAATCGCTGATGAGGGAGTTCAAACAGGAGAATCCGGACCGCGAAGCAGCCGGCTATGAGAGCAAAATCGCTGAAGTGCGCAAGGCGATGGGGCAAGCCTATGGGGAAGGAACGGAATCGCACGCAGTAATCGCCAAAGAGCTGCGCAGCCTGATCTCCGGATTCTAAGAAACGATGCTTAATATCCGTTCATATAATCTTGGACCGCTTCAGACGAATGCATACTTGCTTACCGGAGCTGATCCCGGACGCGGCATCATTATCGATCCGGGCACGAATCCTGCGGCTCTTCTGCGCGCTGCCGAAGGTATGGAGATTGAGGCTGTTCTGCTGACTCACGCCCACTTTGATCATATCGCCGGACTGGACGAGGTCCGCAAAGCCAAGAAGTGTCCGGTATACCTCCACCCGCTGGAGAGTGAATGGCTGGGCAGCCCCAAGCTCAACGGCTCGCTGATGTGGCCGGACGTAACGCCTCCTATCAGTACCGGGCCTGCTGAATATGATCTGGCAGAAGGCCAGGTGCTTAAGCTGCTGGGACTTACCTTCCGTGTGATGCATACGCCCGGACATTCTCCCGGCAGCGTCAGCTTCCTGTGCGGCAGTGATCTTTTTTCCGGAGATGTACTCTTTAAGCTGGGGGTTGGGCGCACCGATCTGCCCGGAGGCCGCGAACGGGATCTGATTGATTCCATAAGGGGCAAATTATACAGCCTGGATGAGGAAGTCAGAGTATTTCCCGGCCATGGGCCGCGGACAACGGTCGGGTTTGAACGGCTCCGTAATCCTTACGTTCCGATGTAATGTTCCTCTTCTCCGGGAAGCGACAAAAAACGGGAAATTACTGATGGACAAGAGGCTGCAAAGTTGCTACAATAACGTTAATTAAATGTAACATTTAACCTCGCGAAGCACGCAGACTGTGGAATAATCCCGGTTTGCGTTCTTTTTTTGTCTATTTTCAGGGATACAGGTATTGGGGGCAGAATGATGAAAGATACTGAACATGAAGTCCATACGGATGAAGCCTGCACAGCGCCAGCTTCCGATGCTTGGAAGAAGGATAAGAAGGCATGTCTCTTCTGGAGCTTCCCGCACGGCAAAGGGGCTGTCCAGCCCTGGCGGCGCAGGCTGTGGGAGCTGCAAAATAATTTGGACCGCGAATGAACGATTCGCCATACATATTCGTATTACAGGTGAATGAAAGCTATAGATGGAGGAGCAGATGAGCGACGGGACGCACGACAGGATCATCAGGGCGCAGCAAGGCGATGCTTCCGCGCTGGCTGTGCTGCTGCGGGATCATTATGCCTTTCTGTATAAATATCTGGTCAAGGCCACCATGGACCCATCGCTCGCAGAGGAGCTTGCCCAGGATACCATGGTCAGGTGCATGGAGAAGATCACGACTTACAACGGTTCTTCTTCTTTTTCCTCATGGCTGATTACCATTGCTACCAGGCTGTACATTGACAGGAAGCGCCGCTGGAAGCTTGAAATGGAGTGGAAACGCCAGGAAGAGGGGGCAAGGTCCATCCGCTGGCGTTTTGAGAGCCGGAACATGGAATGGAGCGAGGTGCTTGATGCTCTTTCGCGCCTGACTTCCGCCCAGCGGATGGCTGTGCTGCTGAAGCATTATTACGGCTACGGGTATGAAGAGATTGCAGATATTCTGCAGATCCCTTCCGGCACAGCCAAATCGCGGGTAGCCGCAGGATTGAATCAACTGCGAAAGGAGCTGAGTGAGGATGAAGAAGGAGAAGGATGAAGAACTGCTGCGTATGCTGTCAGCGGACCTTGAACGGCTGGATGCGCAATACGGCGACGTTACACCGCCGTCCCTGCCTCAGCTGGAGCGGCTCATTGCCGGGGAAGCAATCCGCAGGCAGCATCAGCGCCGCAGAGAATTTCTGTGGTTCTTGCTTGTAGCGCTATTCATGGTGAGCGTGGTCTTGCTTGGTTTGGGATTTGCGCCAGTGACGTACTGGATACTGCAGGCGGCATTTCCAATCGCTGCGCTCGGCTGCCTGGCGGTCATGCGGCTCAGGCTGCGGCGGGAGGATGCGTAAGAGTGAAGGAACTGCAGGATGTGCCGTATTGGTTGTTGGGAGGCATCGCAGTGGCGCTGCTGCTGCAGGGCACCCTATTGTTTCGTAATGCACAGAAGCGCGGCAAAGGCAAAATGGCCTGGTTTTGGGGAATATGGGGGCTGACCGGAATACCTACACCGCTTATTTGTTATCTGCTGTTCGTGGTCCTTTCTGACTGGAGAAAAGCGAACAGAAAATTTTGATCAACCGGATTGTGGAGCAGGCGAAGCCATAGAAGGGTGGGAATATTCATGACTGAGATAAGATGGGGGCTGATTTGGCCGCTGCTGGCGCTGCAGGCACTGCTCGCCGTTATCGGTTTGATTTCTTTGGCCAAGGCAGAGCAGACCCGGGGGCCGAAATGGCTGTGGGGTATTATATTGATTTTTGGAAATCTTCTGGGCAGCGTCGCTTATTTTACTGTGGGAAGGAAAGAAAGCTGATGCCGCTGCTTACAGCTGCGAACTTACGCAAGGTCTATGGCAGGCATATCCCGGTGGACGGGATTTCCTTTGATGTTGAGGCCGGGAGGTGCGTAGCCTTGCTGGGGCCCAATGGAGCGGGAAAGACGACCACCCTGCGCATGCTTGCAGGTTTGCTGAAGCCTAGCTCGGGGTCCATATCCTTTGACGGCGGTACCGGTGGGAATTACCGCAGTGCGCTCGGCTATTTGCCCCAGTCTCCGGCATTTTACGGCTGGATGAGCGGGCAGGAATACATTGTTTTTGCTGCGAAGCTGTGCGGTATAGCTTCCGCGGAAGCTGCTGGACTTGCGGCGGACGTTCTTGAGCGTGTTGGACTCCGGGATGATGCCCGCCGCAAGATTGCCGGATATTCCGGAGGCATGAAGCAGCGGCTCGGTCTTGCCCAGGCGCTGGTGCACCGTCCCCGGCTGCTGCTTCTGGATGAGCCGGTCTCTGCGCTGGACCCCATTGGACGCCGGGAGGTGATGGAACTGCTGCGGAAGATACGGGAGGAGACAACCATTATTTTTTCTACCCATGTTCTTCATGATGCTGATGAGATATGTGACGATATTATTCTTATGAATCATGGTTTAATCGCCGAGCAGGGAGCGTTGTCCCGGCTGCGCTCGCAGTACAGCCTACCGGTCATCCGGCTAAGTACGGAGCTGGATGTGAAAGCGCTGATATGGCTTGAGGATCTTGCCAACCGGTCATTTGTTGAACAGTCTATAATTTCTTCCGGCTCCGCCACCTTGAACGTGAGCGATGTGGAACTCGCCCGGCGGACAATTCTTCAGGAAGCCGGGAGCCTCGGTATTCCATTGCTGCAATTCGAAGCAGGCTCTTCCACCTTGGAGGATTTGTTTATGAAGGTGGTGGAGGCATGAGGAATGTCTGGACACTCTACCATAAGGAAATGCTGGAGGCCTTGCGCAGCTATAGGCTGATCTGGGTTCCGGCAGTATTCATTATTTTGGGTGTTATGCAGCCGCTCACGACATATTACATGCCGGAAATCCTTGCAGCTTCCGGTAATTTGCCTCCGGGGATGCTGGAAGGCTACGAGATGCCGGGTGCTGCTGTGGTTATGGCTCAGGCGCTTGGACAATACGGTATCTTAGGTATGCTGATACTCGTGCTTGGCGTGATGAACAGCCTGGCCGGTGAGCGGAGCAGCGGAACTATCGAGATGCTGATGGTCAAGCCGCTCACCCCGGCGGCTATCGTCTCGGCCAAATGGGCCGCACAGCTGACCCTGCTTATCCTTGCTCTTGGATCGGGCGCAGCCGGAGCTGCCTATTATACAGAACAGCTTATAGGTCCGCTTTCCTGGAGCAGCCTGCTGGCTGCAGCCGGACTGTACGGGCTGTGGCTGCTCTGTGCAGTCTCGCTGACCCTGCTGTTCAGCGCCTGGCTGCGCGGACCCTCGGCTGCCATCCTTGGCCTGCTGGCCGCTGCGGCTATGTCGCTGGCACAGGGGCTGCTGCCCGGCCCGCTTGCTTGGACTCCAGCGGCGCTCACCGCCCTGTCTGCCGATATAATGACAGAAGGAGGCGGCCTTGCCAAAGGGCCGATTCTTTCAGCTGCCGCACTGATTATTTTATGCCTTGCCGGTGCTTCAGTCCTGATCCGCAGGAATAAATTGCCGGATTGAGGTCAAAGTGCGGAAATTGCCGATTTTTATCGATTTTCGGAATATTTTCTGCAAAAGTTTGATCAACCCGCTGCTGGCGCTGGACAGCTCTATCTTTTTTTAGTAGACTGTTGGAACAAGCAAAACATGATAGATTCCAGGTCAGGAGGCAGGGCGATGCTGCGTTTAGGTGAGAAGATTGTCATAGTTGCGGACGCTTTTGAGCAGAGTCTTCCTATCGGAGACTACGGCTACCTGATTGCTTACGACCGTAATCCTGACAATGCGTTTGATTACGTCATCCGTGTTCCGCAGGCGAACAGGAATTTCTATGTTACAGCTGAGGATATTGAAGCGGAAGAGCAATTGCTGGCAGCCCAGGCGGAAAGAGCAACGCAAGAAGCGTTGATTGATTATGCTTTGTCCACGCACAACGAGAAGCTGTTTCATCAATTGATGAACGGCGAAGACGCAGAAGCAGAAGAGACAGAGACAACTACTAAGGAAAGTCTGTCCCAGGCGGATTTCATCAAACAGGTGAATCTCCGCGCTTGGATTTAAGGAAGCCGGCGCAAGCTGGCTTTTTTGTTGAAATATAAGAATTTATATGCTGGGCACTCTAAATGATCCTTATATTTCTCGCTGAAACACGCCGTCCTTTACAAGGACGGCGTAGCCGTTTCTGCTTGAAAGATAAGAATTTATATGTTTTGGGGTCCCCGCAAAGTACCTGAGTCATCATCGAAGCCAAGGCCCCACTTTGTGGGGCTATTTTGTTAGGAAATTATGCTTCTCGTCAATTGTGGATAAGGTATGTTATGAAGTTAGAGGGAAAATTGTAATGCGTCTTAATCGTGCTGAGCTGTGCTGAGCTGCTGAGCCGTGCTGAGTTTGCTGAGCCGTGCTGAGTTTGCTGAGCCGTGCTGAGTTTGCTGAGTCTGCAGAGTTTGCTGAATTGTGCTGAGTCTCCTGAGCCGTGCTGGGTCTGCGGGCTCTATGTTTTGCAGGAGGAAGCGCGGAATAGAGCGGGTCCAACCGAGGCCGCTACTGGGCAGGGACGTAAAGTGGAATGAAGTGAATGAAGTGGAATTCGTAAGAATTAGTACACTTACACGGAAGGAAAAGTCTTAAAGGAATCGTGGGAAAAGTCGGCTTTATCTAAAAATTAGGGGCCGGCACTAAGTGCGGACAAGCGGAGGGTAGAGGAATTCCGGAGAAACGATAGTGTTCGCCTTTAAAGACCGGTTTCAACCTGCAATCTTATTCCAATCAGGAAACCGGGCTTTAGCAGCGGGATCGGAAGAACCCTCTTAACCCGCAGCGGACTTCATTCACATCGTCAACCGCTGATTTTGGTGTTGAGCCAAAAAGGTAATTTAATTGCTACAGGTTCAATACCCGCAGCTTGATGCGGGGAGTTTCATTGTATATGAATGGAACCGGAGAACCTGAAAACGCTGATGGAACGCAAGGAGGTTCATAGGGAATGGAAGCGAAGTGGAAAAAGTAACACTAATAGGCTGGAATCCTGGCTTTAACGGGCTTTAGTGGGATTTTGTACACTTAATAGAGGCCTGCTCACCCCATACGGCTGATTTCAGCCGGATTAGTTGTACTTTTTCCCACTAGGGATGAATCAGAATTCGAATGCGCTACCTTAGTTGTACTTTTTACCACTAGGGATGATCCAGGAGCCGAATGCGCTACCTTAGTTATATTTTTTACCACCAAAATGGCTGACCTTTTTATGAATGTGTTTCAAGTTCATCTTAAGTTAGACGTATTCCTCTGCAAGGGAGGGAAACGGGTCGATTAGGTCTCCTTTTTCCCGCTAACGCAAGCGAAAAAGGGAAAGTGGGGATTAAGTTTCCTTTTTCCACTTGGGCTTAGCCGACGGGTCTGAGCAGGAAGGTCTGGAGGATCGGGGAGGAAGAGCTTCAGCCGGCCAGGGGAACCGGAGAGCCAGGGAACCGCAGCCAGCCTTACACCTGAAATCCCAACAGCTGTGCTGTCCAGTCAAGGGCGGCATCGCCGTTTTGTTCAAAGATAAGAATTTATCCTGAATTTCGAAAGTAAGCATCTACAAATCATCTAAAAGGCTCTAAACGAAGGGATTTTTTGTGAAAAACAACTTGCACCAAATGGGTGAAGGAAAAAGAGGGTTTATCCCTTGTCCGATCTGGACTTGTTCAATTCACTTTCGAAATTCAGGTTTATATGTTTCACGTCATCAATTATCCTTCTATTTTTGGAGAAACGGATACCGCCTCTTTCAGAGGACGGCGAAGCCGTTTTTCTTATTGTTAGGAAATTATGAATTTCTTTTGCTGTGATAAGCCGTGTGAAGTTTGGGAATAAGTTAAAATGCGTTGTAGTCGTGCTGAACCTGCGGGTTCTATATTTTTCAGGAGGTAGCTCTTAATCGGGGGGCTAACGGCTCGTAGGATAGTATATTCTGTCCGGTTTTGAACTTGACGCCGCACCCGGCTCGGCCCCACTGAAGTGGGGCTTTTCGAATTGGAACGCCTTGTAACCACAAGCGCATTGAATTGTAGAGGCTTCTACAATATAATTAAACACGTTATCCGGGCGCTTTAGCCCTTTAAACAGGAGGGATATCCGAAATGAGCATTACCGTCAAAGATGTGCAGCATGTGGCCAGGCTGGCCCGCCTGCATTTAAGCCCGGAAGAAGAGGCGAAACTTACTGAACAGATGAATGCTATTTTACAATATGCTGAGAAACTCAATGAGCTAGACACTGAACACGTAAAGCCGACAACACATGTGCTTCAGGTCAGCAATGTCATGCGCGATGATGTGGTCAAGGAGAGCCTGTCTCAAGAGGAAGCGCTGCTTAATGCACCCGAAGCTGAGGACGGGCACTTCAAGGTTCCCGCAGTTCTGGAATAAACAAAAGCGAAAGGAGGAAGAATGTTGAGCCTGTTTCAATATCGATTGCCTGAATTACATAACATGCTGCACAGCAAAGAAGCCTCAGTCAGCGAGCTGACTGAGGAATCATTGGCTGCCGTTGCAGAGCGCGACGGGAAGGTGCATGCATTTTTGACATTAAATGAAGAGGGGGCCCGCGCCTCCGCGCGTGCGCTTGATGACAAGCTGGCCTCCGGAGCCGCCCGCGGACTGCTCTTTGGCCTTCCGGCTGGAATCAAGGACAATATTAACACCAAAGGGCTGCGCACTACTTGCGGGAGTCAGTTTCTTTCAAACTTCCAGCCGGTTTATGATGCCACTGTTGTTTCCAAGCTGCGCCAGGCGGATGCCGTAACGATCGGCAAGCTGAATATGGATGAGTTCGCCATGGGCGGCTCCAATGAGAATTCCTCCTTCGGCGCTGTGCGCAACCCGTGGGACCTGGATCGTGTTCCCGGCGGCTCCAGCGGCGGGTCGGCGGCAGCTGTGGCTGCGGGAGAAGTATTGTTTGCGCTCGGCTCCGACACCGGCGGCTCTATCCGCCAGCCTGCATCCTATTGCGGCGTTGTCGGCCTTAAGCCTACATATGGCCTGGTTTCACGGTATGGCCTGGTGGCTTTTGCTTCTTCCCTGGACCAGATTGGGCCGATTACCCGCAATGTTGAGGATTCCGCTTATGTGCTGCAGGCGATTGCCGGCTACGACGCGCAGGACTCAACCTCGGCTAAAGTCAATATTCCTGATTATCTCAGTGCCCTTACGGGTGATATCTCCGGCCTGAGGATCGCTGTGCCGAAGGAATACATCGGCGAGGGCATCGATCCTTCTGTCCGCGAGACCGTGTTGTCCGCTCTGAACGTGCTGGAAGGCCTTGGCGCGGTCTGGGAAGAGGTTTCGTTGCCGCATACCGAATACGCAGTAGCAACCTACTACCTGCTTGCTTCCTCGGAAGCCTCCTCCAATCTGGCCCGTTTTGACGGTGTCCGCTACGGAGTGCGCGCCGATGATGGGGGCGGGCTGCTTGAGCTGTATCATAATTCCCGCAGCCAGGGCTTTGGGGCCGAGGTTAAGCGGCGGATTATGCTCGGTACTTACGCGCTGAGCTCGGGCTACTATGACGCTTATTATTTGAAAGCCCAGAAGGTGCGGACCCTGATTAAGCAGGACTTTGACGAGGTTTTCCAAAAGTACGATGTAGTCATCGGACCGGCTGCGCCGACAACCGCCTTCAAGCTGGGGTCGCAGACTGAAGATCCGCTGACGATGTATCTGAATGATATTTTGACGATCCCGGTCAGCCTTGCGGGGATTCCGGCTGTCAGCATTCCTTGCGGCTTTGCCGAAGGGCTGCCTGTAGGTCTGCAGATTATCGGCAAAGAATTTGACGAGAGTACAATGCTGCGCGTAGCGCATGCCTTTGAACAGCATACGGATCATCACAAGCAGCTTCCTAAGCTGTAATTGCCGTCTTGACAGCTGGAGCTTCCAAGCAGGTTTTGCTTGAAGATGCTCAAGCAGGAGTATAGGCTCACAAAACTTTTAAGGGAATGAGAATAGATATGGCTAAATACGAAACGGTCATCGGACTGGAAGTTCATGTGGAGCTTCATACCCGGTCCAAAATCTTCTGCGGCTGTTCCACAGAATTTGGTGCTCCGCCCAACACGCATACCTGCCCTGTCTGTCTGGGACATCCCGGCGTCCTGCCGGTACTGAACCGCCAGGCGGTGGAATATGCCATGAAAGCGGCTATGGCGCTGAATTGTACGATTGGGGATATCAGCAAATTTGACCGCAAAAATTACTTTTATCCCGATTCTCCAAAGGCTTATCAGATTTCGCAATACGATCAGCCCATCGGCCTGAACGGCTGGATTGACATTGAGGTGGACGGAGAGACCAGGCGGATCGGCATCACCCGCCTTCATTTGGAGGAGGACGCCGGCAAGCTGACTCACGTGGACGGCGGCTTTGCTTCTCTGGTCGACTTCAACCGTGTGGGTACACCGCTGATCGAAATCGTGTCCGAGCCGGATTTGCGCTCTCCGGAGGAGGCACGCGCCTATCTGGAGAAGATCCGTGCCATTATGCAGTATTGCGATGTATCCGATGTGAAAATGGAAGAAGGCTCGATGCGCTGCGATGCCAACATCAGCTTGCGCCCGGAAGGTCAGGCAGAATTCGGCATCCGCGCGGAGCTTAAGAACATGAACTCCTTCCGCGGCGTGCTGCGTGGACTTGAATATGAGCAAATCCGCCAGGCCGGAATTCTGGATGACGGCGGCGTTGTGATTCAGGAGACCCGCCGCTGGGACGAGGCTCAGGGCAAGACCTTGTCCATGCGGGGCAAGGAAGAAGCGCATGACTACCGCTACTTCCCGGACCCGGACCTCATTGTGCTGCATATTGATGATGCCTGGAAAGAATCAATCCGTGCGACTATTCCGGAGCTGCCGGATGCGCGAAAGAGCCGTTACAGCGAGGAATACGGACTTACTGCCTATGATGCCGGTGTGCTGACTTCCTCCAAGCTGCTCGCCGATTTCTTCGAGGGCAGTCTTGCCTATACCAAGGATGCCAAAGCCGTTGCAAACTGGATGATGGGTGATTTGCTGGGTTATCTGAATGGTGCCGGGTTAGAGTTGTCCCGGGTGAAGATCACCCCGCAGGGACTGGGTGAAATGATTGGCCTGATCGCGGGCGGAACGATCAGCAGCAAGATCGCCAAGACCGTCTTCAAGGAGATGCTGGAGAGCGGCAAGCTGCCGGCGGCAATCGTTGAGGAGAAGGGGCTGGTGCAGATCAGCGACGAGGGGGCCATCAAGCAGATCGTTGAAGCGGTTGTGGCTGCCAATCCCCAGTCTGTTGAGGATTATAAGGCGGGCAAGCAGAAGGCGATAGGCTTTCTGGTGGGACAGGTCATGAAAGAAAGCAAAGGCAAGGCGAACCCTGGGCTTGTGAATACGTTGCTTGCTGAAGTGCTGAACAGCTAGAGCTTTCCCGCTTTTGGGGTAATATACATTAGGAACATAAGCGCTAGGGCTTGTCGGCAACGGCAGGCCTTTCGCGGCATATAAGGGGAATGTGCAGATGAACACAATATACAGGCTCGATTTGCAGGACGGGGACATCTTGAGTGAGCTCTGGAGCCTTCAGCACAAGGCATACAGGCTGGAGGCGGAAATCATAGGCTTCCATGAGATTCCGCCGTTATTGGAGACCAGAGACATGCTGAGCCGCTCTGCGGAGACTTTCTACGGCAGTTTCGACGACAGCGGGGAGTTAACGGGGGCTGTTGCGGTCCAGGAGGAAGCGCCAGGCAAGCTTACCGTGACCCGAATGATGGTTAATCCGGATTTTTTCCGCCAGGGAGTAGCCGGCAAGCTGTTGGAATATATTTTTGAGCAGTACCCGGATATGGAGCAGTACATTGTATCTACAGGAAAGCTTAATGTTCCGGCTGTTGCCCTGTACACCAAGCACGGTTTTGTGCCTGCCGGATTTGAAGAGGTTGCCCCCGGCGTAGAGTTGATTGAATTTCACAGGAGCGGCCGCGTTTGAAGAACGAGAAAACACAGTCATGACGACAGGAGGAATCCCGAAATGAGTCCCGAGCACAATGATCCCGCCATGCTTCCCATGCAGGGGGAAGGGGAGGCTGGCCCCGCTGCGCAGGCGGGAGACGCCGGTCAGGAGCAGCAGCAGCCTTTGATTCCGCCCCGCCCGAAGCGGCGTCCCCGCCGCAAACGGAAGTTCATTGCCGGACTTCTGGCAGCGCTTGTCCCCGGCACGGGACATATCTATTTCGGGCTGCTCCGCAAGGGGATTTCTTTCATTTTCATCATTTTGCTGGATATCGCTGCATTGCTCTACTTTTCTTCGATTGGCATGCAGATTAATGTGCCGCTGCTCATTCTGCTGGCTCTGATGATTCCGGTGCTGTATTTCTACAATGTCTTCGATGTACTGCAGTCGGCAGACCGTCTTCTGCGTTTGCCCGAAGAGCAGGACCCTGAATTGATGCCGCTCCCCAATTCCCAGGGGAACCGGCGCCGTCTGGTCAGCGAGCCGGGAATCTCGTTTGGGCTTTTGCTGCTGCTGGGCGGAGCGCTTTTGTTTCTTTTCCGGCAAAAGCCGGTCTGGCTGCAATATTTCATTGAGCATTACGCCGGTGTGGCGATTTCGGCGGTGCTGGCGGCCTGTGGAATATTTCTGGGCGTCCGCGAGACCGCAAAGGCGCTGTCCCGGCAGAGCGGCAATGAACAGCGCCGCCGGAGGGTTGGCAGATACACGGCATCCGCACTGCTCACAGCGGTAGGTGTGCTCTTGTTCCTGGATTGGAGGAACGGAACCGAGACTATGCTGCTGTTATTGAAATGGTGGCCGGTCATTGCCGTGCTGTGGGGAGTGGAGTACCTGCTCATGCATTTTTTCTCACAACGCCTGGGCCAGGGAAGAACGCAGGCCCCTTCACGCATGGATTTGCGGGGGCTGCTGACTGCAATTGTGCTCGCCGCCAGTGTGTTCCTTGTTTCGGAGCAGGAGCATTATCTGCATCTGTGGAACCGGGTCAGTCTTAATCTGACCGCAGCGGCTGTGGATTACGGTGAGGCCAAGGGAAGCAAATTCCAAAAGGCTCCGCTCGTTGTTCCGGTTGAACTGGTCACCTCCAAAGTTGCTATAGACGCCATTAACGGTGATATTCTGATCCACCGCGCACCCGTCGAGGATATCGAAATTGCAACAACCGTATGGGTAGATCAGCTGGAGGGTGCGGTCGCCGAGGCGATTTCGGAACAGTCCTTTGTAGAAGTGGTCGAAGGCACCACAATCAAAATCACTCCTAAGAGCAAGGCATACGGAGACTCCGGCAAACGCCAGCCGCGGATGGACCTTGATATTTCCTTGCCTGAAGACCGCCGGTTTAATCTGGAGGTGCGGACGATGAATGGCGGTATTACCCTGCAGAATGTAGAGGCCATTGAGAATATCAGCTTGGAGACCGGCAACGGGGAGATGATTCTCCACCGTATTTTCGGCAATGTCAAAGGAAAAACGCTGAATGGGGCTGTCCGGGCCAGAACCGTTCAGGGCAGTGTTGATTTGGCGACAAGCGGCGGGGACATGGCAGCCTGGGATGTAACGGGAGCGCTTAAGCTTTCAACGGCTGTCGGCAATATTTCGGCAGAGGGCAGCGGGGATGAGATGGACCTGTCCAGCAAGAACGGCAATCTGGAGATTGACGGGGCCAGATCGAAGCTGCATGCCGAGTCCCTCAACGGCAAAATCAATGTCCGTTCGGCGGATTTTGGAGGCAACTGGGATATCTACAGTGCGGTTGGCGATATCAGGCTGTATCTTCCCGTGTCGGGAAATTTCACATTGGACGGCTCCAGCGGCTATGGCGATATCGTTACCGATATACCGGAGCTGACCATCGACAAAAAAAATATCTCCGGCGAAGTAGGCAACGGCGAGTTTAAGCTGCATGTTGAAGGAAACAGCAACCTAAATGTGATGAAATATTGAAATAAGTAATTTTTATTATATAATAATAAATATAATGTATTGACTCCGTTGACAACATCGAAAGTCTGGTCTTACAATTACATTAGAGTTATTATTACGTTTTTTTATTAAAAGGCGGTGGCAGTGATGGGTAGTGGCGTACAGCATGCATTGGAACAATTGAAGACAACCGGTGTCCGTATTACGCCCCAGCGTCATGCGATTCTTTCCTATCTGATGGAAGCGATGAATCACCCTACGGCAGATGATATTTACCGTGCTCTTGAGCCGCAGTTTCCAAGCATGAGTGTGGCAACAGTGTACAATAACCTCAAGATGTTCATGGAAGCGGGGATGGTCCGCGAGCTGACCTACGGTGATAATTCCAGCCGTTTTGATGCCAATGTGTCTGATCATTATCATGTTATCTGCCAGGAGTGCGGCAAGATTGAGGATTTCAGCTATCCATCGCTCCATGAGGTAGAACTGCGCGCCGAGCAGGAGACAGGGTTCATAATTCATGGCTTGCGCATGGAGCTGTATGGAGTCTGCAAGTCCTGCAGCGAGAAAGCGCATTGAAATTTTATAATGATGAGAATTTTCTGAAACGTGCGGTATCCGGTAACGGAGGCCACACGTTTTTTTTGAGCTTATGATATATTGTAGTTCGTCATTCTATTAAAAAAGCCCAGCCCTTCCAGCAGATTTGCGCAACTAAGGAGCCTGTCATAGCGTATACTTAAGATTGGCTATACCCGGCATTATATTCTACTAGTGATCTGGAGGTACATTTTGGAAACAAGACAGAGACAAAGACGCGTCAGGAAGCGCGGAGGTCTTTTTCGCCGTTTATTGGGACTTGTCATTATAGCCGCAGCAGCCTACTGGGTTGTATATTATGTATTGCCGAACCGTTTGCATATCGTTCCTGACTGGAAAGGTCTGGAGCATCCTGTTTTTGTCAAAGGAGAGCTGACGGGCTATTCCGCTTCAGGTACGGGAGACGGACTGCTTTTACCGCTTCCGCTGCTGCAGGAATATGTGGATTCATCCATTCATTATGAAGAAGCGACCAAATCGGTCATTTTATCGACAGACAATGAGCTGTTATATATGCAAGAGGATACTACTGCCGCCAGCTTGAACAATGAGCCGCTGCAGCTCCGTCTGGCCCCTGAAGAAAAGGATGGGGTAACCTACCTGCCGGCGGACACGCTTGAGAATTTGTATGGGTTCGAGGTGGAAGAGGACCAGGCTACCGGAGCCGTTCTGCTGATGACCGCCGGAGAAACCGTCCCGCTTGGCAAAATCAAAGGCGAAGAGGGCGGGAGATCCAAAGCTTTGCGCAGTGAAGCTACTATCCATGCCCCGATTGTTGCCGATATGCCTCCGGGAACCGTGGTCAGGATTTGGCACTCGGAGGGTGAGGACTGGCTGTATGTGCAGATGAGCAGCGGATTCACGGGCTATATCAAGGCTGGCGATATTATCCCGGACGGAGAGAAGGCGGTGGACGCGAAGCCAGTCACTCCCTCGCGCGCGGAACGCAGCTGGAAAGGAAAGCCGGTCAACCTTTTCTGGGAAGCTGTATATGAACGCAAGCCTGATCCGGCTAATTTCGGCGCTCTTCCCGGGGTTAACGTGGTCAGCCCTACCTGGTTTGAAATCGTCGATATAAACGGCAATGTCCGCAGCAAGGCTGACAACGCATACGTACAGTGGGCCCATAATCGGGGGATGGAGGTTTGGGGGCTGCTGAGCAACAGCTTCGATGCCGACCTTACTACCCAGGCGCTGTCCAGTTATGAGAAACGGATGAATGCCATCGTGCAGATGCTCGAGTATGCTGATCTGTATGGTCTGGATGGAATTAATATTGACTTTGAAAATGTCTACACCAAGGACGGGGAGAACGTTACGCAGTTTATGCGGGAGCTGAAGCCGATGGCCCAAGCCAAAAATCTCATTGTCTCAATGGATGTAACCCCAAAATCAAACAGCGAGATGTGGTCGCTCTTTTTGGACCGCCGGTCGCTTGCGGCAGTTACGGATTTCTTGATCGTAATGGCTTATGATGAGCATTGGGCGTCCAGCCCTACCGCCGGTTCGGTTGCTTCGCTGCCTTGGGTGGAAAATTCCATAAGCCGCATTATTGAAGAGGATGATGTTCCTGCTGAGAAGCTGATACTCGGTATCCCGCTCTATACCCGCATTTGGTCGGAAACCACGGTGGACGGACAAACCAGGGTTAGCTCCAAAGCCGTTAGTATGAATGCGGTCCGGGAAATTCTTGCCGATAAGAAGCTGACGCCAGTATTTGATAAGGCTGCGGGGCAGAATTATGTGGAGTATACAGAGGATGGCGTCCTGCGTAAAATATGGATCGAAGACAAGGTCTCGCTAAAAGCCAGAGTAGAGCTCGCCCGATCATTTGGGCTGGGAGGCATAGGCTCCTGGAACCGCAGCTTTGCCATTGCTGAGGCTTGGGAGACCTTGCAGCAGATTAGCCAATAATTATTTTTAGTCATAGCACAGGGGTCCCCTCACGGGAACCCCTGTTTTTTTGTGGGAATAAAAAATAGGCTATTGCTTAAGCTGCCGGCTTTCAAGCTGTTCTGCAGTGATGGTCGCTTGTGCAGGGTCCATTGTAAGTATGGTATGGCAGAACATGCAGCGGTCAGTTTTGCCAAGCATTTTGGTCAGCTTATGGCATTCCGGGCATTCTACCTGCACCGCACTTGTTGAGAGCATGCCTGCCCAGAAATAGATCGCCAGACTTGCCATCATGGAGAACAGGCCGATAACGAGCCCAATTGCAGCAACAACCTTTCCGGCCGACCCCCAGAACACGATGCCTGCCGTCCCCAGGATCATAAGGCCCATTCCGAGCATGGTAAGCAGCAGTCCCCAGGTGCGAAAGGCATTGATTTTAGCCGATTTAAACTTCATGAGTGTTTGCTCCTAACTAAAATATAGTTCGGTTGTCCAGGAGGAACTGACATGAATATGTAGAATATTAATATTTAAGAGAATTATAACTGACAGACGCAAATTCGCCAAATTTGATGGAGGGAAGCATGGAACTGTCCAATTTGACCTTGTTTAGTGGAGAAACGTTTGATGAGAACGTCCTGGGAGCTGTCGCTTTGCATCAGAAGGGAAATGCTCCGTTTCAGAGTGCGCTTCTTCATGATTTTGATATGGTGGTACTGATGCTGCATGAGGAGCAGGACAAGGAGCGGATTATCACCCATACCATTGCCGGGGAGCGGCGCACACAGTCGGTCCATGTCGGTCTTTCGGCTCTGGAAAGAGCAGTGATGGCGGGAGACAACAACGAGCTTCTTACCAGCCTCATAGCAGGTGAAGTCATATGGGACCCCAAGGGGATTCTGGAGGCGATGCGCCGGGAGATTATCCAGTTCCAGGGGCCGCTTAAGGAACGTATACTGTTTATGGAATTCTCCAGGTTTCTGCATATGTACGTGAAATCCAAGCGGTATTTGGAAGCCCGCTGCACTATGGATGCTTACAACTGTGTATTGATCGCCTTATATCATTGGGCGCGGATAGAAGTGAGTGAGGCGGGTTATTTTCCCGACCCTGCAGTGTGGGAGCAAGTCAAAGGCCTGAATTCATCCGTCCATAAGCTGTATGAGGAATTAACTGTAAGTACTGAGACGCTGGATCAGAGAGTGGAGCTTATCCTGCTGGCCTGCGAATTTGCCATTATGTCCAAGATGTCTGATTGTTGTACCATACTATTGAATATTCTGGGCAGCCGCAAGGAACCATGGAGTATAAAAGAACTGCTCCAGCATTCCGGCCTTAGCCCGCTTGGCGCTGAACTGCCGCTGGTATTGCGCAAGCTTGTATCGCGATCACAAATCAGGGAAATTGCTTCGTGGGCAGAGGATGCCGGAGATGGTCATGCAGTACGCTACACTTTATAAATATATATTGGAAATACGCATGGATAGGAGAGGCAGTATGCTCTCTTTTTTTGTTTGTTCCCATGCTGTATGAGATGATCAATCCAGGGAATATTTATAGTTGACTCTTATGTTAATATTATGTTAAATTATAACTCGTCCCTCTGACGCAGGTAATATACTGCTGAGCATAGCGGAAGGCAGTCGAAAAAAGGAATTAGAAAATGATTGACTAAAGCAAGGGCGTTGTGATATATTATAAAGGTCGCTGCTGACAAGCAACGATGAAGAAAAATGAGAACTTGATCTTTGAAAACTGAACAACGAGTGAGTATCGGAATTCACTTCGGTGATTCCAAAACCGGTGGGTTTCACAGCGTCTTGGACGCTTGGGAATTCATCAAGAGAATGCAAATTCTCGTCAGATGTTTCAAAATGAGCAATCGCTCTTTCTAAAACCAATTTGGAGAGTTTGATCCTGGCTCAGGACGAACGCTGGCGGCGTGCCTAAT
>NZ_JACBYI010000026.1 GCF_019352175.1 Paenibacillus sp. S150
TGGTTTACGTATTGCTGAAGTTCCTGTTCGACCAAGGAAACACGGTGGTTCATTGGAGTGCCCGATTGACGTTTGCCGATTTTGGTCGCTTGTTTAGTTTACAAACCTTACCCGTGGAATGGAGGGTCTATTTAGCAAACGATCTGGTTTTTCCTCATCCATAATTTAGCTAATCAACAGGCCTGGAAAAAGTACAACTAATCCGGCTGAAATCAGCCGGATGGGGGGAGTGGCCCTCCATGAAGTGTACAAAATCCCACTAAAGCCCGTTCACGCCAGAATTCCAGCCCATTAGTGTTACTTTTTCCACTTCGCTTCCGTTCCCTATGAACCTCCTTGCGTTCCATCTGCTTGTTCAGGTTCTCCGGTTCCATTCCTATGGAAACAATGCAAAGTATGCTTGACACAAAATGCAAAGCAAACTATACTAAAAATGCAAAGTAAACGTTGCAGGAGAGTGGTCACTTGAAGACAAGAATTGCGGAACTGCGCAAGCAGAACAAGCTGTCCCAGGAAGAGCTGGGGCTGATCGTAGGCGTTACCCGGCAAACCATCACCTCCCTTGAAACGGGAAAATATGCGGCTTCCCTTGTTCTTGCCTACAAGATTGCTAAGCATTTTGGACTCACCATTGAAGATGTTTTTGATTTCAGCGAAGTGGAGGATTTGTAATGGACAATTACAAGATTCAAGTTAAAAATCGCAGGAACGCACTGTCACTGATAGTTGCTGCCACGCTATTGATCTATGTGGGACTTGTGTTTTACCGCGGTGGTCTGCCCGAATTGCCCAGTTTTATAAAGGGATTTCACACAGGTGCTTTTATCGGCGCTGAATTGGGCTTCGTTTTTTTTCTCGCCAAGTACATTAAAGCCAGCAAAAATGACGCAGAACTGAAGAAGCTGTACATCGAGGAGAACGACGAGCGGAGCGGACTGATTATCCAGAGTGCCAGCTTGCTCAGCATAGTCATAATTCTCGTAGGTCTGGCCATTGCTGCCGTGATAGCAGGTTTCTTCAATTCCTTGATATTCTACACCTTACTGGCTACCCTGCTATTTGTTTTGATCGTATTTTTTGCGCTGTGGAAGTATTACACGAATAAACACTGATGGTTCGCAGAACACGATTAAACAACGGAACACGTTAATTCAACAACACAGCGGCAGTTCCCGCTCAGAGCTGCCGCCGTTTAAAATTTTGGGGGCCAATGTTTTTTAATCCGGCAGTATCCATCTGTTGCATGAATTGAAGTCATGTACTTGCGATCCCCCGAGTTTCACTTATACATTCTTATCTTTTAAAAAAACAGAGTACCCCAGCAGCCCTGTTACCCGGCTCTTGGAACACTCCGCCTGAAATTCATTTCCCATGCAGCGCTTTTTGCGGCTTACTCTTTGTCTTCTTCAGCGGCCTCAGCATCCTCAGCCGTCACTGACGGCGTTTCCCGGTGGATGTTGATTCGGGTGATCCGCAGACGCGTGGCTTCCTCCACCTCAAAGGTGACATCGCCAACGACTACCCGCTTGCCTTTGGACGGATTGCCTTCCAGCTCCTTGAACAGCCAGCCGCCGATGGAATCCACTTCGTCATCTTCGATGACCACTCCGGTGAGATCATTGACATCCTCAATCAGCATGCGGCCCTCGACCGAGATGTACTCCCCATTATGTTCCACACTCGGACGCTCATCCTCGAACTCGTCATGCAGGTCGCCAACAATTTCTTCCAGGATTTCCTCAGCCGTGAGCAGCCCTGCCGTCCCGCCGTATTCGTCGACGACCAGTGTAAGCTGGGCCTTATTCTTCTGCATAAGCCGCAGCGCATGGCTGATCTCCATGGATTCAGGCACATTGAGGATCGGGCGGACCAGCGATGCCAGGTCGTTCTGCTGCTCCGGCTCAGCGAACAGCAGATCGGTGATATGAATGAAGCCGATAATCCGGTCCTTATCCTCAAAAGCGACCGGATACCGGGAATGCTTCGTCTCCGTAATAATCCGCATATTTTCTTCCAGAGAAAGATTGCTGTATAACACATCCATATCTGTACGCGGAAGCATGACTTCCCGGGCCAGCAGGTCGGAGAATTCAAAGATGTTGTCCATCAGCTTCATCTCATCCTTGTCAATGACCCCGCTCTTGGCGCTCTGGTTCATCAGAATGCGGATTTCCTCCTCCGAGTGGGCCGCTTCGGCCTCACTGGCCGGCTCTACACCCACCAGCCTCAGAAGCGCATTGGCTGAAGCATTCAGCACCCAGATGAAGGGCAGAAACAAATTATAGAAGAACATCAGCGGCGCGGACAGCAGCAGCGCAGAGCCTTCGGTTTTTTGGATTGCCAGGGATTTCGGTGCCAGCTCGCCCAGCACAATATGTAAAAAGGTAATGATCGAGAAGCCTATCACCACGGATACCGTGGATATTAACGTATGGTCGGTAACGCCGAGCTGTATCATCAGGGGCTCCACCAGCAATTCGGAAATCGCCGGTTCCCCCACCCAGCCCAGCCCCAGCGAGGCGAGTGTAATCCCGAACTGGGTAGCCGACAGATAGGCATCCAGCTTCTTGTTGACCTTCAGCGCATATCCGGCCATCTTGTTGCCTTCGCTGACCAGCTGCGTCAGGCGCGACTGCCTCACCTTCACGAGCGAGAACTCCGCTGCGACAAAGATGCCGTTCAACAATACGAGCACCAGAACCAGCAAAAGATTGAGCATCAATCTCCCTACTTCAAATTCCGTATGCACAATAACAACGCCTCATTTCTACAGAGTGATCGCTTTTCTTGTTTTGAAATCAACCTTCGGATAATACATATCGGCTACGAGAAGATTGGGACCACAGCAGCCGGCTTCATCACAGTGGCAGTTGACCTTCTGATTGAGCGGATGCTTCATCTGCCAATCGGCGAAGAGTTCGTCCAGCCTGGCGCTGCCAATGTTGCCAAAGGCGGAAATGTCGGCAAAATCCGTGACAAATACATCTCCTGTGAACAAATTGACATTCACGCGGTTTCTTCCGTCCGGATCATTGCGCAGAGTAACGTTCTTCTCCTTCCGCAACCTGCGGAGAAGCTTCCGGTCTTCCTCCAGAAGGCTGCAGGCGAAGAACGGAAGCGTGCCGAACAGCATCCACATACCGGGATCACGATGGTCCAGCAGATCATGAATCGCTGCGCCCATTTCCTTCAGGGACAGCACAGGGAGCTTCGATGCAAAGCTGGAGGCATACATCGGATGCACCTCATGCCGCCTTGCCCCCATATCGCCAATCAGCTTATGGATTTCCGGCAGCTTCCTGTGCGTCCGGTAATTAATCATGGATTCCGCAGAGATCAGCATGCCATCGCTGCTGAGGCGGCGGGAATTCTCCAGCATCGTATCATAGAGCCGGTATGCCGCTTCCTTCGGAACGGGGTGGCCGCTGTTCGCGAAGCCCACTTCATGAAAGTCATCTCCGTTCACATAATTGAAGGAGATATGCATAACATCCAAATAGGGCAGCAGCTGCTCATAACGGGAGTAAGGCATGGTCAGGTTGGAATTGATCTGCGACCGGATGCCCCGCTCACGGGCATATTTAAGCAGCGGCACGATCGTATTCTCCACAGTACCGGCGCGGAACATCGGCTCGCCGCCCGTAATGCTGATCGTCTGCAGATGCTCCACCTCTTCCAGGCGGTCCAGCATATTTTTAAGCGGCAGCATTTCTCCTTCTTTCATGGTCAGGCTGTCGCCAACCGCACAGTGCTCACAGCGCATATTGCACAGATTGGTAACCGTCATCTCTACACTGGTCAGCACATGGCGCCCATGCTTGCGCAGTGAAGTAATCGGGTCCCATGGATCGTAGCTTGGCGACAGCTCCCTTATTGGCATTGAAGATGGTTCTAGTATACTCATTTTCCTGGTGCTCCTTCGAGGCGTATTCCTTATTATTAACCCAAAAACAATGAAAAAGAACGGTAACTTACCCTATATCATACCACGACTGGGCAAAAAACTGCACTGATGGTGCTATAAGCCTCATTCCACCCGCAGATTTGCACCCGGAATTCAAATCAGGCTCAGCTTGCGCAAACTAAAAAAAGCGCGGCGGCAACGAAGCCCCGCGTCTGCGGCCGGCCCGTTTCCCACCCTCGCTTCGAACCGGGAGTCAGGTGGCTTTTACCACAGCCCCGTCTTCACCGTTCACATCCACAATCACTACAGAAAGCTTATTGCCCAGATCAAGCTCAAAGGGAACAACGGGTTCGCCTTCAGGGCCGCTCAGCACACGCACTACCGGCCTGTGCGGTATTGCAGGATCAATCTTGACCACAATACCGCTCTCCCCCGTACTAAGCTTGACCGTCAGACCCAGCGGATAGATCGCCACACGGTCCCTGAACAGCTCCAGCTGCTTCTGTTCATACAGCGTTCCCGAGCCTACATACAGTGCTTCTACCGCCTGATGCGGCAGCATGGCCTTTTTGTAGATCCGGTTCGAGGTCATGGCATCATACGAGTCCGCAACGCCCAGCCACTTGGCATACTCATGGATTTGCGGCCCCTTCAGCCCGCGCGGATAACCGGAGCCGTCGATGCGCTCATGATGCTGCAGAGCGCAGTGCGCCGCAAGCAGCGGGATATTCGGCTCATCCTTGAGAATCCGGTAGCCGATTTCGGTGTGGGCCTGCATATGCCGGAATTCCTCGTCCGTGAGCATGCCGGGCTTCTGGACGATTTTGACGGGAATCTGCGTTTTGCCGATATCATGCAGCAGCGCACCCAGGCCGATAATCCGCAGCTCTTCCCTGCTGTAGCCATAAGCAATTCCGAGCACCAGCGTGTACAGGCAGACATTCAGGGAGTGAACATACAGGTAGTTGTCGGCCGTGTGCATATCAAGCAGCATAATCATGGGATCTTCCTGCGTGGCCAGATCATCCAGGATGGAATCCATCACCTTGGAGAATTTCTTGTCCAGATGATAAAAGCCCTTGGTAATGCCGGAAGCGCCGGACATCTGCTGGAACTGGCTTCTGACGACCTTGAGCGCCTGATTGCGCGTCTCATCCTGCAGCATGCCGGTAATCACAACATCCTCCGTGACGGCATCCTCTATATAGATATAGCCGATGTCGATCCTGGCCAGCCGCTTGATCAGGGACTCCGTAAGCTCCACGCCATCTGCGAGCAGGACCAGTCCTTCATCATTATATATTTTTTTACCCAGCTTCATTCCCGCCTGAAGCCGATTCACGGATACTAGACGCACCTTGGCTCACTCCTGCCCTTAACGGTAGATTGCTATTCTGTTCCAAATCCCCCAGGTGACACTCTGTGTAAATACCGTTGCCTTGTGCGACTAGTCAAGAGCTTCTGCAGATTAACGCATAATAAACAGCCAGAATACAGCAGCCAGAATAAACCGGTAGATTGCGAAATGGGTCGGTCTGATCTTCTGGATCAGCTTCATGAACGCCACCACAACCACATAAGCGACGACAAATGAAATGACAAACCCGATTGCAAAATCCCAAACCGTATCCTTTGTAAAATATTGATAGGAATCAAGCAGCTCATAGCCGGACGCCGCACACATAATCGGTATCGCAATAAGGAACGAAAAATCCGCTGAAGCCTTGTAGCTGACTCCGCTGAGCATCCCCCCTGAGATCGTCGATCCCGACCGGGAGAATCCGGGCCACAGCACGGAAATAATCTGATAGAATCCAATCGCCAGCGCCTGCCCGTAGGACAGGTCATCCAGCTCATGCGCGGTAATGCGGATCTTCCGCCTGTTCACCCATTCCGCAACAATCATCAGAATCCCGCCGGCGACAAGCGCCCATAGTACGGTGGTGGCTCCAAAGAGGCTTTTAATGAAATCACGGGCGAAAAAAGCTACCGCAAGCGCCGGCACGATCCCCAGAATGACATGGATCAGATTCAGTCTGGAGGCCGGCATCACTCCGCCTCTGCCTATGCGGCTGCGCCCGATGCCCAGCAAATCCAGAACCCGCTGGCGGTATACCAGCGCGATAGCCAGAATAGCCCCAAGCTGGATGACAATCTCGTAGGTCTTCATAATGGGCGACTGCTCGTCAAAGCCGAGCAGCTTGGCGGTCAGAATCATGTGCCCCGTGGACGATACCGGAATAAATTCAGTTATGCCTTCTACAATTGCCAGAATTATTGCTGTAATTGTGTCCATATAATCCTCCTGATTTTGAGAAAATGAAGCCTGGTGCGGCGATCCTGAAATTTACGCCAAGCGAAGTCAGTGCGGTTCGCCGGACTCTGTCTCCCATCGGGAAACCCCGCATTCCTCAAGGCTTCCCGGCCGTTGAAGCTCCATCCGCAGCAAATCCCGCAGGAAATGGGGAAGCAGATACAACGGCTCGGTTCCATTCGCGATGCTCTCATATCCTATGCGGAAAGTGAACATGTCCAGTGTTCCGACGGAATAAACGGCCTTGTCGTCCAGCGGTTCCCCGCCGACCCAAACGGCAATACCGTTATCATAAGGCATGACCCTTGGATCGTACAAGATTTTTAATCCGTCCACAGCAAGGCTGCCCAGCAGCTTCCCCCGGAAACCGTAGCCGTAAATTGCCTTATTGAAGAACTCTTCGTTCAGGCTCTGCTCCAGGGCTGTGCGGATATCCTTGCCCTTAAGCCGGATAATGCAGGCGTTAATCGGAGACGGGCACAGCGCATGCAGCATCCCTGCCGTAATATTGCCTTGCGGCAAGGCTCCAAGCAGCTGTCCGCTGTTGACCAGGGACAATGGTGTCCCCGCGAAGCGCCGGACGGCCTGCGCCAGCAGGTTGCCTAAGGGCGATTCCCCCTGCGTATCCAGCGCCAGCTCACGGTCGGTGATCGCTACGGTCTCTTGAAGCACCTCACGTCCACGCTGCAAATGCAGCGCCGCCGCAGGGGATATCACATCCTCGCTGAGCGAAGGGTCAACGGTGAAGCATTGTCCGCTCACCAGCTTGAACGCTTTACCGCTGTCCGCCCGCTCAAAAATAAGCCGTCCCACATAACGGCCGAATTTGCCGGCACCGCAGACAGCTGTGCCGTTAATAATCTGCGGCGTCTCCAGCAGATGATGCGTATGCCCGCCCAGAATGGCATGGACTCCCTCAAGCTGCCCGGCCAGCCGCTGATCCGCCGGAAGCCCGAGATGGGAAAGGATCACCAGGAGATCCACTTGCGGAGCCAGAAGCTCGCATTGCCCGCGCAGCGCAGCCTCCGGGTCCAGCGCCTCCCAGCCGAGCAGCGCATAGAAGGAGTCGAAGGCTGCCGTAGCTCCCGTAACGCCTATTTTGATGCCGTCTTTTTCCAGGATCGCATGCCGCTTCATCCAGCCGGGCGGTTCTCCGGTAGAACTCTCCAGAATGTTGCAGCATACCACCGGACACTGAATGCCGGCATACAGGGCAGAAAGGACCTCCCGCGGAAAGGTCAGCCCCTCATTGTTGCCGATCGTGACGGCGTCATACCCGGTCAGATTAAGCATATCGATATTCGCCTGTCCCATAGTGCCTTCGGTTTCCACTGCAGCCCGGTCCATATGATCGCCTATATCCATCAAGAGCACAGGCTCTTCCCCGGCGGTTGCCTTCAGCTTGGCGATTTCCGCAGCAATGGGACTCATCATCTCAAAGTGGCTATGTATGTCATTAGTGTGAATCAGTGTCAGTCTTTGTGCTGCTGGCTCCATACGCTAAGCTTCCCTCCCACCTGTAAAGCCGTAATATATATTCGCGGCAGGCCCAATGATCTTATAGTGCCTAGCATAACATTTTCAGACTCAATATGGTATATTGGAAACATTATTGAAAGCCCCAAATCCAATACATTCAGAGGTGAATCAAGCATGCATTTGACAATCCGTCTGTTCGCCGGTCTGGCCGAAGTCATCGGCTCCTCCTCGCTGCCCTTTCACTCCCATGAGACTCCGCTTACTGCCGGAAGGCTGAAGGAGCTGCTCTCTGCAGCCTATCCGGATGCGGCTCCACAGATCAAGGTATCACTGGTTGCCATTGACCGCGAGTATGCTCCGGATGACTCTGCCATTTCCGAAGCTTCCGAGATTGCGCTTATCCCTCCCGTGTCCGGAGGAGAACCGGCCGCAGAGGTGCAGGAAACCGCCGACGGGCGCTTCATCATCACCGGCCAGCCGCTGAACGGGGAATCCCTGCTGGATAAAGTGCTGGACGTAAACCACGGCGCTTCCCTGCTTTTTGTCGGCACTACCCGGGAGATGACCGGCAGCCAGCGCACAACGGCGCTTCATTATGAAGCGTACATCCCCATGGCCCTCTCCAAGCTGCAGGAAATCGGAAGCGAGGTCGAGAAGCGGTGGAATGCCCGCTGCGCCATTGCACACCGTATCGGGCACGTAGGCCTCAAGGAAGCCAGTGTAATGATCGCCGTGTCCGCGCCTCACCGCGATACCTGTTACGAAGCCAGCCGGCATGCCATTGAAAGGCTGAAGGCCTCGGTGCCCGTATGGAAAAAAGACATCGGCGGCTCCGGAGAACAATGGCTTGGCTCTGATCCCAAAGCCAAGGAATACCGCAGCCCGTGAACTTTGCCGGTTAACATTTCAAACTATTGAATAATCCCGGCTTTGTTGCTATGCTGGAAAAAATCGCTAAAGTAAGGTGGCATAGTCATTGAGAGTACACGTATCGGACCTGAAACCGGGTGATTACCTGCGGATGGATACCTTTAGCTCAAGAGGGCTGCATGTATTGCCCAAAGGATCACAACTCCAAATCGAAGAGATTGCAAAGCTGATGCAGCATGGAGTAGATTACGTTGATATTGAAACCATCCAGGAGGCGCCTGCCCCTTCAAGCAGATATTCCATCATTCAGGCCGCCGCGGGCAATTTTGATACCATGATTGACGGCTTTGAATCTGTATATATGGAAGCCTTGACGAAGGGCAGCTTCAACCAGTCGGTCGTGGATGACATTCTGCAGCCCTCGCTCGCATCCTTGGACAAGCACAAGGATGTAGTCACCTTATTGCTGCTGCTTGACCGGGAAGACAATTATACCTATAACCATTCCCTGCAGGTAGGTATGCTGTCTTATTATATAGCATCATGGCTTGGATATTCCAAGAAGGAGTGCTACGAAATCGGCCGGGCCGGCTATCTGATCGACATCGGCAAATGCCGGATTTCACCTGACATTCTGAACAAGCCGGGCAAGCTGACAGCGGCAGAATTTGACGAAGTCAAACTACATACGATTTATGGCTATGAAATTATCCGCAATTCCATGGATGACCCCTACACTGCCCTGGTCGCACTTCAGCATCATGAACGTGAAGACGGTTCCGGGTATCCGCATAACCTGACCAAAGAGGATATTCACCCTTATTCCCAGATTGCCGCTGTAGCTGACATATACAGTGCCATGACCTCCCACCGGATCTATCAATCCAAGCAAGAGCTGATTTCCGTACTGCGTGAAATCAATACGCTCAGCTTCGGCAAGCTGAACGGCAAGCCGGTACAAGCCTTCATCCAGCATCTAATGCCCAATTTCATTGGAAAGCGTGTCCTGCTCAGCACCGGTGACTTAGGTGTAATCATCATGAACAATCCTCTGGACGTTTTCCGGCCGCTGGTGCAGATCGAAGGCCAATTCCTTGACCTGTCCCGCGAGCGCAAGATTGCGGTGGTGGAGATATACATGGAATGATTTCCGATCCCTCCCAAACCCTCCCTTAGCCAAGGGAGGGCCCCAAGGGTTCCACCCTCTGGACACCCGGAAGCTTGGCGGAAACCTGCGTCTGTGGCGGACAAGATGGAATCTTCGGCGCGTTAAGCCCGCCTTGAAGCTCCCTGCTTTGCTGCGCAAAGGGCGGGAGCTTCAAAGCTTAACTGCGGCGGAGAGCAGCAGGCGCTTCGCCGCGTTAAGCCCGCCTTGAAGTCCCTGCTTTGCTGCGCAAAGGGCGGGAGCTTCAAGGCTTAACTGCGGCGGTGAGCAGCAGGCGCTTTGGCGCGTTAAGCCCGCCTTGAAGCTCCCTGCTTTGCTGCGCAAAGGGCGGGAGCTTCAAAGCTTAACTGCGGCGGTGAGCAGCAGGCGCTTCGCCGCGTTAAGCCCGCCTTGAAGCTCCCTGCTTTGCTGCGCAAAGGGCGGGGGCTTCAAGGCTTAACTGCGGCGGAGAGCAGGCGCTACATAGCTTCACTGTGCGTGGAGAGCAGGCGCTTCGGTGCTTTGCTGCACGAAGGCCGGTGGCCCAATGCTTGCAACTGCGCTGTCAGCTCCCGGGAGATTCTCCAAGGGGCCGGAGTATGGAGAATCCATAGCGGCTGAATGTTCAACAAATGCCGCAGCAGCATTGAAAATCCGCAATTATACAGGCAAACAGGAGAGCCCCCCGCCGGAAACGGTTAGGGACTCTCCTGTTATTTTTCGGGAAATGATCTGGACTGTCAGTAATGAATATACTCATTTTACATTAAGGCTCCGGATCTCCGGGTAATCCGATTAGCGGATAATTTCCGCTGGCGGGCCGGATCAAATGCCTGGCGCAATTACAGCCGCAGCAGCTTGCGCGCTGTTCTTACAGCTCCCCGCCGTTGCTGGCGATGACTTTTTTGTACCAGTGGAAGGAATCCTTTCTCGAACGGTTCAGCGTTCCTCTGCCCTCGTCATCCAGATCCACGTAGATAAACCCGTAGCGCTTCGACATCTCCGAGGTGGACATGCTCACGAGATCAATCGGTCCCCAGCTTGTGTAGCCGATCAGTTCTACGCCGTCGAGAACGGCTTCCTTCATCTGGGCGATATGCTGGCGAAGGTAATCAATGCGGTAGCTGTCATGGACCGAGCCGTCGGCTTCCACCTTATCATATGCGCCGAGGCCGTTTTCCACAATAAACAAAGGCTTCCGGTAGCGGTCGTACATCGTGTTCAGCATAATCCGCAGCCCGATCGGGTCGATCTGCCAGCCCCATTCCGAGGCCTTCAGATACGGATTCTTCACGCCGCCGAACAGGTTGCCCTGCGCCCGCTCCCCTTCGGGACTGGCCGATACGGTCAGCGTCATGTAGTAGCTGAATGCCACATAGTCCACAGTGTGCAGCTTCAGAATTTCATCGTCGCCCGGCTCCTTGTGGAGAACCACATGATTTTCGGCAAAAAATCGGTCCATATACTTCGGATATTCACCGCGTGCGTGCACATCTGTGAAATACAGATTCATCTGGTTTTCCTGCTGGTTAAGCCGCACATCCTCAGGATTGCAGGTATTGGCATAGCTCTCCATCCGGGCCAGCATGCAGCCCATTTGCGATCCCGGAATAATCTCATGCACCAGCTTGGTTGCCAGCGCGCTCGCCACGAATTGGTGATGAAGCGCCTGATAGATCGTCTGCAGCTTATTCTCCGCCCGGTCGATCACAATCCCGCCCCCGGTAAAGGGACTTAATGTCATCATGTTGATCTCATTGAAGGTAATCCAGTATTTCACTTTATCCTTATAGCGGCGGAACACTGTCTCCGCATAACGGGTAAAGCATGAGATGACTTCGCGCGCGGCCCAGCCGTTGTACTTCTGCGTCAGACCCAGCGGTGTCTCGTAATGGGCCAGAGTGACCAGCGGCTCAATCCCGTATTTATGCAGCTCATCAAATACATTGTCATAGAACTGCAAGCCGGCTTCATTGGGTCCGGCATCGTCGCCATTCGGGAAAATCCTCGCCCAGTTGATCGACAGGCGGAAGACCTTGAAGCCCATCTCGGCAAATAAGGCAATGTCCTCCTTATAGCGGTGATAGAAATCCACCCCCTCGCGCTTAGGGAAGCGCGCTTTGAACTCTCCGGACAGAATCTGTCCGATCCGCCCGGAGGTGATTTCTATCGCATGATCATTATTGCGCTCGGCCTTGGGCACATAAGCGACCATATCGGCACTGGACAAGCCTTTGCCGTCTGCATCATAAGCGCCTTCGAGCTGATTTGCGGCGGTTGCGCCGCCCCATAGAAAGTTTGCCGGAAATCCTTTGCTGATTGCAGTCATTATTGCATTCCCTTCCCTTCTCTTGCATGATTTATCGGGCTTGCCTGCTTCTAGTGTATTAGTGTTAACAAAAGCTCGCCGCTTGTTACTTCAGTGCCCGTGTTCTTCAGAACATCCAGATAACCGGCAGCATTGGTCACAATGACAGGTGTTGCCGTTACGAATCCCGCTGCACGGATCGCATCCACATCGAACTCCAGCAGCAGCTGGCCCTGTTCGACCCTGTCTCCTTCCTGCACCTTTTTCTCAAAATGCTTCCCCTTCAGCTTCACCGTGTTGACGCCCACATGGATCAGCAGCTCCGCACCGCCTTCAGAGGTAATGCCAATCGCATGTCCCGTTGGGAATACGGTGGTCACAATTCCCTTCACAGGTGAAGTCAGCACACCGGAAGAAGGCTCAATGACAATGCCCTGCCCCATGGCTCCGGACGCAAAGGCTTCATCGGGCAAGCTCTCCAGCGGCTGCAGCGCTCCCGTCAACGGGCTGGCGATCTGCTCATTGCCGATCCGGGTAGCCTCCTGCTTCGCAGCCGGTTCGGATGCCTTCTCCGCAGCGGCTGTTTCAGGATCGTCGAACCCAAGCACGTACACCAGAATAACGGCCAGCACAAAAGCCACTGCAATCCCGATAGCCGCCCAGGCAAATCCGGTCCCGAAATAGGTTGGCAGCGCAAGGAGCCCCGGCAAAGAGAAGGCAATGGCTTTGGCACCGCCCACAGCGATAACCGCCCCCCCGACTGCCCCTGAGATACAAGCATAAATGAACGGCTTTTTAAGTTTAAGGGTAACACCGTAAATTGTTGGTTCGGTGATCCCGAATACAGCAGCCAGCGTGGAAGATCCGGCCAAAGCTTTTAACTGCGTATTCTTGGACTTCAGGAACACGCCGAATACGGCACCGGCCTGTGAGAGAACAGCGGCGGCCAGAATCGGCAGCATCGTGTCGTAGCCTAGTGTGGCAATATTGCTGAGCATAACCGGTACAAAGCCCCAGTGAACGCCGAAAATAACAAATACCTGCCAGAACGCCCCGGCGATAGCCCCGGCGACAAGCGGGCTGAGATTATACAGCCAGGTGTACCCGGAAGCCAAGCCTTCGCTGATCAGCGAGCCCACAGGTCCAAACGCCAAGAACGTCAAAGGAATAACAATCAGCAGTGCAAACATCGGAACCAGAATATTGCGAACCGATTCATGGATAATGGAGCGGAACCCTTTCTCTACATAAGACTGTACCCACACCGCCAGAATAATCGGAATGACACTGGAGGAATAGTTGACCAGTACAATCGGTATCCCCAGGAAGTTGAGTGATTCTGTAGAGCCAACAGCAGCGATGACCGACGGATAGATGAGTGCTCCGGCCACTGCTATAGAGACAAATTGATTGGCTTTGAACTTCCGTGCCGCCGTTACCGCCAGAAACACCGGCAGGAAATAGAACACGCTGTCCGACGCCGCATTTAGGATCAGGTAGGTGCCGCTTGCCGCGCTGATCCATTCCAGCGACAGGATTAACGCCAACAGCCCCTTTAGTAATCCTGCACCTGCCAATGCCCCGAGTAAAGGCGAAAAAATACTGGAGATAACATCCACTGCCTTGCCCAGAACACCTGTACTTGCGGAGGAATCGTCATCTTTGCCGTTTTTCTCCGCATCCTGCAGAGAGGTTTCCTTCATAATCTGTTCAAAGACTTGACTGACGTTGTTGCCGATGACGACCTGAAACTGGCCGCTGTTCTCGACTACTGTAATGACACCCGGTGTTTTTTCAAGTGCTGCTTTGTCCGCCTTTGCGTTGTCCTTCAGCTTGAATCTTAACCGTGTGGCACAGTGGAATACCGAATTCACATTGGACTCTCCGCCAACCAGTGTAATAATTTCCTTGGAAAGATTGCTCATATCGTTTGCTCCTTTGAATTGGATGGATGTGATTTTACAAGAAAAACCTGAACTCACGGCAAAAGGACACCTCAATACACGCCCATTTTGCCATCAGTTCAGGTTTTGCCTGCCTTACCAGTAACACCCTGTCAGATGATCGTTTATTTAATTGTCCGCCTCCTGCACCCTTTGCATTGCCGCTTTGCCGCTGGTTATTCCAGGCTGTTACGCTCCGTGACACGCTGGATATGGATCGTCAGATAGACGTATTCGTCCTTGCTGAGGCTCTGGGCATACGTTTTTTCCAAATAATCATTGATTTTGCTTGCGCATTCAAAAGCCTTGACATATGTCTGCCTGACCTGATTGTACAGGAAATCCTCGCCGCTGTTGTTGCTCTCCTTCTTCAGCACCCGCATCGAAAAATACTGCAAATGAGTCAGAAACCGCGAATAATTCAGCGAGCTCTCATCCAGCACCACCTTATAATGGTACGTGACAATGTTGAGTATATTCTGGACAATCTCCGTCATCTTCATCGTGGACTTCATCTCATTGCCGTCCATCCTCGCGTTCACCAGATGCAGGGCGATGAAGCCCGCTTCATCCTCGCCCAACGCAAATCCGGTAGCCCTCTCTATAAATTGCAGCACATCCAGCCCGATGGCGAATTCCTTCTTGTAAAAGCGCCTGATTTCGAACAGCATCGCATTCTTGAGCGTAATCCCTTTCTCAAAACGCTGGACGGCAAAATGGATATGGTCCGTCAGGGTCAGATATAAATTATCGCTGAGCTCAGTACCCAGAATTCCGTTTGCATAGGATACGATTTCATTCGCCAGCTCCAGATGGGCCACTGGAATATCGTTCAGCAGCTCGGTCAGCCGCGCCGTGAATTCGTTTTCGTTCAGCAGGAAGATCTTATCCACCTTGGCCGGGTCCACATAATCGCCTGCCGCTTTATTGAAGGATATGCCTCTGCCCATCACGATAACTTCCTTGCCCTTCTGATTCTTCGTCAGCAGCACATTGTTGTTGAGCACCTTCTCAATAATCATCTACAATCACCCCCCATCACGTAGTTTGTACAAAAAAAGCCTAAGTTGATCCCAATATCATTAACAAAAATGATATTCGAATCAGCTTAGGCATTGCCCGCGTTACCGGTCACAATCCTGTATTACTGTTATTGTAGCATAAAAAAAAGCGATTACAAGATTTTTGTTTTTGATTTCATAAAAATTTTATGACTTGCGAGCCGCAGAGTTTGAATTGCTCCTTCCATGGCGAGGCTGATAGCAGCAGCAGAAATCAGAAGGATCAAGGAGGTAAAAATGCTTGCCATTCATCAGCGACTTGCAGAGCTGTACACGCTAAGCCGTCAGCGGCCGCTGACAGGCGATGAAGAAACGGAACAGCGGCATTGCCTGCAGGCTAACGCCATGTACTGCTGGGAAATGGCGCGGCTCAACAATGAGGCTGTGCTGGCCGCCCATACAAATGATGCCCGGTGGCAGCAGGAGATCAGCGCGCAAATGTACGAGGTCCGGGTGACCGGCAAAGCGGGCAAACGGCCCAAGTGACGGCAGAATCTGCAACTGTGCTGCAATAAGAGAACGATCGTTACACCAGACCCCAATTTTACGAAAAACTGCCGGGCATTCTGCCCTTATATGAATTGTTGCTATTTCATGCCTTTTTAACTGCAGTAAATGCAGCCGCTTCGTCCGTGGAGAAATATTCTTCAAATCGCTGTATTAACAAGTAGGAACGGCTTTGCCGTCCTCTGAAAGAGGCGGCTGCCGTTTCGCCGAAGTTTGCCGGGTTCGCCGGGGACCGGGCGGTCACATTGGCATGCGGGGGATCACGCTGAACGGATTAGGTGAAGGCCCTACAGCAGGTAGAATACGTTCATTGCTAAGCCTGCCTGGCGGCCGCCCATCAAAATCAGCTTGCTGCGGCGAGCTAGTGGGAAATTGTACACTTAATCAAGTAAAACACTACCATCTGATTCAGAGCACCTATTTAGTTTTACTTTTTCCACTTAGGTGCTGTGAAATCGATGATTAACCTATCATTAGGTTTACTTTTTCCACTTAAATACACTTGAATACTTATAACAACGAGATAAAACAGTAACTGTCCCATGCCAGCCGCATCCTGCGTCCCGTTGCTCCACGCTTTACAACGCCGTGCTGCCTGCTTCTTCAATGCAACCTGCTGCTGACTCTTGCATCCCCCTCTGCCGCCACTGCTGCTGTACTGCCGTTGCTTCCTGCGGCTCCGCCGCTGGCGGCAATACAGGAGGCAGACCCTCCGTAGTCAGTTGATCATAGAGGTCCATTATTCGCCGGACATCAAGTGGAATAGCAGCATGTGCAAGAAGAAACGGCTTCGCCGTCCTCTGAAAAAGGCGGCACCTGTTTCTCCAAAAATAGAAGGATAATGGATAGTGTGAAACATATAAATTCTGCCCTCTAATCACGCGGCCGCAGCGATATTTCATTCCTCAGTGGTGCCGCGCAGCGGCATGGGTGTCTTATATTTCAATATACCCCCACACAGTGGGGCCTTGGCTTCGATGATGACTCAGCTACTTTGCGGGACCCCAAAACCTATAAATTCTTATCTTCTAAAAAAACAGCCCCTTCCGCACTGGAACGTGCCGGAAGGGGCTGCTGCTGTTCATGCTACAGGAAGCGGAATTGCGCTTCGATTAAACCGTTGTAGATTCCGTCGTGTGCCGTAAGCTCGGCGTGGGTGCCTTCTTCCTTAATCTCGCCGTGATCAAGCACGACGATTTTATCCGCATGGCGGATGGTCGACAGCCGGTGGGCAACGATGAAGGAGGTCCGGCCCTGGAGCAGAATCTTCAGCGCCTCCTGAATCTTGATCTCCGTCTCGGTATCAATGCTCGCTGTGGCCTCATCCAGAATCAGAATCCGCGGATTGGCCAGCAGCGCCCGGGCGAAGGACAGCAGCTGCCGCTGGCCCATGGAGAGCGCACTGCCGCGTTCCTCGACCTCAGTCTCGTAACCGCCGGGCAGATTGCTGATGAAATCATGCGCATCGACTGCCTTGGCCGCATCCTCAACCTCCTGGTCCGTAGCATCCAGCCGCCCGAAGCGGATATTATCGCGGATCGTCCCCGAGAAAATGAACGTATCCTGCAGCACGATCCCGATCTGTTCGCGCAGACTCTGCAGCGTAACCTCACGCGTATCTTTGCCGTCGATAGTGATGCTTCCGCTCTTGATATCATAGAACCGGCCGATCAGGTTAATGATGGTGCTTTTGCCGGAGCCGGTATGCCCGACAAGGGCGATCGACTGGCCGGCCTTGACGTCGAGATCGATGCCTTTCAGCGCCGCCCGGCCTTTTTCGTATTCGAAGACTACTTTGCTGAATTTGATGTCGCCCTTAATCTTCGGCAGCGGCATTGCTCCCGGTCTGTCCTGAACGGCAGGCTGCTCATCCAGGTACTCAAAAATCCGTTCCGAGGAAGCCATCGCCACCAGCAGCTGATTGTACATCTGGCCCAGACGGTTGATCGGGTCCCAGAAATTGCTTACATAGGTGCTGAACGCTACCAGGAACCCCACCGTAAGATCGCCGGTCTGGATCAGGTAGGCCCCGAACCAGAAAAGAATCATCGTGCCGAAGCCGCCTGTTATTTCGATAATCGGCCCAAACGCCTGGTTCATCGCCGAGGCCTTGTTCCAGGATTTCCGGCTGTCCATGTTCATGGCGTCGAAATAGTTCATATTTTCCTGTTCCTGGGTATAGGCCTGGGTCACTCGAATCCCCTGAATCGACTCGTTCAGATGGGAATTGATCCGCGAGTTCTTCATCCGCACATCCTGCCAGGCGATCCGGATCTTCTGGCGCAGCTTGGTGGAAATAAAGAACATAATCGGCACAGTAATCATTACCGCAAGCCCCAGCTTCCAGTTAATCAGCAGCAGAATGACCATGATGCCGAGCAGCTGCACACAGTCGATCATCAGGTTGACGACCCCGTTCGTGAACAAATCCTGCAGGGAGTTGATATCATTGGTTACCCGGACCAGCACCGAGCCTGCCGGACGCTTATCAAAAAAGTTGAAGGAAAGCTTCTGAATATGCCGGAACAGGTCTGAACGGAGATCATAAATGACTCGTTGCCCAATTATATTCGTATATTTGATCCGGTAGACCCCTGCAATCCACTGGATCAGATAGAGAACAATTACACTGGCCGTCAAAGTGTACAGCAGGGTTAAGCTGGGATTTCCCGACTTGGGGGCAATCGCCTTATCAATCGCCATACTGGTCAGGTAAGGAACCGTCAGCTTCGTAATGGTGCCGAGGATCATCATTATGGATACCAGCGGCAGCATCTGTTTCGCATAAGGCTTCATATAGCCGAACAGTCTGGTGAACTGCTTCCAGTCGAACGCCTTATCGATTACGTCATCGTCCTTGTACACGAAGCGCTCGTCAAGTATCTGCTCCTCAGCCGTGCTTTGCTTTATCTTTGCAGCTTTTCCTTGATTGGTTTCCAGCTTCATGCCGGGTCACCTGCCCCTCTTCCGTTGTCCCTGGCCAGATAATCCGCGTATTGAATCCGGTAGACGTCCTGGTATGGACCGGGAACCTCAATCAGCTCGTGGTGGGTGCCCTGCTGAACCATATTCCCCTCATTCATGACAATAATCTGATCAGCATGCCGGAGCGAGGAAATCCGGTGGGCAATAATCAGGGTGGTCCGCCCGCGCATAACCTCCTGGAACCCGGCCTGAATCTCATGCTCGGTCTCCATATCGACGGCACTGGTGGCATCGTCGAGAATCAGGATGCGCGGGTTTTTAAGCAGCGCCCTTGCAATGGCGATCCGCTGCTTCTGTCCGCCCGAGAGGCCCATTCCCCGTTCGCCAACCACCGTATCGTAGCCTTCCGGCATTTCCATGATAAAATCATGAGCCTTCGCCAATTGTGCGGCACGGATAATCTCATCCATGCTGACATTCTTCAGGCCGTACGAAATATTGTTGCGGATGGAGGAGGAGAACAGGAATGTTTCCTGAAACACCGTGGCAATCTGCGCCCGCAGGCTGCGGACATTATATTCACGGATATCCACACCATCCAGAGTGATGCTGCCTTTATTCACATCGTAGGCGCGCATCATCAGTTGGATAATCGTCGACTTCCCGGAGCCGGTACCGCCAAGGAACCCGATGACCGCCCCCGGCTTTGCCTTGAAATGAATATCCTTGACCGCCGGCATCTTGTTGCCGTAGGCAAACGTCACGTGATCAAAGACTACCTCACCCTTCACTTCTGCTGCCTCAAGCTCGCGGGCATTCTCCTTATCCTTCACATCGATATGCTGGTTAAGCACCTCAAGCACACGTTCCCCGGAAGCTTTGGATTGCGTATAGTTATTGATATGGAAGCCAAGCCCCCAAACAGGGCCGATAATATACCAGATTAAGCTGAAAAAGGCTACCAGCTCACCAAGCGACATACGTCCCTTGATGACCAGCGTTCCGCCAACCCCGAGCAATATCGCCACGCTGACTGAAGCCAGCAGCTCCATCACCGGAAAAAACTTGCTCCACAGCCCGGCGGCAAAAATCTGATTATCCTTATAGCGTTCATTACGGTGGGAGAACTTTTCTACCTCGTAGGCCTCTCTGGCAAACGATTTGACGGTCCGCACACCGGTGACATTCTCCTGGACAGCCGTTGTGAGAGAGCTGAGCGCAAGCCGCATCTCCTGAAAGGCCGGATGAATCTTTGATTCGAATCTGAAGGCGACTGCCGCCAGAAACGGCATTGTAATCAATGTGACCAGTGTAAGCTGCCAATTGATCGTGAACATCATAATGGAGCCGAACAATACCATAAAAAACACATTCAGCAGTTGGGCAAATCCGAAGCCGATAAACAGCCGGATTGCCTCAAGGTCCCCGGTCAGCCGGGACATCAAATCACCTGTCTTGGCGGTATCATAATAGCGGAAAGACAGGAATTGCAGCTTCTCATAGCAGGCATTGCGCAGCCGGTAGGCCAGAAAGTTGCCCAGCCGTCCTCCAAAAAAACCATGGGCGAACTGCAGGCAAGCCTTAACAAAAACTACAGCCAATACGCTGAGAGCCAAGACGGGCACCTCGGTGAACTTCATTGGAACAATCACGTCATCAATCAAACGTCTTAACAAATTGGGGGTAATAAGCCCCACTGCAGTTGCGGCAGCCAAACAAAAAATCGACAGAATCAGATAGTGCAGCTTCTCCCGATAAAAGCCCCGCAGTTGCCTGAGAACATCCATATCTCTCCTCCTAAAAGCTTTACGAAGTAAAGCTCGCTTCGTAAGCATACTCTTGGCTTTACGAAGTAAAGCTCGCTTCGTAAGCATACTCTTGGCTTTACGAAGTAAAGCTCGCTTCGTAAGCATACTCTTGACTGTGCGGCACAAGCGCCCCTCCCGGATTTCCGGTAAAGCTTACATTCTGAGCTACCTTTTTTTAGCGCTTCCATTTTAGTGACTTTATGCAGTTTATCACCCCTTTTTTAATGCGGCAAAGGGGAGAAATCCCCGTTTTCACGGTTTTTTCCGAAAAAAATGGGCTTCATGCGCAGTAAAAGGACGACTGCATCTTTAAATGCTTCCATTTCCTCGTGAATACTATTGGATTAAGATTATCCAAGATTCAGTACATTTTCATGTCTCCAAAGGTCATGCTTTTTTTGCATATTATGTATAAATTATTCTTTTTCAGACCCGCTCTTTCATACACTCCGCTTTCTGTGTTACTGGCTTGCCCGGTCCCCCACAGTTGCCCATGTTTCTAAATTCCGCTTCTTTTTCAAATGTTTCTTCTATTATAAATGTAGATTGTATTATAAATCGTGCAGCTCTTATGAAGTGGGGGGTGTTGAAGTGCTGATATTGGATTCAAGGATTAGATAACGCTGCAGATCCAATTCTTTCTTTATCTCCTCAATTACGGCCGTTATTCCCGGCAGGCAAATGATTGCATCATGTTTAATGTAATCTATAATACACTCGAAGCTTCGTTCAAATACATCGATATGTTGACTATCTTTATTCACTAAATCAACCCTGATTTGCGCCGCCAATTCCTTGTATTCCAAATAAATGTACTTTCGCTCTCTTTCTTTGGCTGCCTGTAATTTGGACCAGGTGAATACTCCCCCTATCACAACTTCTTCTGACCCTTCTATATACTCCATAGAACAATCATCCGCTATAAAAGAGTTAATCCGTTTCTCCAAACTTTTAAATAATTGCATTATTTCGGTTCCCTCGATGCGCTCCATTCAACACCTCCTGAATTATACAAGATGGTGTGATATTCTTTGTGCTTGTAGGCAGAAATCTGCAGTCACCGATCACACGTTCTTAGTGATTTCAGTATATCGTGTTTTGAAGCATAAATACATTGTGAAAATTTTATCTAAGCAGACCCGTTTTGCTTGTTATCTTTGCAGCCTGAATAATCAACTGCCTTACCCAGTCAATAATTCTCTCTTTTTTGTTAAATATAACCGCTATACCTCATATATCAAAGGGTAAATAAGTTATTAAGCTACTGCGAAAAGGAGCTCCTGTTATGCGTAAGCTTAAAATTCTAAGTCTCTACAGAAGAAACCAGCGGAAATGTTCCTATAATTTGATTGATAAATGACCGGAGGCAAGCGGTGGGACATGAATGCTTTCGATCTTTGGAAAAGCTCTGAGCCGCAAACCCAGCTCAATATCCCGTTTGGATTGCCGGACCATTTCTGCATTTTCGGAATCAGCATCAAGCCCAGCGACTGGTAACACCATCCAAGACCCCATAACACACCAAAAACCCCCGCCCCCTATTTCGGGAGCAAGAGGCCGGCTGGTCTTCAACTATTGACTAAGATTCGCTTACTTTTAATACTCGCATGGCATTCAGGACTGCAATCACGGTCACGCCAACATCTGAAAAGACTGCTTCCCACATGGTAGCAAAACCAAATGCGCCTAAAATTAAAAATATCGCCTTTACGCTTAATGCAAAGATGATATTCTGCCAAACAATCCGTCTGGTTCTCTTAGCAATTCGGATTGCTGTCGAGATTTTCGAGGGTTCATCTGTCATAATGACGATATCAGCCGCTTCAATAGCTGCATCAGACCCCAATCCGCCCATGGCTATACCCACATCTGCACGCGCCAGCACTGGAGTATCATTAATACCGTCACCGACAAAAATTATTTTTTCTTTAGGCGACTTGCTCTGCATCAGCTTCTCAATCTCTTCAACTTTATGCTGTGGCAGCAGCTCTGCATGGACTTCATCTATACCCAGCTGCTGTCCAACTGAATCGCCAACGGCCTTGGCGTCCCCGGTCAACATCACGATTTTCTTTATGCCCAGTTCTTTCAACGAACGTACGGCTTTTGCGGAATCATCTTTTATTTCATCTGAGATGACGATATATCCCGCATACTTTTTATCAATTGCAACATGAATAACCGTTCCTGCTTCATCAGGCGTTTCAAAAGGTATACTGTACTTGTTCATTAGCTTGATGTTACCGGCTAAAACCTCTTTCCCCTGAACCTTTACTTGGATGCCATGTCCGGAAATTTCATTATACCCCTCCAACTGATCTTCTCTGATCTCCTTACCATAGGCAACCCGTATGGATTCAGCGATAGGGTGGGTTGAATGCAGCTCCGCGAATGCGGCATATTCAAGAAGTTCGGCATCAGATAATTCTCCGGCAGGGTTAATACCTGTAACTTTAAAGGCTCCCTTAGTGAGTGTTCCTGTCTTATCAAATACAACATACTTAACATTGTTTAAGGCTTCCAGGTAATTGCTGCCCTTGACCAGTATGCCTGTCTTGGATGCTGCTCCAATTCCTCCAAAAAAGCCCAGCGGTATCGATACCACAAGCGCACAAGGACAAGATATGACCAAAAACACAAGCGCTCGGTAAATCCAATCTGAAAAGGCAGCTCCACTTAAAATTAAGGGAGGCACAACCGCCAGAAGCAAAGCAACAATAACAACAACCGGCGTATAATAACGCGCAAATTTAGAAATAAATTTCTCAGTCGGCGCTTTCTTACTGCTTGCATTTTCGACTAGCTCCAGTATTTTGGATACAGTGGATTCCCCAAACAGCTTGGTCACTTCTACAGTTATAACTCCATTTTTGTTAATGAAACCGCCCAGTACTTCACTCTTCACTTCAACTTCCCTAGGCATTGATTCACCGGTCAGTGCTGATGTATCTACCGCTGAGCTTCCTTCAATAACTGTTCCATCCAATGGAACCTTTTCACCTGGTTTGACAACAATGAGATCTCCTATGTTAACCTCTTCCGGCGAAACCCGTTTGGTCTCGTTTCCTGCCTTCAGATTTGCATAATCCGGCCTGATATCCAACAGCGCACTGATCGATTTACGGGATCGATTAATGGCAATACTCTGAAATAGCTCTCCCACTTGGTAAAAGAGCATTACAGCTACACCTTCAGGATATTGCTGGATAGCAAATGCGCCAATGGTAGCTACGGACATTAAAAAATATTCATCAAACACTTGACCGCGAAGAATGTTCTTAACAGCTTGAAGAACAATGTCGCCGCCGATTAGGAGATATGCTGCCAGGAATATAGATAATTCCAGCCAGCCTGTAAATGAACCTAACATTCCGGCTCCAGCCACTACTGCGCCCACTGCCAAACGAATTATCATTATTCTGATTTTTTCCTTGCCAGCATCATGTGAATGGCCTTCATGTCCGTCACTGTCATCCGCATGTCCGCCGCTGTCATGCGAATGGCCTTCATGTCCACTGCTAGCATGCTTATGTTCATGTTCCTCTTTGGCACGCATTCGTCCAGCACCGCCTTTATTCTTCATACTCACTTCAATATGTGGTTCGAGTTTATTAACTAATTTTGTAGCTGCAGATACAATTTTCGCATCCTGATCTTTATCTGCCTCAAAAGTCAATGTTTTATTCACAAAATTGACAGAACATTCTGAGACTCCTTGAATTTTTTTCACACCATTTTCGATTTTCATTGCGCAGTTTGCACAATCTAATCCTTCTAATAATAACTCACGCTTTACCGTAGCTTTAGATTGCCCTAATTCTCCCAAATAAATGATCCCCTTTCATAAAAATAAACATATGAGTATATGTTCATGTGATAATCTTATTATAGTCTTAGTTATTACTGTAAGTCAAAGATCAAAACTATGTTTTTTAGTACGGAAAGTGAAATCTTTTCTAATCGCTGCATGGCACATGTTGAACAGATTATCCAACAGGCCTTGCATCAATAATTAAACATAAACAGACCGGTGCATACACCGGCCTTCGCATGAATAATGAATATGTACTTATTTCAATAGGAAAAATTTCTCACAATTAAAGGCTCAAAACCAAAATCAGCGTGGCGTTGTGAATGAAGTTCGCACTTAGAAGCTATCCCAAAATAAGTTACCGGGAATGAACGGAGCGTACGCTTCTCCAAACGATCTGAGCGCAGGCGAAAGAAGCAAGGCTTCATAGTTCCTTACCTTCTTTCAAGCGAACAACAATCCGCATACCTTTTTTATAATTGTCCAGTCTATAGGTATGCGTATAGTGGGCTTTTTGGCTTTTTGGCTTTTTGGCTTTTTGGCTTTTTGGCTTTTTGGCTTTTTGGCTTTTTGGCTTTTTGGCTTTTTGGCTTTTTGGCTTTTTGGGCTTATCCCCTTGTGCAGGTGCAAAGTTGGCAAGCTGAGCGTCCGGCAGTTCCTTTCCCCAGGCTGACTTCCACTCCTTCGCTTACTCTTTCTCGCTCGCTGTGTGAGATTATTCGCAAGCTTACTGCAGCGCCACCCGAAATAACGGCAGAATTGCCGTTGTTGGGGCGAAGCTGGCCCGCACGACCCGAAACAACGGCAGAATTGCCGTTATTGGGGCGCGGCTGGCCTGCGCCACCCGATATAACGGCAGAATTGCCGTTATTGAGGCGAAGCTGGCCTGCGCCACCCGATATAACGGCAGAATTGCCGTTATTGAGGCGAAGCTGGCCCGCACGACCCGAAACAACGGTAGAATTGCCGTTATTGAGGCGGATCTGGCCTGCGCCACCCGATATAACGGCAGAATTGCCGTTATTGAGGCGGATCTGGCCTGCTCCACCCGAAATAACGGCAGAATTGCCGTTATTGAGGCGAAGCTGGCCCGCACGACCCGAAACAACGGCAGAATTGCCGTTATTGGGGCGCGGCTGGCCTGCTCCACCCGATATAACGGCAGAATTGCCGTTATTGAGGCGGATCTGGCCTGCGCCACCCGATATAACGGCAGAATTGCCGTTATTGAGGCGGATCTGGCCTGCGCCACCCGAAATAACGGCAGAATTGCCGTTGTTGAGGCGAAGCTGGCCCGCACGACCCGAAACAACGGCAGAATTGCCGTTATTGAGGCGGATCTGGCCTGCGCCACCCGATATAACGGCAGAATTGCCATTGTTGAGGCAGGGTTGCCATTGTTGAGGCAGGGTTGCCAACTCTCATCACCCCTCACTTTTTTCTTACCCATAGTTCTTACTTATTTATTCTGGGATAGGCTCTTAGGGTCTGCCCCTAATTTAAAATAAACCTGAATTTCGAAAGTGAATTGAACCAATCCAGATAGGACCAGGGATAACTCCTCTTTTTCCTTCACCCATTGGGTGCAAGCTGTTTTAGCAAGAAATCCCTTTGTGTAGAGCTTTTTAGATGATTTGTGGATACTTACTTTCGAAATTCAGGATAAAATAGCTTACGGCAAAAGGCTTTTCTGTCACAATCTGTTATTTATAGTAATCGTATTTACATTTATATATTTTTGGCTACTTCATAAGCATCCCACACAGCATACATAATATTCGAAACTTGCTTGGCATCACCAAGCAGATACGTTTCAGGAAGCTCATTGCTGATCTCTTCAAATAGCTTCTTTTGTGGAGAATAGCCTACTGCGAGAATAGCCGAATCAGCCTTAACCAATTTTTCTTCGCCGGCTTTATTCTTAAGCACAAAACCATGGCTGTCCGCACCAGTTACAACAGTGTTCGTGAGCAAATCAATGTCCTTAAACGCTACAAGATCACGAAGCATATCCTCATTGGCATGACAAAGCGGTCCGCCGATAGTCAGGATGTCATCCTGCATTTCTACTAATGTTACTTTCTTGCCTTGATCAACCAGCCACAAGGCAGTCTCGCATCCCACCAAACCTCCGCCGATAATGATCGTGGAATCACCTGCCTCTTTTTTGCCTAAGAGAACCTCCTCAGCAGTGTACACCTTGCCGGAAGACCCGATCGGAAACTGCTTAGGCGCTGAACCAGTCGCAAATATTACTGCATCTGCAGCGCTATTAATTATGGTTTCTTTGGTCACCTCGCTGCTTAATAGTAAGTCAACCTTAAGCTCTTTCAGTTCAAGATTATACCAATCCGCCAGCAAATGATCATCATCTTTGAAATCCGGCACACCGCCGGGGATTAAATTGCCGCCGAGACGTCCACTTTTCTCATGCAGCGTGACTTGATGGCCACGAAGCGCTGCCACACGAGCTGCTTCACAACCTGCCGGTCCCCCACCTATGACTAGCACTCGCTTAGGATGGTCTGTTTTAGTAATTGCATAATCTTTTTCCCGGCCACAGGCAGGATTCACCGCACAGGAGATCGCTGCGAACGTCTGAAGACGCCCCATGCAGCCTTCCTGGCAGGACAGGCATGGACGGATTCTCTCCACCTGACCCGCTTTTATCTTATTAGGAATCTCCGCATCTGCCAGTAATGGACGGCCAAGTGCAATCATATCAGTAGACCCCTGAAGAATAGCCTCAACTGCAAGATCCGGATCATCCAATCTTCCGGCTGTGATGACAGGCACCTTAAGGATACTCTTGAGAATCTTATTATAAGGCAAGTACAAGCCTTTGGCCTGATACATTGGAGGATGTGCCCAATACCATGAGTCATAAGAACCTACATCACCGTTGAAGGCATCATAACCAGCCTCTTCAAGCATTAGAGCAGCCTCAATTCCCTCTTCGATATCACGCCCCTGCTCAATAAAATCCTCACCAGGCAGTCCGCCTTGACGCCAATCCTTGATAAAGCTCTTGATACTGTAACGCAGGGATACTGGATAGTCTTGACCACATTCCGCCTTAATCGCCTGCAGAACTTCTATCGCAAAGCGTAAACGGTTTCTCAGGCTGCCACCATACTCATCGGTCCGTTGATTAAAAAAAGAGATAGCAAATTGATCGAGCAGGTAGCCCTCATGTACAGCATGGATTTCAATCCCGTCAAATCCCGCTTTCTTGGCAACAGCCGCTGATTCAGCGAATTTTCGAACGTAGGTATGGATCTCCTCAACAGTCAGTTCCCGGCAAGTTACATCCGGAAGCCATCGATGTGGAATTGGAGAAGGAGCAACGGCAGTCTTGCCGACAATTGAAGGAATGCTCACTCGTCCAAAGCCTGCAGACAATTGCAGGAAAATCTTCGCCCCATATGCATGAATGCGTTCAGTCATCATCTTGCCTGTTTTGATGAAATGATAGGGATTGAGCGTTGGGCAAGGCATGGAAGGCAAGGCGCATTTCTCAATCTCATTCTCGACCATCGTTACACCAGTCATTAACAGCCCTGTTCCGCCTTTAGCCCGTTCTACATAGTATTCTACACCGCGTTCGTTAAAAGTACCGTCTGCATTACATAATCCTCCGGGTCCCATCGGAGCCATAACAAATCTGTTTTTCAGTTCGAGCTGGCCAATTTTAAAGGGTTCAAATAAAACTTTATGGCTTTCCTTCACTATAAATCCTCCTTTGACATTGAATACAATCAAATTATAATGAATGCATTCACTGAATACATTCATTGTATGTCTGGCCGGGGTAAAATAATGTGATTAATTTCACTAAGTGTGGATTGACTGTTCTCACCCTCTCTTCCTGTGTTGACAAAAGTAAACCTTAAGCATAAATTTAGAAGATATTAAAGAGATGGAGAGTACTGAAATGCCAAAGAAAAATCAGCTAACCTCGCGCCAGCTGCAAAGCTTGCAGACCAAACATAAATTGTATGAGCGTGCTATACATTTGATGAAACAACATCCCCTGGAAGAAATAACCATCGCAGAGATTTGTAATGAGGCAGGTGTATCTGTTGGCACATTTTATACCCATTTCTCAACTAAAAGTGATATTCTGGTGGAGATGTATGAACAGGCAGACGATTACTTTGACCAAAAATTCAAGAACCTCGTTCCGTCATCTTCAATAACTGCCGATATTATTAACTATTTCAAAATTTATGCAGAATATAATAACAAGTTAGGCATCGAAACCATAAAACAGTTGTACACCTGCAACAATAAGCTGTTCATTGCAAAAGGACGATATATGCAGAATGTCCTTCAGGCTCTGATAGAGAAAGGCCAAGCTGGCGGCCGTTTAGACTTGAGCCTTTCCGCCTGGGAGATAACGGAATATTTATTTATTGCTGCACGGGGCGTCATTTACAATTGGTGTCTTCATGATGGGGCTTATGATCTCCAGTTAAAGATGGATAATTACATGACCCGCTTGGTTATTATTTTTGTCGTATAAAGTTCTCCTTCGAAATATAGAACCACCGAAGAACCGGTAATTCATTGTGTGAATTCATGAACTTAAATGGTATCTTTGAAGTTCCTAGAATAAGGGAGATTGGGGAAACCTCTTCAGGACAGCTTTGAGTACTTGTGGTGCTCCCAGTTTTCATATTTGTTGTTGTGTCCCTCCCCTAAGGCCGGGGATGCCTGGTTCCGTTTTACATCCTTGTCGCGATACTTCTCCCCAATATCCTGCACGCTCTCCGAGTCAAACGTTCCGTTATGCGTAAATCGACCCTAAGAATACATCCTCACATCGGACAATTAATTTAAATAAAGATATTCTGAAGGAAGTTAGAAAGTTTAAGATCATTCTAGACGCCTTGGCTATAAAAGCATAAAAACAACAGCAGACACATACTCAGCAATTACAGATAACATAGAAGAAGACGAACTTGAAAAGTTCGCCTCCTACACAAAAAGATAAATTTAAATCGGCACGAAATCGGCATGACTGTTCTTTTTACACACTAAAGGCCTTGCTTTTGCAAGGCCTTTAGTGTGTTTAACCGATGCTGCCTTCCATCTCGAACTTGATGAGACGGTTCATTTCTACCGCATACTCCATCGGCAGTTCTTTGGTGAAGGGCTCGATGAAGCCCATGATAATCATCTGAGTGGCTTCGGCTTCCGTAAGGCCACGGCTCATGAGGTAGAACAGCTGTTCTTCAGAGACCTTGGAGACAGTCGCCTCATGCTCAAGCACGATGTTATCGTTCATGATCTCATTGTAAGGAATCGTGTCTGAAGTGGAGAGGTTATCCAGAATGAGCGTATCGCATTTGATGTTGGATTTCGCGCCTTCCGCCTTGCGGCCGAAGGAAGCAAGGCCGCGGTAAGTTACTTTGCCGCCATGCTTGCTGATCGATTTGGAGACGATTGTCGAAGTTGTATCCGGAGCCAAATGAATCATTTTGGCGCCTGCATCCTGATGCTGGTCTTTGCCCGCAACCGCGATGGACAACACAGATCCCTTGGCTCCGCGGCCTTTGAGTACTACTGCAGGATATTTCATGGTCAGCTTGGAGCCGATGTTGCCATCGACCCATTCCATCGTGGCATTCTCTTCAGCAACGGCACGCTTGGTAACCAAATTGTAGATGTTTGGTGCCCAGTTCTGAATGGTTGTGTAACGGACGCGCGCATTCTTCATGCACAGAATCTCAACCACTGCACTGTGCAATGAGTTCGTGCTGTAGATTGGAGCGGTACAGCCTTCTACATAATGCACGAAGCTGTCTTCATCGGCAAGAATCAGGGTGCGCTCGAATTGGCCCATGTTCTCGGAGTTAATGCGGAAATATGCCTGGAGAGGCACTTCACATTTCACACCCTTGGGAACATAGATGAAGCTTCCACCCGACCATACCGCACTGTTCAGGGCAGCGAATTTGTTATCCGCAGGCGGGATAATGGTGCCGAAGAACTTCTTGAACAGTTCAGGGTGCTCCCGCAGCGCAGTGTCGGTATCCGTGAAGATCACGCCCTGATCCTCCAGATTCTTCTGCATGCTGTGATAGACAACCTCGGATTCGTACTGTGCCGAGACACCGGCCAGGAACTTCTGTTCCGCTTCCGGAATACCCAGCTTGTCAAAGGTCTCTTTAATCTCGGAGGGCACTTCCTCCCAGGTTTTTCCTTGTTTCTCGGACGGTCTTACATAATACTGGATCTCGTCAAAATCCAAATCGTCGAGATTGCCGCCCCATTTAGGCATCGGCATTTTGTAGAATTGCTCCAGCGATTTCAGGCGGAAATCCAGCATCCACTGAGGTTCATTCTTAATGGCGGAGATTTCTTTAACAATTTCGGCCGTAAGTCCCTTACCAGACTGGAATATCGACTTATGCTCGTCACGGAATCCGTATTGGTACTCTTCCATATCAGGCGCTTTCTTAGCCATGGTGTCAGCCTCCTTGTTTTTAGTGTTCTTGGCGGTGCTCTTCTTCCGCGTCTATGCCTTTGCGCAGCGCGTTCCATGCGAGTGTCGCACATTTGATCCGCGCCGGAAATTTATTAACACCGGAAAGGGCTTCGATATCTTCGTAGTCTCCAAAATCCGCTGCTTCCCCCTTCATCAGGGAGGAGAAGCGGTCAGCCAGCTCAAGCGCGTGCTCGGTAGTCTGGCCTTTGACCGCTTCCGTCATCATGGAAGCCGACGACATGCTGATCGAACAGCCTTCGCCGCTGTAACGGGCGTCCTTGACGACGCCGTCCTCCACCTTAAGCTGAAGCGTAATGCGGTCGCCGCAGGTAGGGTTGTTCAGCTCGATCTTCAGGGCGTCATCTGCAAAAGAACCACGGTTCCGGGGATTTTTATAATGATCCATAATTACGCGTCTATACAAGTCATCCAAGTTCATAGGCGAAGTACTCCTTTGCCTTGATTAAAGCTTGAACCAGCGCCTCTACATCCTGTTCCGAGTTGTAGAGGTAGAAGCTGGCCCGGGCGGTTGAGCTGACCTGCAGCCAGCGCATCAGCGGCTGGCAGCAGTGATGTCCGGCGCGTACAGCGATACCCTCGGCATCCAGCACAGTAGCCACATCATGCGGATGGACATCACCGAGATTGAAGGTGACCACGCCGGCCTGACGGCTGCGCGGGCCGTAAATCGTCAGGCCATCCACCTCCGAAAGGCGCTCTTCCGCGTAAGCGGCAAGCTCAATCTCATGACGGTGAATTTCGTCCAGACCGATTTCCTGCAGGAAATCAATCGCTGCCCCGAGTCCAACGGCACCGGCTATGATCGGTGTACCCCCCTCGAACTTCCAGGGCAGCTCCTTCCACGTGGATTCATACAGGCCCACATCGTCGATCATTTCACCGCCGAACTCAACCGGCTCCATGGCTTCCAGCAAGGCCTTCTTGCCGTACAGGGCGCCAATGCCTGTAGGGGCGAGCATCTTGTGTCCGGAGAGCGCGTAGAAGTCACAGTCGAGCTCCTGCACATCCACCTTCATATGCGGCGTGCTCTGCGCTCCGTCTACCACGATTACAGCGCCGTGGCGGTGGGCGATTGCGGCCAGCTCTTTTACCGGGTGAATAACGCCCATTACATTAGAGACATAAGCGATGGCGACAATCCTGGTCTGATCCGTAATCGTCTGCTCGGCGTCCTCCAGCGCAATGGTTCCATCCTTCTGCAACGGGATGAATTTCAGTGTTGCCCCCGTCTTCTTCGCCAGCTGCTGCCAGGGAATGAAGTTGCTGTGATGCTCCATCTGGGTGATGACAATCTCGTCGCCCTCCCCCACATGGGCCGGGCCGTAAGACGAAGCCACAATATTCAGAGCCGTTGTTGTGCCGCGGGTGAAAATAATCTCCTTGGTGCTGCGGGCATGAAGGAATTTGGCCAGTTTCTCGCGGGCTCCCTCATAAGCGTCCGTAGCGCGGCTGCCCAATGTATGGACACCGCGGTGCACGTTGCTGTTGTCCCATTCATAATAGGACTTGACGGCCTCGATGACCCGGCGCGGCTTCTGCGAGGTTGCCGCGCTGTCCAGGTACACCAAAGGATGTCCATTGATATTCTGGTTCAGTATGGGAAATTGCTCCCGGATGGCGCTGTTAATCATTGGCCTAACTTCCTTTCCACAAGAGATTGGAGCTGGTTGCGCAGTCCCTCCAGTGGAATTTGCGACACTACCGGTGCTAGGAAGCCGTATATGATCAGTGTTTCCGCATCATGCCGTGAAATTCCGCGGGACATCAGGTAATACACTTGCTCGTAATTGACCTGTCCTACGGAAGCGGCATGGCCTGCTGTTACATCGTCTTCATCAATAAGCAGAATCGGATTGGCGTCTCCGCGCGCTTTTGGACTCAGCATCAGCACTTTTTCCGTCTGCTGTCCGTCGGCCCGGGTTGCACCCTTCTCGATCTTCGTAATCCCGTTAATAATGGAGGTTGCCGCATCGCGCATCACCGCACGGGTGATCATGTCACTCGGTGTGTTTTTACCGAAATGCTGCGCCTGTGTGGTATAGCTCAGCTTCTGCGCTCCTGATCCTACTGCGATAACTTTGGCGTCGGAGCTTGCTCCATTGCCCTTCAGCACCGACTTGGTGTCGCTGGCCGTATCGCCGTAGTTCATCTCGCCTACAATCCATTCAATGGCTCCGTCATTCTCTACAACAGCACGGCGGTAAGTCACGTCAGTCGTGTCCTCACCCAGTTGATGCACCGTTGCATAACGAACTTTGGCACCTGCGCCTACAAATACTTCCACCGCGCCGTTATGCAGCCCGGCTTCGGTTTTGTCCGATACATAATTGTCGACATAGGTTAATGAGCTGTTCGCCTCGGCAACAATCAGGATATGCGGAACAAAGGCCGCTTCGGCATCATCCGTGAGCAGCACCGCCTGCAGCGGAGTCTCAATAATCACGTTCTTCGGAACATAGAGGAATACCCCGCCGTTCCAAAGCGCCGCATGCAGGGCAGCAATGGAATGTTCGTCAGGCAGCACAGCCTTGTGCAGATAACGCTGTACAAGATCCCCGTGTTCTTTGACCGCAGTCTGCAGATCGGTAAAAATGACGCCTTGCACCGCAAGCTCCGGAGCTAGCCGTACATACACGGCGCTTGAATTGCGCTGGATAATCAGGCTGCCGTCCTCCTGATCCCTGATCAGAGCTGCAACGGAAGCAGGGGCTTCGCTAAGCTCTGTAAAGGTCTGGCCCGGCTTGTAGCTTCCATAGGTGTTCACATTCCAGCGGTCAATCCGGGTTTTCTCCAGTCTCGGCAGTGCCAGCCCGGCGGCCAGCATAAGTGCATTCAAACGGCTGTCCTTCAGCCAGGCCGGTTCTCCGCTGCTCTGCGACAATTCACTGAGCAGCTGTGCATCCACCGGAAGAATGGTTTGCGTCGTCATAAGTGGTTCCTCCTTCCTGGCGTCTCTTAGACTTCCTGTCCTACAGTTTCATCTTCAATCCCGAGCTCATCCTTCACCCATTCGTATCCTTCCGCTTCCAGACGCTCCGCCAGCTCAGGACCGCCGGATTTCACAATCCGCCCCTGCATCATGACATGAACATAATCCGGCTTGATGTAGTTCAGAAGCCGCTGATAGTGGGTAATGACCAGAAAACCGCGTTCCGGGCTGCGCATGGAGTTGACGCCTTCTGCGACAATTTTGAGCGCATCAATATCAAGGCCGGAGTCAATCTCGTCCAGAATGATGATCTTGGGGTCCAGCATCATCATTTGAAGAATTTCGTTGCGTTTCTTCTCGCCGCCGGAGAAGCCTTCGTTCAGATAACGGTGCAGAAACTCAGGGTTCATATCCAGTTCCTTCATCTTTGCTTCCATCTGGCGGATAAAACGGATCAGAGAAATCTCGCTGCCCTCTTCACGGCGGGAATTAATCGCGCTGCGCAGGAAATCGGAGTTCGTTACACCGCTGATTTCGCTTGGATACTGCATCGCCAGGAACAGACCGGCGCGTGCGCGTTCATCAACAGCCATCTCCAGCAGGTCTTCACCTTCAAGAACGGCTGTGCCTTCAGTAACCTCGTACTTGGGATGGCCCATCAGAGCCGAAGCCAGCGTACTTTTACCGGTACCGTTCGGTCCCATGATGGCGTGAATTTCTCCGCCCTTCATTTGAAGGTTGATCCCCTTCAGAATTTCTTTTCCTTCAATATTCGCTTTCAGTCCCTCGATGACAAATTCTGCTGCCATAATTAGTATTCCCCCCGCTTAATCAATTTGCAAAATCATAAAGTTGTATTGTAACAGGATGTCCCTGATTGCCAGCACAATTAGATTTTATATCACATTGTAATTATTATAAAGTGAAACAAAGTGATTATCAATGATTCTCACTAATTTTATTACAAACAATGCTTTTTTACAAATATCTTCTTTTATCTTCTATTCATTTATTTCTTTTCATTTTCCGGATTTTATCTGAAAAATGCAAAAAATAAAGCCCCCGTCAGAGGAGGCTCCACTTTTATTAACATCCATGCTCCGCATGAAGAAAAAATCAGCCCAGGAAAGAACGCAGCATCCATTGATTTTTCTCCAAATCGCTGCGGATTTTGATGAACAGATCGGCTGTCGGCTGATCGCTGGTCTGCTCGGCCAGCTCAATGCCTTCCGTAAGCTCTTCGGCCACGGTGGCAAAGTCTTCAATCAGTGCCTGCACCATTCCGCGCGTATCTTCCTTGCCTGTAGCTTCTTGGATGGTGGCAAGTTCCAGATACTCCTTCATGGTTGCTGCCGGACTGCCTTTGATGCTCAGGAGGCGTTCAGCCACCTCGTCCATTTTGAGGGTAATATCGTCGTACAGCTCTTCAAATTTCACATGGAGGGAGAAGAACTGCTCCCCTTTTACATACCAGTGAAAATTGTGGATTTTGACGTACAGCACATTCAGGTTCGCAACCTCACGGTTGAGTACCTGTTCGAGTGAAGTGGTGTTAACTTTGTTAGATGCTTTAGCCATCGTATGATCCCTTCCTTATCCATAATTTAGCCGGCTGCTTGTCCATGGTCCGGCTGTGCAGTTGTCTATACACATTTTACCCTTTCGTACTGAAGACGAAACAAAAAATATCGCTGCCGCTGCAACGGTCTGAAAGCCTGCCGTCTTAGAAACCAAACCACATCTGTAGGATGAGCCAAGCCCGCCCGCCTTATGCCTGTTCCGGATAAATCGGCTCCTGCCCCCGGCAGCGGCTGCAGCAAAAAGAGGCCCGCAGGCCCCTAATGTTCCATATGCGCAACCGGCAAACCCGGTCTTTACAGCATGAGAAGCAGGGCTTCCGCGCCGGTCATTCCCGGAACAACCCCCAGCCTCCCGGCTTCTATAGTAACGGACTCCAGAGGAGCAGCCAGAAGCTGCGGCAATGTCCGCACCCCGACTGCCCGGGCCGCTATAATCCCCCGGTCGCTAAGCGTCTCGTTAAGCAGCCCCACATCAAGCGCTCCGCACATGATATAGCCTTTGCTCGTACTGATGGACAGCAGCGTTGTTTTGGGAAGCTTCACTTCGACGCCAACCAGTATATGCTCACCCACGGCAATTGGCTCCATTGTAACCATTTGCAGCACCTCCTTTTTCTTGATCCTCCGTCACACGATTTATGTGTATGCTCTGTTTAGAGGCAGTGTGTGGACGATGGACCTATACTCCCTATAAAATACAGGGTCAATAGTCCTCATTTTATAGTTACGAGGTATATGCTTATCTTTTAATTAATGGTATAGTTTATATACTTTAAAAATTGTGTTTTCAATTGTGTCTACTGACAAAGCTGGGGGATTTATGGACAAGAAACTTCAACACACGGACGGCAATTATTTATTCAATGTCGATATCCTGATCAACGCCCGTACTAACCCGCTTGCACTGCAATACTTACTTGAAATGTTGAACAGCAATGACAAAATTACGGATTTCAACATTAACTCGGGTCTTGAATTCGGAAGAACGATTGATAATCTTCTGCGGTCTGCCAAGCTTGCTCTGAAGCAGGAGCCCGCAGCAGCCTTTCAAGTCCCTCTTAAATTGCCAGTGAAGCAAACAACGGGCAAGCAAGCCGGAGAGCCTGCACCTGCACCGAGGAATCTCCCTGCGGACGCGCCTGCGGAAACGCCTGCGGATGCATACGGAAAAATCAGACTATACATTCAGAATAACCAACTGGTGCGGCTCCGCGCCAACCGGCATGGCAAGCAGGTCTCAATGCCCTGCCGTATCCTGAATTTCGATGAAGCCGCCAATTCACTCAGCGTGTATCATGTGGATGAGAAGCAAGTGTACACCTTCAAGCTCAACGAAATCGACGAATTTTCGTAACAGATAAGCCCCCGCCCGGAAGCAGGCTTCCGGGCGGGGGCTTATTGTATCTTCAGGCTATGATTGGAAGTAAGCCATTCAATCCTTACGGGAAAAAGCTTCCCGGGCCAGGCAGAGCCACCCGGCAATGAAACAAACGCCTCCAATGGGAGTAACCGCTCCGAGCAGCTTAATGCCGGTTACACTTAAAGCATACAAGCTGCCGGAGAAGAAAATAATTCCCAGCAGAAGCAGCCGTCCTGCCCAGCGCAGGCGCGGGCTCTCCCCCCACTGCCCCGCAGCCAGGCCGATGAGGATCAGCCCGAGTGCATGAATCATGTGATAATGTACACCGGTCTCATAGACTGTAAGGTAATCCCCGCTGATGACCGGCTTGAGCAGATGCGCTCCGAACGCGCCTACGCCGACAGACAGCATGGCCAGCAAGGCTCCCCAGGCCATAAATCTTCGTTGCATGGATACACGCTCCTTAATATTGGACTTCTCCTATCTTACCGTAACCGGACCGTTTATTTCCAGCAGCGGCAGCTTTGAAGCTTTTTACATGCAAAACTTGCTTTTGCCGCTGACTTGTGAAAAAGTGGATATTATCAATCTTTATTCATTTCAATCACAAGGAGTGCCGCCCATGGACGATTATTCTCCGCCCCAAAAGGACCCTTCCTCCTCCCACTCGCACGGTTCTTCCCCGGATTGGGGAATGCCGCCCGGGCAGCAGACCCTGTATGGGGACAGCAAACGGGATCTCAAGCATTCCGGACCCGGAATTGCCTCGTTCGTTATCGCGATGATTACCGTAGCAGGCTATATTATCGCCTTTGTATTTGTAGGTGTCCGCTCCTCCTCCGTCGTAAGCGGAAGCGACTCGTTCATTGCGGATTATGCGGAGGCTATTTTCTACCTTGGAATGTCTGTACTCATTCTGGCGGCGGTTAATGTGATCGGTGCGGTCACCGGCATCATCGGACTCACCCTCCGCAGGCGCCGCAAGGTTTTTGCAATCATCGGCACAATCATTAATGGAGTCATCCTGCTGCTGTTTATGCTCCTGATTGCCACCGTACTCGTTAATGCCGGCTCCGCTTAAGGCTCCGGGCTACTCTGCGCTGCACACAAAAGGACCGCTCCGGCATTCCCGGAAGCGGTCCTTTTGTGTGCACATTTGCAGGCAGACAGCTCTGGATGCACCTCAGCTTGGAACCCGGCTAATCGCTGACTATGCTGTCCAGCGAAGCGTAGACATGAGGCCCGAAGCCCTCGGAAGCTTCACGCTGCGGAATGTTCAGCTTAATCAAATAGCCCTGCCCGTCAACCTCCTTCACAACATACTGGCGGGTCAGGCCCGTTTTCATTGCAGTAAGGTAAAGCCGGACGCCGGTCATCCGCCGGTCACGGTCTTTCTGATCAAGTTCGGTTACTTGGCCTGTAGAGGAGAGTTCCTCTTCCCCCTCAAGTTTAAGGGCATCCAGATTGAAGCCGGAAGGCAGCTTGGTGATCTCTGCGTAATATTCGGGATCTACCTTCATGGCTAATTTATCCGTCTTCGCATCAAAGGTGAAAATATCAAAAACATAAAGTGAGTATCCGTTTCCGGCGGCAAGGGCCGCTGTCTTCTCTTCCTCCATTCCCTCCAGTGTCAGAGTGATCCGCCTGGTTTGGGGAAGAGCCTCAGCAGAAGGCGCTGCGCTGCCGCTGCCTGCGGACCTCTCCAGCTTGGACAGCACCCGCTGGACAACGGAGCTGTCACCTTCCACACTGCGCTCGACATATTCGAAGACTACCGGATCATCCATACTCAGGGCATCGGGAGCCTTCTCCAGCCCCGCGCCGAGCTCAAATGCGGTGGCCCCTTCTTCTGTCTTGATCTCTACGGAGTGATTATCAATCTGCCCGACATAGATACCCGTACCCTGAATCGCTTGCGTTTCCTGTCCGGGGAAAGGACTGGACTCAGCGGAAGGTCCGGGGGACGGTTGAGCCGTATTCTCTGCCGGAGAGGCTGATGGCGACGGCTCTCCCGGCGCCTCGGCCGGGGTATTGCTGCTGCAAGCGGTTATAGCCAGCATCAGAACAGCTATTGCCGCAAGAACAGGTAATTTGCGTTGGGATTTCATGTTGACTGCCTCCTCTTTGATTAGGCGGGAATGTTATAATCTGGTCTGGGCTTACCCTTATAAACGTTTAACCCTGCTCCAGGGTTGCATAAACCTGCCGCTTTAAGTTCACAAGACCGTTTATTCTGTGGATAGGCATACGCCGGAAGCAGCGGGCTGTGAAATTAATACAATGGTGATGAGCCTTACTTAAGAGTGATCCCCTGAAGGAGTGATTTCCTTGAAAATCGATATCGGCTGCGTTTCCGGCAAAGAATCCGGTTATCTGGGAATCGGCCGCGAAGTATGCCCCGGAGTGGATATCGTATGCGATATTAATGAAGGAATCCCGCTGCCGGACAATGCTGCCGAATTTGTTATGGCCAGCCGCATCCTGCCGTACGTGAACAATTTATTTGCGGTGATGGCGGAAATTTACCGGATCAGCACTCATAAAGCCGTTGTCTGCATCCTCGCGCCTTATGCCCACAGTTTTCCCCATATTTCCAATCCTCTGTTCAAGCAAAAATTTGACGAGTATACTCCCCGTTATTTAACAGGGAGTTTTTTCCAGCCTTCCGCCGGAGCCGTTTCTCCGGAGATCCCGGATTATCCGGTGCCTGTGCCGCCCTTTGATTACAGGCTGATGAGAATGGAGCTGTTCTACCAATATCCTTTTAACGACACGTTTTATGAAGCCGTGGAATTGGAAATCCTGAAGACGCTCCAGTCCAATGTCGTTCATGAAATTATGTACCATTTTGCAGTGATTAAGAAACCAACAACAGCAGCAGAGCTTGAAGCCATGAGCCGCAAGGCATACCCCGAACCGCGCGCCCTCCTTGCAAGGAGACGGCCGAACATGGAATAGACAATATTATATTTAGTCATATGCCAAATGGACAAACAAGTATTCCCAATTTATGTCATATACTATTACCACACAAGTCATTGCATACCGTTCTCTTACAGGAGACGGTCTGCTTTTTTTATTGTCCTCTTAGCACAGTATGTTTACAAGGAGGTGAAAATCATTCCTCTAGTCGTTCGGGCCACAATAAACGCTACAGGCGCCATTACTTTCACGGGCAACACACTGGGGCTAAGCCGCTCGGATACAACCGGCGCTCCGGGCACCCAGGACAGTATCGGGGCGTTCACCACGGTGAATACTGCATCCACCTTCGGGACATATCCCGCCGGAACTACAAGCCTTTATACAAGCAACAGCTCTGCCGCCATCCTGACGATACCGTCAGGAAGCACAGTTCTGTACGCTGAGCTAATCTGGGCAGGTACCTATATTAACGGTTCCGTCAATCTGAGCACAGCGATCAACAATCCGGTCTCCTTTACCACCCCTGCGGGATCTGTCTTCAGTGTGTCACCTGACACAGAAACCAGCAATTCCGTCAATTTGGGCGGGGGCGCCTTCGCCTATGTCCGTTCCGCCAATGTGACCAGCATTATTCAAGCAGCCGGGGCCGGGACTTATATCACTGGCGGTGTCGTCGGCACAATCGTCATTACCGGAGATGCCACAGCCAATCATGCGGGCTGGACATTGGGCGTAATTTACCAGAATCCGTCTCTGCCCTTCCGTAATATGTCGCTGCGGGCAGGCGCCGTGCTCGTGCAGGCCAGCTCCGCCCCTGTGACCACAACCATTACAGGGTTTGCTACTCCAGTGTCCGGGGTACTCGGCGGCAGAATCCTGTTCAGCGCACAGGAGGGCGATGCCAACCGTTCAGGAGATCAGGCGCTGTTCGGTCCCACCTCATCTGCACAAGCGGCATTGTCGGGTCCCAATAACTTTGCCACCAACTTTTTCGCTTCACAGATCAATAACGACGCCGGAGCGCTCAATACCAACGGAACCTTCGGAACCCGAAATCAAACGAACGGCAGTCCGGGGACCAATATCAGTGCCGGCCGTCAAGGCTGGGATATCACTAATGTCGATGTCTCGGCCAGACTGGTCAACAATCAGTCTTCTGCCATATTGACACTGACTACCTCGGGTGATGCCTATGTTGTCAACGGAAATGCGCTGCAGATTGATATCAATGCCCCCAAAATTTCCTTAACCAAAGGCTCAAATGTGGCGGGGACGATTGTCGGGGATACCGTGACTTATACTGTAACGGTCAGCAATACCGGCACTGCCAATGCGACCGGAGCCGTATTGTCGGATGCCCTGCCGGCAGGCTTAACTTTTGTGGCGGGCAGTGTTGCGGTGGCCGGTGTATCCAGGCCTTCGTACGATATAACAGCGGGCATTCCCTTGGGAACTCTTAATTTCAACAGCTCTGTGACGGTTACATATCAAGCCAGGGTCACTTCATTGCCCGCTTCGCAGATCGTTGCCAATACGGCCAATCTTGCATTTACGTTCCAGAGCGTAGCCGGCGGATCGACAATATCCGGAGTTGTTCCTTCGAATACAGCCTCTCTGCCGGTCTACTCGCCTGTCCTTGGAATTGTCAAAAGCGCGGACACGACAAATTCAACCGTCGGTGATCAAATTACCTACACACTGCAGATTTCCAATACGGGCAACATTGGGGCCGCCACCACAATTACCGATAATATTCCCGCCGGCAGCTCCTATGTGCCCGGCAGCTTTACCGTGAACGGAACTCCAATAGCCGGCAATCCCGCTAATGGCATAGCCATAGGCACTATTGCCGCCGGAGGAAGCTCAACAGTCCAGTTCCGGGTTGCGGTGAACGGTCTTCCTTCACCGCCGCAGCTCGTAGACCAGGCGACTGCAGCTTATACCTTCCTGGTTCCGGACGGCCGCACAGTGCCCGGATCAGCCGCCTCGAATACGCTGACGATTCCTGTTTCATTGCCGAATGTTGCCGTAGTGAAAAGCGCAAGCTTCCCTGATGTTGCCGTAGGCGACATTCTGCTGTATACCTCGGTCATCAGCAATAACGGGGTTGCGGCGGTCACCAACGTGGTATTGTCTGATCCAATTCCTGCTGGAAGCGCCTTCGTTTCCGGATCTGTCACAGTTGCCGGATCATCACGTCCAACTGCTGACCCCGGAACAGGAATAAATATAGGCACTATAGCCGCCGGCGCCAGCGTCACCGTCACTTTCCAGGTGAATGTTACCTCTGTTCCTTCACCCGCACAGCTCTCCAACCGCTCATCCGCCTCCTACAGCTCGGGTACGTTCACTGCGATCACTCAGTCTAATACAACAGTCTCGCCCGTCTACCAGCCGGTCATCAGAATCAATAAAAACGCGAATACGGCCAGCGCTACTGTGGGCGGCAATGTACTCTACACCTTGCAGGTGCAGAATTCGGGAAATCTGGCGGCTGCAGTAACCTTAAGCGACAACATTCCGGCAGGATCGGCTTTTGTGTCCGGCAGTGTCACCGTAAATGGAGCCGCCCGTCCGTCGGATTCTCCGGCAGGGGGAATAACGCTGGGAGCCGTGGCCCCCGGAGCAACAGTCACCGTCACTTTCTTAACCTTAGTGCAGTCGCTGCCTTCTCCCGCTGTCCTGAATAATCAGGGGAGCGGCACTTACAGCTATCAGTTGCCGAGCGGACGCTCTCTCTCAGGAGCAAGCCTGTCCAATACAGTGAGTATTCCGGTATCGGCACCGGGCATTACTCTTCTCAAGAGTGTGAACCTTACCAGCGCTGCAGTGGGGGAGTATATTACCTACACAGTAACGGTCTTCAATTCCAGCAGCGTTCCTGTAAATAACGTGGTCCTGTCCGATCCGGTTCCATCCGGCGGGGCATTTGTAGCAGGCAGCGTCACAGTGAACGGTACACCAGCCCCTTCCGCTAACCCAGGTGCCGGAATTACGCTGGGAAACATCGCAACGGGTGCAACGGTAACCGTGACCTTTCAGGTGAATGTGATCTTCCTGCCGAATCCGGCAGTGTTCGCGAACAGGGCCGGCGCTTCCTTCACCTCAGGTGCCTTCAGCGGCACCGCGCTGTCAAATACGGCGAGTACAGCTGTCTTCATTCCAATTATCGGACTTGTTAAAAGCGCGAACGCCGCTCAGGCCTCCGTCGGCAGCTCCTTGTCCTTCTCCATCCTGGTCAGCAATACCGGAAACATTGCTGCTACGCTTAATCTGACGGATGCTCTTCCGCCGCAAGCGGTGTTCGAAGCCAACAGTGTGAGCATTGGCGGCACGCCGCTGCCGGGCTTCAGCCCGGCGACAGGCATTCCTGTAGGGCCGCTCGCACCGGGCGACAGCGTTGCTGTCGCTTTCCTGGTTACCGTTACCGCGCTGCCTCCAGGCCAGCAGTTGCTTAATTCAGCGGCAGCCGCCTTCAGCTTCACCCTGCCCGATGGGCGGCTGCTGGGAGGAAATGCCGCATCGGGCACGCTCGCTGTTCCTGTCTCCGCACCCAATGTCAGTGTGGTGAAAAGCGTGAACGCCATTGATGCCGTTACCGGAGACATCCTTACGTTCACGTCTGTGCTGACGAACAACAGCATTGCTGCCGTCAGCAATATCATTCTCAGCGATCCTCTGCCTGAGAATGCGGCCTTTATTCCCGGAACCGTAATTGTGGGCGGCGTCTCCCAGCCGCTATCAGTTCCGTCCGCCGGCATTCCAATCGGCAGCCTGAGCCCGGGGGCTTCAGTTGCCGTAACATTTGAGGTGAGGATAACAATGCCGATTCCTTCACAGATTAACAACCAGTCAACCGTCAGTTTTACTTCCGGTGTCTTCTCAGGCTCTTCTTCTTCCAACATCACATCCACACCGGTCATTCAGCCGCAGATTTCTTTGGTCAAAAGCTCCAATGATCTTAACGCAACCGTAGGGGATTTAATCATTTACTCAATCCTTGTCAGCAATACCGGCAATCTCGCCGCAAATGTAACCCTGACAGATACTATTCCGGCCGGAACCGTCTTCGATCCCAACAGTGTCATTGTCGGGGGATTTCCCCAGCCGGGAGCAGCACCGGATACCGGCATCGCTGTCGGTACTGTCGCTCCTGGCACCAGTGTGATTGTCAGCTTCATCGTTATTATCGATTCGCTTCCTTCTCCGCAGCAGCTGGTCAATCAGGCTTCCGCAACCTTCGCCTATACACCGCCTGACGGGCGTCTGCTGACAGGTACGGCATTATCCAATACGGTGGCAGTGACGGTCTCCGCGCCTAATATCGCCGTAGTGAAAAGCACAACCTCCACTGCAGCAGCTCTCGGGGATACGATTGTCTTTTCCATCAATATCACCAATACGGGGATAGATCCCGTCAACAGTGTGCAGCTAAGCGACCCTCCACCTCCCGGAACAACCTTTATGCCCGGCAGTGTTTCGGTGAACGGTGTCTCCTTTCCGATAGCCAACCCTGCCAGCGGTGTATCCATCGGTACATTGGCATCCGGCGCATCCGCTACAGTATCCTACAGCGCAGCGGTCACATCTGTTCCGGCCAGCGCTTCAATCAACAATCAAGCTACCGTCACTTATACTTCCGGCGTTGCCTTTTCGGGTTCCACTTTCTCTAATCCGGTCAGCATCCCTTTTTTCCAGCCTAATATCTCTGCAGTCAAAAGTGCCAGTACTGCAAATGCCACAGTCGGCGACATCGTAACCTATACTCTGACTATTAGAAACACCGGCAATTACCCAGCGAATCTGACTGTAACCGACAGCATTCCGGCCGGAACAACGTTCGAAACGAACAGTGTGCTGATTAACGGCCTTCCGCTTCCGCAGGCTGATCCGTCCACAGGAATTGCGGCGGGAACGATTGCTCCGGGAGCAACCACAGCGGTCGCCTTTTCTGTAATCATTACCTCAATGCCCTCACCGCAGCTGCTTGTGAATCAGGGAACCGCAGCTTACAGCTTCACCTTGCCCGACGGAAGGACGCTTGGGGACACAGTGCTGTCCAATACGATTACGATTCCTGTCTCCAATCCCAATCTCGGCGTAGTCAAAACCACCACAACAACCTCCACCACCATTGGAGATACCATCGCTTATTCGGTGACATTGACCAACAACGGGATTGCTGCTGTCAATAATGTTGTATTCACAGATGCGCTTCCTGCCGGTACTGCGTTTGTCCCGGGCAGTGTGCTGGTGAATGGTGTTGCGCGTCCTGCCGCGTCCCCGGCTACAGGTGTAAATATAGGCACCATTGCACCCGGCGCTTCTGTAACCGTGAATTTTAACGTAACGGTCACCCTGCTGCCGGCAACCGGACTGCTGAACAATCAGTCCTCGGTCAGCTTCACCTCCGGCACACTCTCCAGCGTAGCCTTCTCCAACATTGTGACGACACCGGTCTATCAGCCGGTTATTAATGCAGCCAAAAGCTCGAGCTTCGTAAACGCAACGGTCGGGGATACGATCATCTATACGGTCAATGTCAGCAATACGGGCAATTATCCGGCAACCGCCACTTTAACGGATACTATTCCCGCCGGCTCCACATTTGTCGCCAACAGCGTACTGATCAACGGCATCCCTTCTCCGGGCTCCAATCCTGCCAACGGAGTTTCGCTGGGCCCGCTCGCCGCCGGCGCAAGCCTTACCGCTGTATTTTCCGTCGTAATCAATACCTTGCCAGCCAGCCAGCAGTTGACTAACCAGGCTGCAGTTTCCAATGCCTATACGCTTCCGGATGGCCGGGTCTTCAACCGGTCATCGGTCTCCAATATTAATCAGATCTGGGTTTCTTCGCCAAATGTACTAGTCGTCAAGACTGCTGCTGCAACCGATGCTGTCATAGGGGATACCGTCAATTACAGCATCGCAGTTACCAACAGCGGCATCACTCCTATCAGTAATGTAGTTCTTAGCGATCCCGTTCCCGGGGGCGCTTCCTTTGTCAGCGGCAGCGTAGTCGTCGACGGAACTCCACTGCCCGGTGCCAATCCTGCCAACGGCATTTCTCTGGGAACTATCGCTCCGGGGTCAACGGTTCAAACAACCTTCGGCCTCCTTGTCAATGCACTGCCTGTACCAGCTATTCTGAACAATCAGGCTTCCGTCAGCTTTACCTCGGGAGCCTTCTCAGGCGCTTCCTATTCCAACATTCTTGCGATACCGGTGTACCAGCCGTTCATTAATATTGTCAAAAGTGCGGATACCCTAAACGCAACGGTAGGAGATACCGTAACCTATTTCCTGAATGTCACCAATACAGGAAACCTTCCTGCGGTTGTCACGATTACAGACACCATTCCACCGGGTGCGGTATTTATTCCCAACAGCGTGCTCTTGAACGGTGTACCGCAGCCGGGCGCTGATCCAGCGAGTGGACTGAGTATCGGAACCGTCGCTCCGGATGCATCGGTCACCGTAACGGTCACCATGCAGGTCACTGTCGCTTCGCTGCCGTCACCGCAGCAGCTTGCGAACCAGGCTTCCTCCGCCTTTACGTTCAGTCCGCCAGATGGACGCTTGCTCTCGGGCTCCTCCTTGTCGAATGTGCTGGTCATTCCGGTGTCCTCTCCTGATGTAACTGCAGTCAAGAGCACGCCTGTTATCGATGCGGTCGTCGGGGACATCATTACGTATACAATTGTGGTCACGAATAACGGGATGGTTCCTGTCAATGATGTCGTCGTGGTCGACCCGATCCCGGCAGGCAGCCAGTTCGTCACCGGCAGTGTTACAGTAGACGGAACCGTCCGTCCCGGTGTGGGCCCTGCTACCGGCATCGAGATTGGAACGATTGCAGCAGGTGCCTCCTCCACAATCACCTTCCAGGTGCAGGTAATCGAGACATGAGTCCATCTGCCCGCCTTCAGCCTGTTGTGACGAATCAATCCATGGTGTTGTTCAGCTCCGCCGCAGGAACAGATTCGATTGCTTATTCCAATACGGTCAACACCCGGATTGTGGGACCTGTTCTTTCCTTGCTGAAAAACGCGGATCAGACCATTGCCTCCCTCGGAGACAGTCTGGTCTATACACTTGCCGCCCGCAATGAAGGCAACGTGCCGGCGGTGGCTGCAGTGGTGGATGCCCTGCCTCCCGGTGCTGCCTTTATCGCCAACAGTGTGCTGCGCGACGGAGTCCCCCTGCCCGGGGTCTCCCCCGCTTCCGGCATCCCGCTGGGAACACTCTCTCCCCAGACGGAGGTCCGCATTGCCTTTCAAGTCATTGTTGTTACGCTGCCTCCTTCGCTGGAATTGAGCAACAGGGCCAGAGCCGCCTATTCCTTTGCCACTCCGGACGGGAGGCAGGTGGAGGGCGAAATTTTCTCAAATCAGGTTACGGTATCCCTGCGCTCCCACCAGCTCTCCATTCTGCTGGACGCAAGCACACCTACTTCGTTTATCGGAGATGCTGTAACTTACACACTGCGGCTAAGGAACGAGGGAACGCGACTGCTGGCAAGGATGCTGGCAACTATCCCTGTCCCGGAGGGAACCGTATTTATTCCCGGAAGCGTCATCGCAAACGGTGTCTATTCCCCTAACGCGGACCCGGATATAGGTATAAATCTTGCGGCGATGGACCCGGGCACCTCCTCAGAGCTATCCTATCAGGTGCGCGTGGCCTCAATGCCCGGCTCCTCAGTATTAACCGCCCAAGCGGTTGTTTCGTACGGCATTGATGACGATATGAATCGTACTGAGAGCAACATAGTCACAATAGCTGTTGTTCAATCCGGACTGTCAGTAAGCCTGAACGTGGATAGATTCAATGCAGTACCCGGCGAAAATCTGCGTTATGAGCTCACCGTCCGGAACAGCGGGGAGCTGGCAGTGGATGCATTGCTTGCCGATGCTCTCCCACCGGGAACGCTGTTTGTCTGGGATAGCGTGAATGTGAATGGAAATGCACAGAAGGGCGTCCGGCCGGGAGAAGGCATTCCCCTTGGCACCTTAAGAGCAGAATCTGCAAGCGTTGTCGACTTCCTTGTCTCCATCCCTGCCGAGTTCAATTTCCTCCAGCTGCCCGCCATCCAGAATCAAGGCAGTGTGCAGTATACTTATGCGCTGCCGGATGGGCGTATTGTAAGACAAATGGAGCCCTCCAATACAGTAGTCACCCAGGTGTTCTCACCTGTTATCTCCATCGAAATAACAGGTGAACCTCCAATTGTTGAACCCGGCGGCCTTGCCGAATTCAATATTGCTGTCACCAACAGCGGCAACTGGCCGGCTGAGGTTTCGGTAATACAATTGGTTCCCGCGGGAAGCACCATGGAGACGGGCAATGTTACAATCAGTGCGCTCACCGCACCTGAACCCCCGTACAGCGGCATGGCTCAGATGGGAATGATGCATCCGGGGCAAACCGCTCAGATGGGATATACTGTCCGAATCGATCAGGGTTATATTGGCCTTGCCCTTCAGGGGTTCATGACCGCACTGTATCTGTACACTATGGACGGGCGCAGTTACTCCGGCGAAGCCCATTCGAACAGCTATAAACTGATCATCGAAGAAATCAGCGAATAAGCAGTTCACATATCCCCCCTCCCTCTGAATATACTTTAGTTACAACCCTGCCCTGCATTACTGCTAGTGCCCTTAGATTTATATTCCATGGGAGGTGGTCATCCTGCCGCAATCATCCGGTCATTTCACGTTCGTTGTATCCAAAGAAGACTGGTCCCTTCACCGTAAAGGCCATCAGGATCAGGAGCGTCATCAGCAAAAGGTCCGGGAAGCCATTAAAGATAATCTGCCCGACCTCGTTACCGAAGAGAATATTATTATGTCCGACGGCAAGCAAATCGTTAAGGTGCCGATCCGCAGTCTGGATGAGTACCGGATTATCTACAATTTCCGCAAGCAGAAGCATGTCGGCCAGGGAGACGGCGAAAGCCAGGTCGGAGATGTGCTCGGCCGCGATTCCCAGTCCGCCCAGCCGGGGAGGGGAGACAAGGCCGGAGACCAGCCGGGCCAGGATACCGTCGAGGCGGAGGTGGACCTGGAGGATCTGGAGGACATTCTGTTCGAGGATATGGAGCTGCCCCATCTTGCCCCCAAGTCACAGGAAGAGATCGAGGTCAAATCCATTGTATTCAACGATATCCGCAAAAAAGGCATGATGTCCAACATCGACAAGAAGCGTACCCTGCTCGAGAATCTGCGGCGCAACGCCAGCCGGGGCAATCCCGGCATTCACAGCATCAGTCCCGACGACCTGCGCTACAAAACCTGGGACGATATCACGGTGCCTCATTCCAATGCGGTGATCATTGCGATGATGGACACCTCCGGCTCCATGGGCACCTTCGAAAAATATTGCGCCCGCAGCTTCTTCTTCTGGATGACCCGCTTCCTGCGCCGCCAGTACGAGAAGGTGGAGATTGTGTTTCTGGCCCATCACACGGAGGCCAAGGAGGTCAGCGAGCATGATTTCTTCACCCGCGGCGAGAGCGGAGGAACCATCTGCTCCTCGGCCTACCAGAAAGCGCTGGAAATTATCGACAGCCGTTATCCGCCCTCCAAATACAACATCTACCCCTTCCACTTCTCCGACGGCGACAATCTGACCTCCGATAACGAACGCTGCGTCAAGCTGATCGGCGAGCTGCTGAAGCGCAGCAACATGTTCGGCTACGGCGAGGTCAATCAATACAACCGCAGCAGCACCCTGATGTCCGCCTACCGCCATCTGAAGCAGGAGCAGTTCATGCACTATGTGATTAAGGATAAGAAGGAGGTGTATCAGGCGCTGAAGACTTTTTTCGGTAAAAGAGATGCTGTACAGCAGTAACCCTGAAATCGTGCGCACATCTCTAAAAAAGGCCAAAACCTGTCCCGCAGCACAGGGACGGGGCTGGATAGAGCCGTTCAGGGGCGTTGAGGATTCCCGCAAGAAAGAATACAGGATTAAGGATGGGGGAATTTTTGTCGTTCGGACTGAAATGAGCAGGCTTGACGGGCTTTTAAGCAATGGAAGGAAGCTTATGGAAGGGCGAACCGGAAGGACCCGGACAGTACGCCAAAAATATTCATGGACTTTGAGAAGGAGAAAACTGGCTGAATGACATGGCCGCCAAGTAACAGAGTGTATAAATCATGTAATTGGAAAGGGGCCGGAAGCACATTTTCTCTGCTTCCGGCCCCATCTGCGCGTCAGCGCACCTTCTCGCGGTCCTTGCCCTTGTCGGATTCTCCGGCATTTTTGTTGGCCGCCTCGCGGTCCTGCATCATCTCGTCCACGGTCTTCACCTTCAGACGCGCAGCTCCGGCATTGCCGGCAAGGGTCGGCACCAGCATGCCGGCCGCAAGACGCGCCTTCGCTTCGGCAATTGCCGGGCCGTACTGCGGCAGCCACTGTTCCCCGGCAACGAGCATTTCATCGACCATCTGCCAGATTTCCTTGGGATTGCAGACCGCGCCGACCAGCGGGTCCATCATGAAGGCCTGGCGCAGCAGCTTGTCGTCGCCATGCACCGCAGCCTCCACAGCCAGACGCTGTACGGAGATGCTGGCATTGCACACCGCGGCCAGACCCAGCGGCAGTTCTCCGACCAGCGGCATGGAGATGCCGTTATGATCCGCATACCCGGGCGCTTCAATAATGGCATCATCCGGCAGATTGGCGATAATGCCGTTATTGACGGTATTAAAGTGGCCTCTATATACCCTGCCCGTCTCCAGTCCTTCAATAATATAGGAGCCATGCTCTTCGCCCCGGCTCCCGGGCGTGTATTCCAGCGCCGTGTCCTTCATCCAATTCGGAAAATCAGTCTCGAACCAGTTGCGTCCCTCGGTGCATACCCGCAAATAGCCGCCGGTCTCTCCGTTGATCCAGCTTCCCAGATCAATCCAGTCCATAATTTCACCGCTGCGTTTGCGGTACCACGGCACATATTCGCTCAGGTGCCCGTTGGACTCCGTGCTGTAATAGCCGAAGCGGCGCAGCATATCGATCCGCACCTTTTCCGTCCGGCTGAATTCCGGGTGCTTCTCGAAGGCTTCGAGCAAGCCTGCCGTCAGATCCTTGCCCTGATGCTTCGCGGAAATGTACCAGGTCTGGTGATTGATTCCGGCGCAAATGATATCCACCTCGGATTTCTCCAGCCCGTAAACCTCGGCAATCTGCTGATGTCCATGCTGCACCCCATGGCATAGCCCGATTGTCTGCACACCGCCATATTTATTGCAGGCCCAAGTCAGCATTGCCATCGGATTCGAGTAATTGAGCAGCAGCACATCCGGCGCAGCCAGCTCGCGGATGTCCCGGCAAATATCCAGCATCTCAGAAATCCCGCGCTGCCCGTACATGATGCCGCCCGCGCACAAGGTGTCGCCCACGCACTGGTCCACACCATACTTCAGCGGAATATCCACATCGGTGGCAAAAGCCTCCAGACCACCCATACGAATAGTACAAAATACGTACTTGGCATCCCTGAGCGCTTCTCTGCGGTCCGTGGTTGGCGATATAACGATATCCAGTCCATTCTCCCGGATATCCCGCTGGCACAGCTCGGTGACCATCTGCAGATTATGAGAGTTAATATCCATAAAGGAGACTTCAATCTCCTTGAATTCCGGTACAATCAGCAAATCACGCAGCAAACCCCGGGTAAAGCCAATACTCCCCGCCCCGATAAAAGCTACTTTGAAAGACATTGCCATCATCCTCCCAATGAATGAATTCTACCCGTCCATTGTAGCAAGGAGACCGCGGAAAGCGTTACCAATATCATGACCATTTTGCCGATAACCTGTCAATAATCCTCACTTTCCAGTAGTCTCCGGCGGAGAATTGCTCCACGAGAAGCGTTCCATCGAATTCCGGTACTCCACCGGGGTACAGCCGGTGTACTTCCTGAACAGAAGGTGGAAATACTGCCTGCTGCCGATGCCTACATAGTCGGCGATTTCCGCCACCGGGATTTCGCTCTGGCCGAGCAGCATTCTGGCCTTCTCCATACGCAGCATATTCAGGTAATCCGTCAGTGTCCGGCCCGTATGCGCCCGGAAAATCCGGTGCAGATAGCCCGGATGAAGGCTGACCTCGGCGGCAACCTCTTTGACCTGAATGCCGCGGTCATAGTTCTGATGCAGGAATTCAATCGCACGCCGCACATAGAGCTGTGAAGGCTGCTGGCTGGCCTGCTGCTGCTCCCGGCGCAGTCTGGACAAGCGCAGCAGCAGCTCAGCGAACAGCAGCCGGATCATCAGGCTGCCCTGTCCTTCTCCGCCGTGCTGGTCCAGCTCCAGTACCAGCGATTTCAGCACATGAAATACCTCCTCCGGGTCCGGCAGCACCAGACTGCTGAATGGGGCGCGCAGCAGTCCGGCCAATTCCTCCTCTTCCTCTGCCAGCCTGGCGATGGAAGGAGCCGCCCCCGTGGATGCCGTGAAGCCGAATTCGACATTCAGCATCCGGCATGACCTTCCTTCTTCCACCATCAGCCGGTGCGGCACATTGGCATCAAGCATGATCAGCTCTCCCCGCTTCAGGCGGAAGCGCTCCTCCACATTCGTGTGCTGCCGTACATCGACTGCACAGCTCCCCGAGATCAGATACATAATTTCCGTGGAATTATGCTGATGGTACGCCATTGTGTATGGATTCCACTGTTTATAATAGTAGGCAAAAAAATGCGGCCCGTACTCTCCGTCCAGCAGAGCCTGCTGAAACAGGCTTCCGTTCAGTTCCGGCAAGTAAATCCCCTCCTATCAATCTGCCGATTTATCCAAGCCCTTCTATATGCACAGTGTATCCCTTGAACCTTGCCGGGACAAGGGTGAGGATGCCACAGCAGAAACAGGCCAGGAGAGAAAGACCCCTATCGGCCTATATAAGAATACTGCCATTTCAGTGGGGAGGAAGAAACATTTCGCGCTGATTCCCTCGTCCAGCCCACTTCAAGCGAAATCAAAGGCACTTCTGCCTCTGATTTCACCGTCCAGCCGCCTTCGGGCGAATTCAAAGGTACTTCTGCCTTTGATTCCCTCTATCTGCCCGCTGCGGCCAACGCAATACCGCAGTTTGCTTGGCCGAAGTCCCGGTCCATTCTTTCATATACAGCGCAGCCGTGAAATAGCGGATAAGCTTCGCTTCCCCAAAACATATAAAATCTTATCTTTCAAGCAGAAACGGCTGCGCCGTCCCTGACCGGGCAGCGCAGCTGTTTGCATTTTCAGACGTAAGGCTGGCTGCTGAAGCCATGCGGGAAGCCAAGTGGAAAAGGTCACCTCATATTCCCCAGCCGCTTTTTCGCAAGGGTTAGCGGGAAAAAGAATACCTAATCGATCCGTTTCGCCCCCTTACAGAGGAATACGCCTACATTAAGATGAACTTGAACCATTTATCCAAAGGGCAGCCATTTTAGTGGTAAAAAGGATAACTAATCCACCGCATTCGGATCCTGGATCATCCCTAGTGGGAAAAAGTACAACTAATTCGGCTGAAATCAGCCATATGGGGGGAGATGGCCTCCATTAAGTGTACAAAATCCCACTAAATCCTGTTAAATCCAGAATTCCAGCCCATTAGTGTTACTTTTTCCGCTTCGCTTCAGTCCCCTATGAATCTCTTCCTTGCGTTCCATCCGCTTGTTCTGGTTCGCCGGTTCAATTCAGGATAAATCAAGTTTCTTTATTGTGTTTTTTAAAGATGACAGAACCGCTTCCCGCTTAAACAGCGGAGCGGATGGACGGACTCGCGGAACAGCGGCAGCGGCCGCCTGGGTCTCCGGATTTTCACCGCTAAGGGGAATGAAATTAATCTGGAGAGCACAGCGACCCAGACAACGGTCCGTTCGCGGAGCTTCCACTCCAAAAAACCTACGTATATCCTGCGACTAAAAAAGGGCTGACCCAAGCAGCCATTTCATGGCTTTTGGGTCAGCCCCTTCAGCGAGAAAGATAAGGCTGATTTATAACGTGAAGCATATAAACCTGAATTTCGAAAGCGAATTGAACCCATCCAGATCGGACAAGGGATAAACCCTCTTTTTGCCTTCACCCATTTGGTGCAGGCTGTTTTTAGCAAGAAATCCCTTCGTGTAGAGCTTTTAGGTGATTTGTGGATACTTACTTTCGAAATTCAGGATAAATTCTTATCTTTCAAGCAGAAACAGCTGCGCCGTCCTTTTTAAGGACGGCACCGTTTCAGCGGGAAATAGGAGGATAATGTAGTGCGCAAAGCATATAAATTCTGCCCTGTAATCACGCGGCCGCAGCGATATTTCATTCCTAAGTGATGCCGCGCAGCGGCATGGGGGTCTTATATTTCCAAAAAGCCCCCGCGCTGCCGGTTTATCCGGAAGCACAGAAGCCGAATTCACAGATTTAGCACATGATTTCCGTTTAGCCTTGAAAAGAAACCAGCGACTGCTTCAGTTCCTCAGCCAGCGCCTCCAGCTTGCCGGACAGAGCCACCAGCTCCTCGCTCACGACGAATTGCTGTGAGGACATCGATGCCACTTCCTCAGTAGAAGCGCTGGTCTGCTGCACTACAGCCCGGACACCCGCCATGGATTCTCCCAGCAGCAGCTGGCACTCCGTCAGTTCCGCAATGGAAGCCGACGATTGGTTCAAATAGCCGATGAACTGCTCCATCTCCGCCCGGACGTTTTCAAATATAATAGAAGATTCCCGTACGGAGGAAATCTGTTCACGAAAGAGCGGAGCCGTCTCGCCGACAACCTGGACCGTATTTTCAATATGGCCGCTGATCTCTTCCGTAATCCTGGACACCGAAGCAATCGACTCGTTGGACTGATTGGCCAGGCCTCTGATTTCGTCGGCGATTACAATAAATCCCCTTCCGGCCGCTCCGGCCCTGACCGCTTCGATGGAAGCATTAAGCGCCAGTATGTTCGTCTGCTTGTTGACGGCAATCATCGGCGTAAGAATGCTGCGGATGAAATGGTTGCTTTCTCGCAGCCTCACCGAATTCTCCTGGATTAAATCCATCATCCGCACCGTGGCTTCGCTCTGGGCCACCAGCGTTTTCATCAGTTCCGCTCCCTGGTCGCTGACCTTGATCACCTTCTCCGCCGAGGCATCCATGGCGCTGTTGATCTCCGTCACTTCCTTGATCCGGAGACTCATCATCTCCACGTTCCGGTTGCCGCTCTCTGCTTCGAGCGCCAGGCTCGCTGCTCCTGCGGCAATCTCACCCGTTGCGGCAGCCACCTCTCTCGCATGGGTGGAGGTTGTACTGGATGCGATAACCAATTGCTCCGAGGTGGCCAGCACCCGGGCCGCCGAATTGCTGCTCTGGCCCGCCAGTAACGAGATCTGCTCCATCATCTTGTTGAAGCTGTGGCCCAACCGTCCAATCTCATCCCCGCCCTTGAAATGGGTGCGCACCTGCAGATTGCCCTGCTCGCCTTCCTCCATCAGCCGGGCGAGCTTGCCCAGCGGACGGCCGATCAGACGCACCAGAATGTAGCCGATAAGCAGTGCAATCACAGCCGCCGCAAGGACAACCGACAGTGTAATGTAGAGCAGGCGGCCGGCGGATTTGGTGAAATCACTGACCGGAGCATACCCCATCAGGGTCCACTTCGCCGTATCCAGCGGCTGGTGCACCACAAGCTGCGGTGTGCCCTGCTCATTGCCCGTTGTGAAGGAGTTCCCCTGTTCCGTCCCCGGTTCGGCTGCAGGCTGTATGTAGGAGGACTCGCCCAATTGCTCATTGTCCGCACCGTACACAATGCTTCCCTCAGAGTCCAGAATACGGATTTCTCCGGCAAGGCCGATATGCAGGTTGGACAGGACATCCGTGAGCGCCTGGCCTTTGATTTCAATCAGCATGTAATACTCCGCTTCGGGATGTTGTATATTCCGCAAAAGCCGCCCCATTGTCAAAGAGGACTGCTCGTACACATCAAAGAAGCCTTTGGTCCTTACCGGGAACCAGACCGGATTGCCTTTGGCGCCATCAATCTGCCCCATTCTTGCAAGAATGCCTTCATCGCTGCGGACAGCACTGATTCCTGTAGACTTGTAGGATTCGGCATCCACCAGACTTCTGGAGACCAGCCGGATGCCCATGAGCCGCTCATCGGAGCCTTTCACAGAGTCCAGCTTGCGGCGGATCCGGTCCTCAGCCGCCGCCTTGGCTACGGTTCCCGCTTCCGGATTACTCACCGTCTCCATGTCTGCTTTTAACGCGGAATCCACGGCGAACTGTCTGGAAAGCGCTTCATATTCGGCAAACAGAAAATCCAGCTTGTCTGCCGCCTGAACGATGGACTGGGAGGATGCCGCGGCAACCTCATCCGTGATGATGCCTTTGGCGGCATAATAGGAGGTCAGGCCCAGAACAGAGGACAGCAGCACGATCGTACAGAACAAAATAACGAACAACTTGATGCCTACCGATCTAAATCGTATGTTGCGCGGCCGTTTCATTACACACTCGCTCCTCATGAAAAAATAAAGGTACAACCCTTAATAGACACGTAAAGGCTGTACCTGTGTTTCGGTGGTCCATGAAGCAAATGAGACTGCTAGCCTTTGCTGGCACCTGCGGTCAAACCGTCAACGAGCAGCCGCTGCAGGAAGCCGAACAAAATCATAATCGGCACGGAAATGAGCACTGCCCCCGCTGCGAACAATGTGAAATTGGAGTTCTGCATCGTGTTCACCATATCCCACATCCCGACAGCAACCGTCCAGTTCTCTTTGGTCCGCAGAATCAGCTTGGCAAAAATGAAATCCACCCATGGGCCGACAAATTGGGTCAGCGCCATATAGGTAATCATCGGACGGGAGAGCGGAAGGATAATCCGGGCAAAAATCCCGAAATTGCTGGCTCCGTCAATCCGCGCCGCTTCATCCAGTGAACGCGGGATGGTATCCAGAAAGCCTTTGGCGATCAGCGTGCCGCCAAGCGGCGCTCCTGCCGCGTAGACGATAATCAGCGCCAGATGCGTATCCAGCAAATGGAACTCCTTGAGCAGCAAATAAATCGCAATCATGCTCATGAACCCCGGGAACATCCCGAGAATAAGCAGTGTCGACATGGTAGTCTTGCGGCTTTTGAAACGGAATCTGGATAAAGCGTAGCTGGTCAGCAGAGTCAGCACCACACCAATCAGCATGGAGAACACGGCTATCTTGAGCGTATTTGCATACCAGGTTCCGAACATATAAACCGGTGAAGTAAACAGCTCCTTGTAGTGGTCCAGGGTGAAATGTTCAGGAATCAGCGTCTTGCTGTACAGGGATTTGCCCGGCCGGAAGGATGCCAGAAGAATCCAGAGCGCCGGATAGATTGCAGCAATCGCCAGGGCAACCAGAACGATGTAACTAAGGCTTAAGCGAACAAAGCCCGCAAGCTTGCGTCCGATGGTCATTGAATCATGTCCTCCTCTTGGAATGACTTGGTCCGGCGGTAATTGTACAGGGAGAACCCGGCGACAATGATGAAGAGTATAATCCCTATCGCGGAAGCCATATTATTTTTATTTTGATCCAGCGTCAGCTTGTAGAGCCACGTTACCAGCAGGTCCGTTGACCCGGCATACTGGTAATTTCCGTTGACCGGATTTCCCGCAGTCAGCAGGTAGATCGCATTAAAGTTGTTGATATTCCCGGCAAATTGCATAATCAGCGTAGGCGCGGTGGAGAACAGCACCATCGGCAGCGTAATAATCCGGAATTTCTGATAATTGGTAGCCCCGTCCACTTCGGCGGCTTCGTACATATCACGCGGGATCGTAGTCAGGACGCCCATAATCAGCAGCATGGAAACCGGAATCCCCACCCACATGTTGACGATAATGACGGTGGCCTTCGCCCAGAACGGATCGGTCAGCCAAGGCAGCCCGCCCAGCCCGAAGTAGCCTAGATACTGGTTGATCGGGCCGAACTGTCCGTTGAACAGGTTGCGCATCAGCAGCAGTGAAATCATCTGCGGGATGGCGTAAGGCACAATCAGAATCATTCTCCATAAGCCCTTGAAGCGGATGTCTTTTTGGTTGATGAGCAGAGCGACAAGCAGCCCGCCAAAATAAGTAGTTATGGTCGATAGAACCGCCCATATGATAGTCCAGGTAAGTACTCCGTAAAAGGTATGGCTCCAGGATTTCAGGACCAGCAGATTGCGGAAGGTTTCAAACCCGACCCAATCCACCAGTTTAGCCGGCGGGATGTGATCCGGTGCGGCGTAATTCGTAAAGGCCAGCATGATCATAAAAATAATCGGCATGATGGTAAAAAATAAAATACCTATGCCCGGAAGCAGCAAAAAGCTCTGGGCAAACTTGTAATCCAGAATGTAGCGCACGGATTGCTTGAATGTATTCGGCGGACGACCGGCTTCGCGTTCTTCTCCGATTTTATGGGCATCCCTAATATTCATAGACCAGGCAATCAGGAATAACACAAAAAACAGCAGGGTAATCAGACTTTCAATCAGAATAACGATAGAATGGTCTCCGGGCACCATTTTGGCGATCCCGTTCACCTTTTCCAGACGGCTTGGCGAATCCCCGAGGGAAGTTATGCCCCACAAAGACCTTCCCAAATTAGCAATAAAATAACTTAGAGCTCCTGCCTCTACGGCTAAAAAAATAAGTCCCTTGATGAATTGGCGGTTATATATTTGTCCCAATCCCATAAAGATGGTCGACAGTATTGCGGCTCTGCTGCGGTGTCGCTGCATTTCCCTTCCGTTCTCCTCTCCGCGCGGAATTCAGGAAACCGCCCGCCGCTACTTGGAGCGGCGGGCGAATTGATTCCACTAAGTGCTGTTGTTTTGCTGTTAGAAAACTGCTGCTATTGAGCTGCCGTACCGTTATTCAGCTCCTTGATCTGTTGTACTGCTTTGTCCATTGCCGCCTTAGGATCAGCATTGTTATCCCAAATTTCCGGAAGCGCCGCATTCACCGGACTCCATACATTGCCCATTTCCGGAATGGACGGCATCGGCTGGGAGCTCTTGGCCTGCTCTGCAAAAGCGGAAATGAACGGATCGCCTGTAATTTGCGGATCTTCCAGCGCTTCATTGTTGGTTGGAATCGAGCCGATCATTTGGTTCAGCAGAAGCTGCGCCTCCTTGCCGGAGGCAAACTGAGCATACAGTTTAGCCGCATTTGGATACTGGGTATAAGCATTGACCCCGAAAATTTTGATGCCGGAGAAGGAGACTGCTGTCTTGCCGTCAATCGTAGGAATCGGGGCAACGCCCAGATTGTCGCCCAATGCTTCTTTGTAGGCTGCGAGTTCCCAAGGACCTGTAATGTCCATTGCTACGTCGCCGCTGCTGAACAGACTGCGTTTAATATCGGCATTGATATCTCCGCTCTTGATCGGCAGGATTTCCTTCAGCTTGGCGAAGGTCTTCAGACCTTCGATGGAACCTTCGTTATTCAGGCCGATGTCGTCTTTATCCGTGCCGTCTTTACCGAAGAGGTAGCCGCCGGTAGTTGCGATGAAGGTGTAGCCGTAGTACATGTTGCCGACTTCCCACATAATCCCGTATCTGTTTTTGGCCTTGTCCGTGAACGTTTTGCTGAAGGCGATAACATCATCGAAGGATTTGGGAGCTTCTTGGAGCAAAGATTTATTGTAGTAGAGGGCATAGGTTTCTGCAGCCCGCGGGTAGCCGTACAGCTCGCCGTCGTAAGAGGAGCCCACGATGGATGCTTCCGTATTGCCGGCTTTGGTCTGCTCGGCAAAGATATCATTTGGAAGCAGCAGACTCGCACTTGCGGCTTTGCCCAGATTGTCATGCGGGATCAGCACAACGTCTGCCGCCAGGCCGGATGGACCATCCTGCGTAAGCTTGCCTACCTGATCCGGCGGTGCCACCTCTTCAATTTTGACTGGAACGTTATATTGGGCTGTGAACTGCTTGGCGATTTCTTCTGCAAAGGGTCTCTCTTCTTTACTTTCCCATATGACCAGCGATGCGCCGTCTTCCGGTACAATCCCGCCTTCAGCCGCAGTATTGCCGCTGTTCGCAGCATCATTGCTTGCCGGTGCATTGGTTGCCGCCGTATTTCCCCCGTTATTGCCATTGTTGTTGCCAGAGCCGCATGCAGTAATGGACACTGCCATAGAGAACGCTGCGGTTAATACCATGAGCTTTTTCAATTCCATTGCCTTAACCCCTCCTTGTTTTTGTAGCCTTCTTCACGCATAATGCCCCAGATCTTGCGCAAACGATTTCAGGGGTTTCAAAAAAAAAGTATGTATTCGTTGACTTCCCCTATGTATACGCTTCAACAAGTTCTAGAAAGCGCTTCATTACCTATTCCATAATACAATAGGAATGTTAATTGTAAAAACGTTTGCACTCAGTGTATTTCACCGAATTTGATCATTTTTATAAAGAGAAACCGGTTTTCCTCTCTTTTTCAGAGGAAAACTCTTATTCTTTGTGTTTTACAGTGATTTATTAACTAAATATTGATTTTACGATTTTTTATTTCATATAAAATGTATATATTGATAATATTTTACTCATTTTCTCAAGAGAAAACCGGTTTTCTCTTCTGCGAAATTTTGTGCAATGGTTTGAACTACAGTATTGAACCCTTGCTTATTCCGTGCTATAATCCAAAACATTATAAGCAGCCTGCTCCTGGACACGGCATAACTGCATACAACTAAAAGGCAATGTTACTTCAAAAAGGTACAACCTCGGACAAGCTACCCGGCGGCAGTTGTGCCTTTTTGTTATGGGCAGAGAACCATTTGCTGGCGCAAACAGGCACGAAAAGTGTGCAACAAGGCACAAAAAGCCCCTCCATAGACCTGGCCGGGGGCTTCCGGAGCCGGTTTGCCCGAAGTTATCCAGGAAGCTTGGGCTTACAAAACTTTTAGCCTATGCTTTCGAAGCAAGTTTTGTACGGAGTACATTCAGGAAGCATTGGCTTACAAAACTTTTGGCTTATGCTTTCGAAGCAAGTTTTGTACGGAGTACATTCAGGAAGCATTGGCTTACAAAACTTTTGGCTTATGCTTTCGAAGCAAGTTTTGTACGGAGTACATTCAGGAAGCATTGGCTTACAAAACTTTTAGGAGGAATCATTCATGTTACTGGAAGCTGTTTACCACCGCCCGCGGTTAAACTGGTCTTACGCCTATGACCACGAGACCATTCACCTGCGCCTGCGCGCCAAAAAGGGAGATTTAACCGAGGTATTCGCCTGGGCAGGCGACAAATACGCCTGGGATGCCACTAAAGAGCTGATCCCGATGACGCTGTTCACTTCAGATGCGATGTTCGATTATTGGGAATGCGCTTCGGTCCCCCAGCATCGGCGGCTGAAATACGGTTTTCTGCTGCAAAAAGGGCATGAACGCATTTGGATGACTGAAAGCGACTTCCAGACCGAGCGCCCGGCGAATCCCAACCGGCTGTTTGAATTCCCGTACATAAACCGCGGCGATGTCTTTACTCCGCCGGCCTGGGTGAAGGACGCCATCTTTTATCAGATTTTCCCTGAACGGTTTGCGAACGGCGATCCCGGACGGAACCCGGCAAATGTGCAGCCCTGGGGCGGAACGCCTACACCGACTAATTTCTTCGGCGGCGACCTGCAAGGGGTTATGGACCATCTCGATCATTTAAGCGAGCTGGGCATTACCGGAATCTACTTCACGCCAATCTTCACCGCCACCACCAACCACAAATATGACACTGAAGACTATATGACGGTCGATCCGCATTTCGGTGATGCTGCCACCCTGAAAAGGCTGGTCGCCGCCTGCCACGAACGCGGCATCCGCGTGCTGCTGGACGCAGTCTTCAACCATTCGGGCCGTACCTTTGCACCGTTTGTAGATGTGCTGGAAAAGGGGGAAGCTTCCCCGTACAAAGACTGGTTTCATGTCCGCGAGTTTCCGCTGCAGGTGGTGAACAGCATTCCAACCTACGATGCTTTTGCCTTCGAGCCGCTGATGCCGAAGCTGAATACCGAAAACCCCGAAGTAAAGGCATATTTGCTGAAGGTCGCTGAATACTGGATTACCGAGGTGGGCATTGACGGCTGGCGGCTGGATGTGGCGAACGAGGTAGACCATGAATTCTGGCGCGATTTCCGCAAGGTGGTCAAACGGGCAAATCCCGAGGCCTATATACTGGGTGAAATCTGGCATGAATCGGCCCCCTGGCTGGAAGGCGACAAATTCGACGCGGTGATGAACTACCCGTTCACCGATGCGGTGCTTGACTTCTTCGTCTACGGCACACTTGACGCGGAAGGCTTCGCCAACGCCATCGGCAAACAGCTCTCCCGCTACCCGTTGCAGGCCAGCGAGGTTGCCTTCAATCTGCTGGACAGCCATGACACGCCGCGCCTCTTAACCCTGGCTGAAGGCGACAAGAACAAGCAAAAGCTCGCCGCCCTGTTCCAGTTCACCTTCATGGGCACGCCCTGCATCTACTATGGGGATGAAATCGGCATGGACGGCGAAGGCGATCCGGGCTGCCGCAAATGTATGGAATGGAATCCCGAGAAGCAGGACCGGGAACTGTTCAGCTACTACCGCAAGCTGATTGAGATCCGCAGCAGCCATCCTGCGCTCCGCACGGGGTCCTTCACCTTCCTGGAAGCGGGACCGCAGGGCAGCAAGCTGGCCTATGAGCGCCGTCTGGAAGATGACATTATCCTGGTGCTGATCAACACAGAGGAAACGGCCCAGACGTTCCGCCTGGAGGTGGAGGACCGCAGCTGGGAGAACCTGCTCACCGGGGAATCCCTGCGCGCCGGGCGCAGCAAGCTGTCCATCAAGCTGCCGGCCTGCGGATATGCAGTGCTTAAGGCGCTGGTGTAGCAGAATGCGGCAAGTGTTGTGCGTCGGGCAACTAACCGCGCTTGTCGGGTGCTGATCCCAGTCGAAGCTGAACAGCTATCGGTGAGAGAAAAAGGCACCGCTAAGCAATCGTTTGCCGGCTCACCGCAGCTCTCATAGTGGGGAATCGTTCACTAATCCTGCTCATCCGGCTCACCGTAGCTCTCATATTGCAAATCGTTCACTGATCCTGCTCATCCGGCTCACCGTAGCTCTCATATTGCAAATCGTTCACTGATCCTGCTCATCCGGCTCACGCAGCTCCAGTAGTGGGAAAAAGTATCACTAATCTATCTCATTGTGCCCCCGGAGCAGCCGTAGTGGGAAAAAGTATCACTAATCCGTCAGAAATCGGCGGTAAGCGGTGAATTGGTCTGAATTAAGTGTACAAAATCCCACTAAAGCCTGTTGCGGCAAGGTTTTCAGCCAATTAGTTTTACTTTTTCCCCTTATATAGATTGAACTTGTGATTATTATAGTTTAGGTCCGGTCGTGTCCCCTTGGGTCAGGCTGACTTGGGCGACCCGCTCGGTTGCGTCCGTTTTGCTGTACACATTGGCAATAACGCTGCTGGCCATAGGGGCCCAGAGCTTCAGTGTCGCCGACTTGCCAGCCGGGTGATAGGCAGCCCCCAGATCATCGCCCGTGTAATTGTACATTTCATCAAGCATTCTCCAGCCTGCGGAAGCGGATACACTTTTCCCGGAATAAGAGACACTCAGCGGTGCCCTGTCCAGCTCAAAAGCGGCCGTATCCACTTCAACGGAGGTCGTGCTCTTGATCGTCACGGCAGAGACCGCGACTGAGGCTCCGTCTTTGTCTTTTACGGTAATCGCAGACTTTAACCCGGCAGCCTCCAGCCCGTCCGTTAAGATGAAGGTGAGCAGGATTTTGCTGGTTGACAGGCGAAGCAAGACTGACCGGCAGCTCGCCAAAAGGGGATACATATACCCGATCATCGCCCTGTTTGATCCACAGCTGATTGTAGCGGTCCAGCAGACCGAATGTTTTATCGCCTCCGTCTTTGTCCCCGCTTGAACGGTTCACAACCGCGAAGCCCATTTTTCGGGCATTTTCCTTAAGCGGAATATCTGCGTAGACACCGTAGGCATCGGTATGCTCCGCAAGAAAAGGGACCGCGTCCCCCGGCCAGCTGGCCGGCAGCGAAGACACTTCACCCCACAGCCATAAGCCGTATTGGCTCTGGCTGCTGTCAGCTCTCTCATAATGGACCCGCACGGTGTTTGCCGGAAGCGCCACCGGTTCGTACGGCGTCACGGTATCCGAGCCTTGCTGAATCCATAGCTCATTGGTCTGCGGTGTGTTGAACGTAAAAAGCTTGTCGCCTCCGTCTTTGGCCTGCGTGCTGCGGTTGACGACGAAGAAGGAGATTTTCCTCGCTTCAGTCTTCAGCGGCACATCGACATAGGCTCCATAGGCATCGGTCTGCCCTTCAGGAAAAGGGGCTGCGCCCGCAGGCCAGTTGGCCGAAGGCGCGGCCACATCACCCCACAGCCACAAGCCCTGACCGGCATAATCTCCGGCTGGCCGGTTATAGTGAATCCGCAGCTGCCCCTCCGGTACGGGAGCCACGGCCGCCGGTTCAGCTGGCACTGCAAAAGAGGCACTGACTCTGTGATCCTGCGCATTGTACCTGAACGCGACCTTCAGATCGGCAGGAAGACTCAGCGCCTGATCCCGGTCCGGATAGAGCATATCCGCCTCCGGTGTAATTCCGGGAACATAGATCCGGTAAGCGTATTCACCTTGAGGCAGCTCGGCCGCATATTCATAAATCCCGTCAAAATCCGGATCAGACAGCACCGCCTTGGCGTCAGCCGGAGAAGAATCCGCAGCATCTCCCAGCTCCGTCTGCAGCGTTCCGGTCAACCTTGGCAGCTTATCGGCCGCAAGGGGGGAGTAGTACGTTGAATCGGCAATTTTCTTGGTGAAATCATTATAATAAAAAGTGACGGCAGTCTCGGCAGCGAGTGTAATCTGAATATTGCCGTCCTGATTGACTCCGTCCGGATTCGTATAGCTGCTGTACCCGTAGCTCTCATCCCAGGTTCCATTCAGCGCTATCTTGTATTCATAGACGCCTGCGGGCAAGGTGCCTGTGAACCTGTACATGCCATTATCCAAATAGGTCAATTCCGTCACAGCGGCTGCGGGATTCCAATCCGTTGCCGGCTCTGCCTCCGTGGATAATTCCGACTGCAGACTGCCGACAAGCACCACCCTGGACGCTGCCGCATTCACGTTGCCGGATAAAAAGAAAAATAAGAGAATATAAGAACCGCAATCATACTGACAGCGAATGCCTTCTTGCCCCATAACGCCCGTTTCATTCCGAGAATACCCCCATAATAAAATTTGCCCCTCAAGACAGCTGAACATCCATCAAACACCTGATGCGCGGAACGGCCCGTGCTTTTAGCACCGGAGTGTGCCTTAAACGGATCAGTGCATGTAATAATTGCGGCTTCTCAGGCCCCTTTAAGCTTGAGTCCCCCCTTGTCAAAATAAACTGCCGTCCCTCTGCGTGATGCGCCCCGGCTCCACTCTCTTCGTTCTCCTGACTGTTTGGCAGCTCCCGGTTCAGCGCATAAGGTGCGTGTAAACAGAGCCGTTTTTGCGCAAACGTTTGCAAATAACGGCATGGCACAAATTACGAACAACGGATGAAGAAAATGAAGCAGAAAATGAGCAAATACCGTCAATGTAAGCGCTTTTTATTTCTGTTCATCATACTAATCCTGTATCCGGAGCATTGTCAACCCGCATTTTCTGATTTATGCAGCCGCCGGTTCCTATTCCCCATTTCTGCACATGGCATTATTTGCACCAAAATACGGATATTATTTGCACAGATTTGCACAAAACCGGCATGAGCAATTATTGAAGCAAAACTTATATCGTCCAGTCGGAAGGGATCAAATTCGTTTACACTCTTTAAGTTAGTGATTCATCGGCCTTTCACCCAAAAGGCTGCTCATTCCCCATTTTTTCCTCGCATTATCCTGATCCAATGGGGAAAATCTCCCGCTGCTCCGCATTCCGGACAACATGCAGGGCTAATACAAATGTCCCTGAACAAGAGTTCACTATTTACAATTATCAGCACTTCGATTAATATTACAGAGTAAAGCAAACGGTTCCATAAGGAGGTTTCTATGACAGTTACCATCAAGGACGTGGCTAAGAAAGCGGGAGTTTCTCCCTCCACTGTATCCCGGGTGTTGTCAGGCCATCCCAGAATTAGCCTAGAAACTTCCCGTAAAGTCAAAGTGATTATGGAGGAAATGGGCTACACTCCGAATATGATGGCCAAAAGTCTGGTTTCGAAGACGACGAACAGCATTTGCATCATTCTTCCGAAACCGGCTGAAGAGCTGTTCTCCAATTTATTTTTTATGGAATTAATCCGCGGGATTGTCACACAGTCCAGCCGTTCCGGCTATGATGTGCTGATCAGCTCCGGCGCGAATGAGAAGGAAGAGCTCGAATCCGTATCCCGCCTGCTCAAAGGCCGCCGTGTAGACGGCGTTATTCTGCTGTATTCACGCAAGGATGATGCCGTAATTGATTTTCTGGAATCAGGTGGCTACCCGTTTGTACTGGTAGGGCGAAGTGACCGCTATGAGAATATTTTATCGGTGGATAACGATAATATCATGGCTGCTTACGACGCTACGAACCACTTGATATCCATGGGGCATGAGCGCATTGGCTTCGTGAGCGGGCCGCCCAATCTCATCGTCTCACGCGACCGGCTGGAGGGCTACCGCAAAGCGATGTTAAACAGCGGACTGGACATGCGGGCAGAATGGATCGTTGAAGGCGAATTTCTGCAGGACAGCGGCTACAGGGCGATGTCTTTCTTCATGAATCTCCCGAACCGCCCCACAGCGCTCGTCGCCGTCGATGACATGGTCTCTTTTGGCGTACTGCGGGGGCTGAATGAACTGAAATACAAGGTTCCCGAGGATCTGGCGATCGTCAGCTTCAACAATATTCCGCTCTCGGAATTGTCCAGCCCGCCGATCAGCAGCATCGACATCGGAATTTATCATCTTGGCTATACCGCTTCCCAGGTGCTGATCCAGAGCATCCAGAAGCCGGATAACCACGACGGATATACGAACCGGTTCGTGATTCCCCACCGCTTAATCGTACGGGAGTCGTCCATGTATTCGCCTGTAAAGAAATGATTGCGGAAACAAGATAAATGAAGCTGTCCAACGCTTCATTTATTTTTTCGGGCTTTGTACAAACGTTTGCGCTACATAAAAATCTCACTCTGTCTGCTGAATATATCTGCTCCCGCCTGTGGTTGGGACTGACATTACATCATTTATTGCAGCCTGTGCAGGATTTCGGCACTTTGCGTACCCGGCATCCGGATTGTTGCGGCCAATGCAGGATTTCCGCCATAGCGGCGGGTCCGGCACCAGGATTGATGCACACTGTGCACATCTGCACTTTTTTCGCCCGCCCCTGAATTGCCCGTTAGCCAATGCTTCCGCAACCGGTTGTGACCGGAGTAAATTCAGGAAGCGGAGGCTCCTAAACCTAATTTCCAAGGAGGTTCCACCATGCCAGAAATCAAAGCCTGCCTGTTCGATTTGGACGGAGTGCTTGTCGACACTGCCAAATATCATTTTATCGCCTGGAGAGAGCTGGCGGAGCAGCTTGGCTTCCTCTTCACCGAGCAGGACAATGAACGCCTCAAGGGCGTCAGCCGGACGGCGTCGCTGAACATTCTGCTGGAGATCGGCGGACTTACGCTGGACGAAGCCCGCAAGGCTGAGCTCGCCGGGCAGAAAAACAGCCGCTACGTTGAATACATCTCCAGGATGGACAGCTCGGAGATTCTGCCGGGCGCTCTGGATTTTCTTAAGGAATGCCGGACTCAGGGAATCCGGACAGCTCTCGGCTCTGCCAGCAAAAACGCGATGCTGATTCTCAACAACACCGGACTTACTCCATATTTCGATGCCATCATCGACGGCACGCACACCAGTGCCGCCAAGCCCGATCCGGAGGTCTTTCTGCTTGGTGCCAAGGCTGTAAATGCCGCCCCCGGGCAGTGTGTCGTTTTCGAGGACGCCGAAGCGGGGATCACCGCCGCCGTCCGCGCCGGCATGCGCAGCGTCGGCATCGGTTCGCCTGCAACCCTGGGCGCGGCGGATTTGGTCGTCCCTTCCCTTGCGCACATCAGCGTTGCAGCGCTCCGGGAATCATTTGCAGCCGTTTGACCAACATTAACAGTTACAGGTAAAAGTGAGTTCTTCTGCCCTACTTATTATAAAGAACTATTTGTGAGAACTGGAGTTGCGTGATAGCGGAACGGGCGAAAGGATTGTGAAGAAGCGCCAGCGTTCGCCTTTGTCTCCGGATGCTTACCTTCAAGCTTCGATCCGGGCATCCGGGGACAACAGCGATCGCAACAGCCTTTCGCCTGCGGAGCGGCCACACGTAACCTGCAACGCTCGAACAGATAGTTCCATTTATATCCTTATCCCCCATTTAAAAGGAGCCGGTACCCATGAAGCAATATTTAAAAATCGACGAATGGTCCATTATTGAAGAAGCCTTTGATCCGCAGACCCAGGAAATTTCCGAAAGCGTCTTTAGCCTCGGAAACGGGTATATGGGCGGACGCGCCAACTTTGAAGAGCAGTACAGCGGGTACAGCCTGCAGGGCAGCTATATGGCCGGCGTCTACTACCCGGACAAGACACGGGTCGGCTGGTGGAAAAACGGCTATCCGGAGTATTTTGCCAAGGTGCTGAACAGCACGAACTGGATTGGAATCAACATTGACATCGATGGCACGCCGCTGGATTTGGCGAACTGCACTGTCAGCGAATTCCGCCGGGAGCTTAATATGAAGGAAGGCACCCTCTCCCGCAGCTTCACAGCCGCAACTGCAGAAGGCAAGGAGCTTCAGGTAGACAGCATCCGCATGGTCAGCATGGCCCGCCGCGAAATCGGCGCGATCCGCTACACCGTCACTCCGCTTAATTTTGCCGGAGAGCTTGCCGTTACTCCTTATCTTGACGGCGATATCAAGAACAAAGATTCCAATTACGACGAGAAATTCTGGAATGAAGTGGAGAAAAAAAGCGCACCGGACGGCGGCCATCTGACGCTGAAGACCAAAAAACTTGATTTTCACGTGACCTCGGCCTATCTCTTCGACATTCTCGTAAATGGTGAAAAGCTAACCGGTGCCGCTGAAGCCATCGAGCGGGAAAAATATGTAGCCAGCAAAGCGGCCTTCCCGGTAAAATCCGGCGACCAGGTGGTTATTTATAAGTATGCCGCGAGCGTGACCTCCCGCAATCACGGGCTGGGCCAATTGGTCGAGGCGGCACAAAGCGCGCTGCACAGCGCCCGGGAGGCCGGTTTTGCAGCGCTGCTGACCGAACAGGCGGAGGCTTGGAGAGACAAATGGAAGGAAAGCGACATTATCATCGAAGGCGATGTTTCGGCGCAGCAGGCGATCCGGTTTAATATTTTCCAGCTGAACCAGACCTATACCGGCGAGGATGACCGGCTGAATATTGGACCTAAGGGCTTCACCGGGGAAAAATACGGCGGCAGCACCTACTGGGATACGGAAGCCTATTGTGTGCCATTCTATTTGAGTACTGCGGATTCCTCGATTGCCCGCAACCTGCTTATTTACCGTTACAAGCATCTGGAAAAGGCCAAGGAAAACGCCCGCAGGCTGGGCTTCAAAAAAGGCGCGCTCTACCCCATGGTGACGATGAACGGCGAGGAATGCCACAATGAGTGGGAAATTACCTTCGAAGAAATTCACCGCAACGGCGCGATTGCCTATGCTGTCTATAACTATGTCAGCTACACCGGAGACAAAGCGTATCTCGGCCAATACGGCCTGGAGGTGCTGGTGGAGATTTCCCGCTTCTGGGAGGAACGTGTCCACTACGTGCCGCACAAGGACAAATATGTCATGCTCGGCGTGACCGGGCCGAACGAATACGAGAACAACGTCAACAATAACTGGTACACAAACCGGATGGCCGCCTGGACAATGGAATACACGCTGGAAGCGCTGGCGTATCTGCAGGAGAATGAATCCGCCCGTTATGCGGAGCTTGCCGACAAGCTGGAGCTTGCAGAGAGTGAAACGGCGAAGTGGAACGAAATTATCGCCAAAATGTACTATGCAGCCGATGAAGAACGCAGCATCTTCCTGCAGCAGGACGGCTTCCTCGACAAGGAGCTCATTCAGGTCAGGGATGTCCTGCCCGAGAACCTGCCGCTGAATCAAAAATGGTCCTGGGACCGCATCCTGCGCTCCTGCTTCATCAAGCAGGCCGATGTGCTGCAGGGGCTCTACTTCCTTGGCGACCGGTACGATCTGGAGACCAAAAAGCGGAATTTCGACTTCTACGAGCCGATTACCGTCCATGAATCCTCCCTCTCCCCCTGCATCCATGCAATTCTCGCCTGTGAGCTGGGCTACAAGGAGAAGGCTTATGAAATGTACCTGCGCACCTCCAGACTGGATCTCGACAATTACAACAACGATACGGAAGACGGCTGCCATATCACAAGCATGGCGGGAACGTGGATGTCCATTGTGCACGGCTTCGGCGGATTGCGGGTGCAGGCAGACCGGCTGATTTTGAACCCGTCCAACCCGGGCCACTGGACGGCTTATTCGTTCAAAATCATGTTCCGCGGCTCCCGGCTGAAGGTTAACGTGACCGATGTGCAGGTTACGGTTGTCAACGAAACCGATGTTCCGGCGTCGATCACGATTCATGGCAAGGAGTATACGGTGAACGGACTGAGCAGTGTGACCGCTGAAGGGGCACCCGTTACGGTGTAATACCAATCAAAGGAGCTAATCCGCATGAACAGAACCTTTTGGAAAGAAGCCGTCGTCTATCAGATCTATCCGCGCAGCTTCCAGGACAGCAACGGGGACGGGATCGGGGATTTGCGGGGGATTATCTCCCGCCTGGATTATTTGCAGAAGCTCGGTGTCGATGTCGTCTGGCTGTCGCCGGTCTACAAGTCTCCTAACGATGACAACGGCTACGATATCAGCGATTACGAGGATATTATGGATGAATTCGGCACCTTGAGCGATTGGGAGGAGCTGCTGGACGGGCTGCATGCACGCGGCATCAGGCTGATGATGGACCTTGTCATCAATCATTCCTCGGATGAACACGCCTGGTTCGCCGAGTCACGCTCCTCCAAGGATAATCCTTACCGGGATTATTATATCTGGCGTCCCGGCAGTCCGGACGGCGGATTGCCGAACAATTGGAGCTCGATCTTCAGCGGTCCGGCCTGGGAGCTGGATGAGCGGACAGGCGAATACTATCTGCATCTGTTCTCCCGCAAGCAGCCGGATCTTAACTGGGAGAATCCGCAGCTGCGCGAGGCCCTGTACAGGATGATGGCCTTTTGGCTGGACAAAGGGGTGGACGGGCTGCGGATGGACGTCATCAACATGATCTCCAAGGTGGAAGGCCTGCCCTCCGCCTACCATGAAGGCCTTGCTCCCGGCGAGCTGGCCGGTGGCGGCGAATATTATATGAACGGCCCGCGTGTCCACGAATATCTGCAGGAGATGAACCGCAGGGTGCTCTCCAAATATGAGGTGATGACCGTTGGCGAGACACCGGGGGCTACGGTGGAGGATGCCATCCTTTATACCGCCGAAGACCGGCATGAGCTGCAGATGGTTTTTCAATTCGAGCACATGGATGTGGACTCCGGCCCCGGCGGCAAATGGAATGTTACCCCATGGACCCTGTCGAAGCTGCGCGATATCTTGCATAAATGGCAGGCAGGCCTGGCGGACCGCGGCTGGAACAGCCTCTACCTGAACAACCATGACCAGCCCCGGATGGTTTCCAGATTCGGCAATGACGGGGAATACCGCGTAATCTCAGCCAAAATGCTCGCCACCCTGCTGCATACCCTGAAAGGCACGCCCTACATTTATCAGGGTGAAGAAATCGGCATGACGAACGTGAGCTTTCCGCGGCTTGAAGATTACAGGGATATTGAAATTCATAACATGTACCGGGAAAAGGTAACCGAAGGCAGCGGAGATCATGATACGATCCTGAAGGCCATCCATGCCAAAGGCCGGGACAATGCCCGCACGCCCATGCAATGGGATGCCACCGTAAATGCCGGCTTCACAGAAGGAACCCCGTGGCTGAAGGTCAATCCGCGCTATGAAGAGATCAATGTCCGGCAGGCGCTGGCCGATCCGGATTCGGTATTTTATTATTATCAGCAGCTCATCGCCTTACGCAAACAGCATCCCATTATGGTATATGGCGATTACGGGCTGCTGCTGCCGGAGCATGAAACCATTTATGCCTATACCCGGACGCTGGAGAATGAACGCTGGCTGGTGCTGCTGAATTTCTGCGGTACCCCGCAGGCGGTGGAGCTCCCGGACGAGCTGAACGCCGTGGCCGAAACCATCATCGGCAATTATCCCGAAGAGCCCGCGGCCATGGACCGGGGAACCCTGCGGCCTTATGAAGCCAGGGTCTGCCGCCTGGGGGGGCTGGGATCGGACCTGTCTTCAATGAGCAGAGAATAACAGGACCGCCCTCGGAGCGGCATGATAGTATGGAGTCAAAGGGAGATGGCAAACTTGGAATGGCTGATCCGCATGAAAAATGCACTGGATTATATGGAGAGCAAGATGGCTGAACCGCTGCGCATCGAGGACGTTGCCAAGGTGGCTCATGTCTCCCCTTTTCACTTCCAGCGTATGTTCGGCATGCTGACCGGAGTTACGGTGGCAGACTATATCCGCAAGCGCAGATTAACCTTGGCGGCTCAGGAGCTGGCCATTTCAAAAATCAGGGTGCTGGATGTGGCGCTGAAATACGGATACGATTCCCCCGAGGCGTTCGCCAAAGCATTCCGCAAGGCGCATGGGCTGACGCCCTCAGCCGCGCGTGAGCCCGGAGTGCAGCTCAAAGCGTTCCCCCGCCTCTCCTTCCATCTATCATTGAAGGGAGATCAGGAAATGGAATACAGGATCGTGGAGAAAGAAGCTTTTACTGTTATCGGCAAATCTATGGAGGTTACTACACGGGACGGAGAAAATCTCCGCAGAATCCCCGCGTTTTGGAGTGAATGCAATGCGGACGGTACTTCGGATAAGCTGATTCAAACCGGCACAGGCAAAGATTGGCTCGGCATCTGTATGAGCATGGACATGAAGAAAGAGCTGCTGTCCTACTGGATCGGAGTGGAGGGTACTCCGAAGACCGATCCGCAGGGTTATGAGACTGCAGTAATTCCGGCGGCAAGCTGGGCTGTATTCAAGTCCGTTGGCCCTATGCCTTATGCGATTCAAAATGTGTGGCAGCGGATTTTCCAGGAGTGGTTCCCGGGTACAGGCTATGAGCATGCGGGCGGACCGGAGTTCGAGCTGTATCCTCCAGGCGACACGGACGCGGAGGATTATGTATGTGAAGTGTGGATTCCGGTGATGAAGAAGTAGCAGCCTTACGTTTCTTTTTTCAAGACCAGCCGCCGGGAGCGGTTGGTCTTTTTTTCGCTGAAACAGGTGGTTTATGGGTCAGGCCGGGAGCGGAAATCTGGCGGAACTGACAACGCCCTCCGCTATAAAGCTATTATTTTTATTTTGAGAATCGGAGCAGCCTTGGTATAATATACAGATTAACTGGCTTATATTATGGAATATTGTCATCCGAGATCCGGTGAAGGAGAATTTCATGTCTATCGTAAAAATCTTTTCAGACAGCACTTCCGATTTGCCGCAAGGCTGGAAGGACACGTATGATATCGGCATCGTCCCGCTTTACGTCGTGTTCGAGGACGCTACTTACAAGGATGGGGTGGACATCACACCTGAGGAAGTATACCGCCGGGTAGCCGCAAACGGTGCCCTGCCGAAGACGGCGGCCCCCTCGCCTGCGGATTTCATGGCTGCCTTTGAGCCGGTGATCAGCAGCGGAGGAGATATCGTCTATATCAGTCTTTCCTCTTCTTTATCCTCTACATATCAGAACGCACTCCTGGCTGCCGGTGAGTTCCCGGAAGGCCGGGTCCAGGTTGTTGATTCCGAGACGCTCTGCGGAGGCATTGCGCTGCTGGTGATGAAGGCCGCCCGCGCAGCCGCCAAGGGCCAAAGTGCGCCGCAAATCGCCTCCATGCTGAAGGAGTGCCGCAGCCGGGTGGAGACAGAATTTGTCGTCGATACGCTGGACTATCTGTACATGGGCGGACGCTGCTCCGGTATGCAGAATTTCATCGGCAGCCTGCTCAAGATCCGGCCAGTGCTTCGTCTGATAGACGGCGCCATCGTGCCGGTCGGCAGGATTCGCGGCAAGAAGGAAAAGGCCGTGGAGCAGATGCTGCAGCATGCCCTGGCACATGCCGGTGAAATGGACAAGGAATTGCTTATTGTCGCCCACACACTGGCAGAAGAGGATGCTAAATATTTAGAGAAAGTCCTGCGCGAGCAGACCGAGGTCAGTGAAATTGCCGTCATCCGCGCAGGCTGCGTAATCGGAAGCCATTGCGGCCCCGCTACGGTAGGTCTCATGTATATGCGTTAGAACCCTACAAGCTGATTCCCGCTTGAATTGCAGGTTGTCTTCTTCGGGACCCGCACCAAGCGCCAACTGTATTTGCTTCCCTGCCCAAGTGGAAAAAGGTATCTTAATTCTCCCCACATCCCCTTTTTCGCAAACGTTAGTGGGAAAAAGTATACCTAATCCCTCCAACTTGCCCGCTTACAGGCAAAGTTGCTTCAATTAAGGTTACTTTTTCCCACTATTCCTTCTATAGAGTGCTTATCAGTCCATTTATGTTTACTATTTCCACTTCGCTTTAACAAGCAGAAACGGCACCGCCGTCCTTTTAAGGGACGGTATCCGTTTCAGCGAGAAAGATAAGGCTAATTTTTAGCGTGAAACAATAAATTCTTATCTTTTTAAGAAGAAACTTCTTCGCCGTCCTCTGAAAGAGGCGGCACCCGTTTCTCCAAAAATAGAGGGTAATTAATAGCGTAAAACCTATAATTTCTATATTCTAAGAAAGAAACCTATTGGCGTCCTATATAAGAATGCTGCCATTTTAATGGGGAGGAGAAGAATCATTTCGCGCTGATTCCACCGCCCAGCCGGGCGAATTCAAAGGTACTTCTGCCTCTGATTCCACCGCCCAGCCGCCTTCGGGCGAATTCAAAGGCACTTCTGCCTTTGATTCCCTCGTCCAGCCGGCTTCGGGCGAAATCAAAGGTACTTCTGCCTCTGATTTCACCGCCCAGCCGGCTTCGGGCGAATTCAAAGGCACTTCTGCCTTTGATTCCATCGCCCAGCCGGCTTCGGGCGAATTCAAAGGTACTTCTGCCTTTGATTCCCTCGTCCAGCCGGCTTCAGGCGAATTCAAAGGTACTTCTGCCTTTGATTCCCTCGTCCAGCCGGCTTCGGGCGAATTCAAAGGCACTTCTGCCTTTGATTCCCTCTGCCTGCCCGCTGCGGACAACGCAATCGCGCAGTTTGCCTGGCCGAAGTCCCGATCCATTCGTTCATAATACAGCCCAGCCGTGAAATAATTCAAAAAAAACAGCAGGTCTCCGGCAGGAGGCTTGCTGTTTCTCATTGCGGGACTAGGTGATATCCGCCTCTATCTCCTCTTTGACAAAAGGGAGCATGAAGCGGAAGGTGGAGCCCCGGTCTTCTTCGCTTTCGACAAAGATGGTTCCGCCCATCAGCTCGACCAGCTGCTTGCAGATGGCCAGCCCAAGCCCTGTGCCGCCGTACTTGCGGTTGATGAACGGATGCAGCTGGGAAAAGGACTGGAACAGCAGATTTAATTTGTTTTCAGCAATCCCGACCCCTGTATCCCGCACCGAGAATTCCAGCAGATACTCCGGCGAGGCGGGAAGCTGAATGTTCTTCACGGACAGGGTTACACTGCCCCGTTCAGTGAATTTCAGCGCATTGCCGACGAGGTTCACAATAATCTGCCGCAAGCGGCTGGGATCGGTAGTGACAACGGACGGGACACTGGTATCCGCCCACCACCGCAGCGCCAGCTTTTTTTCTTCGGCTTTGGGGGTAAATAAATCAATGATGCTCTCCAGCATTTCGCGCAGATCAAATTTCTCCGATTGCAGCGGCATTTTGCCGGCCTCCATTTTGCTGAAATCCAGAATGTCATTAAGGATTTTGAGCAGGCTGTAGCTGCTGCTGCGCAGAATCTCGGCATAGGTGCGCTGCTCCTCCTCAAGCTCCGTCTCCAGCAGCAGATCGGCCATCCCGATCATTCCGTTCATCGGCGTGCGGATCTCATGGCTCATCATCGCGAGAAAATCCGACTTGGCCTGAGCCGCCTGCTCCGCCGTCTCTTTGGCCCGGAGAATCTCCCGTTCATTCGTAATGTCACTGAAAGAGCCGACCACCCCGCAGATCATTCCTTTATCCATCAGAGGGGCTACCCGGTAGCTGACAAAAAAGCTGGTGCCATCCTTGCGCCAGAAAATTTCGTCCCCTTTGCTGCGGGTATGGCCGTCCTGCAGCGTCTGCCAGAACGGACATTCAGACTGCAGATACCTTGTCCCGTCTGCCCGGACATGATGAATCTGCTCGGCAAAACCCCGGCCGATCAGCTCGGATGGAGCATAGCCCAGCATATCCGCCCCTTCGCGGTTAATAAAGAACGTCCGGCCCCGGGTGTCCAGTCCGAAGATTCCGGCCGCAACAGAGTTGAGAATCAGCCCAAGATGCCTGTCCTCGGACATCTCCAGCACAAGCTCGGCCTTCTGCTGTTCCTCCTCCGCAACCCGTTCATCAGGCTTCTCTGCACGCTCCGGTGCACGGTCATCCGTCCATTCTGTAGGAGGAGCTTCCCGGGTCAGCAGCCTGCCGAACCATTCCTGAAGCTGCGGGGGAAGATCACGGCTCTGGTCATAGCGGACAATGGCCAATACTCCTGCGATGCCTTCTTCGGCTTGGACCGGCATATACGTAATGGCAGCCGGGCTGCTTCCTGGACTTTCTCCCGCCTCCAGCTCAAAACCGGAGCCGATGCCGCCGAGCGCTGCAGCAAATTGCTCTTCTCCAGGCGGCTGCAGGCCGGAACCGGATAACTGCACATCCGTACCTGCGCCAGCGCCAAGAGGGCGGTTGCTGTCCACATATCGCCCCTCTCTGTCCAGCACAATGACCAGGTCAGGATGATGGTCATATAACGCTTTATATGCACTTTCCCGGGAAAGCACCCGGTCCAGAATGGAAGACCATTCTTTAGGCATAGCCCACCTCCTCTGCTGCTTCGATCCTGTATCCCCGTCTGTTCAAAAGCTGCGGATAAAAAAGATATGTAAGGGCAATCTGCACTCCGCTCGGAAATTGCTGAATTATTAATTATTATAGCAAAAAAACTGCAGTTGGTCGCCATCTAAACATTGTTGCCCAATGCTGTAGACCGCAAAAAGGCCCCTCCGCCGACGGCAGGGACCCCAGAGCATCTGTAACCTCACAGCGGAGAACCCGTGCAGCGAAGAACATCCGCCGGAGAATTCCATAATATTCAGGCAATATCCTGCTGTTCAATATTGCGGATCGACAGGCAGGCGATGCCTGCTCCCAGCAGACTGAGAAAGATGGAGACCCCTACCTGATTGCCCAGCTGGTAATTCCCTGAGCCGGAGGAGATCAGGCTGACAAGCAGTACTGCAGTGACGATGGTGGCCGGTACAGATTTTTTGCGCATGCCGATATATAGAGGAATCAATCCAATTCCCGCCGCATATACCGCATCCGCACCTATGCGGATCAGCTCCGCAGGAATCATTGACCAATCCGGCTGCCCTGGAATTACATGAGTGTAAGCGTTAATCCCCGTCAGAGCAGCAATTACCAGAATATTGGATACGAAAATACTGATCAGCGTAAACAGGAACACGATAATGATTTTGGCACCCATAAGCTTTTTGCGGGAGATCGGGTACATGAAGAGCAACGTAATGGTATTGTTCTTATACTCTTCGATTACCAGCTTGCTCAGCACAACCGAAGCATAAACGAGAAAGGTCGCTTTGACAAAAATATATACGCCCGAATACATCTCGGCATAGGTCTTGAATTCACCGCCGCCGTCTCCCGAGTCAATATAAGTAATCAACAGCATAAAGGCAAGAATCGCTGCGTTGGCAATGGCTACGCCCTTGAGCATGCCACCCAGCTTGTTTTTGCGGATTTCCAGTTGAATCAGCTTAAGCAATGCCCTCACCTCCCATCAGTTCCACAAAATGATCCTCCAGCGTATGATTTTTCCGGCTCAGACTTTCCAGCTCCACATTCGCTTCCGCCAGTGCTTTATTCAGCTCAAGCTGCTGCACGGCATCATAAATGCGGATAGTCCGGGGGTCCAGCACCTTGAAATTGGCGAGTCCCAGCTTGTGCTCCAGCACATAAGCCGCTTTGCTGCTCCCTCCGGTAACCAGCTCGATGTACTGCGTATTCTTGCTGCGGATGGCATCCAGCGCCACTTCTTCGAGCAGTATTCCCTCACGGATTACCCCGATGGTGTCGGCGATCTGTTCAACCTCACCCAGAATGTGGCTGGAGATCAGCAGCGTCATTCCGTATTCCCGGCTCAGCATGCGGAACACCTCGCGCAGCTCCTTGATGCCCATGGGGTCCAGCCCGTTGACCGGCTCATCCAGAATGAGCAGCTCCGGCTTCGTCATCACCGCCCGGGCAATGCCCAGCCGCTGCTTCATCCCCAGGGAGAACTGCTTGACCGGCTTTTTGTCCACACCCTTCAGCTTCACAAGCTCCAGCGCTTCTTCCATAGCGTTGGCGTCGTAGTACCCCATGTACTCCCCGTGCAGCTGGAGATTTTCTCTTGCGGTCAGCTTGTCGTAGAACACCGGATACTCAATAATGCAGCCCATGCGCTTCAGCATTTCATAGGAACGTTCTGTCATGCTCTCGCCGAAAAATTCAATGTCCCCCGCCGTCGGCTTCACCAGATTGGTGATCATTTTCATCACCGTGGTTTTACCCGCGCCGTTGGGTCCGAGAAACCCGTAGATTTCACCCTGCTTAATGCTCATATTCACGCCTTTAACAGCCTCATTGCCTTGATATTCCTTCGTTAAATCCCAGGTCCGCAATATGGTGGCCATTTCCGTTATCCCCTTTGACTGCTTCGTTTTGTCTTCCTGGTTCTTATTGTACACAGCGGAATTTTCTTTTTTATTACCTGAATCTTACGAAAATCTTAAGCTGCGGCATAAACCCCGGCGAAGCGCCCATAGAATTCAGAAGGTCAGCCTGCGAAAAGAAAGCGTAAATGCCGTTCTGACGAAAGGCTTGCTGCTTACGGTAATGTTGCCGTTCATCTGTTCCGTCAGCCGCTTGGTAATGGTCAGGCCAAGGCCGCTTCCCTGATAACCCGGCCAGCGCGAATCCTCCAGGGTATAGAGCCGCTCGAAAACCTTGTCCTGATGGTCTTCGGTGATGCCCTTGCCCCGGTCCCATACCTCTATGCAGGCCTGTCCCCCGTCACTGTACAGCCGCAAGCCCAGAATTCCTCCGGCGTCCCCGTAAGCGATCGCATTGGACAGCAGGTTGGACAGCACCCGGTCCAGCGCCTCCCCGTTGCCCATAATGTACATCGCCTCATCGGGAATCTCAATTTCCACCTCACTGCCCTTGGCATTCAGGATATCGTAAAAGGAAAGAATGTTCCTCCGGCAAACTTCACCCAGCTCCACCCGCGACAGGGGGAGCTCCTTGTCCCCCGACTCCAGCTTGGCCAGATCAAAAAAGCTGTTCATCAGCCGGATCACCTCCTCTGCCTTGGCATGAATCGTCCGCAGAATATGCCTCCGCTCCTCCTCCGTCACCGACTCATCATGAAGGACCGTTTCTATATAACCGAGCACTACGGTCAGCGGAGTCTTGAGATCATGAGAGATATTGGCCAGCATGCTGCGCATGGACTTTTCCAGCCTGGCGAGCTCCACCGCCCCTTTGTGATTGACATCCAGCAGCCGGTTCAGACCGGTCAGCAGTTTCTGCAGATGAGGATCGCTGTTGAACAGCAGCAGCCTTTCATGCGAGCCACTGTCCACAATACTTGCCAGCTTGGCATGAATATAATCGAGCTGGCGCGAATGCTGCCGCAAACGCAGATATTGCCATAGAATGACCAGCAGAAGCACCAGGACGGCCGCACCTGAAAAAGCAATCATTCAAGCACATCTCCCAGCTTATAGCCGATGCCCCATAACGTTTTGATATACTCCGGCTTCGAGGGGTCATCTTCGATTTTTTCACGCAATCTGCGCATATGTACATTAATGACATTCTCATCCCCGTAATAATCGTCTTCCCATACGCTGCTGTAGATCTGGGCCTTGGTGTACACCCGACCCGGACTGCCCGCAAACAGCCCCAGAATTTGAAATTCCTTGGCGGTCAGCTTGACTTCCTCCCCGTTCTTCAGCACCGAGAAATTATTCGGATCGACCTGCAGGCCGCGCAGCGCAATGATTCCGGCCTTGCCCTTCGCCGGGGCCGCTGCCGCTGACGGACTGCCCGCAGCCCCATATCCGGCCCGGCGGATTGCCGCCTTCACCCGTGCCGCCAGCTCGATCATCGAGAACGGCTTCGTAATATAATCATCCGCGCCGAAGCCAAGGCCCAGCGCCTTGTCCACATCACTGTCCCTGGCCGACATAATCAGCACAGGCAGCAGGCTGTCCCGGCGAATCGTCTGCAGCACATCATTGCCGCTACGTTTCGGAAGCATCAGATCCAGCAGAATCAGATCATAGGCAGCGCCGCTATGAAAAAGCTTTTCCGCCGCCTCCCCGTCGAATGCCGTATCCACCGCATACCCCTCTTTTACCAAATATGAGCGCACCATTTCACTTATCGCTTCATCGTCCTCTATCAGCAGCACACGCTGTGGCATGTCCGAACCTCCCTGTAGTTGTAAAGACGCTTGTTAAAGTATACCAATTTCCTGCGGCAGTTTCTATTTCAGATTCATTAAAGGTAGCCCGGGTATGATGGCCTCAACAACTTACTTGATGAGGTGATGCTTCAATGATGAACATGCGCAGCAAAACAGCCTGGAGCTTCAAACGAAAACTGCTGATTGTGATGATCGTGGTCCTTCTGGGTCTCGGCACAGTGATATATAGTCTGGCGGACCGCTACTTAATCGAGCATGTCGAAGTCGTGGTCGCTGAAGACACGGCAAGCGCCGGCAACTCAGAAGCTGCCGCCGTCACCGCGGACGAGGTTAATGCGGCCTACGACGACTGGAATTATTCCAGCGACGATATCCAGATCCGCATTGAACAGGTGCAGACCGGGTCCGGGTCGGATCAGATCACTTATTTTGTCGCCGATGTCGTGCTTAAGGATGCAAGCAGCCTGCGCTCTGCCTTTGCCGAGAACAGCTTCGGAACGAACATCACGGAGAATACCTCGGACATCGCTTCCGCGAACAATGCGATATTTGCCATCAACGGCGATTACTACGGCTTCCGCGAGGATGGAGTGATTATCCGGGACGGCACTGTGTACCGCGATGATCCTGTGCGGGATGCGATGGCGCTGTTCGAAGACGGAACAATGCAGACCTATAACGAAGAAGAGATTTCTTCGTCCGAGCTGCTCGCGCAGGGGGTCAACCACACTCTGTCCTTCGGCCCCATTCTGATTCAGGACGGCGAGATCGCCAGTGATTTCAGCAGTGTCAAAATCGATACCAACTTCGGCAACCGCTCCATCCAAAACGCAAATCCCCGGACCGCAGTCGGCATGATCGCACCGAACCATTATGTATTTGTCGTGGTTGACGGGCGCAATGAAGGGTACAGCCGCGGGATGACCCTTGCGGAGCTGGCCGATGTGATGTCCGGTCTTGGTGCAGCAGAAGCCTACAATCTGGATGGGGGCGGCTCATCCACCATGTACTTCATGGGACGGGTCGTGAACAATCCGCAGGGCAAGAACCGGGAGCGGGGCGTCAGCGATATTCTTTATATCAGGGAGGGAGCAACATCATGACTATACTGATTCCGGCCTATGAGCCGGATGAACGGCTGCTTGAATTAATTGTACAGCTGCATAATTACCGGCTTGAGCCCATTGTCCTTGTGGATGACGGCAGCGGCCCGGCTTACCGCGGAGTCTTCGATATGGCTGAAGCCTTCGGCTGCACCGTCCTGACCCATGAGGTCAACCTCGGGAAAGGCCGCGCCCTGAAGACAGGGCTCCGGCACATCCGGGAGGCCGGACTGCCCGGCGATGTGGTCTGCGCGGACAGCGACGGCCAGCATCTGCCCCATGATATCAGACGGATTGTCGAGGCTCTTCAGAAACAGGCCGCACCCGGAATCGTACTGGGCAGCCGCCGGTTCACCGGAGCCGTTCCACTGCGCAGCCGCTTCGGCAACTCGGTGACACGGACGGTCTTTTCCTTAACTACAGGCACCAAAATTTATGATACCCAGACCGGCCTGCGCGGCTTCTCCCTGCCCATGCTCGACTGGCTGTGCCAGATCCCCGGGGAACGGTTCGAATATGAAATGAACATGCTGCTGGCCGCCCATAGAGAAGGCTACACCATTACCGAGGAGTACATCGATACCGTCTATCTGGACGATAATAAATCCTCCCATTTCCGGCCTCTGGCAGACTCCTTCCGGATCTATCTGCCGATTCTGATGTTCAGCACTTCTTCGCTGCTGTCGGCCCTGCTCGACTTCACGCTGCTGTTCCTGTTCCAGAGTCTCAGCCATAACCTGTTCCTGTCCGTCGTTGCCGCGAGATTGTGCAGCTCCGTCTTCAACTATTCCCTGAACCGGAGATATGTCTTCACGGGCGGCAAGCGGTCCAGTCTTCAGAAATCGCTGCCCAAATATTTTGCGCTGGTCATCCTCGTGCTGCTGTTCAACTACGGTCTGCTCTATTTCTACAATGAAAAGCTGATTATTCCGCTCGCCGCCGCCAAGCTGCTGACAGAGGCCTCAATCTTCCTGTTCAGCTATTGGGTGCAGCGGAGATTTGTCTATTGAGGTGTAAAGACTCCATTGTATAGCTGAAGCCGCCCTTATTCCAGCGCCGCAGGTAAAGGTGAGGAAGAGTTTCAGAACTTGCTGTGAGGCTGAACATGAGTCATAACCGCTACAATTGCTCCGGATGAAAAATAGCCTGGCCCGCAAACGCAATCGCTCACGGGCTAGGCTGTTTTTGCCCTATAATCATCTATTTCAACAAGCCGCGTGCGAATCTTCGGCTCATGAATCCTTCCTAAATTGCAGAAGGGGCAGAGCATTGCTTTTTTCAGCAGCTTTACGGTATATATCAATCATTCTTTCAATCCTGTCTTGGGATCGGTAATTCTGAACGTCATACACTTATCTTCTGTCCCATATACATAAGTAGAACAGTTGCGGACGTTCCCGCGGAACCTTTGCGGCCTTGTCAGAATAGGTTGCAGCATAAGCCCAAGCTGGAGGGAGAGATGGATTCATGCCCGAGGATGAGATTAAAGCGCTGGAACGGGCGATTGCCGAGATCACGGAGATAGCTTCCGGGTTTGGGCTGGATTTTTATCCGATGCGTTACGAGATATGCCCCGCCGACATTATTTATACCTTCGGTGCCTACGGGATGCCTACCCGTTTTGGACACTGGAGCTTTGGGAAGACGTTTCACAAGATGAAATCGCAATATGACTTTGGGCTGAGCAAAATCTATGAGCTTGTCATTAACTCCAATCCCTGCTACGCGTTCCTGCTGGACGGAAACTCACTCATCCAGAACAAGCTGATCGTCGCGCATGTGCTTGCCCACTGCGATTTCTTCAAAAACAACATGCGCTTCTCCATGTCCAACCGGGACATGGTTGAGAGCATGTCGGCCACGGCGGACCGGATCGCCGGTTATTCGGTGACCTACGGTATTGATACCGTAGAAAGCTTCATTGACTCCGTGCTGGCCGTGCAGGAGCATATCGATCCCAGCCTGATTCAGCCGCGCAAGCTGGGCAAGACCCATCTGCTTGAAGCCAAAATGAAGGAGCGCAAGGACACCCCGGCCGGAGGCTCAGGCCCGGTTAACCCCTACGATGAGCTGTGGGAGCTGGAGAGCGGCAAAGCAGCTTCCCCGGAAGCGGAGACCGCCGGAAAGCGCAAATTCCCGCCGGAGCCGGAGAAGGATATCGTCTGGTTCATCCAGCAGTATTCGACGGCGCTGGAGGATTGGCAGCGCGACATCATGACGATGCTGCATGACGAAATGCTCTACTTCTGGCCGCAGATGGAGACCAAGATCATGAACGAAGGCTGGGCCTCCTACTGGCATCAGCGGATCATGCGCGAGCTGGATCTGACCGCAGAGGAGACAGTGGAATACGCCAAGCTCAATTCCTCGGTCGTGCAGCCCTCCCGCCAGAGCCTCAATCCCTACTACCTGGGGCTGAAGATTTTTGAGGACATCGAGCGCCGCTGGGACCGTGACAAAATATTCGAGGTGCGGGAGCTGGACTCCGACATCTCTTTTATCCGCAGCTACCTGTCCAAACAGCTGGTGAATGACCTGGACCTGTATGTCTTCGAGAAAAAAGGCCCGGAATGGAAAATCACCGATAAAGCCTGGGAAAATGTGCGCGACCAGCTCGTGCTCGCCCGGGTCAACGGCGGCTCGCCGTATCTGGTCGTCCAGGACGCCGACTATGAGCGCAACGGCGAGCTGCTGATCGAGCACCGCTACGAGAGCATTGAGCTGGATCTGAAATACCTGGAGCGCACCTTGCCGCACATCTACTCCCTCTGGGGCCGCACCGTGCATCTGCAAACCGTGGTCGAAGACAAAAAAGCCCTTTTTACCTATGACGGCAAAAAGGTGCAGCGGAAGTTTGTCTAGGAAGCGCGGCTTCCGGTTTGGCGTCATAAAAAACCGCCTTCACCGGGCTGCGTAGCCGTTTGCGTTTTGAATGTCAGGTTTAAGGTTGGCCGGACTCTCCGGTACGCCCTGCCTGGATTAACCTTTGTTTTCCGGTCCCCAGACCTTCTCGCTGCGAGAGACCCAGCGGGAAGCCCAAGTGGAAAAAGTGAACCTAAATCTCCCCCATCCCCGTTTCAACAAGCATTAGTGGGAAAAAGGATACCTAATCCATCCGATTCTCCCCTTTTCAGGGGAATACGCCTAAATTAAGTTCACTTTTTCCCACTGCTTCCTCTACTGCAAACTTTTCTGTCCAATTAAGTATACTAATTCCACTTCACATCCTCTCACTCCACTTCCCTGCCACCGGGATCCCGGTTAGCCACTCTAACTCCGCTCCTCCTCCTGCAAAACAGCACCCGCAGGTTCCCGAGAACAAAATTACTCTGGCAGGTAAATCAGCTTGCATACTTAGAGCCCATCCCAGAATAAATAAGTAAGAACTATGGGGAAGAAAAAAGTAAGAGGGGATGAGAGTTGGCCAGCCCCGCCTCAACAACGGCATTTCTGCCGTTATTCCGGGACGCGCTGCAGTAATTTTGCGAATAATCTCACACAGCGAGCGAGAAAGAGTAAGCGAAGGAGTGTGGAAGTCAGCGTGGGGAAGGGAGCTGCCGGACGCTCAGCTTGCCCACTCCGCACCAACACAAGGGGATAAGCCCAAAAAGCAAAAAAAGCCCGCTACGGGTGCCTACAGACTGGATACTCAGAAAAAAGGCCTGCGGCACAAATTTTTGTGCACGAGGGCCTTTCTTTAGGGTTGCTGCCGCAGCGGCGGTATCATTTCAACTCCAGGATGAATAGGCTGTTGTAATCAATTGAATAATGGAGGTATCCCACATGACTCTTGGGAATCAAGATCCAAACCGTCAAGCTTATCAACCCTCATATCCTGCTTTTCCCCGTTACACTTCTTACCCTTACTCCCACTACTACCATCTGAACCGCTCGGACAGCAGCAGCCCGGCAGATCTCCCCCCAGACAGCCACAACGCAAATAATGAACTGGTAAATGGCTATGTGGACGCAAACGCCGGCAGCGGAAAGGGTATCCAGGTGAATGCAGGAGGAGAGGCAGGCGGCAAACACGGCATTGGCTTAAATGCAGGCGGAAATCTGGCTTATAGCGGCGCTGAGGTCCATGCGGACGGCCACATAGGCTCTCCTTCCTATGGAATTCAGGCACAGGGCAATACCCATCTGGACGGCAGCCAGGGGGCCGGGTTCACGGCGGAAGCGCAGGCCTTCGGCAAGTATGGGCTTGCTGCACAGGCCAAGACACAACTGGGCGGCGGCCAGGGGGCCGGCTTTCAAACGGGGGCACAGCTCGGAGGAGAGCACGGTCTGAGTGCCGGTGCCGAAGGTCACCTGGGCGGCGGCCAAGGGGCAGGGCTGAACACCGGCCTGCAAATCGGCGGTGCGAACGGACTCGGTGCGCAGGCTAAGGCACAGCTGGGCGGCAGTCAAGGGGCAGGCTTGGGAATTACCGGGCAGCTGGGAAAATATAACGGCCAATTAGGCTTTAATGTCGGCGGCAAGGACAACGGGCCCAAGGATTCCAAAGAATAGGCAGCAGAAGAGTAACCTTCCTATTTGGTGGCAAGGGGATATCCGCAGCCATAGCAGATGGCCAGGGATATTCCCTTTTTAAGGAGTCTTCAACTTTCTTGACAGACAGGAAACAGGACTGCCTGAAGGCAGTCCCGGGAGGTTCCCCAATCTGAATACCGCTCAGCGGTTCAGCAGGCTTCCGACATATTTCAGCAGCTCATTGGCGCAGATCGGGCAGTAATTATGCTCATCGATCAGGCGTCTGGAGACCTCGTTAATGCGCTTGAGCTGGCTTTCATCCGGCGTTTTGGAGGAGGTGGTGATTTTGACAATGTCCTTCAGGTCGGTGAAGAGCTTCTTCTCAATGGCTTCCCGCAGCCGGTCATGGTTGTTGTATTCGAATTTTTTGCCCTTGCGGGAGTAGGCGGAAATACGGATCAGAATCTCCTCGCGGAAGGCTTTTTTGGCATTTTCGGAAATGCCGATCTGCTCTTCAATGGACCGCATCAGCCGCTCATCCGGCTCCATCTCTTCGTCCGTCAGCGGATCACGGATTTTGGTCCAGTTGCAGAACGCTTCGATATTGTCGAGATAGTTCTCGAACAGCGTTTTGGCGGATTCTTCAAAAGAATAGACGAAGGCCTTCTGCACTTCGCTTTTGGCCAGAATATCATATTCCTTGCGGGCAATGGAAATGAAGTTCAAATAACGCTCCCGCTCTTCCTTCGTAATGGAGGGATGCTGGTCCAGCCCGTCCTTGATCGCCCGCAGCACATCCAGCGCGTTCATGCACTGCAGATCGCCTTTGATCAGCGCACTGGAAATCCGGTTAATGACATACCGCGGATCGATGCCGGACATGCCCTCGTCCAGATATTCGGTCTGCATTTCCTTGAGATCGGCTTCCTTGTAGCCCTCGACCTCTTCGCCGTCGTACATGCGCAGCTTTTTGATCAGGTCCATGCCCTGTTTCTTGCTCTCCTTGAGGCGGGTCAGAATCGAGAAAATCGCTGCCGCACGCAGCGCATGAGGGGCAATATGCACATGCTTCATGTCGCTTTGGGAGATGAGCTTGGCGTAGATTTTTTCCTCCTCGGACACTCTCAGGTTATACGGAACGGGCATGACGATCATGCGGGACTGGAGTGCTTCATTCTTTTTATTGGAGATGAAGGATTTGTACTCCGTTTCATTCGTGTGGGCGATGATCATTTCGTCTGCGGAAATCAGCGCGAACCGGCCGGCCTTAAAGTTGCCTTCCTGGGTCAGCGAGAGCAGGTTCCAGAGGAATTTCTCATCGCACTTCAGCATTTCCTGGAACTCCATCACCCCGCGGTTGGCCTTGTTCAGCTCCCCGTCGAAGCGGTAGGCGCGCGGATCGGATTCCGAGCCGAATTCGGTAATGGTCGAGAAGTCGATACTGCCGGTCAGGTCGGCGATATCCTGCGATTTCGGATCGGACGGACTGAAGGTCCCGATGCCGACACGCTCCTCCTCCGACAAAAGCACGCGCACCACTTTTACCTGCTCGATGTCGCCGTGATACTCATTTTTGAGCCGCATCTGGCAGGATGGGCACAGGTTGCCCTCGATGCGCACCCCAAGCTCCCGCTCAATCTCCGGGCGCAGCTCCAGCGGAATTAAATGCAGCGGGTCCTCATGCATCGGGCAGCCCTCAATCGCATAGACCGCCCCGGCATCGGTGCGCGAATATTGCTCCAGCCCCCGCTTCAGCAGTGTCACCAGTGTCGATTTGCCGCCGCTGACCGGTCCCATCAGCAGCAGTATCCGTTTACGCACATCGAGCCGCCGGGCTGCGGAATGGAAATACTCCTCCACCAGCTTCTCGACCGCACGGTCGAGTCCAAAAATCTCCTGCTCAAAAAACTTATACCTTTTGCGCCCATTGATGTCCTCTACGCCGTGTGATTTGATCATGTCGTATACGCGAGAATGAGCCGTTTTAGCGGGAGAGGGGTCTTTTTTCAGCAGTTCTATATAGTCCTTGAAGGTGCCGCTCCACGCCAAACGGTCGTTCTCAGCCCGATACGAAGCTATACGCTCAAAAATATCCATTGTTCGCTGCCTCCTCTTGCGCTCCTACTTGCTCCACCAGCTTTAAAAGTGTATTACATACCTATGCGGCGAGCCCGGAATAGTTGACCTCTTTTTTGCTGTGCTATAATAGAGAATCGTTAAAAACCCAGGAAAATGCATATACCTTGAAAATAAGGCGCGGGAGTGACAACAATGGCAGTAAAGCATGAAACAGAGCTGTATGCTCCTTTAAAAGCTTTTTTTGAACGGCAGGGCTATTCGATCAAAGGCGAGGTGCGGACCTGCGATCTGGTGGGCATGCGGGAAGACGGGGAGCAGCCGCTGATCGTGGAGATGAAAAAGTCGTTCAACCTCGCCCTGCTGCTGCAGGGGGTTGAACGGCTCCGTCTCAGTCCCAACGTCTACCTCGCGGTAGAGCGCGTGCGGAACAAAAAAGGCGCGGTGAACCAGCGCTGGGGCGAGCTCAGCGGCCTGTGCCGCCGCCTCGGGCTGGGGCTGATCACCGTGGTCTTTTACAAGACCAAGGCCCCGCTCGTCGAGGTGCTCGCGGAGCCGGGCGACGCGCCGCCCCAGGTCCGCAGCGGTCTGCGCCGGCGCGAGCGGCTGCTCTATGAGTTCCGCGAGCGCAGCGGGGACTACAACACCGGCGGCAGCACGCGCGTCAAGCTCGTGACGGCCTACCGCGAGAAGGCGCTGCGCGTGGCCCTCGCGCTGCAGGCTGCCGAGGCCGAAGCCGCTCCCGCGGCCGGCCCCGGCGGGGCACCGCTCGGCGTGACGCCCGCCGAGCTGCGCAGGAGAAGCGGCGTGCCGGGGGCCGCCGCATTCCTGCAGAAGAACTACTACGGGTGGTTCTTCCGGGTGGGGCGCGGCCGCTACACGCTCACGGCCGCCGGAACCGCAGCGCTGATCGAATATGCCGCCATCGCGGAGATCAGCGCGGGCAAGCTGTAGGCCGCCGCTCCGTACAGCGGGCCGCACGCACCAGGGGCGCCCCTGTCCGCCAAGAATCCGGCGGATGCGCTCTATGGAAATTTCCAGCAAATGATCGCCCTGACGCTGCTTCTTTGAGAGAAGGCGGTCCGCACCGGCAGTAAAGGTTCAAAGAGTTCACCATCAGTTTAGGTTTGCCTGGCACAGCTCTTGAGAAGCTCCTATTCACTAATCGGCTGTCCCAGCTCAGCTCCGCGCCGTGAACTCGGTAACAGCCTCGCTCATCAGGTTCATGCCCAGCAGCAGCTCATCCCGGCCGGGATGGCTGAAGTTGAGGCGAATGTGGCCGTTCCCGCCGCTCACACTGCACAGCGGCCCGGGCAGAAAGGCCACGCCTTTGGCCAGCGAGGCCTTCAGCAGTGCCGTTGCATTCAGCCCCTCCGGCAGCGTCACCCAGAGGAACATGCCCCCTGCCGGCAGAGCATAGCTGCTGCCCTTCCATGCCGGGCGCTTGAGCAGCTCCGCCATCAGCTTCAGGCGGGTGTTGTATTCGCGGTTGAGAAGCGCGATATGCTCGCGCAGGTCAAAGGCCGTCACATCCAGCAGATGATGCAGCAGCCGCTGGTTCAGTGAGCTGGACTGCCAATCGGCCATCTGCTTGGCGGCGGCCATCATGCCGACCAATTCGCGGCTGCCCGCCGCCCAGCCCGTCCGCAGCGCAGGCGCGACTGTTTTACTGAAGGAGCCGATGTATAGCACATGTCCGCCCTCGCTGACATTTTCCAGCGCATAGAGCGACGGGTATTTCACTGACGGATGCTCCGTATACCTCTGAAAATGCAGATCGCCATAAGAGTCATCCTCGACGATCAGCACGTTGTGTGCGGTACACAGCTCCAGCACTTCCTTGCGCCTGGCCAGACTCCAGAGAATTCCGCTGGGATTCGTGAAGCTTGGCGCAGCGAACAGCATCTTCGGCCGGTGCTGGCGGATTTGGGTGCGCAGATGCTCCGGCAGCAGCCCGTCCCGGTCGCCCCGGACCGGAATAATTGCGGCGCCCTGCATCCGCAGTGCCTGCAGGATACCTGGAGATGTCGGGTTCTCCACCAGCACACGGTCGCCGGGATCGATGTAGACCCTGGACAGCAGATCGATAGCTTGCTGGCTTCCCGTTGTCAGCAGAACTCCGCCTTCGGCTACAGCCACCCCTTTGGCCTTCAGCCAGTCTCCCGTCAACCATTCCCGGAGCGGGCCATACCCTTCAGGATCGCCGTATTGCAGCGCTCCGGCATCCTCCGAGATGACTGTGGAAGCCGTTTCAGCCAGCAGAGACAATGGAAACAATTCTTCGGCCGGAAGCTCCTCGGCCAGTGAAATCAGCGTCCCCCTGCGCGTCTCTGTACGTATGCTCAGCAGCGGCGAAGAGTTCAGTGTATGTGCGCGGGCAGAAAACTCATATTTCATATGCTCCCCCCTTCTCCCTGGTACCAAGAATATTCCTTCGCAGCGGGCAATATGTCGTTATCCAAGAGACTACGCGTACATTTGCTTGTTTTGCCTGGAGAACAGCGCAAATTTCTCAATCGCCTGCGCTCTTGTGGATACCTCCAGCTTCACATAGATCTTCCGCAGATAATTATCGATGGAACGGCGGCTGACTTCGATCTCAAGAGCAATTTTATCGTATGTAATTCCTTGAACAATCCGTTCCATAATGAACATCTCGGTCTGGGTCAGCTGAAGCACCCGATCCAGCCCGCGTGATGCTGCAGCCGGATGAAAACCGTTCCGGGCCCATTCGAGCGGAATGGAGAGAAACCCTTCCCGGAGCCCGTTAATCATCTGCAGCAGCTGACGGGGAGACGCCCCCTTGGACAGCACACCGCTGGCTCCCAGCTCCAGGAGCGGCTGGAACAGCTCCTTGTCCTCTTCCTCGGTCATGATAATGAAATGGGTGTCCCTCGAGCTTTGCTTCATCTCTACCAGCGCACCCTCGACATTGCCTTCCGGCATTTGATAATCCGTCAGCACCAGATCCGGCTGCTGTTCCTGTACAGTGTAAACGCCTTCGCTCCATGTAGAGAACATACCCGCTACCTCAAGCTCTCCCCCTTCCTCCAAAATCAGTTTCGTTCCTAACATACTTGTGGGATGACATCCCACGATGATCACCCGCCACACCTTCATCATTAATGCCCAGACCTCCTGCTATCTATATAATTTACCCAAAAAGGGAAGCGCCATAGCGTTTCCTGTCAGTTCGCAAGCAAGGCTCCGTGATGACTTGTCCATTTTCCTTCTTTTCCCTTGAATACGCCCATCAGATATTCCAATCTATAGAAATTGTATCTCAGTAGTTTAATAGAGTGCAATTACTTTTTCACGTTTTCATAAGCTCTTGCACTTTTGCGAAAATTGTAAAAGTCTGATAGAATGAGGACTTGAAAAAAATTTGCCTGAGGTGATCAAAATGCAACCGCTAGCGGAATCGACACCGGTACACTCGCGCCGTACTGCAGCGAGAAGCGGATCTTCCGTAAAATGGTTTTTACTGTTCTGGATTTTGATGATCGGACTCGGCTTCTACGCCGTGTACAGCTATACCAACCATCTTAAGGAGCAAGTGCTAAGCGAGCTTGGCACCCAGAGCCAGCAGCAGCTTACCGTTTTGAAGACCGATTACGAATCGCGAATTGATGTTCTCTCCCAGCAGGTCAAGGAATTGCAGAGCACTGTGCAGACCTTCAATGAACTTCTTACCTTTACCAAGGATAATGCCAGCAGCAAGACGGACAACAGCAACAAGCTGTATACGCAGCTGAGCGAGGTCCGCAAACAGCTGGATGCGCTGCAAAAAGAAATGGATCTGCTGAAATGATGACACCGGTTAAAAGAGTCAACCGTTTTTTCATGCTTCTGACGGCGCCATTTGCCGGCTTGCTGCTCTGCTTATGGTGGTATCAGCCGCAGCTTGAACTGAACCTTAATACGGCGCAGTTCGCCGCTGAGCCGGGTCCGGTCGAGGAAGCGGCAGCGCTCCAAAGGGAGCTGGCCGCAGCTCAGGCCTCTGCCTCTTATACCACCGATTCCATCAGTGCCAGCGCCAAGCTCTACAATCAGACGACCAATGCCATGAATGCGCTGGTCCAAATGGCTACAACCCAAGCTTCGCGTCCGGAGCAGATCTATAACCGCCGCATCACTTCACGCCTGGGCATTCCTGCCGATGTCGTGATCAGCGACCGGATTACCATTGAACTCTACCGGCTTAATCCCGGCAACTATACAGCCTATGCTCTAAAAATCAAACTGAAGGACAAGGCCGCGATGAAAATGAGCCTGGCCGGAGACGGCAGCGGCGGTGCAGAAACGACCCTGCAGGCCGTGAACCGCTACGGTGCGGCTGCCGGCATCAATGCCGGCGGGTTCGCCGATAAGGACGGCAAGCGCTACCCGCTCTCCACCACCGTTGTCGGCGGAGAGTATCTGTACGGCTTCGAAGCCACTTACAAGGATCTCAGCTTCGTTGGACTGAATGCCTCAGGCCAGCTGATCGGCGGCAAATTCTACAGCCGGACACAGCTGGACCAGCTGCAGCCGGTCTTCGGCGCCACCTTTGTGCCGGTCCTGCTGAAGAACAGCAGCAAAGTGCCCATTCCTGCCAAATGGCAGCTGTCCCCCAAGCGCGCTCCCCGTACGGTGATTGGCAAGTACAAGGATGACCAGCTGCTGATTATGGTGGCAGACGGATATAACGAGAACGGCAACTCCGGAGCTACACTGGAGGAGCTTCAGAACAAGCTGTGGGGCATGGGCGTCGTTGACGCTTACAATCTGGATGGCGGCGGGTCCTCCTCCCTGATTTTCAACGGACGGGTCATCAATAAGCCGTCCGATGGAAATCTGCGTAAGGTTCCTACCAGCTTCCTCTTCTTCAGATGACTATTATGTATTGTCTATGAGGCAAATCACTTTTCCATTTATTTTTGGAAGACAGCGGGTTATAATCAGGGAAACGAATACAGCCACTCATGGAGGTGCACGCATGTCGTTTTCCCTGACTTTTTGGATTATCGCCCTTGTGTTTCTGTTGTTTCTGACCGGCATTCTTACTTCCTCGTACAACGACGACAAGACCAAAGGCCTGTAAGAGCCCAGCCAGACAGAACCTTGGCAGACAACTTCCTTGACAAGCTGCTTTATCTTATCGAGTAGGAGAGGGCGGTAAGCCCCCGTCCTCTCACACCACCGTACATGCGGGTCCGCATACGGCGGTTCCAAAAGGTTGACAAAGTTCCAGATAGCGTGAAAGTAAACTCTTCAGCCCTTTCGCTTCCCAATAGGAAGTCGGAAGGGCGTTATTCGTGTTCCGGGACATTTCCCACGCGCCTCGCCGCGAGTTGGCCCTCTTCAAACAAGCCCGCTTGGGAACCCCGAGTGCCCGAAGCTCACGGATTCGTGTACGTACTCGTTTCCACTGTTTCCACAGACACCTTCGGAGTCTCCTTCGAATCCACTGGTCCAGCGTTTGGAAGTGTGTCTTCGCCGGGGCTAGACGGAAATAACCGAGCCAGCCCATCAGATAGCAATTCAGCCGGTTAATCCTTTCTTCCATGGAAATGGGCCAGGTTCGATTTGGTTAGTTCCTTGTCCAGGTCATCCAGTAGAATGTTTGCCAAAAGCGGACTGAGCGGACCCCCCTGCGGCGTTCCTTCTCGGCTGTGTTCCCATTTTCCATTCACCCTGACTCCGGCGTTCAGATACGCGCGAATCAGATCTTTTGTCCGTCACTTTCCGCGCCACTCTTGCCATCCGCATGTCGTGGTTTACCCGGTCAAAGAATCTCTCAAGGTCGAGGTCCACAACCCATCTCAGGCCGTTTTGAATATATCTTTGGGCTTGTTTCACGGCGTCATGTGCGCTCTTCCCCGGCCGAAAGCCGTTGCTGTACCCTGAAAATTGCGCATCAAAGATCGGGTTCATGACTTGTCGAAGCGCCTGCTGGAGAAAACGGTCCATCACGGCCGGAATACCTAACATCCGTACACCCCCTCCGGGTTTGGGGATTTCCACCCGTTTGACTGGCGCAGCTCTGTACGTTCCCGCTAGAAGTTCGGCTTTCACCGGTTCCCAATGTGTTTTCAAGTATGCTTGTAGATTCGCTACCGTTACAGGGTCCACACCGGGCGCTC
>NZ_JACBYI010000027.1 GCF_019352175.1 Paenibacillus sp. S150
AAAAATCATGTTTGGTGGCGATAGCGGAGGGGTTCCACGCGTACCCATCCCGAACACGACCGTTAAGCCCTCCAGCGCCGATGGTACTTGGACCGAAGGGTCCCGGGAGAGTAGGACGCCGCCAAGCGTTATTCCCTGATAGCTCAGTTGGTAGAGCACTCGACTGTTAATCGAGTTGTCACAGGTTCGAGTCCTGTTCGGGGAGCCATGCTCTCATAGCTCAGTAGGTAGAGTGCTTCCATGGTAAGGAAGAGGTCACCGGTTCGAATCCGGTTGAGAGCTCCACAAATTTTTTAGGCCCGTTGGTCAAGGGGTTAAGACACCTCCCTTTCACGGAGGTAACATGGGTTCGAATCCCATACGGGTCACCAATAACTTCTTCGATTTCTGGGCTGAGAATCCATAAGGTTCGCTTACGCATCGGCTTCGTAAGGAATACATCACAATCTCGTAACGGAGTGGAGAGTATCCCATACAGGTCACCATTTATCAATTCCCTTGAGGACAACCCATACATATGGAGGCTTAGCTCAGCTGGGAGAGCATCTGCCTTACAAGCAGAGGGTCGGGGGTTCGAACCCCTCAGCCTCCACCATAATCGTTCTCATATTAGGAAGAGATTGTGGGAATTTCAAAGTTATCCATCTTAGGGGATTAGCCAAGCGGTAAGGCAACGGACTCTGACTCCGTCATCATAGGTTCGAATCCTATATCCCCTGCCAAATAAGAGCCATTAGCTCAGTTGGTAGAGCACCTGACTTTTAATCAGGGTGTCGAAGGTTCGAGTCCTTCATGGCTCACTTTTATCTGTAATATGCGCGTGTGGCGGAATTGGCAGACGCACTAGACTTAGGATCTAGCGTCTATGACGTGGGGGTTCAAGTCCCTCCACGCGCATTCTTTAAATTGCGGACGTGGCTCAGCGGTAGAGCATCGCCTTGCCAAGGCGAGGGTCGCGGGTTCGATTCCCGTCGTCCGCTCCATAATTTTGCGCCCTTAGCTCAGCTGGATAGAGCGTTTGACTACGAATCAAAAGGCCGGGAGTTCGAATCTCTCAGGGCGCGCCATTTCATACTTCACGCATTATCCGAGTGACCTGAGACAGATTTGAACGAAAGAGTTCGTTGGAGCTTAAGCTTCGTGAGCATCTACTTCGCAACCGGGCATGTAAGTGACCGTATCTCTCAGGGCGCGCTATTAATACTTCTAGATTCGAATGTGTGAGTTTGTTGGAGCTTAATAATTAACGGGATGTAGCTCAGCTTGGTAGAGCACCTGGTTTGGGACCAGGGGGTCGCATGTTCAAATCGTGTCATCCCGATTTTACACCTGTGCGGGTGTAGTTCAATGGTAGAACTTCAGCCTTCCAAGCTGATAGCGTGGGTTCGATTCCCATCACCCGCTCCATAATTTTATACGTTTCGGGATGTAGCTCAGCTTGGTAGAGCACCTGGTTTGGGACCAGGGGGTCGCATGTTCAAATCGTGTCATCCCGATAATACGGCTATTGAGCTGGCAGTGAACTCTTACTTTGGTAAGAGTTTTTTGCTTTAAATTAAGCCGAAAAGTGAAATCAATTTCTTTTGAATGGATGCTTCTTCTAATTCATAACTCATTCAAGTTCAATCTAATTAGTTGAAATTCGATAGAACATATATTCCTTTAATCTGCTAAAAAAAAGATGACTTCCGGTGGGATGCCAATCCGAAGGTAATAGCTTATTAAGGGCTCGTCCTGTTCGGGAGAACTCCCTGACGATAATAGCTTTATGGCGAATAGATTAGCTTGCCGCTCCAGCTTTCCAGGTGAAAAATAGGAATTCTCCTCTAAAAAGAAACGGTTGATGCCTTTATGCAGGCGATCATGGCCAAGCTCATGTGCACAAACAAAACGCTGCCACTCTATAGGAAGCTCATTATGAATAACAATAAATCTTCTCCGAAGCTTGCGGTAATACAAGCCCTTGGTACTCTCACCCAGGTTTATGAAGCGAATATGAATGCCCAGCGCTTTGGAAAGCTCAAAAGGGTTGTTGGTTTTATATTTTTTGGTCAATTTATTGATTATCTCATCCATATTCTTCACCCGCAGCATGTTAATGTATGTGACGTAATTAATTATTGATCGGTACCGGAGTCTTGTTTAGGTTGGGTTCTTTTATTCATCTGTTTGGCTTCCCAAAAAAGGCCTGTCAGGACATCCGTGATCCGCTGCCTGTCTTCTTTGTTTAAGGGTATCCCGTCAAACATAAGCTCCCCATCATCCTCCAGCATTTTGCGGAAATCCCGCTTATCCTTACTTGTAGCCCATTCAGGAACCTTGCCTTCAATATCCTCGGTCAAGTATCCCGCATGTTCCATAAGCTCTTCATAGGAGACCTCAGCGGCCTCAGCGATTTTGCGCAAAGTGGCTGGCTTAGGCACGCCCCTTAATCCATTCTCGATCCGTGAAATCTGTGCCCCACTGATACCTGCAAGTGCTGCCAGTTGATTGATTGTCAGGCCTTTATGTTCCCGAAGCTGCTTCAGATAATTGCCGAACTTTTCTGCCATCGTTAACCACTCCTTATCACCTATTAACCTGTTAGTAATAATATAAGCTATTATTGTCAATAGGTAAATAAAAAAGTGATATTCGTCCCAAAAGGTAATACAGGAAGCGATCACAAGATAAATCATGATAAAGGGTCTTTTCTCCTTATAAACGGCCTTAAATGGGATTTTACGGAATTGGCAGGGAAGTGGTATATTATTGAAAAAGGCGAACAATATACGAACAAGTAGAATTTTACCACATATCTCAGAAAACTTCCGCAATAATCATTCCGTATTAGCCTAAATGCAAAGGAGTGCATATCATGATGAATTTATCCTCGTTGCCCGAACTGGACCGCCGGCGTACTCAAACTGCTATAGAGAGCATGCTGGAGAAATATCGTATTTTTAAGACAGTTACTTTTGAAGCCAAGGAGGCGGGCATTACTTATTCCTATACGGAGAGATTTCATGGCCCGACCCATACCATTACGGACAAGACTGCAGCTATAGCTGCACATAATGTAGATGTTCCTGCTGCAAGAAAAGCTTACTGCGCCGCACTCGACTCTGTCGTGGACAGGCTGGATAAACGGGAGCAGCAGCTTGTGAGAGAAAGATATATGCGTAGAGACGAGGTATATGACTACACAGTCTATAATCATGTATTTGATCCGCCGGTCAGTAAGGACACTTATGTTAAAATACGCTCAAAGGCATTTTACAAAATGGCTCTGGCACTGACGGATCTTGGGCTCCTGTCTCTGGGCTCACTGATGAAAAATGGATCTTCAATACAAAAAGAAGATTTGGAGAGCGGATGAGTTAACAGCCCTTCTTATGACAGTAGGCTTTGAATGGAGAATGAGCATGAACATAGAATGTAATACAAAGGCTGTATCGTCCGGATGAATGGATGATGCAGCCATTTTTAAAATATAATTTATATGCTCGGCACACTAATTTATCCTTCTATTTCTCGTTGAAACACGCCGTCCTTTTAAAGGACGGCGTCGCCGTTTCTGCTTGCTGAAGCCAAATGAGGCCATGAATGCCCATTGAAGGAGCTGCTTTTTACCAGCTTAAAACCGCTCAACTTCATTCCGAAGCTCTCCCATTTGCCGTCCTAATACCGGCTCCATGCGGAAATAAAGGGGGTATGATTATAACATGGCAAATGAAGCAGAAGAACACCGCAGGAGCATGAATGCTCTGCTGATCTCGCGCCCAAGAGAGCAGATAGGTTAATTTCGCGGTGAAAGATTCTTCTGGCAGTTGCCAAATGACAAGGCGGATACCTCACCTGTGAAGGGGGTATCCGTTTTTGATTAACTTCAAACTGGAGGTGTGCACTATTATGCTAACGGATTTAATGATTTATAGCATTAAATATCGGCTGCTGCTGTGGCTGTGGGAAGGAATGTAACCATGACTGTACAACAATTACGGGAGAATATTGTTGCTGCGCTCGAAGAATTTTATCCTGATGTTCCTATCCATGTTGATGGTGACAAGCCCCAAACCGCATACTTCAGAGTGGAACTGCTCTCGTCAACTTATGACCGGCAACGGGAAGGCAAATATATGGCCGTATACCGTTATGGTATCCGCTATGAACAGGCCGGGTTGCTGAAGTCCGAAGAAATGGCTGACGGATTGTGTGAAGCGCTCGCGCTATGGGAGCGCGGGCATCCTTCTTTTCGGGTCATGAGACAGGCGTGGGAGGCGGGCGCAGAAGGAACAGGGCCGCTTTTTACAGTGGATTATATGCTCTATCTTCACAGGGAACAACAGCCGCCTGGAGCTGAGGCTCCGATGATGGGGCAATTGAAAGAAGGAGAACGATTGAAATGAGCACAAGTGAAGAACATATAAGCGTTTTTGGCAAAAAGCAGATTAGGGAATCGGCATTATTTCCGCCTAAAGAAAAAGATGTGCTGGACGCAGTTCTACAAGAGAATCAGGGGTACACGCTAAATGAAGCTAAGCAATTAATTAAGCTTTTTCTAACTAAGGAGGTTATCTAATGGCTGGAGGAACATGGACAACACAAAATAAAGTGCGTCCGGGGGTATACGTGAATGTGGCGTCGGACGGAAGTACAGCAGGTAAAATGGGGGAACGGGGAATTACAGCACTCGCTCTTTCCCTCCCTTGGGGGCAAACAGGAGCTGTTCTGAAGCTCACGCCGCAGGATGATTATATGAAGCTGCTCGGTTATGATCTGACGGATACGGAACTGCTTCCCGTGCGGGAAGCGCTGAAACGTGCAGGAACCCTGTTGCTCTACCGCTTGAATGAAGGTGTACAGGCAACTGTGACCAATAACGGCCTGCAGGTAACGGCAAAATACGGCGGTGAACGCGGTAATGATCTTTCCGTAGCGGTTGAGAAGAATATTGATAACGCTGCTCTGTTCGATGTTAGAACGCTGCTCGGCAGTACTGAACTGGACAAGCAAACGGTAGGCTCGGCAACAGAACTGGCATCCAACGACTATGTAGAGTTTCAGGAGGATGGTTCAACGGGTCTTGCATTGACCGCCGGCATGCCGCTTACGGGTGGTACAAACGGTACGGCAACGAATGCTGGCCATAGTGATTTCTTGGCCCAGCTGGAGGTTCATGATTTTCAAACGGTTGGTCTGATGTCGCAGGACAACTTGCTTAAAGCGCTGTATACCTCCTTTGTGAAGCGTCTGCGTGATACGGAGGGCAAGAAGGTACAAGCGGTGCTGTCCGATTACAGTGCAGCTGGCCACGAAGGGATAATCAGTGTGGCGAATGGTGTAGTTCTGAGCGATGGCGCAATTATTGACAAAGCAACTGCCGTAGCCTGGGTAGCCGGTGCGACCGCTGCCGCCGCAGTGAACGAATCGTTGACCTATCAGGCCTATGATGACGCTGTAGATGCGGATGTACGCTTCAATCATTCTGAAACGGTAACAGCATTGACGGAAGGTCAGCTGCTCTTTACGTACAATGGGGGCCGGGCGGTAGTGGAACAAGATATCAACACGTTCACTGCATTCTCGCCCAATAAAGGGAGGGCATTTGCGAAAAACCGTGTATTGCGTGTACTGGACGGAATTGCCGGGGATCTGAAACAAATTTTCGAGAACTACTTCATTGGCAAGGTGGCCAACAATGAGGATGGACGTGCGCTGTTCTGGTCCCAGTGCGTTTCTTATATGAATGATCTGCAGAACCTTGGTGCGATCGATAACTTCAATTCACAGACTGACATCGTGGTAACAGCAGGAACGGACAGCGACAGTGTTGTGCTGGATGTTGCCGTGCAGCCAGTAGATTCTGTGGAAAAAATATACATGAAAGTGAAGGTGGTCTAAGATGACATTCTTGAAAGCCAGCGATACTCTCTCCGGCCAGGAAGGCCGTGCATATGCAACGATCGGCGGCAACACTGAAGAAATGTTCTATGTGAAAACGCTGGAAGCTACCGTGGAGAAGCAAAAGGCGGAAGTGAAGACACTTGGACGCCGTGGCGTTCAGCATAAAGCGACAGGCTGGTCCGGCAGCGGCACAATGACGATTTTCTACATGACCAGCCGTTTCCGCCAATTGATGCTGGAATATATGAAGACTGGCATCGACCAGTATTTTGATATTGTTGTGACGAATGAAGATCCTTCCTCTACTGTAGGCGCACAGCGGATCATGCTGAAGGACGTGAATTTGGACAGTGTCATTATGGCTTCGCTCGATACGGAGTCGGATGCACTTGAGGAAGAAGTAAGCTTTACTTTTGAAGATGTAGAGCTTGAGCAGTCATTCAACGCCCCAGCGGGCGCCGGTCTCTAAGGGATATATGGTGAAATAAATATGGACGTGAGCAAGAATGGCCCGGACGTGAATTAAGCGGCGGGTCTCTTCTCTGTCTGCGCCAACCCATCTAATTAACAGGAGGAAGATTTATGAGCGAATTGAGCTTGTTTTTTGCACAAAATGCAGCATGTGACACGACAGAGGATTTTGTGGTCTCTCAGCGTTTTAAGGATAAGGAAGGGAAAGCTGTGGCTTGGAAGCTGCGCAGTATGACTGAGGATGAGAACCAGGAATGCCGCAAAGCGGCCACTCGCAAAGTGAAGGGGAAGAATGGAAATTATTCTACCGACATTGACCCCAATGAATATATGGCCAAACTGATGACCTCAAGTGTAGTGCATCCGGATCTGAAAAACTCTGAGCTGCAGCGTTCCTATGGCGTACTGGGAGCGGAGTCCCTGTTGCGTAAAATGCTGCTTCCCGGAGAATTCGCGGCGCTTGGTGAACGGGTACAGGCACTCAATGGCTTCGACACCGGTATGAACGAACTGGTGGATGAAGTAAAAAACTAATCAACGAGGGCGATGGTGAGGCGAATCTGGCCTACTACGCCCTCCACGAGCTGTACATTCTGCCGCATGAGCTGATGAAGCTGTCCGCACGTGAACGCGCGGCAATCTATGCAATGATCTCTGTCCGGGTAGACAAGGAGAAGCGGGATCAGGCCCGCAGTAGAGGGAAGAAAAGATGAAGGGGGTGAATGAATGGAGACTGAGGTGACGAGTACGGCGCTCGTACCGGTTACAGCCCTTACCGTTTGGCAAAATGTCAATGCCCAATGGGACCGCTTGAATCAGAACTTCAACCGGGCCAGTCAATCGCTAAGTGATCTTCAGCTGATACTGGATCGCATCTACGAGGAGAAAAACAAGTCCTTTATGGAAGGATTTATGCGATCCCAGGAAGCTGCCAGCCGGTTAAGCGACGTAGCGGAGCATTCCAGATCCAATCGTTCTGCAGAGGATGTGAATCCCAGCGATGTCCGGGGTGAGAAAAAAGGTTTTATGGGCAAAGTCCAAAAAATAATGAAGGCGCTGGATGTCAGCGGCTTTGAGTTAATTACTTATGTAGGTGAAAAAGCTGTAGGCTCTATGATCAATAAGAAGAAGGAAGCGGCCGAGAAGAAAAAGCAAAAAAAACAGGAGCCCGGCATTCTGTCCAAGACGATGGACTCTTTGGGTGCTGTCGATCTGGGAGGGATCTTTGATAATGTGAAGTCCCTGGGCGTGAAAGCAATTACAGCCAATGCCTCCGATGAGGATAAGGGGAATTGGCAAATGCTTCAGAACAATATGAATGGTGCGGTTGAAGCAATGGGCCAAAAAGCTATCGTTGCCCTCAGACCTGTTCTGGATGCGCTGAATAATTTTTTCAAATCGGAGCAGATGCTCACGATGCTTACTTTGGTGGCAAATGCTTTTCTGGTAATCGCTACGGTAGTTGGAGTACTGGTGGACGGACTTTTCTATATGATTAACGCCATCCAACAGAATTGGGACGTTGCGGGTCCGATTCTGGCTGCAATCGCCTTTGTTCTTTTAGCCGCGATGATAGCTCAGGTCTATGCCCTGGCTGCAGCCTGGCTGGTGGCTAACTGGCCGATCTTATTAATTGTCGCGGCTGTCGGACTACTTATATATTGTCTCCAGCAATCGGGTGTTTCGGTAGCGACGATGGTGGAATATGTAGCGGGTGCTTTTGGCTGGCTGAAGGCCTTTATTCAAAATATTGTAATCTCCTGGTATAACACGTTTATCGCTTTTGCTGACTTTTTCCGCAATCTGTTCAATGATCCGAAGTACGCCATCAGCAAGTTGTTTTATGATCTGACGATGAATTTTTTGAATTTTATCTACCAAATGGCATTTGGTGTGGAGAATTTTGCGGGTGGTTTTGTTCAGTCGATGGTTGATGCGGTCAATATGGTTTTAAGGAAGGTTAAAGGACTAGCGGATAAGTTGAGTACTTTACCAGGACTCAGTTTTCTTGCGGAATTCAACCCAACTTATCTGGATGCCGAGAACCCCCACGTATTCAGCGATATGATTACCAAGGCCAAGGACAGGATCGTGGAGCCAACCACTGCCAAGAAGAATTATAATACCGAAAAGAAAGAGTATACAGATTACGCTGAAGCGGTTGCATCCGGCAGAGATATGGGAAAGGAAATCATGACCAAGTTCAGTGGAAAGGTTGATTTCACGCCTACACCAAATCAGCCTGCGGCAGCAGCGGCTACGGCGGCACTCCCTGCAAACATCAACCGTGTGAATGAAGTAGGGACCATCAATGGAACTGTGGATATTTCCAGCGATGATCTGAAGATGCTTCGCGAGCTGGCGGAAATCCAGGCGATTCAGAATTTTGTGGAGCTGACGCCAACTGTTCAGGTAACAACAGGAAATATAAATAACGCCGGAGATATCGACTCGATTATTACGAAGATCGGCCAGAAGCTGAATGAGGAGTTTGTCTCAACAGCCCAGGGGGTGTACACGTAGCATGGAAGAGTATGGATTATTCTTAGGATTCAACAACTTCGAAGAAGTGATCAGACTGCCGGTTAATCCCGAGACGCTGGAAATAAAGGAATCAGGTGACGGAAAAAGCTATACCATCATTGATCTGGGAGAAATCAACGCGATTGCTTACCCTAAGCTCACGGAGTTAACAATCGAGAGTGTTTTTCCGGCACAGTATTATCCGTTTGTAGTGTATCCGAAGGATCAGGCGAGCAAGCTGCTGAAGCCCTATGAATATGTGGAACTGATCAAAAAGTGGATGGTGAGCCGAAGACCCATCCGTTTTGTTTTTGCCGGATTGAAAACGGCAGCAGCTGGTAACTCAACTGAACAGCAGGATACTAATACTACAGAGTGGCTCCAGAAGGCGAAAGAAAATGCAGAGCAGACCTTTACAGGTGACATGGGCATCAATATGGCGGCCAGCATCGAAAGCTTTTCATGGAAGCTCAGTGCGGGTACTTCCGGGGACATTGAATATACGCTTGCGCTTAAGAAGTATGTATTCTATCAGGCTCTTGCCGTAAAAGTGGTTGCTGGAACAATCAAGACACAGCAAAAGCGGGCCAGCGATAAAACCGCAGCTGCGACTTATACGATAAAGGCAGGCGATACCCTCGGAAGCATTGCCCAGAAGCTTCTTGGCGACAGCAGCAAGTATAAGATTCTCCAGAAGCTTAATGGCATTTCCGATAGTGAGCTGAAGAAGCTTAAGGTCGGCAGAGTCATTAAGCTGTCATAGGAGGAATGACTGTGGAGCTGCTAGTGAAGAACAAAGAAGGCCGGATTTGGGATATATCGGGTACCGCAACGGACATCACTTGGAAAACGTCCCGTTCAGGCAAGCCTTCCACCTTGGAACTGACTTTGGCTGACAGCGGCATTTACCAGCATCCGAAATTCGGCATCAGCAACGGCGACATTGTTCAATTCAGCAAAGATGGAATCAACGTGTTTTACGGTTTTGTGTTCAGTATTGATACGGGCGTTGATCAGGAAATTAAGCTGACGGCGTATGATCAGATCCGTTATCTGCTGGGCAATGGAAGTTATGTGCTGCAGGATATTACAGTAAGCGAACTCATTGAGAAGATTGCTAAGGATTACGGACTGCAGACAGGCGTACTGGATACGGCACAATATAAAATTCCCTCCTTGATTGAAGATGACAAAAAGCTGCTCGACATTATTATGGGGGCCATCGGCAGTGAGCTCCAGAACAAGGGAAGGCTGCTGGCCTTTTATGATGATTTCGGAAAGCTGACGCTGCGAAGCAGCGAGAAAATGCTCCTGAAGGTGATTTTGGGAGCAGGCCACTATCTGTATGACTACTCGCTGAAAAGAAGTATTGACGAGGAGACCTATAATACAATTTTTCTGTATAAAGATAACGAAGAAACGGGGAAACGGGATATCTTTCCGGTTACCGACAAGGAAAACGTGGAGCGCTGGGGCATACTTCATTTGTACCAAAAGGCCGATGACAAAGCCAATGCTGCGCAGATTCAGGAGAAAGCAAGCAATCTCCTTAAGCTGTACAACCGGGAAAAGCTCAGTCTTTCCGTACAGGCAATTGGAGATATGCGCGTCAGGGCGGGAAATTACATCTATGTATTGCTGGATGAATTTGAAACCCAGCTAGTTCTGGTGGATCAGTGCAGCCATAAGATTTCCGGAGGGGAGCATACAATGTCCCTAGATATAAAGGTGGTGTAGATACCCATGTTGGATATTATCAAAAAAGCGAGCCTCGGAGCCGTCTCAAATACGAATCCGGTGGCTTTTTCCTATGGAATGGTGACGTCGGCAGAACCCCTGCAGATTCAGGTGGATCAACGGTTCATTCTTTCCGGACCTGCGCTGGTCCTTCCGGAAACGGTAATGGAAAGCAGGATTGAGCTGGATGGCAGAGATGTTGTGCTGCGGAGGGGACTAGCACCCGGTGATCGTGTACTGTTGATGCGTATGCAAGGAGGACAAAGCTATATCGTCCTGGATCGGCTGGTGAACCGATGATACCGTCCATTGGAAAAGCTGGACCTGTAACGTCGCTGCCTGATAGCGAAACGGTTAGCCAGAGCATGGAAAGCCCCAGTCTTACTTACAGAATGGATTGGGAGCGGAAGCGGATTACAGGCGCTGTTGATGCGCTGGAAGCCGTTAAGCAGGCAGCAGTCAAAGTTCTTCAAACCGAACGTTATGAATACTTGATCTACAGTTCGGACTATGGAACCGAATGGAACCTGGTGCTTGGCAAAGACCGATTGCTCGCCAGAGCAGAGCTCCGGCGGATTGTGAGTGAGGCTTTGCTGCAAGACGAGCGGGTCCGCAGCCTGGAGAATGTGGAGATTTCTTTTGCCGGAGACAATGTAAGCTTCAATTGCATTGTCGTCACATATTACGGTAATTTCGAGCTGAGAAAGGAGATGAGCGAGGGTGTATGAAGATCAGACGTTTGAGGCTTTGCTTGAACGCATGCTGGACCGGGTACCGTCCGGTTTGGACAAGCGTGAAGGCAGCATCATCTACGATGCGCTGGCTCCGGCAGCAGCAGAGATGGCGCAGATGTATATCGAGCTGGATGTAAATAATAATTTGTATTTTGCAGATACGGCCACGGGTGAATACTTGGAGCGCAGCATTGCCTGGTCGGGCATTGCAAGACGTGCAGCGAGCAAGGCTGAGCTTAAAGGGATATTCTACAACAGCGCCAATGAACTGCTGGATATTCCGCTGGGCAGCCGTTTTTCGCTGGATTTGCTGCATTATAAGGCGGTGGAGAAGCTGGCTCCGGGAACCTACAGGATGGAGAGCGAAACAGCGGGAGAGGAAGGAAACCGTTATTTCGGTTCCTTGCTGCCTATTGATTATATCGCTGATCTGGCTCGCGGAGAGATCGCGGCCCTGCTGATTCCGGGTGAGAACACGGAAGGTGACGAAGCGCTTCGCCAGCGTTACTTCGAGTCGGCCAGACGCCCGTCAACGAGCGGCAACAAATATCATTATATGGAATGGGCGCTGCAGCTTGACGGCGTAGGGGGAGCAAGGGTATTCCCGTTATGGGATGGACCTAAGACGGTTAAGGTGGTTATTGTGGATGCCGCGAAGCAGCCTGCATCAGAACTGCTGGTGTCGCAGGTACAGCAATATATTGATCCGGCCGCAGGACTTGGTGAGGGTCAAGCACCGGTAGGAGCTGTAGTGACTGTAGTGGCGGCGGCCGGCAAAAGCATCAGCGTGAGTGCCAAGGTGATACTGGCAGACGGATATACGCTGCAGGCGGTCATCACTGCTTTTCAAGGGATATTGGAAAAATACCGCAAGGAAAAGGCTTTTACCGCTTCCTATATCAGCCAGTCCGTAATTGGCTCGCTGCTGCTGGAAACAGAGGGTGTTGTGGATTATAGCGAACTCAAGCTGAACGGCGGTTCGGGCAATGTAACATTAAGCGAAACTGAAGTGCCGCTGTTCAGCAATGTAACGCTGGAGGTGTAGTGATGGGATACCCTGAGCAAATTGATGTATTTAAGGACAAGCTGAACAAAAAAGCAAACGATCTGATGAGATACCTGCCGGAGTATTATCAAGGTGTGCTTGAAATGGAACAGCTTCAGGAAAGTAATGCTATAGAATGTGGACAGTTGGCCTATTCCATAGAGGATTCCGCATTGCAGACAAATGTAGAGTCGGCAACCTGGGGACTTGCGCGTTGGGAGAATATACTGGCGTTAAGCAGTGACAGCACGAAATCCTATGCCACCCGCAGAGAGATGATCAAGGCCAAGCTGCGCGGAAGCGGGACAACGACACCGGAGATGATCCGGCGGACGGCATCGGCTTTTTCTGGCGGGGATGTCCAGGTTACGGAGGTTCCGGGAGAGTATAGCTTTGAGGTGCGTTTTATCGGCACACTGGGTATCCCGACGAACATGGCTGGGCTGATTCAAATTATTGAGGAGATTAAGCCTGCTCATTTGGAGTACAAGTTCGTGTATAGCTATACTTGGTGGGCTTCGCTGAAGCCGCTCACGTGGAATGGTGCGCACGATAAAACATGGAATGAATTAAGAGTATACGAATAGGAGTGTGAACTATGCAGACTACAGGCAATTTGGGACTGAAAAAGCCGGATGGCACAGATATTGTAGATATCGCGGATTTGAATGGCAATATGGATATTCTGGATGCTGCCGTACAAAATGTGCGGGATCATGCAGCAGATGCCGTAAAGCATGTTACAGCGGCGGAGCGCACCGCCTGGAATGCTAAAGCTTCAACGGCTGCGGCAACCGCCAGCGCAGCGGGGCTGATGGCCGCAGCCGATAAGGCGAAGCTGGACGGAGTAGCAGCAGGGGCAAATAAATATGTACATCCCAATCATACAGGTGACGTGACCAGTACAGGGGATGGCGTTACCGCCATTGCTCCGGGTGTCATTGTAGATGCCGATGTGAACAGCGCTGCGGCAATAGGGTGGAGTAAGATCAGTAAGACGGGCTCTTCGCTGGCGGATTTGGCGACCCGATCTGCCGCAGACCTATCCAGTGGTACCCTTGCGGCTGCCCGGCTTCCGGCCGCTACAGGTGATGTAACCTCTCCGGCAGGGAGTAATGTGTTTACCTTTGCGCCGGGTGTCATCGTTGATGCAGACGTTAGCACCTCAGCACAGATCAATGCGGCAAAGATCGGAACAGCAGGAATTACCAATACGGAGTTTGGCTACTTGGACGGCGCGACAAGTAATATCCAGTCTCAGCTTAATAGCAAAGCGCCTCTGACAACCACGCCGCAGCAGACAACCACTGACATAAGCTATTATGTCCGTACTGATGGTAATGATGGTAATACAGGGCTGGCGAATACAGCTGGCGGAGCGTTTAAGACGATTAATAAGGCAATCAGCATGATACCACAAGTCGTGAATCATATAATCACTATCTATATAGGGAATGGCTCGTATTCTGAAAGCATACTTGTTGGGGGATTTTCCGGTAGCGGCAGCATAACGATAACAGGTAATCAATCAGATGCTTCTCTGACTTCAGTTACAAGTGTTACATTGCTTAAAAATTTCTTGACTTTGGTTGTTGATTCACTGACTGCGAATACTTCAACTTCTGACGGGTTCACCATAAACCGATGTGTTGGATTCAGGCTTAATAGTTGTCGAGTTATCTCATCGTCAAGCACATTCAGTGGGGTTATCACTTATTTTTCATCTGGGGCTATCTCCTGGGGCACGTATAGTAATCGGGGAAATGGAATAAGCGTTAATACCGTTTCTCAGATTGTTATTGCAGGGGTATCCGGGACAGGGAATGTAATTGGTCTAGGTGTCACAGACGGATCTCTTGTCACAAGGAATGAATTAGCGTTAACCGGAACACAAAAAGAGAGCAATTCGGGCGGAAGTATTACAGGCGGCATTCTTAACCCATGGGGAGATAATACGGATACGACAAGATCCGTTGGCGACCTAACAAGGCAATCAAGTGGAGGGCAGAGTATCGCTGCTAGTGCGTTATCAAAAATTATCTTCACTTCGGCACCAAACAATCAAAAAAACACATGCGACATACCAAACTCCAGGTTTGTGGCACCGGAAACAGGTTATTATTTAGTCAATTGTCGCGTTGGTATAACAGGGGCATCTACGTATAATCAATTACTGCTTTTTGTTAATAGCGCTGTAAATGCGGTTTTGGGTGAGACGTGGGAAAACGCAACTAGCGGTTTGAGCATATCGGGCTCTAGTATTTTACGACTCACAGCAGGCTCCACAGTAGATTTTTTCGTTTTCGTAAATGCTGCTGCCATTTTGAGTTATAAGGACGAAAGCACACATGCCTCTATCATAAGGATAGCATAAGGAGGGTAACCGATGAACGTAGCATTAGCAATCATGTATTTATATCCGGATGCAATCCCGATGCAAGACTTCATCGTCCAAGACAACGGACCTGAACCTGTTCTGCGCGCGGGAGCGGGAGAGAAAGGCCGCGTCCGCTATGAGATCAAGCCGCCTGATGACGGCGAGGAACCCGTAGAGGGCGTTCATTACCGTTTTGACAGTGATTACAATTTGCTGACCGAGGGCGAAGATTACGATCTTGTGGAACGTGGCCCCTATATTGCTGCTTGGAATCTGGACGCACCACAACCAACAGAAGCCGAACTGCAAACAGCCTGGGAAGCTTACCTGGAGGCTGAGGCCAATAAACCACCAGCGTTGACGGAGATTCAGCAGCTACAGAATGAAAATTTGCTGCTCAAGGCACAAAACCATGCCTTGTCCCAGCGAGCCGACTTTATCGAGGATATCATTGCAGAAATGGCGATGCTGGTTTACGAATAAGGCGATTCGCCAGTTTCATGGAGGATGCCAAAATTGGAAGAAGGTGAGTTTATAATGACTATGTTTTTTGCACAACGTGTAATCTTGGGCAAAACCGGGTTTGCTGAGGTCCCGCCTACACTGAAAGCGGGTGTAAAAAAATTTTTGCTTGATCATGGGCTTGAATTCCTGATCGAAGAAGAATAGATCCAGCGGAGCGCCAGCGAGGCGTTTTTTATTTTGCCTTCGGAGCTTTCCGGAGGCTTTTTTACATCATAACGACAGAAAGGAGCGAAGCAATGAACAGCAGCGACGTTGCGAATTTGGAGAAAATTCTGCCTCTGGCAGATAAATATGGGTTGGCCTATATCGTGGCCTTGATTCTGCTCTTGATTTTTCTTGTGCTGTTGCGTTCGATTGTCAAAGGCAATCTGGTGCCGCGGGAGCTGCTTGAGCGGGCTGAAGAAGACAGGGACCGTCTGCAGCATATTCTGGATAAGGAGCGTTCCGATTTCATGGCGCCCACGCTTGAGGTACTGCAAAGACTAAAAATTGATCATACGGCAGGCGGTGTGAAAGAAATAAATGAAGAAGATAGGGGTGGATAACGTGTTATCTGGATGGATCAAACGGCTATCGCCCCTGCACCGGAAGAGAGAGAGGGAACTGGCCCAAGCTTCAGCCAGGGTAATGTTCTCCATTCTTCGATATAAGGACGTATCCAAAGAAATTCAGGAGGAGATCCAAAATAACGGATTCGCCGAATTTTTAATCTATGATCGGGGTGTCAATCATGGGCGTCGTTGATATTTTGCTTTTATTTGCATATTCCATATCATTTGTCTGTACGTTGCTGCTGATAGCTGCGCTTTTTTTATATTTTCGCAGACGGTTTCGTGCAAAAGTGGTCAGTTTGTTTATGCTGTCAGCCTTTTTCTTTCTGGATGCCTATACTGTCCAATTGGCTGTCGCCATTTGGATAAGATTCAGCAGTGTGTGTGGAACAGATACGCTTCTAGCTTCACTTGAATTACCAGCCTGGGCAATTGCTCAAACAGGGACTGCATTTGGACTAATCATTTTGACCTTGCTGATGTATACCAAGCGCCAAGATCTGTTTATTGTACTGTCCGGGAGCAAGAAAGGAGAAACAAATGCTGACCCTAACCCAAATCAAAAATAAATCTGCTACCCGGCTAACCGGCCTGCATCCCGTAGTACTCGCAGCAGCAAATGAGCTAATCGAGCGCAGCTATGCATGTGGAGTCCCGATTCTGATCACCCAGGGCCTGCGTACAATCGCCCAGCAGGATGAGCTGTATGCGCAAGGGCGCACCAAGCCGGGGGCAATCGTTACCAATGCCAAGGGCGGCTGCAGCTATCATAATTATGGGCTGGCAATTGACTTTGCACTGCTGCTGGCGAATGGCTCAGGCGTGTCTTGGGACATGAACCGTGATGGAGATAATGACCTGACCGCGGATTGGCTGGAAGTAGTGCAGCAGGCTAAGCAGTTGGGCTTCGAATGGGGCGGAGACTGGACCAGTCTGAAGGATTATCCGCATTTTCAGATGAGCTTTGGATTGGCGCTTTCAGCGCTGCGATCAGGAGTGCAGCCTTCCGCACAAGCGGTGGCAGCGGCATATAAACGGATGAATACGAAGGAGGGGCAGGCTGTGAAGAGCGAAGTGATCGCGGTTGTAAAAGTAAATGGCGTCAAAATTGCCGACGGCGTATTGGAGAACGGTGTGACCTATGTACCTGTGCGTGCTATAGCGGAAGCGCTCGGGGCTGGAGTTGCGTATGATTCAACAACCAGAACCGTTGAAATTACGCCTGGCCGTTAGTACGTTTTGAAACCGCCTTGAGCATTTTTTGCGAACAGAAAGGAATGGTAATTCATGATAAATAATGATCTTCTAGACAATGTGCTGGCGTTTGCCTCAGTATTGGCTGTGTTTATCCTCGCTCTCGTACAGTTGATCAAAAATAGTATCAATCTTCCGCGCAACACTGTCCCTTTTATCGGACTTGGAATTGGGCTGCTGATAGGGGGAGCTGCGTATCCTTTTACCGATCTAGGACTTACACTCAGGTTATGGTCAGGCGGGCTGGCCGGATTATCTGCAACAGGTTTTTTCGAATTGGCCTTCAACAATCATCCTGGGACCACCCGCAAATGATACGTGAATTTAATTGACAGCCGGCTCTCTGGAGTCGGCTTTTTTTGTGTATTTACGTAATGTATTATCACATAACTGCTACATAAAGCGGACGTGGATCAGACACTATAATAGGAAGAAATACATATTTTTTTTGAGACTGTATAAATAGCCGGATTGGTGTATAATCTTAATTGCTGTATCGCTTTACAGCACAATAAAGTTGGAGATTTCCGGGCGGTTTTATTGTATGATATGAGGAAAGCTTCAAATAGACAATGTTAAAGCATTGATCCGGAAGAGGATGGGGGGAGCAGCATGACCGAACTTACGACTGCCGTCAGCAAAAGCAATTCTAACAATCTGCTGCGGCGAGACGTACGGTTCCTGGGGAATATTTTGGGTGAAGTCTTGGTTCACCAAGGCGGCAACGAACTGCTGGAGATCGTGGAGAAGATCCGTGAAACCAGCAAATCGCTGCGCTCATTGTTTTTGCCTGAACTGCACAATGAATTCAAGGAGCTAATCAATTCACTGGATCCGGAGAATCGGCACCAGGTGATTCGGGCATTTGCCATCTATTTTCAATTGGTGAACATCGCCGAGCAGAATCACCGGATTCGCCGCAAACGCGACTATGAACGTTCAGCCGGGGAAACTGTACAGCCCGGTTCTATCGAAAGCGCGATTCAGGAGCTCCGTGAGCGGGATTTCTCACATGAGGATGTTCATGAGATCATGAACGGTCTGTCTCTGGAGCTGGTCATGACGGCTCACCCTACGGAAGCCATGCGGCGGGCGATTCTCGATATTCACAAACGGATTTCCGATGATGTCATGGGTCTGGATAACCCTACCTTAACTTTCCGGGAGCGCGAACAGCTGCGCGAGAAGCTGTTGAATGAGGTCATTACCTTGTGGCAGACGGATGAACTGCGCGACCGCAAGCCTACTGTGCTCGATGAAGTGCGGAACGGCATGTACTATTTCCATGAAACGATTTTTCAGGTGCTGCCGGATGTATATCAAGAACTTGAGCGATGTCTAAGCAAATATTATCCTGGCCAGAACTGGCATGTGCCGACTTATCTGCGTTTCGGTTCATGGATCGGCGGCGACCGCGACGGCAACCCTTCGGTGACTGCGGCTGTGACCCTGCAGACCCTGCGTTTGCAGCGTAAGCTGGCGATTCGGGAATACCAGCGCATTATGCGCGGGCTGATGCAGTATTTAAGTTTCAGTACAAGCATCGTCAATGTGACGCCGGAACTGCTGGAATCAATTGAGCAAGACCGCAATATTATCAATCTTAACCGGGTGGACGCCTGGCGCAATGACAACGAGCCTTACCGGATTAAGCTCAGCTATATGATCTCCAAGACACAGAACGTTCTTGATGATGAGAAAAAAGGTACGCCGGAGCGCTACTCCTCACCACAGCAATTTATAGATGATTTGAATGTGATTGACCGCAGTCTGCGCCATCACTATGCCGATTATGTAGCGGATACCTACATTAAAAAGCTTATTCGCCAGGTAGAGCTGTTTGGATTTCATACGGCGACTCTTGACGTCCGCCAGCATAGTCAGGAGCATGAGAATGCGATGACTGAAATTTTGGCCAAAATGAATGTTACACAGGATTACAGCAAGCTGGAGGAAAATGAGAAGATCGAGCTTCTGGAAAAGCTCTTGAATGATCCTCGGCCGCTGACTTCGCCGTACCAGTCATATAGTGAGAGCACAGAGGAATGTCTTGCAGTATACCGCACCATTTATACAGCGCAAGCGGAATACGGCAAACAGTGTATTACCAGCTACCTGATCAGCATGGCTGAAGCCGCAAGTGATATTCTGGAGGTTATGGTCTTTGCCAAAGAAGTTGGACTGTTCCGCAAAGACAATGATGGCACTGTGGTGTGTACTCTGCAGGCAGTACCGCTGTTCGAGACTATCGACGATCTTCATAATGCGCCGCAAATTATGCGTACACTGCTCAGCCTGCCGATCTACCGGGATGCGGTTAGAGCGATGAATGATCTCCAGGAAATCATGCTGGGATATTCGGACAGCAACAAGGATGGCGGTGTGGTTACCGCCAACTGGGAGCTGCGTGTGGCACTCAAGGATATTACAGCTACAGCGGATGAATTCGGCATTAAGCTGAAATTTTTCCATGGCCGCGGAGGGGCGCTTGGCCGTGGAGGCATGCCGCTGAACCGCAGTATTCTGGCTCAACCGGCCTCGACAATTGGCGGCGGCATCAAAATTACGGAACAGGGTGAAGTCATCTCCTCCCGTTATTCAATGCAGGGAATTGCCTACCGCAGCCTGGAGCAGGCAACCTCTGCACTCGTTACTGCTGCGATTAATGCCAGATCACCGCAGACGGATCTGTACGAACCGAAATGGGAGGAAATTATAGAACGGATTTCGGAGGTATCCCTGAACAAATATCAGGATCTGATCTTCCGTGATCCGGACTTCCTGAATTTCTTCAAAGAGTCGACTCCGCTTCCCGAGGTGGGAGAGCTTAACATTGGTTCCCGCCCGTCCAAGCGGAAGAATAGTGACCGCTTTGAAGACCTGCGTGCGATTCCTTGGGTTTTTGCCTGGACGCAAAGCCGCTATCTGCTGCCGGCTTGGTATGCTGCGGGAACGGGCTTGCAGAGCTTCTATGACGGCAAAGAAGAGAACCTGAAGATTATGCAGCATATGTATGCCAGCTTCTCTTTCTTCACTACGTTAATTGATACGCTGCAAATGGCCATTGCCAAGGCCGACCTGATTATCGCCAAGGAATACGCCAGTATGGGCAAAAACGATGAAGCCCGCCTGCGCATCTTCGGACAGATTGAAGCGGAATTCAAGCTGACCTCCGAGCTGATTCTCAAAATCACCGGCCAGCAGGACATTCTGGATAACGTGCCTGTTATCCAGGAATCGATCCGTTTGCGTAATCCGTACGTTGATCCGCTCAGCTATTTGCAGGTGCAGCTGCTGTCCGAGCTCAGAGCTTTGCGCGAAGTGGAGGGCGATGATACCGAGCTGCTGCGCGAGGTGCTGCTCACCATCAACGGCATTGCCGCCGGACTGCGGAATACGGGCTGATAACTTCATTGATAAGGACTTCCTTCATGGTCCTGCCCTTCATTCTCCTGCCCTAACGATCTTGAACCTAGGAAGTCGGCAGTGCCGCTTCCCCACTCCCTGTCTGCCTCTGTATGGAGGCCGGACGGGGATTTTTTAAAAATATGATTTATATGCTCGGCACACTAAATGATCCTTCTATTTCTCGCTGAAACACGCCGTCCTTATAAGGACGGCGTAGCCGTTTCTACTTGTTGTTTAGGATATTTTGATTTTTTTTGCTGTGTTAAGGTGTGTATACATTTAGGGATAAGCAAAAACTTGTGGTAGCCGTGTTGAACCTGCGGGTTCTGCTTTGCTGGAGGAAACGCGGAATTAAGGGGCCGGCCTGGGTCTCGGAGGGCAGGAATATGGAATGGAGTGAAGTGGAATGAGTAAGAATTAGTACACTTACACGGACAAAAAAGTCTTAAAGGAATCGTGGGAAAAAGCTGGCTCCATCTAAAAGTAGGATCCGGCACTAAGTGCGCGGAGGGCCAGAGGAATTCCGGAGAAACGATAGTGTTCGCCTTTAAAGACCGGTTTCAACCTGCAATCTTATTCCAATCAGGAAACCGGCTTTAACAGCGGCCGGAAGAACTCTCTGAACCTGCAGCGGACTTCATTCACATCGTCAACCGCTGATTTTGGTTTTAAGCCAAAAAGGTAATTTAATGTATAGGAATGGAACCGGAGAACCTGAAAACGCTGATGGAACGCAAGGAGGTTCATAGGGAACGGAAGCGAAGTGGAAAAAGTAACACTAATAGGCTGGAATTTTGGCTTTAACGGGCTTTAGTGGGATTTTGTACACTTCATGGAGGTCCGTTTACCCCAAACGGCTGATTTCGGCTGAATTAGTTGTACTTTTTCCCACTAGGGATGATTCAGGAGCCGAATGCGCTACCTTAGTGTTACTTTTTACCACTAAAATAGCTGCCCTTTGGATGAATGGTTCAAGTTCATCTTAGTGCAGGCGTATTCCTCTGCAGGGGGGAGAAACGGATCGATTAAAGTGGGGATTAAGAACCTATCCCAAGATAAGTTACCGGGTTTGAATGGATCGTACGCTTCTCCAAACGATATGAGCGCAGGCGAAATGAAGCAAGACTTCATAGTTCCATGCCTTCTTTCAAGCGAACAACAGCCCGCATACCTCTTTTCTAAGGGGCCAGTCTATAGGTAGGCGTGTAGTGGGCTTTATTTGTTTTTTTTGGCTTATCCCCTTGTGTAGGTGCGGAGTAGGCAACCCAAGCATCCGGCAGCTCCCTTCCCATCCCAACGATTACTTCCACACTCATCCGCTTACTCTTTCTCGCTCGCTGTGTGTGATTATTCGCAAGATTACTGCAGCACGCCCGAAATAACGGCAGAAATGCCGTCGTTGAGGCGAAGCTGGCCAACTCTCATCATCTCTTACTTTTTTCTTACCCATAGTTCTTACTTAGCATATTCTGGGATAGGCTCTTAGTTTACTTTTTCCACTTGAGCTTAGCCGCAAGGTCTGACTGGAGGGATCGGGGAGGAAGAGCTTCAACTGACCAGGGGAACCGGAGAGCCAGGGAACCGCAGGGAGTCTTACACCTGAAATCCCAAACAGCTAATCTGTCCAGCAAAGGGCGGCATAGCCGTTTTGTTCAAGATAAGAATTTAACCGGAATTTCGAAAGTGAATTGAACAAATCCAGATCGGACAAGGGATAGCCCCTCTTTTTTCCATCACCCATTTGGTGCAAGTTGTTTTTCACAAAAAATCCCTTCGTGTAGAGCCTTTTAGATGATTTGTAGATGCTTACTTTCGAAATTCAGGTTTATACGTTTCACGCCATATATTAGCCTTATTTTTCTCGCTGAAACGGATACCGTCCTTATAAGGACGGCGTAGCTGTTTCTACTTCTTCTAGATTGATCGCCTGCCGGAGCGACGGAGCGGGAATCTGGAACTGGAGAAGCGTCAGCGTTCGCCTTTGTTGTCAGATTTAGGGCTGCGAACTGCGGCTCCAATCAGGAAATCTGAAAACAAGGCGACCGAAAGTCCAAATGTTTCGGGCAGTCAGCGATTAATCAGCTCTATTTTTCAATTTATCCCATTTTTTTCCTATAATCCTACAAGGCAACAATACAATCCTTGATTTTTGAACAAACTTGAATTACGATTTAAGAGCTTGTACCGTGGACATTCAAGAGATGAAAGACCAAGGGCGGCAAGTCTGGGGGAGTTAACAGGTGGAGAACTTGGAAGGCAGATTGACAAAGCTCGCCTTGAAGGGCGACCAAAGGGCCTTTGCCGAGCTTGTGGAATTATATAAAGACAAAATATATCATTTGGCTTACCGGATGCTGAACAACCGTCATGAAGCGGAGGATATTGTTCAGGAAACGTTTTTGCGCGTATATCGGAATTTGGACCGTTATGATGACAAGCAGAAATTTTCAACGTGGATTTACCGCATCGGCACGAACCTTTGTATTGACAGGCTGCGCAAGCGGCGGCCGACGTATTCGCTGGATGCCGAGATGAATGATCAGGAAGGCATTGACGGCTATTCCATGATCCCCAGCGATAATGTGACCCCGGAAACGGAGCTGCTGCTCTCCGAGACGCAGAGGCTGATCTACGAGGCGATCGACAGCTTGCCGGTGAAATACAGGTCGGTGATGATTTTGCGCTATCTGCAGGATTTGTCGCTTCAGGAAATCAGTGATGTCATGGATATGCCCGTAACAACGATCAAGACCCGCGTGCATCGCGGACGTGAATTTTTGCGTAAAAAATTAGGCCCCAAAATGTAAAAATAGATTATTTTTTATGAAACGTCTGATTGGCAGCGCCGTATGTAAGTTAAGCAAGTCTTATGCGCCCTGCCCATTTGCCAAGTAATAATTAAACAGCCTCATGAAAGGATTGGCTCCTATGGAATGCAAACTGGCCGTCTCTATGATGCACGACTACCTGGATGACGACTTGCCCGAACTGCAGCAGAGGGAATTGAAGGAGCATCTTCTATCCTGTACAGATTGCCGTGCAAAGTTCAAAGAACTGGAACAGACCGATATGCTGATGTTTTCCCTGATGCACCAGAATCCTGTGGCTTCGGAGGATCTGGTAGGCCGGATTATGAGCTCCATACCGCAAGTCAAGAAAGAACGGGCCTTTGTTACCTGGATCAAGCGGCATCCCGCGTTTACAGCGGCGTCCGTGTTTATTCTTGTAATGCTGATGAGCTCCGTTACTTTTTGGAATCAGGACCGGCAGCTTGTAGTCAGGGGAAGTGACCTGGATCAGGTTGTCATCAAAGGAGATACGGTCATCGTACCTTCCGGCAAAACAATATCCGGCGATCTGACGGTTGAGAACGGTAAAACTCAGGTATATGGGGAAGTGAACGGCAATGTGACTGTGATCGACGGCTCCTTGTACCAGGCTTCAACAGCTCATATCTCCGGGCAAGTCAAAAGCATAGACCAAGCGGTAAGTTGGCTCTGGTATAAAGTGACGAACATGTTCTCTGAAGTTGCCTACCGTTAAACAACAATTGGTTGCTTTTAGCAGAAATATTATTTGCGCCTCTTTTTCCGGAAAGATGGCGCTTTTTTGTTGCCTGTAAATAGGATGAGGCGAATCCCGCCGGCCTAAACTTGCAACCTGGGCTGGAACGTTATAACCTAGATATGATACAGAACTTACAGGCATTTTACATAAACCCAGCTAATATGAAATGACGGGGGTTTTGGCATGAGTTATTTTAACGACCTTACATGGAAAGAGTCCATTAAAGATATAGTCGATATTCTGATCGTCAGCTATATTATCTACAAAGTGCTCAATATGGTGCGGGGTACCCGTGCCATCCAATTGCTGAAGGGGATACTGGTGCTGGTTGTAATCTGGGCAATAAGTACTTTGCTGGATCTGTATACCCTTAAATGGCTTATGAACCAGATATTTACATTCGGAATATTTGCGATATTTATTATCTTCCAGCCGGAATTGCGAAGGGGGCTGGAGCAGCTGGGACGGGGGAAGTTTTTTGGACGGGCTGCCGAGAATGATGAGGAGATCAGCAAGCTGATTGGTGAAGTGATTAAAGCTGTGAATTATTTGGCGCAGCGGAAAATCGGGGCTCTAATTGTCTTCGAAAGGGCTACCGGGCTTAATGAATATACGGAGTCTGGGATTCCCATGCGTTCTGTGGTCAGCTCCGAGCTGCTGATTAATATCTTCATCCCGAATACGCCGCTGCACGATGGCGCGCTGATTATGCAGAATGGGCAGATTGCTGCCGCTGCTTGTTATTTGCCGCTGTCCGAGAATCCCTTCATCAGTAAGGAACTGGGGACACGTCACCGCGCGGCAATCGGCATCAGTGAAGTCGCAGATTCTGTCTCAGTTGTGGTCTCGGAAGAGACCGGCAAGATTTCGCTGGCAATCAACGGGCAGATCGTGCGCGATATTAAGGAAGAATCCCTGATTTCCAAGCTCTACCAAGAGCTGCGGGCTACTTCACCGCTGAAGGAGAAGAGCTCCGTTTTCTGGAAACGGAAGGGGGATAAGAGCAATGGATAGGTGGATGAAGAACAACAATTTCAACAAAATTCTCGCCCTTGTCTTCGCCATCATCCTCTGGATCATCGTCCACGTGGATACGGCGGCCACTAACCAGACGACGGTCAACACGGAATCCAAGATTATTGAAAATGTAAAAATAGAGGAAACGGGCTTCGATGAAGAAAAATATGTAATTACCTCGCGGGATGCCGAAAGTGTCAGACTGGAGGTTATGGGCAAAAAATCAGATCTTACCTACAAGTTTTCCGATGCCTATAAAGTATGGGTGGACTTGAGTAATGTACAGCCGGGAGATAACACTCTTCCCCTGAATTACTCCCTGCCCAGCGGGGTAACATTGGAGGATATTACGCCGAATGAATTGAATGTGCATGTGGAGCTGCGGAATACCAAGTCTTTTCCCATATCCATTGTTACCAAGGGAGAGCCAGCGGCGGGCTACCAGGTAGGGACACCCGTTGTAGATCCAGCCGGGGAAGCACAGGTAACACTGCCAGCAAGTGAACTCAGCAAGGTGGCCAAGGTGCAGGGAACCATCGAGCTGGAAGGCGAGGATGCCACAATCAGTGAAAAGAAACTGAAGCTGTATGCGGTTGACAGCAGCGGCAACGAGATTAAGGATGCGGTCATCGAGCCTTCTTCCGTAGCTGTGGAGCTGCCAATCACCCTTCCGTTCAAAAGCCTGCCGCTGAACATCAGCTTTACCGGCCAGCTGCCGGGGACGTTGGCTCTATCCCGGGTGACACCGGAACAGGATACGGTAACGGTATATGGAACCGAAGAGGCCCTGGCTTCTTTATCGTCTTATGAAGCGACGCTGAATTTAAGCACACTGGGTTCCGCTGGCACCCAGGAGCTGAAGCTGGAACTGACAGCTCCGGAGGGTACCGCCAGGATTGAGCCTGCAGTCTTAAATGTGTCTGTAGTTACCTCGGAAATAGCAGAGAGGACCATCGACAATATCCCTATCAAGCTGGAGGGTGTGAACACCGGGCTTACCGCTCTGATTGCAGATCCGGCCGGCAAGGCTGTTACCCTGGCTGTATCAGGAGCTCCAGCCTTGCTGGATCAGCTGAATAAGGATAATATCAGCGTGGTGGCGGATGTGGTCGGCCTCACCGCCGGAATTCATGAGGTGGCTCTGCAGGTTTCGCTGCCCAGGTTCATTACACTGGGGAACGCTACGCAGCGGCTCACCGCAACTGTAGAGCTGCAGGCACCGTCAACCCCTGCACCCACTGAGACCCCGGATAACGGCAGTGTAAACACGGTAAGCCCTGAGCCAAGCACTGAGCCAGCCTCCGGCGAGGAAAGTACTCCAGAGCCTGTGCAGAGCGGAGATAGCTCTGTGCCTGCGGCCACGCCTACTCCTTCCGACGGAGCAGCGGAGAACAGCGGCACTTCCGGTGCTAACGGGACCGGCAACAATGCAGGCAGTACTGGCGGGACGTAACTTTTCCAGCCGGTGTACGTCTATATTAAGTGTTATAAGCACACGAAATAGGGATTCATTCATACAATAATTCATTAAGCTGAAGCAGCGTATTCAAAGGAGAAAACAGATGGGTAAGTATTTTGGAACAGATGGGGTGCGCGGAGTCGCAAACCGGGAATTAACAGCAGAGACGGCCTATAGCATCGGCCGCTGCGGAGGATATGTATTGGCAGGCAATGTGGAGAAGCCTAAGGTGGTTATAGGCATGGACACGCGTATTTCGGGTCCGCTGCTGGAATCGGCGCTTGTAGCTGGCATGTTGTCCATTGGTGCCCGGGTTATCCGGCTTGGTGTCGTGAGCACGCCTGCTGTGGCTTATATTACAAGATTGCTGAAGGCAGATGCGGGAGTGATGATTTCCGCCTCCCATAATCCGGTTGAGGATAACGGGATTAAGTTCTTTGGCGGGGACGGCTTCAAGCTGACGGATGAAACCGAGCTGCGCATTGAAGAGCTGATGGATGCAGAGGCAGATGAATTGCCGCGGCCTGTAGGTGCAGGTCTGGGGACAGTAAGCATAGATAACGATGCGAAATATTTGTATTTGGAATACCTCAAAACAACGATTTCCCATAAATTCACTGGCCTTAAGGTTGTGCTGGACTGTGCCCATGGAGCGGCTTATGAATTGGCGCCGCGCTTGTTCAGGGAGCTTGGCGCAGAAGTGATTGCCATCGGTTCGGAGCCGGACGGACTGAATATAAATGACGGCTTCGGCTCCACGCATCCGGAGACGCTGCGCGAGGAAGTGCTGCGACAGGGTGCGGATCTGGGGCTTGCTTTTGACGGGGATGCCGACCGGCTGATTGCCATTGATGAGAACGGCGACGAAGTCGACGGAGACTTTATCCTCTGTATTTGCGGGGATGCCATGAACCGTGCCGGCAAGCTTAAAGACGGTACTATTGTATCCACGGTAATGAGCAATATCGGTTTCTACAAAGCGACGGAGCAATTGTCGTTGAACACGGCCAAAACCGCAGTAGGTGACCGTTATGTGATGGAGGAAATGCGGCGTGGCGGTTACAATCTGGGCGGCGAACAGTCCGGTCATGTGATTTTCCTGGATTATAATACAACAGGTGACGGTATTCTGACGGCGATCCAACTGGTGGACACGATGAAGGCATCGGGCAAGAAGCTCAGTGCGCTGAAGGCAATGATGACCAAATACCCCCAGGTGCTTGTGAATGTGCGCGTACAGGATAAAACCAATTATCCGAACAATCCGGCGATTGAAGCAGCCATTCATGACGTTGAGGGCAAGCTCGGCGACAATGGCCGTGTACTGGTGCGTCCTTCCGGAACCGAACCGCTGATCCGCGTAATGGCGGAAGGACCGGATAAGGCGGAGCTGGATCTGTATGTCGGGCAAATTGTTGATGTCGTTCAGCGCGAATTGGTTTAATTAGGAATATTAATGCTGTAGCGGTTCTGCCGGTGAAGTGGATGCTTGATCTTGCTTCACCGGCTGAATGTTTATTTTGTCCAATTTCTTGCATGAGCTGTCAAAAGTATTCCTGTGGCGCGCATTGCCAAAACGATGTAAGGTGCATATAATAGATTAAGTGTCATTCCAGAAGGAAAGCGGGGATAGTAAGGTTGGCAACAGTAAGCGCCAGAGCTTGATCTTGCGCGGGGGAGAAGGGAAAGCCGGTATTTGCCGATAAGGGCAGGGCTTGAACGGATCACGGCAGATGTAAGCTGACGAGGTGGAGGTGTTCGAAATGTTCGGCGGGGACCTCCCGGTGATGCACCAGAGCCGTAAATGGAAACGGAAAATGCGAGGGCGACCTTTCACACAACGTTTCTGTGGGTGCAAGCAGAATTGTATAAATCATGGGTATGCGCGATAACGGAAAGTAACAAAGCGTTCTGCCACGGCAGAGGAGAAGACTGTACATTTCATGAGCATAGCTGCAAGGAGACGGGAATACTGTCCTTTTAGGGTCACGCAGCCGTTCTCGCTTGCCCAAGTCTGAAATACAACAGAATATTTGCTTTTTCTCAAAAAACATGCCGCACGGCACGTTTCTTTCCTTATGCCGCCCACACTATAAATTGGACGGAGGAAAATATAATGTGTGGTATTGTAGGATATATCGGGAATCAGAATTCGCAGGGAATCTTGGTCGAGGGTTTGAAAAAGCTGGAGTATCGCGGGTATGATTCGGCCGGGATTGCCGTATTTACCAAGGATGGCCTTCAGGTTGTAAAAGCGCAGGGCCGCATGGCGAACCTGGAATCGAGGCTGGAAGCTAGTCCACTGACAGGCAGCGCCGGAATCGGGCATACACGCTGGGCCACGCACGGCAAGCCTTCCGATGAGAACTCCCACCCTCACACCGATGAGAGCCGTAAGTTCTCGGTCGTTCACAACGGGATTGTTGAGAACTACCTGGACCTTAAGGAAGAACTGATTGCCGGAGGATGCCACTTCACTTCCGAAACGGATACGGAGGTTATTTCCCACCTGATTGCCCGCGAATACAACGGTGATATCGTAAAAGCTGTCCAAAAAGCGATTACTTTCATGCGCGGTGCATTTGCACTGGGAGTTCTAACAGAATATGAGCCCGACAAACTGGTGGCTGTTCGTCAAGCCAGTCCGCTGATCATTGGTCTGGGCGAAGGTGAAAACTTTATCGGGTCCGATATTCCGGCTTTGCTGGAATACACCCGCAACGTATATATTTTGAACGACGGCGAAATGGCTGTGCTGACACGGGATGCTGTCGAATTGATGACGATTGAAGGCAACTTTATTTCTCGGGAAATGATTACTGTCGATTGGGATGCGGTTACCGCAGAAAAAGGCGGCTATGAGCATTTCATGCTGAAAGAAATCCACGAGCAGCCCAAAGCTTACCGCGATACCATGCGCGGACGGATGAATGCTGAAGGAAATAAAGTTATTCTGCCGGAGCTGAACCTGACGGAAGAACAGATCAAGAACATCCGCAACATCCAGATCGTTGCTTGTGGGACTGCTTATAATGCAGGTCTCGTTGGACGCAATCTGATTGAAGCCCTGGTTCGTATTCCTGTGGAAAATGACATCGCTTCGGAATACCGTTACCGTTCGCCGATTGTAACTCCGGAAACCCTGGTTATCGTAGTCAGCCAATCCGGCGAAACTGCGGATACCCTGGCTGCGCTGCGTGAAGGCCAGGCAAACGGTGCGCATGTGCTGGCCATCACCAACGTAGTGGGCAGCTCCATTGCCCGTGAAGCCAATGATGTGCTGGTAACCCTGGCTGGACCGGAAATTGCGGTGGCTTCCACCAAAGCTTACACTTCGCAGCTGATTGCCTTTACCTTGCTTGGTCTGTATATGGCTGAGGTGCGCGGAACACAGACTGAAGCACAGGTTGCTGAAATTCTGGCCGCAATGCAGTCCCTGCCTGAGCAGGTGGAACAAATCCTGGCACAAAAAGAAGCGATCAAAACCTACGCCGAGCAAATCGCCGTGCATAAGCACCTGTTCTTCATCGGCCGCGGCATAGATTACGCAGTAGCCCAGGAAGGATCGCTGAAGCTGAAAGAAATCTCCTACATTCACTCCGAAGCTTATGCTGCAGGTGAATTGAAGCACGGTACCCTGGCGCTGATCGAAGAAGGCGTTCCGGTTATTGCCCTGGCAACCCAGGAATCGGTGCTGGAGAAGACGGTAAGCAACATCAAGGAAGTGAAAGCCCGCGGTGCAGATGTCCTGGCCATCACACATGAAGAGCATGTCACCGACCTGCTGAGATCCGTCGATCAAGCCTTCGTTATTCCGAAGACCCTGCCGCTGCTGACCGCTGCATTGTCCGTAGTTACGCTGCAGCTGCTGGCTTACTACGCTTCGCTGGCCCTGGGCCACGATGTGGATAAACCACGGAATTTGGCGAAGAGTGTTACGGTGGAGTAGGTGATTTCTGGTTAAGGGCAAGCTTGATAAATTACATTAGTGTGTTGTTCTGAGAAAGCTTAAGATCTAGAGCCGTCCTGAAATTCCAGGGCGGCTCTATCTTTTTTCTTGATGGAAAAAGTAACACTATTGGGCTGGAACCCTGGCTTTAACGGGTTTTAGTGGGATTTTGTACACTTAATGGAGGCCCACTCCCCCCATACGGCTGATTTCAGACGAGCTAGTTGTACTTTTTCCCACTAAGGCTGGTCCAGGATTCGAATGCATTGGATTAGTGTTCCTTTTTCCCACTAAGGTGGGCTGCCCTTTTTGTTATTGTTCCAAGTTCATCTTATATGGACTGAAAAATAAAATATTAGACTGACGATGCTTCATTAAGCTAACGGGCAGGCTAACGGAATGGGACTGCAGTCGAAAAAAAGAACAAAAAATTGCCCGATTAACGATACTCGATACCCATGGTACCCTGAAGGAGAACAATATTGCGTCATCTGACCTGGTTATTGTCTGAATCAATCGGCATTTCCGGATTTGTTGCGCGGTTCGCCGGAGATGAATTGTCCGCGCTGAATATGATTTCGTCCAAGCGAGCAGCCTCATCACGATCTATGTACATGCTGTCCCCGAACATGCTTCGATTTGAAGATGGGAACGAAATATCGTTTACACGATCACCTGTAATGAATAAAGAAAGATGCTGTGCCGAATACGAAAAAAAGAAGCCGACCATTTCGTTGATCGACCTCTATTTATTCTATTGCGCGGTCAAAATTTGTGGACCTTCAGCCGTGATGGCGATCGTATGCTCGTATTGGGCGGCAAGCTTGTTGTCCATCGTCCGTGCGGTCCAGCCGTCCGGATCGATTGTCATGAGGTAGGTGCCTTCGGTGATCATGGGCTCAATCGTGAACACCATACCTTCCTTGATACGGAGGCCTTTTCCGGGCTTGCCGACATGCATATAAGTCGGTTCCTCGTGCAGGTCGCGGCCGATGCCATGGGCGAGAAGGTCCCGCACGACGCCGAAACCATGTGATTCCGCATGCCGCTGAATCGTGCTCGTCACGTCGCCGAGTCGATTGCCGGGCTGCGCCTGCCCGATGCCCAGGCCAAGACATTCCTTCGTGACGCGCATCAACTTCTCGGCCGTCGGCGAGATCTTCCCGACTGCATAGCTCCAAGCCGAATCGCCGAGCCAGCCGTCGAGCTCCGCGACCGTGTCAATCGTCACGATATCGCCTTCCTCAAGTGGCTTATTGCTGGGGAAGCCATGCGCGATCACGTCGTTGACGGAGGCACAGGTCGCATATGGATAGCCCTTGTAGCCCTTCTCGTATGGCTTGGCGCCGTGCTTCAAAATAATGTCTTCGAATATGCGCTCAATCTCGTTCGTTGTGATGCCCGGTTTGATGAGCGGGGCAATTGTACGGTGGCATTCAGCCACCACTTGGCATGCCTTGCGGATGGATTCGATTTCATGCTTGCTTTTTAAGATGATCATACTTGTATCAGGACTCCTTCGTAATAGCTTGCATAGCGAGTCGGGCGATCCGGCCGACGTCCAGGTCGGAATTTCCGGCATAGTAGTGCAGCCCGCAGCAACCGACCAGCACGGCAAGCATATGGTCGACGCTGTCGTCTTCGCACTGGGCGATCGATTGGAGTGGAACGTACAGCCGTTCCATAAATTTTCTTTTGGCGTGGTGTCGATCCCTCTCAGGCAAGCCTGCATAATGTTCCGCCGCCATTTTGTAGACGAGATATGCGCGGGCGTCCGACTGCCACAGCCGGAGCAGCGCTTTACAATATGTCAACAACTGCCGGTCATCCGGGGGGCTGCCGCTGATGTTCGCCCATTTTGCGATAACTTGCTCGCATCGCTCGAAGCCGCTTCCTAACACATCGTCTATTAATAAATGCCGGTTGGGGTAATAATGGTATACTGTGCCGTAACCAAGCCCTGCCTCGCGGGCGACGTCGCGAATATCAAAGCTGCCGCCCGTGCGAAAGTAGGAGCGCGCGGCGACATCCAGGATCTGTTCTCTGCGCTGCATACGTATGAGCTCATTTTGTTCTTTGGTACGGGGGCACATGGGCGTGAGAACCTCCTTATGTAGACCTGCAAATTTGTCGATATAAAGATAGTAACGCATGGGGCGGAGAAATGCAAAAGATCTGTTGGTGTTCGATGAAAAAGTTGTAGACTGGGCGCTGGCATTAACCAAACGGGAAACGTTAGTTCAATGAAACAGCGACAGTCTAACACTTTAATTTCTGCTGGCAATAAGGTAACTTTTGCTGTAAAAACGGAGATCTCACAAGGCCGGGTTGGTGGAATTGAGCAGGGTAAGACTAAACCCTCGGCTGAGATTCTAATTGAATTAAGAAAAGAATTTAATGCTGATTTAAACTGGTTATTCGACGGGGATAAATAAAAGTGATGGATTTTAATCTGGGATTATTGGAAGGCTGATCATTGAGCTCTAATAAATAATATATCGGGGCACCCAAAGGTTCTTGACATCTAGCTGCCAGAAGAAAATAATGTTTAGGCTAAGAAAATAAAGTACTAAACTGTCAAGGACATTAAATTAAAGGGCAGAATAGCTCAATAATTTTGCGAATACTCTACATATGGAGTTATTTACGAAGTTCGTATATAGAACGATTGTCTGCTATAAGTCTATCCGGTAAGTTCGGAGCAAAGTGAAAGTGGGCGTAAAATGCTTAATAAATTTCTGACGATACGACCAATAACCTGGAATATCTTGATAGGAACTCTATTTAGCCGCATTGCATATTTTATGTGCATGCCATTTCTTGCAATCTATCTCACGTCAATTAAGGGAATTCCTGCAAGCGTAGCAGGAATGATTTTAGCGTCGAGTGCTTTGGTGGGAGTCATCACAAGCTTTTGGGGCGGCGTATTAACCGATCAATATGGTGCCAGGAAGATATTATTTACTACAGCAGTGGTGTGGGGGCTAGTCTTTTTTTCGTTTACGGTGGCAAGCAGCGCATTGCAATTTTTTGTGATAAATGTTTTAAATGGTATTTGTTATTCCATATTTGAGCCGGCGACACGGAAGGTTTTATCTGACCATGCCAGTGAAGGAAATAAGCTAATGGTTTTTAACTTCCGATTGACGGCATTGAACGTGGGCGCCATTATAGGTCCAATACTCGGTATTGCTCTTGGCAAAAATTCGAGTATCCTGCCATTTGTGCTATTAGGCACTATGTATCTGCTATACGGCTTTTCTATTTTGTTTACATTGAAGGAAAATGGTACAGCAGATGCAGCAGAGCAGGCCATTCAAAAGAGTGAAGTCAAGCTAGTACCTGCCCTCAAGGTTATCTTTACAGATAAGGTGTTCATGTGGACTTTAGTGGGGACTATTTTTACATTTACAGGTTACTCGCATTTGACCTCTACACTCCCTCAATACTTCAGTGAGCCCACCATTTTTAGGAAGGGTGTAGAGACATTTTCAATTCTGCTCTCTGTAAATGGATTTGTGGTGATTTTAATACAATATCCTGTCGTTAACCTCATGAAGCGCTTTACACCCTTCATATCGATTGCATTAGGTAATGTACTGATCAGTTTAAGCTTAGTGATGTTTTCACTATCCCAGCATTTTGTTTATTTGTTAGCGACCATGGTGGTATTTACTGTAGGTGAGCTTTTGCTGGGGTCAATGATAGATATCCTGATCGATGAGCTCGCTGTAGAGTCGCTAAAAGGCACCTATTTTGGTGCGATCAGTTTTATGAGATTAGGGAATGCACTGGGGCCGATGATCGGAGGCTTGGTCATCAGTGTTTTAGGATTTGGAAAATCAACTATGCTATTTTCGATTCTCGCAGCCATTACATTATTTGGAGTTATTGCCCTGTTAATATCAAGGAATTTGTATTTAAGAGAAAACGATATGAAGATGATGGAGGCTCTGAGGGAAAATGTATAGTAAAAAACGATTGTTTCTGGTGGGAATTGCACCGGATTTAACAAGAAGAGCTATTTTGAGAGCAAAGCAATTGAATTATGAGGTTATAGTTGGTGAGACACCTGCAGAAATGCAGAAGAATAGGACTCTGGTGGAGGCGGCAGATCAAGTTATTGAAGTTAATATTAATGATGTTAATGCTCTGTATTCTGTGGCAGAACAGCTTGATCATGAGAAAAAAATTGATGGGATGCATACGTTTAGAGAATTCTCTTCTGAACCGACGGCTAAAGTGATTGAAAAGTTAGGCTTGTATGGCTTGCCGTTTGACGTTGTAGAAGCCTGCAACGATAAATTTAAAACAAAGATTAATTTGGAAAAGCAGGGTGTTTTATCTGCGAAGTATCAATTGTGCAGCACTTTGGAAGAAGCAAAGAACTTTTTTGAAAGTATAGCTGCACCTATCATCATTAAGCCTTTAAAAATGCAAGGCAGCTTAGGTGTATTTAAAATCACCAAAGAAGAAGAGCTTCTTCTTTTTTTTGAGCGTTGTAAAACAGCGGGCAATGACGCAGTTGTCTTAGCAGAAGAGTTTATTGAAGGGCAAGAGATCTCGTTAGAGGTCATGGTGTGTAATGGTAAAGTTCACGTTTTGGGTGTGACTGAAAAGTTATTATTCCCAGGGACGTTCGTTGAGAGGGGACATACCACAGGCTATGAATCGGAAGTGTTAGATGCTGGGGATTTCCAAAATATTGCTGAAAACATTGTGAAAGCTGCAAATGTTTTTTTTGGTCCTATGTTTATAGAAGGATTTGTAACACCAAAAGGTTTTTATTGCGGTGAAATACATACACGTTACGGCGGAGATCAAATCAGCACAATTACAGAACTAGGGAATAAGTATGATCTCATTACGCCTATCTTTTCAGAGCTTATGGGAGATGCAGTTGAAGTTGTACCTGTGGGAGAGAGAGAGAGTTCCGGGTCGAGATTTATTTCTGCAAAGCCAGGCCGGATTGTTGAGATAGAAGGTGTTGAAGCGATTAAACGGATGGCAGGAGTACATTCTATCGATTTATATTGCCAAGTAGGCAATGTTGTAAATGAATTATGTTGGAATCGGGATCGATTAGGGTGTGTGGTTGCCAAAGCCCCATCCAGGGAGGCTCTTGAAGCGATTTTTAATGATGTGTTTAACGTTTTAAGGATTGAAACGGTTTAAAGGGTAAGGGAGGAGAGGTATTATGAAAAATATTTTGATTATTCATCTGCCTAACCCGAGCCGGAAAATGCATTTTCAGCAGGCAAAGGTCTATGGTGCAGCATTATATTTGATGATGGAAAATCCAACGTGGGAGCTTGAATATGTGGACCACGTCGTATGTGCCAACGTTAGAAACATAGAAGAGGCGGTGCAAAACGCTAGGGCTTTATCGCAAAAGGTTGCCATAGATGGGGTTGTCACATTTGTAGAACATGCAGTGCCTACCGCGGCGGCAGTTGCTGAAGCGCTAGGTCTGCCTTTTATTTCTCAAGAAGCTGCTTATAAGTCGAGAAATAAATACGAAATGCGTCAGCAGTATGAAGCGTTTGGTATAAAGTGTCCCCAATATGCTCTTGTAGACAGCGTTGATGAAGCAAGAGCATTTACTGAGCAAGCCGGGTATCCTGTTGTGGTTAAGCCAATAATAGGGGGCGGCAGCCTGGCTGTTCTTAAAATAAATAATGAAAAGGAATTGAGAGCGCATTTTGAAAGAATGAAGCTTTCAGTATGGGAGACCTTTAAGGAGGATGCGGTGTATCCTAGAGCGTGGTCGGCTTGTGGTGGAAAGATGCTTATCGAGGAATACATAAAAGGGATAGAAATTAGTGTCGAGTCGTTAACTTATGAGGATGTGACTGAGGTATTGGCAATACACGATAAGCAAATGCCGGAAGAGTCCAATTTTTTTCCGGAGGTGATGTTTTCAACACCGACCTCCTTCCCTCGAAGCATTGAAGAAAAAGTCATTCAAGCGACTCGAACAGCCAATAAAGCGCTTGGAATTCACTGTGGTGCAACGCACACGGAATACAGAATTACCGATGATAATGAACTGTACATCATCGAAACAGGCGCCAGAATAGGAGGCGGACCTATCTTTTTATCCGTCTTAAACTCTACAAGGATTAATATGATACACAAAATTATGGATGTCGCCCTGGGGATAAATCCTAAAATCAAAAAAAATCAACCCAAGCCCATTGCTTTTTATCAGCATTTCATTGATGCAGATGGAGTTGTGGATGAGGTTGACGTTGCGGGGATTGAACGTATTCATCAAAACCCCAATCTCATAGAGCTGCATATCTATAGAAGAAAAGGCGATCGAATTATTTCAGAAAAGCGAACCTTAGCGCACGCCCATGTTATTGCTAAAGGCGAGACGGTTGAATTGGCCTTGAAAAATGTGTATGAGATGGCGCAAAATATTCATTTTAGACTTACAGAAGGGCAAATATAAACGGATTGTAAAATGGAGCAGCATGGGCCGTCCTTAAATATAAGGACGGTTCTTTTTTTAGAGAGAGTCAGAAAATGCTGTCGGGTTAATCCAAATCCAATGAAAATATACGATTTTTAAATTATTTGCAATTTATTCCTGTCAAGCTATCCTCTATTCTATTAATAGAAAGCGGTTTCATTTATATAGCTCAACTCTTGCTTTGCATCATGAGTTCCTCCGGCAAACAGCATGTTTAATACCGGGAGGTGATGCATCCGGCTGGATGCAGCCGATCTACTTTATCCTAAATAAAGGGGATGATATGAAGATGAAGAAATCTGTAGTGGTTACCCTGATTTTGAGTTTTTTGGTGAGTATGGGCGGTTTGTTTGTGGAAGAGAGGACAGCGGCGGCGGCAACGGCGTTTACGCATCCCGGCTTGCTTCACACCCAGGCGGATTTTGACCGCATGAAGCAAATGGTCAATGCGGGTACGCAGCCCTATCTGGACGGATGGAATCAATTAGTCAACAGTCCGCTGTCACAGTCCGGCTGGACTCCGCGTGCCACTGCTACGATTACCCGCGGCGGCACAGGCGATAACGTGTCCTTGCTCTATAACGATATTGCGCGGGCTTACCAGAATGCCCTGCGCTGGAAAATCAGCGGCAATACGGCTAACGGCGACACAGCCCGCGATATTTTGAATGCGTGGTCTTCCACGCTAACTACAGTCACCGGCAATGCTGACCGTTATTTGGCTGCCGGACTGTACGGATATGAAATCGCAAACGCAGCCGAGATTATGCGGGGCTATTCCGGTTTCAATGTGGCCCAGATGCAAAATATGCTGCTGAATGTATTTTATAAGCCGCTTAACGAGCGTTTCCTGATCGGCAATGAATACGGGGGAGACCACAACGACGCCTATATCCAGAATTACTGGGCGAACTGGGATCTGGGCAATATGGCTGCAGTTGTGGCTATTGGTATTTTCTGCGACCGCCGGGACATTTACAATATTGGCATTGAATATTACAAAAACGGTGCCGGAAACGGCTCCATCTATAATGCAATTCCATTCCTGCACGCTGGCGGGCTTGCACAATGGCAGGAGTCCGGACGCGACCAGGCACACACCCAACTGGGGATTGGACTCATGGCTACGATTAACGAAATGGCCTGGAATCAAGGCGATGACTTGTATGGATGGGCGAACAACCGCTTCCTGCAAGCTGCTGAGTACGTTGCCAAATATAATAATGGGGATGATAGCGTGCCGTTTGCAGCCTACGAATGGGGCACCGGCACCAACGGCGCTGTCCAGACACAAACCGTAATTTCCGACGCCAGCCGTAATGAATATCGCCCAATCTGGGAAATGATCTATAATCACTATGCAAACCGGAAGGGTCTGTCTGTGCCCAATATTGCCGCTCGTGCCAGCCTGGTGAGACCGGAAGGCGGCCCCAATACCCAATATCCTTCAACATTCGACCAACTGGGCTTCGGGACACTGCTCTATACCCGGCCAGCCGGCAGCGGCGGAACGGCCGTTCTTCCGGATGGCAATATCCCTGATGGCATATACCGTTTCATTGTGCGTCTTGACGGCAAGGCCATGGAAGCATCCAGTGCAGCAAGCGGCGCACAAGTAAGAAAATCGACATATGCAGGAGGAGCCAACCAGCAGTGGACGGTGACCCACCTTGGCGGTGGTCAATACAGCATCAAGAATGTGCAGAGCGGACTCCCATTGGATGTAGCCAGCGGTTCCCTGAATCATGGGGCTAAATTTCAATTGTGGAGCAGCACGGGCGGCAACAACCAGAAATTCGCTTTTATTCCTGTCGGCGAGGGTTATTACCGGATCACTCCGGTGCATTCCAACAAGCCTGCTGACGTGGTGGATTTATCCACCGCCGAAGGCGCCCTGATTCAGCAATGGCGATACCTGCTTGCCAGCAACCAGCAATGGAGACTTGAACCGTTGTCCGTGAATGTCCGCCTGCAATCCTACAACTATCCCGACCGTTATATTCGGCACAGCAGCTACCGTGCACAGATCAATGATAATGTGGCACCGGCTCAAGACGCACAGTTCAAGATGGTTGCCGGATTGACGGATTCCAACGGAGTATCGTTTGAGTCCGTCAACCTTCCGGGGCGGTTCCTGCGTGTCCGTTCCAATGGAGAGGTATGGCTGGATCAGAATGACGGCACGACTGCCTTCAAGAATGATGCAACCTTCCGCCGCGTGGCCGGCTTGGCTGATCCCCAGCTGTCGTCTTACCAGATGTGGGCCGATGCAACCAGGTATCTCCGCCATTCCAATTATCTGCTGTATGCCCAAGCTGTGTCCGGCTCGTCGTTTAACGCTGACGCCACGTTTACAGAGATTGCCCCTTGAAGCCGGGCATGGCTTCATAAGGATACTCTGAGCGAAAAAGTCAAAAAGCACAGCAAACGAGAAGAAGCTGTATACCGGATAGGTGCAGCTTCTTTGTATTATCCGAGCTGCCCATTGATTATGCGGGCAGCTTCTTTACGCACCGGCCACAGGCAGTCTGACCGTAAAAGTGGAGCCCTGCCCCGGCTCGCTGCTGACCTCAATCGTTCCTCCGCTGAGGCTGATGATGCGGCTGACCAGAGGCAGACCGAGGCCGTTGCCTTCGGCAGAGCGGGCAGGATCGCCCTGATAGAATTTCTCGAAAATATGCTTGCGGACGCTTGGGGCCATTCCCGTTCCCGTATCGGATATGACTGCCGAGATCCACTTATCTCCGGGCCGGAGAGAGACCGAAATTTCTCCGCCTTCCGGCGTGAATTTGACGGCATTGCCAAGCAAATTCAGCCACACCTGCATGATCAGCTCTTCATTGCCATAATAGTGCAGCTCCTCCAGATCAATGTTAAGGAGCAGCTGCTTCGGAGTCCATAACGTTTCCAGCAATAAAATGGCCTGGCGGATTTGCTCATCCAGCCGGTACTCGGTTTGACCTGTGAGCATTTCCTGATTTTCAAGCTTGGATATTTTGAGAATATTGCCGGAGAGGGTGGACAGCTGCCGGGCGCTGTCTATAATCATTCCGGTGTATTCGTTGTGCTCTCCTTTGCTGAGGTCGTCTTCCTGCAGGAGGGAGGCGTATCCTTCAATGGCTGCAATGGGCGTTTTGAATTCATGGGATACATTGACCACAAAATCATTGCGGAGGGTCTCAATGCTGCGCAGCTCCTGAACCATAATGTTGAAGTGATGGGCAACATCGCTGATCTCGCTGACCCGGTGCGATTCATTCAGATAAATGTCGAAGTTGCCCTTGGCGATTTCCTTGGCCGCCTTGCTGAAATCCGCAATGGGAGCCAATATTCTCCGCCCCACCATCACGGTGATGGTGGTTCCCATGACCAGACTGAACATGATAACAGTCAGGAGGAGCGGGAAGAAGCTTCCATGCTTCATAGCATTATTCTCCGAGCGGAAATATAGATAGGCCAAGACAGACATGAGCAAGAGAAAGGACAGAATAATCACAAACACTAACGATACAAAATACCACCACAGCCCATCCTTTTTGCGCCTCATCCCAGCTTCACCGCCTTATAGCCCAGCCCTCTTACCGTGACAATTTCAAAGTCACTGCTTTCCTTGAAACGCTCGCGCAAGCGGTTAATATGGACTACCACCGTATGCTCATCCGATTCCGTATCCATTCCCCAAATTTCATCCATCAGCTGCTGCTTGGTAAAGATTTTGTTCGGATAAGAAATCAATTTATAGAGCAGATAAAATTCCTTCTGCGGAAGAAGGATGCTCTCCTGCCCCTGAATTACGGTTAACGAATCATATTCCAGCAATGTTTCCCCGCATTCGATCCGCCGTTCGCTGATAATTCTGGCCCGGCGGAGCAGCGCCCCCACACGCAAAATCATCTCATTCACATTCACCGGCTTGACCATATAATCGTCGATTCCGACCAGGAACCCCTGTTGTTTGTCGGCGAAGTTCTCCCGTGCAGTCACCATGAGGACAGGGAGGTTATTGTTATTGTCCCTGAGTGTTCTGGTCAGCTCGTAGCCATCCATGTGCGGCATCATAATATCGCAGATGATCAGATCGATATATTCCTTATCAAGTACAGCAAGAGCATCCTCGCCGTTCACTGCAGGCATTGCGCGGTATCCATTTCTGGTGAGGACTGTGCAGAAGAGCTGCCGCAGCTTAGCGTCGTCCTCAACCACAAGAATAGTAAACATAAGGTTTCCTCCTGGAACGGTTCATTGTCATTCAACGTATAGCTTGTTTAAGTATACCTCATCAAGATCAAGTCAATCTCAACTGGCAGTTTAGGTTTAGTTTATATTGGGCGGATATACTGGGGACAGCAAGGAGAGAACAGAGATACATGATTACAGGATGGAAAGGGAGCTGTACAAGATGCTGCAATTAAAAAACATCACCAAGAGCTACAAGACCGGGGAGTTCACACAGGTTGCACTGGATAAGGTTAATCTGAATTTCAGGGAAAGTGAATTCGTCGCAATCCTGGGCCAGAGCGGTTCGGGCAAAACGACACTGCTGAATATCATCGGCGGACTTGATCAGTATGACAGCGGCGAGCTGATTATCAACGGCCAATCGACGGAGCACTTCAAGGACGGGGATTGGGATGCTTACCGCAATAATAGTGTGGGCTTTATCTTTCAAAGCTATAATCTGATTCCGCATCTGAGCATCTCGGATAATGTGGAGATGGGGATGACGCTCAGCGGAGTGCCCTCGGCCGAGAAGCACCGCAAGGCGCTTGAAGTCCTGGAGAAGGTCGGGTTAAAGGAGCATGTGCACAAGAAGCCGAACCAGCTCTCCGGAGGACAGATGCAGCGGGTAGCGATCGCCCGGGCCTTGGCCAATAACCCGGACATCATCCTCGCGGATGAGCCGACAGGGGCGCTGGATTCGGAAACCAGTGAACAGATCATGGATCTGATTAAAACCATTGCGGAAGACAAGCTGGTGATCATGGTCACCCACAATCCGGAATTGGCCGAGAGCTATGCGGACCGTGTGATCCGGTTCTCGGATGGACATGCCATATCGGACACCAACCCGCTGGCGAATCAAAAGACCTCAAGCAGCTATAAGCTGAAAGAAACCAGCATGAGCTTTTTCACGGCCCTGAAATTATCCGGCAAAAATATCGCGACCAAGAAATGGAGAACGGGACTGACCGCGTTTGCCTCAAGTATCGGGATTATCGGCATTGCCTTGATTCTGTCCTTGTCCAACGGGTTCGACAAGCAGATCAGCTCGTATGAAGCCGGTGCCCTCTCCAACTTCCCGATTTCGATCAATCAGACCGCCATGAACGTGGAATTAGCAGGCCCTCCCGGGGATGAAGCAACGGAGCTTCCTTCTTATCCGGCAGAGAAGAAGCTGTATCCCTATGATCCCAGTGAAAATTCCATCATGCACATCAATGTGCTGACCCAGGACTATATTGATTATTTAAATAAAATTGATCCTGAACTCATTGACGGCATTTCCTATACGCGTGCTGTGAATATGAATATGCTGGTTTCGGACGGGGAAAAGGCCACTACGCTGGATAAAAGCCAGCTCAGTGTAACTCCATATCCCAGCAAGCAGGGCAGCGCCTCCGGAAGCTACCTGGAGCAATATTACGATTTGCTTGAGGGCAGCTTTCCTGCGCAAAAGACGGATATCGTGCTTATCGTGGACGAATATAACCGCCTGACCAATGCTGCGGTGGATGCTTTGGGCCTGAATTATGATGTGGGCAGTATTGATCTGGCGGATATCGCAGGGACTGAGCTGAAGCTCGTGATGAACGATGACTATTACCGTAAAAATGGCGAGCAGTTTGTTGTCAACGGAACAGCCTCGAATTTAATGGAGCTGTATGACAGCAGTGATGCCGTAACCTTGACCATCACAGGAGTGCTGCGCAGCCAGGAAGGATCTACGATGTCTACGCTCTCTCCGGGAATTGTCTATTCGGATGAGCTAGCTGCTGATTTTATTGCAGATGCGCAGAAATCAGAGATTGTCCTGGCGCAGCAGCAGGCAGACTTCAACGTGTTGACCGGCCAGGTATTATCAGATGATGTGGCTGGCAGTGGCGCAGGCACTAGTGCAGGCGGAGCAGGCGCAAGCCCGCTGATGATGATGGGTTCCAGCGCAGCGGGCGGCGCTTCCTTAACCAAAGAGAATGCCCTTGCGTCCTTGGGGGCAACGGGTATTCCCAGCTCTGTCTCGCTGTATCCGATTGATTTCAGCGCCAAGGAATCGATTACTGATTATTTGGATAAGTGGAATGAAGGCCTTGACCCCGCAGACCAGGTAATGTATACGGATTTGGCGGCTATTGTAACCAATATTTCCGGCAGCATTATGGATGGAATTACGATGGTGCTGATTGCTTTTGCCGCGATCTCGCTTGTGGTCTCCCTGATTATGATCGCAATCATCACCTATATTTCCGTTATGGAACGGACGAAGGAGATTGGAGTATTGCGTGCCTTGGGAGCGAGAAGGAAGGACATTACGCGGGTATTCAACGCAGAGACCTTCATTATCGGGGCCTGCTCAGGTATTCTGGGTATCGGCATTACGTATCTGCTTACCATTCCGGTCAATGCAATTCTCTACAATCTGACCGATTTGTCCAATGTGGCGCAGCTGAATCCGCTGCATGCATTAAGCCTGGGCATTATCAGCGTAGTGCTCACAATGCTCGGCGGCTTCATCCCGGCCAAGATGGCGGCGAAAAAAGACCCGGTTACAGCACTCCGCAGCGAGTAAACCGAGGGCAAATCAGTTCCCGTATAAGGGGGAGCAGCAATAGTCTGAAGCTGTGAAGCCAGCCCCGTTGATGTGATCAACGGGGCTTTTCCGCAGGTTTACAAAAGCGGGCATATCAACGTGGTTATTCGTTCACACCGTGCCCTTCGCAAGCTCATTGTGCACAATGGGCGCAACCTTGGTGCCGAGCAGCTCGATGGCGCGCAGGACCTCGCGGTGCGGCATAGTGCCGACATTTACGTGCAGGAAAAAGCGGGTAACGCCAAGATTCCTGCGCAGCAGCAGAAGCTTCTCGGCGACATATTCGGCATCGCCAACATAGAGGGCGCCGCGGAGACTGCGCGCATCGTCATAGGTTGCGCGGTTGTAGGCTTGCCCCCAGCCCCGCTCACGCCCGATGACGTTCATCTGGGCCATCGTGGAGGGGTAGAACAGGGCAGCCGCCTGTTCGGTGGTTTCGCCGACGAAGCCATGCGAATGTGTAGCGATCTGCAGCTTGTCAGGGTTGTGTCCGGCCTTGGAGGCAGCGTCCTTATACAGCTTGACCAGCGGTGCGAAGCGCTCCGGCATGCCGCCGATAATCGCGAAGGCGATAGGGAGTCCGAGCGTACCGGCCCGAATTGCGGATTCGGGATTGCCGCCGCTGGCAATCCACACCGGAAGCGGGTCCTGGACGGCGCGCGGATAGACCGGAAGGTTATTGATGGCCGGACGATGGCCGCCGCGCCAGGTTACCTTTTCCGACGCTCTGACCGCAAGCAGAAGCTCCAGCTTCTCTTCGAACAATTCGTCGTAATCATCCAGGCTGTAGCCGAAGAGGGGGAAGGATTCGATGAAGGAGCCCCGGCCTGCCATAATTTCCGCCCGGCCGTTAGAGAGGCCATCCAGGGTAGAGAAGGCTTGGTAGACGCGCACCGGATCATCCGAGGACAATACAGTAACGGCACTCGTTAGCCGGATGTTCTTGGTCATAGCCGCTGCAGCGGCGAGTACTACAGCCGGTGCGCTGCCCGCATAATCGGCACGGTGGTGCTCCCCGATTCCATATACATCCAGGCCGACCTGATCGGCGAGTACAATCTCTTCCACCGCTTCACGCAATCGTTCGGCGTGGCTGATGACTTCACCGGTTACCGGGTCCGGCGTAGTTTCCAAAAACGTGCTGATGCCTATTTCCATGCGGTTTGCCATTTCGGACATTGTTCATCCGCCTCCTTTTTTCGTATCCTCATATTACTGTATTTTTTAATGTTTCTCAACTTTAGTAAGTGATGAAAACGAAAAATGCCCGCCTCCCCGGGTAAGCGTGGGCGGCAGGCGCATGCAGTAGTGCAGGGTTTAGGAATTCTTTTTGCCAACAGCGAGCTGTACGATCATGATGACAAGAACAAGCAGGGCAATGAGCTGGTCTGTACTCATAGGGGTCCGGCCTCCAATCCTCGGTTAGGATGGCTCTTCGGACCGCGTCTCCTCTCCCAAGGAGCTGCTTCGTTCCCCTTCTACAGACTATGTAGGGATATGCGGAGTTATTACTATGGCTGTTCCCTTTAATGAAATCCGCCTTGCCTGGAGCATCGCAGACTATGGCTGCCCGTGTAAGTTACTTTCTAGTCCCCGCGCTCGGGTCCGCCATACCCGGGATAAGTGACCACCGGCCATTTCACCTTGCGCAGCGCATTCAGCAGCTCAGGCCCTGCATTCAGATTGCTGCCGACAAGCTCCTGCGGGGTGAGCGCCATCCATTGATTCAGCGAGACATCGGCGAAGCGGTCGCTCTTGAACATTTCGAGGAACCACAGGGTGTCTGTTCCGGTATTTTGGATATAATGTCCGAAGGCAAAGGGTACATAGCCGACATCACCGGCTCTGTAGTTGAACGTGCGGGCGGCCCCGCTGCCGCCAAAGACGGTCATGCGTCCTTCACCGGTCAAATAGTACTGCCATTCATCATTGTTCGGATGCCAGTGCAGTTCACGCATGGCACCGGGCTCAATCTCGACCAAAGCTGCGGCAATCGTTCTGGAGACCGGGAAGCTCAAGCTGTCAACGATTCGTACACTTCCGCCCGGAGTTTTCAGCGGAGGCTGGGCCAGCAGGCGATGCTTGAAGCTCAGCGGAATTTCTCCGTAGGGAGACTGTACCTTCTGACTCTGCAGGGAGCCTGGGACCTGGTCCTGGTAGATGTAGACCTGATCCTTGGGGAGGTGTTCGAAGGCGGAAGGCGGCACCCCGAAATTGGCCGACAGCACCTCCTTCGGGGTGTGGGCGAACCAGTCGGAGATGGACAGTGTATTGAGATCGGAGAAGCTGCCGTCATCAAAAACTAGCAGGAATTCGCAGCCCTCTGCCAGCCCTTGAATGGAATGGGGAATTCCCGGAGGAAAGTACCACAGATCACCCGGGCCGACATCGGCAATGAAATTCCGCCCGTTCTGGTCCACGGCTGTAATCCGTGCGCTTCCAAGCAGCATATAGGACCATTCGGCCTGCTGATGCCAGTGCAGCTCGCGCACGCCGCCGGGAGTCAGGCTCATGTTGACTGCGGCGAGCGTAGTGGCAACAGGCAGCTCTCTGACCGTAACCTCTCTGGACCAGCCGCCGTGATTAAGCTGCATATGGGCGTCGGAGAAGGAGAATTTCAGATTGGGAATCAGTCCGTTATCCGTAACGGGAGGAACGAACATATCCGGGTTCTCCCGGTCGCGCAGCACATCACGGGGGCCAAGGTCTACATTGCCAGCCCCGTCGCTGCGTATCGGCTGGGGAACCGGGTTGTATGCGGAGGCATCAGACTTGCTGGAAGTCATGGCATAGGCTCCTTTCTGAACAATACTCCATGCAAATATATGCGGAATACGGCCGCATATGATTTGCAAATGGCATGAAGTGGTGTTGATGGTTGACAAATACGGGCAAAAGGCCAGAATAGAAGTTGGCAGTTTGCCGCAAAATGAAAGGCCGGACAAGTTTTTTAACGATAATCAGAGAGCAGGGTATACGGATATGACAGACGGGGGACAAGAACGCTACCGCTTCAGCGAAGCGCCAATTTGGGAGCTGCAGCGCAAATATTATGAAGAGCTTGGCATGCAGGCCTGGAAGAACGATCAGGTTCCGCAGTATATTACGAGCAATCCGATGATCGGAACCGGCTATGCGGAGGTGATCTTCGGCTTTTTGCAGGACCGGGCAGGTATGGGGCAGAGCGCGGAGCCGGTCTATATTCTGGAGCTGGGGGCGGGGGCAGGTCGGCTCGCGTTTCATGTGCTGCAGAAGCTGACTGAACTGATCGGGTATGCGGGGCTGGAATTGCCCCCCTTCATCTATGTAATGAGCGATCTGCCCTGGAAAAACATCACCGGCTGGCAGGGGCATCCCGGTCTGATTCCATTTGCAGAGCAGGGCATCCTTGATTTCGCACGCTTTGATGCCGTGGGTGATACCGAGCTGCATCTGACGCAGAGCGGTGCCGTAATTAAGCCGGGCACACTCGCGCAGCCGCTGATGGTGATCGCCAACTACTTTTTTGACAGTATTCCGCAGGAGCTGCTCTACGTGGATGAAGGCAAAATTTATGAATGCGAGGTATCGCTGGGGTATCCGGAGCAAGCGGCAGAAATGGGCCCTTCCGAGGTGCTCAGGGAGCTGATTCCTGAGTATCACTACCGCCGGGCAGAAGGCTATGAAGAGGCTGCGTACCCTTACCGCAAGGTCACCGCCTTCTATCAGGAGAAGCTGGAGGATTCGCATGTGCTCTTCCCGGCTGCTGCACTGGGCTGCCTGGAGCGGCTGCGTGCATTGTCCGGCGCGGGCTTTCTGCTGCTGACCGCCGACAAGGGCGACCACCGGCTGGAGAACTGGGAATTCGCCGAGCCGCCCAAGCTGATTCATCACGGCAGCATTTCACTTACAGCCAACTATCATGCGCTGGTGTGTTATTTTGAGCAGCAAGGCGCATTATCTTCATTTACCGAGCATCATTACAAGAACCTGAATGTGGGATGCATTTTTATGCTGGAAACGCCTATGCGCCATGCCCAGACCCGGTTGGCCTACCGCAGGTTTATCGAGCGTTTTGGTCCGGATGATTTCTTCAGCCTGAAGCAGTGGATTGACCAGAACTATGACACTATCGGACTGCAGCAGATTCTGGCCTTTTGGCGGCTGGGCGGCTATGATGCGGAGCTGTTTATCCAGAGTGCGGAGCGGATCTCCAGCCTGCTGGAGAATGCCGGTGACGAGGAAATTCTGGATCTGAAGCTTGGGATACAGCGAATGTGGACAGGCTTTTATCCCATGCCGCAGAAATATGATCTGGCTCTGGACAGCGGTCTGCTGCTGTTCGAGATGGGACTGTACGAGGATTCGCGGTACTTTCTGACGCACTCGCTGAAGGAGTCCGAGGACGAGCCGGTCATCACGGTGCTCTATTGCCTGGCGATTTGCAGCTATGAGCTGGAGGACCTGGAGGCGGCGCTGGAATATACCAGGGAGGCGCTGGTTCTGGAGCCTGACCACAGGGAGGCGCTTGATTTGCTGGCGGCGCTTGGCGGGGAGCAGCGGGAGTAGGGATACTTTACAATCCCTCTGTAATTTTGTAAAATTGCAATAAATTATATGCTGTGCAAACGCGATGACGGGAAGAGTAGATGCATCATTCTTTCACAGAGAGCTCCGGACGCTGAAAAGGGGCAAAGAAGGGCGCATCGAACCAAGTCTCCGAGCGGCGCATTGGAACCGGCTGATGAAGCCGGGGATGGTGCGACAGGAGCTCCTGTTACAGAGCTAGGGTATAAGCCTTGCCTGACCGGCAATGCCGTACTTGATGAGGTTAATATGGCGACATATTAATGAACCTGGGGTGGTACCGCGAGAATCTCGTCCCCAAGACCATACGTCTTGGAGGTGGGGTTCTTTTTTTTGCATGGAGCAAAGGTTCTTGGGGAGCGGTAATCACATATACACAGGAGGTTCTGAAGCATGAGTAACGACTGGGAAGCCGCAGCGGCGGAGAATTATATGGATAAGCTGATCAGAGAAGATATAGAGGCGGGCATCTACAGCAGGGAAATCTGCACAAGGTTTCCGCCGGAACCGAACGGGTATCTGCATATTGGCAGTGCATTTCGCCATCCACATCAACTACGGAATTGCACAAAAATACGGCGGCACCTTCCATCTGCGCTTTGACGACACGAATCCTTTGAAGGAAGACATGGAATATGTAAAAGCAATCCGGGAAGATATCGAATGGCTGGGCTGCAGCCCGGGAGAGCATGTATATTACGGCTCTGACTACTCGGAGGAAATCTGCAACAGCGCTGTGCGGTTAATCCGCAAAGGCAAAGCCTACGTCTGTGATTTATCGCCGGAGGAGGTTGCCGTCTATAGAGGCACGCTGACGGAACCGGGGAAGGACAGCCCTTACCGGGAACGGTCCGTGGCGGAGAACCTTCTCCTGTTCACGGAGATGCGAAAAGGGGCTTACCCCACCGGTTCCAAGGTGCTGCGTGCCAAGATCAATATGGCTTCGCCGAACATCAATCTGCGTGATCCGGTGCTGTACAGGATCATTCATGCGGAGCATTACCGCACAGGGGATGCGTGGTGCATTTACCCGATGTATGATTTTGCCCATCCGATCCAGGATGCGATTGAAGGCATTACCCATTCCCTGTGCTCGCTGGAGTTCAAGGACCACAGGCCGCTGTACGAGTGGGTGCTGGAGGAGCTGGAAATCGAAGAAGCGCCCAGACAAAGGGAATTCGGCAGGGTTAATCTGACGGGAACGGTGACCAGCAAGCGGTATCTCCGGGCGCTGGTGGCGGGGAACGATGTGGACGGCTGGGATGATCCGCGGCTGCCCACACTGCGCGGTCTGCGGAGACGGGGCTTCACCCCGGAGAGCATCCGCAGCTTTGTCCGCGAGATCGGCATGGTTCGAAACCGGACGATGGTAGATTTCTCCATGCTGGAGCACAGCCTGAGGCAGGATCTGAAAGCCAGTGTGCCCAGTATAATGGCGGTGCTTGATCCGCTGAAGGTTGTCATCACCAATTATGACCCGCAAGAGACGGAAGGGCTGACGCTGGGCAACAACAGCGAAAATGCGGACTTGGGTACAAGAGAGGTACCCTTCTCCAGTGTTGTCTACATTGAGCGCGAGGATTTCCGGGAGGTACTTTCACCGGGCTTCCGCAGGCTGATCCCGGGCGGCGAAGTCCGGCTGAAGGGGGTTTATATCATCAAGTGCCACGAGGCGGTTAAGGATGCGGCGACTGGAGAGGTCAGCGAGCTCCGCTGCACCTATGATCCACTTACCAAAAGCGGCAGCGCCCATAGCGGGCGCAAAGTCAAAGGCACTATCCATTGGGTATCCGCCAGCCATGGCATCCCGGCGGAGGTGTATCTGTATGAGAAGCTGCTGGGGGACAGCGACGGTCCCAAGACAGAAGGCGAAGCCTGGGAGGCGTACATTAATCCGGATTCCGTGAAGCTGATGAAGCATTGTCTGCTGGAGCCGTATGCGGCGGACGCCAAGCCCGAGGATAAATTCCAGTTCATGCGCCAAGGCTATTTCTGCGTGGACAACAAGCTGAGCCATGGGGACCATCTGGTATTCAACCGGATTGTTCCGCTGAAGGATACCTGGAAGGGCGGGAACTAAGGCAGCAACAAACTTTCTTCACAAACTCTCTTTATAATAAAGCTCGGCACCCTGAATTCTGAAGGAGGTGGAGCGATGAACTGGTCCTGGTTAATTACGCTGGTCTGTCCGCTGATGATGATCATCATGATGTTCGGCATGCGCGGAGGACATGGGCACGGAATGCATTCACGGCGGCAGCCGAAGGTGGAAGAGCTGCAGCAAGAGCTGAACGAGCTGAAGGAGCAAAATGAAAAAATGCGGGCGGACATTAACAGCATTACTTCTTAACGGCATGAAGAAACAGCGGGAATCAGCAGCGGGCGGGAGTCAGGGAATGAACCTTGACTCCCGCCCGTTTTTTTGAAAGAGAATTTATCCTGAATTTCGAAAGTAAGTATCCACAAATCATCTAAAAAGCTCTACACGAAGGGATGTCTTTGCTAAAAACAGCTTGCACCCAATGGGTGAAGAAAAAAGAGTGTTTATCCCTTGTCCGATCTGGATTTGTTCAATTCTCTTTCGAAATTCAGGTTTATATGTTTTTTTGGAGTCCCCGCAAAGTACCTGAGTCATCATCGAAGCTAAGGCCCCACTACCCTGGAAATAACTTTACGGATGAGGATAATTGCTTAAAGGCCGCAAGAAATTAAACGCAACAAAATCTACCCCCCATTTCCATCCTCTGTGGTGCCGCGGCAGCGGCAACGATGGCTTTGTGGGGTTATTTTGAAAGAGAATTTATAGGTTTCAGGCTATAAATTAGCCTTATCTTTCCCGCTGAAACGGATACCGTCCTTATAAGGACGGCGAAGCCGTTTCCACTTGCGCAGGATATACGCAGGCTTTTGGAGTGGACGGCTCCGCGAACGGAGCATTGTCCGGGTCGCTGTGCTCTCCAGATTTTTTTTCATTCCCTTAGGAGCAGCGAGGAAATTGGTATCCGCTTTTGTTGACAAAATCTCCACGGTTTTGGGAGTTTGTCAACAATGTAGCGGTACTTTATTTTGTCGCAGTCTCTTAGCGGTGAAAATCCGGAGACCCAGGCTGCCGCTGCCGCTGTTCCGCGGGTCTGTCCGTCCGCTCCGCTGTTTAAGCGGGAGGCGGTTCTGTAATCTTTAAAAAACACAATAAAGAAACTTAATGTATAGGAATGGAACCGGCTTATATGAAATGAACCGGAGAACCTGAAAACGCTGATGGAACGCAAGGAGATTCATAGGAACGGAAGCGAAGTGGAAAAAGTAACACTAATGGGCTGGAATTCTGGCTTGAACGGGATTTAGTGGGATTTTGTACACTTCATGGAGGCTTGCTCACCCCATATGGATGATTTTAGCCGAATTAGTTGTACTTTTTCCCACTAAGGATGATCCAGGATCCGAATGCGGTGGATTAGTTATCCTTTTTCCCACTAAACGACTACCGGCTAAAGCCGGTAGGTTCCATCATCGACTGAAAGTCGCCGTTAGGCTAAAGCCTGCTGAAAAGCAACCCGTGGCTGAACCTACCTGAAGCTTTCGACTGAAACTCGAGTACGTGGGCTCCACGTTCACTCCTCGATTTCAAACACGTCGTCACCTTCGACTTGTTGACCTTCGATATATCGACGGATCGTTTCTTCGTTCACCGATCCCACGGTTGCACAGAAATAGCCTCTTGCCCACAGATGTTGACCCCAGTATTTCTTTTTCAGTTGCGGAAATTCCTCATGAATCAGTCTGGAGGAGCGACCTTTGATGTATTGATTGACTTTTGCAGGTGCCATCGTCGGGGACAACTCACCAATAAATGAATGTGATCTTTTCCCACACTCCCTTTGACGATGGTGATTCCTCTGCTGAAGCAGCATTGGCGAGTGATTTCTCGCATTCTCCCCGCTACGTCTCCTACGAGCACGTGGTATCGATATTTCGTTACCCATACATAGTGATATTTCAAGTCGTACACGGAATGTCCGCCTGTTTGATAATCTACCATTTGGCTTCTCACCTCTTGCTTCATCGTTGCGCAATTCTGCTACGTGATCAACGTACTGGAAGCTGACCGACTAAAGTCGGTGGGTTTAGACCTGGCACATGGAAACTAAAATGGCTGCCCTTTGGATGAATGGTTCAAGTTCATCTTATGTAGGCGTATTCCTCTGTAAGGGGGCGAACCGGCTGGATTAGGTATCCTATTTCCCGCTACACTTGCGAAAAAGCGGCTGGGGGAAAATGAAGTGACCTTTTCCACTTGTCTTCCCGCCTGGCTTCAGCAGCCAGCCTTACACCTGAAATGCAAACAGCTGCGCTGCCCGGTTAAGGACGGCGAAGCCGTTTCCACTTGAAAGATAAGAATGTATAGGTTTTGGGGGAAGCGAAGCTTATCCGTTATTTCACAGCTGCGCTGTATATGGCCAAGCAAACTGCGCTATTGCGCGTTGGCCGCAGCGGGCAGGCAGAGGGAATCAGAGGCAGAAATACCTTTGAATTCGCCCGAAGCCGGCTGGACGGTGGAATCAGCGCGAAATGATTCTTCTCCTCCCCACTGAAATGGCAGCATTCTTATATAGGACGCCGATAGGCGTCTTTCTTAAAATATAAGACACCCATACTGCTGTGCGGCATCACTGAGGAATGAAATATCGCTGCGGCCGCGTGATTAGAGGGCAGAATTTATATGTTTCACACTATCAATTATCCTTCTATTTTTGGAGAAACGGGTGCCACCTCTTTCAGAGGACGGAGCAGCCGTTTCTTCTTAAAAAAATAAGAATGTATATGTTTCACGCTATAAATTAGCCTTATCTTTCTCGCTGAAACGGATACCGTCCTTAATAAGGACGGAGCAGCCGTTTCCACTTGATGAATCAAATCTGAGCCAAAGCTTCACTTTGTGGGGCTTTTTTTCATATGAATAAGAAGGCCTATATGAACTTTTTGTTTGGGCATGAACGGCAGGCAGACTGGGGCAATAACCGGTAATGCCAACAACGCGCAGCCCGGGTTCGTGAAAAGCCATTTACATTTTTCATTGTGCAGATTATAATAAAACTAAATTAAAGTTGCATCAGGGAAACTTTCGTGTGTGTAGACAACTTTTTCCGGGCAAGAGGAGGGATTGAAAATGATGGAGCAAAGTGTAGCAGAAACACCTCCAATGATTCATAATCATAAAAATAAGCTCTCCGCACAAGCTGTACTGAACGGGGATGTCAAAGGCCTGAAGAGGCTGCTTCCTTTCCTGGGACCGGCTTTTATCGCTTCCGTAGCGTATCTGGACCCCGGAAATTTCGCCACTAATATCACAGCAGGCTCCAAATATGGTTATCTGCTGCTGTGGGTGATATTTGCGTCAAATCTGATGGCTGTTCTTATCCAGTCGTTATCTGCCAAGCTGGGGATTGCCACCGGCAAAAATCTGCCCGAGGTGGCGCGGGAGCGGTTCCCGAAGGGCGTATCGATTTTCCTGTGGATTCAAAGTGAACTGGTCATTATCGCTACCGATCTGGCAGAATTTATTGGGGCAGCACTTGGACTTTATCTATTGTTTGGCATTCCGATGCTGCCTGCCGCGCTGATTACCGCTGTCGGTTCCTTCGCCATTCTTGAACTGCAGCGTCGCGGCTACCGTACGCTTGAGGCTGGAATTGCCGGCATGGTCATGATTGTCGTTCTGGCCTTTGCGTTCCAGGTGGTGATGGCGAAGCCGGATGCCGGGGCAGTTGCTGCCGGAATATTCACTCCGCAGTTTCAAGGTGTAGACAGTGTGCTGCTGGCAGCGGGAATACTCGGCGCAACGGTAATGCCGCATGCGATTTATCTGCATTCCTCGCTGACCCAGAGCCGTGTGGTCGGAATCGATGACAGGGAGAAAAAACAGATTTTCAAGCTGGAGTTCATCGATATTCTGATTGCAATGCTGATTGCCGGTGCGGTCAACATGGCGATGGTGGTTGTGGCCGCTGCGCTATTTTTCAAAAATGGCCTTGTGGTCGAGGATTTGGATATTGCCTTTGAGCAGTTCCGCCATTTGGCAGGACCGGTCACAGCCGTTTCCTTCGGCTTGGGCTTGCTGATTGCGGGACTGTCAAGCTCATCGGTGGGGACGATGGCGGGCGATGTGGTCATGCAGGGCTTCATCAAGAAAAGAATCAATCTCTACCTCCGGCGGGCGATTACGATTATTCCTCCGCTGACGATTATCGCCTTTGGCATTAACGCTACAAGCGCTTTGGTCATGAGCCAGGTGGTGCTGTCGTTCGGGATTGCTTTTGCCTTGATTCCGCTGGTGATCTTCACCAGTGACCGCAAAATCATGAACGGGCTGGTCAACCGCCGGATCACCACGGTGCTGGGCTGGATTATCTCGGCGCTGGTTGTATCGCTGAACTTGTTTCTTGTGGTTGAGCTGTTCGTGTAAGGTTAATCAATATAAACCTGAATTTCGAAAGCAATCATTCCTAAAAAAATAAAAAAGGCTCCAATCTTCGGCAGCATGATGTTTGTCCGTGAACAACATCACCCAAAGAGAGGAGTCCTTTTTAAGTGAAGATAAAATCAGGACCTGATTTTCCCCTGGTTCAGCCAACAAACGTCGGAGGAAAGCATCGATCTAAGTGTAACCCGTTTCATAAAAAACGATCTTCTGGTATTATGAAAGATAATTACAGAACAAGGAAGGTTACAAATGAAGCAAACCATTACAATATACGACATAGCAAAGGAAGCCAATGTTTCCGTTGCCACTGTTTCCCGAGTACTCAACGATACCGCTCCCGTAAAAAGAAGCACCCGGGAAATCATTATGGCTGTTATTGAAAAGCATCAGTTCCAGCCCAATGCTCTGGCAAGGAGTCTTCTGAAAAAAGAGACCGGCACAATTGCCATGATTTTACCTGATATTACGAACCCTTTTTTTCCGGAGGTATTCTGGGGAGCGGAGAATGTAGCCCGGGAAAAAGGATACACCTTCTTTCTGTGCAACACGGCAGGGCAATACAAACGTGAGTCCGAGTATCTGGGCATCCTCCGGGAGAAGAGAGTGGACGGGATTATTTTTCTGGGCGGAAGAATTAATCTGACTCAGTGCCCTCCAGAGCTGTCTCAGGAGGTTATTGAGCTGTCAAGGCATGTCCCGATTGTGCTTGTCAACGGCAATTTGCCGAAAAGCGGCCTGCACCGCATATATACGGATGAAGCCGAAGGTGCGGCGCTGGCCACCCAGCATTTGCTTGATCTGGGGCATACGGATATTGGTTTCATTGGGGGAATGGAGGATACGTCAACAACGCAGGTCAAGATTAAAGCCGTGCGCGGCAAGCTAAAGGAGTATGGACTCAAGCTCCGTAATGAGTGGCTTAAGCCTGGCGAATTCTCCGTACAGGGCGGCAGAGAGCTGATGAATAGACTTCTGGAAGAGGAGCATCGGCCAACAGCTGTACTATGCGTGAATGACTTCACAGCAATCGGAGCGGTTAAGGCGACAATTGAACACGGATTGCGTATTCCCGAAGATATTTCCATCGTTGGATTCGATGATTCACCGCTCTCGACGGCGGTTATTCCGGAGCTGACAACGGTTTCACAGAACACAAATGAGCTTGGCGAACTGGCAGTAGATACATTGCACAGGATCATTAACGGCAAGACGCCCAGGAAGCAAATCGTCCTGAAACCACAGCTGATTGTCCGGAAAAGCACGGGCCAAACTCCAATAAGTCCTTTGCAAATCAGTGTTGACAGTTAAAGTAGAGGGATTTATAATAAATTTGCAGTCAATGAAACCCCTTTCATAAAACGCATGACTGAGCTAAAAACACCCGTTTCCACTGCGGGTATTCTTTTTTAGCATTAATGAAACCCGTTACATGAAATGCGTTTCATAATTAGGCTGCAAGCAAAACATCTTCTAAATTAAAAGGGAGGTTGAAGACAATTAGAAACAGACTGGGCATGTTCATGGCGGTCTTGCTGCTGCTGGCAGGTGTTCTATCCGGATGCGGCGGAGGAACTAACGCTGAAGCCGGAAGCGGAACTGCAGTTTCCGACAAAAAAGTGGATCTGACATTAACCATGTGGGGCTCCGAGGATGACAAGAAAGTCATGCAGCAACGGCTGGAAATTGTGAATAAGACGTATCCGAATATACATGTCAACTTGCTGCTGGTTGCCGGTGACTATGATCAGAAAGTGCAGACAATGATCGCCGGGGGCACTCCGCCGGATATCATGATGATTGCCGAGAACTATCAGGTGTACGCCAGCAAGAACCAGATTATTCCCTTGGACGATCTGATTGCGGCAAACAATGTAGATATGAATGAAAGATACAGCGAAGACATTGGCAATATCATGAAATACGGCGGCAAGTATTACGGCATGCTGGATCGCGCAGGTGCAATGGTCTTGTTCTATAACAAAGATATGTTCGACAAAGCCGGAGTTGCCTATCCGGCCAAGGACTGGACGCAGAAGGAGCTTCTTGATGCCGCTCAGAAGCTGACGGTAAAAGAAGACGGCAAAACCGTGCAGTGGGGCTACTATCCGGGTTCCTGGTGGCCTCAGTGGATGCAACTGGTGTATCAGAACGGCGGATCGCTGTTTGATGCCAATAACAGCCCTACCTTTGATACGCCCGAGGTTAGGAATGCTCTTCAGCTGCTTAACGATATGAGCTTTAAGTACGGCACTTCTCCGACACCGCCGGAAATTGCAGATTTGGGAAATATCGGCGCAGACCCGCTGTTTGCCCAAGGTAAGATTGCCATGGAGACTACAGGTTTTTGGAATATTGGTTCCTTGTCCAAGGTTGAAGGCATTAACTGGGATATCTCGCCAGTCTGGGGACAAACGAATGCTTTCTTTAACGGACTGACCATTACCAAAAGCTCCAAGCACCAGGAAGAAGCCTTTAAGATCATTGAAGCTTTGACTACTTTGGAAGCGCAAACACCGATTATTGAAAGCGGCCAGGACGCTCCGGCCACCAAAGCTGCACTTTCCAGCGACGCTTTCCTGAATGCGGAGTACGGAGGCAAAAAAATTAACATGAATGCCTTCGCAGATTCCAGGCTGTATGATCAACCGCTCAACCCGAAATGGAACGAGATGATGAAAGTAATTGACGACAAGCTCGGTGTCTACTTCAACAATAAGGCAACGCTTGATGACACAGTGAAGCAAATCCAAGAAGGACTGGATAAACTCTATAAATAGAGAAGCGGCATTCAGTTAATAGTCAGAGGATGCAGGGATTGGCTGATTTGGGCTGGTCCCCGTCCCTTTCATGCATGTTGTTACATACAAGTCATTTGGATGGGAGTAAATGCGGAGGTGATGATTCTGTGAAAAAGAAAGAGGGCATCTGGTTTTATTTTTTTATTTCACCATGGCTGACTGGATTTCTCGGCCTCACAATCGGGCCGATTCTGTTCTCAATCTATATGAGCTTTACAGACTGGGATATGTTCCTGTCTCCACATTTTATCGGGTTCGCAAATTATGCCACACTGCTTACGGATGATCCGGTTTTTTGGAAATCTGTGGGCAACACCTTTTATTATGCACTGATTGCAGTTCCGCTGGGGATGTGCATTTCGCTCTGGATCGCCTACTACCTGAACAAGAAGCTGAAGGGGATAACCTTCTTCCGGGTGCTCTATTATTTGCCTTCCGTTGTTCCGGTGGTTGCCAGTTCCCTGTTGTTCATCCAATTATTTGCACCGACCGAAGGTTTGATCAATCAGGCACTGTCTTTTATCGGTATTCAGGGGCCGCAATGGCTGCTTGATGCCCAATGGGTGAAGCTCTCGCTGGTCATTATGTCTCTATGGGGCGTCGGAGGCGGCGTGGTCTTGTTGCTGGCCGGGATGAAGGGGATTCCGCCGGAACTGTACGAGGCTTCTTCCATTGACGGTGCATCCAGCGGCCAAAGCTTTTTCAACATTACATTTCCCATGCTCACTCCGGTCATTTTCTTCAACCTCGTTACCGGCATCATCGGAGCGCTCCAGACTTTTGCCCAGGTATTTATCGTTACGGCTGGGGGACCGGACAACGCCAGCCAGATGGTCGTGCCTTATCTGTTCCAGAATGCGTTCCAGTTCTACAAGATGGGCTACGCCTCTGCTATCGCATGGATTCTGTTCATTATTATTCTTGCGCTGACACTGATCGTGTTCCGTTCATCGGCCTTATGGGTGCACTACGAGGAGGGAAAAGAAAATGGCTAGAATGTCCTGCCTGGAGAAAAGCGTATCCTATGTCATTTTGTGTGCGGTGGGCATTCTGCTGTTCGCTCCATTTGTCTACATGATTTCTATCGCGCTTGCCAGTGATTCCACTACGGTCAAGGTTGCCTTCACCTTGATCCCGCGGGAATTTGCCATCAGTAACTTTACAAATGTATTTACTGATTATCATTTGGGAACCTATCTCAAAAACAGTATTATTATCACGGTCTGGACTGTGATCGGCTCAGTGGCTTCAGCTTCCTTCGTATCTTACGGGTTCTCCCGGCTCAGAGCCAAGGGCAGCGGCCTTTTGTTTGTTGCACTGCTCAGCACCATGATGCTTCCCGGCGAAGTCACGATGGTGCCCCAGTTTATCATTTACAGGGAGCTCGGCTGGGTGAACACATTCCTGCCGCTGATTGTGCCCAGTTTTTTTGCGGGAGCCTACAACGTCTTTTTGATCCGGCAGTTCATCATGTCAATTCCGAAATCGCTGGATGAAGCAGCGATGATTGACGGAATGGGGCATCTCGGGATTTATTCAAAAATCATTCTGCCCATGACCTATCCCATTCTATCAGCAATCGCAATTTTCTCGTTTTCCTATAACTGGGGTAACTTTATGGGACCGTTAATTTATATCAATGATCCGGAAAAAACGCCTTTGGCGCTTGGCGTACAGCTGATTAGTACGGCTTCGGGAGGACAGATGCCGCCATGGAATATGGTGATGGTCGCCTCGCTGTTTCTGACGATCCCGATGATTCTGGTATATATGCTGGGCCAGAGATTTGTATATGAAGCAAACATTAACGGGGGAAGCAGCGGCATTAAATAAAGGGAACGGGGTTCCCGGTGATGAACGTTGCCTTTGCCGCGAACAGGGGACCTGAATATGAAGAAAACTAAACGCCCAATAGTGTTAACAGGCTTCGTGCTGACCGCTGTTTTACTGGGAATATGGGGAGGAATTATGGTGAATCACAAAGAGGACAAGGCTTTGCTACTGGATGAAACGGCTATTCATTTGACACCGGAAGAAGGATATGACGGCTTTGAGGGTTGGGGCACTTCACTGGTCTGGTGGACCAATATTCTGGGCCAATGGTCCGATACAGAAAGGCTGGATGAGGTGCTCGATTTGATATTTGACCGCGAACAGGGACTGGGTCTGAATATTGTCCGCTATAACATTGGCGGCGGAGAAGACCCGGGGATCGTGAACAATACACTGCGCCCGGGCGGTGACATTCCAGGCTTCCAGCCCTCGGAAAACAGCTGGGACTGGGAAGCGGATGCCGGCCAGCGCAAGGTGCTGCTCGGTGCGCTGGCGCGCGGGGTAAATATCGCCGAGGCCTTCTCCAATTCGCCTCCTTACTGGATGACGGTCAGCGGGTCGGTCACAGGAGCTGCGGACGGCGGGAATAACCTGAAGGAGGAGTATTATGATGCTTTTGCAGACTATCTGACCGAGGTTGTGAAAGAGTACAAAGAACGCTATGGGGTGACCTTCCGTACGCTTAACCCTCTGAATGAGCCAGCTTCCGGCTGGTGGAGGAAAGGGAACATTCAGGAAGGAAGCCACTTCAGCCTCGATAAGCAGATGGAAATCCTGCAGAAAGTGGCCAGCTCGCTGAAGTCCAAGGGACTCACGGCTACGGGGGTCAGCGCACCGGACGAAAACAGCGTTGACGAAACGCTGGAAATGCTGGAAGGCTATGATGCGGATACAATTGAAAGCATTTCCCAGATTAACACCCATACCTACAATGGAAGCAGTCTTGCTGAAGTGCGTGACTTTGCGAAGGAGAACGGCAAACATCTTTGGATGTCCGAATTCGGTACTGGCGGCAGCGGGCCGCATGATCATCAGGATATGAGCAGCGTAATGGAACTGGCAGAGCGGATTATTTTCGACCTGCGGATGCTTCAGCCCGCTGCATGGGTATACTGGCAGGCAATCGAAGATGAGGGGGCGAACAACAATTGGGGCTTTATCCACTCCGATTTCTCCGGTGGGGAGAGCTATGAAATAACCAAGCAGTACTATGCCATGGCCAACTTCAGCCGCTTTATTCTTCCCGGGTCGCGGATTTTGCCTACCGATGACGGGCGCAGCGTTGCTGCCTACCTGGAAGAGAAACAGCAGCTGACTGTGGTCGTCCGCAATGAACAGGCCGAGAAAGAGCTTATATATGACTTGACACCCTTCGAATTTGAGGTGTCAACCGCTAAAGTATACCGAACAACGGCAGCCGGCAATTTGAAGGAAGGCGAGGCTGAACTCCGGAGGAATGGAGTGAAGCTGACAGTTCCGCAGCAATCGATTACGACGCTTGTCATATCCGGAATCCAATTAAAGAAATAGGGATTATGAGGTGGAGAAGCCCGCGGGACATACTCACTGCAATGCCTTTTTCCTTATCAAAGAATGAAACCGCTTACTATTTAAAGTGCATTTTATCCTTATTACTGGAAATCTAGTGTTTCCCGCTACTTTGGGGGTATTTCGTGCTGCGAAAGGGGGTGATAAAACACATTGCTTCAGTAAGTAGAGGAGGTGACGAATGGAAAGTCTAATTATCGGGTTTTCAGTACATCAAAATATAAGGGGATGTAAATAGGGATGTATAAGCGCAATCATAAAAAAAAGATCATTTGTCTGCTTTTCATGGTTCTTGCGTTATTGGCTCCTGCGATAGGGCTGGATAATCTTCCTACAGCATCGGCGGCTACTTCGGGGTATCGCGGTGTGAATTGGGCCGATGGCCGGGACAATTATGTCAACGGCTGGGTCATTCCGTCAGGTTTAACCGCTTCCGAGACCTATTCCAGCGCTGCAGTGATTGCTGATAGGGTAATCAGCGGATTTCAGACAAACTTAGGTGCCAATACGGTTCGCATGCCAATCAATGAACCAAGTGTACTTGAATCATGGTGGGGGGTATATACAGGAGCGATTGATAAGGCACTTAGCAAGAATATGAAAGTAGTTCTGGCTTATTGGCCATGGCATAACGGGAAGCCGGATGATATGAACAGATTCTACTCCATGTGGCAGAGTGTAATTGACAAATACGGTTCTAATACGAATGTCTATTTCGAAATAATGAACGAACCCTATGGTTACAGCCAAACGGACTGGTTAAATGTGGCAGCGGCGTGGCTAAGCAGATTTCCCGGCGTTCCGCGGGGACAAATCCTGGTTAGCGGTACCGGATATAGCGATACTGTTGCGGCAGTCGGAAACGACTCCAGATTTAAAGATTGTTTATTGTCCCAGCATATTTACTGGCACTGGCATACAGACAAGATCACAGAGCAGGCATGGAAAGATGAGCTGGTAAGGCGGGTTGGCAGCCACTCCAGCCGAACCATTGTCACCGAGTACGGTGCGGACATGACGACAGGAATCAATTACAACGGATCCATTAATGGCAACCCCCGGATTGCATTTATGTACGGTGTTCCGAACAAAATGCGCGAGCTTGGCATGGGCAGCGTGTATTGGCCTGGACTAAGAGACGGAGATGCCTACAGTATCCAATCACGCACAGGAACCGGCTCAAACATAACGCTTCAAACTACGAACGCTTCAGGCAGAGTCCAGATCCGTTGGGCCTGGGGGCTATAAATTCACCCGTTGATTGCTTCTAAAAAGAACCGTTTGGAAAAGCCCGCTACCGCATCCGTCAGGCTGTTGCCTGACCGAATGGCTGGAGGGGCTTTTTTTGCACAGATACCTTCAACCGTTTAACTTGGCTCTATGACGGTATCCCAAATTATTGCTGCACGATGTCCTGTACGGCTTTATCGAGCTTTTCCAGGAGCTGATCGTGGCTCAGCTGGCCGCCCAGGTATTCCTGCATAGCTGCACCGAAGCCTTGGGTTACACCATCTGGGAACATATCCCAGTTCCAGCCGAGTGCGGCAGCGGATTTCTCCTGCACGGCAACGGCGACCTGGCCGATATCGGCTGCATCGGTTTCAATATTATTTTCGGCCGGAATGAATTTGAATTCCTTGGTCAGATATGTTTTGCCGGTTTCCGAGCTTACGAGCCAATTGAGGAAGGCTTTGGCTTCTTCGGGATGGGCGGATTTGCTGTTCACGATATAGTTGTTGGGTACCCCCACAAGAATGGTTCCCTCTTTCTCGCTGATCGGAAGCGGAAGGAGGCCAAGATTCAGCGCCGGATCAATTTTGTCGATGTCGCCCTGAGTCCAGTTGCCTTGCAGCATCATTGCCGCCTTGCCGGATGCAAATTCAGCAACCTGGGTAGCATAATCTGCAGTCATTTTGTTATCCTGCGCGTTGCCGAAGATAACGTCTACCAGGTCAAGCCATTGCTCGAACACGGCATTGCCCTTGATGGTCTGCGTACCGGCTTTGACATCATCGATGAATTTCTTCGGATCAGGCTGGTGAGCCAGCCCGACGTTAACCAGGTGAATCCCCATGGACCACCATTCATTGGTGGCTTCAAACGGTGTGATGCCTGCGGCCTTCAGTTTGGCTGCTGCATCCTTAAGCTGTGACAGAGTTTTGGGTTCTTCGGTAATTCCCGCTTCGCTGAACAGGTCCTTGTTATAAATAAGTCCGTAGCCTTCAACGTTCATCGGCATGCCGTACAGCTTGCCGTCCACCGTTGCCGGAGCTTTGGAGGTTGGAATCAGACTTTCCACCCAAGGCTCGTTCGACAGATCGGCGGCACGGTCCATATAAGGAACCAGGGCCGTATAGCCGCCGTTATTGAAAATTTCCGGCTCGGAGCCGGAAGCGATCTCCGCTTTGAGCAGCGCACCGTAATCTTCGCCGCCGCCATGTGTCTCCACTTCAACCTTCACGCCGGTTTCTTTCTCATATTCTTCGGCCAGCGCGTTCAGCTGTTCGGCGATTTCAACCTTGAACTGGAACATCTTGATCGTTACATCTTTGGCCAGTGCTGCGCTTGTCTCCGGCGCCGCTGTCTCTGCACCTGAATTGACAGCGTTTCCACCGCTGGCGGAATTATTATTGCCGCCATTGCCGCAACCTGCGATAATTAGTGTGCAAACGGTTGCGATAACAAATGCGAGCTTTCTTTTCATAGTATAACCTCCCTGGTCTAGTGGTTCCTGCAACTTGATCGTAATGCATATGCGAAGGGACTTACACTTAATATTTTGCTCGAAAAAGTGGATATTGTTGCAAAGGGTCATCCCTTAATGGAGCCTGCGGTGACACCTTCAACAATATAACGCTGCAGCGACAGGAAGAACAAGAGGATTGGCGTGATCGCCATAACGAGGCCTGCAAGGGCAAGGTCCCACTTCTTGGTATACTGGCCGAAGAACTTGGTGACAGCCACCGGCAGAGTGGTCAGATCCTTGTTGCCCCCGATGACAAGCACCGGCAGCAGGTAGTCGTTCCAGATCCACAGCGTGTTCAGAATAATGACGGTTACAATGATCGGCATCAGCAGCGGGAAGACGATCCGGAAGAAAACGCCGTACGGGCTTGAGCCGTCGACCCGGGCCGCTTCCTCCAGCTCTATGGGCACGCTCTTAATGAAGCCGTGGAACAGGAACACCGACAGCGGCATCCCGAAGCCGAGATAGCAGGCCACAATGCCGTACAGCTCTCCGCGCAGCTCCAGCATGCTGGTCACCCGGACCAATTGCAGCATCAGGGACTGGAACGGGATGATCATCGCCGATACGAGCAGCAGGAACACCAAGGAGTTGAAGCGCGACGGCTTCCGGACGATCTGATAAGCGGCCATGGAGCTGAACATCACAATGAAGATGACGCTCAGAACCGTGATCTGCAGCGAGTTCCAGAAGGCCTGCGGGAAATTGATCGCATCCCATACTTTGGAGTAGTTGTCCCAGTGGTACACCTGCGGGAAGGAGGCGGCGTCTATCAGAATCTCCTTCAGTCCCTTGACCGAGTTGCCCAGCACCAGATAGAACGGAGACAGAAACACGAGTGCCAGGAGAATGGCGGCGGTTTCCAGAATGAAATTGCTGAGACGGTATCTGCCGGTCTGCATTATGCCGACACCTCCTTCCGTTTGGTAAGCCAGACCTGTGTGACAGTGATCAGGGAAACGGCGAAGAAGAAGAGCAGCGCTTTGGCGGTGCCGAGGCCGTAACGGTTGTTGATCAGCGCTTCCGCATAGATATTATAGGCGAGCGACTGGGTTGAGGTTCCCGGTCCGCCTTTGGTCAGCGACAGGTTGAGGTCGAACATTTTGAAGGCATTCGAAGTGGTCAGGAACAGGCAGATGGTGATGGCGGGCATGATCAAAGGGACATAGACGCTTCGGAATAATTGCGGAGCGCGTGCGCCGTCAATCTTGGCCGCTTCAACCAGGTCTTTGGGAATTCCGGCCAGAGCAGCGATGTAAATGACCATCATATACCCGGCGGTCTGCCAGACGAATACGATTACGAGGCCCCAGAAGCCGGTACCCGGTGTACCCAGCCAAGGCAGCTGGAAGAACGAGATGCCGGTGATCCCGCCGATGGTGGCGAAGCCTTTGGTGAAGATGAATTGCCAGATGTAGCCCAGCAGAATGCCGCCGATTACATTGGGCATGAAAAAGATGGTGCGCAGCACCTTCTTGGTCTTCAGTGTTGTCATCAGCAGAAAAGCGAGCAGAAGGGCAAGGACGTTCGCAGCAATAACGGATACTATGGTGAAGCGCAGGGTAAACAGCAGGGATTCCCAGAACTTGTCATCGTTCGTAAAAATCCGTTTCCAGTTGGCCGCGCCGGTCCAGAACGCTTTGTCCAGATCCAGCCCGTTCCAGTCGGTGGAGGAGTAATAGAAGCCGAGAATGAAGGGGGTGACCACGATGGTCAGGAAAAAGATCAGGGCGGGCCAGAGGAAAATAATTTGCTGTCCCCAGCCTCTTTGCAGGTGCAGAGCTTTTCTCATATGGAGTCTCCTTTATATAGTTAATCAACGGGTTCACACCTTCATTATAGGAACAGGCCGGAACGACCAACACTCAATTTGATGATGATAAAAGTGGATTATATTGCAGCGGATGCTTCTTAAGCGAATTTTGCTGCACAGTATGTTCAAAGAAGCGGAGCTTCCGCAAAACTTAGCGGATGCTTCCCAAACGGGTTTTGCACGACGTTATGCAGGATGTCTATGCTACAGAACTTTCAGGAGGTCAGCATGTTCAAAAACAGCATCCGGACCCGGCTGATGGCGCTTGTGCTGCTGGCCTCGGTGATACCGTCAGCGATTTCGGTTACTTTCTCTTATCTCTACACCAAGCAATCGGTCACCGAGCAGTCCGTGAAGCAGAATACGAAGCTGCTGACGCTCGGGGAAGGCAATCTAAGCAGCTACTTCAGCGGTATGAACCAGCAGGCCATGACGCTGTACAGCGGCATCAATGTGCCCAGCTCTTTTTATACCACGCTGCTCACTGCCAAAAACCCGGAGTATCTCCCTCCCGGCACCGCTGTTCCGGATACCCGGGCCGTGATTTCCACCCAGCTGTACAATTTATTCCTCTCTGACCGGAACACCTTTCAGATTCATCTGTATGTCCGGGCGGCGGGGCAATCCAATCTGCTGCTGGGCGGCTTGTTCCGCCGGGAGGTGAACGGCAGCAACGCTTCCGCAGAAGACCCGGAGGGCACGTACCGCCCCTACATTGAGGTCACGCATATGGACCATCAATACGGGATGAAATCCGGGTTTCCTAATTTGAGGCCGGGAAGCGAGCCGGTGTTTACTGCGCATTTTCCTATCTACAAGACCCCAAGCCCGGAGGTTCTGGCCGACCTTTCCATTGACTACCGCCTCACGGAGCTGGAAGAGATCGTCAAATCCATGTACAATTCGGATACGGAACGCCTGTATATATTGAATGAACAGGGACAAGCTTTGTTCGCTTCTGATCCCGACTGGATCGGCAAGCCGGTGGCGGCAGGCTGGAGCCAATTTCCCGGGAACGCGGGCAGCGGCCATTTTACCTGGAAGAAGGATGGGTTCAAGGGGATTGTCATGTACCGGCAGATTGAGGAGCCGTTGTTCAAGGGCAGCATTATCAAGCTGGTTCCCTACGAGGATTTGTACGGCGATGCCCGGATCGTCACCCGGTTCAATACCGGAATTGGCGTGCTGTTTCTGCTGGCGGGCGGGATCAGTGCGGTGCTCATCTCCATTGGCTTCACCAGGCCGATCAAGAAGCTGATCTCATTCACCCAAAAGGTGCAGACCGGGCAGCTAGATGCGCATATGGATGCTGAACGGGAGGATGAATTCGGCCTTCTGACACGCAAAATCACGGGCATGACCCGGACGATCAACGACCTGATCCTCAAGGAATACAAGCTGGAGCTGGCGAACAAGACCAACCAGCTGAAGGCGCTGCAGGCCCAGGTCAATCCGCATTTTCTGTATAATGCCCTGCAGTCCATTGCCAGCTTGTCCTTGCGGTACAATGCGCCGAAGGTGTATGATCTCATCTATTCGCTCGGCAGCATGATGCGCTATTCCATGAATACGGAACGGGCGCAGGTACCGCTCCGTGACGAGATTGAGCATGTGCAGAACTATGTCATCCTGCAGACGGAGCGCTTTGGCGAAGAGAATCTGTATTTTACCGTCGATGCTGAAGAAGAGGCGCTGGATGTGGTTGTGCCGAAGATGATCCTGCAGCCCATCGTAGAAAATATCTTCAAGCACGGCTTCGCGGACGGCATTCAGGGCGGGGTCATCTCCATCGGCTGCGCGCTGGATGGGCAGGGCCGGCTCATGCTTGCCGTCAAGGATAACGGCAAAGGGATTGCGCCTCAGCGGCTGGAGGAAATCACTGCCGGACTCGCAGGCAGCGGCGGAACGGCGCATGAGGAGATCGGACTGTACAATGTGCTGGCCCGGCTGCGCCTGCAGATGGGCAGCGAGGCGCAGCTGCTGCTGCGTGATAACGGCGGCGGAGGCATAACGGTCACGCTTATCATTCCGCTGGACGGATAAGTGGAAAATGTAAAAATCCAAAGCTTAACTTATATAGATACTTACAAAGGAGCGGTAAGCGATGAAGGTGCTGATAGTAGACGATGAGAAGCATGTGCGGGAGGCCATCCGCTATTTTGTACCGTGGGAGAAGCACCATATTGCCGGCATTTATGAGGCGACCAACGGGCAGGAGGCGATGCGGATCATGCAGGAGCAGCAGCCCGCGGTTGTCTTCACGGATATGCGCATGCCGCTTGTGGATGGCGCGGAGCTGCTGGAGTGGCTGCACAGCCATTATCCGCATACGAAGACCATTGTGATCAGCGGCTATCAGGATTTCAACTATGTGAAGCCGGCGATTGTCTACGGCGGAACGGATTATTTGCTGAAGCCGCTGAACAGCAAGCAGCTGATTGCCGCCGCCGAGCATGCCTTCCAGCTGTGGCTGGAGGAGGAAGAGGAACGGCGGCAGGCGCACCGCCGGAATATGCAGCTGAATGTGCTGCGGCCGCTCTATTGGGACAAGGCGCTCTCGGATTTGGTGGCCGGACAGGCTTCTTTTCAGGAATTGAAGAATTCGCTGAGCGAAGAACTTGGCATGCCGTTGTTTGTGTCAGAGTGCAGAATTGCGGTCATCTCTCTCCAGGGGGCGGACTGCCGGCTGCTGCAGAGATTTCACGGTGATGTGGCATTGACCTCCTTCGTGCTGGCGAACGTCTGCAATGAGGTGCTTGCACCGAAGCACAGCGGCTTCGCCTTTCGCAGCTGGCAGGCCGGTGTGGATCTTGTCCTGCTGTTCTGGACTGCTGTCATGGAGGCGGAGGAAGAGGTTCACAGCATTAACGAGTCCATCAGGCAGACCTACGGCGTGCAGCTGGATATCGGACTCAGCCCTCCGGGCATTTTTCCGGAAGGGCTGCATACGGCTTTCCGCCAGGCACGGCAGGGGCTGAACGAGCGGAATCTGCTGCAGCGGGAAGGGCGGATTCACCTGTACCGGGAGCATCAGGCGGGAAGTGGGCCTGTGGAGAGCTACGCCTTCGAAGAGCAGCTGGACAAGCTGAGAATTGCCGTCCTCTCCGGTGATTTGGACAAAATGGAACAGACCGTCGAGGAATGGTCGGCTCAGCTGGCCGCGCTGCCGCTGCTGACGGAGAGCCGCTTCCTGCGGCTTCAGGAAGAGATTGCGGCGGTCCTGCGCCGCCTGCATCCGAATGAGGAGATTTCGTTCGGATACTGTTATGACGGCGAGGGTCTGTTCTCTGTGTTGAATTGGCGGGATCAGCTCAAGGAATTGCTGCAGCGCCTCTCCAAGGGGAATACCCAGACGCCGGACGGCAGGCTTGTTGAAGAGATCAGGCAGTATCTGGCCCGGAATTATGCCCGGGATATGACGCTGCAGCATATTGCCGAGCGCTTTTTTATCAGCAGGGAGAATGTTTCGCGGAAGTTCAAGCAGATTACAGGGGAGAATCTTTCCGATTATCTAACCGATCTCCGTGTCGACAAAGCCAAAACGCTGCTGCGGAATACAAATCTGCGGCTGTCTCAGGTTTCGGAGCTTGTCGGTTATGAGGATGAGAAATATTTCAGCCGGGTTTTCAAAAAGTCCACCGGGCAGACGCCCCGTGAATACCGCAAGCAGGGGGAAAGCCTGTAGCAAACCTGCATGCCTTGTCTTTCAGTTTTTCCCAGCATTTGACCGATAGTAAAGACATGGACAATTGTACATATTCATTCGGTTGATTCGGGAGGACGGGCATGGAAAGATATCTGGGCAAAAAAATTAAAAATGATTTGATCAATGCCTACGGAGTAACGGTAATTCCCGCGAACAGCATTCTGAATGCAGAGCAACTGGAGCTCATCCGCAAGCAAAAAATCAATGTTCTCGACATTATCTTTGCGGGGGAGGAAGGACAGGCGCCTTCCAGCAAGGAGATGGCCTATAACGTAGTGAACTTATCGAAGAATTTATTCGAGTCCTTCAGGATCTCACGCAAGGTTCCGCTTGCAGATATCCGCAAGGAGGTTGTGCCTGTTGTGCAGGAAATATCCCGTAACCCCGATATTTTTGCCTTGTTCGATGCGATTCAGGGCAAAGACGACTATACATATCAGCACAATATCGGGGTGGGCGTATTGTCCACACTGATCGGCAGATGGCTGAAGATGAGTGAGGCGGAGCTGTCGGTGCTGTCGCTGGCCGCAACCCTTCATGATATCGGCAAGCTCAAAATTCCCGCCGAGATCCTGAACAAACCGGGCAAGCTGTCCCCGGATGAATTTGAACTGGTCAAGAAGCATACGATTCTGGGCTATGAAATGCTGAAGGAAACCACCGGAGCGAACTCTCATATTACGCTGACGGCACTGCAGCACCATGAACGGAATGACGGCAGAGGATATCCTCTGGGTCTAAAGGAAGAGCAGATCGACAGCTACGCCAAGATCGTTGCCGTGGCCGATATTTTTCATGCCATGTCCTCCAGACGCCCTTATCATGAGCCGGTGCCCTTCCACGTCATTGTCGATCAGATGAGAAGAGGGAGCTTTGGCGCGCTTGACCCGTTTATCGTTTCCGTGTTCCTTGAGAATATTGTGAAGCGCACTGTAGGCCGCGAAGTGGTTCTGACTGATGGGCGCGTCGGTGAAATCGTCTATTTGAACCCCCATGATATTGAAACTCCGCTGGTTAAAGTCGATGATGAGTACATTGACCTGAGCAAGCTGAATACAATTAAGATTAAAGAGATCAGCATTGAGTAAAGAAAGGCTTGTTTTTATTCAAAATAATCGGCCAGCCCTTCGGCAATGGCTTTGGCCGCCTTTTTCTGATAGGAGGCCGTTCTTACGATGGATTCGTCGGAGCGGTTCGTCAGAAAACCAAGCTCCACCAGCGTCGCCGGGAGGCTGTTTTCCCGCAGAATATGATAGTCCCCGAAGGATAAGCCGTTGCTCTTCAGGCCAATGCCCTGCCGGAGCCGGTTCTCGATGGAGCGGGCCAGCCGCAGATCATTGTTCTCCGAATAAAAAAAGGTGAGTGTCCCCGATACCTTCTTCGGAGAAGAATTGTAATGAATGCTGACAAAAGCATCCGCCCGGAGCTGCTGTCCGATCTGTACCCGCCGGGAAAGGGAAGGCTTCTGGTCATCCCGCGTCCGGGTCAGCTCTACCCTTGCCCCTTTGGCTGCCAGGTAATCGCGAACATAAAAGGACGTCTGCAGCGACAAATCCTTCTCCATAGTATCGAAGCTTGTGCCGAGCATGCCGGGATCACTGCCGCCGTGTCCGGGATCAATGACGACCAGCTTGCCGCGGATGCTTCCGGATGACTTGGCGTTTACGCTGCCGCTGCTCCCGTTGCCTGTGCCTGAGCGGCTTCCTCCGGCAATGTACTGCCCCGCTACCCAGCCCACCTCACCGCCGGAGGTGCGGATTTTTGCCCAATCTCCTTGGGACAGCTGAACGGTGACCGGATCCCCCTCTTTCAAAGACCCCAGCACTTTATACCCGGTTCCGGGACCTCCCCTGATCCGCAGGGAAGAAGCAGTTACGCGGGCAATTCCCTTATTAAGGCTGCTGGAGGATTTGCTTGAGGCCTTCGCCGAAGCTGTGGCTGCTGATGCCGTTCCGCCGGTTCTTTTAAGATAATATCCGGCTACCCAGCCGGAGACGCTGCCTGCCCGCACCTTAAGCCAGCCGTGCTGCTCATCGCTAACGGTGACCACTGCCCCGCTGTTCAGCGAGCCTGTCACAGTGCTGCCTGCGGCAGGCTCGCTGCGCACATTCAGGGAAGAAGCATAGACCTTTGCCGTATAGGCTCCGGCGGCATTGACCGATTCAGGCGGCTGCAAGACGGATAATGATAAAGTGACTGCCAGTATGGCGGCGGATAATGTTTTTTTCATAGGTATGTATGTCCTCGTTTCAGAAATGTGTTAAAGGTTTATTACCCGTTCCAACCGGAGGGAAACAAAACAAGATAAAATTCAAACGGAAATATACCTCTATTCCGGGATGGCATTCAATTGTATAATTATTACATATTGGGAAAGCCGACAAAGGAGTGCCAACGTGACCAGACCTAAATTATTCATTGGATCTTCCAGAGAATCCATACGCTACGCCCGGGCGATACATGAGCAGCTGAAGCGGGAGGCCCAGGTGAATCCCTGGTATGCCCACGCCTTCCGGGCTAATGAATATACCATGGAAGCCTTGGAGCGGAACCTGGATGAGAGCGATTTTGCCGTATTTGTGTTCTCGCCCGATGATGTTGCCAGAATCCGCGGCAAATATTATTATGTGACCCGGGACAACACACAGTTCGAAATGGGCTTGTTCTGGGCCAGGCTGCGGCGCAGCCGCGTTTTCTGCCTGCTGCCGGATCAGGTGCCTGCCCGCAAGGATCTGATTCCCGGCGAGAACATTGAGGAGTATCATCTGCTCTCGGATTTATCCGGGCTCACGCCCCTGGAATATGAATGGCAGCATGAGAATCCGGTTGCAGCCGTGGATGTAAGCTGCGGCAAAATCATTGACAGCATTCAGGAGCAGGGGAGCTATTCTGATCCGCAGAAGGAGCTGGAACAGCTAAAGCTTGAGCTTAGGCGAAAAGAAAGTATCCTTCACTTCTTTTGGCAATATAATAGTAATGTGACCACTCCTCAAGACGGGGAGAACTATCAGGCGCTCAGCGAAGCGGTCCGCAATTCCTTTCTGCCGCCCAAGCATTGCCGGGTGATCGGCGCCGCCATGTGGCAGGCCCGTGAGCAGGAAGGACTGGTGCAGGTGGGCGGAAATGTGGGGCGCGGGCATTCCTATCCATTTTCATTGACCGAAGAAAAGGGTTCCCGCCCGGGGGTGCTGGATGCTTTTATGACCAAGGAATGGACCTTTTTTCAGCGAACGGAAGTTGCGGAGGTATATATCCTATGCTATCCTTTAGGTGAGAAGCATGTCCTTTCTGTACATTTTTCCGGAAGCGACGGATTATCTGCCGATGATCTGACCGAGGTCGTGTCGTACAACCGGGATTTGTTCCGTACCGTCAATCATTTAGTGGGAGGGGACTGACACGATGAAGAATATGAAGAATGCAGCCAGTTTGTCCAGTGCTGTCCGCCGAACCGCAAGCGGCAGCGGCAGCAGTGAGGGCGGCAAGGGACGCACGAAGCGGAAAGCGGGGTCCGGGAGGCCCACCAAGCTGTCACCGCCGGCCATCAACGTATATATTGCGCCCTCCCTGGAAGGCGGAGACGACGAATACAAGAAGCTCATCAGCGGGAAGGTCGATAATAACAAGCCTTCGTTCGCTTAACTGAAGCAGGGGTCCCCGGTCAATGCCGGGGGCCCTTTTTTTCAAAGATAAGAATTTATCCTGAATTTCGAAAGTAAGTATCCACAAATCCTCTAAAAAGCTCTACACGAAGGGATTTCTTGCTAAAAACAGCTTGCACCAAATGGGTGAAGGAAAAAGAGGGGGTATCCCTTGTCCGATCTGGATTGGTTCAATTCACTTTCGAAATTCAGGTTTATATGTTTCACGTTATCAATCCCCTTAGCGGTGAAAATCCGGAGACCCGGGCGTCCGCTGCCGCTGTTCCGCGGGTCCGTCCGCTCCGCTGTTTAAGCGGGAGGCGGTTCTGTAATCTTTAAAAAACACAATAAAGAAACTTAATGTATAGGAATGGAACCGGCTTATATGAAATGAACCGGAGAACCTGAACAAGCTGATGGAACGCAAGGGAGAAATTCATAGGGAACGGAAGCGAAGTGTAAAAAGTAACACTAATGGGCTGGAATTCTGGCTTGAACGGGCTTTAGTGGGATTTTGTACACCTAATGGAGGCCTGCTCACCCCATATGGCTGATTTCAGCCGGATTAGTTGTACTTTTTCCCACTAGGGATGATCCAGGAGCCGAATGCGGTGGATTAGTGATCCTTTTTACCACTAAGATGGCTGCCCTTTGTTATGAATGGTTCAAGTTCATCTTAATGTAGTCGTATTCCTCTGAAAGGGAGAGAAACGGATAGATTAGGGATCCTTTTTCCCGCTAACCCTTGCGAAAAGCGGCTGGGGGAATATGAAGTGGCCTTTTCCACTTGGCTTCCCGCCTGGCTTCAGAAGCCAGCCTTACACCTGAATGCCAACAGCTGCGCAGCCGGGTCAAGGACGGCGCAGCCGTTTCCACTTGAAAGACAAGAATTTATATGTTTCACGCTGTAAATTAGCCTTATCTTTCTCGCTGAAACGGATAACGTCCTTATAAGGACGTTATCCTTTTCCACTTGTCCTTCTGTTTGCTTGCGGCACATGATGTTAAATCTCCCGGGCCGGGGAGCTGGCGCTGTTCTTCTTAGCAATTTCCCGCCGTACAGCCGGGGCTACCTCTGCAGCCAGCAGTTCAATCGCAGCCGCCACCTTGGGGTAGGGAAGTCCGCCGATATCCAGTTGGGTCATGAAGCGGTTATGGCCGAACAATTCATGCTGGTACAGGATTTTCTCGATAATCTGCTGCGGGCTGCCGACAGCCAGGGTATTGACCGGGGACACGAAGCGGCCAAAATCGCTGCGCGAGACGCGGTATTCCTGACCGGGATGCGGGCTGATGGCGTTGCGGTAGCTGTAATAGTAAGGGTAATATTCATCCAGCGCCTGCTGCGGGGTTTTGGCAATGTAGCCGTGGCTCGTTATGGCGATCTTCAGGTCTGCTGCGGAATGTCCGGCTGCGGCTCCGCTGCGGCGGTAGGTCTCGGCCAGATTCTGAAAAGGCTCCGGACTGCCGCTGAGAATCGCAATAGCCATGCCTATGCCCAGACGGCCGGCCTGTTCGGCGCTTTCGGCGGAGCCGCCGATGCCGATCCAGAGCGGAAGCTTCTGCTGCAGGGGACGCGGAGCAATCTCGGCGTTGTTCAGCGGTGGACGAAACGTTCCCCGCCAGTTCATCACTTCATGCTGGTTCAGTCCCAGCAGCAGATCCAGATTCTCGGCAAAGAGGCGTTTGTAGTCCTCCAGCTCATAACCGAACAGCGGAAAAGATTCCAGAAATGCGCCGCGTCCGGAGATGATTTCCGCACGGCCGCCTGACAGCAGATCGAGAGTGGCGAAATCCTCGAATACCCGCACAGGGTCGATGGTGCTCAGCACGGTAGTCGCACTCGTCAGCTTGATCCGCTTGGTCACCTGGGAGATGGCGGCCAGCACGACCGGCACGGAGGAGATGACAAAATCCAGACGGTGATGCTCGCCCACCCCAAACACATCAAGCCCGGCTTCATCAGCCAGCTTGGCCGCCTCAATAACCTCATGTAATCGCTGCTGAGGGCTGATCCGCTGCCCTGTGTGGCAGTCGGTTACAATATCCCCCAGCGTATAGATACCAAATTCAAAATCCGGCACTTGTTCCTTAGTATTGTTATCCATGATTCATAAACCCCTTGTACTATAGAATATTTGAATTTGTTCACGGCTGCTTAAGCCCGTCCGGTAAAGCAGGAATACAAGTTATTGTATCACAACAACTTACAAAATGTAAGTATATGAGTGTAAGTTTGTAGAATTGGCGAATGGATGATTTTGCTTATGTTTAGTGTATTGGATTTTGCCGTTTTCATCCATGAGAGAATTCGAACGGATTTTTCGCGCCCAATGGAATGTTGCCTGGAATCAGAGTGAAGGCTAGATTGCAATGACCAAAGAGATGTAATCTGATCTAATTGTGAATTTTTGTTGACAGACCTGATGATAGGTGTTATTTTAAATTTACAAATCCAATTGATTTACTTTGAATTCAATAATGCCGACTGTTCAGACAGAGGTATCCGTGCTTATCCACCTGCGCGGAACCTCTGTTTTTATTGGTGCAATCTTTGAGAACTTAGGCTGAAGGAGGAACGGTTATGGGTGAAGCATTGCTGTCGATTACACAGCTGAACAAGAGCTTTGGCACAGCCGGCGGGCCGGTGCAGGCGCTGCAGAATGTCGAGCTTCAGGTGCAGGAGGGCGAATTCATTACAGTCATCGGGCCGAGCGGCTGCGGCAAAAGCACCCTGCTGCGCATCGTTGCCGGCCTGGACACCGGCTATACCGGCAGAGTTACGCTGGAGGGGGAAGAGATCGGCGGGCCGGGCATCGATAAAGGGTTTATTTTTCAGGAGCACCGGCTGTTCCCTTGGCTTACCGTGGAGAAGAATATCGCTTCCGATCTGCCGCTCGGGAATCCGGAAATCCGCCGGAAGGTCGATGAGCTGATTGAGCTGGTCAAGCTGAACGGCTTCGAAAAAGCCTATCCCCGGGAGCTGTCCGGCGGGATGGCCCAGCGTGTTGCCATTGCCCGTGCGCTTTTGCGGAATCCCAAGATCCTGCTGCTAGACGAGCCGTTCGGGGCGCTGGATGCGTTCACCCGTGCGCATATGCAGACGGTGCTGCTGGATATCTGGCGGCGGAACCGGACCACAATGATTTTTGTGACCCATGATATTGATGAAGCGGTGTTCCTGGGCAACCGGGTAGTCATTCTGGAGCCGCGTCCCGGCAAGATCCGCAAGATCGTTCCGGTGGACCTGCCGTATCCGCGCAAAAAAACCACGAATTCTTTTCAGGAGCTGCGCCTCAAGGTGCTGAATCATTTCGAAAAAGTGGATGAGCTTGAGCTGACCGACGGGGCGGGAATTTAGTAAAGCCGGACCCGATCGGACGCCGCTGCTTCTGAATGGGGAGGCAGAGCAATTCTTGCGGCAATATATCCGACTTACCTTATGTGAATTTATGTATATAAATATTAAAAAAGGGGGAGTCACTCATGGCTCAAAGGGCTGCGGCGGTGAGAAGCGCCGGAAGACCGGGAAAAACTGCAGTTGCCGGTCTGGGCCTGCTGCTGCCGGGAAGCATACTGATCCTGTGGCAGGTGCTGGGACATTACGGAATGATCTCCGACATGCTGTTTCCCACTCCTTATACCATTGCTGAGTCGTTCGTTGCGCTGGCTTCCAGCGGTGATTTGTGGAGCAATCTGCGAATCAGTGTGGCCAGGGCACTGTCGGGATTTCTTCTTGGCGGCGGGCTGGGACTGTTGTCCGGCATCCTGGTCGGGCTGTTCCGCAGATCGGAGAAGCTGCTCGACCCCTCGCTGCAAATGATCCGCATGATTCCCAGTCTGGCCGTTGTGCCGCTGTTCATCCTGTGGTTTGGCATTGGAGAGGAATCCAAGGTGCTGCTGATTGCCAAAGGCGCTTTTTTTCCGGTCTATATCAATACATTCATGGGCATACGCGGGACGGACAATAAGCTGTTTGAGGTCTCCAAGGTACTGGGCTTTAGCCGCGTGAAGCAAATTGTCCGGCTGGTGCTGCCGGCGGCGGTGCCGAACATAATGCTCGGTGTGCGTCTGTCGCTGGGACTCTCCTGGCTGGGACTGGTGGTCGCAGAGCTGATTGCTTCCACCTCCGGCATCGGCTATATGATGTCGGATGCCCGGCAATTTGCCGATACGCCAGTGGTATTCGTGGGCATTATTGTTTTTGCCGCTGCCGGCTTGCTGAGCGATACCGTTGTCCGCCTGATTGAACGGCGTCTGCTGAGATGGCAGGACAGCTATCAAGGATAGGAGGAGATACACACCATGAGCGAAGGAATTGAGGCGATTGTCAAGACAGCCAAGGGGGTAAGAGAAGCCCGGGATTATAGTGGGACGGCTCCCATAACTGCACATAAGAACGGAAATTCACCGTTATCGCCTGCCTGGAAGATGCGTTTGTCCGATTGGGGAACCGGTGCGGCAATCCCTGCCGCAGTCATTGTGGTGTGGCAGCTTGCCGGCAGTGCCGGCCTGATCTCGCCGGAGTTTCTGCCGACGCCGCTGTCAATTCTCTCGGCGTTTGCGGAGCTTACAGTGACCGGGGAGCTTCCGCACCATCTGGGCGTCAGTATGGGCAGAGAGGGCATCGGCTTTCTCGTCGGCGGCATTCTCGGCCTGTTCTTCGGTATTCTGACCGGCCTGTTCCGCAGTGCGGAATATCTGCTCGACCCCAGTGTTCAGGTGCTGCGGCTGGTTCCCCATCTCGCAATTGCGCCGCTAATTATCCTGTGGTTCGGCTTTGGCGAGGTCTCGAAGGTGGTCATTATTATGAGCGGTTCATTCTTTCCGCTCTATATCAATACCTTTATGGGCATCCGGGGCGTGGACAACAAGCTGTTTGAAGTGGCGAAGGTGCTGGGCTTCAGCCCGCTCCAGAAGCTGCGGCGGCTGATTCTGCCGGCGGCGCTGCCCGGCATTCTGCTGGGGCTGCGCCTGTCGATGGCGGTAGCCTGGATCGGACTGGTGGTCGCAGAGCTGATTGGCTCACAGTCCGGCGTGGGGTTCCTGATTAATGAAGCGAAGCAGAATTCCAATACGCAGGTTATCTTTGTAGGCATTCTAATTTTTGCTGTGGTCGGCAAGCTGATCGATTCTCTGTTCCGCGCCATTGAGCGCAAATTCCTGTACTGGCGTGACAGCTATCAAGGCTAACGCTTATGAAATCACGAAACCATGAAACCAAGGGGGCTATGACAATGAATCATGCGGAATTTAAGGGAACGCTGGATCTGACAGCGGATGTGCTTGTGATTGGAGGAGGGCCGGCAGGAACCTGGGCGGCGCTTACGGCGGCGGCCAAGGGAGCGAAGGTTATCCTTGCAGATAAAGGCTACTGCGGCTCCAGCGGCGCAACGGCGCCTTCGGGGACAGGCGTCTGGTATGTGAAGCCGGACGCGAAGCTCCGCGAGGAAGCGAAGGCCAGCCGTTATACGATGGGCGGCCAGCTCGCCGAGCACCGCTGGATGGACAGGGTGCTGGACCGCACCTATGAGAACATGAACAGGCTGGGTGTGTCGGGCTATCCGTTTCCGCTGGATGAGCAGGGCAACCAGTACCGCAGAAGCCTGCAGGGGCCGGAATATATGCGGCTGATGCGCAAGCTGGTGAAGAAGGCGGGCGTGAAGATTCTCGACCACAGCCCGGTGCTGGAGCTGCTGGCCGATGAGCACGGCGTCGCCGGAGCCGCCGGAGTGCAGACCCAGAGCGGAGAGGCCTGGAGCGTGCAGGCTGGAGCCGTGGTCATTGCCACCGGCGGGTGCGCCTTCCTCAGCAAGGCGCTGGGCTGCAACGTCCTGACCGGCGACGGGTATTTGTTCGCCGCCGAGGCGGGGGCAAGCCTGTCGGGCATGGAATTCTCCAATGCCTATGCAATCTGCCCCACCTTCTCTTCCGTCACGAAGACGGCGTATTACAGCTACGCCAGCTTTTATTACGAGGACGGCAGTGTAGTGGAAGGCGCCGGCTCCAAGAAGGGACGCTCCGTCATTGCCAGAAACCTGCTGGCCGGCCGGCAGGTATACGCGAAGCTGGACGGTGCTTCGGAGGAGCTGCAGCCGCTGCTGCGGGTCGCGCAGACGAACTTCTTCCTGCCGTTTGACCGTCTGGGCATCAATCCCTTCAAGGATGCCTTCCCGGTAACGCTGCGGCTCGAAGGCACGGTGCGCGGTACCGGCGGCATCCGCATCACGGATGAGGACTGCGGAACGGGAGTGCCCGGCCTGTATGCCGCAGGAGACGCCGCTACCCGCGAGCTGATCTGCGGAGGCTTCACCGGCGGCGGCAGCCACAATGCCGCCTGGGCCATGTCCTCCGGGTCCTTCGCCGGGGAGGGGGCGGCGGCTTACGCGGCAAGCCTCGGCAGACATGCGGCTCACCGCACGCCGGCCGGCCTGTCTTCCTCGCCGCTGGTTCACCGGGAAGTACAGCCGGGAGCGGCTGCCAGAGCAGCGGATTATGCCGCCGCCGTGCAGGCTGAAGTGAAGCCTTACGATATTAATCTGTTCCGTACGGAACAGGGACTTACCGCTTCCCTGGACAGGCTGGACGGACTGTGGAAAGAGCAGCGCAGCCGCGAAATCCAACGTACACCCGAAGGTGTGCGGGCGCGTGAGGCGGAGGCCATGACGGCGACGGCCCGCTGGATGTACAGCTCCGCACTGGCAAGAACGGAGACCCGGGGCATGCATAAACGGGAGGATTACAAGCAGACGGACAACGGCCAGCATCACCGGCTGATCAGCGGCGGACTGGATGAGGTCTGGGTGAGAACAGAAGAAGTGGCGAAGGAGAGTGTACTGTTGTGATTGAAGTCATCAGCGCCGACAGATGTGTAGAATGCAACCAGTGTGTGTCTGTCTGCCCGACGAATGTATTCGACCGGGTGGAGAATGGAATTCCCGTTATCGCCCGGCAGAGCGATTGCCAGACCTGCTTCATGTGTGAGCTGTACTGCCCGGTGGACGCCCTGTATGTCGCTCCTGATTCGGAACTTGTTACCGGGGTGACGGAGGCGGAGGCGGAACAGCAGGGACTGCTTGGCGGATACCGTGAAAAGGTGGGCTGGGGCAAGGGCAGACAGCCGGTGGCCAGTCATGACTTCATGTATAAGCTGGCGGCCAGAGCCGGCTTCTGAGTGCAATTTGCACCGGCAAGCGGATCATAAGAGAACAGAAGCAGGATATCGGCCTTTATTACAAAATCATTCAGCAGAAGCTCGAGGGGAGAACACATCAATGAAGAAGACGTACAGAGAGAGTCGGAGCAGATGGAAAAAAGGGGGCCGCCTCGCACTTATCGCGGGCGTGGTCATGGTCATGCTGGTGCTGCAGGCTTGCGGAAACAATGCGAACTCTAGTGGCGGCAGTTCCCCGGCGGCGGCAGGGAACACTGCCGAGGCAGCGGGTGGTGAAGCGTCCGGCAATGTACCGGCGGTGCTGAATTTTGGTTTCATCGGTTCCAACAAGCTGAACCTGCCTGGCGGCGCTGAGGGCTGGGGCTTCTACAAAGGGATCATTCAGGAAGAGCTCAAGAAATACGGCATTACCGAAGTGAAGCTGACCGGCTTCCCGAATGGTCCGGACCAGACCGAGTCGCTGATCAGCGGCCGCCTGGATTTCGGCAGTCTTGGCGATACCCCTGCCATTATCGCGTATGCCTCCGGGGCCAAGACAAGATTAATCGGGCAGTCCTCCGCCCATACCGTAGGCTATTTGATCGGCAAGAAGGATGGCCCGAAGACGGTGAAGGAACTTCAGGGCAAGACCATCGCGATCCAAAAGGGCTCCTTCATGCACCGCTACGTAGTCGGCTTGCTGAAGCAGGAAGGCGTGACCGATTATAAGCTGGTTCATATGCTTATTCCTGATGCCACTGCCGCACTGGCCCGCGGGGATGTGGATGCGACAACCAACAGCGGGGTGCCGGCGCTGAAGCTCATTGAGCAGGGCTACACCCATCTGGATGATGCCTCAAGCCATCCGGATTTGCTGGGCTCCAGTGCTACGGTCGTATCCGAGGAATATCTGGAGAAGTTCCCGGATTTTCCGGAAGTCTGGAATGCGGCGCGCGAGAAGGCTCTGGCTGATCTGAAGCAGCATGAGGATGAATATTATCAGTTTCTGGCTGAAATCGGCGATACAACGCCGGAGCTTGCGAAGCAGGTGAATCCGATCAGCGATATCAAGGATACGCCGTTCACCGAGGAGGGAACGAAGCTGCTCGAAGGCACAAAGAACTTCCTGGTGGAAGAGAAGCTGGCCAAAAAAGATTTCAATATCAGCGACTGGCAGCTGCAATAAAGGGTACATGAAAGGGGCAAAAGCATGGGTGCTGAGATCTTAACTGTGGAAAGCTTCAGGCTGCCGCTGGACAACGGGCTGTATCTGGAAGGAGAAGTGCGCGTCCTCCGGGACGGGCATCCGAAGCCTGTAGTCCTGATCAGCCATGGCTTCCGGGGCCACAAGGACTGGGCCTTCTGGCCCGGGGTGGGAACCCGGCTTGCCGAGAGCGGCTTCTATACTGTGAGCTTCAACTTTTCACGCATTGCTGCCCGCAGTGCCGCAGGAATAAGCCCGCAAGCTGCTGCGGAGGCCGCAACACTGAGCCGGGAATTGCTTGAACTGGAGCAGCTGCTGCACAGCCTGCTGGAGGGCAGGCTGCCGCTTGGGGAGCTGGCCGACCCGGAGCAGCTGGCGGTGCTGGGGCACAGCCGTGCAGGCGGCAGCAATATTGTGTTCGCAGCGGAGCATCCGGAAGTGAGGGCGCTGGTGGTCTGGAACGGCGGCTCCGCGCCGGTGCGCCGCCAGGGGGAGAAGGGTCCGGAGCCTACCTTGCAGGAGGCCGCCGTTGCAGAGGATCTGCAGCGGAACAAGCAGCGGTTTGACCTGGAACGCGCGTTGGGGGCTCTATCTGCCCCGGCGCTGATTATTCAAGGCGATCAGGACCGTGAGGCGCTGCTTCAGCAGAATGCGGATTTCCGTAAGGCGGCGCCGCAGCATCGCTACCACGCGGTTAAAGGAGCGGATCATACCTTCAATACCGCCGATCCTTACGAAGGTCCCACGTCTGCGCTTAACGAGGCGGCAGCCCTCACCATAGAATTTTTGCATGAGCAATTGGGCTGATAGGCCTGTTGGTCAGAGAGGAGGAAGCGTAAATGGCGCAGCATCACCTGCAAGCTGCAACAGATGTGCTGGTGCCGGCCGGCGCCGACCCGCCGGAGCGGGACACAACGCCGTTTTTTGAAGTGTTCACGGAAGCCTACCGGGGCAAGTAGGAAGGCCTCTCCGGATTAATTGAACTTTAGCCCTTCAACAAAAAGGAGTGCCGCAGCGGGTACTCCTTTTTGTTGACCTCTGAACTTGTGCTGAGCATAACCCGTGTATGAACTGTATCTGCCTTCTATTGCATAAAGTACAGTCAACCCAAATTCTCTATTGTGACCGGACATAAATGCTGCAGCTCTCAAGTTCACTCCTACATAGCAGCAACTTTTATCCAGTTATCCCGTCTTAATGGATAGAAAGGGGGAATGATTATGAGAAGAACCCTGCTGGGAACAATGTTCGTGTTTTCTCTTGCCTTCATGTTCTTTCTCGGATACAAAGCCGGCCATAACAAGAATGTTCCCGAGATAACTGCCGAACAAGCCATTCAATCCAGATGGGTGCAGGCTGACCAGCCGCCTTCTCCCGGGATAACCATTAATGGTACTGCCATCGATGTTAAGCGCAGCGGGTATTCCTGGTGCGTACCCGCAGCGGGCAGCTGCATAAGTGTGGATGCCGCCATACCTGAGCTTGATCCGGTTGCTGTGCCGGGAGGTTCTGCCATAAATACTACGGCTCCTGCGGGCATTAGGGAGTTCTCCCTTGTCAATATGAACGCTGACGGCAAAGATGCTTATGTTGTTCCCGGTGCCAAAGGCGTCTACACGTACCGGATTCACTGTGAATGGTTCCTCGAGCAAGGGCAGGCCGAATTCTATTTCTCGGTTGAAGTGGAATAATTGCAGCAGCTCCCGGATGGCCGGTTCGAGGTCAGGCGGATCAACAGGTGATTCGCAGCGCTTCACTGCGTTGCCTTGGCGGTCAACCAGGATCTGGTGGAATTCCATTTGATCTCATCATCGGCAAGCGCCGCAGGATCGCTCCTTCTGCAGATCCGGATACTGTGGCTGAAGCCGCATTTGCTGGCTGTGTTACATAATACAATTATTATTGTCAATCTTCTGGCTAATTTTACTGTATACTATGCCGCCGGATAATATTATACTTAAGAGAACTAGCCGTTTCTTTCAGCAGGCGGAGTTCTCCCCACACTAACAAACTCAGACAAAAGAATATAACGCTGGAGGAAATTGAATGAGCACTACGGAACTTACTAGCCAACTATCCAGTTATGCAGGAAGACTGCTTCGGGAGCGATTCGGGAAAGGCCCCGAGTCCATACATGCTTCCATCGGGAAGCAATGCATAGCACTGCATATACGTAATTTTATCGGTCCTGTGGAACGGTTTTTGCTTAACAAGGAAGAAGAACAGGCCTTTCGTTACACGCGGGAGCTTTTGATGAAATCGCTGCTTCCGGAGCTGGCGGCATACTTGAAGGACATGATGGCTATTGAGGTCGGCGAGCTTTTTTATGATTGGGGTATACATAACGCTTCAGGAATGATCGTTGCGCTTATCAAGCAAGATGGAGTAGCCATTGACGATTATGCTGGACGGGATGAGGTTCATGCCCAGATTAACGAGGTAAGCAGGAAGGTGCAGAAGGAGCCGGAATTCACTGATTCCTGGTGGCTGGGACCCCGCACCCTGATTATTAAGCGTGAAGGCATTCTGATTCCTTTGGAGAAGGAACTGATCGGCCTTGGTTACGAGAACACGCTCAAGACAACCAAACGCAAGATGGAAAAACGTTACTTGGAGGATACCACCACGATTGCGCCGATGCTTGGCAAGGAGCTTGCCGACATCTACGTGGATTGGGATTTCGACAAAGATACCAGCGTGATTGCCTATACATTTCTTTAATTACCACCATATGAGGCGGAAATGAGTCGGACATGCAAATGAGCCGAACATGAGCCGGAGAAGGGGGAATGGTCCCTTTCTTCGGCTTTTTTATTTTTTGACTGCTCATTAGGGAATTGCGCTGGACATTTGGGGGGACATACTGGTGGAGGAATACAAGCAGACAGTGCTATATGTAGAAGATAATCAACTTAATATGGCTTTGATGCACCATATCTTCAAAAAAAATCTGCCCTCCGTACTTCTGCTGAAAGCCGAGACGGCAGCGCTTGGTCTGCAGATCGCCCGGCAGAAGCTGCCGGATCTTATTATTCTGGATATCGGTTTGCCCGACCTGAATGGATATGAAGCTATGGATCAGCTGCAGGCAGACGAATCTACCCGCCCGATACCGGTTCTGGCAATCAGCGCCTTTGCCCAGAGCTCGGATATTGAACGGGCTGAGCACGCGGGTTTTTCCGGTTATATGACTAAGCCCTTTCAGGTCAAGGCCCTGACGGAGGCTGTAAAGAAACTTTTAGCCGGGATTAGCTGATAATGCTGCTGCAGACATTGCCAAAGAGAAGGAATGGGTTAGTGATAGGTGGGGAACTGGGGAGAACTCCGCCCTAAAGACCGGTTCTGTTTAACTGAACAAGCTTGGATTACCATTTGACTTTCGCCCGAATATGCAAGATATTTATAATGAAGATTTAATATAAATTTCTTGCGTTTGATACTCCACAAACGGGCGGTGGATTACATGTTAAAACAGCATGCAGAAGGATATTCCCGCTTTGAGGCTGCTTGCAGAACGGGAGTGGTTGGAGCAGCTTTCCTCTCCATTGACGAGCAATGGACCAGCGTAAATCCAGCGGTAACCATGCTGCTCGGATTTACGGAGGAACAGCTTCTGGGGAAGCATTTCAGAGAGCTTCTGTGCGGAAATTCTGTGGAGAGATATGCAGCAATGGCTGGTGCTCTGGGAAGGGGAGAAATCCCTTTTTTTGAGTGCGAAATTTACATGTCCCATGCTTCCGGTCCACAGGTGCCGCTGGTGCTCCATATGACGCTCGTCAGCGAACCTTCGACTGGACGGAAGCTGTACTATTTAATACATATAGCGGAGCTTGCCGCCATGGATGAGGCAGAAGAGCCGCTTGCTCCGGCAGATGGGCTGTACCGGCTGATTGCTGCCAATATTACTGATATAGTCTATTACTCCACGGCGGGGCATTTATGCAGGTATTGCTCGCCGTCCATCAAGGAAATGCTTGGCTATGAGCCGGAGCAGCTGATTGGCCGCGATATCCGTGGACTGATTCACCCTGAGGATCTGGCTGCCCTGGATATTTCCAATCCGGATGGGATTCAGAGCGTCCAGTTGCGGGTTCTCCACGCCGGCGGCCGTTACCTGTGGCTTGAATTTACTATCCGGCTGGTTGAAGACGGAGATCCTCCAGGCGTGCTCGCCGTAGGCCGCGATATTACTGAGCGTAAAATTGTGGAACAGAAGCTGCAGGAATCGGTAGAGCGGTATACTTCCCTCAAAAAATACAACCATGATGCGATTATTTCCCTTGATCTTGAGGGCCGGATCATCAATGGGAATGAGAAAGCCTGCGAGCTTACAGGCTACAGCATCCCTGAACTGGTAGGAATGAACGCGGGCCGGATCATCGGCTTAGAGCATCTTGAGGAAGTTATATCCTACCCCCAAGAGAGGGGCTCCGCAGAGGTAAGCATCGACCGCATTTGGCATAGGGGAGGACATGCTGTTGAGGTGCTGACGACAGTTGCTCCCATCAAAGTCAACAGGAACACAGTAGGCTTCTACATCATCGTTAAGGATATTACCGAACAGAAGAAGCTGCTGATTGCGAAGGAGGCCGCAGAGAAAACAAACCGGGCCAAAAGCGAATTTCTGGCAATGATGAGCCATGAAATCCGCACGCCCATGAATGGCGTGATCGGGATGACGGATCTGCTGCTGGACATGAGCGAGCCGGGTTCGCAGCAAAGGGAATACCTGGATATTATCCGCCAAAGCGGTGATACTCTGCTGAATATTATCAACGATGTGCTGGATTTCTCCAAAATTGAAGCGGGCAAAACCGTTCTTCACGAAGCGCCGTTTGATCTGACGGCCTGTGTGGATTCGGTGCTTGAGCTGCTGCAGCATAAGGCGGATAAGAAAGGCCTGGGGATTGAGGTGGCCGTTGCTCCGGATGTGCCGCGGCATCTTGTTGGAGATGGTGAAAGACTGAAGCAGATTCTGCTCAATCTGGTGGGGAATGCGGTGAAGTTTACCTACACTGGCGGGATAAAGGTGACAGTGCGGACACAGGCAAGAAACGGAGGAAAGGTGAAGCTGGAATTCACAGTGGCCGATACCGGCATTGGCATTCCCGGGAGCTCACGCAGCAGGCTGTTTGAGCCATTTTATCAGCTGGATCATTTCATGAACCGGCGCCATGAGGGCACAGGGCTGGGGCTGGCGATTACGAAGCAGCTCGTTGAGCTGATGGACGGCACAATCGCTCTGGATACTGGAGTAGAGACAGGGGCGGCTTTTGTGTTCACTGTGGCGCTTCAGGAAGAAGGAGCCGGTCTGACTGGTGCAGAAAGCGGCAACAACGGGGGAGAACCGCTTGCGGACGGACGTTCCTTGCGGGTACTGGTGGCAGAGGACAATGAAATCAATCAGATTGTGCTGCGCAAAATTCTGGAAAAACGCGGCTATACCGTAGACGTTGCGGGAGATGGGCTGCAGGTCTTGCAGATGGTCGGAAGCGTGGACTACGATCTTGTATTTATGGATGTGCAAATGCCGCGTATGAATGGCCTGGAGGCTACTCAGGCGATCAAGGAAACGCTGCCTCCGGACAGGCAGCCGGTAATTATTGCCGTTACGGCAAATGCGCTGAAAGGTGACCGCGAGCTGTGCCTGGCGGCCGGAATGGATGAATATATCAGCAAGCCGCTGAGAAGCGAGACGATTGCGAATGTTATAGGCAAGTTTTTTTGAAGCTCAGCTTCTGCCTGCCATTGTGAAAATACAACAATTTCACTGCGTTAAAGCTGGAATGCGGTGAATTAATATCTTGCATGTGTTTCCTATTTTGATTAAGATAGCATTAACTGGTGCATTCAAGCTCCGGTTCATAATGAAATGACTGTGACGAAGAGAGTAAGCGCAAGCAAGCGGATCTTAACAGGGAAGGTGTGCCGGAGACTGAGAGCACCCACATGAGACGGTTTGCGCCGAAGTTCACTTCCGAGTCGGCCTCTGAAGTACACTGCTGCAGCAGTTATGTGTAGGATGGCCCGCGCTCCGCGTTACCGGGTGTAGACAGAATTGATCCTTGCCTGGACGGCATTTTTCAGTGCTTGGGCAGCTGAGCAATCAGGGGGATTGATTTCTAAATTAGGGTGGTACCACGGCTCCTCGTCCCTTGCGGCGGGGGCCTTTTTTGCGTTCATGGTTCAAATCAGTTACAAGAAGGAGTGGAAAGGTAATGAGCAACGTGGAATTGGATGAGCTGAGAGCCCGTCTGGATGGGATCAATGGGCAGCTGCTGGAGCTGATCTCAGAGCGGGCCCGGATAGTACAGGAAATTGGAGCTGTCAAAGAAAAGCAGGGTGTGCCGAAGTTCGACCCTGAGCGGGAAAAACAGATGCTGGAGAAACTGGTGGCGGGCAACAAGGGACCTTTCACAAGCGGGACGATCCGCACCCTCTTCAAGCAGATTTTCTCCGCATCTCTTGATCTGCAGAGTACGGAGCACAAGAAATCCCTGCTGGTGGCCCGGAAAAACCATGCCGAGGATACGGTTATCGTTCTTCCGGGGAACGTTACCGTCGGCGGATCATCCTCGCTGATGGTTGCAGGTCCCTGCTCTGTGGAGAGTGAGCTGCAGACACGTACGGTTGCCGCTGCCCTGCAGCAGGCCGGTGTTAAGGTTATGCGCGGCGGTGCCTTCAAGCCCCGGACCTCGCCTTATGATTTCCAGGGGCTTGGAATGGACGGCCTGAGAATTTTGCGGGAAGCGGCCTCGGAGTATGGTCTTCTGACCATCAGTGAAATTGTAGACCCCCGCCATATTGAAGAGGCTCTTGATTATGTGGATGTGATTCAGGTTGGCGCGCGCAATATGCACAACTTCGAGCTGCTCAAAGCAGTGGGAGAAGTGAACAAGCCGGTGCTGCTGAAGCGCGGGTTGTCGGCAACGCTGGATGAGTTCGTCCATGCGGCCGAATATATTATGTCCCGCGGCAATATGGAGATTATGCTGATTGAACGCGGCATCCGCACCTATGAGAAATCGACCCGCAATACGCTGGATATTTCGGCTGTGCCGATTCTCAAGCAGGAGTGCCATTTGCCGGTGCTGGTTGATGTGACCCACTCTACCGGACGCAAGGACATTCTGATCCCTTGTGCCAAGGCCGCGCTCGCGGCAGGAGCCGACGGTATCATGGTGGAGGTGCATCCCGATCCGGCCACAGCGCTGTCCGATGCTGCACAGCAGCTCAATATCCCGGAATTCAATAACTTTTTCAATGAAGTGAAGGCTTCCGGACTGTACCGCTGAATCGGCCAGAACCGGTCAATTCATGAGCTGACCGGTTTTCAATGGAGAAATTTAAAGAGATGTACGAGGCTGCGAGGGTCATCAACACGAATACGGGCGGCAGGCGGAAAGCCGTCTGCCAGGTGTGAGTACAGGCGGTGCCTCGCAGGACTTATATATAGAGGAAAGGACCCTTTGTGGAGGGTTCTTTTTTTTAAAAGATAAGAATTTATAGGTTTCACGCTATACATTAGCCTTATCTTTCCCGCTGAAACGGATACCGTCCTTATAAGGACGGCGAAGCCGTTTCCACTTGCGCAGGATAGACGTAGGCTTTTGGAGTGTACGCTCCGCGAACAGAGCGTTGTCCGGGTCGCAGTGTTCTCCAGATTTATTTCATTCCCCTTAGGAGCTGCGAGGAAATGAGTCCCGCTTTTGTTGACAAAATCTCCACGGTTTTGGGAGTTTTGTCAACAATGTAGCGGTACTTTATTTCGTCGCAGTCTCTTAGCGGTGAAAATCCGGAGACCCAGGCGGCCGCTGCCGCTGTTCCGCGGGTCCGTCCGCTTCGCTTCGCTGTTTAAGCGGGAGGCGGTTCTGTCATCTTTAAAAAACACAATAAAGAAACTTAATGTATAGGAATGGAACCGGCTTATATGAAATGAACCGGCGAACCTGAACAAGCTGATGGAACGCAAGGAAGAGATTCATAGGGGACTGAAGCGAAGTGTAAAAAGTAACACTAATGGGCTGGAATCCTGGCTTTAACGGGCTTTAGTGGGATTTTGTACACTTAATGGAGGCCCGCTCCCCCCATACGGCTGATTTCAGCCGAATTAGTTATACTTTTTCCCACTAGGGATGATCCGGAATCCGAATGCGGTGGATTAGTTATCCTTTTTACCACTAAAATGTCTGCCCTTGGTAGCGTCAAGAAGTTTGTGTAATTATCTTTAAAGGTTGTAGGATATCCATTGGGACAATGGATAGGAATGGTTTTCAAGGGTCAGGGGGGATCCCCCCTGCGAAAATTTCCTTTCATATCCAGTT
>NZ_JACBYI010000028.1 GCF_019352175.1 Paenibacillus sp. S150
CCTGGAATTTAACATGGAAATCCGAAGCCCGGTCCTCCTGGGGTAGGGGGAAGTGTGTCTTTTTCTCCACTTCGTCCATATTTCTTATGGATAGTCTTCCTTTTTATGTTATCTTTCGTGAGAGGTAGTTTCAGGTAGGCCTTGTAGCTATGGGCTTTCGAAATTTAGGTTTATATGTTATACATTAGCCTTACCTTTCTCGCTGAAACACGCCGTCCTTTTAAAGGACGGCGTAGCCGTTTCTGCTTGCATATACGATGTGTCTGCAGGTCTAGTACATGAACCGTTGCCTGAAACGAACCCGATCAAAGGTTTCCTGCGAGGACATTGGCACTTCCCGGCCGATGCGCACCATAAGGCAGTTGGCCGGATGGGAGCAAATCTCCGGATCATCCGTGGCATACCACACCATATCTACGGTTTGCATCAGCTTCTCCATCATTTGGCGGTATGCCCACACATCAAGCCCGCTGCCCTTCAGGTCCCAATGCCAATAATATTCCGTTGTGAACACGATGCAATTCTCCAGCTGTTCCCGCTCAAAAGCGCTGGCAATCAGCAGCTTCCCGAGCCCGCTTCCCCTGTAACCGTCCGCTACCTCCACAGCGCCCAGTTCTATAAGGTCTTCCATTCCGCCCTGTGACCAGAGCTCCAGTTCATCCGGATAATGAAAAGTAACATAGCCTACGATCATGCGGCCGGCAACAGCGGCAATGATCCGCCCTTCAGGCAGTCCGGCAATCTCTATAAGCGCCTCCAGCTGCTCATGCGGTTTACGGAAGGCGTCCAGATCAGGATGCATCTGCAGCCCTTTCAGCGTGTCTGGAGACAAGGGTCCGCTAACGGCAATTACATGTTCATGATAATGAAGGGTATGGGATACAGGGATTTTGCGGTGCTCCATGGCCGGACTCCCTTCGGTTCACTATATTCTAGAATGTAACCGCTTCCTGTGATATACTAATTCCGACATAAAATATTCACATTTAATCCATTGACAGCATTGTTTAAGAGAAGAGTCCCGCCCTTAAAGCTTAAATCAAACAAGTGAGGGAGGCAAGAGTAATGGGGCAAGTCCACAGCGAAATTTTACCGGGCCGCGTGAAGCAAGCCAACATGACGGATTATTCCCGGGCAGTCAGCGAATTCCGGTGGGAGGATGTGGAGAAGAGCTTCTCCTGGCATGAGAGCGGCAAGGTGAATATGGCCCACGAAGCGATTGACAGGCATGTGCAGGAGGGCCGTGGAGCGGCAACGGCGCTTATCTACAGTGATCCGGCCAGGGAAGAAATGTATACGTTCTCAGACCTGCGTGAGAGGTCAAACCGTTTCGGAAATGTACTGCGCCAGCACGGTATCGGGCGGGGAGACCGGGTGTTTATTTTTATGCCGCGCAGTCCGGAGCTGTATTTCAGCCTGCTGGGCATTCTTAAGGTGGGAGCGGTAGCAGGACCGCTGTTCGAGGCTTTTATGGAAACGGCTGTTAAGGACCGGCTGGAGGACAGTGGAGCTGTCGCACTTGTAACTACGCCGGAGCTGCTGCACCGGGTCAAACGTGCCGAGCTGCCTGCGCTGAAGCATATTTTTGTGATAGGCGGCACTACAGACAGAGAGCAGGGGCTTGTGAGCTATGAGGAGGAGACCGCCGCTGCCTCGGGTGAGCTGGAACCGGAATGGCTTAGTCTTGAAGATGGGCTGATCATGCATTATACCTCCGGCTCAACCGGCAAACCCAAAGGCGTCTATCATGTGCAAAGAGCAATGATTCAGCATTATTATACAGGTAAAATCGTACTCGACCTGCGGCCTGACGATGTCTACTGGTGCACGGCAGATCCCGGCTGGGTAACCGGAACGTCCTATGGGATTTTTGCGCCTTGGCTGAACGGGGTCGCCAATGTGGTTCGCGGCGGCCGCTTCAGTCCGCTGGACTGGTATAGAACTATCGAGCGGTTCGCGGTTACCGTATGGTACAGCGCGCCTACGGCGTTCCGTATGCTGATGGGGGCGGGCGAGGCCAGCCTGCAGGGCATCGATCTGGGCAGTCTGCGGCATGTCCTGTCGGTAGGGGAGCCGCTGAATCCCGAAGTGGTGCGCTGGGGCGATAAATTTTATCAGCAGCGCATTCATGACACCTGGTGGATGACGGAAACCGGTGCGCAGCTGATCTGCAATTATCCGGGAATGGATATCAAGCCCGGCTCCATGGGACGTCCGCTGCCCGGTATCGAAGCCGCTATTCTCGACGACAGGGGCAATCTTCTGCCGCCCTATTCGATGGGCAACCTGGCAATCCGAACGCCATGGCCCTCCATGATGGGGACGATCTGGAACAATAAAGCGAAATACGAAGAGTATTTCCGCATTCCCGGCTGGTACATCTCCGGAGATTCGGCATACATGGACGAGGACGGTTATTTCTGGTTTCAGGGCCGCATCGATGATGTCATTAATTCCTCAGGTGAACGGATTGGTCCGTTCGAGGTGGAGAGCAAGCTGGTGGAGCATCCTGCGGTAGCTGAAGCGGGAGTGATCGGCAAGCCGGATGTAATGCGGGGGGAGATCATCAAGGCGTTCATTTCCTTGCGGGCCGGCTATTCGCCTACGGCAGAGCTGAAGGAAGAAATCGCCGCATTTGTCAAAGCGGGATTATCCGCCCATGCCGCGCCGCGTGAAATTGAATTCAGGGAAAAGCTGCCCAAGACCCGGTCCGGCAAAATCATGCGCCGCGTGCTGAAAGCCTGGGAGCTGCATCTCCCTGCAGGTGATTTATCCACCATTGAGGACTAGTGCAGCGTTTCAGGAAAAAATGAAAAAACACCGTTGCCGGTCTATTGCCGGCAACGGTGTTTTTCAAGGGTCTGGGGGAACAGCAGACTTAAATATTATGGTGTGCCTGCTGCCGCATTTCCGGGGCCTGCGTTTCCGCCGCCGGCAGGAACCTCAGCATCCCCCGGCGGCTGGATAATAATCATGCCGGGATCTTCGGTGCTGCCGGGCTCCAGTCCGGGGTCCGGTGTAGCTTCTGCACCGGGCAATTCTTCCGGCGGCGGCGTTGTCTCCGGTGTTGGAATTGCCCCTGCTACACTGCCGGAAGCCGTCTCATGACCGGCCACATCCACGGCAGCCACGTAGAAGGAGGCGTTCGCGCTGGCGGGAGTGCCCGGTGTGAAGGTAGTTCCTTCACCAACGGCCAGGATGGCCTGCTTCTGGAACGCTCCTCCGTTCAGCGAGCGGTACAAGCGGTAGCCGACAACATCGGGCGACCCGCTGGGCGTGAAGGTAATTACCGCTTTGCCCGTGCTGTAGGATACATCCACTGTACCGGGAGGCGATGGGGCTGTTCCGTCATCCACACGCGGATCAACCTCTGTCGGGAAATCGGACTTGGCATCCGCCGGCAGATAGTATTCCAGCGGTTCATGCTCTTTCATCGCCGGGAAGGCGGCAAGCAGCTCCTTCACCAGATCCTGAATCGGTTTGTCGCGTTTGACTACAATCTTCTCTTTGAGGAAATCCTCCGGTGTTCCGTCCAAAGGAAGATAATTCACACCGTTGTACGTAATATATTTGGCGTTGGAAATTCCGTCATCGCTTGCGGTCGGCACATATTTCTGATTGAATACATCGGTGGTGAATTTGTCGGTCAGGCTGGCAGGCAGCTTTCCGCTGTATGCAGATACAGTCTTTTTCACGATGCCTTCGGGCTTGGGGAATTCCTTCGTGACAAATAGCTCTGGCTGCTTCTCAATAACGGCATTCATTACCTTGGTCCATAGGGTCTGTGCCTGGCGTTTTTGGGTATCGCCCTGAAGGGTATTGATTTGTTCCTTGTAGCCGACCCACATGCCAAGTGTCACATCCGGTGTGTAGCCCATAAACCACACATCCCCGTAGTTTTGGGTTGAACCGGTTTTGCCGACGATAGGCACATCTTTGAAATGCTCATAATTTCTTCTGACAGTGCTTGCTGTTCCATCAGTAATGACTGTGCGCAGCATATCCGTCATAAGATAAGCAGTCTGCTCAGAGTATACCTGCTCCGGATTAACTTTATGCTGGTAGATGATTTTACCCTGTGAATCCACAATCTTCTCAATCATATAGGCGTCATTGAATGCTCCCTGATTTCCGATTGAAGAGTAGGCATTTGTTAATTCCTCAACAGTAACCCCATAGCGGAGACCGCCGATAACACCAGTCTGCGCACTGTAATCATTATCTTGAATCGTGGTAATGCCCAGCTTCTTGGCAAAAGTCCAAGCGTTCTCGATCCCGACCTTCTCGTTGAACAGCTTGAGCGCCGGCAGATTCAAGGATTGGTTAAGCGCATAGCGGGCTGTGACCAGTCCCTGGTAACGGTTGTTGGCATTCTTGGGAATGTGGAAGCCTTTGCTGCCGTCCTTCAGAATGATCGGCGCATCATCGAGGATGCCTGCCGGCTGAATCAGCCCGGCGTCCAGCGCCGGCAGATAAGCGGCAATCGGCTTCATCGTTGAACCGGGCTGCCGTACCATCTGGGTGGCATAGTTCATCTGTTCAATATTGAAGTCGCGGCCTTCGATCATGCCAAGGATCGCACCGGTCTTGTTGTCGATCATCATGCCGGCGGTCTGTTCCTTGCCTCTGGCTTCGCTGTCCTTGGTGAAGTTGTCGCTGTCTTCCGAGACGCTGTGCATCGCACTGTATACTTTTTTGTCAATTGTCGTGTAGACGCGGTAGCCTCCGGTCATAAGCTGCTGGCGCGCTTCCTCAAGCAGTGCAGCGGAAGCCTCCGTAGAAGAGTCATTCGGATCCACCACGCCATTCTTGCCTTCATTGATGGACAGGAGGATCTCGGCCGCCTTGCGTTCAGTCTCAAGCATCAGATAAGGGTATGTAGCATAAGCCTTTTTCGTATGCGGCGCAAGAGAACCCTTAATATCAAATTGGAGTGCTTCGTTGTACTGGGAGGAAGTGATCTTGTTCTCCTCCAGCATCCGGCGCAGCACAAGCTTCTGGCGTTCCATGGCACGGTTGAATGCCGTTTCATTAAATTCACCGACTCCATTGAATGCGGAGTATTTGGAGGGAAGCTGGGGAAGCCCGGCCAAATAGGCGGCCTGGGCGGTATTCAGCTTATCCAGATCATCCAGTCCAAAGATCCCTTTGGCCGCGGCCTTGATGCCATACACATTGTAACCGTTCGATCCGTTGCCGAAAGGAACCTTATTTAAATAGGCAGTTAAAATCTCCTGCTTGGACAGATAGCGCTCCAGCCTAAGAGACAGCAGAATCTCCTTGATTTTGCGATCCTCTGTACGGTCCAGGTTCAAGAACACGCGCCGTGCCAATTGCTGGGTCAGGGTACTGCCGCCGGTCTGAACGGATTCATTCAGCAGCTTTTGCTTCACGGCCCGCAGGGTGCCATTGAAATCGACCCCTTTATGATTGTAGAAATTATTGTCCTCTATGGCGAGAACGGCATCAATCACAAGCTGGGGAATATTGTTGAATTCTACAAGCCGGCGGTCCTCTTCGGTCCGGAGCTGGCCGATCGGTTGGCCATCACGGAAATACGCAAAACCGGTGATGGCATTCTGGCTGACTTGCTGTTGGATCAATTCTTCGGAGCGGACAGGATCATCTTTCACTATGGAAGTGACATATCCTGCAACAGCGCCGCCGGCAAACAATAGACCCATAATGCCGAGTATAAACATCCACTTCACGACGGAGCCGAACCTGCGGAGCCAGGATCTACGGGGTGGACGCTGCTTTGCGTTCTTCTTTTTGTTCTCCTCAACCATCGACGTTAATCCTCCTTTTAACGGAACTATTATAGCACAATTTGGCGATTTTGAATGCGCTTCTGCCCCGGGCGGCTTTTTAGCTTTGTCTTGACTTTTATTTGCCAAGCTGCACCTGGTATAGGCGGGCCAGACCATGCTCACAGCAGAATTAGGGCTCCAAACGCACAGGTGAAGTAGGAATAACAAAACGGCTATGCCCTCCTTGACTGGACAACGGGCTGTTGGGATTTCAGGTGTACGGTTGCCTGCTGAAACCCGGAGGGAGTCCAACCAAGTGGAAAAAGTGAACATATTTCTCCCCGCAACCCTTTTTCGCCAGCGTTAGTGGGAAAAGGATAACTAAATCGTCCGATTTTCCCTTTCAGGGGAATCTGCTTCAATTAAATCTACTTTTTACCACTATTCCTTCTGCCGAAAATTCTTCCGTCCATTTAATCGGTTAATAAAAAAAGCCCCCGGACTGCTCCGGGGGCTTTGATCGTTTTCGCTGCAAGCGAAATCTTAACGGTTGTAGAATTCGACGATTTGCTTCTCATCGATATCCTGGGACAGCTCGGCACGTTCTGGCAAACGGATATATTTGCCTTCGAAAGAGCCGTCAGCATATTCCAGATAACCTGGAAGGTGGGAGCGGTTTTCCAGAGCTTCTTTGATGGAAGCCATAGCGCGGCTTCTTTCGCGAAGTCCGATAACGTCGCCCACGCTTACGCGGTAAGAAGCGATGTCGACTTTTTTACCGTTAACGGTAACGTGTCCATGGGATACCAGCTGACGCGCACCGGCGCGGGAGTTGGCAAAACCAAGACGGTATACCAGGTTGTCCAAACGGCTTTCGAGCAGGAACATAAAGTTTTCGCCCGCAATACCCTGGAGCTTTTGTGCTTTGGTGAAGAGGGTTTTAAACTGCTTTTCACCCAAGCCGTACATGTGGCGCAGTTTTTGTTTTTCCAAAAGCTGCATTCCGTAGTTACTTACTTTTCTGCGTTGGTTAGCGCCGTGCTGTCCTGGCGGAAAAGGGCGTTTCAGGTCTTTGCCCGTACCGCTGAGGGAAATGCCCAGACGGCGGCTGAGTTTAAATTTAGGTCCGGTGTAACGTGCCATGTTATAGTAGACTCCTTTATAATTGAAATTTCATGTTAGGGCCTATTTGCGCCGCAAATCGTATCCGTGAAAGCATTTATGAGGGTTTCACACTGCCGGGGAAGTTCAGCCGCTGCCCTGGCAGTAACGAGATGCGTGAGGGTGACACAACGTTACGCCCAATTAAGACTTGTTACAGTCTTGTTCAACAATAAATATTATATGAAAACAACTGATAAAGTCAAGAGCGGCTTTAAAGAGATTTTGTCTATCTTTGTCGTTAGTTCTTTGGTCCTAAAAAAAATCCCGGTTTTGAGGAAAATATAATGCAATACCTAAAGAAAGGGAGTAAAATATAACTAATTAGATGTTATCGGAAAGATTTTTTTGAAGATAAGAATTTTTGTGTTTTTTCATTCCAAAATTATCCTTCTCTTTCTTGCTGAAACGGTACCGCCCTTCTGGAGGACGGCACTGTCGTTTCTGCTTGTTTGAGATGCAAAGGGGATCCTTTTTATGTCAGAACAGAAAGCATACGAGCGCAAGGACAATCGTGTGCTGTTGCAGGACACTATGCAATCACGCGGAGATATTGGCGATCCCGCCGCATGGCTTAGGGAAACGGATATTGTATCCCATGATTTTCCTTACGCAGCCAAGTTGATTGCGGAAAGCTTCAGGGAGTGGCGCGGCTTGAGCGGGCCGGCGTTAGCGAAGTCATGGAACTGGTGTGTGCTTAATTTTGAAGGGAACCGCATAGATACTCTAGAGGATTCAGGCAGCCCGGAGCAGCGCTGGGAAGGCCAGTGGAAGGCGGCAATAACGGGGGCCCTGGGAACAAAGGCACTCTATGCGGCACATGGCCAGGCCGACGGGCAGGCGGTGTCCTTTATAATTATACCGGTATTCACACGCGGGCTGGGGGAAATATTTGCCCTGCTCGGCTGTGTCATGCCACAGGAGCAATATGAACAAGGCGGCAGGCATACAGCGGAAGCCATGGCCATTCATTTTCAAACCTGCTTTTACCACAGATTTGAACATGTGTTTGTATCCGATCTGGCTGGAGTGCATTTGCATGCGGAGCGTGAGAGCAGCAGACGCTCGCTGCTCTTCCAGATTGTGCAGCGTATGCACGACAACATAGATGTGGATGCCGTGCTTACGGAAGTCATCGACAGCATTTCGGCCATGTACCCGGGGGCCCGGCTTGAGCTTTTCATGTCGCAGGACCACCGCAGCACGCATCCGCAGGTCAAGCCGCTCCCGCTACGCTGGGGGAACGATGATGTGTGCGCAAGGGCGTTCAAGGACGGGCGTGTTTCTTTGTACACCGGACGCGAGGAGAATCATTTTGTTGAAATCGGTCTTCCGCTCGGCGGCAAGCAGGGAGTATATGGCGTATTTCATATGGTTATGGACAAACCGGCCTTTTCGGAGGTCGATTTGCGCTTTCTCTCCATGGTATCCGACACGGCGGGAACAGCGTTTGAGAATGCGAAGCTGTATGAGCGCTCCAATCAGCTGATCCGCGAGCTGCGCATGAGCAATGAACTCACTCAGCGGTTGAATCAAAGCTTGCGCCTTGGCGATATATTTCAGTTTGCCTTTGAAGAACTGCTGGATATGTTTGATGCCGACTATTGCTGTATTTTACATATGGATGAAGAAAAAGGCGGGCTTGAGGCAATCGCCTGCAATTATCAGCCGCTGCTGGGTGAAATTCTTGAAGTGAGTGAAGGGCTTGGGGGCCAGGTGTACTCTACAGGGGAGGCGCTTATTTTATCGGATTATCAGAGCGCTGCCGGAACGTATTCCCGGCTGATGGACGCTACAGAATCCAACTCCCTGATCGCTACTCCGCTTAGTGTCGGAGGTGAGGTTCGCGGGGCGATTATGCTTGCCCACCGGGAGTCCCAATTCTTCTCCTATGACAGCTACAGGCTGCTTCAGGCCATGGCAGGCCATATTGGACTTGCTGTCGGCAATGCCCGCCTGCATGCCGAGGTAAGGCGTTTGGCGAACCGTGACAGTCTTACAGGGCTGTACGCGAGGCACTATCTGGACGAAGTGATCAAGGAGAAGCAGATCACAGATTTTTGCGGCTCCCTGATCGTTGTGGATATTGATCAGTTCAAGATGGTCAATGACACATACGGTCACCAGAAGGGCGACAAAATTCTGGGGCAGGTCAGTGAAATCGTCAAGTCATCCATCCGGCAGGGGGATATTGCCGCCAGATGGGGCGGGGAGGAGCTGGCCGTGTATTTGCCGCAGCTTGGCGTACAGCAGGCGGTATTTGTGGCCGAGCGCATCCGCAAGCGGGTAATGGGCGAGACGGAGCCGCGTGTCACGGTCTCCTGCGGAATCGCCGAGTGGAGCTGGACAGATGACAAGGTGAGTGTGGAATCGCTCTTCTACCGGGCGGACATGGCGCTTTATGAAGCGAAGAACAATGGCAGGAACCAGGTTGTGATTGATACCAAAGCCGAAATCAGTGCAAAGAATCCTTGGGCGTAAGCCATGAGGGTTCTTTTTTTGCAGGGAAGCGGATGGCTTATGCCGGGGATGGTTATCGGGCGTATAAGCCTCAGCTGGCGGGAGACCCTAATGAAATATTCATATCCTTAACCGGAAAGGCCGGAATGCCATGAGAAAATTTAACATCCGCTGGTTGGTTCTGACCACGCTGCTGCTTAGCTCCATCCTTTGCTCCGGCTGTGCCGCCGGAAATAAGAAATCTGCCGCAGAGAATCTCAATCTGGTCCTGGCTGGAATGGACGGAAGCGACGGGGTAACCTTTGAAGGCTCATCGTCACTCCTGCTTGGCGGCAAACCCGCCCCGGAGGCTGCAGTCTACTTTGGAGGAACTGTGGCGGACCATAACAAAGTGAGTCTTTATACGCTCCTGCCGGATGGGGATACGCCCAAAACGGCTGTCCGGTCCGAAGGGAATAAGCTGAAGTCAAGCTCGGAAGGAGCTCCGGCCTACTATACCAAGCTGGAAAAAAAAGACGGCGAGTGGGCACTGCTGTCGGAAGCCGGTACCGCCGGAGGGGACAGCCCGCTGCCTGCGCTTAATCCGCTCCGCCAGCTTGAGGAGCTGCAGAGCCTCGAAAAGAAGGTGACCGAGGAAGCCGGTGCAGCAAGGGGAACCAGAGTGCTGCGCATCGAGCTGAGCAACGCGGAGGCGAACAGGCAGCTGGCCACCGAGCTGACCAGGCAGATGGAGGCGATTCGTCCTGAAGCGTCCGCCTCTGGACTGAAGGCTGCGGACAAGGGGCTGGAGTCTTTGCAGCTGCTGTGGGTCCAGAAGAACAAGGAGCTGCAGGAGAAGCTGAAGCAGGCGTCGGTCGAGACAGTATACTATTTGAAGGCGGATACGAAACGCAACCTTCCCAAACGTCTGAGCTGTACCCGAAAGGTGAGTTATTCCGGAGTCCAGGGGGCAGCCGCCGCTGAGGAAGAAATTTATTTAACAGAGGTCAATTTTTATGGGTACAAGTGAACCGGATACCTTGCGCTCTATTACGGGCGTGCTACAATATAACAGTGTGTCATTATCAGCAAGAGGAAGGAAGAGAGAAGAATGAAGGATCCGAGGATTCAAAAGCTTGCGGAGAATCTTGTGGGCTACTCCGTAAACGTGCAGCCGGGCGAGAATGTGCTCGTCGAAATGATCGGCAGCGAAAGAGATTTGATCAAGGCTGTGGTGGAGGAAGTGGGCAAAGCCGGAGGGCGTGCATTTGTGCAGCTTACCGACCGGACCGTCCTGCGCAGCATGCTTAAATATGCAACCCGTGAAGGTCTTGAAGCCTGGGCGGAGATCGATTTGAACCGGATGAAGCAAATGGACTGCTATATCGGCATCCGCGCAGGGGAGAATGTCAATGATCTTTCGGACGTTCCGGAAGAGAATATGAAGCTGTACAACTCCCTCTATTCCCACCCGGTACATAGCGAGCAGCGCGTCAAGCACACCAAATGGGTTGTTCTGCGGTATCCTAATGCAAGCATGGCGCAGCTGGCCAATACGACCACTGAAGCATTTGAGGACTTCTATTTTGAGGTCTGCAATCTGGATTATGCCAAAATGGATAAAGCCCAGGATGCGCTGGCTGATTTGATGCGCAGAACGGATAAGGTCCGCATCGCCGGACCGGGAACGGAGCTTACATTCTCCATTAAGGGAATTGGCGCAGAGAAATGCTCCGGCCAAAAAAACATTCCGGACGGCGAGGTTTACAGCGCTCCTGTCCGCGATTCTGTACATGGAACGATCAGCTATAACGCGGCAACGATCTACAACGGTGTCACCTTCGAAAATGTGAAATTCAAATTCGAAAACGGCAAAATTGTTGAAGCCACCAGCAACGATACCGATCGTCTGAATGAAATTCTGGATTCCGATGATGGCGCGCGCCATATTGGCGAATTTGCGATCGGCTTCAATCCCCGCATTTTGCATCCGATGAAGGACATTCTGTTCGATGAGAAAATCGCGGGCAGCCTGCACTTCACGCCGGGCCAAGCATATGATGTAACAGATAACGGGAACCGTTCCTCGATTCACTGGGATCTCGTCCTGATTCAACGGCCTGAATACGGCGGGGGCGAAATCTATTTCGACGATGTGCTGATCCGCAAAGATGGAATCTTTGTTCTTCCGGAGCTGGAAGGTCTGAACCCCGAGAATCTGAAATAAAATGTAATATTCCTTGCGTGAGTAAGCGGATTCAATGTATCATGGAATTGGTTACAAAAGACTTAAGCTTTATATTCAAGTTGCGGAGGGATTCCTATGTCCAGTAACAATGCGGCAATCGTGGATATTGCCCAAACGGCAAGCCAGTTCAACTCATCTATCGTTCTTCAGGCAGACAACAAGTACATCGATGTTAAGAGTATTCTCGGCCTGTTTACCACTCTTGTATCCAGTCAAAGCTACGAGCTGCATGTTCATGGCGCAGACGCCGAGGAAGCCAAAAAGGCAATGAGCGAAGTTTTTGCCAAGCACGGATTAAATTTTACAGTGGTAACGGAATAATCTGATTATTCTCGTAGGACGCTCTGCCTGTGCGGCAGGGCGTTTTTTCTATAAAATACAAGACTTATATGCTGCCCGCAAGAATCTGTCCTTCTGCTTCTTGCTGAAGCCATACCCTCCTTTGAGAAGAAAGGCGAAGGTATTTCTGGTTGATTATTAACTGCATTCTTGTATTGGGTTCCGATTTCGACTAATATTAAACTAAATAGCAATAGTAACTGTAACTTTTGGACATGGGGGGGATAATGCATGACTTCATCGGATTTGCAGGAACAGCTTAATCTAAGAGCGATCACTCTTCTACAAGAAGATGCCGATAAAATTCAGAAGCTCATCGAAGTGCAGATGGAGAATCTGGCGACCCGTTACTGCCCTCTCTATGAGGAAGTGCTGGATACCCAGATGTACGGCTTCTCCAGAGAGGTCGATTTTGCGGTCAGGGCAGGGCTGGTGCCGGAGCTTACGGGCAAGCTGGTGCTGAGTGAGCTTGAGCGCAACTTGGCTGTGCTGTACGAGGCGCTGAACAAGAAGGCTGAAGAGCGCGAGATGCTGTAATCTCTAACCATTCAAAAAGCACATGGAGACCGTTGGTCTGCCATGTGCTTTTTTTTATACGAGATAGAAGGAAACGCCAAGAATCATATACACTGCAAGCAGCAGCAAGCCCTCATACCAGTTGGTTGCTCCGTCCTGAATGATTGATTTGGCGATGAAGACAGAGACCGCGATAGCGACAATCTCTATGGTGGTGAAGACTATATCCATTGTGTTGCCCATGAAATAGCTGGCAAAGATCAGGACCGGAGCAACGAACAAGGCAATCTGCAGGCTGCTGCCGACGGCAATTTCTACTGCTGCGCCAATTTTGTTCTTCAAGGCAAGCATGATTGCGGCGCTGTGCTCTGCGGCATTGCCGATGATGGCTACCAGGAAGGCGCCGACAAACAGCTCGCTGAAGCCAAAGCGCTCGGTCAATGTTTCCAGTGTGCCGACCAGCCATTCGCTGACGAAGGCGACCATAACCGTTGCCAGCACCAGATAGGTAATGGACCGGCTCATCGACCAGGCAGGCTTATGCTCATTCGGCAGCTCTTCTTCATTGTCCACTGTAACGTCCGCCAGGTATTTCTTGTGCGTAATCATGGAGAAGATCAGCCAGGCCATGTAAGCGGCGATCAGCAGCCCTGCGACCACCAGACTGAGCACATCCGTATCCCTGTCGGTAATGGAGTGGGTATTGAAGAACATGGCGGGAACAAATAGGGCGATGACCGCCACGATCATCAGGGAGCCGTTCAGTCCGGCAAGCGTAACATTGAAGTTCTGAATCTTGAATTTCATGCCGCCGGCAAAAATGCTTAGGCCCAGCACCAGCAGCAGATTGCCGATGATTGAGCCGGTGAGGCTGGCCTTGACCATGTCAAACAGCCCTTCCTTCACCAGGAAAAAGGCGATGATCAGCTCGGCTGCGTTGCCGAAGGTGGCATTAAGAAAGCCCCCCAGCCGCTGTCCGGCATAGTGGGCTACACTTTCTGTAGCCCGGCCCAGAAAGCCGGCTACAAAAACGACCGATATGGCGGAGAGCACGAATTGCAGCGTGTGGTCCCAGTCCGCATAGTGTCCGATGGCGCTGAGGAGAAAGGTGATTCCCAGCAGCGCCGGAGAGATCCATTTTTTCAAGTAAGGCACACTCCAGTTCTGTATGTAGGTTGAATTCATAATCAATATACCCAAATTGTTCCTGAGTGTAAACGGGAATACGAGAAAGTCATTTGCTTTTTGGCCTGTATTCGAATTACAATAATTGATAATGAGTGTAGGGGGGTTATGGCATGGCAGAACAACTTCAACTGGAAATGGGTAACATACGGATATCTAATGACGTCGTCTCGAAGATTGCCGGATTGGCTGCCTTGGAGACCCCGGGAATCGCGGCCATGTCCGGCGGATTGTCCGAGGGCTGGGCCAAGCGGCTCAGCGGCAAGAACGTGCAGAAGGGTGTAACTGTTGAAGTAGGACAGCTTGAAGCCGCGGTAGACCTGCGCATCATCGTTCTTTATGAAACTCCGATTCACGAAGTGTGCCGGATGCTTCAGCAGAATGTACGTGAGGCTGTGGAGAGCATGACGGGGCTTCATATTGTTGAAGTCAACGTTAAGGTGGAAGGCGTTGCCTTTAAGAACGACGAAATATCGTAAGCGTTGCGGAAGGCAGCCTGCTGGCAAGAAACGCAAAAGGCAGTCCGGGAGGTTATCCCCGGACTGCCTTTTGCGTTGTTGCGATGAAAAGGGCATTTATGCAGCGTCAGCGGGCACGAACCTGCCTAACGGTAGTAACAGATTTCGTTACCTCTTCTTTGGACGGCCGGTTGGTCTCTCTGGAAATGCTGAGCATAATGCCCATGGACAGCATCGTTACGAGCAGCGAGGAGCCGCCATAGCTGATAAACGGAAGAGTTACCCCGGTAAGCGGGATCGTCTTGGTGACCCCGCCGATATTGACAAAGGCCTGAATGGCAATCAGACCCATAACCCCGATGCCGACCAGGGTCCCGAAGGGGTCCGTGCAGCGAAGAGCGATCAGGATGCCCCGCCAGATGAAATAAAGGTATACCAGCAAAAAGATGGATGTCCCCGCAAATCCCAGTTCTTCCCCAATGACGGCAAAGATGAAGTCGGTATAAGGATATGGAAGGTAGTGCAGCTTCTGGATACTCTGGCCGAAGCCTGAACCGCTGGTCCCGCCCTCACCCAGGGCAATCAAGGATTGAATGATATTAAACCCGGTATCCTCTGCATCCGCAAGCGGATCAAGAAACGCGGTAATCCGGTCTTTTTTGTAGTCCTGGTTGATTGAAGCAGTCTCTGAAGGCGGCGACAGGGAGTCAATAACTGTTTTGGTGCCCATTACAAGCCCGACACCCAGCACCAGCAATGCAACAGAAGCCATTATATGCTTCATGCTGGCACCGCCTGCGTAGATGACAAGCCCGCTGGTCGCCACAAGGATAAGGCAAGAACCCAAATCCGGCTGCATCATGATGAGGCCGGCGACAATCCCGACAATGACCATCACCGGAATATAGCCTGTGCGCAAGTCTCTCAGCCGTTCGCCCTTTTTGGTGATCAGGGCGGACAGATAAAGGATAATGGAGATTTTGGCCAGCTCCGTGGGCTGAATGCCAAGTCCTCCGATGCTGAGCCAGCTTTTGGCACCGTTTATTTTCTCCGTGGATGCCACAAAGAGCAGCAGAACCAGCGTGATTATGAAGATCGGGGCATACCATTTCTTGAATTTACTGTAGTGGATATTCATCGTTACAAACATTACGATGGTTCCAAGCACGACCCAGATAATCTGGCGTTTTACAAAATATAAGGGGTCATTTCCGAATTTCTCGCTGGCCAGGGTAAGGCTGGAGCTGGAGCTGAAAACCATTACCAGTCCAAAGCCGACAAGCAGGAGAGTCAGAATAAGCAGCTGGAAATCGGGCGTTCCTCTTTTGGGCAGGCTGACATTTTTTTTCGTCGTTCCCTTTACAGTGCTCAAGCCTCCAGCAGCGCTTTCAGTTCAAGGATGTGCTTCGCGGCATCATCCAGAACAGGCTTGGGTACCGGAGCTTCATACTCCAGACCATGGGGAAAGGTGGCTTTGCCCAAGTAAACGGCTTCAATCGCCAGCACGGCGTCCGACTTCTCCAGCTTGCCTTCGACAGCGCGTGTGTTGATCCGCAAGAAATAATCCCCGCCGTTCTGCGTGTCTTCTATCTTGCAGTCGTAAGTGGCACGGTAATATTCCCACTGCCAGCGGATGAATCCGGCTTTGGCCGCACTTTCGTCCAGATAAAGAAGGTCGCTCTTCAAACCAACGAGGCCCGTGTTCTCAAATATCATAGCGCACATATCCCCCTTATGAAGTATAATGATAAATTCATGACCAATTATTATAGATGTTCCTTCTCATGATAGTATGTTTCCCGGGGTTGTGCAAGGCGTGCCGGAGCTATTGGTACCCTCTTTTTTGTGTTTCTGCTACAATAATAGAAATATAGCCCTAAGGGCTGAATGGAAGAAGAACGGAAGGCTCTGGAGGCCTGTCCGAAGCGGGAATCAGAAGAAGGGAATGGAGATTATATGGAAAGGCTAGCGCTTGAACAGCTGATGCCGGATATGGTCGGATGGCGCCGCCATCTGCACCGTCATCCCGAGCTGTCTTATCAGGAAAAAGCGACGTCGGCGTTTGTTGCCGCGAAGCTTGGAGAATTCGGGATTGATGTGGTAAGAAGCAAGGCCGGTTATGGGTTGACCGGGATTCTAAAAGGAAATCGGCCGGGGAAAACGGTGGTCCTGCGCGCGGACATGGATGCGCTCGCCATTACCGAGGAGAATGGCCGGGAGTATGCCTCGCAGAATAGCGGTGTCATGCATGCCTGCGGACATGACGGGCATACATCCATGCTGCTTGCCGCCGCCGCCTATTACAGCAGCCGACGGGAGGAGCTGCAGGGTGAGCTGCGGTTCCTGTTTCAGCCCGCCGAGGAGATCTGTCCCGGCGGAGCGCTGGGCATGATTGCCGAAGGTGTGCTGGAAGGGGCGGATGCAGTCTATGGCCTGCATCTGTGGACACCGCTGCCGTTCGGAACGGTAGCCAGTGCACCGGGGCCGCTGATGGCATCCGCCGATGAATTTTTCATTGATATCATTGGCAAGGGCGGACATGCCGGAACACCGCACAGCACGGTCGACAGCATTGTTGCCGGAGCGGCTCTTGTGACCCAGCTCCAGAGCATTGTCAGCCGCTCGGTGGACCCGCTGCGTCCTGCTGTAGTGAGTGTAGGCACCATTCAGGGAGGCTCCGCCCAGAATATCGTCGCCGAGCGCTGCCGGATTACCGGGACAGTGCGTGCATTCGACGAGGAGACCCGCTATCTCATCCGCCAGCGGATTGAAGAGATGGCGGTTTCGGTGTCAGCCGCGTACGGCGCGGAAGGCAGGATAGATTATATGATGGGCTATCCGCCGCTGGTGAATGATGAAGCGGAATTCGGCCGCTTTTTCCGGGTGGCTCCCGCAGCGCTGGGAGATTCGGTCAGCGTTGTGCAGATGGAGAAGATCATGCCGGCGGAGGATTTCGCCTATTACGTCAAGGAAATTCCCGGCTGCTTCATCTTTGTCGGAGCGGGCAATCCGGATAAAGATGCGGTGTATCCGCATCACCACAGCAAATTTGATTTCGACGAGGACGCCCTGCTGTATGGAGCGAAGCTGCTGGTCGCGATGGCCGATTCCTGTCTGAATGAATAAAAGCCTATGCATAATCCTAGCCTTCCCAGGGAAGGCTACCTCCGTATAACATGGCGACATGACTGGAGGGTCCATTCTTGAAGACTGTGAAGGAAGTAATGACCGTGCATCCTGCATCGGTTACACTGCTTGATAATATCTATGAGGCTGCCGCCAAAATGAGAGACCACGATACCGGATTTATCCCTGTGGTTGATTCGGACGGAGCGGCGCTGATTGGCGTGATTACGGACCGCGATCTGGTAATCAGGGGTTATGCGGACAAGCATCCGGGGTCTACCGCCGTGGAACAGGTCATGAGCAGGGAGCTGGTTTCGGTCCCGGAGTCCGCTTCTGTGGAGGAAGCCGCCGAACTGATGGCCTCGAAGCAGATCCGCCGTCTGCCGGTGACCAGCGGCAACAAGCTGACCGGCATTGTTTCGCTGGGGGATTTGGCGGTAAAGCGCATATTTGCGGATGAAGCCGGGGAAGCGTTAAGCGGGATTTCCCGGCGGCAGCCGCATTAAATAGTTAAATAGGGGAAGCTCATGTCCGGTCTGCGCGGAGGTGGGCTTTTTCCTGCTATACAACACTTGAGGAATACATACAGCAGCGAACTGCTATAAGCGTCCGCCTTTGTCTGCGGATTTCCGCCGTGAACAGCGGTATTGAAATCAAGAAATCTGCAGGGCGGGCAGCGGCCGGAAAACACAAGTTCAATTGATATAGATCAACGATTGTATTTGGAGGGGATTTCGATGAACGAAAACGGAAAAGGTGCATGCATCGTCCGTAAAGACCGGACAATATTGCTCGAATGCGGACATCCGGGGTTTGAGGCGGCGGGAACTGCTCTGGCTGGCTTTGCCGAACTCGTGAAAAGCCCTCCCGCTTACCACACGTACCGGATTACCCATCTCTCGCTCTGGAATGCGGCTGCCGCCGGCAGAACAGCTCCGGAGATACTGGAGCTGCTGGCGATGCTCTCGCGCTGGGGAATTCCCGCCGGCCTTGAGGAGGAAATCAGGCTGCTGGTTTCACGTTACGGAAGACTGCAGCTCCATGCCGCCCCGGCTGATGGTTCACTGATCATCCTGCGCGCAGATAAGCCGGAGCTGCTGGATGAATTGGCGGGAAAAGCATCCTTGGGCGAGCTGGGGCTTAAGAGAGCTTCTTCGCTAGAGAGCCGCTGTCCGTCAGAGAACCGCGGGCTGCTGAAGCAGGAGCTGACGAGGCTGGGCTTCCCTGTCCTCGATTATGCGGGGTACCGTGACGGACAGGCGCTGGATGTGACATGGAGAGGGGAGGGCAGGAGCGGACCCGGCTCCTCCGGCAATTCATTTCGCCTGAGAGACTATCAGGAAGAGGCAGTCTGCAGGTTCGAGGGAATCGGCGGCAGCGGAGGAAGCGGTGTTGTTGTTCTGCCTTGCGGGGCGGGAAAGACTATTGTGGGTCTGGCGGTGCTGGAGAGCCTGCAATGTGAGACGCTGATTCTCACTTCAAGCGCCACTTCCGTTTCGCAGTGGAGGGAAGAACTGCTGCGGCGGACCGGTCTGGACGAACAATCCGTTGGAGAATACAGCGGTGAAAAAAGGGAGGTCCGCCCCATAACTGTGGCTACCTATCAGATTTTGACGCACCGCCGTTCCAAGGGGGGACCCTTCATTCATATGAATCTGTTCAATGAGCGGAAATGGGGCCTGATTATTTACGACGAGGTGCATCTGCTCCCGGCTCCGGTATTCAGAGCCACAGCGGATATCCAGGCCACCCGCCGTTTGGGACTGACCGCTACACTGGTCAGGGAGGACGGGCGGGAGGGGGATGTCTTCTCGCTGATCGGCCCCAAATGCTACGATCTGCCCTGGAAGGTGCTGGAGCAGCAGGGCTGGATTGCGGCCGTAGACTGTATAGAGGTCATTGTGCCAATGGACTCGGAGATAAGGCATAAATACATGTATGCCGGAGGCAAGGAGCAATTTCGGGTTGCTGCAGGCAATCCGGCTAAGGCGGCGGCTGCGGCAAGGATTATTGGCGCTCATCCGGGGGCGGCGGTCCTGGTTATCGGGCAGTATCTGGATCAGCTTGAACACCTGGCGGCATGCCTGAACGCTCCGCTGATTACCGGCAAGACTCCCCAGCAGGAGCGAAGCGGGCTGTACGCGGCTTTTAACGAAGGAAGACTGAAGCTGCTTGTTGTGTCCAAGGTAGCGAACTTTGCCGTAAATCTTCCGGATGCATCGGTGGCCATCGAGGTATCCGGCGCCTACGGCTCACGGCAGGAAGAAGCCCAGCGGCTGGGCCGTATCCTGCGTCCGAAGCCCGGAGAGAACAAGGCTTACTTCTATACCCTGGTGTCAGGTGACAGCCGGGAGCAGGATTTCGCCCTGCGCCGCCGCCTGTTTCTGACGGAGCAGGGCTATGATTATGATGTCTGCACGGAGCAGCAGGAGGGGGTCATCCTATGAAGGGCTTATCGGGGGAAGCGCTGCTGGTGCTGCAAAAGCTCGTCAGGGCCTGTGCCGCCCGCCCGTTTGCCGAAGCATTGGCGGAGCGCCACTGTCCGGCAGAGCTTTGCCGGGCAGAGCTGCAGCTGGCTCTGCTGGAGCTGCGGGAGGCGGGCCTGCTGGAGCTGCGGCAGAAATTGTGGGGAGAGAAGCTCTATCAAATTCCCGAACAGCGGCTCCCTGAGCTTCAGCGCCTGTTATTTCCCGATGTTCCTGTGCGGGCGGCGGGAAAGCCGGTGAGTACGGACGAGGAGTCCGGACCGGGATTGCCGGGAGAGTTGTTCCGAGCTCTCGTATTCATCGCCGGCGAAGGGCTGCCCTTTACGGCTAAGGGAGGCGTCCACAAAAAAAATATCAGCCGCCTGGCGGCGCAGCTCTCGCTTCCGGAGGCCCAGCTGGAGGGTCTGTTCCCGCCGGACCAGCGGGAGCTGCATCCATTCCCGCTTCCGGTGGTGGCTGTGCTGGATCTGCTGCTGTGCCTCGGGCTTATCCGCCGCACGGATTCAGCTTACAGACTGGAGACGGAAGTGCTGGAAGGGTGGCTGCGGCTCTCAGAGAAGCAGATGTCAAGCCTGCTGTACGGATTGGTCCTGAGCCGTTTCGGTCCTCCGGAGCCGGCGGCGCAGCATTTCCGTTATATCGTCTCCTCTGCCGAATATCACTCAGGCCTGTGGTATGCCTTGCCGGATATTCTGGAATGGATGTCGGAAGCCGGGCTGGCCCAAGAGCAATCCCTGGAGCCTCTGGAGACTTCCGCCCGAATGTGGCTCAAGGGCCTGGCCGGATTCGGCTGGTGTGAGCTGGGAAGGATGGAGGATGGGACAGCTTGCTTCCGCTGGACGGCGGCCAGGCCACAGCTCCTTCTGGGTGAAGCCGTTGTATCCTCCGGCCGCAGCCCCGGCATTCCGGGAGCGGCAGTCCAGGATGCCCAGGAGGAAGGCTCATCCCCGGAATTCTCCGGGTTCATGGTCCAGCCGGATTTCGAAATTCTGGTCCCTCCAGAGTGTCCGTACAGTCAGCGCTGGATGCTCGCAGGTTGTGCAGAGCTTCTGCACAGCGATGATCTATGGAGCTACCGGCTGACAAGGGAGAGGCTGGAAGCTGCGGCAGAGCAGGGCTTGTCTCCCGAAGGCGTGCTTTCCTGGCTTGCAGCCCATGCCATGGGAGGCTTGCCGGCTCAGGCGGAGCATACCCTGCTGCAGTGGAGCAGAGGGATTGGAAGGACGGCACTGTCCGAGATGCTTGTGCTGGCCTGCCGGTCTGAGTCGGACGGGAATGATATCGCCGCCCATCCCCGGCTGCAAGGGAGCCTTGAGCGCATCGGTCCGCTGCATTTCATCGTCCGCACGGAGCGCCTGGAGGCGGTGCGCAAGGAGCTGGGGGCAGCGGGAATGGCGCCTCCCAAGAGAATTGCCGGACAGCAGGCGGAGCCTGGAGTGGCATGGCCGTTATTGGGCGGAGACCCGCAGGCAGAATCAGCCGCATACACTTTTTCCGTTCATGGGCCAGTACGGGGGCTGCTGGCCTGCGCACCGGAGCTTCCGCCGGTCCCTTTGAATCCGCATGCGGCGGAGAAAGCGATGCTCACCGGCCTGGCGTCTGTGCCGCAGATGTGGATCAAGGAGTGGCGGAAATATCATGCCACCACCGCACAGAAGGTGATGGAGCATGCTCTGGACTCAGGAATTAAGGTCCGTTTGTCCATGAAGGAGCAGATTTGTGAATTCATTCCTGCAGAAATCCGCCGCAATCCGTGGGAAGTGCAGGGAGCCCTGCTTCCGCCGGATTCGGACCGTGCGGAAGAGGCGCGGCTGAGTGCGGCGGATTGGCAGGAAATGCAGCTTGTGATTCCCAAAGTGCGGAGAAATTCCTCTTCTGCTTAGGCAGGCGGGTATGTTATGATAAGAGGGTCTACGGGAGACAGTAGAACATTAACGCAGAAACGAGTTGAAGTTCATGAGCGTAGCGGAATTGAATACGGTCGATATGGCCGAAGTACTGACATACGCCTATGAATTAGGTGATATGATTAATCAATCCGCCGAGGTGTCGGATTACTTATACTGGAAAGGCCGGGTTGACGCCAATCCGGATATCCAGGCTATGATCAAACGGCTGCAGGGCAAAAAGGAGCTGTTTGAGGAGACACAGCGGTTCGGACATTTCCATCCTAATTACCATTCTGCCAAGGATGAGGTTACGGCGGTCGAGCAGGAGCTTGAACGCTTTGAAGAGGTTATCCGCTTCAAGCAGGCGGAGAAAACGCTTGATGATATGCTGCATTCCATGTCGGAAACAATTGCGTTCTCGGTATCGGACAGCATCAAGGTTCCCGGCAATGACCCTGCTCCCAAGGGCGGCGGATGCGGCAGCGGCGGCAAGTGCTCCTGCGGCTAAGCGCCGGATCAGGGCAAGAGAAAGAGAGGCGAAAAGCGGATGTTTGCGGAACGGACAGGATACATTGTTTGGGTAAGCGACGTTAAGGCGGCGCGCAATCTGGAGAAATACGGGACTTTGCACTATGTCTCCAGAAAAATGCATTACGCCGTCATGTATGTGAACGCGGAACGCGCCGAGGAGGTTATGAAGAACGTCCGCAGGCTGTCCTATGTGCGCAAGATCGAAAGATCCTACCGGAATGAGCTGAAGACGGAATACACCAGCAACGGACCGGACAAGACCAGTTATTATGGATTGTAGAATCTGATCTTTGAAGATGAGCAGGTGCCCCGCGGCATCTGCTTTTATTATTTGAAGGCGCAAGGTCCCTCATGCTGATTACCGGAATTGACAGAAGGTTCCGGGTACATTACGATGACTGCAAAAGAACTGCCTGAACCGTACGCAGAGCAGCAAATGAATACATCCGGCAACCAGACGCTTAAGAGGCATGCATAGATGATCAATGCAGGGCTGCTCAAGCGTCTTTTTGCTCAAGGTTGTGTCGGGGGGAGGAACCCAAAAATCATGCAGAATGGACGTTGGCTCACAAGCGCAGGCATTGACATAGGAACCAGTACGGTAAAATGTGTCTTCCGCAGTTTCATATTACCGGGCGTTCCGTGCTTTACAAAAGCCCAATGCATACAACGCCGCTGATTGGGGATTCGCAGATCGATCTCCCTTTGCTGGAGCGGATTCTGGCGCAGGAGTATCGCAGTGCGGGTCTGCTTCCTGCCGATATTGATACGGGAGCTGTAATTATCACGGGAGAAACGGCGTTTAAGCAGGATGCCGGTGCAGTGCTTCACAGCCTGGCCGGGCGGGCGGGGGATTTGGTGGTTGCCCAGGCAGGCGGAGATTTGGAGGCTGTGCTCGCTGGCAAGGGTTCTGGTGCAGAAGCGCGTTCCCGGCAGGTGCAGGGGCTGGTAGTTAATGTGGATATCGGCGGAGGAACGGCCAATGCGGCTTTTTTTGAAGGGGGAAGCTGCAGGCGGACGCTGAATTTCCATATCGGCGGCCGCCTGATCATGCTGGAAGCAGACGGAACCCTAACGGGGATTTCACCCTCGGTGCAGCGATGGCTGTCGGAGGCAGGCTATGGGCTGCTCAAGACAGGCGGAACCGCAGATTTCGAAATCCTCCGGGAAATTACCGGCAAATGGAGTGAAATCCTGCTGAAAGGTATTCTGGAGCCTGTTGATCTGAGCGTATATCCGCTGATCTGCGGGAAGCCTGCCGGCGGTGACGCGAGGGCGGAAGCCAATGTTTCCGAGCTGTGGATATCCGGAGGAGTCGGAGCCCTTATGGAGCAGGACGCGCCGCTGGATTTTTCCGAAGCTGCCAGATTTGGTGATATCGGGCCGCTGCTCGCCCATGCCCTGCGTGTAACCGGAGCACGTTATCCTGTAAAGGTGCTTGCCGCACCAGCCGCACAGCGGGCTACGGTTATTGGTGCCGGCGTGCACACGGCGATGCTAAGCGGCTCGACGGTTTTTGCCGACAGCATGCTGCTGCCGCTGAGGAATCTTCCCGTGGTGCGGGCGAATTGGCCGGAACAGGCGGGAGCGGGGCTGGCGGGGATCGGGCTTGCGGTTGAAGAAGCCTTCGCGGAAGGCAGCCATATGTATGCCGAAGCCGGAGCGCAAGCGCCTAGGTTCGCCGTAATTCTTCCCGGCCTCCCGGTCTGCTCCTATCCGCTGATCCGCCGGATTGCCGAAGCGGCAGCAGCCTCCGCTCTGCAATACCAGCTGGAGGTGGTTGTTCTTATCTGTGAAAATGATATCGCCAAGGCGCTGGGCAACTGCCTGCATCTGCTTGCCGGCGGCAAGCTGCCTAGTGTGTGTCTGGATCAAGTGACGGCCGGGCACGGTGATTATGTGGATATCGGCAAGCCTGCCGCCGAAGGATATATTCCGCTCGCTGTAAAAACCCTTGTTTTCCAGTCATGAGCGACTATTTTACGGAAGGGAAATGAAGCCGATGAAACTGACCGTCTCCCTGCTGGGCGAAAGCTATAGCTTCCGCGATCTGAAGCAGCTGTTCGCCAAAGCCAATGAAGAGAAGTCGGGCGACATGCTCGCAGGCATCGGTGCGGAGCATGCCAGGGAACGGATGGCGGCCAAGCTGGTGCTGGCGGATCTGACACTGGCCGATATCCGCAGCCACCCGCTGCTTCCGGCTGAAGAGGATGAAGTGTCCAGAGCGATTGAAGAAGGGGTGGATGAGCAGGCTTATGAGCGTATCCGCCACTGGACGGTGGGGGAGCTGCGGGAGCAGCTGTTATCCCGAAGTGCGGCCGGGGTTCAGGACATCGGAAAAGGATTGAACAGTGAGATGGCGGCAGCGGCTGCGAAGCTCATGTCCAATCTGGATCTGATTCAGGCTGCCGCCAAATGCGAGGTGATCACGTGCTGCAATACGGTTCTCGGCGGCAGAGGAAGGCTGGGCAGCCGGGCACAGCCCAACCATCCGACGGATGACCCCAAGGGAGTGAAGGCCTCCATCTATGAAGCGCTCAGCTACGGCGTGGGCGATGCGGTTATAGGGATTAATCCGGTCATTGATACAACGGACAATATCATCCGGCTTTTTCATGAGACGATGGAGGTGATCCGCAGATGGAGCGTCCCGACCCAAAACAGTGTGCTTGCCCATGTCACCACCCAGATGAGAGCCATCGAGAAGGGGGCTCCAGCCGATCTGATCTTCCAGAGCCTCGCGGGTACGCAGAGCGGCAACGCTTCATTCGGAATCGATCTGCGGCTGCTGGAGGAGGCAGACCGGCTGATTAAGTCCGCGGGAACGGCCAAAGGGGAGAACCGCTGGTATTTCGAAACCGGCCAGGGGTCGGAGCTGTCGGCCGGGGCCCATCACGGCATAGATCAGGTGACGCTGGAGTCCCGCTGCTATGGGCTGGCGAAGCGCTTCAAGCCTTATCTGCTGAACACCGTGGTCGGATTCATCGGTCCGGAATATTTGTACGACAGCAAGCAGGTGATCCGGGCGGGACTGGAGGATCATTTTATGGGCAAAATCCAGGGGCTGCCGATGGGAGTGGATGTCTGTTACACAAACCATATGCGTGCAGACCAGAACGATATGGACAATCTGGCGGTGCTGCTGGCCGCTGCCGGAGTGAGCTTCTTCATCGGCGTGCCGATGGGGGACGATTGTATGCTGAACTACCAGTCCACCAGCTTTCATGACATAGCCACCGTGCGGGAGCTGCTGCACCTGCAGCCAGGCGCTGAATTTGCGGCTTGGGCTGAAAGTCTGGGCATTCTGCAGGACGGGCGGCTGACGGCGCTTGCCGGTGATCCTGCGCTGTTTATCTAGGCGGGACGCTCACGCTAAATAAGCGTATGCTTCCGAAAGCCGGTTTTGTCGGGGGTAAAGCCGGGCAGCATATGCCAACAAAACTCTTAGGAGGAAACAGCATGTCCTTTCAAAACAGTGACAAGATTGAGCAGCTTAAGCAGGCTACACCAGCCAGAATCGGCATAGGCAGAGCAGGGACACGGCCTACCAGCCGGGAGCTGCTGAAGCTGCGCTGTGATCATGCGGCGGCTGTGGACTCGGTGTATGGCAGCGTCAGCAGCGGCCTTCTTGCTGAGTTGGGGCTGTTTACGGTGGAATCCGGCGCAGCGGACCAGGAGCTGTACTTAAAGCGGCCGGATCTCGGCAGGCTTCTGCCGGAACACAGCATACAATTGCTGGCTGAGCGCTGTGCTCCTTCTCCGCAGGTTCAGATTGTGGTCTCGGACGGTCTCAGCGCCGGTGCGGTTGAGCACAATCTGCGGGACATTTATCCGGCGCTGCTGGATTCGCTGCAGGTGCTGGGCCTGAGCGCAGGCACTCCCTTTTTTATCCGGAATGGGCGTGTGGGGATTATGAATGCGATTGGGGATCTTCTCCGTCCCGAGACTGTTGTGCTGCTGATCGGTGAGCGTCCAGGTCTGGTTACCTCCCGTTCCTTGAGTGCCTATCTCTGTTACAGGCCGCGTGCCGGGATGACCGATTCCGACCGGATGGTGATCTCCAATATTCATCAGGGCGGCACACCTCCCGTGGAAGCCGGGGCGTATATAGGCAGCCTGATCGCCAGAATGCTGGAGCAGAAGAAGAGCGGCGTTGGACTGCTGCTGTAGGTGCGGTTCAAGCGCTTAAGCGGGCGGCGGGTCCGCAGAACAGCAAGCCCTGAGCTGAGCTCAGCCAGGAGGCCGCAACGGCATAACGCTGTCTCGTCCCCAAGTTTGCCATATTCGCTGTCCCCTGCCCTTCGCGGCAGTGGGTATTTTGTGTGGAAACCTGTGAAAAACGTCGAAAAACAGGCTTATTATGCCATCTACTTTATCGCCGGTTAATACTTTCGCTTTATGCTGATCAGAGAGTGACAAAATTCACGAGGAAAAGCGTAATCTCCTTTCAGTCGTTAGATTGGGACTTCGGGCCAAGTTGGGCGAAGTTGGGTTGTGATTGTGAAATTGAGAAAAATTCTATATAAGCAGAAAATTGAATTACAGATTAATTATATTAATGGATAGATTATTATGAAAAAAATTGGGATCGTAGGCGGCATCGGCCCGGCTTCAACATTGGATTATTATAGTGGTATCATTAACGGATTCAGGCAAAAAACAAATGACGATAACTACCCTGAAATTGTTATAAACAGTATTAATATGACTGAAATGCTTTCATATGTTTCATGTCAGGACTGGGATGCTCTGGTTGATTTATTACTGAAAAGTATAAAGAATTTAGCAAAAGCAGGAGTGGAGCTTGCGTCCATTGCTTCAAATACACCGCATATAGTGCCACTCATAAGCATTGTTGAAGAAACATGCAAGTACGCACAATTAAAAAAATGCAAAAAAGTTGTCGTGATTGGTACGCAATTCACAATGAGTAGTGGCCTTTATGCCAAAGCGTTTAAAAAATATGCTATTACAGCCGTTGTCCCATCGGAATGTGAGCAGACAGCAATCCATAACATCATTTTCCCAAAGCTGGAGGAAGGTATTGTCTTGCCGGAAGACAGACAAAAAATCGAGATTACGGAACGCTTATTGGTGGAACAGAGTGCAGACGGACTGGTTCTTGGGTGTACGGAGTTGCCGTTAATAATTAAAGATAAAGATTTGGATACTTTAATTCTTAATACAACCCAAATACATATTGAAGCAATTGTTAATTCTATATGGCAAGCATTATAAGCATAAAATGAGGTTGACAAATTTCAATTGATCATGGGAGTATCTTAATGTATTTACATATACTTCTTTGAAGTATATGACCCACTCGGACACTTTCCGCTTCGCGGCAAAGTGTCCCCATTTAATTATCCTCCTGATATAAAAGTGTGAGTAGCCCATTCAACCTTTCAAGATTTATTCCGCTGGCACGGGCAATTTCAATTGCTTTTGCTAAATGCTCCTCTATCTTTTTTTACTGTTCTTCAAGATAGAAATCTTGATTTTGTGCTGATACATAGCAGCCCTTACCGGCTGTCGTTTCAATAAGGCCTTCTTCAAGGCCTTCTTATTGCAAAGTCGCATACGCTTTTTGTACGGTTAAAACGCTTATTTTCAGCGATTTTGCCAATGAGCGTACCGAAGGAATTGCCTCTCCTCATCCAAAGAGCAGCCATTTAGTGGGAAAAAGTAACACTAATCCACCGCATGCGGATCCTGGATCATCCCTAGTGGGAAAAAGTACAACTAATCCGGCTGAAATCAGGCATTTGGGGGGAGCGGGCCTCCATTAGGTGTACAAAATCCCACTAAAGCCCGTTCAAGCCAGAATTCCAGCCCATTAGTGTTACTTTTTACACTTCGCTTCCGTTCCCTATGAACCTCCTTGCGCTCCATCAGCTTGATAAGCATTATGCCCTTGTGCGTACTTGGTTATTTGAGCAAGATTATTCACACATTCGCGTTGCAGGGATTTGTGCTGACCGAGAGCCGCTCAGGCGCAATGGAAGAAATCCCGCTGGCCTCCGTCTCGGTAGCCGTTGTCACCAACCGCTTCCGGCGCTTCGATTCCATCGAGGACCTCTCAGGCGAGGCTGCAAGGCTCAAGAAGAAATGCAAAATGATTCAAGGCAGCAGTTATGCGGATGACCAGGATCTCTCTGTAAGCCCGCTGGGCTGATGCCGGAAGCGCTGAAAGGGTGGTATGCTTGATCAACAAACGTCAATGCGGTAATATTGACAACAATAAGAGCATGCCAAGACCCTTTCAGTGGAGTGTGATGATAATGCATGGCAAGGGGATGGAATCGTGGGGGGTGTACGAACCCTTCCACATCATGCTGAATGAATACAGGGTGGCCGATATTGTTGTAACACCGTATGCGAGAGGCCGTTTTGCAGACCGGATCAAACAGGAAGACGGCAAGGACGGAGATCTATGCGCGTGGATATGGCAGTGCGTGAAGCAGAACCGGGTAAGGCCCTATTCTCAGAGTGAGTATAGTGCGTACCTGATCGACAACGACACGTCGGTTGTGGTCGAGTTCAAGGAGCTTCAGGGTGTAACAACACTTTCCGGACATCCGCTGTATGTGATGGTGGTGGTTACCTTTCTCGGTCAAATTTCCGCCACTCCCCAGCTGCGGGACCTGAAGAGTTATTTTTCGTGGCTGCGCTATTCCCGCCGCATGAAGCTGATGAAGAAACGCCGCAGACGCAGGTAACGAAAGACACAGTTACAGAGAAGGCATGCGGCGGAAGGCTGCATGTTTTTTTTGAATTTTACGAAGGAGTCCTGAGCGTATGAATTTTCATCAGCTACATATTTTTTATACCGTTTCCGAGCGCGGAAGCTTTTCGGCTGCAGCACAGACGCTGCATATGACACAGCCGGCGGTGACGATGCAGGTCCAGGCGCTGGAGGATTATTTTGGAGCCAAGCTGTTTGACCGTTCCAGCAAAAAAATCATGCTCTCCGAGGCCGGCCGCACCCTGCTGCCGTTCGCGCTGCGCAGCATTCAGCTTATGAGGGAGACGGACCAGGCGATGTCGGCGTTTACCCATATGCTGGAGGGCCGCCTGCTGCTGGGAGCGAGTCTGACGATCGGGGAATATGTGCTGCCGCGCCTGCTGGGTCCGTTTGGCAAAGAGTACCCGCATATCTCGATCATGATGAAGGTAATGAATACCTCGCAGCTGATGGAGGAGATTCACAAGCACCAGCTGAATTTCGGCTTGATCGAGGCCCCGGTGTCCCACCCCGATACGGTGATTGAACCGGTTATGGGGGATGAGCTGAAGCTGATTGTGCCCCGCGGGCACCCGCTTGCCGATATCAACGAGGTAACGCTGGAGGAAGCGCTGAAGCATCCGTTTGTGCTGCGTGAGCAGGGGTCCGGGACCCGGCGGGTCATGGAGGAACAGCTGCTGGCCAAAGGGCTGGACCCGGGCGCGATGCGTGTGGTGATGGAGCTGGGAAGTACGGGAGCCGTGAAATCAGCGGTGGAAGCGGGACTTGGCATTACCATTATCTCTGCGTCCTCGGTCAAGCATGAGGTGACACTGGGGTTGCTGAAGATAGTCAACATTACGGATGCTTCCTTTAAAAGGCAGTTTTATGCGATTCACCTGAAATCGACGCTGCTGCCGATATCGGCGGTTACGTTTCTGACTTTTTTGCGTGAACATGCGGGTGATCTGTAAGGAAGGATATTAAATCCGCTGCAGAATATTTCCCGCTGAAACGGTACGCTTTCTTTTAGAAGCGTGGTGAAAAAGTGTCCGGAGAGCCGATAGGGAGCTACAACAGCGGGTGGAAACCCCTACCCGGCCGTAGGCCACGACAAAATCACCACACTTTTAAAAGGCGGCTGAAGCCGTTGCGGCTGGATGCGGCAAATCGCTTGTATGGATTATTATGGAATTCATGCTGGATAAACGAGCGGGGGATACGTATGGCAATTGTGCTGCCGGGAGAAAAAGTCACGCTGAGGGACCTGACGGAAGAGGATATCCGCAAAATTTATTACTATGAATATGAAGCCGAGGACAGGGAGCATCTGCTCTGGAACGGACCTTACGGAACGCGGACATGGGAGAGCTATGAAGAGTTCGCACCGAAGTTTGCAGAGACCCTGGCGCTGGTGTATACCGACACGCCCCGCAGCCGTCTTGTGGTTGAAATTGACGGTGAACTCAAGGGGACGGTAAGCAGATACTGGGTGTCCAGGGAGACGAACTGGTTTGAGATCGGGATCGTGCTGTTCGATTCGCGGTATTGGTCGGGCGGCTATGGAACCGAGGCGTTTGGAATGTGGATGAAATATCTGTTTGATTCACTGGATACGGTCCGGCTGGGGATCGGCACATGGTCGGGCAATGTCCGAATGATGGGGCTGGCCGCCAAATGCGGCATGATTGAGGAAGCGCGGGTACGCAAAGCCCGGATCGTGCGCGGTGAGTATTACGATGCCGTCAAGATGGGAATTCTTCGCGAGGAATGGGATGCGGCCAAGGCCCAACAATTTGAAGGGCGGGATAGAGACTATGCAACAAGAAAGCAAGATTAGCCCCTTAAAGGATCAAGCAGACAACGGATTCTCAGGCAGAGCCGATTTGCATACCCACACATTATCTTCGGATGGAATGCAGCCTCCGGCAGAGAATGTACGGCTGGCTTATGAAAAAGGGCTGGCGGCGGTGGCGGTCACGGATCATGATACTGTAGCCGGTGTGGCGGAAGCGCTCGAAGCGGGCCGGAAGTATGGCATTGCTGTCGTGCCCGGAGTAGAAATCAGCACAAGGGCCGGAGGCAAAGAAATCCATGTGCTGGGGTATTACATTGATACACAGCAGGAGCTGTTTCTGTCCCGGCTGGCCGAGCAGAGAGATACCCGCGCCCGGCGGAACGAGGCTATTATAGCCAAGCTGAAGGGGCTTGGCATTAAGATTACCCTGGATCAGGTGGTGGCAGGAATAGGCCGTGGGCTGAAGCCTGACGAGAGTGTCGGCCGACCGCATATTGCCGATGAACTGGTGCGTCTGGGGGCAGCTGAAGATATGCGCGATGCGTTTGACAAATATCTGGCAGAGGGTGCAGCGGCCTATGTATCGCCGCCGCGCATCACGCCGGAGCTGGCCTGCCAATGGATTGCCGAGGCGGGCGGTTCGGCGGTGCTGGCGCATCCCGGAATATATGGAGACGATGAGCTGGTCCGCGGCATCATTGAGCGCAGCGGGCTGCGCGGCATCGAGGCGTATCACTCGGATCATGGTCCAGCGGATGAAGAACGCTGCCTCCTGCTCGCCGAAGAATTCGGGCTGCTGGTCACCGGCGGCTCGGATTTCCACGGTGCACGCCAGGGCGTTGTGTTCCACGGCGAAATCGGCAGCGTTTCGGTACCGGCCGCGGTGCTGGAGCAGCTGAAGAGCGCTTCGGACCGGACTTAGGTATCGGGCAGGTGAAGGGATTGAGCCGAACGCGGCGCGCGGCACGAACACCGGCGTGGCTCAATATTGAAATAACCTCCAGTCCATTGACGCTGCAGCGTCTCCGGACTGGAGGTTATTTGCCTACCCGCGCAATACTTAGCTTCTCAGCGTATTGGGCAAACCTTTGATCCGCTCCTCGTCCGGCGTGACGAAAAGGGTCTTCTGATGGTCATAGATGACGAAGCCGGGCTTCGCGCCGCTCGGCTTGCGCACATGCCGGATGAGCGTACAGTCCACAGGGACGCTGCTTGACTGCTTGGCCTGGCTGAAGTATGCGGCCAGCTGTGCGGCTTCCTCCAGTGTCGCATCTCCAAAGGATTCACTGCGGATCACCACATGGGAGCCGGGAATATCCTTGGTGTGCAGCCAGGTGTCGTTCGCCGCAGCGAGACGGTTCGTGACGTATTCGTTCTGCAGGTTGTTTTTGCCGACATAGATGTCCACGCCTTCCGAGGAAGTGAAGACCTGCACTGTTGGGCGGGCGGCTTTTTTCTTCTTTTTGCCTTTTTTGCTGCGGTCGCGCAGATACCCCTGGGCCACAAGCTCATCGCGGATTTCCTCGATATCATTCAGCGAAGCGTGGGCCAGCTGCTGCAGCAGCGTTTCCATGTAGGCAATTTCCTCATGGGTTTTGAGCAGCTGCTCGTTGATTACCAGCAGGCTGTTCTTGTATTTGCTGTACTTCTTGAAATACCGCTGTGCATTGTCCGATGGAGTCAACAGCGGATCAAGCGGAATGGTGATTTCCGCCTGGTTCTCGTCGTAATAATTCACAAGCGTGGCCTGCTTGTCGCCTTTGGAGACCGCATGGAGCGAAGCGAACAGCAGCTCGCCCCAAATCCGGAATTGATCGGCATCCCGGGCTTCGTCCAGATCCTTTTGCAGATTGGCCAGCTTCTTGATGTTTTTGCTGCGTTCATTGCCGAGGAAGCGGATCAGGTCGCTGACCCTCTGCTTAACGGTGTCGCGCTCCGCTTTATCGCCGTAATAATCCTCCAGGCAGGAGCTGATGGAGCTGTAATGCTTCACAGGCCCGTCCGGAAGCGTCAGCGGAATTGCCGAGAAGACGGGCTTGCCCTTGGCATTTGCCCCTGACATCGGGGAGAACCTGTTTTCCCGTACCGGCTCAAGCACAGTGTCGAAGGCTTCCCATAAAGACGCCATCTCTCCAAAGGGAGTGCTTCCGGCTGCCGCGCCGCTCTGCCGCACAATCTCCCCGGCAACCAGCGGACTCATGCCGCTGAAGGCATGCACCATCCAGCCTGCAGGGTCGGCTGATGGCGCTGGTCCCCCGGAGCCGTCAGCTTTTGGCTCCTCCAGAAATTTCACGAGGCCGGCAAGCTCGCCCTCGATGATCTCTTCTGGCTCCTGCTCTATCCCGGTTAGGGCAGCGGTTACCGCAGCCTGTTCAGCAGCTGACGCGAGACTCAGGAATTCCTCTCTCCCGATGTCCAAAGGGTTCAGCTTATGCTGCTGCGGCGGCTCGGTATAGGCAATGCCGGGCATGACATTCCGGTAGCTGCTGATGGTTGGGGTAACATGGTGAATGCCGTCGATAATAGTGCCGGTCGCAAGCTCGGTAAGAATGATATTGCTGTGCCGGCCCATCAGCTCGATGATGATTTTTTTGGCCGACACATCCCCGAGCTCATCCCGGGTCCGCACCTGGATATGAATGATGCGCTCCATGCCAACCTGGCTGATGCTCTCAATCGTTCCGCCTTCGCAATGCTTGCGCATCAGCATGCAGAACATCGGCGCTTCGGCCGGATTAACGCTGTTCCTGTCCGTCAGATGCAGCCGGGGATAGGTCGGGTTGGCCGACAATAGCAGCTTGCCGCCGCCGCCGGAGCCGCGCAGGATGAAGATCAGATCATGTGTGCTGGGTTGATATATTTTGCCGATGCGCGCACCGATAAAAGCTCTGAGCTCGTGCACGATCGCTCTGGTTACAATGCCGTCTAATGCCATGATAATGCTCTCCTGTCGCCTGAAAATAATGTACTCCCCTCTATGATGCCATACTTTGACACTTTTGCGCAAAAGGAGAAGCCGGGCGGAAGTGATATTTTGGGACGACCATGAATACACTTGGACATGAACAGGTGGAAAAGCTGTGCGCCGCCGGAAGTCAAGAAACGACCGGGAGGGGAAAGAAGAAATATGGAACAAAAAAGTTGGCACCGGCTCGGTGCAGAGGAACTGCAGAAGATGTTCGGCGTTCATCCGGGATCGGGCCTAAGCGGAGAGGATGCCGCGGAGAGGCTGAAGGAGAACGGGCATAATGAGCTGTCGGAAGGGAAGGCGATATCCCCGCTGACCCTGCTGCTGAACCAGTTCAAGGATTTCATGGTTCTGGTGCTGATGGGGGCTACACTCGTGTCAGGCCTGCTGGGCGAATATCTGGACGCGATAACCATTATCGCCATAATTATGCTGAACGGGGTGCTTGGCTTCGTACAGGAATTCCGCGCAGAGCGTTCGCTGCGGGCACTCAAGCAGCTGTCGGCGCCTTCCGCGAAGGTTCTGCGCGATGGCAAGCTGGAGCATATCCCCGCCAAAATGCTGGTTCCGGGCGACATTATCCTGCTGGAAAGCGGCGACCGGATTCCGGCGGATGTCCGCTGGCTGCAGTGCAGCGCGCTGTATGCCGAGGAATCCGCGCTTACCGGTGAATCGCTGCCCGTCTCCAAGCATTCGGAGGTGATCCATGCCGAGGAAATTCCGCTTGGAGACCAGAAAAATATCGGGTTCATGGGCACGATGGTCACCCGGGGCACCGGCCGGGCCATAGTTGTCCGCACCGGCATGGACACCGAGATGGGCAAAATCGCCGATCTGATTCTGAATACCGAATCCCAGGAAACGCCGCTGCAGCACCGTCTGGAGCAGCTCGGCAAAATCCTGATCTATGTCTCGCTGGGACTGACCATTGTGGTAGTCGCGGCAGGCATTCTGCACGGACAGCCTGTGCCGGCGATGTTCCTGGCCGGAGTCAGCCTGGCCGTTGCCGCAATTCCGGAAGGGCTGCCGGCGATTGTGACCATTGCGCTTGCTCTCGGCGTTCAGCGGATGATCAAGCGCAAGGCCATTGTCCGCAAGCTGCCTTCAGTGGAAACACTCGGCTGCGCTTCGGTCATCTGTTCTGACAAAACAGGAACGCTGACCCAGAACAAAATGACAGTGACACGGATGTGGAGCGCGGGACGCAATTTGGAGGTAACCGGGGAGGGCTACGCCCCGTTCGGACAGGTGCTGCAAAAAGGCAAGCCTGTTGATCTGAAGAATGACCAAAGCCTGCGGCGCATGCTCCAGATCGGGGCACTGTGCAGCAATGCGGAGATTCTGGAGACCTTTCCCGAAGAAATGCGCGGCAAGCGGAAAGGGAAGGAAAAAGGCGGCGAAGCGGATAAAAATATGTCTTCCCAGTCTGTCTGGGAACTGAAGGGGGACCCGACGGAGGGGGCGCTGGTCGCCTTATCCGCGAAGATGGGGCTGACCGCCCAGTCGCTGGCCGTAACCTATGCCCGGGAGACGGAGTTCCCGTTCGATTCGGAACGCAAGCTGATGTCTGTGGTTGTCAGCCATCCCGGCGGACGGATGATCTGTACCAAAGGCGCGCCGGATGTCCTGCTGAACTGCTGCTCCTACATGCTGTGGGAGGGGACGGTTGTGCCTTGTACACCTACCTTGCGCCAAAAGGTGCTGGAGGCGAATGAAGAAATGGCTTCAGGCGCGCTGCGTGTGCTCGGGCTGGCCTACCGCGATATGCGATCGGGCGAAGTTGCGGGCAGTGAAAAGGAAGCGGAGTGCCAGCTGGTGTTCGCCGGGCTGGCCGGGATGATCGATCCGCCGCGGCGTGAGGTGCGCGATGCCATCAGCGTTACCCGCCGGGCCGGAATCAAGACGGTGATGATCACCGGTGACCATGGAACCACAGCGGAAGCGATTGCCCATCAGCTGGGCATCCTGCAGCGCGGCGGAACCGTGCTGACCGGCAGCCAGCTCACCCGCATGGACGACGATGCCCTGGATAAGGTCTCGGACAATGTATATGTGTACGCCCGGGTCTCTCCCGAGCACAAGCTCCGGATCGTCAAGTCTCTGCAGCGTCACGGGCATGTGGTGGCGATGACCGGTGACGGGGTCAATGACGCGCCTGCCATCAAGGCGGCGGATATCGGAATTTCGATGGGCATCACCGGCACGGATGTGACCAAAGAAGCCTCCTCGCTTATTTTGGGCGACGACAACTTCTCCACCATCGTGGCAGCTATTGAGGAGGGCCGTAACATTTATGAGAATATCCGTAAATTCATCCGGTATCTGCTCGCCTCCAATGTTGGGGAGATCCTGACCATGTTCTTCGCCATGATGCTGGGTCTGCCGCTGCCGCTGGTTCCGATCCAGATTCTCTGGGTCAACCTGGTGACCGACGGGCTGCCGGCGATGGCGCTTGGTGTGGATCAGGCCGAGAAGGATCTGATGGAGCACAAGCCGCGCGGAGCCAAGGAGAATATCTTTGCCCGCCGGCTCGGCTGGAAAATCATCAGCCGCGGCCTGCTGATCGGCCTGTGCACGCTGGCCGCCTTCTGGCTTACGCTGCGGATCGATCCAAGCTCTCCGCAGCAGCTGATCCGTGCGCAGTCGGTCGCTTTTGCCACATTGGTCATGGCCCAGCTGATCCATGTCTTTGACTGCCGCAGCTCCCGTTCGGTGTTCCACCGGAATCCGTTCCAGAACAAATATCTGGTGCTCGCCGTGCTGTCATCGGTTCTGCTCATGCTGGCGGTTATGTATCTGCCGCCGCTTCAGCCGGTCTTCAAGACCGTGCCGTTAAGCTTCCGCGAATGGTGCCTTGTGCTGGTTACCGCCGGTATCCCCACCTTCCTCATGGGAGCGGGCAGCGTGTGGGGCGGCAAGAAGAACCGCAGCCGCAGCGGTGGCCGGACGATGATAAAAAGTACAAAAATTTCGGCATAAAATCAATAGCTTAAACCCATTCCTTAAGGTATGCTTGGTTCACGCCGGATCGCCGGCGTTGCCCCCGAAAAACTTTTAGGAGTGGAAGCTTAATGGAATTCACCAAAATGCATGGTCTTGGAAATGACTTTATTATCGTGTTCGGCGAACAGGAGCTGCCCGGCAATGCCGCCGAGCTTGCGGTTACCCTGTGCAACCGGTTCTTCGGCATCGGCGCCGACGGCCTGGTGTACATTCTGCCGTCGGAGCGCGGAGATTATATGATGCGCATCATGAATTCGGACGGCTCGGAAGCGGAGCAATGCGGCAACGCAATCCGCTGTGTCTCCAAATATGCCTATGAGCATGGCCTGGTCAGCTCGGAGCAGATTGTGATCGAAACGATCGGGGCCGGCGAGCAGAAGGTATCCTTGCAGGTGAAGGACGGCGCTGTGGAGAACGTTACGGTCGATATGGGCGAGCCTGTATTGTCGGGAATGCAGATTCCGGTGGCCATTGATGCCGAGCCGGTGCTGGACCGGCCGATCGAAGCGGACGGAAGAGAGTTCAAGTTCACCGCAGTTTCCATGGGCAATCCGCATTGTGTAATCTATGTGGAGGATGCCGCAGGCTTCGATCTGGGCACCTGGGGGCCAAAGCTTGAGGTGCACCCGCTGTTTCCGAGAAAGGTGAACGTTGAATTCGCTACCGTGCTGGACCGCAGCCATGTCGATATGCGTGTCTGGGAACGCGGCGCAGGGCCCACACTGGCCTGCGGAACCGGGGCTTGCGCCACACTGGTTTCCTCCGTGCTGAACGGACTGACCGACCGTTCGGCTACGGTCAGCCTGAAGGGCGGCGACTTGCTCATCGAATGGAGCGAAGAAGACAACCACGTCTATATGACCGGCCCGGCGCAGGTTGTATATACGGGTTCCGTGGCAATCTAAAGCTGTAACCAAGACGGTGTGACAATAGGAACGGCAAGAAGGATGCCCCGCAGGCTTTTCTCTGCGGGGCATCCTTCTATTTTCCGCTGAAGCGGATACCGCCTTTGGAAAAAGGACGGCAAAGCCGTTTCCGGGAGGCGAAAGCTTATCATCCATCCCGTTTTATGTTACATTAGTATGAAACTATGGTCTGATTAGGGGAGGTTCTTGCGGTGAAGCCGGATTTGCGCTCTGCATGGAAGAATGGCGTATTGGTCGGAGACGGAGCGATGGGAACCTTTTTATATCAAAAAGGCTTCCCTGTCGGCATCTCCTATGAAGAATTGAATCTGACCTCTCCGGAGGTTATTGAGGAAGTGCACCGCAGCTATATAGAAGCGGGGGCCGTGCTGCTGGAGAGCAATACGTACTCGGCCAATTATGACAAGCTGTCCAAGTTTGGCCTGGAGGCCAAGGTCGACGAAATTAACCGCGCCGGTGTGCGCATTGCCCGGCAAGCCGCCGGAGAAACAGGGTATGTCGTAGGTGCGGTAGGCTCGATCCGTGCCGGCAAACGCGCGAACCTCTCCAGCCCGGAGCTGAAGCGGTTCTATGCCCAGCAGTTTTCGGCGCTGCTGGAAGAGCAGCCGGACGGCATTATGCTGGAAACCTTTTATGATGTGGAAGAGCTGCATCTGGCACTGAGAGCCGTCCGGAAGCTCAGCGGGCTTCCGGTGATCTGCCAGCTGGCTGTGGATGAGACCGCCCGGACGCTTGACGGCTTAACGCTGCCGGAGGCTTTTCACATTCTGGAGCAGGATGGGGCGGATATCATCGGCTTCAACTGCCGCACCGGACCCAACGGAATCAAGCGCGCGCTGAAATCGCTGCAGGGAAGCCTCAGACTTCCCGCTTCGGTCTATCCCAATGCGGGGATCGCCGATTATGTGGACGGGAAGTACCGCTACGGCGCCTCGCCGGATTATTTCGGCCAGATGGCCCCGGTTTTTGCGGATATGGGCAGCCGGATTATCGGGGGCTGCTGCGGCACAACGCCGCAGCACATCGCCGAAATCTCTGCCGCGCTGCGGGAGTATATTCCCCGGCCCCTGCCGGAGCCGACCACCGAGAGAAATCCGGAGCGCCTGGCGGTGCAGGAGCATCTGGGCGAGGATGAGGGAGGTGACGGCAGCGAGCCGACACTCGTCGACCTGGCCAGGGAACGCCATACGGTGATCGTGGAGCTGGACCCGCCGCGTGATCTGGATATCGCGAAGTTCATGCGCGGCGCGGAGGCGCTGCGCAGAGCGGGGGCGGATGCCCTGACGCTGGCGGATAATTCGCTCGCCGTAACCCGCATGAGCAACATGGCGCTTGGGCATCTGGTCAAGGCCCGAACCGGGCTGCGGCCTTTGGTCCATATCGCCTGCCGCGACCGCAATCTGATCGGAACCCAATCGCATCTCATGGGCTTCGATGCCCTGGGCATTGATCATGTGCTGGCAGTGACAGGCGATCCGGCCCGTTTCGGTGATCTGCCAGGTGCAAGCTCCATTTACGATCTGACCTCCTTTGAGATTATACGGATGATCAAGCAGCTGAACGACGGCATCGCGTTCTCCGGCAAGCCGCTGAAGCAGAAGGCGAATTTTGTGATCGGCGCAGCGTTTAATCCCAATGTCAAGCATCTGGACAAGGCGGTGGAACGGCTGGAGAAAAAGATCGCCTCCGGCGCAGACTATATTATGACCCAGCCGGTATACGATCCCGAACTGATTGCCCGCATTGCCAAGGCCACGGAGCATCTGAATATCCCGATCTTCATCGGGATTATGCCGCTGGCCAGCGGGCGCAATGCCGAATATCTGCATAATGAAGTTCCCGGCATCCAGCTCTCGCCTGAAGTGCGCAGCCGCATGGAAGGGCTGGAGGGGGAAGCCGGGCGTGCGGAAGGTGTGCGGATTGCCAAAGAGCTGCTGGATGCGGCTACTGCGCATTTTAACGGCATCTATCTGATGACGCCGTTCATGTTCTATGATATGAGCGTGCAGCTCCTGGAGTATGTGTGGGAGAAGCAAGGACGCAAATTGTCCCCCTTGTTTCGCTAGTAATAATCAATTACAATAGTGTAATGGATGTGATTCCGTTGTCATTTAGCATGACCGGATACGGTCAATCATCCCTGCAATTCGGCGGTTACAAGATTACGTTCGAAGTCAAATCGGTGAATAACCGTTACTGCGAAGTTGTGCTGCGGATGCCCCGGGATTGGACGGTTTATGAGGATATGCTCCGAAGACAGGTTCAAGGACATATCAAACGGGGACGGGTAGATGTCATCATTAACAGGGAGCATACCGAAGAGTCCGACTTGGCACAGGTGCTGAACCGTTCGGCGGTACGTTCCTATTTGAAGTCGGCAGAGCAGCTTAGATCTGAATTTGGAATCCAGGGTGAGCTGCAGCTTCGCGACATCCTTTTGATGCCGGGTGTAACGGAATTCAAGGAGGATGCCCACGCATCCGCCTCGGACCAAGACTTCAAGGCTGCCCTTGAGCGCGGGCTTGATCTAAGCCTGGAAGCTCTGATGGAGATGCGCGCCCGCGAGGGCGGTTTTCTGGCCGCTGATCTTTCGCTGCGGCTGGGTCATCTGGAGGAGCTGCACGCTGAAATGGCCGGACTTGCTCCGGTTGCGGTAAGTGAGTACCGCGACAAGCTGCGCCAGCGGCTGAGCGGGCTGAATGACGGGACGTTCCCTTTTGAAGAGCATAAATTCGGAATGGAAATTGCTATCTTTGCCGACCGCTGTAATATTGATGAAGAGCTTACCCGTCTGTACAGTCATTTTGAACAATGCAAGGCTTTGCTGAAGGGAAGCGAGCCGGCAGGACGCAAGCTGGATTTTCTCATTCAGGAGATGAACAGAGAGACGAATACAATCGGGTCGAAATGCAATCATCTGACTCTGGTGAACCTTACGCTGGATATGAAAGCTGAGCTGGAGAAGATACGTGAACAAGCAGCGAACTTAGAATGACAGGTAGCTGAAGTAAGCAAAGATGTAATCTATGGGGGGAACAACCGGAACATGGCAATCAAATTAATCAACATCGGCTTTGGAAATATTGTATCGGCCAACCGCATTATTTCCATTGTCAGCCCGGAATCTGCACCAATTAAACGCATCATCCAAGAGGCCAGAGACCGGCATATGCTGATCGACGCCACTTACGGACGCCGGACACGGGCCGTCATCATTACAGACAGCGATCATGTCATTCTCTCGGCCGTGCAGCCTGAGACGGTGGCGCACCGTCTTTCCAGCAAAGATGACGATAACGACGAATAACAACAATTGGAGTGTACTATGTCAAAAGGATTGCTGATCGTACTATCCGGTCCTTCCGGTGTCGGTAAAGGCACCGTATGCACCGCACTGCGGCCGAAGATGCCCGAGCTTGTCTATTCCGTATCCGCGACGACACGCCTGCCGCGTGAAGGTGAGGAGAACGGAGTCAACTATTTTTTCAAGACCAGAGAGCAGTTCGCGGCGATGATTGAAGCCGACCAGCTGCTCGAATATGCGGAGTACGTAGGCAATTATTACGGTACTCCGCGTGACTTTGTGGAGCGGACGCTCGACAGCGGAAGAGATATTATTCTGGAAATCGAGGTTCAGGGAGCACTCAAGGTCAAAGATAAATTTCCCGAAGGTATCTTTGTGTTCCTTCTTCCGCCTTCCATGGACGAATTGAAGGACCGCATTCGCGGACGCGGTACGGAGCATCCCGATGTCATTAACCACCGCATGTCCGTGGCGGAGGATGAGATCGGCCTGATCCGGCATTACGATTACGCAGTAGTGAATGATGAGATTGATCTGGCCTGCAAGCGAATAGAAAGCATCATTATTGCCGAGCATTGTAAGGTGAGATGATAGGCACTACAGAGTTTAAGCCCATATTATAGTAAAAGATGAAGAGGTGTCTTACGTGCTATATCCATCCATTGACGAAATGATGACGAAAGTCGACAGCAAGTATTCCCTGGTTGTCGCTGCAGCCCGCCGGGCAAGAGAGCTTCGTGAAGGCGGCAAGACTGATATCAAAGCGCCGAGATCCCACAAGTTCGTCGGTGTTGCGCTGGAAGAAATTTATGAGGACCGCATCGTTGTAACCCGCGGCGAAGAGTAGTCCAAGGGTTCCCTGCTAGGCCATTCCAGAAACGGACGCCGCCTTTTCTATAGGGCTGCTGCCGTTTCTTCTTGGGTTAGGAGGCTAATAATTACTGATTCAGCCTTGAATAGCCCGGACCGGGCTGTATCTGACAACCGGAAGGTTGTTATTTTTTTCTCAAAAACCGAAGGATTTCAGGTTTTTCTTTTCATATCAGTCACAGATAGGCGCTAGGCAAGGGAACAGGGGGGAGATTAAGTTGAAGAGCTTACAGGGCAAAACGATTATATTGGGGATTACCGGAGGGATTGCTGCCTACAAGGGGGCGGCCTTGACCAGCAAGCTTACGCAAAAAGGGGCCAAGGTGCATGTGATCATGACAGCTTCGGCCAAGCAGTTTATCACCGAGCTGACACTTCAGTCTTTATCCAAGCAGCGGGTATTCAGCGATACGTTTCAGGAGCGCGATCCGTCTTCGATTTCGCATATTGACCTGGCGGATTCCGCCGATCTTGTACTGATAGCTCCGGCAACGGCCAATATCATCGCCAAAATGGCACATGGGCTGGCGGATGATATGCTGTCCACCACCTTGCTTGCCGCGACCGCCCCCGTGATGGTGGCACCGGCTATGAATGTGAATATGTACCAGCATCCGGCAGTGCTCGCCAACATCGATACGCTGTATAAGCGGGGAGTGCAATTCATCGAGCCGGGAGAAGGACTGCTGGCCTGCGGTTATGTGGGTAAGGGACGACTGGAGGAGCCGGAAGCGATTGTAAAAGTGGTGGAGCAGTTTTTTGCCCTTCAGCATGGCGCTGCCGCGGGACCGCTTGCCGGTAAAAAAGTGCTGATCACCGCCGGCGGAACGATTGAGCGCATTGATCCGGTCCGCTACATTACCAATGATTCCTCCGGTAAAATGGGCTTTGCCCTCACCCGCGCTGCACGGGCAATGGGCGCAGAGGTTACCCTGATTGCTGCACGTACCGATGAAGCCCCGCCCCGGGACCCGGAAATCCGTGTGGTGCGTGTAGAGTCGGCTGCGGATATGTATGAAGCGGTTCTGAGCTGCTGGGATGACTGCGATATTCTGGTTAAGGCAGCGGCTGTGTCGGATTACCGGCCACGGCAGAGCGCGGAATCCAAGATTAAGAAGAGCGGGGATACCCTGACCCTTGAACTCGTGAAGACGACCGACATACTGGAAAGTCTCGGCAAACACAAGGATAAGCAATTTCTGATCGGCTTTGCCGCCGAAACGGGCAATGCCGAATGGTATGCCAAGGACAAGCTGGCCCGCAAAAACCTGGATCTGATCGTTGCCAACGATATCGCTGCGGAAGGGGCAGGGTTCGGTACAGAGACCAACATAGTGTCCATCTATGATGCAGAGGGACTGGTGCTTGATCTGCCGCTGCTGTCCAAGGATGAAGTGGCACGGCGGCTGCTGGAGCTGGCAGCGGAACGGATTTCCGGAGCAGCATTATAATGGAGATTGCCAAGGTCATTGTCGATGTACCCGTGCGCAGCACTGACCGGCCCTTTGATTATTTGATACCGGAATCGCTTAAGCTGTGGATTGAAGTGGGAAGCCGGGTGGCGGTTCCCTTCGGGCACCGGACAGTGCAGGGCTTTGTAGTATCGCTTGAATCGGGAGAGACCGGCCCGGTGCCGGGTTTGAAGGCGATTCAGGAGGTGCTTGACCTGCTTCCCCCGCTGTCTCCCGAGCTGGTTGAGCTGGGCGACTGGATGAGTCAAAGATATGCCTGCAGACGCATATCCGCGCTTCAGGCGATGCTCCCTACGGCATTAAAGGGCAAGGCCGAGCGGTTGATTACGCTTGGGGACGCCGCAGAGGCTAGCGGCAGCTCCGCAGATGAGCTGTTCCCCCTGTTCCTGGAGACGGATCAGGAGGAGAGCCGCATTGCCGAGTTTGTCGGGCGCCATGGCGAGGTCTCCATGAAGCTGCTGACCCGGACCTTTCCGCAGGCGGCGGAAACCGTGAAATTTATGCTCCGCCGGGGCGTGCTGGCCGAGAGCCAGTCGATCAAAGACAAGCTGGGCAAGAAAAAGCTGAAGGCGGTCGATCTGGCCATTGGCCTGTCAGCAGCCCGCGAATCTTTATCCGGCTTCCCGGCGCGTTCAGCCCGCCAAAAGGAAGTGCTGTCCTTTCTAATCGATATGGAGGCCACGCTTCCGATGCCGATGAAGGAGGTACTGTCCATTCTGCAGGTTACTGCAGGGACGGTTAAGGCGCTTGAGGACAAGGGATTCATCGAGATCAGTGAAATTGAAGTGTACCGGGACCCTTACCGGGGCCGTGACTTCAAGCCGAGCACACCTTTGCCGCTGACAGCGGAGCAGGAGGCTGTATACACGCGCATTGCCGCCGCCGTGGATGAGCTGCGGCATGAGGTGTTTCTGCTGCATGGGGTAACCGGGAGCGGAAAGACAGAAATCTATCTGCAGTGCATTCAGCGCTGCGTGGATCAGGGCCGCCAAGCCGTAGTGCTTGTACCCGAGATTGCCCTCACGCCGCAGATGGTCGAGCGGTTCAAAGGCCGCTTCGGCAGCGGGGTTGCCGTAATGCACAGCCGGCTGTCTGCGGGCGAACGATATGACGAATGGCGCAAAATCCGCGAAGGCAAAGCGTCAGTGGCCGTAGGTGCCCGTTCCGCGGTGTTTGCTCCATTCGTAAGTCTGGGCCTGATTATTATGGACGAAGAGCATGAATCCTCCTATAAGCAGGAGGAGAATCCGAAATACCATGCGCGTGATGTGGCGGTACGCAGGGCAGAGCAGGGCGGAGCCGCGGTCATCCTCGGCTCCGCCACTCCTTCCCTGGAGAGCTATCATGCCGCAAGAGCACAGAGCGATATTCATTTCTCGCCAATCCTTCTGCAGATGCCCAGCCGGGCGCTGGGCAATGAATTGCCCAAGGTGCATGTGACCGACATGCGCGAGGAGCTGAAGGAAGGGAACCGTTCGATGTTCAGCCGCAGGCTGCACGCTGCGCTGCAGAGCCGGCTGGAACGGGGAGAGCAGACAGTGCTCCTGCTGAACCGCAGAGGCTTCTCCACCTTCGTGATGTGCCGCAGCTGCGGCTATGTCGCCGGCTGTCCGGACTGCGATATCTCGCTGACCTACCACAGCCGCAGCGATAATCTGCGTTGCCATTACTGCGGCCACGCCGAACCGGCGCCTAAGGTATGCCCGGAGTGCGGGAGTGAGCATATCCGCTTCTTCGGGACAGGCACACAGCGGGTTGAAGAGGAGCTGGGCAAGCTGTTCCCCGGAATCCGTGTCATCCGGATGGATGTGGATACTACAACGGAGAAGGGCTCGCATGAGAAGCTGCTGAACCAGTTCAGGGACAAGAAGGCCGACGTGCTGCTGGGTACGCAGATGGTGGCCAAGGGGCTCGACTTTCCGGATGTGACGCTGGTCGGTGTCATTACTGCGGACTCTGCGCTCAATTTGCCGGACTTCCGTGCGGCGGAGAAGACGTTCCAGCTGCTGACGCAGGTAGCCGGAAGAGCTGGACGCCATCAGCTTCCAGGGGAGGTGGTTGTCCAATCCTATACGCCGGAGCATTATTCGATTGTGCATGCCAGCGGCCATGATTATCATTCGTTTGTGCGTGAAGAGCTGAAGCACCGCCGGGAGCTGCATTACCCGCCTTATTGCCGCCTGATTCTCGTTACTCTCTCCCATGAACAGCTGCCGGTGCTGCTGCGGCTGGCAGAGAATTATGCGCTGAACCTGCAAGGCAAAGCACGGCAGCTCCGCTGGTATGGCAGCCTGGACAAGCTGTCCTCTGATGCGCTCGATCTGCTCGGGCCGGTCGCCTCTCCGCTGCCCCGGCTTAAGGGGAGATACAGATTCCAATGCATTATTAAATGGCGCGGTTCTATCGATGCCATCGGGCTGGCGCGCGGGGTGGCCGAAGAGCTTGAGGATTCGGCGCGGGATACGGGGCTGCAGATCAGCCTGGACGTTGATCCGCAGATGTTGATGTAATCGGCGGGCATGTTACAATGGGTAGGGAATGGCACCGCGCTGCTGCCCCAAGATCTGTAATTGCCGCTTACACGGCCATACATGAGAAGGCAGCCTCCTTGGCTGGCCTATGTATAAAGATAAGACTTTATATGTTTCACGCTATCATTAGCCTTATCTTTCTCGCTGAAACGGATACCGTCCTTATCAGGACGGCGAAGCCGTTTCCGCTTGTTGTTTGATTTTGCTGGAAGAGGCAAGCTGGAGATCCGCTCCCGGCTTGCCGGCTGTACTATAGAAATGTTCAAGGATGGTGTTTTTGTAATGGCTATCAGGCTGATTGTGAAAGAACCGGATGAAGTGCTGCACAAGACGGCAAAGACGGTAACCAAGGTAACCCCCAATGTTCAGAAGCTGCTGGACGACATGGCCGATACCATGTATGACGCGGAAGGCGTTGGATTGGCCGCACCGCAGATCGGAATTCTGAAACGGCTGATCGTGGTGGACGCCGATGAAGAGCACGGATTGATCAAGCTGATTAATCCGGAGATTGTCAGCAGGGACGGCGAGCAGTTCGGACCGGAAGGCTGCCTGAGCATTCCGGGTCTCAACGGCGATGTGCGCCGTGCGGAAACGGTGACCGTGACCGGGCTTGACCGGGAAGGCAAGGAGGTTACGATCACCGGGAGCGGCCTGCTGGCCCGGGCGTTTCAGCATGAGATCGATCATCTTAACGGGGTGCTGTTCACGGACATTGCCGAAAAGGTATATGAGTATACGGCTGAGCGCAGCGAAACTGAGGAGTGAATGGAATGAAGATAGTGTTCATGGGAACTCCGGCTTTTGCGGTGCCTTCCCTGCAGATGCTGCTGGAGGAAGGGTACGAGGTTGTGGCGGTTGTAACCCAGCCGGACCGGCCGCAGGGCCGGAAGAAGACGCTGACGCCTTCTCCTGTGAAGGAGGCGGCTCTGTCTCTGGGACTGCCGGTGCTGCAGCCTGAACGGATGCGGCGCCCTGAAGCCGTAGCCGAGCTGGCGGCCTATGAGCCGGATCTGATCGTTACGGCGGCTTACGGGCAGATTCTGCCGAAATCCGTGCTGGAGCTGCCGCAATACGGCTGTGTGAACGTGCATGGCTCGCTGCTGCCGAAATACCGCGGCGGCGCACCGATCCAGCGCTGCATTATTAATGGCGAGAAGGTTACCGGAGTCACGCTGATGTACATGGCGGAAGGACTGGATACCGGCGATATGATCTCGCGGGTTGAGGTTTCCATTGACGATGAGGACACTTCGGGCACGCTGTTTGAGAAGCTGAGCCTGGCCGGATGTGAGCTGCTCAAGGCGGAAATGCCGCGGCTGGCCGCCGGACGCGTGCAGGCGACTCCACAGGATGACAGCGAAGCCACCTATGCGCCGAATCTCAGCAGGGAAGATGAACGGATTGATTGGAGCGCGGGCTCGCGTGACATTTATAACCGCATTCGCGGACTGGTGCCGTTCTCCGGCGCGTTTACACTCTGGAACGGTGAAACGTTCAAGGTATGGGCTGCGCTGAAGCCCGCCGCGCAAGGCGGAGGCAGCGCGGCAGTACCCGGCACGGTGCTTGCGGTGAGCGGGGACGGGGTTGAGGTGAAGACAGGCGATGGCAGCCTGCTGCTCACCTCGGTTCAGCCGGCCGGCAAAAAAGCAATGACGGCAGCCGACTTCAGCCGGGGGGCAGCGATGAAGCCCGGAACGGTGCTGGGTTGAGCGCGGGCAGCGGCGCGGACCGCAGAGGGCCGCATGTTCAGCCAAGCGGCGGCAACGGACCTGGGGCTGCCGGAGCCAAGCAGGCCGGCGGCGGCAAAGATAAAAGCACGGCAGGCAAGAATCACCGGCCTGGCGGCGCAGGCAAACCGGCGGCCGGGTCCGCCCGCGAGGTGGCGCTGGATGTGCTTGTCCGCGTTGAGCAGCAGGGGGCTTACAGCAATCTGCTGCTGAGCAGCAGCCTGCAGAAGTCTGCGCTCAGCCGTGAGGATGCAGGCCTGGTTACAGAACTGGTATACGGCAGCATCTCTCGGATGATTACCCTCGATTATGTGCTGGGCGGCTTCGTCAGCAAAGGCCTTGCCAGGCTTGCGCCCTGGGTCCGCAGCCTGCTGCGCCTAAGCTTGTATCAGCTAATGTACCTGGACCGTGTTCCCTCCCATGCTGCCGTCAACGAAGCGGTGAACATCGCCAAGAAACGCGGGCATCAGGGGATTTCGGGCATGGTGAACGGAGTGCTCAGAAGCGTGCTGCGTGCCGGGGAGCTGCCGGTTCTGCCGGAGAGTCTCGGCCGCGAGGAACGGATATCTGTTCTGCACTCCCATCCGCTATGGATGGTACGGCGCTGGGCCGCGGAGTATGGGGTGGAGGCGGCCGAAGCGATATGCGCGGCCAACAATGAGCCGCCGGCGTCCAGCGTCCGTGTGAATGCTGCAATGATCAGCCGTGATGCCCTGCTGGCCCAGATGCTTGAAGCCGGCCTGGAAGCTTCGGCCTCCCTCGTCAGCCCGTATGGCATCGTCGTCAAGGGCGGCGGCAATCTGGCCCTGACCTCCTGGTACCGGGAGGGTTGCTTGTCGGTCCAGGATGAGAGCTCGATGCTGGTGGCTGAGGCTGTGGCGCCGGAGCCGGGCATGAGGGTGCTTGACTGCTGTGCCGCTCCGGGAGGCAAAAGCGCCCATATGGGCGAGCTGATGAAAGATGAAGGCTGGATCTATGCGAACGATCTGCATGCCCACAAGGCGCAGCTGGTTGCCGACCAGGCGCAGCGGCTGGGTCTCGGCTGCATTGCCACAGGCAGCCATGATGCGCTCCGGCTGGCCCGGGTGCTTGAACCGGAATCCTTTGACCGGATTCTGCTTGATGCCCCTTGCTCCGGACTTGGGGTCATCCGCCGGAAGCCGGATCTCAAATGGCGCAAGCAGCCGGAGGATGTAGCCAGCGTGGCTGCGCTGCAGGCCGAGCTGCTGCAATCGGTCTCAGGGCTGCTGAAGCCCGGCGGTGTTCTGGTCTACAGCACCTGTACAACAGAGCAGGCGGAGAACAGCCGGATCATTGCTGAATTCCTGAAGAATAATCCCGGCTTCGCCTCTGTATCCTTCAGCTCTCCGGTATGGAAGAGACTGGAGGGAACCGCACTGGCGGAGGGAGAGGGAATCCAGCTTTTGCCTCAGCATTTCGGCAGTGACGGGTTCTACATTGCCCGGCTGCAGAGACTCTTGTAATATAGCAGCTCCGCAACACTTTTACCGGTCTCCCGCCCGCAGGTGGTTATGCGCGGCGGGCTTTTCTTTTACCGTCTCTGGAATTTGTGTTAAAATAGGAAGAATGAGAAATAATACGCATATCATTAAGTAGAAACGGCTTTGCCGTAGAAGTCTATATATCTTAAGAAAGAACAGGTGCTAAAAACCAATGAAACCTTTAATATATGATTTTTCTCTGGAAGAGTTGGAGCAGTGGTCCAAGGACAACGGAGAGCCGGCTTTTCGCGGCGGACAGATTTTTGATTGGCTGTACGTCAAACGGGTCAATAATTTTGAATCTATGAGCAATCTCTCCAAGGCGCTGCGCGCCAAGCTGAACGAACAGTTCAGCATAGAAGCGCTGACCGAGATCACGAAGCTGGAATCCAAGGACGGTACCGTCAAATTCCTGTTCGGTCTGCATGATGACCATGCGATCGAGACAGTTATTATGAAACACAATTATGGAAACAGCGTCTGTGTGACTACACAGGTGGGCTGCCGGATCGGCTGCACCTTCTGCGCGTCCACACTCGGCGGGCTGAAGCGGGATCTGACGGCCGGAGAGATTGTCGCCCAGGTTGTTCGTTCCCAGCAGATTCTGGACCGCCGCGGCGAACGTGTCAGCAGCATTGTTATTATGGGCACAGGCGAGCCGTTTGAGAACTATGACGCCACAATGAGATTCCTGCGCCTGATGATTCACGAGAAGGGCCTGAATATTGGACAGCGGCATATTACGGTCTCCACCAGCGGGATTGTGCCGAATATTTATAAGTTTGCCGACGAAGACACCCAGATCAATCTGGCGATTTCGATTCATGCGCCCAATGATGCGCTGCGCTCCAAGCTGATGCCGGTCAACCGCCGTTATCCTTTTGATGATGTAATCGAGTCCCTGCGTTACTACCAGGCCAAGACTGGCCGCCGGGTCAGCTTTGAATATGCGCTGATCGGCGGCGTCAATGACCAGAAGGAGCATGCGGAGGAGCTGGCCGGAGTGCTTAAGACCATGCTGTGCCATGTGAATCTGATTCCGGTCAATCATGTGCCGGAGCGCAAGTATGTACGGACTTCCCGCAATGATATTTTTGAATTTCAGCGTATTCTGGCCGACCATGGCGTGAATGTTACCATCCGCCGTGAGCAGGGCCATGATATTGCGGCCGCATGCGGACAGCTGCGCGCCAAACATATGGAGTTGGGGTGAGGATATTTGATCAGAACAGTTCATGCCAGCGACATTGGCCGGGTACGTACCGTCAATGAGGATTCGGTCTGGATCGGCGTGACACGCCATGGTTATACCCTCGGCATTATCGCCGATGGAATGGGCGGACATCTGGCTGGCGACACCGCGAGCCGTCTTGCCCTGGAGACAATGAGAGCTGCCCTGGACGGGCTTCAGCCGGATCTTTCCGGGGAAGAGCTGCGGGACGCGCTTGCTTCCGCCATTTATGAAGCCAACAAAACAGTGTACAATGAGGCTTTAAGTGATGAGAAGTATCATAATATGGGTACGACCGTCGTGGCTGCGCTTTTGAAGGGGCCGACCGGATTTATCGGCCACATCGGGGACAGCAGAGCCTACTTGATCAAGAATGGGGCAGTCATCCAGTTAACTGAGGATCATACGCTGGTCAATGAGCTGTTCAAGAACGGCCAGATCAGTCTCGAGGAGCTTGATAACCACCCGCGCCGCAATGTTCTGACCAGGGCGCTTGGAACGGATGAAGAGGTTACCGCCGATCTGGCGCCCGTGCAGCTGGCACCTGGTGAGCTTTTGCTGCTGTGCAGCGATGGTCTGAGCAATTTCGTCAACCCGGAGAATTTGGGAAAAGTGGCTGGAATACAGGAAATATCCTTAGAGGAAAGAGCGGACCGTTTACTTCAGCTGGCATTGCTTGCCGGCGGCGCCGATAATATAAGCGTTGCTATGTTAGAACATCAAGGAGAGGCCGCTGTGCCCGAGACAAAGGAGTGGGATACATGATCGGTCACGAATTGGGCGGCCGTTACCAAGTCATCGAACGGATCGGGGGAGGCGGCATGGCGCTCGTCTATAGAGCCCATGACATTTTGTTGAACCGGAACGTCGCCATCAAAGTATTGCGCAACCAGTTTGTGCACGATGAGGAATTTATCCGCCGCTTCCGGCGGGAGGCGCAATCTGCAGCATCCTTATCGCATCCGAATGTGGTCAGCATATATGATGTAGGGCAGGAAGATGAAATTCATTATATCGTTATGGAGTATATAGAAGGCAAGAACCTGAACGAGATTATCAAAGAACGGGCTCCGCTGCAGGTGGATGAGTCTGTCCGCATTGCCTCCCAGATCTGCGACGCGCTCGATCATGCGCACCAGAATCAGATCATACACCGTGACATCAAGCCGCATAACATTCTGATCGGACGTAACGGGAGAGTCAAAGTGACGGATTTCGGGATTGCCCGGGCAGTTACCTCCACTACGATTACCCAGACGGGTTCGGTGGTGGGTTCGGTGCATTATTTCTCGCCGGAGCATGCCAAAGGGGTAACTACAGGGGAGAAGTCCGATCTCTATTCCCTGGGGATTGTGCTCTATCAGATGCTTACCGGTGTGCTGCCATTCTTGGGTGAGAGCCCGATCAGCGTGGCTTTGAAGCATCTGCAGGAGGAATTTGAAGAGCCGCGTCTGCTCAATCCGCTGATTCCCCAAAGCGTAGAGAATGTTATTTTACGGTCCATGCGCAAGAATCCTGAGGAACGGTATCAATCGGCGAAGGAAATGCTGCAGGATCTGGAGACCTGCCTGCTGCCCGAAAGACGCAGTGAATCCAAAGCGCTGTTCAACGATGATGAGGATGAGGACAGAACCCGTGTGATTCCGGCGATCAAGCCGATGCAGCGGGGACTCGGCAGCCGCGGCGGAGGAGAAGACAGAATGAGGCGGGAAGCGGAAGAGCCGCCTGCTGGTTCCGGCAAACGGAGATGGGGCCGTCCGGTGTTATGGATAAGCCTCACGCTCCTTCTCCTGCTCGCCATGGGCGGCGTGGTCTGGTATGTGAATGCCAAGCTTGTCGTCGACGAGGTGGCTGTGCCCAAAGTGACTGAAATGTCCTTTGAGGAGGCCAAGGCCGAGCTGGCGAAGGTTGGGCTGATTGCGGAAGAACCGGCGCTCCAGGAGTACAACCCGAATTACGAGCCGGATGAGGTGTGGAAGCAAAGTAAAGATCCCGATACGATAGTCAAAGAAGGCACACATATCACTCTTACCGTAAGCACAGAAAAGACCCTTCCCCAGATGATCGACTTATCCGGCAAGCCTTATGAGGAGGCAGTCAAGCTGCTGATTGCGGAAGGTGTGGAGCAAAAACGGATTACACAGGACCCGCGCTACAGCGAGGATTTCCCCGAAGGGCAGGTCATCAGCTCGGAGCCGGCCGTGAACAGCGAATATGATCCGGAGACGGCAACGATCAAGCTGATTGTCAGCCAAGGAAAAGAGACGACGCCGATACCGGATCTCGTAGGCAAAACCCAGGCGGACGCGAAAGCGATGCTCGAGGCAGCCGGTCTGGTCCTCGGTGAGATTAAGGAAGAATCGAGCTTTTCTGTTGAGGCAGGCCTGGTGCTTGAGCAATGGCCTTATGAGAAAGGCGATACGGCTTCTCCCGGAGAAAAGATTAACATTACGGTAAGCACAGGCTATCCGCCTGAAGCTCTGGAGTATACGTACGATGTACCTGTGGCCCCTTTGGCAGAGGGCCAAAAGACCAAAATCCGCATTATTTATGCGGATGCCCGCAAAGATGGCGAGAACCAGGAATGGGGAACACGGACGATTGCGAAAAGCCAGAAATTATCGGTGAATCTGGTCCTCGCCCCTAATAAGGACGGTTCCATTTCCGTCTACCAGGATGGCGAATTCGTGGAAACCTATACGATCAGATACTCTGACGCCAAAAATGGAACTGTACCCGAGCCGGAGCCTCCGGTACAGCATACCCCCGAGCCAACACAGGCGCCTACTGACATACCTGTGTCTGCTGATCCGACGATTGAACCGGAAATTCTGCCTCCGTCCACTGAAGGCGGTGCAAATACGGAAACGGGGGATTAGAAGCAATAAAAAGAGATAAGCTGCAGCTGCCCGAAGGAAACGCCGGAACGGCTGCGGCAGCAGAATGACCCGGGTAGCTACAGGCTTGGGTCATTTGTGCAAAATCAGGAGAGGAAGGCTCATTATGTATGCCTGAAGGAATTATTATCAAAGCTCTAAGCGGTTATTACTACGTAAAGCCGCTTCGTGAAGGGTTGATTGCAACCGAGGAAGCGGCTGTACAGTGCAGGGGGAGGGGAATCCTCAAGAAAAAGGGGATCGCTCCGCTTGTCGGGGACCGGATTAAATATGTTCTGACCGAAAACGGGGAAGGCATGGTTGACGAGCTGCTCCCCAGAGAGTCCGAGCTGGTCCGTCCGCAGGTAGCCAATGTCAAGCTGGCGGTGCTTCTCTTCTCTGTACGTGAGCCGGATTTGAATCTGAATCTGCTGGATAAGTTTCTGGTTCACATTGAGCATTCCGGTCTGGAGACATTGATTGTGCTGACGAAGCAGGATCTGGCCGATGACGATGGTGAGGCTACGGCTCAGGTCAAAGAGCTGTACGAGCGCATCGGGTACGAAGTGATGGTCACAAGTTCGCTTACCGGTGAAGGCAGCGAGGAGCTCCGTAAACGTCTGGCCGGCATCATCAGCGTCTTCTCCGGCCAGTCCGGCGTCGGCAAGTCAACGCTGCTGAACCGCCTTGTACCCGGCCTTGAGCTGGAGACGGGAGAGATCAGCCTCCGTCTGGGGCGCGGCCGGCATACCACCCGCCATGTGGAGCTGATGGATATCGGGGGCGGCGGTTTTGTGGCCGACACGCCTGGGTTCAGCCAGCTGGATTTTCTGGAACTTGGCGTGGATGAGCTGTCCACCTGCTTCCGGGAGTTTGCTCCTTATGCCGAAAAATGCAAATTCCGCGGCTGCAGCCATCTTCATGAGCCCGGCTGCCATGTCATAGAGGCTGTGGATTCGGGGGCTATTGCGGACAGCCGTTACGGGCATTACAAGCTCTTTTACAATGAAATGAAAGATAAAAAGCGGAGGTACTAACATTATGATTACAATCGCACCGTCGATATTGTCAGCCGATTTTGCCGCACTTGGCGCTGAGGTTGCAGAAGCCGAGGCCAGTGGCGGAGACTGGATTCATGTAGATGTCATGGACGGCCATTTTGTGCCGAATATTACCCTTGGACCTCCGATTGTAAAAGCAGTGAAGGCACATACCTCATTGCCGCTGGATGTCCATCTGATGATTGAGAATCCGGAACGCTATATCCCCGAGTTTGCAGCTGCCGGAGCAGGCATCGTTACGGTGCATGCCGAGGCCTGTGTGCACCTGCATCGCGTGGTGCACCAGATCAAGGAGCTGGGGCTTCTGGCCGGCGTGGCGATTAACCCGGGCACTCCGGCGTCGGCTGTGCGCGAGGTCCTGGAGGATGTGGACATGGTCTTGGTGATGACGGTTAATCCTGGCTTCGGCGGACAATCGTTTATTCCGCATACGCTGAAGAAGATCCGCCAGATCCGCGAATGGGCCCGGGAAGTCAATCACAGCTCCCTGCGCATCGAGGTGGACGGCGGCATCGCCGAAGACACTGCTCCGCTGGCCGCGGAAGCGGGTGCGGACGTTCTGGTGGCCGGAAATGCCGTATTCGGCCGCAGCGACCGGGCAGCTGCCATCAAGGCGATCCGTGAAGCGGCGGAGGCGGCTCTGCGATAATCGTAAGCGGATGGTATAGGCCAAGTTCCTGACGCATAAACATGGTTACATGAGCAGAAATCTCATGTAGCCTTTTTTGGTTCAATAAGGGAGGTCTGCATTCGTTACGTTAGCGGCACGCCAGGAAAGTCTCCTACCGTACGGCATGAATTGATGGGAGGGTTAATGATGAAATTTTATACGTTCAAGCTGCCAAGATTTTTGGGAGGTTTTGTTAAAGCGATTTTGAACACTTTTCAGAAAAGCTGAAGAGAGAATTGAACAGAAAACATGAAAAAAAGCACCTTACATATGTAAAGGGTGCTTTTTGCTTCATATGAATTATCGCTAGGTCTCAGGATAACCCAAGACTAAACGCGTTCAACTTTGCCGGCTTTCAAAGCACGGGTGCTGACGTACACGCGTTTCGGTTTGCCGTCCACGAGGATACGGACCTTCTGAACGTTAACTCCCCAAGAGCGGCGGTTGCGGTTGTTCGCATGCGATACATGGTTGCCGCTGCCCGGTTTCTTGCCAGTTACAGTACATTTGCGGGACATAGATTACACCTCCTTGTTACTTACACCTGCATAAAACAATACTTAAATATAATATCACAGCAAAATTTGCTACGTCAACCGCTTCAAAAACATTTATTTCTTTTGTCTCTTATAGTACAATATAAATTAGTGTATTATGTCCAGTTAATCATAGAATTGATTAGGCATGAAGTTAGGAAGGGGAATTCTCATTGAGTAAGCGTTCTATAAACGGAACAGATTTTACCGCAATGGTACTCGCCGGAGCGGAGATGCTGCAGCAGCATGCAGAGCACGTCAATTCCCTGAATGTTTTTCCGGTTCCGGATGGAGACACGGGAACGAACATGAATTTGACGATGACCGCAGGTGCGAACGAATTGAAAAAAAATAATACCGCCTCTGTCGGCCAATGTGCAGGAGTATTGTCCAAAGGTCTCTTGATGGGCGCACGGGGGAATTCCGGTGTTATTTTGTCACAGCTGTTCAGGGGTCTTGGACGGTCCGCAGCCCAATACGATGAATTGAACACGCAGCAGTTCGCAGCAGCGCTGCAGACCGGGGTGGATACAGCCTATAAAGCGGTGGTCAAGCCGGTAGAGGGAACGATTCTTACTGTTGCCAAGGAGGCGGCCAGACATGCGGTCTATTATGCGCGCCGCACGACAGATGTCACGGAGCTGATGACTGAAGTACTGGTCAAAGCCAAAGAGGCGCTGGCCAATACACCGGAGCTTCTGCCTGTGCTCAAGCAGGTGGGCGTTGTAGACTCTGGCGGCCAGGGCCTGGTATACATTTATGAGGGTTTTCATCAATACCTGATGGGCGGCACAGGCACAGCGGTGCCGGCATCTGTACAAGGACAAGCTCCTGCGGCAGTGGCTGTGGCGGTGCCCGCAGCGGTGCTGACCAAACATGAGAACATAATGCCCTCCGTGCAGTCTTCCGCTCAATCCCAGCTGTCCACGGAAGACATTGAATTTCTATATGATATGGAATTTTTTATTAACCGGTTGCTCGGCGGCTCCGTAAAAGCGGAATTTGATGAGGAAGCTTTTAGGAAAGCGTTGTCAGTGAACGGAGACTCGATAATCGTTATTTCGGATGATGAGACCATCAAGGTGCATGTGCATTCCAAGACACCGGGCGAGGTGCTGAACCTGGCGCTTCAATATGGCGAGATTACACAGATCCATATTCTTAACATGCGCGAGCAGCACCGCGATCTGCTGACCGCCGGAATGGATATTGCGCCAATGCCGGACGTGTTTGCCGATATTCCGAAGGAAGAGAGCAGTGTGCAGGCACCGGCGGTTCCTCCCGCAGATGATATGGCGCCATACGGTTTCATTGCCGTTTCCTCCGGTGAGGGCATCTCCGATATATTCAGAAGTCTTGGAGTAGACGCCATTCTGTCGGGCGGGCAGACGATGAATCCCAGCACGGAGGATTTCGTGAACGCGATCTCATCCATTTCTGCCAAGCATATTTATATCCTGCCCAACAATTCGAACATTGTGCTCGCCGCGCAGCAAGCCAGAGATCTGCTGGAGGGCGAACGTGAGATTACGGTTATTCCAAGCAAGAGCATCCCGCAGGGGATTGCCGCCGCTTTTGCCTTCCAGGAGGATGATTCGGTGGACGCGAATACAGGCAACATGATGGAGGCCATCTCCCAGGTTAAATCGGGGCAGATTACGAATGCGGTCCGGGACACGGTAATCGAGGAGCTGGAGATCAAATCCGGGCAGTATATCGGTATTTCCAATTCGAAGATTGTATCCGCTGCGGATGATCTGCTGGCCGCAAGCCAGGCGCTGCTCGTTAGCATGCTTGAGAACGGCGATGAAATCGTTACTGTCCTGACCGGTGCCGAATCGGAGGATAAGGTCACCGAAGCGCTGGAAAGCTGGCTTGATGAAGTCTATCCACAGGTTGAAGTTGAGGTGCACGAGGGCGGGCAGCCACTGTACTATTATCTTTTCTCCGTAGAGCCGTAGGCGGAAATATTAATCCTTTTATAGTCTCAAGCAGAAGCTTCCGGGCATCCTTTTCAAGGGTGGCCGGCGCGCCTGCCAAATCATAGTTTGGGGAGGAAATCCATGAATCGTACCGTAATCGTCACCGACAGCACGTCAGATATCCCGCCGTCCATGGCGGAAGCTTATGGCATTGAGGTTGTTCCTCTGACCCTGATGTTCGGCGAGGAGGCATACCGGGATAATCTGGATATGACACCGGAGCAATTCTATGAGCGTCTTCCCCGCTCAGAGCAGCTTCCGACCACTTCCCAGCCGTCGCCGGTTGAGTATATGAACGTGTACCGGGGCATTCTGGAACGGAATCCGGGCAGCCGGATTCTATCTCTTCACATTTCCTCGGGACTTAGCGGCACGTACCAATCGGCTGTTTTGGCTAAATCCATGCTGGAGGAGGAAGGGGAAGCAATTACTGTTGTGGATTCTCTTTCCGCTTCCTATGGCTTTGGCTTCATGGTGGTAGAGGCGGCCAGGCTCGCTGCCAAGGGCGAAAGCCCGGAGGATATCCTGGCCGAGGTGGAGACTCTCCGCCAGTCCCGCAAGCTGTACTTTCTGGTCGATACGCTGGAATACCTGCAGAAGGGCGGCAGAATCGGCAAAGCCTCCGCCATTCTGGGAACGCTGCTTAACATCAAGCCGATTCTGTCCATTGATGCTGAAGGAATCATTTACGCGGTGGAGAAGGTAAGAGGACGCAAGAAGGCAGTTGCCCGGATGATTGAGCTGTTCAAGAAGGATCTGCCGGGTGTGGACAAAATTAACGTGGCCGTGGGTCATACGGCTGAACCGGCTTCCGGCGAAGAATTCCTTAAGGAATTGGCCGGACACTTCACCCTGGAAGAGAAGGTACTGACCAACGTTGGTCCTGTAGTAGGGAGCCATGTTGGCAATGGCACCTTAGCCGTATTCATCTGGCCCGCGTAAATAGGGGATGAACATGGAACTATCTTTGGATGCAATTGAAGTGAAACAAATAAATGGCGTGAGCGCTCAAAAGCAAAACGAGCTTCACGCCTTTGGCGTCTTTACAGTGAAGGATCTGCTGGAGTATTATCCGTTCCGTTATGATGATTTCCGTCCCCGCCAATTAAGCGAGATCAAACACGGCGACAAGGCCACCCTTGTAGCGAAGGTTATCGGCGTTCCTGTACTGCAGCGTTTCGGGGGCAAATCCCGCCTCAGCTGCAAAATGGTGGACGGGTCATGGATGTTCACGGCGACGTGGTTCAACCAGCAGTACGTGCGGGAACAATTGACTGCCCAGCGTGAAATCGTCATTACCGGCAAATGGGATCAGAAGCGAAATGCCATTACGGTGACGGATTATGAATTTACGGACCGGGGAGAAGGCAAAATCGGCACCCTGCAGCCTGTTTATTCCGTAGGCGGCAAGATTACGCAATCCTGGATACGCAAAATAATTAATCAGGGCCTGCAGCAGTATGGCGAGCTGATCCCGGAGATCCTCCCGCATTCCATCATAAGGAAATATGATTTCATGTCCCGCAAACGGGCCATCGCCACGATCCACCGGCCTGAGGATACGCGCGAAGGCCAGCAGGGAAGGCGCAGGATGGTCTATGAGGAGCTGTTTCTGTTCCAGCTTAAGGTGCAGGCCTTCCGTGTGCTGAACCGCGGCAGAATGGACGGTGTGGTGCATACGGTTGACAATGCGACCGTACGGCAGTTTGTGCGCAGCCTGCCTTTTGAGCTGACGGATGCCCAGAAGCGCGTGGAGCTGGAAATCCTGCATGATATGCGTTCACCGTATTGCATGAACCGTCTTTTGCAGGGCGATGTGGGCTCCGGCAAAACGGTGCTTGCGGCAGTAGCCTTGTATGCCACGGTGAAATCCGGATTTCAGGGGGCGCTGATGGTGCCTACCGAGATTCTGGCTGAGCAGCATATGCGTTCACTTACCAAGATGTTTGAGCCGTTTGCAATTACGGTGGGTCTGTTGACGGGAAGCGTAAGCGGACGCAAGCGCAAGGATCTGCTGGCCTCGCTGCAGATGGGAATGCTCGATATTGTGGTCGGCACCCATGCCTTGATTCAGGAGGATGTCTTCTTCCGCGGGCTGGGAATGGTGGTTACGGATGAGCAGCACCGTTTTGGCGTCAACCAGCGCAGTGTGCTGCGCCGCAAGGGCTATAACCCGGATGTGCTGACGATGACGGCGACCCCCATTCCGCGGACGCTCGCGATTACCGTGTTCGGCGATATGGATGTGTCCACGCTTTCTGAACGTCCCAAGGGACGCGTGCCGATTACAACCTATTGGGTGAAGCCTGATCTGATGGAACGGGTGCTCAGGCTGGTCGGCCGCGAGATCGGTCAGGGCCGGCAGGCGTATCTGATCTGTCCGCTGATAGAGGAATCGGAGAAGCTGGATGTGCAGAACGCAATTGATCTGCATATACAGATGACCCAGGCGTTTCCCGATTACAAGGTTGGACTGCTTCATGGCCGGATGACACCCGGGGAAAAAGACGGGATCATGCGCGCCTTCTACAGCAATGAGATTCAGCTGCTGGTCTCCACTACTGTTGTGGAGGTTGGTGTTGATGTTCCCAATGCAACGCTGATGATCATAATGGATGCGGACCGGTTCGGGCTGTCCCAGCTGCATCAGCTGCGGGGCCGTGTCGGGCGGGGCCGGCATGCATCCTTCTGTGTGCTTGTGGCTGATCCGAAATCCGGGGTCGGCCGCGAGCGGATGACAGCGATGACCGATACGGATGACGGCTTTGAGGTGTCCCGGCGGGATCTGGAGCTGCGCGGGCCGGGAGATTTCTTCGGAACCAAGCAGAGCGGGCTGCCGGAGTTCCGGCTGGGGGATATGGCCGCCGATTTCGAGGTGCTGGAGCAGGCCAGGGACGATGTGGCGGAGCTGCTGAAGGAAGCGGAGTTCTGGACCTCCACCGATTATGCGCCGCTGCGGAGCTATTTGCAGAGCGAGCAAATTTTTCAGGGGGACCTTATGGATTAATTAGGCACATACTCCAGCCTTCTCTCATATACTGTGAATGATTGGATATGACTGGAGGTGCTGCGCTTGGGCTATCAGCAATTTGGAATCAGTCCCCAGCTGGTGGATCGCATCAAGCTGAAGATGAAGAATCCGGCTGTTAAAGAACGTATTAAGAATATGATCAATGGAATCTCCAAGCAGGAGCTCCAGAACACAGCGGTAGTGCGGAGACTGGTACGCAATGCTTCGGCTGTGATGGGGGAGAAGCTGACCTCGTCGCAGGAAGAGCAAATTGTGAAATTTGTGATTGCCCAGAAGATTGACCCGGGCAATACCTTTCATTTGATCCGGCTGTGGGGCATGTTCCGCTAGAAGGCTTCCGCTCAAAGGACTGCGGATGAGGCAATGCATACGAATGCTTATATTTCACACCAAAAAGCGTTCCCGCTAAAATGGATATAGCGGGAACGCTTTTTAGCTTCAGTCAGGGATTGCAGATACTTGCCGCTAATCCCGAAATATGGCGGCCAGCCGGCTGCGGTTGACGGTGCGGAAGACAATCTCGCTGTCTTGATCGCAGGAGCGGACCAGTGACGTTAGTTCTTCCTCTTCCAGCTTGCTAGCAATGCAGAACAGCGTGCCCGGCTGTCCTTGAGGGCCTGGGGCGCTGACGAGCTTGGCCTCGCGTTCAAGCTTGTGGCGCAGTACCCGCCGGATTTCTTCAGGGCGGGTGCTGGTAATCCAGACCGCGCGTGTGCGGGCAAGATCCCTCAGAGAGATACGCACGGCTTCGAAGGCCAGCAGATAGGCGATAATGGAATACATCGCCTGATCCCAGCCGAACAACGCCCCACCGAATAATAATATGGCGCAATTCAACACCATAATGACAATCTCAGCCGATTTTGTCGGCCCTCTGCCGAGGAAGGCATATCCCGGATCTCCCGCACCGCCGCTCATCCCTCCGAAGCGGATGGAGATTCCGATCCCGAAGCCCAGGGAGAGCCCGCCTGCGATGGAGGCGGTCAGCGGCTCGCCGGTTAAGGACGGATAATGATGCAGAGCCAGCGAGCCGGCGGTGAGACAAACCAATCCGAGCATGACATAGAGTGCAAAGCGCAGGTGAATCTGTCTGCGTGAGATCAAAATGAACGGCAGATTGAACAGGAACAGGAATAAGCCAAGCCGCATTTCGGTAACGTGCGCGAAGAGGGCGGAGAGCCCGGCAATCCCGCCGGGTACGAGCTTGTGCGGCATGAGGAAAAGCTCCAGTCCGACTGCGCAAAGCAGGCCGCCGGCAATGACGCCGATAATGCGCAGTGCCTTGCGCCCCCGGGGCAGGTCACCGCTTCTCAAGATAGTATTCACATGTTCTCCTCCTTTCCAAGAGAGAACCGGATATTATTCATTGTCCAGTATGGCCGCTTGCTTGGACTTGCGGGCAAGATGCCGTTTTTCGAAGTTAAAGACTTTATCGAGCAGCTTATAGATGGCTTTGGACTCTTTGGTCAGAAGGGGACCGAGTATGGCCAGCATAAGCACATACATCGCGGCAAAAGGCTGCAGGATGGCAAGCAGTCCGCCTGCTTTGCCGAGATTGGCCATGATGATGGAGAACTCGCCTCTGGAGACAATGGTCAGGCCGATGTTAGAGGAAGAGCGCGGGCTGAGACCCGCGCTGCGTCCAGCCAGCATACCTGCTACAAAGTTGCCGATCAAGGTAATGATGACTGCAGCCAGCGAGTACCAGAGCGCTTCTCCGCCCAAGGTCAGCGGATCAATCGACAGTCCGAAGCTGAAGAAGAAGATTGCACCGAAGAAGTCGCGGAAAGGAATGACCAGCTTCTCGATCCGTTTCACGTGCTCGGTTTCGGCGAGCACCAGCCCGACGAGCAGTGCACCGATCGCTTCAGCCACATGAATCGTCTCGGAGAATCCGGCAATCAGAAAGAGTGCGGCGAAAATGATCAGCGCAAACAGCTCACTGGAGTGGATATTAAGCACCCTGTTCAGCCAGGGGACCAGCTTGCGGCCAATGATCAGCAGTGCCAGCATATATCCCAGGGCAATCAGGGCGGACAGCAGCACTCCGCCAAGCGAAGATGAGCCGCTGAGCACAAGTCCCGACAGGATGGAGATGTAGACAGCGAGGAAAACATCCTCAAACATGATGATCCCGAGAATCATTTCGGTTTCGGGATTGGCCGTCCGTTTCAGATCCACCAGCACCTTGGCAACTATTGCACTGGAGGAGATAGTGGTGATGCCGGCGATAACCAGGACTTCCTCCAGCGGAAATCCGAGGCCCCAGCCGAGGAGGAGCCCCAGTGAGAAATTGATCAGGATATAGATCGTTCCGCCTGATACTATGGAGCGTCCCGCTTTGACCAGACGGCCTACCGAAAATTCCAGACCGAGATAGAACAGGAGAAAGAGCACACCGATCCGGCCCATGAATTCAATCAGGGAGGCGCTCTCGATAAAACGGAAGTCAAGATGCCATATTTTGAACGCATGCGGGCCAACGGCCATGCCGATCAGAATATAGAACGGAATCACCGAGAAACGCAGCTTGGTCGAGATCAGTCCGGCTAAGGCAATCAGCACCAGAGCAAGGCCTACTTCAAATACGATATAATGACTCATCCATTAACCACATCCGTTCCGCAGAATGTGTCTGAACTGTTTATGCTGATGTCTCTCCCCGGCGGCAACAACGGTGCACTCTGCAGGCAGCACCACTTCCGGACCGGGATTGATGTGTTTATGGTTCTTCTCAATAATGGCAATTACCGTTACTCCTGCGCGGGCACGGATATCCAGCTCTCCGATGCTGTGTCCGATGCAATTGTAATCCTGCTCCATCCGGTACCATTCAATAATCAGATCATCCAGCGCCACCTCAATGGACTCCAGCGCCTTGGGCTTATAGGTAATCCCGCCGACAATTGCGGAGATATAACGCGCTTCATCATCATCCAGCGTAATCATGGAAATGCTCTGGTCGGGGTCGTCATATTCAAAATGATACAGCTCGCGCCTGCCGTCATCGTGGACGATGACTACAAGCTTGTCGCCGCCACGGGTCTGCATAACGAACTTTTTGCCGATTCCCGGCAAATCCGATTCTCTGTAATTCATGAAAGTCCAGCCTCCAGTTGAGATGTCATTTAGTTGTTCCGCAATTTGCGGAAATGAATGCATTGTATTTCATTTTTATCCGGTCTGCCCGGAAGGAATATGCTCACATAATCGGAAGTATATTTAAGCGGATACAGCCGCCGACGCTTCATCATCAAATAAATAACGGGGTGCAGCGATACCACAAGCACAGCGGCGGAAGTCTCCGGCGGAAAATCCGGAATGATCCCCGGATGATTCAGGCGCAGGTTCGGAAGAAACTTCAGCTGCGTCGTATGGATAAGGAACGGCTGGATGATTTTATGCTCATGCCGTTCAACTTCATAGCGGCTGTTCTCCTGCCCGCTGCTGTTAAGCACCTGCGAATTAACAGCCAGCAAAGACAGCAGAAGCAGGGGGATAAGCGCAAGCTGCAGCAGTCTGAACATGGGTATACGCGCTAGATATGACATCCTGGGATCACCTCCTTACTGTATATTGTATATTAAGCATAACATACGACCTTGGACTGAACCAAATCGAAGTTTGATTTTTTTGCTGAAAAAGATCATGAAAAGCTGAAACCGGACCAGCTATACTGCGTAAATCGTAGTAAAGTTGAATTTATAAAATAAATTTGCAGAGGAAGCGGATAATTTGAACGGATGGAGCAGTTTTAACGCCTTCAATGATTACGGACAGCGCAGCGGATTTCAGGGTTTTATCCAGGATATTCCAGTGTTTTTATGTTACCTTTGAATTTCAGGATGGCAGCCGGGCGGAACTGATGGTTCCCGACCGTGAATTCGGATTGATTGTGGAGGGGGACAAAGGCCGCCTCAGCTATCAGGGGACGCGGTTCAAAGGCTTTGTGCGCTGAGAACTTTGATATTTATACATATGTTATCAGAATTCCCCGGCTATTTTTGGGTAAAACTCCATATGAGGAGCAAGCCTATATCATGAATAAGGGAAGGAGCTGCCATATTGAATCCGGATTCTGCAAAGACACAGACTAAGGATAACACCGCATTTCATTCACTGGACACTGCCGAGGTACTGAAAAGACTGAGCTCCAGGGAGCAGGGATTAACCAAGGAGGAAGCTTCGCAGCTGCTGGAGCGTTATGGGAAAAATGTGCTGAAGGAAACGCAAACCAAATCGCTGCTGGCCAAATTTCTTGAGCAATTCAAAAATGTAATGATCTTTATTCTGCTGGCCGCCGCGGTATTGTCGGGCATATTGGGAGAATGGACAGACACGGTCATCATATTGCTGGTTGTGATCCTGAACGCGGTGCTGGGCGTCATCCAGGAGAACAGAGCAGAGCAGGCGCTGGAAGCGCTCAAGAGCATGTCCTCCCCGCAGGCAAGGGTCCGCCGGGGCGGACAGGTCACCGAGATCAAAAGCGAGGAGCTGGTGCCCGGCGATATCGTGCTGCTGGAAGCCGGCAATGTGGTCCCTGCCGATGTCAGGCTGCTGGAAACGGCCTCGCTGCAGACTGAAGAAGCTGCGCTGACCGGCGAGTCCCTGCCTTCGGACAAACAAGCCGGAGTATTGGAGGGCCATGATCTGGTGCTGGGAGACCGGACAAATATGGCTTATATGAGCAGCAGTGTCACTTACGGCAGAGGCGTGGGTGTGGTTACAGCGACCGGCATGGAGACAGAGGTCGGAAGAATCGCCGGATTCATCTCCGAGGCGGAATCCGATGTTACCCCGCTGCAAAAGAAACTGGATGAGCTGGGGAAATACTTCACCTTTATTATTCTGGGAGTTTGCGTTGTCATCTTCGCCGTTGGGCTGCTGGAGGGCAGAGAGCTGCTGGATATGCTGCTTACTTCCATCTCACTGGCGGTAGCCGCCATTCCCGAAGGGCTGCCGGCCATCGTGACCATCATTCTGGCGCTTGGCGTCCAGCGGATGGCCAAACGCAAAGCCATTATCCGCAAGCTCCCTGCGGTCGAAACGCTGGGCAGCACAGAAATTATCTGCTCCGACAAGACCGGTACGCTGACTCTGAACAAGATGACTGTGGAAAAGCTGTACGTGGACGGCCAGAAGGTCGATGCCGGAGCGTCCATTGCCGGGCTTCGCGGCAGCGAACGGCTGGTGCAGGCGATGACGCTCTGCAATGACTCCAGCATCGATGAGGGCAAGGCAGCAGAACAGACGAAAAGCGGCAAGGCGATCATCGGCGATCCGACAGAAACGGCACTGGTGGACTATGCGCTTAGCATAGGCACCGACAAGCGGGAGCTGGAGAAGCAATATCCGCGCAAGGGCGAGCTGCCCTTCGATTCGGACCGCAAGCTGATGACAACGATCCATGAGGTGGAGGACGGCAAGTTCCGTGTGCTGACCAAAGGCGCACCCGATGTGCTTCTCTCAAGATGCAGCCACATTTACGCTTACGGTGAAGTGATTCCGCTGACGGAAGAGCATATCCGCCAAATTACGGAGAACAATAAGGCACTGGCCGATGAAGCGCTGCGGGTGCTTGCCTTTGCCTTCCGGGATCAGGATCAATTGCCTGCTGACCGGGCGCCGGAGCAGACAGAGCAAGAGCTGGTATTTGCCGGACTTGCCGGCATGATTGATCCGCCGCGCGACGAAGTGCGGGACGCGGTGGCTGTCTGCCGCAAGGCGGGCATCCGCCCGGTGATGATCACCGGAGACCACCGCGATACCGCAGCCGCCATCGCCATCAGGCTGGGCATCATTGACGACGACAGCAGTGTGCTTACCGGCCGGGAGCTGGATAAGATCAGCGAGGAGGATTTCGCCGGGCGGGTCAGCGATTATTCCGTCTATGCCCGGGTTTCACCGGAGCATAAGGTGCGGATTGTCAAAGCCTGGCGGCAAAAAGGCAAGATCGTGGCAATGACCGGCGACGGTGTCAACGATGCGCCCGCCCTTAAGGCGGCGGATATCGGGGTGGGCATGGGCATCACGGGCACGGATGTTGCCAAGGGTGTGTCCGATATGGTGCTGGCCGATGACAATTTCACAACCATAGTCGTGGCGGTAGAGGAAGGACGGAAGGTATACAGCAATATCCGCAAAGCAATCCAGTTCCTGCTCTCCGCCAATCTGGGGGAGGTGCTGACCCTGTTCATTGCCACAATGATTGGCTGGCGGATTCTTGAGCCGATTCATATCCTGTGGATCAATCTGGTAACAGATACGCTGCCGGCTTTGGCGCTCGGTCTGGAGAAAGCCGGAGACGATGTCATGTCGAAGAAGCCGCGGAAGTCCAGCAGCAGCATTTTTGCCGGAGGCGTGGGAGTCGGAATTGTGTACCAGGGGCTTATCGAAGCGGCGTTAACCCTGTTCGTCTATTATTGGGCGCATACCCATTACAATGAGGGCGTTGCGGTCACTATGGCTTTTGCAACCCTGGGACTGCTGCAGATAACCCATGCCTTCAACGTCAGATCCAATACCAGATCTCTGTTCCAGATCGGCTGGTTCACGAACCGCTATATGCTGGGCGCTTCGGTGATATCCGCATTGCTGCTGGTGCTGGTCATTATCATTCCGGGACTGAACGAATGGTTCGGAGTCAGCCATTTGAGCGGCTTGCAATGGGGAATCGTCTGCGGGGCCGCGGCAGCCATTGTTGTGCTTGTTGAACTGGTGAAGCTGGGGCTGCGAATCAGCGGGAAAAGCAAAAATTGGGACTGATGATGTCCTGCGGGACCAGGCAGAAACACTTGCACCCTCCATATCCATATAAGGAGCAAATGCTTCGAAGCATTAAGAAACACGAGTTCAAATCTATAAAAAAAATGCAAGGGGGTCCCTGGGCTTCGGCTATCCGAAGTCCATGATCCTCTTGCATTTTTTGTCCAAAGATTAAGAATTTATATGTTTCACGCTATAAATTAGCCTTATCTTTCTCGCTGAAAGGGCTGTCTCAAAAGCCATGAAATAGCTGCTTGGGTCAGCCCTTTTTTATACGGAGGAAATACGTAAGCTTTTTGGGCGGAAGCTCCGCGAACGGACCGTTGTTCCAATCGCTGCTGTCCCCAGATTTTATTTATTCTCCTTAGCGGTGAAAATCCGGGGACAAAGGCGGCCGCTGCCGCTTTTCCGCGGGTCGTTCCGACCGCTCCGCTGTTATATGAATGGAACCGGCGAACCTGAACAAGCTGATGGAACGCAAGGAGGTTCATAGGGAACGGAAGCGAAGTGTAAAAAGTAACACTAATGGGCTGGAATTTTGGCTTGAGCGGGCTTTAGTGGGATTTTGTACACTTCATGGAGGCCCACTTCCTCCATAGGGCTGATTTCAGCCGGATTAGTTGTACTTTTTCCCACTAGGGATGATACAGGGATCCGAATGCGCTACCTTAGTTGTACTTTTTCCCACTAAAATGGCTGCTCTTTGGATGAATGGTTCAAGTTCCATCTTAATGTAAGCGTATTCCTCTGTAAGGGGGCGAAACAGATCGTTTAGAGTTCCTTTTTCCCATAACACTTGCGAAAAAGCGGCTGGGGGAATATGAAGCGACCTTTTCCACTTGGCTTCCCGCCTGGCTCAGCAGCCAGCCTTACACCTGAATTGCAAAAGCTGCGCTGCCCGGTCAAGGACGGCGCAGCTGTTTCCACTTGTATATAGGCTTATAGGCCGGAGCTTAGAGCACTCTCTGCATATGGAGGATGACGTTGCTCCAATAGCCGCTGTCCAGCTCGCTGATCTGAACGCCGGGATCTCCCCAGGTATGGATGAACTTGCCGTCCCCGATATAGATGCCGACATGTCCGGGAACCGAATCACTCTCAAAACGTCCGGGAACCGTGAAGAAGATCAGGTCGCCGACGGCAAGCTCGCTGCGCTTTACCCGTGTGCCCAGATTATCCTGGTCTTTGGCCAGTCGGGGCAGGTCTACGCCAAACTTCTTGAAGACATGACGGGTGAAGGAGGAGCAGTCGAATTTCTTGGTCTCTTCGTAAGGCCCTGCCCCGAACTCATAAGGGACACCGAGGAACTTCTTGGCATAGGCCGCCAGTTCACTGCTCTCTGCGGCCGACAGGCTCTGAATGCGCAGAGGCTTCGGAGTTTCGGTTGTGCCCGTCACTGTACCTCCCCGGCGGTCAGATGGGGAAGCGACGTTAATCTCACCCGTCCGGGGATTCCAGCCGACCTCGGTTTGCAGCAGCTTGGACAGTGTGGTAGGGGTAATATAAATTTGGCCGTTTCGGCGCACCGGGGCATCCGGCAGCTTGATTTGCTGTCCCAGGGAGAACGCTTGCGTGGAATCCGGATGCAGCATATACATAACATCGGTATAGCCGATTTTGGCGTATCCGCCGCTTGAGGTATCATCCGTCATCCGGTAGCCGATGGAAGCGGCCGCCGGTTTCAAGGGAATCCAGTATTTGCCCTGGCTGTCGGTGAAAGAGGCTTTCTCGTAATAGCTTCCTGAGAGTGACCCGGCAGGCGTTACCGAATTGGCCTTGGGAACCTGGCCGGATTTGCTGTAGCTGCAGGCGCTATTGGATACAAGGGCAGCAGTCACTAAGGCGGCTGCAGCCATGGTTTTTGCGGTTCTGATTGTTGTCATTTGGCACGCTCCATGTTCAAACTGTAGTTTAAGTTTGCGCGAGGGAGTTTTTTTTTATGTAAATCCGGATGAAGGCAATCAATGTCAAGGATAAGCTGCGGCCGAAACGGTTCTATGTCCGGCATTGTGCGTTTATTGTAAATTGTGGCTCCTTCATAAATGATTGACGGAAAATCAACCTTTATATAAGATTAGTTTATTAGATTTTACGGTTTGGATGCGAGATTTGTGGAAGCTTTTGCTTTCATGCTTTCATAGATGAAAGCGATGCTGCTGAGATGCTGCCATCATTGCACGCGCTGAATGCGTAAAAAGAAGAGGGGTTATATTGATGAAAATTAAAAAACTGGGTCTGGGCCTAAGCCTGGGCCTCATGCTGTCCGCCACCGCCTGCGGTGCAAACAATAACAAGGCTGCGGAATCGGGGAATTCTGAGACCAAAACCTACAAAATTGCCATTTCCCAATATGTTGAGCATCCGTCGCTGGATGCTACCCGTGAAGGCTTCCTGGCGGCGCTTAAGGATGCAGGAATCGTGGAGGGCGAGAATCTGAAGGTCGATCTGCAGAATGCCCAGGCGGACTCATCCAATAACCTGTCCATCGCCCAAAAGATCGCAGCGGACAAGAATGATCTCGTACTGGCAATTGCGACGCCTTCGGCACAGTCGGTAGTCCAGGCTGAAGACAAGGAGACGCCCATTCTCTTTGCGGCGGTAACTGACCCACTGGATGCCAAGATCGTATCGGATCTGGAGCACCCCGGCGGCAATGTGTCCGGTGCTTCCGACACGAATCCCGAGTCGATCACCCGTCTGATGGCATTCATCGCCGAACAGCTGCCGGACGTCAAGAAGCTCGGCCTGATTATCAACGAAGGGGAGCCGAATGCGGTAGTTATGGCTGATATCGCCAAGACAGAGCTGGACAAGCACGGCATCGAGCTGGTCAAAGCGGCCATCACCAACACCTCGGAAGTGAAGCAGGCGGCAGAGTCGCTTGTCGGCCGTGTGGATGCCCTGTACATCACGCTGGATAACTCGGTTGTAAGCGCAGTGGACACCATCATTCAGACTGCGAATGACAACAAGCTCCCCTTTTTCTCGGCGGACCGCGATACTGTGGAGAAGGGTGCTTTTGCCACCGTGGGCTTCAAATATTATGATCATGGCTACCAGGTAGGCCAGATGGCGGTGGAGGTGCTGAAGAACGGCACCAGCCCGGGAGAGATGAAGGTAACCATGCAGGAGAAGCTGGACCTTATACTTAACCTGAAAGCTGCGGCAGCGCAGGGAATTGAAGTGACGGATGCCATGAAGGCCGCAGTCGCTGACCCTGACAACAATATCATCCAATAAATTATAGACATCATATTGGGACGTTTCCGAAAGAGCCGTCCCTTGCCGTTTGAGGGAGGAAGTCAGCAATGGTTGATTCAATGCTTGGAGCCGTGGAGATGGGCTTGCTGTATGCTTTAATGGCTTTAGGAGTATATATTACGTTTCGTATTCTTGATTTTCCTGATTTGACTGTGGATGGAAGCTTCACAACGGGCGGTGCGATTGCCGCAGTGATGATCACGCACGGCCATTCACCATGGCTGGCCACGGTTTGCGCCCTTGCGGGCGGAATGGCCGCAGGCATGTGTACCGGACTGCTGCACACCAAAGGCAGAATCAATGGTCTGCTGTCCGGAATTCTGATGATGATCGCGCTCTATTCCATTAATCTGCGCATTCTGGTGAAGCCCAACGTTTCGCTGATGGGCGAAGTTTCATTATTCACATCAATTAATCCGCTGCTTGTTATGCCGTTTGTGATGATTGCGGTTAAAATCCTGATGGATCTGTTCCTGCGCACCGATCTGGGCCTCGCCCTGCGGGCAACCGGGGACAACGCCCGCATGATCCGCAGCCTCGGTGTCAATACAGATACGACGACCATTATGGGCATCAGCCTGGCCAATGGCATGGTGGCACTCTCAGGAGCGCTGATCGCCCAATATTCCGCCTTTGCCGATTCCACAATGGGAATAGGCATGATTGTGATCGGGCTGGCTTCAGTGATTATCGGCGAGGCCATCTTTGGAGCCGGCAATGTGTTCCGGGCGACGCTGGCGGTTGTGCTGGGCTCCATTGTCTACCGTATCGTTGTGGCGCTGGCGTTGCGGGTCGATTGGCTGCAGGCCTCGGATCTGAAGCTGATTACTGCAATTATAGTGATTATTGCGCTGGTATTCCCGTCGGTTCAGCGTTTCATGAAGCAGAAGAGGACGGCGCGCAGACGCAGCGCCGAGCTGGCGGAGCAGGCGCTGGAAGGCAAGAGAGGGGGTGCAGCCGATGCTAAAGCTTGATCGGGTATCCAAGCTGTTCAATCCCGGGACACCGGATGAGAAGATCGCGCTGCTGGGAATTGATCTGGAGCTGCGCGCCGGAGATTTCGTGACCATTATCGGCAGCAACGGCGCGGGCAAGTCTACACTGATGAATGTCATTTCCGGCGTAATGAAGCCGGATCTCGGCGAAGTCCGCATTGAGGGCAGCTCAATCAGCAGCCTGGCGGAGTTCCAGCGCGCCCGCTGGATCGGGCGGGTCTTCCAAGACCCGATGGCCGGGACTGCTCCGCATATGACAATTGAGGAGAATCTGGCGATGGCCTTCAAGCGGGGCCAGAACCGGGGCTTGTCCTTCGGCGTCTCAGCTGCGCGGCGGGTCCTGTTCCGCGAGCAGCTGAGCAGGCTTGGCATTGGCCTGGAGAACAGGCTGCGGGCCAAGGTAGGCCTGCTGTCCGGCGGGGAGCGTCAGGCGCTGAGTCTGCTGATGGCCACCTTCACGGAGCCAAGGATTCTGCTGCTGGACGAGCACACGGCGGCGCTTGATCCTGCGCGTGCCGAGCTGATCACCCGGCTGACCGAGTCCATTGTCCGCGAGCTGAAGCTGACGACGCTCATGGTTACCCATAACATGGAGCAAGCCATCCGGCTTGGCAACCGGCTGATTATGATGGACAAGGGAAGCATCATTCTGGATATTACTGAGGACCGCAAGCAGGATCTCACCGTAGAACGGCTGCTTGGCGAATTCGAGGCCATCAGCGGGCATAAGCTGGCGGATGACCGGATGATGCTCGGGTAAAAGGCGGAACAGAAGAAGGGAATCCCATAACTTGGAAGGCGGTTGATTGTGGCTGCTTTTCCAAGTTTTTTTGGTTTATATTTCCATGGAAGACACTTTCGTATAATATATAATCAATGTATGTTTAACATTATCCTGGATCATTTTAGTTCTTGCTGAAACGGGCATTGTTCTGCATCGTGTTCCGTTTGAAGAATCCACAGAGAAGGCAGAGTGAGACGCATGACGGTTTTTAAAAATAATAGCGCTTTCAAAAACTCGGGGATTTTTAACAAAATGATTATGCTGATTTCGTTTCTGCTGCTGCTTTCCTTTTTATTTTCGCTCATTTTCCTCCAGTATGTATATCGTATCTACGACCATCAAATTTATGAGAAAGCCTCGGAGGTGCTGGGCATGTCGTCCATCAGCATCGAAAACGAGCTCAAGGAGCTGGAGCAGCTGTCCTTCACAGTCGTCTCGGATGAGCAGATCCAGAACTGCCTGCGACAGCTGCTGGACGACCCATCCCCCTATCAAAGGCAGCTGCTGCATAACAAGATTATCAACCGGCTGGTGGCTTTTGCGGGTGCGGAGAAATATGTGTATTCGATGATGCTGATGGACGCGAATGACGGTGCGATGACTGCCGGCAACCGGGAATGGGTATCACAGGCGCTGCAGGATCAGCTCAAGCCGCTCGCCGCCCAAGGCTCCGGGAGCAACGTTTGGTTCACACAGGGCAGCAAGAATTCACTGCTTGCAGTGCGGCAGATCAAATCGTACACCGGGTCCACCTTTACGCTGGACAATCTGGGGACGCTTGTCATCCGTATCCGCGTGGAAAGGATTATTGCCGACAGCACCAGCATCGCTGAGGATGGAGGCCAGCTTATTGTAGTGGATAAGAGTACCGGGCGTTCGATTTATCCCGGAGAGCCGCTCCTGCTGCCGGAGGAGCTGGCCGAGGAAGCGCAGCGTCCGGAAGCTTACCGGACCGTCGGGTACAGCAAGGGAACTTATTTTGTGGCCAAAACGAACTCATCGTACATGGACTGGACCTACATCAACGCCACGCGGTTCAATGAAATGTTCAAGCAGATCATGTTTGTCAAAAGACTGGTCGTCTTCATCTTTGGCTGCATTCTGCTGCTGGGGCTGCTGCTGGGGTACAGGCTGGCAAGAAGCCTGGTGCGGCCAATCACCAAGCTGACGGAGAAAATGCGGCGGATCGAAAAAGGCGACCTGGACAATCTGGAAGAGCAGGCACTCGGCATTGTCTCGCAAACCGCGCAGGACGAGGTAAGCCAGCTGAACCGCACCTTCAAAATGATGATCCGCCGCATCCGCGAGCTGATTGATGAGAATTATGCCAAGCAGCTGGTGATTCGGGAGACGGAGCTGAAAGCGCTTCAAGCCCAGATCAATCCCCATTTTCTCTACAACACGCTGGAGTCGATTAATTGGCTCGCGAAGGTCAATAAGCAGAAGCAAATCTCGGAAATGGTTGAGGCGCTGGGCTTCCTGCTGCGCAGCTCAATAGGGCTTAAAGATCCGCTGATCCCGCTGGAGAAGGAGCTTAATATCGTCCGCAGCTATGTGATTATCCAGCGTACCCGGTTCGAGGAGCGGCTGGATTTCCGGCTGGAGGTGCCTGATGACCTGCTGGATGCAATGATTCCCAAGCTGACGCTGCAGCCGCTCGTGGAGAATGCGATCCGTTATGCGCTGGAGCCGAATATTGAGCCTTGCGCCATTTCGATTTCCATTTTCCGCACAGCGGAGGGGCTGGATCTGAAGGTCTCGGACAACGGCCCGGGAATGACGGCTGAATTCATCCGTGAGCTGGAGCAGGGCAGGATTCCGACGCGCGGTGAGGGGATTGGGCTGGCCAATATCAAAGAGCGCATACAGATCGTGTTTGGGCAGGAGTGGGGAACGGAAATTGAGAGCGAACCGGGCGCCGGCACGACGATTCATGTGTATATCCCGTATTTGAGAGGAGAAATCAGACATGTACAAATTGCTGCTGGTGGATGATGAACGCCTGATTCTGGAAGGAATCTCCCAGGTGGTGGATTGGGAGCAGGCGGGAACCGAGCTGGCGGGAACGGCGCGCAACGGCATTGAGGCGCTGGACAAAATAGAGCTGTTAAGTCCGGACATTGTAATCACCGATATTTCCATGCCGGGGCTGGATGGATTGGGGCTTGTAGAACAATGCAGCGAAAGGTACCCTGCAATAAAGTTTGTGATGCTGACCGGCTACAAGGATTTCGATTATGCCTGCAGCGCCATGCAGCACGGCGTGAAGCATTATCTGCTGAAGCCCTGCAATGAGCAGCAGATTCAAGAGGCGCTGACCGAGCTTGTGCAGGAGCTGGACGAGCGGATTAGCCGCGAGCAGTTCGCAACCGAGATGAAGCACCGCCTGACCAAGGTGCTGCCGCATGTCAAAGAGCAATTTCTGAAGGAATGGATCTCCAACAAAACCTATGGAAGCCGGGACCTGGACTACTATCAGGAGCTGTTCGGCATTGAATTGGGCGGAAAAAGTGTCAGACTGATCCTGTTCCGGCTGGAGGAGTCCTTTGAATATGAGCATCTGTTCGCTCTGCAAAATATTGCCCAGGACATGCTGGCCGAGGTGCTTCTCAGCACGACTATCGGCGCGCAGCTGCTGATCCTGCTGGAACAGCCGGAGGCAGCGGACAATCAGAGTGACCTGCTGGAGCGGATTGCCGAGGTGCAGGAGATCTTTTTCAACTTTTACAAAATCCATGCAACAATCGCTGTGAGCGACAAAGGGCGGATGATCCATTCGCGCAGCCTGTACCGGCAGACGCTGCAGTGCATGAATCACCGCTTTTACCTGGAGGAGGGCAGTCTGATCACCGGAAGCGATATTCCTGCTGATGAGCTCAGCGGCAGAAATGAAATTGAGCTTAATGAGGAGCAGATCTGCCTGCTGGTCAAAGCAGGGGATCAGGTTGCCGTGGACAACGAGCTGGAGCGCTTATTCGGCCTGCTCGCGGACCAGCGTTTTGATATTAACGTGACGCGTTCCTATGTGCTCCAGCTGTACTCGGCGATGATCCGGCTATGTCTTCCCGATGAGCGGAGCAGCTTCACCTCCGGATTGGCGGAGCTGGCAGAGCTTGGAACCCTGGGCAGTCTCAAGGCCTATGTGATGAAAGCGGCAGAACGCCTTACTGCGATGTATGACCGCCATTTCATGACCCGCCAATCCTCCATTGTGGATAAAATGCTGCGCATTATAGAGGCGGATTATTGCAATTCGGAGCTGTCGCTCGGCTCGGTGGCCGCAGAGATGCTGTATATGAACCCGGATTATCTCGGAAAGATATTCAAAAAAGTGACCGGTGAGAAGTTCTCCAACTATGTGGCCAATTACCGGATCGGCAAGGCCTCCGAGCATATTATCCGCAGCGGCGATGTGAAGGTGTTCGAGCTGGCGGAGCTGTACGGCTTTGGCGGCAATGCCCAGTATTTCAGCCAGGTGTTCAAGAAGGTTACCGGAATGACGCCGACGGATTTTATGAAGCCGCAGTGAATGAAAGTGATTATTGAACCTGATTATTGAACAAAGATGACGGTTTTTTGTATTCAAGAAAGCGGTGGAATTTGAGAGAATTTACATATGGAAGCGTTACCAATAACCTGGACTTCCTACTCATTTTACGAAAAGGGGAGATATGAAATTGAAAAAGAGATTCGCATTATTGGCTGTTCCCATGCTGCTGTCCATGCTGGCGGGCTGCGGCGGCAACAATAACAACACACAGGATTCGGCTGCCACGGATGCAGCAGGCAACCAGCCCGCTTCAGCAACGGCGGCCAGCTCATCGGAGCCTGTGACTCTGCGCATTGCCTGGTGGGGCGGAGATACGCGCCATTCGTACACCCAGCAGGTCATAGACATGTACGAAGCCCAGAACCCGAATGTGAAGATTGAACCCGAATATGCGTCATTTGATGATTACTGGAAAAAGCTTGCTCCCCAGGCAGCGGCCAACCGCCTTCCCGATATCGTGCAAATGGACGTGTCCTATATCAACCAATACGGCTCCAACGGCCAGCTGGAGGAGTTGACGCCTTTTCTGAACCAGACGATTCAGGTGGAAGATGTGAATGAAAACGTGCTGGCTACCGGCAATATCGACGGCAAGCAGTATGGTATCCCGCTGGGGGTCAACGTGCTTGGGTTTCAATATGACCCGGAGCTGCTGAAAAAGGCCGGGGTGGAATCCATTCCTGAGAATTGGACCTGGGACGATTACAAGGAAATTGCCCTGAAAGCAAAGGCGGCCGGTCTTTACATGGATACCTCAATGGCTGCGGATGTCTTCTTCAACTACTACCTGCGCACCAAGGGCCTGTCGCTCTACAACACTGACGGCTCCGCGCTGGGCTATGAGGATGATGCTCTGTTCAGTGACTTCTTCGGAATGCTCTCTGATCTGATTGCCCAAGGGGCGGTTCCTTCGCAAGACAAACTGAGCCAGAACAAAGGAGTTATCGAAGAAACGGATGTTGTGAAGGGAACCGGTGTGGGCATCTGGCAATGGTCGAACCAGTACGTGGCGCTGCAAATCGCCGTAAACCGTCCGATGGAGCTGGCGCAAATGCCTGGGCCGGATATGGAAAAAGGTTTGTACATGCAGCCAAGTATGTACTGGTCCATTACGGCCAATTCCAAAGTCAAAGAAGAAGCGGCTAAATTCGTTGATTTCTGGACCAACAACGCCGAAGCCAACAAGCTGATCAAGGGTGAACGCGGCGTGCCCATTTCAAGCAAAATCAAGGAATCCCTGGCGGCAGAATTAACCGATTCCGGCAAGCAGGTGTTCAAGTTCGTCGCCGATATGGAGCCGAAAACTTCTCCAATGAGTCCTCCTGTAGGCTCGCCGGAAGTGGTTGCCCTGCTGACCGACCTTGCGGAGCAGATGAACTTCGGACAGATCGCACCGGATGCCGCTGCGGCACAGTTCCGCAAAGAAGCGAGCGATATTCTCGCAAACCGCTGATCCACTGTCAGACCGGTGAAGACCATACTGTGAATTCTAAGAAGATTGGAGTTGGAGAACCTTGGGCTTAAGCAATCCCCTTTCCGCAAATCCGGGCGCCTACAGAGCGAAGAAGCCGCTGGGCCAGAGGCTGCGCAAAAATTTGACGGGCTACGCCTTTATCAGTCCCTTCATTATCGGCTTTCTTTGCTTCACGCTGGTGCCGATGGCCATATCCCTGTATCTGTCGTTTACCAAGTATAATCTGTTCGCCCCGCCCCGCTGGATCGGCTTCGACAACTATATCAAGATGTTCACGGGCGATCCCAAATACCTGAATTCTCTGAGGGTAACACTGCTCTATGTGTTCGTCGGCGTGCCGCTCCGTTTGGGCTTTGCCTTATTCGTGGCCATGATTCTGAATACCAAGTCCAGAATGGTGGGCGCTTACCGCACGGTGTATTACCTGCCTTCCATCATCGGGGGCAGCGTGGCGGTCTCGATCATGTGGCGCAATATTTTCAGCGATACCGGAATTATCAACGGCATGCTGGGCTTCTTCGGTCTGGGACCGGTAAGCTGGTTCGGCAACCCGAACGCCGCGCTGTTCATGTTGATTACGCTGTCGGTTTGGCAGTTCGGCTCATCGATGCTGATCTTTCTGGCCGGACTGAAAAATATCTCGGGTGAGATGTATGAAGCGGCAAGTGTGGATGGGGCGGGCTTTTTCCGCAAATTCTTCAAAATCACCCTGCCGCTGCTCAGCTCCGTGATCCTGTTCAATATGGTTATGCAGACGATCAGCGCCTTCATGACCTTTGTGCCCGCGTATATCATCTCTAAGGGCGAGGGCGGCCCAATGGACGGGACGATGCTCTATTCCCTGTACCTGTTCCGCCAGGCCTTTATGTTCAACAACATGGGCTATGCCTCGGCCATGGCCTGGGTGATGCTGCTGCTGGTCGGCATTATGACGGGTATTCTGTTCAAAACATCCAAATCGTGGGTCTTCTACGAATCGGGAGGAAAGTGAGCCATGACAAAAAACAAGATCAAATGGCCGATCTATCACATTCTTATCGGCGGGCTCGCGATCATCATGCTCTACCCGATTCTCTGGATGGTTATGAGCTCCTTCAAGGAAAGCCGCCTGGTGTTTGTTACAGCGCAGACTCTGTTCCCGCAGCCTTGGGAATGGGGCAATTACGCCAAAGGCTGGGAAGGCGTCGCGGGCTATTCCTTCGGCGTCTTCATCAAAAATTCCTTTGTCATCGTAATCGTAGCCACTGTGGGCGCAGTATTCTCTTCCTCCTTGGTCGCCTTCGGCTTCGCCCGCAACAAATTTGTCGGCCATGGCCTGTGGTTCGGGATTATGATGATGACCCTGATGCTGCCGGCCGACGTTGTCCTGGTTCCGCAATATATTATTTATACGAAGCTGAACTGGCTGGACAGCATACGGCCAATCGTGATTCCGCAATTCTTCGGGGTCCCATTCTTTATCTTTCTGATGCTGCAGTTCATCCGCACGATTCCCGCCGAGCTGGATGAAGCGGCAACGATCGACGGCTGCGGCAAATTCAGACTCTATTACAAGATTATCCTCCCGCTGATCCGTCCTTCGATGGCAACAGCGGCGATCTTCTCCTTCTACTGGCGCTGGGAGGATCTGCTGGGACCTGTGCTGTATCTGAATTCACCGTCCAAGTATACGGTGTCCATGGGTCTCAAAATGTTCCTGGACAGTGAGTCCGTGTCCAACTGGGGGCCGATGTTCGCCATGTCCGTGCTGAGTCTTGCACCGGTCATGCTGATCTTCTTCATCTTCCAGAAGCAGATCGTGGACGGCATCAGCACCAGCGGTCTGAAGGGCTGATATGAGAAGCTATTGTTTTGATTTTGGACTGCAGGCTGCTGCGCCAGGGTACGCCAAGGTAACACCGGACAGCCTCTACACCGCTGAGCAAGGCTTCGGCTTTGCTCCCGGTTCGTCCGTATTCGGGCGGTCCCGGGGGGGAGCGGATACGCTTCAAAGCGACTTTTGCATTCCGCAGAAGGCAAGATTTCTGGCCGATGTGCCGGACGGGATGTATCGGGTTACGGTGCTGGCCGGTGACCCTCTCGCCGACACCAGCACTGTAATTAAGGCGGGCAACTGGAAGGCTGTGCTGGAACCCTTGAATGTTCCGGCAGGGCAGACGCTGCGGGAATCGTTCTCGCTTAGAATCAGCGGAGGACAGCTCAGTCTTTCCTTTTCGGGACTGGCGCCGCGGATTAACGCGCTGGAGATTCAGGAAGACAGCGAAGCGCTGGCGGTTGTGCTGGCCGGAGATTCCACGGTGACCGATCAGGGGGAGGAGGGCTACCCGTATGCGGGCTGGGGGCAAATGCTCCCGCTGTTCTTCAGGTCCGGAGCGGCTGTGGATAACCGCGCCTTGTCGGGACGCAGCACGCGGAGCTTCATAGATGAAGGCCACCTGCAGCGGATCAGCAATGACCTCAGGGAGCGGGATTATCTGTTCATCCAGTTCGGCCACAATGATTCCAAGCCCGATGAAGCCCGGCACACTGAGCCTTATACGACCTATAAGGAGCATCTGCTGGCGATGATTACGGCTGCAAGGGATGCCGGGGCCAATCCGGTGCTGGTTACCTCCATGCACCGGCGCCGCTTTGACGGTGAAGGCCTGATCGTGGATACCCATGGCGATTATTTGACGGCAATGCGGGAACTGGCCGCTGATGAGCAGGTGCCGCTGATTGATCTGGAGGCCAAAAGCCGCAGGCTTTTTGAAGCCTATGGGCCGGAGGGCAGCAAGGAGCTGTTCATGTGGAGTTATCCGGGTGAATACCTCTGCCATCCTGCGGGTGTTCAGGACAATACCCATTTTCAAATTCAGGGTGCCCGGCTGCTGGCAGAGCTTGTGGTCCTTGGCATCCGCGAGGCCGGGCTGAATGACCTGATTATTCACTTGCGCCATGGCGAGTAATATAACTGGCAGCAGCCGTTTTGCGGATTCACTCCCCGGTATGCGAGGTAAAGGTTAAGGAAAGAACTTAACTGACAGCGCATCAACTTTGAGGAGGGACTGCAGATATGGCAGATAAGAAGCTTGAAGGCAAGGTGGCAATTGTCAGCGGCGGCGGCTCGGGAATCGGACGGGCGTCGGTGCTGGCTTTTGCGCGCAGCGGGGCGAAGATAGCCATGCTGGACCGCACGGTCGGGCATGCGGAGAAGGTTCGCCGCCAGGTGGAGGCAGAAGGCGGTGAAGCCTTGGTCATTGAATGTGACATCTCCGAGCCGCACCAGGTGGAAGAAGCCGTGAAGCAGGCCGCAGCGAAATGGGGCAGGCTGGACATTGTTTTCGCCAACGCCGGCATTAACGGAGCGATGGCTCCGATTGAAACCATGGATATCGAATCCTGGGACCAGACGATGCATATCAATCTGCGAGGCACCTTCGCCACCGTCAAATATGCGATCCCTTTCTTGAAAAAGAACGGCGGGAGCATATTGATCAACAGCTCAATTAACGGAAACCGGGTGTTTTCGAATATAGGCTTCTCTGCCTACAGCACTACAAAAGCCGGGCAGGTTGCTTTTATGAAGATGGCTGCGCTGGAGCTGGCGCAATACAAAATCCGTGTCAATGCGATATGTCCGGGGGCGATCACCACTAATATTGATGACAATACCTATCCTTCCGAGGATTTGAAGGAAGTGCAGATTGCCGTGGAATTCCCGGATGGCGGAGAGCCGCTGGAGAGGGGACCGGGCCGCCCGGACCAAGTGGCCAGGCTGGCGCTGTTCCTTGCCTCCGATGACTCCGGCCACATCACAGGCACCGAGATTTATTGCGACGGGGCCGAATCGCTGCTGCACGGATGACCTCTTCTATCCGGGGCTGCAAGGGCATACCTTAATTTAAACAGTTGTCCGGAGAAACGGGTTCCGTCACCTGCATAATGCGCAGCCACTGGGGCTGACCGGGCATATGCGGCTGGCGGTAATGCCGTTTCTTCTTGTTCCAGTTAGGGATAACGGCCATCGTTGCTTGGAAAGTGAGGATGGCGCAGCCGTACCGGCTTGAGTATACTGTTTCTATCGGCTTAGAAGAGAGGGCAATTATGAATATGGACATTAATCTGCACATGGAATCGATTATTAAGCTGCTTGTGGCCATGCTGTTCGGGCTGTTCATCGGGATTGACCGGCAGCTGAAGCAGAAACCGCTGGGGATCCGGACCAGTATGGTCATCAGCATTGCGAGCTGTCTGGTGACGCTCGTCTCCATCCATGCCTACGATAAATTTGGCGGGACAGAGCACCCCAATATGGACCCGATGCGGCTGGCGGCGCAGATTGTCAGCGGGATCGGGTTCCTGGGCGCGGGTGTGATCCTCCGCCGCGGCGGGGATGCCATCTCGGGGCTCACATCGGCGGCGCTGATCTGGACGGCGTCCGGGATCGGAATCGCGGTAGGAGCGGGCTTTTATGTAGAGGCGGGGTATGCCGTTGTCCTGCTGATGTTCGCTGTCAATGCCGTCCCGCATCTGATTAAGCTCATCGGGCCGGAGGTGCTGAACAAGCATGAAATCTCCGTCAAGATCATTATGGAGCATAATTATGTGCTCACGGATGTCATTCAGAAAATCGAAGAGCGCCATGTCGTCGAATCCCGGAAATCCAAGAAGAACGGAAGGACGATCCGGCGGATGAAAATCAAGGATCTGGATGACGGCAGGCAGATGATCGACATGGTGATCTCCGCGTCTGACCGTGACTATGCAACCGAAATCTATTATGATGTGAAAAAAATTGACCATGTAATGAGCGTGGAAGTCGAACAGCTGTAAAAATGACATGTTCCCTCCTGGGCAGATGTGGTAATCTATCTAGGAGAGAGTCATTCTGAGAATATGGAAGGAGAAACACACAATGTCGATTTCTGCATACGAAGGACAATATGAAGGAGAGGCTGCGGTCTGGCTCAAAGCCGGGCGTTATGAGGCGGCTATTCTGCCCGGCATCGGCGGCAATCTGATCTGCTTCCGCGATACCGAAAACGGTTACCGTTTTCTGCATGAGCCGGGGGCCGCAGAGATGGAAGCGTTTAAGGCCAACCCGGGGATTCATGGCATCCCTGTACTTTTTCCGCCCAACCGCTATGAGGACGGGGAGTTTCCCTGGAACGGACAAACCTATCGCCTGCCGGTGAATGAGGAAGCAACAGGCAACCATCTGCACGGGTTCTTACATACAGCGGCTTGGGAGGTTGAAGAATTCGGCAGCGGCGTAAGCGAAAGCTTCGTCACGGTAGCCATCAGAGTCGATGAGAACCACCCGTCCTATCAATACCTGCCGTTTAAATATACGGTCAAGCTGCGCTACAGCCTTGGCGAAGGCGGTTTGTCCCAGCAGCTTCTGGTGCATAATGAGGGGAAGGAGCTTATGCCCTGTCTGCTTGCCTTCCACACTGCGATTAACGCCCCCTTCGCCCCGGGCAGCACAGCGCAGGATTACCGCGTGAAGCTGACTATCGGCAACCGCTGGGAGCTCAGCAGCCGCATGCTGCCAACCGGCTCGTTCCAGGACCTGACCGCAGACGAGATTGCGCTGCGCGACGAAGGATTATATCCGTTCTATGCGCCGATGGACAACCACTACACGGCTGCCGCCCAGAACGGACGCAACCGTATGGAGCTGACGGACAGCCGAGCCGGAGTCACGCTTGTATATGATGTCGGTACTTCTTACAAGCAATGGATGATTTGGAACAACGGCGCTACCGAAGGCTTCTTCTGTCCGGAACCGCAAATCAACCTGGTCAACGCGCCGAAGGTTGATCTTCCGGCAGATGACATCGGATTGTTTGGCCTTGAGCCGGGCGAATATTGGGAAGAAACCAGCCGTATCTACGTGAAATAAACCGCCGGATCGCCAAGGTCGGGTATTATAATTGCAAAGGGGGTGCAGCGAAGGCGGCTGCGCCCTGTTTTTTTGGAATATAATTTATCCTGAATTTCGAAAGTAAGTATCTACAAATCATCTGAAAAGCTCTACACGAAGGGATTTCTTGCTACAAACAGCTTGCACCCAATGGGTGAAGGAAAAAGAGGGTTTATCCCTTGTCCTATCCGGATTTGTTCAATTCACTTTCGAAATTCAGGTTTATATGCTTTGCACATTAAATTATCCTTCTATATTCTCGCTGAAACGCCCTTATAAGGACGGTATCCGTTTCCAGTTATTGTTCAGGAAATTATGCTTCTTGCCAATTGTGGATGGGGCAGGTATGAAGTTAGGGGAAAATTATAATGCGTCTTAATCGTGCTGAATGGTGCTGAGTTTGCTGAGTTGCTGGGCCGTGCTGAGTTGCTGGGTTGTGCTGAGTTTGCTGGGCCGTGCTGAGTTGCTGGGTTGCTGAGTTGCTGGGTCGTGCTGAGTTTGCTGGGTCGTGCTGAGTTGCTGAGTTGTGCAGAGTTTGCTGAGTTGCTGAGTTGTGCAGAGTTTGCTGAGTTGCTGAGTTGTGCAGAGTTTGCTGAGTTGCTGAGTTGTGCGGAGTTTGCTGAGTTGCTGAGTTGTGCGGAGTTTGCTGAATCGTACTGAGTTGTGCGGAGTTTGCTGAGCCGTGCTGAATGGTGCTGAGTCTGTGGGTTCTATGTTTTGCAGGAGGAAGCGCGAAATAGAGCGGGTCCAACCGAGGCCGCTACCGGGGCAGGGACGTGAAGTGGAATGGAATAAAGTGGAATTCGTAAGAATTAGTACACTTACACGGACGGAAAAGTCTTAAAGGAATCGTGGGAAAAAGCTGGCTCCATCTAAAAATTAGGGGCCGGCACTAAGTGCAGACATAGCGGAGGGCCAGAGGAATTCTGGAGAAACGATACTGTTCGTTTTTAAAAACCGGTTTCAACCTGCAATCTTATTCCAATCCGGAAACCGGGCTTTAGCAGCGGCCGGAAGAACCCTCTGAATCCGCAGCGGACTTCATTCACATCGTCACTCGCTGATTTTGGTTTTGAGCCAAAAAGGTAATTTAGTAAAAAGGTAATTGAATGTATATGAATTGAACTGGCGTACCTGAAAACGCTGATGGAACGCAAGGAGGTTCATAGGGAACGGAAGCGAAGTGTAAAAAGTAACACTAATGGGCTGGAATTCTGGTTTCAACGGGCTTTAGTGGGATTTTGTACACTTAATAGAGGCCCACTCCCTCCATATGGCTGATTTCAGCCGGATTAGTTGTACTTTTTCCCACTAGGGATGATCCGGAATCCGAATGCGCCGGATTAGTTGTACTTTTTCCCACTAGGGATGACCCGGAATCCGAATGCGCTGGATTAGTTGTACTTTTTCCAGGCCTGTTGATTATCCAAAAAAAGGTAGCAAAAAGGCCGCTCATTCGGTAAAGTGTTTGTACTCCACAAACATCCGAAACGAGGCGACCTCATGAAAAAGTCTACTTCAATCTCGAACATTCTGC
>NZ_JACBYI010000029.1 GCF_019352175.1 Paenibacillus sp. S150
AGTGCTGGACCCGTTCTTGCCGTGGTCAGCCGCGTTGCCACCGATCTGTCGAGTGTTGAAATCCTAATCTCATTCTAAATATGGAGCCCTCATCTTGGTGTCAAGGTGTGGGCTGTTTGACGCTTACCACTCACATGGAGTGCGACATTTAATATCACCGTCAGTATTGGTGACCTTCCAATTTCAATCCACGCACTCACATGGAGTGCGACAATATCGAGCGGACCGGCTTCGTAATTGACCTCGCGATTTCAATTCACGCACTCACATGGAGTGCGACATCTCGTGGCGTCTCCAATACAGTTCCTGTCCGAAATTTCAATCCACGCACTCACATGGAGTGCGACGGTCAGGGAGACGGTGTAACCCGCAGCACTCGTCAATTTCAATCCACGCACTCACATGGAGTGCGACGTCCAGTGCGGACCCATACGGACAGCCAAAAGATTATTTCAATCCACGCACTCACATGGAGTGCGACGCAACACTCGCATATTCCTTTCCCTTACCACAAATAATTTCAATCCACGCACTCACATGGAGTGCGACAAATGCTGGTAACACCATTGCAATATCTTGTGCGATTTCAATCCACGCACTCACATGGAGTGCGACATTGTTACTTTCATGGTCTGGCTCACTTTTGCAAAGATTTCAATCCACGCACTCACATGGAGTGCGACCGATCACTATAAAAAGACAACTTGGAACAGCGTTGATTTCAATCCACGCACTCACATGGAGTGCGACGTTCTGTTGGGTCTGCATCCTGCCTTGCTGCTCGCATTTCAATCCACGCACTCACATGGAGTGCGACATGGTCATCGAGGGCTATTTTGCTGTGTGTGGACAGATTTCAATCCACGCACTCACATGGAGTGCGACTTGTGCGGATCATGCCGGAGTGTGGGGGAAAGGATTTCAATCCACGCACTCACATGGAGTGCGACCAAAGCGCAAATGGCCCGCGGCGTCAGGCTCCAGGGATTTCAATCCACGCACTCACATGGAGTGCGACCACCGCAGCCACGCTCCAGCAAAACTATGACAACAAATTTCAATCCACGCACTCACATGGAGTGCGACAAAATAATCTTGGGACTCTTGCGGACCAAATTTCGTATTTCAATCCACGCACTCACATGGAGTGCGACGGAAAACCTGGGAGAAGAAGTCACCAAGGGCATGCGATTTCAATCCACGCACTCACATGGAGTGCGACCAACAGGCGACATTACAACAAGAGAACTTGCAGAAGATTTCAATCCACGCACTCACATGGAGTGCGACCGCCCCGCCGTACCCGATGTGCCGGGCAGTTGAGATATTTCAATCCACGCACTCACATGGAGTGCGACCAACAACAGCGATTGCTTGAGCTGCAAGAGTATCACATTTCAATCCACGCACTCACATGGAGTGCGACTGAAGTTCATCCCACATCCTTCGACCTTTTTAAACCAATTTCAATCCACGCACTCACATGGAGTGCGACAACTATCATGCTTGCAGACAATATGGCGCTGTTGATTTCAATCCACGCACTCACATGGAGTGCGACGGTCGAACGCTTAATTGTAGCCCTCTATAAAGAACCGATTTCAATCCACGCACTCACATGGAGTGCGACGGCTTGATATTTCTTGCTTTCGGCTGACTTGCTGGATTTCAATCCACGCACTCACATGGAGTGCGACCCAATGGGATGCTGCACGGACGGTGAATATGCATAATTTCAATCCACGCACTCACATGGAGTGCGACCATATGGGGCATGGGGCGACCCATGGTGCACGTTAATTTCAATCCACGCACTCACATGGAGTGCGACACTCATGTATTCTGGCGTTGGTAGCATTTTTTATGATTTCAATCCACGCACTCACATGGAGTGCGACGAAACTTCACGCAATATGTATGCTTTCTTAGTTAATTTCAATCCACGCACTCACATGGAGTGCGACGTCATGATTATTATCAGGAATTATATTTTACCAATATTTCAATCCACGCACTCACATGGAGTGCGACACTCTATCAAATTTGAAATGGAGTTGAACATTTTGATTTCAATCCACGCACTCACATGGAGTGCGACAATTGGCTATCGAACTGCAGCATTGTCTCTACGAATTTCAATCCACGCACTCACATGGAGTGCGACTACTACCAGCGGGCCGTGCGGACAGAACGGGTACAATTTCAATCCACGCACTCACATGGAGTGCGACCAGACTGATGCGCATCGAGGCATCATAGTAACCAGATTTCAATCCACGCACTCACATGGAGTGCGACATAGTCGATGATTTTGCAATTACCCTTGCTCAAGCATTTCAATCCACGCACTCACATGGAGTGCGACGAGGCATAACCAGTATGAGCGACAAGACAGGTATAATTTCAATCCACGCACTCACATGGAGTGCGACACCATACCCCATTCGGTAGAATATCCATGATGCCGATTTCAATCCACGCACTCACATGGAGTGCGACGGAGGCTGCCGAAAAAGAATTATACCTCCCATATGTATTTCAATCCACGCACTCACATGGAGTGCGACCGCCACACGCTGCGGGCAGCTCGCACAGCATTGTAATTTCAATCCACGCACTCACATGGAGTGCGACAAGCAGTTCAACCTCATCCTCAGTAAATCCAGAAGATTTCAATCCACGCACTCACATGGAGTGCGACTCGACGATGGGACGATCGAAGCCCATCTGCTTGATTTCAATCCACGCACTCACATGGAGTGCGACAGCGAAAAAACACAGAATGATCTCACAAAGATATGAATTCCGACTTTTTCTTTTTCATGTTGGTTATAAAAAATATGGTTGAACTCTTGACTTTTACTGATTCGCCTGAATCCGACCGGATTTCGACAAAATCTGAGGTGCGAATGTCCCGGGGTTTTTATGGGAGCTTGGGGTTCGCACCACTTTTGGAATAGCTTTGGCAATATTTTTTTGACCGAACTTACCAAATTTCCCTTTACAGAATTAACGGAGCTTCCATATCATAGGAAGCTTTGGCGCCGATATGCTCCACTTTGGTTTTGTGCTTGTCTCCCAAGTTATAAAAGCGCAGGCTATCCGTCTCCGTATCAATCAGTTCCTCCAGTTCATATCTCAACTTGCGAAACTGAGTGGAATCGACGATACACTCAAATACGGAGTTTTGCACCCGTTGTCCATAATCCAGACATTTCTTGGATACTTTGGACAAACGGCGCCTTCCTTCGGCGGTCGTAGTTGCAACATCATAGGTAACTAAGATTAACACAGTCAACACCTACTTCCACAAAAATGGCGGGTACTCCTCCAAATCACCGCGAATATGTCTGGCAAGCAATAACGCTTGGGCATAGGGAACAAGTCCCCAGGACATTTTTTCACCGAGATAAGGATGTACAATCCCCTCTTGCTTCCGCTCCTGCCACGCTTTCAAAACGGATTTGCGTATATCGTCCTCCATAATGACCGCTCCATTTTCTTTTCGATAAAACCCTTTAGCGGTAATCACTTTCTTGTTAATGAGCGACAACACGAAACGATCCGCATATACCCCGCGCAGTTCCTCCATCAGATCAAGCGCGAGCGAGACTCTCCCCGGCCGGTCACGATGCAAAAAGCCAACATAAGCGTCCAATCCAACCGTCTCTAGCGCCGCTGCGGCGTCGCCGGCCAGCAATGTGTACGTAAAGGACAGCAGCGCGTTGACGTTATCCAGCGGAGGCCGCTTATTGCGGCCCCGGAAATAAAAATCGTCTTTTTGCTGCAGAATCAGCTCGTCAAATACCGAGTTATATTGAGCAGCAGCGCTGCCCTCCAGTCCCCGCAAAATCTCCAGATCCTCCACGTAACGCACAACATTCATAATTTCCGTCAGCCCTGCCGAAACCTGCTTCATCCGGCCAGCATCCAAACGAAGCGCATAATCACGTGTGGCCCGCTCCAATATCCATTTGCTGTTGTAGACTTTGCCTAGAATCATGTTGCGGGCAACCAGCGCGCTGCGGCGCTCATCGTCCGAAATGCGATATTGCTCCTTGCGCAGGATCACGTTACCCCGGCTCTCTCCGATAACCCGTGCCAGGAAACGTCCGCTGCGGGTCATAAACGTCAAGGCAATGTTACGCTCTGCACATGAGCCCATCAGCGCCGGACTGACTCCCGCATAGCCAAATGTACACACCGCCTCCAAGTTGTGCAGCGGATACCGCCCCAGCACCCGCTCTTCTCCTTTAATGACAATATTCTCGCCGTCCAGAGATAAATACGTATCCGGTGTCGTGACAAACAAGGTGTTCAGCATCTTCTTCATTCGCTTAACCTGCTTTCAATGTAACTGCTCACGCCCCGCTTCTTCAGCATCTCCGGCAAACAAACCAGATTAAGCGAGCAACTCTTACAATGGGGGCCGGTTTTAACCTTCGGAGTATAGCTTCTGCGAAAATAACCGTGCATCTCCTGCAAAGCCGCCTTTACCCGTTCCCGATCCGCTGCCGTTACCGGAACCTCTTCCCGATGCTTGATCTCATCATAAAAAAGAAAACCGGTAGACAACTCACAAACCAGCATCTCTTCCAGACACATCAGTTGCGCAATCAGCTGAGAACGGTCCGAGTCGCCAAGTTTGGGCTTGCCCCGTTTATATTCCACCGGATATGGCAAATACCGCCCTTCTTCACCGGCAAGAGGCACTCCGTCCGGGTCGCGGATAAACTCGACCACATCACATATTCCACTCACCCCAAGCTCGCGCGATTGCACCGGCAACGCACGCACTACCAGCTTGTCTGCTCTTTTCTCACGCATTAAAGGCCGATCCGCCACCCGGTGCACATAGCTTCCTTCCAGCGTACGGACGTTTTCCTCCCACTGCTGTTCAATATGAATGAGCGCCCACTGCCGCCGGCAAAAATTGAAATGCTGAATGCCGGACAACAGCAGGAAATCTTCTTCGTTATAGGCCGTCATACTCTTCCACTTTCAGGCCTTCAAGCGGGAAACACTCAATTGCATAATCGTCAAATGACTTAGGTTCTTCTGCCTTCGATTTCACCTGCAACGAACGATGCACCTTGGCAGAAGAATACTGCCCCAATTTGGAATTATGCTCCCACCAGAAAACCTTATGCACCTCCATGCTGCCTTCCGGTCTGGCCGAAGACAAATCATTTTCAAATAACGTGCGCAGCGCTTCCTTGAATTTAGCGGCATCTTCGTTGGTGAACCCCGTTTTCTCGGCCAATTGCGTATTAATGCTTCCAAAAAATACATATACGCCGAAATCAACCCGGTGCTTCATGCCCATCGTATCGGAACCGCGGTCTTTGCCCGGCTCGGAATTAACGCTTTTCGTAATCTGCATACTGGTAATATCAATCGGGTCCACGCTTCGGGCGGTATGTATGGAAACGGGTCCACGTACGCCAACCGAAACTCCATTGCCATTTCCGGCTCCCTTAAAAGCAAATACTTGGCCAAAGCCGCGCACGTCTATCCATTCTTCGCAAGCGATCCGGGCAAATTCATCGTTAGAGGCATTTTTTGATTTCAAAATTTCATTCAGCTTGGCATTTCCGTCCGCCCGTTCGCGCAGGCTTCCGTAATCATCGGTTTTGCGGTCATTGGACTGGACGAAAATAGACTCTCCCAAATCCTGCAATCGGTTTCTGATTTTACGTTTAATGGCCACATCCGATATCTCTCCGTAGCCATCGTAGTTTTGCCGAGGCCGATTTCCGTTCAAAGGATCACCGTTTGGATTGGCATTTGTAACAGACAACACGACAGCAAAATCAATTTTATGATCTAAACTCATTAAAGTCACTCCTTATTAGTTGATTGCGCCTCAGCAGCTTTTTCTTTCTTCTTGCTTTGGTAAAGCTCATGTCTTTGACTATAAAAACCGAGCAAGTATTTACCGGACAAAGCTTTGTTGTTAAAATCCTCCGTTTTAAACATAAATCCGATCTCATCGATCTTTTCATTCCAATACCTTGCTTCATACCCCAACCTGGCTTGATACGGCTGCAATGCCTTTTGTATAGTGACCCACGTCCGCTCGGGATGCTGGGCAAATGCATTCATGTAGCGGATGGCGTTGGTTGCCCGCTTCTCGTCCCCAAGTGCGCGTCTTTCCAATACGTCTGCCACAGCAAGCATACGGCCAAACAAATAACTGCGGTCATCGTTCTGTTCATCAAGCGCCAATGTCATTCCCTCCTGCCGGTCTGTATAATGTTTATTCATTAAGGCACACGCAATGCTTAGCGTTTTTTCCCATTCCCAGTGTTCTAACGCAACCGGATTGGACGCTCTGTTGAGCGCGCTCCTGACAATGTCCAACGGAACCCTTGTCCCGTCTACAATGCAAGGCAGCATACGCTCCATTAAGCCTTTTACCACTTTATCTCCCGCGCGAGGGCCATAGGCGGCAAAAGCGATATCCCGAGTGGCTGGAGCACCATAAAAGGAAACAAATTCATTCTCCTTGTTCTTGCGATAACGATGCAGCCAAGCGCATGTGGTATGCCACTTCACGAGCCTGTTCAAATACAATTCCTTGTTCATATTGCGGAAATAAAGCACCGCCATCCGTCCGGTGGTCGCCGAGTCCAGCACGATAATATTGACGTTTGACTTGAAAGGGTCTGCATTCTCATCCGCAAGTCTATTTTTATAACCATCCAGAGCCTTCGCCATTTCGTCCGCCAATGCTTCATTTGTATTGGACTTGTTCACTACGGTAAGCGCCGCTTCGGGGTCAAGGGCAAATGTATCTTCAACAGGATCGGGGATATACAAAGTATCATTGCCCCATACCAGAAACACCCGGTCATCCATTGTTTTGCCTTGACGGTTAATCAGCCATTTCAGCGCATTATGCGCTTTCTGCGATGCCTCATAGCTGATGCTTGCCGCATCTCTGCTTTGAACAAAACGCCCTCTAAAGGTAAAGCCGCTCGTATCGTTGGCCGATATCAGCTTTGCTTTGTCGCCGGCGTTCCGAATTTTGTTGGCGTGACGTTCCGTAGCGGGCAAACGTTCTCCTTTGACGTAACAGTAATCTTCATCACCCAAACGTTCTGAATAATAAGCAATAAAGGAATTGTATACTTCACGGTCCTTCCACACGGAAGTAAGCGGCCGATCCGGCGAATATACATTGAAGCGGATGAAAGCGCTGGTCTGATCACCGGCAATAATGCCAAATATAGCCGGTTTCAGGGGATAGCGGTTTTCATGCTTTTTGTCCCACTTCTCGATCATTCGATTATGCTCATCTACAGCCAATATGGACTCGCGGTATACCAGGTCATGGATTAACGTTCTTTGACGAAGATAGCGGTATATGCTGACTACTTTAGGATGAGCATGCGGAGATTCTGCCCAATTCTGCAATTCCTGTATGTATGTTTCAAAAGGCTCTTCTCCCTTTACTTTGCCGCCGAATGCAACGAAATCTCCCGCAACATAACTTAATTTGTCATGCAGCGGATAGGGAGCAATTACTGCCCCAGCCCTGCTGGAAGACTTCTCGGTACATGGAATTAACGTATTGGTATCGCCTTTATCAATCACTCTGGCGGAATGAAATTCACCGTTCTCCGTAACTGATACTTCAATATGGGCATTTTGCGTGGTATGCGAGACGGGAAGAAGCGTATATTCACGTTCGTTCCTCAGCGCCGGCTCGCCGACGAGACCCAAATTAGATTCATAGGTTTCATAAAGATTCAACAGCCAACTCATCCATTTACCCCCTCTCCCCAACGGGCCAGCAGCTGCTCGGCCGACTCCACATTGCTTTCATTAAATACCTTTGGCTTCATCTCGGAAACAACCCGAATTTGCGTACAATCTTCCGGCCGTTTAAACTCAATGACTCCATTCTTCATTTCGGGATTCCACAAACGAACCTCCATTTGGCTTCTTCCCGTTTCATCCGGATAGTTAATGCCGTGTACCATTGTCCCGAAGTGCAGTTCCTCATAATTTGAATAAAAGCTGTCTCCTTCTCCGAACACGCAAGGCTCCACGTATGCCTGGCATTCCCTCGTTCCCAGAAAAATGTCTCTGCGTCCACCTGCACGGACACTGCGTCTCAATATATGGTGATGCTTGTTTTCATTTCGGTCGAAAGCCATATCGGGACGGTTCAGATTAAACTCGAAATGGCATCTTACTTGATAATGCACGTCTTTAAGATACGTATAATTGGCCAGTGAATTACCGCCGCCATATTCGATTGGCCGCACTCCCTTGGATTCCATTCGGATCGGATTCATAATGCGAACGGCATCCACAATCATGATCAATGTCGGTTTCCAATAAATACTCTCCACTATACCCTTGAGCGCCTGATACGTAGGAATTTGATAGCTTAACTTCTCTCCTCCCAGCTTCGTCAGAGGATCGGTGAAAAGGGCATAGTCACCATATACAGAAAACTCTACCGAATTTCGAATCATAGATTCACCTCCCTTCATTCTTTGACACAGGTTTTTTTACCGCTACGAAAAGAACCCTCCCCCCCAACTGTCGTTGTTTACATTCACCCCGTATTCATCGTTATACGCCCCTTCTTTCAAAACACGCATTTGACCGTCCAGACATGTGGCAAGGCCGCCGTTGTTATCCAGTTCCTCAACCTCATATGGAAACAGATTAACCGTAAACTGCTGTGCCTTCCGCAGCAATCTTCCGAAATCCTCGATTCGTTCCGCACCATTAAGCGCCGCGATAATGTCCTTTCCCTCGCCATACGGCACCACCACAGAGATGCTTCTATTATCAATGACCTCAAAGTACTCCGCCGCTGTCCGGTAACTGTTCACGAGAAATATGGGGGGCCTTGGCGGTTTGTTTTGACAATATTCTTGAAAATAACGATTATCTTGAGGACTTGCGAACAGCAAGTCGGTCATCCGAAGGCGAAGTTCTTTAATATTAAACTCCAACAAAGGCTCAACCTCCTGATAGAAGCGTTGAAAGTAATACTGCATGGCTGCTACCGACAAAAGATGTCCGCCATGGGCCGTTTCCTTGTGCCTGAGATCGACCAGCATTTGCCTTGTGATTTCTTTTCCCTTACGGACTTCTTGCAGATGAACCAGATTTTCTTGCGCATGATCAATGACATAGACCTGTTGAAGCGGGTCTTCACCATGTCTGTTACACCTTCCCGCCGCTTGGGCAATGGAATCAAGCCCGGACAACGAACGGATAACACACTCAAAACTGACATCCACTCCCGCCTCGATTAGCGGTGTGCTGATGCATACCAGCTTCTCTTGGTTCTTAAGACGATCTCGAATCTCAGCCAAAATCTGCTTGCGATGATATGCGCACATGGAGGTGCTTAGGTGATATACGGCCGTATCCAAGCTCCCTTGCAACAGTTGATACAAGTCTTTGACTACTGATTTGGTGTTCAGGATGATTAACAGGCTGCGTTTGGTTTCAAGCCTGTCGGCTATAAAGGCTGTCAGCGTTTCATTGGTAAACGGTTCTTTTGTTGCTTCATCCATAATTTCTACCCGCTTGAAGGCGTTAATCACTTGTGAGAGATCGGAGATCATCTCAGCTTCAGGATTTATATGTAATCGGTGCTTCACAAAATCCAGCGCAGGTTGAGTTGCCGTACACAGGACAAGGCTGGAACGACCATAGTCCTTAAGAAAATTAAGAGCTTGATTAAACAGTGCTACGCAGGAAACCGGAACTTTCTGCACTTCATCAAACACAACGACGGACTCGCATATATTGTGGAGCCGGCGAATATTTCTGCTGCCCTTTGCATAAAAGGCATTCAGAAACTGAACCATTGTCGTAAAGACAACCGGCGAATCCCAATTGTCCTTGGCCAGCTTTAGCTTTTGTTGAATATTTACAAGTCCATCGTCCGCTTCATCATCTTGAACTTCTTCTATCACATTGGAATGATGCTCCAGAATATGAGCCTCGTCATCTAAAATTCTGCGTACCTCAGCCGCATTTTGCTCAATAATCGTGGTATACGGAAGAACATAAATGATGCGTTTTTTGCAACGGGCAATGGCATGCTTCAAGGCGTAGCGCAAGCTGGCCAGCGTCTTTCCTCCACCTGTGGGGATGGATAAGGTATAGATGCCAGAAGGGTTGTCAGCAAAAGCATCGCATTGTTCTGACATTGCGCTTCTTAATTTGTTTATATCAGATTCTGAATCCCCCTTTTGCGAGAATCTCTGGATTTCATCCATTAATTTGCTGTAGTAATTTTGAAAGAGTTCATTTCTGCATTTTCCGTCCTCTTCCTCATCGTAAGCCTTCTCTTCAAACCGTCTCGTGTCAGTCCGGTCGGCATCAATCAGTGCGCTGAACACAAATTTAGTCAAAAACATACACTTAAGCTCCATGCTAAACGAAGAAGGCAATTCAAAAAAACGTTTCAGTTCCTGAGCGGCCAACTCGACATAATGGAGAAATTCTTGTTCTGGCATCACCTGCTCGAAGAACAAGGCTATGCTTCGCTCGAAATCAGAAATATCCTCCTTGTCCCTGACACGGCGCAAATAAGGGGAATCCAGGTTCGGGTCCAGATAGTCATGCAGATAGGAATGATGCGATATGATGGCGTTGCCTACAATTTCAGCAAGCAGCCCTTTTTCCCGTTCAATTTTACCGGTATGACAAAACTGATATAACATCTTGCCGCCAGCCGTTGAATGATCAACACTCCCGCGCTGGACAGGCTTTTCGGGATGGAGCACAGCTTGTGTAATATAGTTCAGAAAAGCCGAGGTCAACTTCCCCATATCATGAAGCAAGCCGGCTAATCCCGTAATATGGACAATATCCAATTTGGCCCCGAACAATTCCGCCAGTCGCTGGACACCCCGCAAATGCACATCTACCCACTGGTTTTCATGGTCACTTTCGCGTATGTGAGCAATGTATCTCATATGTAACCTCCTAAAAAAACATGATTATAGGTCTTTATACACAAATCGCATTATTTCTCCTAAAAAAGGATGACCTTCAACTATTTCCATAGACCCAAACTCTATTCCTGCCGAAATAACAATAATCTTTGTATTTTTTCTACTATTTTGTCTGAATGTGATAAAGGAAGTCCGGAACACAGAAAAAAAGATATCTCCGCAGAGATATCTAGAGACAAACGTATAATCAACTTCATAATTCATTTCAAATTCCAATCCATATATTCGATACGGAGCGCGACTCAAATCCAATAAACCCAGGGGAGAAATATATTTTAATCTACGCACTCCATACGAATCCATTGTCCTTCAGACGCTTAGGATTTCAATCCATGCACTCCGTACGGAGTGCGACAAAATTCAAACGCCATTTATCGCTCAAATCTTTTATTTCAATCCACGCACTCCATACAGAGTGCGACTGAGTGTTCGTTAGGGCGTGTCTGAAAACTAAGTTTTAAGGATCTACTTCAATAAAATCATCGCCGAAGCCAGAAAGACAAAGCTCAAAAAGCTTCGTGAAAGCTTGTCATAGCGTGTTGCGATCCCACGGAATTGCTTGAGTTTGTTGAAAAAGCATTCCACCGCAAGGCGTTCTTTATAACGGTGGAAATCACAGTCCCAGGGCTCTACCGCATTGGACTTGGGTGGGATGCAGTACGCTGCATCTTGCGATTCAATATACGCTCGAATGGTCTGAGTCCCGTAGGCTTTGTCCGCTAAAACTGCACTTCCCAATAACGTTACGCCAGCAAGAACTTCAATCGCCACCGTACAGTCATTGATATTTCCAGGCGTTAAAACCAGATGAACAGGATTCCCTAGAGCATCCACTACGGCGTGGATTTTGGTGTTGCGCCCCCCTCGCGAAAGTCCGATTTCTTGGTTGGTTTCGGCATTTTCAGCCCCTTTTCAGCCCCTGCTGCGTGCTGATGAACTTTACAGGAAGTGCTGTCCAGGGAGACTTCCTGTAAGTCTGCATCGCTGCTCAAGGACTCAAATATCTTTTGAAAAACATCGTCTTTGCTCCACAAACGGAATCGGGAATATACCGTTTTCCAAGGGCCGAAACGTTCAGGCAAATCACGCCAAGGAGCGCCTGTTTTTACTTTCCAAAGCATTCCATTTAGCATCATTCGATTGGGCTTCGAGGGTCTGCCTTCTCCTGTATTTTCGGGTGGCAGCAGCGCTTCTATCCGCTCCCAGTGCGGGTCTCTAATTTCGTGGCGTCTTAGCATCTATGTCAAGGCTCCTTTTGATTTCGTCCTTGCCAAATTATGCTATAGTTTCGCTTTGGAAGCAATCTATAGTTTTCAGACACGCCCTAGGGGAATTATATTGATTTAGGAATTTCAATCCACGCACTCCATACGGAGTGCGACGACAGCTAACGGGTGGTTGACAGTCATCGTTGTATTTCAATCCACGCACTCCATACGGAGTGCGACGACTAACACGCTATGATGGGTACGTTTATAGCTACATTTCAATCCACGCACTCCATACGGAGTGCGACATGTATCGATTATCTTGAATCAAACCGGGAAACAATTTCAATCCACGCACTCCATACGGAGTGCGACTATTTTCGCTTGCGATAACAAATCTCGCGTATCGGATTTCAATCCACGCACTCCATACGGAGTGCGACGGAGAGATAGACGATATGGCAAAACAACCAAAGATATTTCAATCCACGCACTCCATACGGAGTGCGACTAATTCGGCCAACGCCATTCGAAAATTTGCCAGAATTTCAATCCACGCACTCCATACGGAGTGCGACAACATGCAAAAAAACAGAACTCAAGTTCTATACGATTTCAATCCACGCACTCCATACGGAGTGCGACTGGATCACGCCAATTGCGACGGTGAAGCTACAAAATTTCAATCCACGCACTCCATACGGAGTGCGACGTTGAGCGCCAAGCGCCGGAAAATCGGAGACGTTTCATTTCAATCCACGCACTCCATACGGAGTGCGACCATATCCGTACCCCCTCTAAAACCATTTATCAAAATTTCAATCCACGCACTCCATACGGAGTGCGACGTAAAGCAATCGCCATCATCAGAAATGGCATGTTATTTCAATCCACGCACTCCATACGGAGTGCGACCCACCTGAAAGCCTCTTACCGCTCCGATTTCCCAAGATTTCAATCCACGCACTCCATACGGAGTGCGACGCCAGCACTTCCCCGTCTCTGGACAGATCCACTGTATTTCAATCCACGCACTCCATACGGAGTGCGACCCCGAAAAAGGACGTTTTCATGCCTGATGTGCATAAAACTCTACCTTTCTTTCATCCATTCTTTCAAAAAAAGTATAACTCAACTCTTGACATTTTGCCATGTTCAAGTTTTTCGACAATTTTCATCAAGTTTCGAGGTGCGAATCTCCCGGGGTTTTTATGGGAGCTTGGGGTTCGCACCAATATTTGACCGTTTGCGCTTAAATGTTTTTTGCTACACTCATTGCCAAAATATCAAAACTGCCCGGAGACTGATTTACTGGGAGCAGAAGATTGCCGCAGCCGAAGAGCAGCTCGGCTCCATTGATACCGAAATGCTTGCTCCAGGCATCGCCACGGATGAATACTTTAATCCCGGCATGCGGGTGGTCTGCGAAAATTTTATAATTTCAAAAAGGCTGCTCCTTCATCACGAAGAGGCAGCCTTCATTGTATAGTACAAATTAGTGGAAATTGGCATCTCCATGGCGAGCTCTAGCGCCAGAAGCCCATAACCCAGCCTATAACCGAGATCCATAAAGGAATGCTGATGAGGATGCCCCATACCAAACCAGAGGCAATATTGCCTTCTGCAGGACGTGTCATGCCCTCCTGCTTAATCGGAAGTCTCAATTCTTCTTGTTCCATGCGATCCCCTCCTAAAATATCTTATCGTCACAGTAGAGGAAAAAATGTAGACCGCCTGGCCCAAAAGGTTGGATTTCTGGTTTTTTGTTAGATATAAAGGCTCAGCGGCAATTCATTGCAAAGGCTTACATAACTATTATTAACCAGTTTTTGTCTTATTTAAAACTTATATGTTAGCTTAGTCATACATCATATGCATACTTCTAGTCCAAAATGACCGGTTTTTCAGGATTCCGCAGGTATTGAAACATCGTCGCAAGCTGCTCCCGTGTGTTTCGTTCTTCCGACAGCTCCGGCAGCTCATCCTCGGCAAAAAAAGCTACTCCGTTCGTCTCCACGCCTTCCGCAGCCTCACCGCCGGTAATCCGGCAGAGGATGAACATTTTATATATATGATATGGCTCCGGCGGGTGGTTATGGAACTTCTTGTCCAGCACAGCCAGCAGACGGACCGCCTCAGCCCGGAAGCCCGACTCCTCCGCTATCTCCTTGACGACAACCTCGCTGGGTGACAGTCCGATATCGGCCCACCCTCCGGGAAGCGCCCAGTTGCCGTCCAGCTTTTCACGAACCAGCAGAATCTTCTCCCCGCGGAAAATCACGCCGCGCACATCCACCTTGGGTGTACTGTAGCCCTCCTCGCCCGCAAAGGCAAGCCGGATTTTCTCCTTGCTCTCATAGGTGTAATTGGCCAGAATATCCACACTCAGCTCCCTCAGCGCCTCATACCGTTCAATATCATAGACATCCTTGGCGTATGTAAGCCCCGTTTGGGCAATCGCCTGAATTTGCTTGGCCCAGGTTAACCATTTCTCTTCCACAGCTGCACCGCCTTCAATTAGTTTTGTATACTCCGGCTCTTATATAACAAATTTGCACCGGTCTACTCACAGAGCATCAAATGGCGGGAGAACGCGCCTTTCTTCGCCACACAGCGGTCGATAATGGTGAAGCCCGCTTCGGCAATCATCCCGTCCACCGCTTCAATCGCCACAATGACGGCCCGGTCGGCGATACGGCGTGTATGCACCAGGATCGACAGCTGCTCCTCAGGCGTAATCCGTGAATATAAATTATAGGGCATGTCCACAATGGCAACATCATAATGCTCCTCTATATCCGCGATGTCCCCCAGCGTAACGGTGCCGCTGAACCCGAAATGGGCAATGTTTGTCCGCGCCCCGGCAGCAATTTGGGGATTGATGTCACGGCCGGCGATATCAACGCCCATCGACAGCGCCTCCACCATTACCGTGCCTATGCCGCAGCAGGGATCTATGGCTCTGACACCGGCCGGATGGGGAACCGCCATATTGACTGCCGCCCGGGCTACACGCGTGCCGAGGGCAATCGAGTAGCTGCGCGGTTTTTTCATCTGCCGGAACCAGGTCGCCTTGTTTTTATGATATGTACCGAAATACCAGCGGCCGCCCAGGGTTACTATGCCGTACACCAGCTGCGGATGATTCACATCCGCCTCCCCCTCGATGCGCATGCCGATTTCCCGTTCAATCGCTCTGCGTTCGTCGTACTCTATTTTTTTCTCCGGGGACAAATCGTTGGTCTTCACAAAAATCACCTTGAACGTCTGCCCCTCCACCTTGACCTGCCCGGTCTGCCTGTAGATGTCCTCCAGGCTGTTCCCGGCATACCTGACGTCAATCCGCTCCTTGATGAACGGGCTGCGGCTCACATCCACTTCAACCCCGCTCTGAAAGACGGCGGCTCGAATTTCACGGTCAAACAGACAGCGCAGCTCCATTCTGCATAGTGATTCTTCATCCTCAGTGCAGGCCCAGGTATATATATATGATGGCTGTATCTTTATTTCCGGCAATTGCGCCCCGGAATCGAGGCTTGTATTGGAATTCAATGACACCGTTATTCCGCTCCTGTCGCTTCCGCCATATGCGGAAAATCTGCCCAATTAACCCACTCTGTAGGCGCGCTCAGCGGCAGCACAAGATGGTTGCCTGTATGTCGGTCAGACATGTGACAGTGCCTTCTTGCCGCTTAAGCTAACTAAGTCTATCATGGCTGCTGTTCGTAATCAACAACCTGAGGGGAACGGCATTTCCAGCCGATGGGTAGAATAAGGATAGGCCGTTTCACCAATCCTTTTTGATCCATCACGAGTTCTCCAGTATAATGGAGGCATTCCACTGCCAAAAAAAGACTGCGGCGCATTGCCGCTATGCCGTGCCGGCTGATTCAGCCGGTTTTTCGCAGCGAAACACCAAGGAGGTACATATCACTATGTCTTATGAAGCTTATTTTCAGACTGAGCGTGAAGCTCAGCTGGCCGAACTGAAGCAATGGCTGGCCATCCCCAGCATTTCCGCTCTCTCTGCCCACAAGGAAGATGTATTGTCCGCAGCCCACTGGCTGCTGGACACCCTGAAGCGTGCCGGGCTGGAGAATATTGAGCTTCATTCCACCGCAGGCCACCCTGTAATCTATGCCGATTATTTGCATGCACCCGGCAAGCCGACCATTCTGGTCTACGGCCACTATGATGTGCAGCCGGTCGATCCGCTTAACCTCTGGACAACACCGCCGTTCGAGCCGGAAATCCGTGACGGCAAGCTGTACGCGCGCGGTGCAACCGATGACAAAGGCCAGGTATTTATGCACATCAAGGCCATTGAGGCCATCCTTAAGCAGGAGGGCACACTGCCGGTCAATATCAAGCTGTGCATTGAAGGCGAAGAAGAAATCGGCAGCGCCAATCTGCCGCCATTTCTGGAAGCCAGCAAGGACAAGCTCGCAGCAGATGCTGTTCTTGTCTCGGACACCGCCCTGCTGGAACGCGGACGCCCGGCCATCTGCACCGGTCTGCGCGGTCTGTGCTCCCTGGAGGTCAGCGTAAACACTGCACTGACAGATCTTCACTCCGGTTCCTACGGCGGAGGCGTGCCGAATGCGCTGCATGCGCTTGTCTCTTTGCTAAGCTCGCTCCATGACGATAAAGGCCGCGTTGCCGTTGAGGGCTTCTACGACGGCGTTCCCGGGATTTCACCGCTGCTGCGTGAAGAATTTGCGAAGCAGGGCGTGGATGAAGACAAGATCAGAGCGGGTCTTGGCCTGGAGCAATTGTACGGGGAAGAAGGCTTCAGCTTCGTGGAGCGGGTCGGTGCCCGGCCAACGCTTGAGCTGAACGGTGTCTACGGCGGTTTCCAGGGTGAAGGCAGCAAGACAGTGATCCCCAAGGAAGCCCATGCCAAAATCACCTGCCGCCTTGTAGGCGACCAGGACCCTCAGCATATTCTGGATGTCATTGAAGCTCATCTAAAGGCCCACATCCAGGCAGGAGCGAAGGTACAGGTGAAGCAGATGGAAAAAGCCCGCGCCTTCAACATCGACCCTGCGAATCCTATCCTGCAAACGGCGGCGGATGCCTACGGCAAGGTATACGGCACCCGTGCCCTCTTCACCAAAGACGGCGGGTCCATCCCGATCATGGAGAGCTTCTCCCGCATTCTGAAGGCGCCGGTGGTGCTGATGGGCTTTGGCCTGAATGACGAGAACCTTCATGCCCCGGATGAGCATTTCAATCTTGAGAATTTTGATAAAGGCCTGCTGACCCTTGTCGAGTTCCTGAAGACTGTCTAGGAAACAGGCCATACCGGCGTAGTAAAAGCCAGGTTTTCCGCGTCATGCGGAGGCCCTGGCTTTTTTAGCACCTATAGATCTTCCTGCTGAGACGCTGCGGGAAACCCAAGTGGAAAAAGTAAACTTAAATCCGCCCTATCGCCGTTTCCACAGGCGCAAGCTTTTCAGACCAGTATCCTCCTGAAAAGCAGAGCCCGCAGGTTCAGTACGGTTACCACATCCTTAACCGCCCTCCTGCTTTCTACCCGCCTTATCTGCAATAAAAAAATTTCCTGAAAAATAAAAAAACCCTTGCGCAACAAGGATTTCAGAGTTGAAAGTTTGGAGCGGGTGATGGGAATCGAACCCACGCTATCAGCTTGGAAGGCTGAAGTTCTACCATTGAACTACACCCGCAATGCAAAGTGAAGACAAAATTCATTGTAGCATCCCCATGAATAAAATGCAACCCCATGGGTTTTATTCACTTTTCTTAAGATGGCATTCCCAGCGAAGGCTTCAGAAAAAACAATTCGAATTCGGCAGCCTGGACGGGCTTGCTGAACAGATAGCCTTGCGCCTCATGGCAGTGCTGCTGGCGCAGGAAATGGAGCTGCTCTTGATTCTCCACCCCTTCCGCCGTTACCTTCAGCTTCAAGTGATGGGCCATAGACGTTATTGTTGATACAATGGCTGCGTTATTGCTGTCCTCCATGACTTCCGACACGAAGGAGCGGTCGATCTTCAGCCGGTCTATCGGCATATTCTTCAGGTAATGCAAGGAGCTGTAGCCTGTGCCGAAATCATCAATACTGATAAAAACGCCCAGTCTCTTCAAACGGTTCAATTGATCGAACGCAGTCTCTTTATCCAGCGTCATGCTTTCTGTGATCTCCAGATCCACATAACAGGGGTCAAGGCCGATTTCCTGCAGAATATCGTCGATCTTGCCTGCCAGATCCGGCTGCAGAAATTGGCGCATGGACAGGTTAATCGAGACGCAGATCGGCCGGTAACCGGCGTTCTGCCACGTTTTATTCTGCAGGCATGCCGTTTTGAGCACCCATTCTCCAATGGGAACAATCAGGCCGCTCTCCTCGGCAATCGGAATGAATTCCACCGGCGACACCAGGCCGCGCTTCGGATGATTCCAGCGCAGCAGCGCCTCCATGCCCACAATTTTCTCAGTGTCGAGCTGTACCTGCGGCTGATAGACCAGATAGAACTCGTCCCGCTCAAGCGCCCGGCGAAGATCATTCTCCAGCTTTAGGCGCTCCTTTGCTTTCATCTGCATTGCCGGGATATAGCGGCGGATTTCAACCCCCTGGTCCTTGGCATTGTGAACGGCTGTATCCGCATTCTGAATCAGCTGCTCCGCCGTTTCCCCGTCGCCAGGGTAGACGCTCATACCCAGGCTGAGCGAGATATGATATTCTCCCGATTCCAGCTGTACCGGCGTTTCGAACAGCTGCAGAAGCTCTCCCGCCCGAATCAGGCAGTTCTCTACGCCCGTCCGGTCGGTCATAAGAAAAGCAAATTCATCCGCACCCATGCTGTACAGCTCTTCATTCAGCTTCGCTTCATTTCCAATGCGCTGCGAAACCAGCTGAAGCAGAAGATCCCCGGCGTAATGTCCAAGCGAGTCGTTGATATTCTTGAAATGATTAATATTCATAATCACCAGCGCAGCGAATCCGCAGCTCTTGTCCTGTTCGCTTTGAATTACAAGCTCTTCCACCCGCTGCATCAGGCGGCGCCTGTTCGGCAGGCCGGTCAGATCATCATGGTATGCCAGATAATTAATCCGGGCTTCAGCCTGCTCATTTTCCTGAAAAGGCTCTTCGATTGTAAGCCGGTACACTCCTGTCAGCAGAAGGTAATAGGCTGCCCCGCTGCTAAGCAGCCCGAACAAATAATCCATATCCCCAACACCAAGCGGATTCATAAAGAATACCTGGCCAAGAGCGAGAAAGATCAATGAACGGATAATGATCAGCAGGGAAGCCGACTTTTCCCTTTTGCCGGGATATACGATAAGGCCTACTGCAAGCAGATATATAAAAAGCACGGTCAGATCCAGCATATGCTTCAGCCCGGCTACCCAGGCATATCCCGCCATCTGCGGAGCAGCCGCATACCCGAAAATGAACAGGGCCAGAGCCAGCAGAGTCAGCACAAAGGATTTCCGGAATACTTTATTTTTGCCGGAGGCGGCTACCGGCTTGTCCGCTCTGCCAAAAATGAACAAAATCCCCAATGCGCCGGCCAAGCGGGAGAAGGTAAGCAGCCACAGGGATTGCGCAGAATTAACATAGGAAGATATCTCAGGAATACCCGCAAAGCTTAGCGTATGTAAAAAATCAAAAATGCATACGCCCAAGAAGAGAGCAGAGGTGTACAGCCTTGCCTTGGATAACCGATTGGCGAAGAACAGCCAGCCCTGGGCAAAAATCGCAAAACCAAGTGCGGCATTGCAGCACCCGGCGATGAGGAAAAGGGCGGACAGCAAATCCTTATCCTCTATATTTCCCGGCGGTGTACGAAAAATTTGACTCAGAAGGAACAGCACGGCCCCTGTAACCGCCGCATAGATGGTCTTTTTCTCTTCTTCTCTCATTAGGTCCCTCGCGTCTGAAAATGATATCTATAATAAGTGGATGGATATATTTATGTCCTATGTATAAATATCGGCTGGACAGCCCTGTAAAGTTACAGAAAAAAGCACCTCCCCCTGTTTTTAGAGTTCAGTGCTTCTTGTGAAGCCTTTATTTATCTCCAAAATTCACTTCAGGCGTGGTGAGCTTGTCATAGAATTCAACCGCTTTGTCTTTCTCCTCCGATGAACGCAGCGCCATTGCGGAGCGCGGGTGCTCATCCAGCGTGCCTGTAATCATATAAGGAATGATATATCCCCATTCTTCCTTCTCGCGCAAAGGAATCATCAGCCGCTCAACAATATCGAGCACTGGCCGGAGCGTGTACTTGGTATTCTTCAAATGAGTAACAAGCAGCTCGGTTGGACAGTTACCGGCGGCACGCCCCATCCCGTAGCAGGAAGCGTCCAGCAGTTCTACGCCTTTTTCGGCAGCGATCAGCGTATTGGAGAAGGCCAGCTGCAGATTATTATGGGTATGTACGCCCAGGCGCTTATTCGGCAGGTGGGATTGGAACTTCTCCACCAGATAATGAACGTCGTTATGGTCCAGACTGCCGTATGAGTCTACAATATACACAACGTCCACAACGCTTTCGCGGATCTGCTCGAAGGCCTCCAGCAGTTCGTTCTCCATGACATTCGACAAAGCCATAATATTGAGAGTCGTCTCATAGCCCAGGTCATGGAAGGTCTGCACCAGCTGCAGGGCCTTGTCCACATCTTTGCTGTAGCAGGCTACGCGGATCAGGTCCAGCATGCTTTCACTGCGGGGAAGAATGTCATTCTCATCCACCCGGCCAATATCCACAAGCGCGGAGAGCTTGGTGTGCCCCTTCTGCGGAATGACTTTTCTCAGAAAATCATCATCCAGAAACCGCCAGGGTCCGGCACCCTCTGCACCCTTGAGCAGTTTGGGTGAATTTTTATACCCGATTTCCATATAATCAACACCGGCCTCATTCAGGCCGGCATACAGATTCTGCACAAACTCAACACTGAAATCCCAGTTGTTCACCAGTCCCCCATCGCGTATGGTGCAATCGACAATTTTGCTCTGGTTACTCTTCACCATTGTGTTCTCCTTTCAACTATAACCCTCATTTTGCCGCCTGGACGGACTTCCATAGTCATTATCGTTCAATAATACTGTAGCCAAGAAACAATTGTAAAGAAAATTTCAGATTTCTTACATAACTCTTTTCACACGGGGCATTCAATGATAAAAATCATGGAAAAAAACAAGCCAAAATGCTACAGTACAAGAAAATATTGAGATTGATTATCAATATCTCCCGGAGGGATTTAAATGGCTTCTGCATCCTGCTCCTTACTGCGCTTACAACCGGGCTCAACCGGCTCCATCGTGCGAATTGAAGGAATGAACCCCATCTTGCGGCGCCGCTTGGCTGATCTTGGGGTGTCTGAAGGCGTCAGGGTCCGTCTGAAAGGTAAAGGGCCTTTTTTAGGCCCCATTACCCTGGAATGCAACGGTCAATTGTTCGCCATCCGCAGGAAGGAAGCCTCCAAAATCGAGGTGAACGTCTGATGAGTTCCATAGCACTCGTAGGCAATCCGAATACCGGCAAAACCTCGCTTTTTAATACACTGACTTCCTCCTATGAATATGTGGGCAACTGGGCTGGCGTAACGGTGGAGAAAAAAGTCGGCAGCCTCAAGAACGGCGCCGGCAAGCTGATCGACCTCCCGGGTATTTATTCGCTGCATCCCCTCTCCCGTGATGAGGGCGTGGCCACACAATATCTGATTGAGGAATCTCCGGAAGCCCTCATTAACATTGTTGACGCCTCTCAGCTTAAGCGCAACCTGCTGCTTACCCTGCAATTGCTCGAATATGGCAAACCCACTGTTCTGGGACTGAATATGATCGACGTTGCCAGTGCCCGCGGTATCGCTGTCAATCATGAGGTGCTGCAGTCACGCCTTGGCATCACCGTGCTGCCGCTGATTGCCAGAACCGGGAAAGGCGCCGGACAAGTTCTCAGCGTTCTGAAGCAGCCCTCAGGGATTCCGCAAGTCAGCTTCAGGCTGGATTACGGAGAGTTGGCCGAGGAGGCCGTCTCTTCCATTGAAGCAGAATTGAAGTCAATTCAGGGGCTGCCTAATCTTCGCTGGGTTGCCCTGCAGCTGATGGAGCAGAATCCGGTCGTTCTTGATCTGCTGAAGAAGCGTATGGACACCTCCCGTCTTATGCTGATCTGCGATACCTGCCAGACCGCGCTGCAGAGCGGCAAGCTGGCCTTGACGCTGCCTCAATGGATTCGTTCGGTACGGATGGATTACATCCGTTCCCTCTGTGCAGCCGCAATGGATACGGCAAGGCTGAAGCCGCATAATTTAACGGAAAGACTGGATTCCATACTGACCCACCGTTTTCTGGGTCTGCCGCTGTTCATCGTCTTTATGTACGCGATGTTTAAGACAACCTTTGACTGGATCGGCGGACCTTTATCGGATCTTGTGGATGGCTTGATTTCCGGACCTGCCAGTGACGGGGCCAATTTCCTGCTTGGGGCAATCGGGGCATCAGGCTTCACACATGCACTCATCGTTGACGGAATCATCGGCGGGGTTGGCGGGGTTGTGGTCTTTGTTCCGCAGATCTTCATCCTGTTCCTGATGATTTCTTTCCTCGAGGACTCCGGTTATATGGCTCGTGTCTGCCTGCTGATGGACAGCACGATGGAGCGTATGGGCCTCAATGGCAAAGCGTTCATTCCCTTTATTATCGGCTTCGGCTGCAACGTTCCGGCAATTATGGCCGCCCGCAGTATTGAACAGCCCAAGGACCGCATGCTGACGACACTGCTTATGCCGCTAATGTCCTGTTCCGCACGGCTGCCGGTGTATCTGCTGTTCGCAGCTGTCTTTTTCCCGGCCCGGCAAGCCACCGCTGTAATGGCGATGTATGTGCTGGGCGTTGTGTTCGCACTTATTTTATGCAAAGTGTTCTCCAAGCATTTGTTCAAGAACGAGTCCTCCGTCTTCATCATTGAGCTGCCTCCTTACCGCATGCCGCAGCTTAAGACACTGGGACGCAGCACCTGGGAAAAAGGCAAAGGGTTCCTGCGCAAAGCAGGTACAATCATTCTTGCCGGTTCGGTCATTATCTGGCTGATGTCCTATGCGGGTCCTGCCGGCTACAATGTGGATATGGACCACAGCTTCCTGGCAAAATTCGGCGGACTGATTGCACCGCTGCTGCAGCCGCTTGGATTTGGAACCTGGCAGGCCGGCTCCACGCTGGTTCCCGGCTTTCTGGCCAAAGAGGTGGTGGTGTCCACCATGAATATTATCTACCATGCTCCGGATACCGCCGGACTGCAAAGTCAAATCTCGCAGGTCTTCACACCGCTGGGCTCGGTCAGCTTCATGGCTTTTATCCTGCTCTATATTCCTTGCCTGGCTACTGTCGGGGTTATCAAGAAAGAAACTGCAGCCTGGAAATGGACCTTTTTCTCCATGGGCTACTCGCTGGTGCTGGCGTACTTGGTTGCGTTATTCATATTTCAGGGCGGCCGATTGTTGGGATTGGCATAGAATGGTAATGGGCAAAACTTTCTGAAGAGAAGGCGGGGTACTGCAATGGTCATTAACGTATTGATTATCTCACTTGTATTCGGCTATTCCGGCTGGATGATCTGCCGTCACGTGCAAAAGGGAAGAGAAGGGGCCTGCGCCGGCTGTGACAAGGGGAAGAGCTGTGCATCCGCCTCCTCCGCTTCCCCTCTTTCCTGCTGCGGAGAACCGGCAGAGCCCAAGCATTAAGCCAAGGCCTGACAGGCCGCCATTGTGAACCCATTCGTTTAAGAACCCGGGGATGCGGGTATGTTAGTTATAAGCAACTGCAGCCAGACCAACCCAAGGAGGAATTACACATGAATACCAAAAAGACGTTATTTACTACGGCAGCGCTTGGAGCAGCCTACTTGCTCAGAAACAAAGACGCGCGTGACAAGGTTATGAACGGCATTCAGTCTTTTGCTTCCCAAGTGAGAGCTAAAAAGAACAGCTAACCGGAACAGCAGGCATTTTGAGCCGTACGCATATGCTGAAGCATAGAATTTCTTATATCTCCATACAAAAGCCGCAAGGCTCCGGCAACCCGGGCCTTGCGGCTTTTGCTTGAAATCTCTTTCAAAATGGCTTCAGCCTTCAACTTCATCTGCAGCTCCGGCTTCTTCGCCGGGACTTAAATGCAGCAAATATTCGAGCAGCGTACGCACCATGACACCGGTTGCTCCCTTCGGGTTCACTCCGCGTTCCTTCGGCAGAAAGGCTGTCCCGGCAATGTCCAGATGAATCCATGGCAGACCATCCGCGAACTCACCGATGAACAATCCTGCTGTAGCGGCGCCGCCGTATCTCCCCGCCGTATTGCGAAGATCCGCAACCTCGCTTCTCAGCAATTCCCGAAACTCAGGATAGGCCGGCAGCTGCCAGATTCTCTCTCCGGACCTTATGGAGGCTGCCCGGAACGCTTCCATCATTCCCTCGTCATTGGTTACGGCTCCCGTAGCGATATCCCCAAGAATCGAGAGCACGGCTCCTGTAAGCGTCGCCACATCGATAATCCGTTCCGCGCCCCACTCCCGGGCATAGGTGAGCGCATCGGCCAGCACAACCCTTCCTTCAGCATCGGTATTTAGGATTTCGATCGTTCTCCCGCTCAACGAGGTGACTATATCTCCCGGCTTGAAGGCATTGGCTGCCGGCATATTCTCTGCAGAAGGAATTAGCATCACCACGTTGATCTGCGGGCGCAGAATGCCCAGGGCTTCCATTACGCCAAGCACAGCAGCAGCCCCGCCCATATCGCTGATCATCTCTTCCATGCCCGGCGCTCTTTTGAGCGAAATACCGCCGGTGTCGAAGGTAATGCCCTTGCCGACAATTGCCGTGACATTCTCCCACCGTGCGGTACCCTGATAACGGATAACGATCATGCGCGGAGGATGCGCACTTCCTTTGCCGACGGCCAGCAGGCCGCCCATGCCCTTTTGTTCAATTTCAAGCTCATCCAGCACTTCTGCCGGAAATCCATGCCGCTCGGCAACTTCAATCGCTGCCACCGCAAGCTCTGAGGGCGTAAGCAGATTGCCGGGGAGATTGGTAAGATTGCGCGCCAGATTGGTTGCTTCGGCAAATGCCTTCCCCCGTACGATTCCCTGCGTCCATTCTTTCGACTCTGCTTCCACGGCATTCCGCTCCAGATGAAATACGGCAGACTCCAGGCCTGTATAAACCGGCTGTTCCCGTTTGTAGTGTGTCCGGCGGTAAGCTCCCAGAACAAGACCTTCCGCGAGTGCTTGCCCGGCCGCTTCGGCTCCTATAGCGGTCAGCAGGCTCAGGCTGTCCGGAATCCGGATGATGAGCCTGGCTGCTTTCAGCCGGAGTGCGGCGCGGGCTGCCTGGGCAGCTATAACACGAAGCTCTTCCGCTCCCAGAAGGGCGCTCCCGCTGCCTGCCAGAATAACTGCCGCAGGCCCGGGCTGCCCTTCTGCCGGAAGAACATAGGTCTGGTTCAGCTTGCCGGCAAACAGCCCCGCTTGAGCGAGCAGATTTATTTTCCCTGTCCATTCACCAGCCTGCTTGCCACCTTCAAGTTCCGTCTCGGCTATAATCACACATAGTGCATCACCCTTTAATGTCTTTGACGAGCTGCCGCTGCTCCAATGAATGTCGATAGAAATCCCTCCTGGCTGTAATTCAAATGATGGCTCCTTCCCAATAACGCAAGCGAGGCCGATCTCCTGCACAGACTTGCTGCGCAGGAATCAGCCTCTCATGAACCATTATAGCTCAGTTTAGTATGTTATTGTATTAATGAATCAGCGGCAGTGAAATGACAAAGCGCGTTCCCTCGTTAAGCCGGCTGCTGACGGAAATGTAGCCTCCATGGTTCTTGATAATCCGCTCACTGACGGACAATCCAAGCCCCGTCCCGTTTTCCTTCGTGGTGAAAAAAGGATTAAACAACCTGTCCAGGGTACAGATATCCATTCCTTTGCCGTTGTCGGTAATAAAAATACGAACCTCGGCACCTTCTCTGCGTGCCTCCAGTTCAATCTTGCCCATGGAATCATCAACCTTTTCGGTAATCGCTTCCATCGCATTTCTTATCATATTGAGAACTACCTGCTTCATCTGTTTGATATCGCCTGAAATAATCATATCCTCCTGAAGCGGATGAAGATTGATCTCACAGCCTTTCATCAAAGCTTCGCTTTCTGTAAGCAGCACCACTTCTTTGAGCAGTGCCGATACAGGGATCATTGCGACCTGAGGCACTGAAGGTTTGGAGGAGGTCAGAAATTCATGAATAATGTCATTGGCACGATCAATCTCCGCTAATATAATCTTCGCATATTCCTCTTTGCCCAGTTGATGAAGATGGGGATGCAGCAATTGAATAAATCCCCGGATCGCCGTCAGCGGATTACGGATTTCATGGGCGATGGAAGCGGACAGCTTGCCAAGCATCGCCAGACTGTCGTTCTGATATGCAGTTTGCTCAATCAGCTTGTAATCGGAGATTTCCTTGAACGTGAACAGGTAGCAGCCCTTCATTTGCTCGCCGCTGCACAGAGTTACCTTCCAATAACGACCGTATTCATCTACAAACTCATAGCTTGGCTTACCTTTCTTCATCATTTCACGATACCCGCGCAGCACCAGCTTCTTCTTGAAACGGTTCAACTGGATATGGGACAACAGATGAATCAAGGTGCAGCCCAGAAGCGAATGCCTGCTCAATCCCAGAATGCCATACATTTGCTTGTTCACAAACGTAAGGACACCCTCTTCATCAAAAAGCAAAATTCCGCTGTCAATATGCTCGAGTACATCCTCATATGTAGTGTTCATCGGTCCAGATTGAAACGTTCTCGCCGGCAAAAGCAAGCTTTCCTGATATTGGCTTATCACGATACGAAGTTCCCCCTTTTACTGCATTTGACGAAGACGCTTAAGCGACATCAAATTACTATGTATTTGAGTATATGACGAAGCCGCCAGAACATTCGGAAATCGTTTTATATTATCCAACCGTTTCAACTATATTCCAATCATATCCAAGTGAAGCAGACAACGCAATCAGAGAAACTGTCGAATCATAAAAATATTATTAAAATGATTCAAAAGGCACACTGAAAAATCCGGTGAAACCAGTTTCCCTCCGCTGTTGGCTCCCCACGCTGCAAAAAAAAGCCTCCGCTATGGCGAAGGCTCAGCCTAACAGGCTTTTTAAGGAGCAGCTTGTGTGGTTCAGGCTTTTTGCTGTAAGCGGTGGCGGCGCTGGCTCATTACTGCCAGCCGTTTCTTCAGCTCACGCTCCCATTTGGTGTCTTCAATCTGCTTGGCGACGGCCAGCAGATCAAGAGCCATATCAATCTGGCTCCGTATAATGCTCAGCGGATCTTCGCTCTCCACATTGATCACGTTCTCGAAAATGGCTTCCTCGTCCTCCATCACATAATCCTGGAAATCAACATCAGTAACACCGTCGCCATGGGCATATTCAGCAAGGATTTCATATTCGTTTTCGACTTTATAATGCACCTCCACCCGATGGCAGACCGGGCAAAAAAGCAGGGGAACATTATGGACTTGCGTGCGATAATGCTTTAGGGTTCCCTTCGTTCCAACCATACTCGCTCCACAGCAAAAGCTCATTTTTGTTCACCCTCCTTGGCATTTTACATTGATTTCGTATTAGTGTATTACAAAATGACAGAAGAGATTCCTCTCCCTTGAAGCTATAATTAACCTGTATGCCCAAATTCAAACCGGGAAGCCGTTAACTACGGGCTGTTTGGTGCAAAAAACCCCCTCGGCGGGAATTTCTCCCGCAAGGAGGTTCTCTTAGTATATCAAAGATCGCTGTTTATGCCAGCCCGGATTTACAGATTTTTGTCGCCCGGTTTCCAGTTCATGGCGCACAGTCCGCCTGATTGCAGGGCTTGCAGAACACGAAGCGTTTCTTCTACGCTGCGTCCTACGTCATTGTGGTTGACTACCTGGTATTTCAGCTCACCTTCAGGATCGATGATGAACAAGCCGCGCAGTGCCACGCCTTCTTCTTCAATCAGAATGCCATAATCACTGGCAACCTTCTTCGTAATATCAGAAGCCAGCGGGAAGCTGATCGGGCCGAGGCCGTTGGAATCCTTAGGTGTAGTGATCCATGCTTTGTGGCTGTGGACCGAGTCAATGCTCACACCAAGAATTTCGGTATCAAGCGCGGTGAAATCAGCTGCAGCCTCGCTCAGCGCTGTGATTTCTGTCGGACATACAAACGTGAAGTCAAGCGGGTAAAAGAAGAATACAAGCCATTTGCCGCGATAGTCGGACAAGCTTACCTTACCGAAATCCTTACCGTCGCCCGTTACGGTTTCCATCGTGAAATCTGGGGCTGGTTTACCTACCAAACGTTCTGCCATTGCTTAAATCCTCCTTTGAGTATGTAAGAAAAACAATTGTTAGAATACACTTCAGGGCAATATGCTTTTCTTGATTTGGATGAATGGTACTAGCTTGCTGCTACAAACCAAATGGTATCATCGTACAAAATCAAAGTCAATATTACATTCATTACTTTTTTATAATTATTATAAATAAGCAATTTTTTGTGAAGTTTTTTGTTTTTCTGCGTCAAAGCAAGAACCGCTGTGTTATTGGCCTACGCTTTGCGGATAGCCGCCACAATGAGATCGCCCATCTCAGTGGTGCTGATGGCCTTGCTCTTGTCTACAGCAATATCGCTCGTGCGGTGTCCCGCATCCAGCACCTCAGCCACAGCGGTCTCAATCGCCGCCGCGGCCGCCTCATAGCCAAAGGTCATACGGAACATCAGGGCAAGCGACAGAATCGTTGCGATCGGGTTAGCCAGGCCTTGTCCGGCGATGTCAGGCGCAGAGCCATGCACCGGTTCATACAGGCCATAGCTGCCTTCACCCAGAGATGCCGAAGCCAGCATGCCGATCGATCCGGTCAGCATTGCAGCTTCGTCGCTCAGAATATCGCCGAACATGTTCTCGGTCACTATGACATCAAAGCTGGATGGACGGCGCAGCAGCTGCATTGCACAGTTATCCACCAGCACATGCTCCAGCTCCACCTGCGGATATTCCGGGGCAACCCTGTTCACAACCTCGCGCCAGAGACGGGAGGTTTCCAGAACATTTGCTTTATCGACACTCGCCAGCTTATTGCGGCGTTTGCCGGCAATTTCAAAGGCCTGGCGCACAATGCGCTCCACTTCCGTTACGTTATAGACGCACGTATCCACGGCTTCTTCGCCGGATTCACCTTGCCGGCGCAGCTTCTCTCCGAAATAAATGCCGCCTGTCAGCTCGCGCACCACCATGAGATCAGTGCCTTCAAGCACTTCCGGCTTCAGTGTCGAAGCATCCTTCAGGCAGTCAAATACAACAGCCGGACGCAGATTGGAGAACAGTCCCAGCGCCTTGCGGATACCCAGCAGCCCTGTTTCGGGACGCAGTTCCTTCGGATTGTTATCCCATTTCGGTCCGCCGACCGCACCCAGCAGCACGGCATCTGCACTGCGGCAGATTTCCAGCGTGTCCTCCGGCAGCGGTGTTCCCCGTTCATCAATCGCAATTCCGCCGAACAGCGCCCGCTCCGTTTCGAAGGCGTAGCCGAATAGCTCCTCTGTTTTTTTCAATACTTTTAGCGCTTCATCCACAACTTCAGGCCCGATGCCGTCCCCGGCAATCACGGCGATTTTTTTGACCTCGCTCATTCCCGTCACTCCTCTGATTTACTGCTGCTCGCAGACATAGTTCTTCTGTATACTGTTGTATCATAACCAAGGGCAAAGGACAAAGATATAGATTCTATGGAAGTGATAGGTTAAGCCTATAAACAAGCTTTCAGCGGCGGAACGGCCGGCCATTCCGGGTAATTTGCTCTTCATTCTCAAGTTGTTTACAATTAGTATGCAAGTGTTGGGCTAGGGGCTTGGCCATTATACTTAAAGGAGTGGTTATGAGGTGCAATATGCTAAGCTTGGCAAATCTGGTATGAAGGTTAGCCGGCTCTGTCTGGGGACGATGAATTTCGGTCCGATTACGGACGAGAAGGAAGCCTTCCGCATTATGGACGCCGCACTGGATGCCGGAGTCAACTTCTTCGATACCGCTAACGTTTATGGCTGGGGGGAGAACTCCGGGCTTACGGAGACGATTATTGGCCGCTGGTTCAAGCAGGGCGGCGGACGGCGGGAAAAGGTCGTGCTGGCTACCAAGGTCTATGGCGCCATGAGCGACAAGCTTGACGGTCCGAATGATGAAAGCGGTCTCTCTTCCTATATTATCCGCCGCCACCTGGAGGGCTCGCTGCAGCGCCTGCAGACCGATCATATCGAGCTGTATCAAATGCACCATGTAGACCGCAGCGTGTCCTGGGACGAGCTGTGGAGCGCTTTTGAGCTTGCCGTCAGCCAGGGCAAAATCGGCTATGCCGGCTCCAGCAACTTCGCCGGCTGGGATATCGCCGTTGCCCAGCAGGAAGCCAAGGCCCGCGGGTTCCTTGGGCTTGTATCGGAGCAGCATAAATACAGCCTCACCTGCCGCCTGCCGGAGCTTGAGGTGCTGCCTGCCTCCCAGAATCTCGGGCTTGGGATTATTCCCTGGAGCCCGCTCGACGGAGGTCTGCTTGGCCGCAATGCGCTCAAAAAAATCGAGGGCAGCCGCAGCGGCGGCAACGCTGAGCGCGTAGAACAGCATAAAAGCCAGCTTGAGGCCTTTGCCGATTTGAGCCTTGAGCTTGGCGAACCGCAGGACAGCATCGCTCTCGCCTGGCTGCTGGCGAATCCCGCGGTTACGGCGCCGATCATCGGACCGCGTACGCTGGAGCAGCTCGAGAGCGCACTGCGCAGCCTGGAGACCGTGCTGGACGAGTCCGTGTTGAAGCGTCTGGATGAGATCTTCCCCGGTCCGGGGGGAGCAGCGCCTAAAGCGTATGCCTGGTAAGAGCCATAACAGGCGCGATCAGGAATTCTGATGCTGCAGATTAATTCGCTGCTGCATTTCTTCACAGTCTAAAGGAGCGGAAGCCCGGGGCAGTAATACTGCCAGGGGCCGCCGCTCCTTATTTTATAAGAATTCATATAACTCGTGCCATAAACTATCCCTCTGCCTGCGGCAGTCTTTATTGTGCCGTATCCACGGTCACCGACCCGTTGCTGGTGGACAGGGACACCTTATGTGTTCCGCTGCCAAGTACGGCGGTTCCGTGGTTATCATCGCCGCCATCCCAGCTGACATTGCCCTTCAGGGAACCGTTGCTGGTGTCTGCAGTGATTGTCGCATCCGTTACCGCCGGCAGGCCAACCTCGATCTTGCCATTGCTGGATGCGCATTCCCAGTCGCCTGTGACCGCCGAGTTAATCGTAATCTTGCCGTTGCTGCTCTTGGCCGACAATGAGCCATCGATATTGCCCAGGTTGAGTGCACCGTTGGAGGTGACGAGCTTCACTTCCCCTTGCACATTCTGTACAGTGAGCGTGCCGTTGCTCGTATGCGCATCCACGCCGCCGGCCACATCGTGAATGTCCAGCCTGCCATTGCTGGTATCCACTTCAATGCCGGACTCCAGGTTGGAGGCTTCTATTGATCCGTCGCTGGTTTCGACCTCCACCTCCAAATTCCGGGGGAGAGTGACGTTCAGATAAGGATTATTGATATTAATTCCAATATGAATATTCGCCAGCCAGCCCGAAGGCCCATCCAGCTTCATAGTCAAAGTGTCACCTTCGGCAGTAACTGTCCAATTCCGTTCAAGTGCGCTGGAGGCCTCGGCGGCGGAACTGCCCGGCTGCTCAAGATTTCCCTCATACTTCAATATGCCTTCATCCGCGCCTTCAACCTTCACCTTGCCGTTCGGCAATTCAATCTTCACCTTTTTGATCCCCGCCTGCACCTCTGCTGTTCCTTCCACCGGAACCAGCTGCCTGTTCCCGAAAATCCCGCTGAGCGAGCCTCCGGCCAGCACAGTCTGTGCCCCGCTGGCGGCAACCAGTACCACTATCAGGACAATAGCCCAGCCGCTGACCCGGGTTTTGGCATCTGATTTGATGAATATCCGCAGCAGTGTCTCCAGCCCGAACAATATAAGCAGTGCAGGCCAGAGATAACCCAGCGCCCCGTAATTAATCACATCAAATTGGGCCAGTACGATAATGACTCCCAAGATGATGCAGCCCAAGGCTGCGGTAAAACTGCCGATCTTCCATCTCGCCATTGTTCATTTCCCCATTTCTCTATACTTTTGGATTTTTCTTCAGCATTCTCAGCCCATAGCCGATCAGGGCCAGCGACAGCAGAATCGATCCGATATTCATGTCGGTAAGCAAATCCCAGAGTCCCGGGAAGGTGGTAATAATCAGCAGCAGTATTCCCGCAGCCACACAGCCGAAACCTACCCAGACCGGATTCACATCATCGTTCGGATAAGCCGGACCGGCAGGCATCCCCATGCTCCAGGGCACCCCGTAGCTGTCCGGGTGGAACATCATGCGTTCATGCTCTTCGGCGGATATTTTCATCCAGGCCGCTTTCTGAAGGGCATCAAATAATTGATAGAACCACAGGGCAGCCAGCGCGAACGGAAAAACCGTAGGCATGGAAGGAATAAATATAATGCACAGTGATGCTCCAATCATATATTCCAGCCCCATTTTTTTGAAGCCTAAATACAGATGTCCGAGTCCAGGGATCATAGCCAGAAAAAAAGTGAGCCAGCGTCTTTTCTTAATCATGTAATATCCTCCTATTTGAAATTGCTTTGAAATTGCCGATTTATTCATTTATTTAAGCCGTCAGGGTTAAGCCAGGCGCTGACCGATGTGGACATATGCCCGTTAATCTCAGTAATGCCGTATGCCATATCCTTGAACACGCCAAGCTGCAGCAGCAGAAAGGTCAGTCCGACAGCGACTCCATAGTGCACCCAGGAGGTTTTGGGAGCTGTACGGCGTCTGGCCATTGTCGCCCTTGCCGCCTGTTCCCGGCGCCCTGTCTCCAGCCTTTCAATTTGAGCCATCACACCGGCGGTAATATCAGGAACATCCAGTGTTGCCAAGGGGTCCTGTCCGCTCTCCATTTCATTCCACAGGGCAGACATTTCTCTCGCTTCCTCCAGCCACCGTGCGCAATCGGGACAAGACTCGGTGTGCAGACGGATTCTCAGCTCCGCTTCAGGAGACAGCAGGCCTTCGATATAATGCGGCATCCATTCTTTTACTGTTGCACAATTCATCGCCATTCCTCCCCGTTTTTGCGCATCATCTGTCTGGCCCGATACAGCTGCGATTCTACTGTTTTTACCGAAACGCCTTTCTGCTCGGCAATCTCCTGATAGGAGTGCCGCTGAAAATAGTACATCTGCACGACCGACCGGTACGGTTCCGTGAGATTGTTAAGATTCTCGCCCAGCTCCTCCGAGGCTTCCTTGCGAAGCAGCGCATGCTCAGGCGTCTGCGATGTCACCCAGTCATTCTCGGTATAATCCGCCATACTGCGGTGCCGCCATTCCCTGTCATTGGCCCGTTTCCAGTCCAGGCAGGTCCGGTAAGCAATCCGGTACAGCCATGTGGAGAATGATGCTTGCCCTCTGAAGGAAGGGAGCGCCTTATAGGCTTTGATGAAGACCTCCTGGGCCATATCCTTGGCCGACTCGGCTTCTCCTGTAATCTTGACGCATATCCGATATACCATGCCTTGATAACGCGACACCAAATGCCCAAAGGCCTGATGCTGTCCGTTCAGCACGGCAGAAATCCACTCCGCCTCTTCCAAGTAGTACTCCCCTCCTTCAGCTTCATAATGTTAGACGCCGGACATCCTGCATCCCCTGCAGCTGCTTCGATTAATTTTTGAGTTTGCCTCATAACTGCTCCAACCACTATATCCTACAGCAGGAACACACCGCTTAGAAGGAAAACCGGCGTTTGTGTCGAATTTAGCTAAGATTATGGCTAAAAATAGCATTTTCAACCCTACCAGAGGCAGCAGCCGGCTTGCTGAACACCAGACGCGCCTCGTGCGGCGGCAAAGGGCTGCAGAGGCAGAGGCGGCTGAATCAAGGCGCTGCGGCCAGCTTTATTCTTCCCCTGGATAGCTTAATATCACCCGAGAAGACAACAAACCTTAATGAAGTGGTGGGATAAAAATGATTCAAGCCCTGCTGGTGGACGATGAACGGCTTGCCCTCATGAAGCTGAAGCTGATGCTGGAAGAGTTGAAAACTGTAAATGTGGTCGCTGCCTACACTGATCCGTCAGAGGCGGTCAGTGCGGCTTCAAGACTGGACCCGGATGTTATTTTCCTCGATATTGATATGCCTGAAATGAATGGGGTGCAGGCAGCGGAGGTAATGCAAAGCCTGTGTCCAAGGGCAAGCATCGTGTTCGTGACCGCATATAACAGCTATGCCGTGGAGGCCTTTGAGCTGTATGCCCTCGATTATGTACTGAAGCCTGTACGACGGGACCGCCTGCTCAAGACCATCCGGCGGCTGGAAGACCGGCTGAACCAGTCGAAGTTGAACAGCAGCAAGACTGCGGATAAGATCATGATCCGCAGCTTTCAGTCCTTGCGCTTTGAGCGCGGCGGCCAGCCGCTGCCCAACATTCGCTGGCGCACCTCCAAGGCCCAGGAATTATTCGCCTATTTGTATCATAACCGCAACCGGTTCGTCAGCAAGGATACCTTGATCGAGCTCCTCTGGCCGGATTTTAATCTCAAAAAAGCCTCCACTCATCTCTATACGACTGTCTATCAGGTGCGGCAATGCCTGAAGCAGGGGGGGATTGAGCTGCAGATCAGCAATGTCAGCGGAGGAGAAGGATATACTCTGGAAACTGGCGCTCTGCTGGTTGACAGCTACGAATGGGAGAAGGACATTCTTGCCCTGAATGCTATCAATCCGGACAACTATGGGGAACATCAGCGGTTGTTCGATTTCTATTCGGGCGATTACCTGAGCGACTACGATTATTTGTGGGCTGAAGGGGAAAGGCAGCGGCTGCGGACCATTTGGCTGCATCATGCGATGGGCATCGCCGAGTTCTATACTGCCAGCGGGAGAATTGCTGAAGCTGTAACGGTATACCAGCGGGTTGTACAGCTCCAGCCCTATTTTGAACAGGGCCATTTGGGATTGATGAAGGTCTATGACAGCATCGGCGAACGCTCGGCAGTTGAGGAGCAGTATCACATTCTTACGGATCTCCTGAACCGGGAGCTCAACATCGAGCTGCCGGCCAATATCAAGCGCTGGTATGACAAATGGAAGCAGCATAATCTGCGAAGCCTATAACCTGGCCTCCACATGCCACAGTTCAATAGTGCATGCCAAAGACACCCGCGGGCTGCGGGTGTCTTTGCATTCTCTTTATATGCTTTGGGGCTGGCGATTTTTTGGCGGGGTATGGCTCTATTCATCAAAACATGCTACATGGCATGCCACATGATTCTACAGGTTGGCATGATCACGCCTGGTATAGGTTTTACGTTTCTCCAGCAGTTTGTTCAGTGCGTTCAAATAGGCTCTGGCACTCGCCTCAAGGATATCCGTGCTGAGTCCGCGGCCCTGCGCGGCAACCTCGCCCTGAGACAAAACAACATGGACTTCACCCTGGGCGTCCTTGCCCCGGCTTACCGCCTTAATGGAGTAGTCTCCCAGCGTAACTTCCTCACCGGTGGCCTGATCAATGGCGTTATAGATTGCGTCTACCGAGCCGTTGCCCTCGGCAACGGAAACAATCGGCTGCGGCTCCGGCCCGTTAATGATAACCTTGGCCGTTGGAACAGCCTCATTGCCGTAAGTGACATAAATCGTCTGCAAGCTGAACACTTCAGGTGTATCAATCAGCTTTTCTTCCAGCAAGGCCAGAATGTCCTCGTCGGAAACTTCCTTCTTCTTATCCGCCAGATCCTTGAATTTGGCAAAAGCTGTATTCAGCTCTTCCTCGGTAAGAGCATAGCCCAGATCACCCAGCTTATCGCGAAACGCATGGCGTCCGGAGTGCTTGCCAAGCACCAGCTTGCTCTCCTTGAGTCCGATGGTTTCCGGTGTCATGATCTCATAGGTGGTTTTCTCCTTCAGCATGCCATCCTGGTGAATCCCGGACTCATGGGCAAAGGCATTGGCACCGACAATCGCCTTATTGCCGGGGACGACCATGCCGGTCAGCTTGCTGACCAGACGGCTGGTGCGGGAAATCTCGGACAGCACCAGCGAGGTCCTCGCATTAAAAAACTCGCTGCGTGTCTCCAGCGCCAGCGCCACCTCTTCAATAGCCGTGTTCCCGGCGCGTTCCCCGATGCCGTTGATCGTGCCTTCGATCTGATCCGCGCCATTCTGGATCGCTGCCAGCGTATTCGCCGTAGCCATTCCCAGGTCATTATGACAGTGCGCGCTAAGCTGAACCTTCTCAATATCCGGCACGGTGTCCTTAAGAAACTTGAAGATCGCCCCGTATTCGGACGGGTTCAGGTATCCTACGGTATCCGGAATATTAACCACGTTTGCCCCTTCACGGATCGCCATCGCGACCACTTCAGCCATGAAGTCACGCTCCGTGCGTCCGGCATCCTCCAGCGAAAATTCCAGCTTGGAGAAATACTTCTTGGCATAGCGGATCGCCGCCTGCGCGGTTTCCAGCACCTGGGCCTTTTCCATGCGCAGCTTATGCTGCCTGTGAATCGGTGAAGTTGCCAGGAAAATATGAATACAAGGGTCCTGCGCTCCTTGAAGCGCTTCTCTAACCGCATCGATGTCGCTCTCCCTGGAACGGGAGAGGCCAATCAACGTAACATTCTTCACGGCTCTCGCCACCGCGTTCACCGCAGCGAGATCTCCGGGTGAAGCAGCGGGAAAGCCCGCTTCCATCCGGTCAATTCCCAGCTTCTCCAGCTGGTATGCGATCTCTACCTTCTCACGTGTGTTCAGGTTTACTCCCGGCGACTGCTCTCCATCACGCAGCGTCGTGTCGAACACATATATTTTCCGCAAGCTGAGCACCTCCTGAAAAAAATTGTGCTTAAACCCTCAAATGCGGCCCGCAAAGTTACGGCCGCATTCGAGAATCACACTATAGTAGCTTCTAATTGCAAGTATATGAGCCTATTTCTTGATCCAATGCATCATTTCGCGCAGCTGGCTGCCGACTACTTCAACCGGATGAGCGGCTTCATTACGGCGGGTTGCCGTCAGGAAGGCGCGGCCGGATTGGTTCTCAAGGATAAAGTCGCGGGCAAATTTACCTTGCTGGATATCGCTGAGCACTTCTTTCATGGCTTTTTTGGTCTCATCTGTAATGATGCGCGGACCGGTTACATAATCGCCATATTCAGCAGTGTTGCTGATGGAATCGCGCATAGTGGCGAGTCCGCCTTCATATACAAGGTCAACGATCAGCTTCATTTCATGGAGACATTCGAAATATGCCATTTCCGGAGCATAGCCTGCTTCTGTAAGCGTCTCGAAGCCGGCTTTGATCAGCGCGGATACGCCGCCGCAAAGAACCGCCTGCTCACCGAACAAATCGGTTTCGGTTTCTTCACGGAACGAGGTTTCGATAACCCCTGCACGTGTACAGCCGATGCCTTTGGCATAAGCAAGGCCAATCGCCTGGGCATTGCCGCTGGCATCCTGTTCAATGGCGATCAGGCCGGGAACGCCGAAGCCTTCAACATAAGTGCGGCGAACCATGTGACCCGGGGATTTCGGCGCCACCAGCAGCACATCCGCATCCTTAGGCGCTACAATCTGGCCGAAATGCACGTTGAAGCCGTGGGAGAACATCAGAGCCGCACCGTTTTTGAGGTTGGGTTCAATTTCGTTTTTATATACGGATGCCTGTGTTTCGTCCGGCATCAGAATTTGCACTACATCCGCGCGGGATACCGCTTCAGCTACCGGCAGGACTTCAAAGCCGTCGTTTTTGGCGGTTTCGAAGGATTTGCCTTCACGCAGGCCGATGACAACCTGAAGACCGCTGTCGCGCAGGTTCTGCGCCTGGGCATGCCCTTGGCTGCCGTACCCGATTACTGCAATTGTCTTCCCTTTTAATACACTGAGTTCTGCATCCTGTTCATAGTACGTTGTCACTGCCATTGTCAATATCCTCCTTTAATTTGGGACCCATCGTAAAGAGCGGGTGCTTCAAGAGCCGCCATTGCCTTAAGACTGGATCGGCTGCTCTTCAAGCCCCCGCTCTTTCGCGGGAAAAGCCTTACCATCATCTTATCAGATTAATGCAAACAAGCAGCAATCCGTTAAAGCTGCAAGTGGAAACAACTTAGCCGGCCTCCTAAAGAGGCGGCTTCCGTAACAATCAGGCATTTCCCCGAATCATTGCCGTAACGCCCGTGCGGCTCAGCTCTTTGATGCCGTAAGGCTTGAGCAGCTCAATCATGGCATCAATCTTCCGGGTATCTCCAACCACCTGCACCAGCAGGGTTGTTGTGCCGATATCCACTACAGACGCGCGGAAGGTCTCGACAACGCCCATAATTTCCGGCCGCTCGGCCGGGTCCGCTTTGACCTTGATCAGGGCCAGCTCACGCGCAACCATGGGCTTGGAGCCAAGATCCACTACCTTGATCACATCAATCAGCTTGTAGAGCTGCTTCTCAATCTGCTCAAGGGTGTGCTGGTCGCCCAGCGTAACAATCACCATGCGGGACAATCCGGCTTCTTCGGACTGCCCGACGGTGATGCTCTCAATATTGAAGCCCCGGCGGCCGAACAGGCCCGATACCCGCTGCAGCACACCCGGCTGGTCATTCACAAGCACAGCAATCGTATGCCTCATCACTGTCATTCATCCCCCATCAGCATTTGATCGATGGTTGACCCTTGAGTTACCATCGGGTAGACATTCTCGTCCTTAGGAACAACGAATTCTACCAGAACGGGTCCCGGCGTTTCCAGTGCTTCCTTCCACGCAGCGCCTGCTTCTTCCTTGTTCGTTGCCCGAAGTCCTTTTACCCCGTACGCTTCAGCCAGCTTCACAAAATCCGGACTGCCCGCGAGGTCAGTATAGCTGTAGCGCTTCTCATAGATAAGGTTCTGCCACTGGCGGACCATCCCCAGAACCTGGTTGTTGATTACGACAATTTTGACCGGGATGTTGTTAATCGCACAAATCGCCAGCTCCTGTGAACACATCTGCATGCCGCCGTCGCCGTTAATGGAGACAACCAGCCGTTCCGGTTGCGCCATTTGCGCTCCGATAGCTGACGGGAACCCGAAGCCCATCGTTCCCAGGCCCCCCGAAGTGATCCATGAGCGCGGATGATTGAACTTATAATATTGCGCGGCCCACATCTGATGCTGTCCTACATCCGTAGTCACAATCGCTTCGCCCCTGGTGGTGTCGTTGATCATCTGAATCACCCACTGCGGCTTCAGCTCGGTGTCAGAATCGTTATAGCGCAGCGGATAGCTCAGCTTCCACTCGGCAATCTGCGTTCTCCAGGCATCGGCGTTGGCCGCACGGCCCACTTCAGGGATCAGCAATTGCAGTACCGTCTTCACATCTCCGACGATCGGAATATCAGGCGATACATTTTTGCCGATTTCCGCCGGATCGATATCGATATGAACGATTTTCGCTTTTGGGGCAAAGCCGTCCAGCTTGCCGGTCACACGGTCATCAAACCGGGCGCCGATATTAATCAGCAGATCACATTGCTGAATGGCATTGTTGGCCGTGTATGTCCCGTGCATGCCGGGCATTCCCATCCACAGCTCTTCCGCACTTGGATAACAGCCCAGCCCAAGCAAGGTTGTCGTGATTGGAATCTCCGTACGCTTCACGAATTCGTACATGGCTTCGTGGGCTCCGGAGTAGATAACGCCCCCGCCGGCAATAATGATCGGGCGTTCCGCCGCCGAGATGGCACGGATCAGCTTATCCAGCTGGAGCTTGTTCGGAACCGTACGCGGATTGTAGCCGCGGAGATTAACGCCTTGCTGTTTCACCGGACTATACAAAGTCTTGGCAGCCGATACGTCCTTCGGGATATCGATCAATACCGGACCTTTGCGGCCGGTGTTGGCGATATGGAAGGCTTCATGAATAATGCGCGGAAGATCCTCAACATCGCGCACCAGGTAGCTGTGCTTCGTAATCGGCATCGTAATGCCTGTAATATCCGCTTCCTGAAAGGCATCGGTTCCAATCAGGCTGGAAAAGACATTGCCGGTAATGACCACCAGTGGAACGGAGTCCATAAAGGCGGTGGCAATGCCGGTTACCAGGTTCGTAGCCCCCGGCCCCGAGGTGGCAATGCATACCCCTGCTTTGCCGCTGGCTCTGGCATAACCGTCAGCCGCATGAATCGCACCCTGCTCATGGCGTGTCAGGATATGCTTGAAATCGGTGAAGCCATGAAGAGCATCGTAGATATATAATACTGCACCCCCCGGATATCCGAAGACGGTATCTACCCCTTCCATTACAAGGCTGCGCAGCAGCACTTCGGAACCCGTAATCACCTCGGGATTTTTCCATTTATCACGTAACTGCTCTATAGACTGCGCTTCCGGTATTTGTGCGCTCATCAGTAATCCTCCCTTCGATAGTTAACATTCATTATGAAAATGACAGACCGTCGTTTATGCAGCTGTTAAGGTTCCGGGCAACAAAAAAACCTTCCGCCTCCCACGCGCAGAAGAGAAGCGCGTGAGGGACGAAAGGTTGTTCTTCCGTGGTACCACCCATGTTTGCATTGCATCTCGCGATGCAACGCCTTATCAGGTAACAAAAATCCATCGATGTAGGCAGGGCCCAAATCTTTGTAACCTGAAGTCCCTAACGCGGACCATACGATTCCCCCTAATAATTCCACAGCTCTTGCCTGTGGACCTTTCAGGGAAACAGCTCCGAGGTGAGCTCGTATATAAGGGATTCTGGTGGAGGTTGCAGCAATTCCTCTCACTCTCTGAACAAAAGAGCCCTTAAAACTTCGTCCTCATCATTGCCGATACATGTATATTCGTTAAAATGTTTAGACACATTATATGATTCCTCACACGGTTAGTCAATACCCATCTTTTCTGCAATCGTCACAAAACGTTGTTCTAACCCTGCCGGAACGCCCACACCCCTGCCGGCATATGATGTACGACAATGCGTGAAGGGAGCGCTTATATGATTCGTTACCGCAGGCCCAGGCAGGATGACGCCGTCATTCTTGACTTGATCGAAAAACAGCTGGTTCCATTATCGCATCTTCCGCAGACCGTAATCAGCCAGGTCAGAAAAGATCTGCCCCGGCGTCTGGGTCAAGGAGTCACCCTTGTGGCTTGTCCGGATTATGAGAGCGATCCGCTGGGATTTGTACACTTTATGCTGCATGGAGATTTGCTGTACATTGACATGCTGGCCATAGCCCCTGCCGCGAGGCGCAAACGCTGGGGAAATATGCTCATGGACAGAGCGGAGCGGTTTGCACTATCACGCGGGTGTCAGCGGGCCAAGGTTTCTGTGGATACCGGCAATGCGCCGGGCATTTCCTTTTATCAAAAATTGGGCTACAGCGTAGCCCGTTACCAGCCGCAAAATTTCTGCTATGAATTTGAAAAGCCTTTGGCCAGCAGATTCAGAGCTTAAAAGAATCCGATGGGCGGAACACCGTAACCGGGTCCATACCCGGGTCCATATCCAGGTCCGTAGCCGCCGTAAGGTCCGGGGCCATAGCCGTAACCTCCGCCATATCCTCCGCCATATCCGTAAGGAGCCGTGCCTATGGCCAGCAGGTCGAACAGCACCAGCGGGATCAACGCCTTCGTTTGCACTTTTTTACCGCTGATCCGTTGTAAAACCAGACGGTTGCCCGAAACACGCAGCAGCTTGCCCATTACTTTGGTGCCATCCTTTTTCACCGCGACAATATTTTTGCCTACCAGCTTCATCACTTGCTTTTTCGTTACCGGCTGTGCCATATTATCCCTCCTAAAAGTTGTATAGCCGCTCAAATAAATAACTCAATAAAACCCAATGCCATCTGCGTTAAGGTTTCATCTTCACAACAGTCTATTCGAGTGTGCCGCAGTTCGCCTGTACACCTGTCCCGGCCGGTATCAAGCAGTGCTGCAGCACAAAGCGGCTATGCCTTCCCTGAAAACACACCTACATTAAGATGAACCTGAAACACATTAATCAAAGGGGCAGCCATTTTAGTGGTAAAAAGTATAACTAAGGCAGCACATTCCGATCCTGGATCATCCCTAGTGGGAAAAAGTACAACTAATCCGGCTGAAATCAGCCGTATGGGGGGAGCGGGCCTCTATTAAGTGTACAAAATCCCACTAAAGTCCGTTAATGCCAGAATTCCAGCCCATTAGTGTTACTTTTTACACTTCGCTTCCGTCCCCTATGAACCTCCTTGCGTTTCATCAGCGTTTTCAGGTTCGCCGGTTCCATTCCTATACATTCAATTACCTTTTTGGCTCAACACCAAAATCAGCGGTTGACGAGGTGAATGAAGTCCGCTGCGGGTTCAGAGGGTTCTTCCGATCCCGCTGCTAAAGCCCGGTTTCCTGATTGGTATACGATTACTGGTTGAGACCGGTCTTTAAAGGCGAACACTATCGTTTCTCCGAAATTCCTCTGACCCTCCGCTGTGTCCGCACTTAGTGCCGGCCCCTAATTTTAGATTAAGCCAGCTTTTTCACACGATACCTTTAAGACCTTTCCGTCCATTTAAGTGTACTAATTCTTGCGAATTCCACTTTACTCCACTCCACTTCACGTCCCTGACCCGGTAGCGGCCTCGGTTGGACCCGCTCTATTCCCGCTTCCTCCTGCAAAACATAGAACCCTCAGACTCCGCACGGCTCAGCAGACTCCGCACCATTCAACAAACTCAGCACGACCCAGCAACTCAGCAAACTCCGCACCATTCAGCACGATTAAGACGCATTATAATTTTGCCCTAACTTCATACCTGCCTTATCCACAATTGACGAGAAGCATAATTTCCCAAACGACAAAATAACCCCACAAAGTGGGGCCTTGGCTTCGATGATGACTCAGGTACTTTGCGGGGACCCCAAAACATATACATTCTTATCTTTCAAGCAGAAACGGCTACGCCGTCCTTATTAGGGACGAGGCGTTTCAGCGAGCATATAAATTCTTATCTTTGCACAAAAACGCATTTCCGGTCTTATCCGGAAATGCGTTTTTTAATCAATCTATGGCAGCGGCTAATAAGCCAAGATTAACGTTTGCCTGGGTCATAGGGTTCGCCCAGTGCCTTCGGAGACGAAGAACGGCCAACCGCGCTAACCAGAACAATGATGGTCAGCACATAAGGAATCATGAAGATAAACTCCTGCGGAATGCTCTTGGACCATTCAAACAATTGAACATAATTGCGGATCGCTTGGGACAAGCCGAAGAATACGGCAGCGCCGAAAGCGCCAAGCGGATTCCATTTCCCGAAGATCATTGCCGCAATGGCGATAAAGCCCTGGCCGGAAATGGTGTTATGCGCAAAAGTTCCTGTGGTTGTAAGTGTGATGGTGGCTCCGCCAACACCGGCCAGCAGCCCGCTGAGCATTACACCGATATATCTCATGCGGTTAACGTTGACGCCAAGAGTGTCCGCCGCGCTTGGATGCTCACCGACCGCGCGCAGACGGAGTCCAAACGGCGTCTTGAAGAGCACAAAATAAATCACAATAACCAATATAATCGCAAGATAAGTCGTCGGGTAGGAATTGAATATCCCCTCACCGATAACCGGAATCTTGGAGAGTCCGGGTATGGCTACTTTGCTGAAGCCATCCAGCAGCGGAGTTTCGCCGGCTCCGTCAAAGATCAGCTTCACGACATAAAGCGTGCTGCCTGCGGCCAGAAAGTTAATGACCGTACCACTGATGGTCTGATCCGCCTTGAAGGTAATCGACGCCACAGCATGAATCAGCGCGCCAAGCACGCCTACTGCCATAGCACACAGTACCCCCACCCATGGAGCCCACTCGCCCATGCCGGCATCCTGGGCATAGTATCCGCCGACGGCTGCAGCAAAAGCGCCAAACATCATCAAGCCTTCAAGTCCAATGTTTACGACACCGGAGCGTTCAGAGAAGATGCCGCCGAGGGCGGCAAAGATCAGCGCTGTGGAAAAGACAAGCGTTGTATTGAGCAGTTGGCCTAATACTTCCATCTATAACACCTTCTCTTTCTTGCGCTTGAAGTAAAACGGCTTAAGCACCCAGCGCACAATCCCCTGTGCCGCAATGAAGAAAATAATCGAACCGATAACAATCCGGATGAGCTCAGGAGGCACATCCGCTCCAAAGCTCATGCCTGCGGAACCGTAGGTCAGCGTACCATAGAGAATAGCGGCCAAAATCACACCGAGCGGATGAGTCAAGCCCAGCAATGCAACGGCGATACCGTCAAAGCCATAGCCCGGAGATGCCGCAAACACAGACTGATAGTGGAATACGCCAAGCACTTCCCCTGCTCCTGCCAGACCGGCAAATACACCGCTGATGAACATGGCCTTGATCACGTTGCGGCCCACATTCATTCCTGCGTATTCCGCAGCATGCGGATTCAGACCGACAGCGCGCATTTCATATCCTTGTTTGGTTTTCCACAGGTACACGTAGAAGAACACAGCTGCGGCCAGCGCGATCGCTGTTCCCCAGTGAAGGCGGGCATTATCAAACATCGAATTCAGGAAAGTCATGGAGAGCGAGGCCGGAATATCCTCCGAACGGTTCTGCCCTTGCAGCAGAAGAAATGTTCTGACAATATAATTGGACAGAAAGAGCGCAACCCAGTTAAGCATAATCGTGGTAATAACCTCATTAATCCCGCGTTTTGCCTTCAGGTAACCGGCAATGCCCGCCCAGAGGCCGCCGCAGACTCCGGCGATAACCACAGCGAGCGGCACCAGCACAAAGCTCGGCAGGGTCCCGGCAAGCTTAATGCCGACAACAGAAGCCGCTGTCATGCCGATAAGCACCTGACCGTCCGCGCCAATGTTGAACATTCCTGAACGGAAGGCAAAGGCTACGGCAAGACCTGTGAACATAAGCGGCGTCATCTCGCGGATGGCCTCACCAAAGTCATACGTGCTGCCGAATACACGTTTGAACAGTGCGGAATAGGCGGCAACAGGATCGTATCCGCCAATCAGCATTACGATAGCGCCTACGAGGAAGCCCATCACAATAGCGGCCAATGGAATGATGTAGCTGTCTGTCGCAAATATTTTTTTGAGTCTATACATCCGTCTGGCCTCCCCGCTTCAAGCTTCCCGCCATCATCAGACCCAATTCCTGATCATTCGTATCCTGCGGGAATACTTCACCGACAATCTGACCTTCATAAATAACAGCGATTCTGTCGGACACATTCATAATTTCATCGAGCTCAAAAGAAATCAGCAGGACGGCCTTGCCCTGGTCACGCTGGGCAATCAGCTGCTTCTGCACAAATTCAATCGCACCGACATCGAGTCCGCGCGTAGGCTGGGCCGCAATCAGGAGTGTCGGATTTTTGTCTATTTCCCGCGCAATAATCGCTTTCTGTTGATTGCCGCCCGACAGGGAACGCGCTTTGTTCTCAATTGAAGGCGTGCGCACATCAAACTGCTTAATCAAACCCTCGGCATGCTGATCAATGATTTCTTTGTTCAAGAACCCGTTCTGGTTGTAGGGACTCTTATAGTACGACTCCAGAACCATATTCTCACTGACCGTAAAATCCAGAACCAGACCGTGCTTGTGGCGGTCCTCGGGAATATGGGAGACATTCATTTCAGAAATTTTGCGCGGACTTAAGTTGGCGATCTCTTTCCCGGATACGGTAATTGAACCGGAGTCAATCTTGCGCAGGCCGGTAATGGCCTGGATCAGCTCGCTTTGTCCGTTGCCGTCGACTCCCGCGATGCCGAGAATCTCGCCAGCCTTCACATCAAAGCTGAGGCCATTGAGTACGGCCACCCCATCTTTGCTCCTGCTGCTGACATCCGTCAGCTTGAGTACGCTGGAACCAATATGGGGAGGCTGCTTGTCCACCTTGAAGGTTACGCCGCGTCCAACCATTTTTTCGGCCAGCTCATTGGGATTCGTGCCCGCAGTCTTAACTGTATCGATAACCTTGCCCCGGCGGATGATCGTAACCCGGTCGGAAATCTGCATAATTTCTTTAAGCTTGTGTGTAATCAGGATGATGGACTTGCCCTCTGCGACGAGCCGCTTCATAATCGCCATCAGTTCCGTAATTTCCTGCGGCGTAAGCACAGCGGTAGGCTCGTCGAATATAAGTATATCCGCCCCGCGGTACAGGGTTTTCATAATCTCTACCCTTTGCTGCATGCCGACCGAGATGTCATGAATCTTGGCATTCGGATTAACTTGAAGGCCATACTGCTCCGATAGCTTGCGAACCTGCTCCGCAGCGGATTTATAGTCGATTTTAAGACCTTTCTTCGGCTCCATGCCCAGAACGATGTTCTCGGTTACCGTAAAAGGCTCTACAAGCTTGAAATGCTGGTGAACCATCCCTATGCCAAGCTCAATCGCTTTATTGGGGTTATCGATAACAACCGGTTTCCCGTCGATTTCGATGCTGCCTTCATCGGGCTGATACAGTCCGAATACGATATTCATCAAGGTGGATTTGCCTGCCCCGTTCTCACCAAGCAGCGCATGAATCTCTCCTTTTTCGAGCGTCAGACTGATAGAGTCGTTCGCGACGATACCCGGAAAGCGTTTTGTGATTTGCTTCAACTCTACGACAGGAGCCGCAGCACTCATGGAATCACCCTCATCACCAGAATATATAATTGCCTTCTAGACACGGCTGTACCGCCCTCTGAAGGACGGTACCGCTGTGTTAACCTGCATGATGCATGTCGTTAACAAGGGACAAGGCCGGCTCAATAACCGGCCTTGTCCCTTGTCTATTATTGTAAAGCAAGAAACGTCAATTCATTATTCGGAAGGAACAGTAATGGTTCCGTCAATGATTTGCTTGCTGTATTCGTCAACTTTAGCCAGGATTTCAGCGGATACGTTGGCCTTGGAAGTCTCAGGAAGACCTACGCCGTTGTCTTTCAGACTCAGAACAGTTGTCGTTCCGCCCTGGAATGTTCCGTCAACCACCTGTTGGGAAACCTTCTTAACCGCTTCGTCAACACGTTTGATCATGGAAGTCAGAGTTACATCGTCGCCAAATTCCAGGGACTGGTCTTTGTCTACGCCGATTACCCATACTTTGGCGCCGCCTGCTTTGTTACGGGACTTAGCTTCGTTGAAAACACCGTTGCCGGTTGCGCCGGCTGCAGGGAAGATAATGTCATTTCCGTCATTGTAGAGGGTAGCAGCCAAGGATTTACCAGTATCAGGCTTATCATAAGCACCTGCATAAGTAATGGTTACTGTTGCATTCGGGTTAACAGCTTCTACGCCTGCCTTGAAGCCGACTTCAAAACGTTTGATTACAGGGCTTTCCATACCGCCGATGAAGCCTACTTTGTTGGTTTTGGTAGTCAGACCTGCAACTACACCCACCAGGAAGGAGCCTTCGTTCTCGGCAAAAGTAACGGATTCAACGTTAGGCGCTTCTACCACACTGTCGATGATTGCGAGGTTGGCATCCGGATTCTCGGTAGCAACCTTCAAAACAGCATCGCCAAGGTCAAAACCGATACCCCAAGTCAGGCTGTAGCCGCCTTTAACGAATTGGTTCAGGTTTGGCTCGTAATCTGCATTCGATTTACTTTGCAGATATTTGATTTCAACTCCGGCTTCTTTGTTAAGAGCTTCAAGAGCTTCCCAGGCAGATTGGTTAAACGATTTGTCGTTTACGCCGCCTACGTCGGTAACGAGACCGATCTTCACGTCAGCTTTTGGAGCATCGGTTGGAGCTTCTGTCGGTGCGTTGGTTGCTGCACCGGAGTTAGTGGCTGCCGCGTTGCCGGAATTGTTGTTATTGTTTCCGCAACCTGCCAGAATGACAGTGAATGCAAGCAGCATAACCAGTGATAGTTGGTATAGCTTTTTCATTGAATATGATCCCCCTTAAGAAATTGGATGCCTTCTGTGTTCTGCTTGGACATACCATTAGATCAAATTATAACTGGTAAAAAACCTAAAATCCAGCCTATTAATGACCTCAGGTCAATAAAAATTTGCATTTTTCTGCAAGAAACCGTTTACCATCACACAACATGTCAATAAATCGTTCGGATGATGTTAGAATTCCTTTGATTTCCAGTCAGGCCTTAGGCGCATTACAATTATTATTGCACAGTTATTGGTTTTCTATTATCATGTATGTTTACATATTGTATGAAAAGGGAGTACTGAAAAATGGATGATCAAAATCAACCCCAAGCCGCGCCGGACTTCAAATACTGCCGGGAATCCCGCGTGTTCAAAACAGGCCGCGTATTCCCGAACGATGTGAATAATCACATGACTCTGTTCGGCGGCAAGCTGATGAGCACTATTGATGAAGTGGCATCCATCTCTGCGATGCGCCATTGCCGCACCAATGTGGTAACCGCCTCTGCGGACTCCGTAGACTTCCTCCTGCCCATCAGACCCACAGATTCCGTCTGCTTCGAATCCTTCGTCTCTTGGACAGGCAGAACCAGTATAGAGGTATTTGTCAAGATCATATCGGAAAACCTGTACACCGGCGAACGCGCTGTTGCCGCCACTTCCTTCCTTACCTTTGTAGCCGTGCATGAAGACGGCACTCCGGCACAGGTACCGGCGATCATCGCCGAAACCGATGAAGAAAAGCTCATCAGCGCTTCCGCAGATCAGCGTTCCGAACTGCGCAAGATCAGAAGAACAAGCAGCAAGCTGCTGGCATCCCAACTGAGCACGACGAAGTACTGGGAATAGCAAGGTCCCTAAAGCGGAAGCCTGGCACAGTTCCCGTCACGCATATCGTGTGCAGGGCCAAAAAAAAGCACCGTCACACGGGATACCCCGCAGGCGGTGCTTTTCGGTTACATCCGATACTTAAGCGTTGATCTTTTCTTTGGCTACTACAGCCAGTGAGTTGAATGCGTTAAGGTCGTTCACTGCCAGGTCAGCCAGCATCTTGCGGTTCACTTCTACACCAGCCAGCTTCAGGCCGAATACAAGCTTGCTGTAGGACAAACCGTTCAAACGGGCTGCCGCATTGATACGAACGATCCACAGTCTGCGGAAGTTGCGCTTAGTCTGACGACGGTCACGGTATGCATATACCATCGATTTCATTACCTGCTCATTGGCAGTTTTGAAAATGCGGTGTTTGGAACCGAAATAACCTTTTGCCAGCTTCAATACTTTTTTATGTCTACGACGAACTACAAATCCGCCTTTAACTCTTGCCATATTAATAAACCTCCCAAAAATGTGTGATAAAACTATTTCAAATTAGCGAGTCCTTGTTTCAAGCGTCTTACATCCCCGGGGGCCATAACCGGATTGCCGTTCAATACGCGCTTTGCGCGTTTGGATTTATGGGAAAGCAAGTGGTTCTTGTGAGCTTTGTAGCGCAGTACTTTGCCGGATCCGGTGATCTTGAAACGGCCTTTCAGACTGCTGTGGGTTTTCATTTTAGGCATGGTGTTTCCTCCTTGAATATTATGCGGCGCCAAATTGCTGAGCAAGTGGCTCCAAATTTATTGGGCTTTGGGAGCCAGGATCATAATCATGCTGCGTCCTTCCAGCTTCGGCTGGCGCTCCACAACAGAGATATCTTCCACTTCGCTCTTTACACGTTCCAAAATTTTCTGGCCGATGCTGGCATGGGTAATTTCACGTCCGCGGAAACGCACGGAGCACTTCACTTTGTCGCCTTCACCCAGAAACTTGATAACATTGCGGAACTTCGTCTGATAATCATGTTCCTCGATGTTCGCACGGAACCAGACTTCCTTGATATCCACGATCTTCTGGTTCTTGCGCGCTTCCTTCTCTTTCTTCTGTGTTTCATAACGGAACTTGCCGTAATCCATGATGCGGCATACCGGCGGTTTCGCCTGCGGTGCTACGTTGACTAAATCCAGATTAAGATCAATCGCCATCTGCAACGCTTCACGGATCGGCTTGATGCCAATTTGCTCGCCTTCCGCTCCAACCAACCGGACCTCTTTGGCCCGAATTTCATCATTGATCATATGTTCCTTACTGATAATACTCCACCTCCGGATCTACTTGGGAAATCAGTTCTGCGGTTCTCCATAAAAAAGGGGCGCCGGCAACTCCCGACACCCCGTTTGATCAACGTTCATGAATTATAACATCCATAAAGCATTGAGATCAAAACCAGCTGGCTTAGGCCAGTCAGGTGAGAAGCCGGTGCTTCTGCTTGCAATCCCTATGTTTTGCATACTTGAATACTATACATCACAGCACAAGCTGTGTCAATAGCTGCAACTGCACTTTTCCCAAAGAATCATTGGCTTTTAAGAAACCTGCTTGCTCTGGACTTCCTCAAGCCGCACGACACGCGTATGCTTGGTATGGCTCCATTGCTTGTTGTTCTGCGTAAAAAACGCATAGAACGTGATCGGATACCATGAGATCAGGTAGATCGGGAAGACCAGCAAATAGAGATAAACCTTCTTGAACTTGACCTTCTCCAGCGCCATTGCCAGCAGAAAGGTCAGGACATTGGCCCCAATCGCGAAATAGCTGAGCCACAGCGGGAGCTTGCCATATATGTTGGCAATATGCGGACCTCCGAACATGGAGTTGTCAATCCATATGACAGCCGTCATCAGGAAGGTCAGCAGCACGATGTAGACATTGGCGCCATACAGGGCAAGGTCAAGCTTTGTAAGGCTGCGCTCTTTGATGCTCTGCCACAGCAAAGGAAAGAAATATCGGCGGGCTACCGTAAAATGCCCCTGCATCCAGCGCAGCCGCTGTCTTGAGGAAGCCTTGAAGGTCAGCGGCTTCTCGTCAAAAACCTTGGCATCGTAGTTGAACCTTGGGTAGACGCCTTTGGAGGCGCTCCGCATCGTAAATTCCAAATCCTCTACCAGGCTTGTCGCTCCCCAGCCCATTTCCTTCAGCAGATGGGTCTCGAAGCACATGCCCGTTCCGCCAAGGAAGTTGGCCATTTTCAGATTGTGGCGCGACAGCTGCCACAGCCGGTTAATGTACCAGTATGACACGCCGTAAGCGGCGGTGATCCAGGAATCCTCCGGATTCTTCGTATCGATGTAGCCTTGAATGACCCGGGCCCCTGTACAGAGATCCTTGTTCATCTCCATCAGAAATTCAGTGTGCGCGAGGTTGTCGGCATCGAACATGACCACGGCGTCGTACTGCCGCGGCATGGCCCACAGCTCCTTCAGCATCCATTCGATGGCATAGCCTTTGCCGCGCAGGTTGGTGTTGGTGCGGACGCAGGCATTCATGCCGTGCTCCCTTACAATCCTTGCCGTACCATCCGTACAGTTGTCGCAGATGACAAATACATCGTACAGTTCCTGGGGATAATTAAGCTGTTTCAAATTCTCCATCAGCGCCCCGACGACTTCTTCCTCGTTGTGTGCGGCAACCAGTACGGCAAATGATTTTTGCGGAGCAAACTGCGCCTTGTCCTTTTGCTTGTGCAGTCCGAATAATGAAAACACAAACTGATAGACTGCAATTGCCGCCAAGATCACTTGGAGCGTAACAAACAGTGCGTCTGTCATGACCTTTTGATGCCCCCTTTTTCACTCTTGATGTTCTTTTGTTTTTTTCTCTCTGTAGCTTTGTTAACGTTCCTTCAGACCCTTTTGTTGCATCCCTTACGTAAGACCAAGTGTTTCCTTTTTCGCGAAGGCAGGCTTGGCTGTATGTTTATAGCGTTAAAAGGTTATCCGGATTCCGCTGTTGCGGCTCCTCTTTTCTCTGTTACCTTTTAAACGCGTTCCGCCTGCTTGAATCATTGTACGGCTTAAGGTGCCGCCAAGTCAAAACTGGCAATTTCCGAGTTTAACCGAGCTTTTCCTTGAAATGGACTGCCTTAAAAAAGTATGATAAAGACAGCTTTATGGCATAGACCGGTTTGCTGCAGCTGCGCCAATTATCTTCAGCCGGACTATCGGAGGGACAAGATATGAGACATTTATTTATGAAATTGCATCTCTTGGAGCGGCGCCTGTTCAAGTGGATCAACGGACGATTGCACAACCCTTTTTTGAACTTCTGGCTTTTTTATCTTACCCATCTGGGCGGCGCCACCTGCGCCATCGGCATCAATCTGCTGATCTGGGCGCTGTCGCCCCAGCCTTGGAGAACTGCAGGGCTGCAGGCGCTGGCCGCCCTGGCTGTCAGCCATCTGCCCGTTGCCGTGGCCAAGAAGCTATACCCGCGGATGCGGCCGTATCTGGCGCTTCCGGGAACGAATACGTTCCATAATCCGTTAAAGGATCATTCGTTCCCTTCAGGCCATACTACAGCTATCTTCGCTTCTACGGTTCCTTATATGGCGTCCTTCCCTGCCCTGACCGCCATATTGCTGCCGCTGGCCTGCATTGTCGGATTTTCCCGGATTTATCTCGGGCTGCATTATCCGTCAGATGTATTTGCAGGTGCGGTAATAGGTACCGGAGTCGCAGCAGGTACGATCGCCCTATGGTTCTAAAGCCTGCGGATACTTAAGCCGCGAATCCTATTCACGAAAACAGGTGGACTATACATTGCGCAAAAAAAGAATATTATTGCTGTCGGAAGGTTTTGGCGCAGGGCATACGCAAGCAGCTTACGCGCTGTCGAGCAGCCTGCGCAAATTGTCGCCTGATGTGCAAACGAAGGTGCTGGAGCTAGGGAGCTTTCTGAACCCCAAGATGGCACCTCTGATTGTATCGGCATACCGCAAGACGGTAACCTCCCAGCCCAGGCTGATGGGGTATGTGTACCGTCACCAGAAATCATTCAATCGTCTTACCACACTTGCCCTGCACCGCATATTTTATACACATACACAAAATATTGTGAAGCAGCTTAGACCGGACATTATCGTCTGCACCCACTTCATTCCCAGTGCCGTAGTCTCCCGCCTGAAACGGGTGGACCCGGCCTTCAAGGCTCCGCTGGTAACGGTTATAACCGATTACGACGCCCACGCCACCTGGATCAGCCCTGAAGTGGACCGCTATCTGGTCTCTACTCCGGAGGTCAAAGCCAAGCTCCGCTGCCGCAGTGTAGCCGCAGCAAAAATCCGGGTCACCGGCATGCCGGTCCATCCGAGCTTCTGGGAGCACCCGGGCAAAGAGGATATCCTGAGGCAGTTCGGCCTTCAGAATATGCCAACGGTCCTTGTGATGGGCGGCGGCTGGGGCTTGATGAACGACGAGGTCGTAAGCGGAGCCTTGGCCGGCTGGCGGGACAAGGTGCAGCTTATTTTTTGCCTTGGCAAAAACGAGAAGCTGCTGCGCGGAATGCAGGAAAACCCGCTCTACAGACACCCCAACATCTCCTTGACCGGCTTCACCCGTGATATTGACAAGCTGATGGAAATTTCCGATCTGCTGGTCACCAAGCCGGGAGGAATGACCTGCAGTGAGGGGCTGGCCAAAGGGATCCCCATGCTCTTTTACGATCCTCTGCCCGGTCAGGAAGAAGAAAATTGCCGCTACTTCACGGCCGCAGGGCTGGGCGAGCCCATTTCTTCGCTTCAGGTGGTTGAAGGCTGGATGGAAAGGCTGCTGAACCGCTATGACGAGGTGCAGGCCAAACGGCAAAGGCATCTGGAGGAAATCGCCCGCTTTCATCCCCTGCAAAGTGCCCAGAGCATTATTGATATGCTGGAATAGCACCGGCTAGAACGCAGCCCATCCGCCCTTTAAAATGAGAAACCAAAAGGCAGCCCGGGATATCTCCTTGGGCTGCCTTTTGGCATCTGTGCGGCTACAGGCGGTACTTGTCCAGGCGTGTGGCCTGATAACGCTCCAGCGCCTCCGCGCCGACAATGGCCTCGCAGCGGTGGATGCTGACGCCGCGGCCGAAAAATTTGGTTTCATATTCAGTCATGACATGCTCCTCGTTCATGACGCCGTCCGGATGCAGATCCAGGGATATATTCTTCATTTGCAGTCCATAGTCGGCAAAGGAATTCAATGAGAACTCAAACAGGCTGCGCGAATCCGTCTTCAAGTGGATTTCGCCCAGCGGGCTGAGCAGCCCGCGGTATTTGTCAAGAAAACGCGGATGTGTCAGGCGGCGGCGGGCATGCTTGCTCTTCGGCCACGGATCGCTGAAGTTCAGGTAGATCCGTTCCAGCTCTCCCGGTGCAAACACCTCCTCCGCATAGTTGATGTTGGCGAGCGCCACTTTGAGATTGGGCGGCGTCTCCTGTCCTGCAGGTTCCCAGGCCGCTCTGGCCTTCTCTGCCGCACGGCGGATCAATTCGTCGTACATATCAACGCCGATAAAATTAATACCGGGATATTTGAGGCTCATTTGGCTGATGAACTGACCCTTGCCCATGCCGAATTCCACATGAATGGGATGATCGTTGCCGAACAGTTCCGACCACCGCCCCTTCAGGCTGCGTGGATCGAGGATGACCATATCGGTCTGCCCTTCCAGACTTTCACGTATTCCTTTTCTTCCGCGTAAACGCATAAAGTATTCCTCCGCTTTCTCTTATACAAACACTGTCACTTGCAATATTGTGCCGAACTTGTCCGCAAAAGTAAAGGAATTTCACCAGGAATGCCGCGGCAGCCGTGAAATAATGGACGGGCGGAGCCATGGCATTCTTCAGCTTCACAAAATAACCCCACAAAGTGGGGCCTTGGCTTCGATGGTTACTCGGGTACTTTGCGGGGACCCCAAAACATATAAACCTGAATTTCGAAAGTAAGTATCCACAAATCATCTAAAAAGCTCTACACGAAGGGATTTCTTGCTAAAAACAGCTTGCACCCAGTGGGGAAAGGAAAAAGAGGGTTTATCCCTTGTCCGATCTGGAATGGTTCAATTCACTTTCGAAATTCAGGATAAATTCTTATCTTTCAAGAAAGACGCCTATCGGCGTCCTGTATAAGAATGCTGCCATTTCAGTGGGGAGGAGAAGAATCATTTCGCGCTGATTCCCTCGTCCAGCCGGCTTCGGGCGAATTCAAAGGCACTCCTGCCTTTGATTCCCTCTACCTGCCCGCTGCAGCCAACGCAATCGCGCAGTTTGCTTGGCCGAAGTCCCGATCCATTCTTTCATTTACAGCGCAGCCGTGAAATAACGGATAAGCTTCGCTTCCCCCAAAACATGTAAATTCTGATCTTTCAAGTGGAAACGGTCACTTCATTTTCCCCCAGCCGCTTTTTCACTTGCGTTAGTGGGGATAAGGAGACCTAATCAATCCGTTTCTCCCCCTTGCAGAGGAATACGCCTAAATTTCAGATGAACTTGAACCATTCATCCAAAGGGCAGCCATTTTAGTGGTAAAAAGGATAACAAATCCACCGCCTTCGGAGACTGGATCATCCCTAGTGGGAAAAAGTACAACTAATCCGGCTGAAATCAGCCGTATGGGGGGAGCGGGCCTCCATGAAGTGTACAAAATCCCGCTAAAACCCGTTAAAGCCAGAATTCCAGCCCATTAGTGTTACTTTTTCCACTTCGCTTCCGTTCCCTATGAACCTCCTTGCGTTCCATCAGCTTGTTCAGGTTCGCCGGTTCAATTCAGGATAAATTATCCTGAATTTCGAAAGTAACTTCTCATAAAAAACAAAAAAAGGGCTCAAACCTTTGGTAGAATGGTGTTTGCGAAAACAAAATCACCCAAAGAGAGGAGCACCTTTTAGGTGAAGTCTACCACACCCTTTCATAAAATCAAGACCGAATTTTCATTGCCGCACGCCACGACGGTTGGAGGCAGCAAGATCTTCCTGGACTATCTCGGAAAAATTAAGCTCGGCTCTGCGCTACAGCAGATTTCCGGCACGAAAGCGAAGAATGCGTTGTTTCCCGTGTACCGCATTTGCTGTACCTCATCGTGGGCTGGATTCTGGGAGCTGAACGGCTCTTTCACTTTCGGAAGTGGCAGCAGGATTCGCTCATCCAACGCTTTCTTGGCGGGCCTTGTCCGCATCACTCGCCGCTCTACAAAGAGCTGAATCGGCTGGGCAAGACCAACCCCAACCTGAAAAGGAACCTTCAAAAACTTCAAATCGAACGGATCCGTCCCTGCCTGCCCCCGAGTCTGATTCTCGATTTGGACTCGACCGTGGAGACGGTGTACGGCCATCAGGAGAAGGCAGCCAAAGGCGTCAACTCGCATAAACCCGGACACCCAAGCTTCCATCCTTTGTTGGCTTTTGAAGGACAGTCCCGGATGTGTGTCTATGCGCAGCTGCGCACCGGGAATGTTCATCCCTCCATCAATGCCGGCCCTTTTTTGGAGCAAGCCTTCGAACTGCTGGGAGAGCAGAAGGTGAAGTATGCCCGGATTGACAAAGGCTTTGGCGGCGAAGAGTTCTATGCGCTCTTGGAAAAGCAGAAGATCGGCTATGCCGGCAAAATGAAATGGACAAAACGTCTGGCGGCGGAAGCGGCTAAGTGTCGCGTTTGGAAGCGATACGTGGACGAGGAGTGGATCATTGAAGGCATCGCCCTTTGGTATCAGGCTACGTCTTGGACAACGCCCCGGCGGGTCGCTGTCATCCGCAAAGCAAAAATTGTTCAGGACGACCAGGCCTGCCTGCTCCTGGATACCGATTGGCAGTACGAAGCGATGGTCACCCTTCTCGATTGGGAAGCCACCGATTTGTGGCGCTTTTACAACCAGCGGTGTCGTATGGAGAACTACATCAAGGAAGCCAAGCGCGGGTTTGCCATGGACACAATCGCAACGGGCTCCTTCGAAGCCAATGAAACCGATCTGCTCGTCAAATTGCTGGCATATAACCTGTATGAGCGCTTCAAACGAGATTGCTGCAAACCGGTTCATTCCGGTTATACCATTGCCAGGTTTCGTCTGGAGTTCTTTCACTGTGCAGCGACACTGGTGAGTGACAGTCGAACCACCGTACTCAAACTGACGAAAGAATTTGCCAACCGCTACACCTGGAAACGGATGGAATTCCAAATCGCCCAGCTGGAATGAGGGGTTCAGAATTTAACATGGACATTCAGATGCCCGGTCTTCCGGGGAGGGGGAAACTCTAGGAAGGCAATTCACTTTGGTATATTTTCCTTGTTAATCATCCCTGATTCTTACAGTTTTTCCGCAAGCTTAGTCTCTGGTTTCCTTGTAAATACGCGCTTTCGAAATTCAGGATAAATTCTTATATTTCAAGTGGAAAAGGCTTCGCCGTCCTTCTTTAAAAAAAGGAATTCCCCGCCTGGCCAATCCGGCCGGACGGAGAATTCCTTTTTTGTTGTATTTGGAATTGGGGTCCATTTTTCTTGGTGCAGTTCATAGTCTACCTTGCGGAAGATTTAAAATCAAATGTCTTCTCGAAGGCGCTGCGGATCTTCCGCTGGGCTTCTGTCTTGATCTTGGGATTGCCGTTAAATTCAACGCCCGTAAGCGCAAGCGCTTCGTCGGGAGTCAGCTGCACATCAATGGAGCCTTTTCCTTCGGCATAGGCCGTTTGCGAATTCATCGTGATCACCTCTTGGGTTTATTATTGACCTTGCGACACGAAATTATGAATTCAAGAAATAGAAATTGTGGTTGCTGCAGCGGCTTTTTTACACTTTAAATATAACATAATGTGTAAGCATTAGCAAGCTGAAAACGCTGTTATCCCTGCCTATTTTCCATGGCAATTCCGCAGCCTGAATGTTACGTTCACCGCTGATTTTTGATACAATAGACAGGTTAAGTAGAAACGGCTGTACCGTCCCTGCAAAGGACAGTCCCGTTCCCGCGATAAATATAAGGCTGATCGAAAGGTTGGAACCTATAAATCCTTATATTTAAAGAAAGGAGCATCCCATGTCTAACCTTCTACAGACCTCCTCTCCACTGCTGTGGGGGGATAAACGTTTCCATACCTGGAATTACGAAATGCGCGGGCAAATGGACACCAAGGTGTTCAAAGTAATGCTGGACGCCGGTTTTACCTGCCCGAACCGCGACGGCTCCATCGCCAAGGGGGGCTGCACTTTCTGCAGCGCCAGAGGCTCCGGAGATTTCGCCGGCAGCCGCCGCGACGATCTGGTCACCCAGTTCAACAATGTACGCGACAGACAGCACTTGAAATGGCCGAATGCCAAATACATCGGCTACTTCCAGGCTTATACGAACACGTACGCTCCGGTGGAGGAATTGAGAGAATATTATGAAGTGATTCTGCAGCAGCCGGGTGTTGTCGGCCTGGCTATCGCCACCCGTCCCGACTGTCTCCCTGACGATGTGGTCGAGTACCTGGCGGAGCTGAACCAGCGCACCTATCTCTGGGTTGAGATGGGCCTGCAGACCATTCATGATTCCACCTCCGAGCTGATTAACCGGGCTCATGACACGCAGTGCTACATCGGGGCTGTCCGGAAGCTGCGCCGCCATGGCATCCGCGTCTGCACCCACATTATTCACGGACTTCCGCAGGAAACCCATGAAATGATGCTGGAGACGGTGTCCGCCGTTGCGGACATGGATGTGCAGGGCATCAAAATCCATCTGCTGCACCTCATGCGCAAAACGCCGATGGTGAAGCAGTACGAGGCCGGGCTGCTGCGCTTTCTGGAGCAGGATGAGTACGTGAAGCTGATCGCCGATTCCCTGGAAATTCTTCCGCCGGAGATGATCGTGCACCGGCTGACCGGCGACGCCCCGCGCGACCTGCTGATCGGTCCGATGTGGAGCCTTAAGAAATGGGAAGTGCTGAACGCCATTGACGATGAACTCGCTGCCCGCGATACCTGGCAGGGTAAATACTGGAGGAAGGGCTAATGGGCTTTATGTCCGTCCTCAGCTTTGCTCATAAATTAATTGAAGACCGCCTGCAGCCTGGCGGCCGGGCCATCGACGGCACCGTCGGCACCGGTGCCGACACCCTGTTCCTCGCCAAGGCGGCCGGGCCGCGCGGCGGGGTGTACGGCTTCGACATCCAGCCTGCGGCGCTGGCTCTTGCCGAAGAGCGCCTGCGGCTGGCCCGGGAGGCAGCGCGGCCGGCGCTGCCTCCCGTAACGCTGCTGCTGCGCAGCCACGCAGCAATGGCGGAAGCCGTTCCGCCGGACTGGTGCGGAACGGTCTCGGCGGTGATGTTCAATCTCGGCTATCTGCCCGCGGGCGATGCCGACAAGACCATCATCACCGAGCCGGCGAGCACGCTGGCCGCGCTGGAGGCAGCGCTGCTGCTGCTGCGGCCGGGCGGCATCATTACGGCGGTGCTCTATCCCGGCCATCAAGGCGGGGACCTGGAAGCCGCCGCCGTGGAAGCCTGGGCAGCGGGCCTTCCGTCCAGCCGGGCACAAGCAATAGTCTACCGCCAGCTGCAGCGGGCCACCGCCCCTTACACGCTGGCCATCGAGAAGAAAAAAGGAGCTGATCTGTAAATGGCTGTAACCAAAATGGAGCATATTGGCATTAAAGTGGACAACCTCGAGCGATCACTGCAATTCTACCAGGAGGTAATTGGCTTGAATCTGCAGGATATTCTGGGCGAACCGGGAGACGAGGTGCGTCTTGCATTTCTCAGCTTCCCCGGACAGGCCAGCGTAGAGGTTGAACTGATTGAACGGGTGTTTAAGGAGCTGCCGCAGGAGGGAAGAGTGAGCCATGTGGCCTTCACAGCGGATGACATCGAGGCAGAGCATAGAAGGATTGCCGGACTAGGCATCCCCGCGCTGACCGGCATTTCCCTACTGGCGAACGGCAGCCGCTTTTTCTTCTTTGAGGGGCCGGACGGAGAGAAGCTTGAGTTCTTCGAATCAACACGGGGCAGGTAAGCAGAGCAGCACATTATTTTAAAATCAGAAAGGAAGATACAGTGATGAGTAAGCCTTATCCTTTAAAATTTCAACCGGAGTTCAAAGAGCGTGTCTGGGGGGGCCGGGCTCTGGAGAAATTCGGCCTGGAGCTGCCGGAAGGCCGCATTGGCGAAGGCTGGATGATCGCCGATCATCCGAACGGCACCTCTTCGGTGGTGAACGGCGAGCTGGCCGGACAAGGCCTGGATCAAATCCGTGAGCAATTCGGCCATGAATGGTTCGGGAGCAAGGGCAGTCCTAAGGACGGCAGCCGCTTCCCGCTCTTGATCAAGCTCCTTGACTGCAACGACAATCTGTCCGTGCAGGTGCATCCAACGGATGATTATGAAGGATTGCCAAAGGGAGAACTGGGCAAAACAGAGATGTGGTACGTGCTGGACGCCAAACCGGGCGCCAAGATTATCTACGGCCTCAAGGACGGTGTAACCCGCGAAAGTCTGCGTGAAGCTCTGGAAAGCGGTACGGTCATGGACAGCATGCAGGAAATCACAGTCTCCGCCGGCGATGCCTTCTACATCCCTGCCGGAACCGTTCATGCGCTCTGCGCCGGAGTGGTTGTAGCGGAAATCCAGCAGAACTCCGATACTACATACCGGATTTACGATTACGACCGTCCGGGCCTGGACGGCAAGCCGCGCGAGCTTCATATCGAGGATTCGCTTAACGTGACCGCCTATGAAGGCGCAGGCGCAGCCTCCATGAAGACAGATGGCGCTGTAGCCGGAGAATGGCTGCAAATTGCCGCCTCCCCCTATTTTATTGTCGAAAAAGGCGTCGTTAACGGAGAATGGAACCTATCCACAACGCCGGACAGCTTCACAATCCTCGTGGTCTGCGAAGGCAGCGGGCATCTGACCTGGGAAGGCGGCTCCCAGCCTTATTCCGCCGGAGAATGCTACCTCCTTCCGTCAAGCCTCGGCGCTTACGGAATTGAAGGACACTCCACGGTGCTCCGCTCATATTTGCCATAAGCCATGCCGGAGCCGGCCCGCTAGGCCATAAAACATAAGGAGAACCAGAATAATTATTAAAAGGGCAGAAGTGACGGAGGGGAGGTTTGGAACTGCAGGAGCGAACGCGTCCGCCTTTGTCACCGGATTTCGGCCGCTATTAGCGGTTAAATTCAAGTAATCACAGGGGACAACAGCGGCCGAAAGTCCAAACATTTCCCGCAGGTACGGCCAGACCTCAAAATTATAAATTTAGCTTTGGCCCACGCTTCCGAAGCGAGTTTTGTACGGTGTCATCTCCAAGAAGTAATGCTCACAAAACTTAAAGCCTATGCTTCCGAAGCGAGTTTTGTACGGTGTCATCTCCAAGAAGTAATGCTCACAAAACTTTTAGGAGGAACGGTATGAGGGAAAACAGCTTTAAGATGACCGATCCCCTTGGGGTCGCTGTTCATGTGTATGAATGGCTGCCGGAGCCGGAAGCACCGGTGAGGGCGATAGTCCAGATTGCCCACGGCATGTGTGAAACTGCTGCCCGTTACGCCCGATTTGCGGCGGCGCTCACCGGGGCAGGCTACGCGGTGTATGCCAATGACCACCGCGGTCACGGCTTAACCGCAGGCCGGATTGATCTGCTCGGCGACACCGGCGAGGACGGCTTCTACTGGATGCGTCGCAATCTGCTCCAGCTCGCAGATATCGCCCGCTCCCGGCATGAAGGCCTGCCGGTCTTCCTCCTGGCCCACAGCATGGGCTCCTTTCTGGCGCAGAAGCTGATGTGCGAGGAGGGCCGGGATGTATACGCCGGCTTCATTCTCAGCGGCACCAACGGGCCGCGGGGCATGCTTCGGTTCGGGGAATCGCTGGCGGGACTCCAGTTCAGGCTGCAGGGGATTCGCCACCGGAGTATCTTGCTGAACGGTATTGTTTTCGGCCCTTATAACCGTTCCTTCTCCCCGGCCAGGACAGCTTTTGACTGGCTCAGCAGTGATCCGCAGGAGGTGGACCGCTTCATCGCCGATCCATTTTGCGGAGCGATCTGCACCACCCGTTTCTTCCGCGATTTCTTCCGGCTGCTGCGGGATATCCATTCCCGCGAAACCCTGCTTATGCTGTGCAGGGATAAGCCTGTATACTTGTTTGCGGGAGCCAAAGACCCGGTAGGGATGAACGGTCAGGGCGTGCTCCGCCTGGCCGCGATTTACCGGGAGCGGGGAATTTCCGATGTGGAATGCAGGCTCTACCCGGAAGGCAGGCATGAGATGCTGAACGAGGTGAACCGGGATGAAGTGACTGCGGATGTTCTGGATTGGCTCGTCCGCCATCTTCCGGCGGAATCGCTGCTGCTTCAACCCGCAGATAACTAGCATACTATAAAAGACAGGCTTTCCGTCAGTACCGGAAAGCCTGTCTTTGTATTTTTCCGCTATAAATCTACTAATGATCCATTTTTTAACATAGTAAATGTGATATGATTCTCTTGTACAACAATGTTATTGAGCAGCAGGTACTCTCCCTTAGAGGAGGTGTCCGTAATGGACGTAAAAGATGCTATTACCCTGATGTTCATGTTCGGTATGTTTATATTGGCGCTGCTTGGCTACATTAAAAAGAAATAGACCGCCCCGCCAAGGTAACGGTCTACTCCAACCACAAGACAAGGATGACCGGCTGCTCTTCAGCAGTGGTTGTACAACAGAGCTGTGCTGATGACGCAGCTCCTTTTTTCATTTTATTATAGCATAATCCATTTTATTACAGAAATAAACCCCGTCCAAGTAATCCTGATGCCGCTCTTTGCTAACGTCTTCAAACAGCAAGAAAGCGGAGCCTCGTTGTTCCCAAGGAACTACCTCCAGCTCCGGCCATTTGCTTTTCCATTTCTGCGCCTTGGCGGTGTAGAATGGCCTGCTGAGACCCGGCGGTAAGCCCAAGTGGAAATAGTAAACTTAAATCTCCTTCCACTCCTTTTTCGGAAGCGTTAGTGGGAAAAAGGATACCTAAATCATCCGATTCTCTCTCCTTCGGGGGAATTCGCTGAAATTAAGTTGCCTTTTTCCCGCTATTTCCTCTACCGCAAGCCTTTCAGTCCATTTAAGTACACTAATTCCACTTCAATCTGCTCTGCTCCGCTCCACTTCCCTGCCCACGCTCCCGGTCAGCCCCTTAATGTACTTATCCCCATAAAGAGACCATGGATCGGGCCATTGGCATTCATCCTGTATCCCCCTTCCCTGCCTGCATTATGCGAGAGATTTGATTATATAGGCAGCGCGTAATACCGCGCCCGCTGGCTCTCGTCCTGCTGGTACATGACGATCAGCAGTGTGCTTCCGCCGGTAACCGGCAGCATTTCCGCCAGAGCGGCCGGACTTTGCAGCGCGGCGGCTGCCCCTGTCTGAGCCGTGGCAGCTGGCGTTCCTGCCATCTTGCCGGCAGGAACGCTGAGGTTGTCCGTTGTTCCGTCAGCAGTTCCAGCCTCCGCCTCATCACCGGCTGCCGGATCAAAGCGCAGTCCGCTGATGGAATCCAGCACCGCTTCCAGATGGAACGGCAGCACTTCAAGCACGGTGAACTTCTGCAGCTCCCGCCCGCTGAAGCCTGCTTCCGCCAATTGGGCAGACAGGCGCTCCGGATGGTCGGTGATTTCCTTCATATAACGCGACCAGCCGGACTTATCCAGCGTAATATCCCACCAGATCTTGCGCGGCTTGTATTTGTGGCCCAGGAAGTAGTCGAGCTTCATCAGCCCGGTAATCACATCCATGGAAGCCGTTCCGCGGTCTGTGAGAAAAGCCTGCAGCCGGGTGAACAGATCCTCCAGCTGATGGCCGATCTTCTGCCAGCCCCGCTCCTCCCAGTAATCGCCGAACTCCTGGAAGAAATCGAACGGTGACTTAAATACATGACGGATGAGGTATTTGACCGAATGATCCAGCCGGTGGCTGTTCCAATACTTCTCCAGCACATCCTCCAGCCGCTTGAGACGGATAATGTCGGAGAACGGCATCACGTGGCTGCTCAGAATTTCGTATGGGGCATGCTCCATATACGTATAGCCGTATTTGGCCGCCTGGGCGCGCAGCCCGGTGCCGCGCAGCATTTTGAGGAAACCCAGCTGCAGCTCTTCCGGCTCCATGGCGAATACATCGTTGAAGGTTTTGCGGAAGGTGGCGTAATCCTCCTGGGGGAGTCCGGCAATCAGATCAAGATGCTGGTCGATATTGCCGCTGGCTTTGATTTTCATGACGGTGCGGGAGAGCTTGGCAAAGTTCTGGCGGCGCTTGACCAGCTCGTTCGTCTCATCATTGGTGGACTGTACGCCAATCTCGAACCGGAAGATGCCCGGAGGCGCGTTCACGGCCAGGAAATCCAGCACCTCGGGGCGCATAATATCCGCCGTAATTTCGAACTGGAACACACAGCCCTGATGGTTGTCAATCAGGAACCGGAACATTTCCATCGCATAATTGCGGTTGATATTGAAGGTGCGGTCAAGAAACTTGATGACCCTGGCCCCGTGCTCAATCAGATAGAGCAGATCGGACTTCACCCGTTCAATATCGTAATACCGCACGCCCACCTCAATGCTGGACAGGCAGAACTGGCAGTTGAAAGGACAGCCCCGGCTGGTCTCAAAATAGACGATCCGCTTGCCCAGCTCCGGCAGATCATCCGCGAACCGGTGCGGCGTCGGCAGGGTGTTCAGATCGCTTTTGGGACGCGGAGGGTTGACGATCAGCTCCCCGCCCTTCCGGTAAGCGGCCCCGTAGACAAAATGAAACTTCCGTTCCTCCCGCAGCTCCTGCAGCAGATGGTGGAAGGTCTCTTCCCCGTCCCCGCTGACTACAAAATCAATGCCGGCTTCCCGTTTCATCCAATACAGCGGCTCATAGGATACCTCAGGCCCGCCGAGCACAATTGCAGCCTCCGGCATGACTTGCTTAAGAATCCCGATCAGCTTGACGGTCTCCTCGATGTTCCATATATAACAGGAGAAGCCGATCACATCCGGTTTCTTCCGGAATAGGTCGGACACGATATTCATCACAGGATCTTTGATGGTGTATTCTGCCAAATGGATATCCTGGAACTCATGCTCGCTGTACGCCTTCAGGAGACGGATAGCCAGCGAGGTATGAATATATTTGGCATTTAATGTCGCCAGGATGATTTTCATGCCTGATAACCCTCTTTACAATTCATTTTGAAAAAAATCCAGGAACGGCTTGCCGTATTTCTTGTATTTCACTTCGCCAACCCCTTTGACTCTCAGCATTTCCGCTTCGCTCTGCGGGCAAACCACGCTCATCTCGCGCAGGGTCGCATCGTTGAAAATAATGTAGGACGGCACATGCTCGCGCCCCGCCAGCTCGCGGCGGATCAGGCGCAGCTGCTCGAACACCGTCTCATTGACCGCCGACGGCGACAGGTCGCGCACGCGGCTGCGGTCCCGCGCACCGGATGAGCCTCCGGTGCGGAGCGGCCTTGCCACCCGCTGCAGCACCTGGCGCCGGCCGCGCAGCACTTCGGCCGCCAGCGGCTGCAGCCGCACTACGGGATACTGGCCTTCCGACAGGGCCAGATAGCCTTCCGAGATCAGCACATTGATGCTCTCGGTGATCTCCTTCTCCGTACGGCTGGACATCGCGCCGTGGGTCGGAAGCTTCTCGAAGCCGTACTGCAGCACCTTCTGGTTGCGCGAGCCCTTCAGCACCGAGGACACCAGCGCCACGCCAAAGCGCTCGCGCATGCGGTGAATGCAGGAAAAAATCTTCTGCGCATCCACGGTCATATCCACCAGCTCGCGTTCGTCCGTACAGGAGCTGCAGATTCCGCACGGCTTGTCCCCGTGCTCCTCGCCGAAATAATCCAGCTGGGCGCTGCGCAGGCAGCGGGTGGTATAGCAGTAATCGATCATTTGCTGAAGCTTGCGGTATTCATTGGCCTTGCGGTCCGCGTCCTGCGGGTTCTGCTCGATCAGGAATTTCTGCGTCATAATATCCTGCGCGCTGAAGAGCAGGATACACTCACTGGGTTCCCCGTCCCGGCCGGCACGGCCCGCCTCCTGAACATAGGCTTCCATATTTTTGGGCATATTGTAATGGATGACATAGCGGACATTCGACTTGTCGATGCCCATGCCGAAGGCGTTCGTAGCCACCATGACGCGGATATCGTCATACAGGAAGCCTTCCTGGCTCTCCGCCCGCTCCTGGTCATTCATTCCGGCATGGTAACGCCCGGCGGCAACGCCCGAGGCCTGCAGACGGGTGTACAGGTCATCGACCTCTTTGCGGGTCGCGGCATAGACGATGCCCGGCTGATGGGCGTGCTGCGCTGTGTAGTCCAGCACGAACTCGCGTTTGTTCTCGCCGCGCAGCACGGACATGGCCAGATTGTCCCGGCCAAGTCCGGTCATGAAAACGCCTGGCTGGCGCAGCTGCAGCAGCCGGACCATGTCCTCCATGACCTCCGGTGTGGCCGTAGCGGTAAAGGCGGCCAGAATCGGCCGCTGCGGCAGCTCCTCCACAAAAGGGGAGACGGCCAGATAGCTGGTGCGGAAATCATGTCCCCACTGGGAGACACAGTGCGCTTCATCCACTGCGACACAGGAGATGGACAGGCCCGCCATTTCCAGGCGGAACCAGTCCAGCTCCAGCCGCTCGGGCGCCACATACAGCAGCTTCAGCTCTCCCCGGCGCGCGGCGCGGATGCGTTCATTCACTTCCTTGCCGCTGAGTGTGCTGTTGATATACGCAGCTGGAATTCCCGCTGTGGTCAGCGCGTCCACCTGGTCCTTCATCAGCGAGATCAGCGGCGAAACGACCAGGGTGAGCCCCGGCAGCAGCAGTGCGGGAACCTGGTAGCAGATGGATTTGCCGCCGCCCGTCGGCATAATGCCCAGCGTGTCGCGGCCCTCCAGCAGATTCATGACAATTTTCTTCTGGCCTTCCCGGAAGTCGGGATAGCCGTAATATTTTTGCAGTTCAGCCTGCGCTTGTTCCATGGTAGGTGCTTGCATCTTCATCTCTATCAAAACTCCTTAAGGCTTTCTATCTTTATTTTACATAAAAAAACCGCTTCTAACCAACACTTTATAGTGATCTTCCAAACTGTCTATCTGAAGGAGGCGGCCCGTCTGCAAGCCTGGAAAGAGAAATATGCTTCATATATAGAGCAGCACCGGCAGCCAAATTCCCCGCCGCCCGTTCCCGGCGGAGAAGGGCTGAGCCTAAGCCTGACAGCCAATCTGGAAAATCTGCTTGCCCGGCTGGGCCAGAACGGCGATCTTGTCGTACGTGATTTCCTGCTCTTTGGCAGGCATGAGGCGGCCATGGTCTTCTTCTCCTCCCTCGTTAACCAGGAACAGATTCAGGAGCATATCCTCAAACCGCTCATGGCCCGTTCCTCCGAGCACCCCGGCATGCCTGAAGATCTCGCTGACATGTCCCGCTATATTTGGAATGCGGCAATCCAGGTAACGCAGGGAATCACTGCAGCCGAGCTTTCCTCCCTGCCTGACGCTGTTGTCAAAGGCCAGCTGATCCTGCTGATCGACGGCATTGCCGAAGCCCTGGTGCTGGATATGCGGCAGGTCGATATGCGCGGCGTAGAGCAGCCGCAGACGGAGCAGGTGATCCGCGGCCCGCGGGAAGGATATGTGGAGAAGCTGGAGAACAATCTCTCCCTGCTGCGCTACCGGCTGCAGAGCACCGATTTCCGGATTGAGATCAGCCCGATCGGCACCCGTACCCAGTCGCGGGTAGCTCTGTGCTATCTGGACAGCATAGCCGACCCGCAGCTCGTGGCCGAAGCCATGCGCAGAATTTCCATCATTAATACCGACGGCATAATCGATGCCGGCTATATTGAACAATTCATCGAAGACCAGCCGCTGTCGCCCTTTCCGCAGGTGCAAAATACGGAGCGGCCGGACAAGACGGTGGCAGCTTTACTGGAAGGACGGGTAGCGATTCTTGTCGACGGTTCTCCGTTTGCCCTGATTGTACCCGCGCTCTTCAACCAGTTCTTTCAGACCATCGACGATTACACCGAGCGCTTCATAATGGGCAGCCTGATCCGGTTTATCCGGCTGATCGCACTGGCCTTCTCTCTGTTCTTCCCTGCCTTGTACGTGTCTGTGATCTCCTATAACCCGGAGCTGATGCCGACGGATTTCGCGGTCGCCATCTCCGGAGGGCGGGCAGGCGTTCCTTTCCCGGCAGTGCTGGAGGTGCTGATCATGGAGGTGTCCATGGAGGTGCTGCGCGAGGCCACTATAAGGCTGCCCCAGATGATCGGCGGCGCATTGTCCATTGTCGGCGTGCTGGTTATCGGCCAGGCTGCCGTATCCGCCGGGCTGGCCAGTCCGATCACCGTGGTTATTGTCGCGCTGACGACCATCGGCTCTTTCGCCACTCCGGCCTATAACGCTGCGATTGCTCTGCGGATGCTGCGGTTCCCGCTGATACTTTTGGCCGGCATGTTCGGACTCTATGGTGTCATGATCGGTACGATTCCCATCGTCAACCACCTGCTGTTTCTGGAATCCTTCGGTGTGCCGTATATGTCGCCGTTCATACCGGGCAAATGGCGCGACTGGAAAGATACGCTGGTGAGAGCTCCGCTCTGGTGGATGCGCCGCCGCCCCAGCTTTTTGCACACCCAGGATGACACCCGGCTTGAGAAATCTGTGCCGGCGGCTTATGCGGATCAAATTCTTGAGCAGGGAGGTGAGGACGGTGAAGCACTCCCGGCAAATCACGACACTGCGCGCGGCGGCCGTAATCAGTAGTACGATCATTGGCGTGGGCATCCTGAGCTTTCCCCGCCATATGGCCGTTGCCGGAGGCAGCAGTGCTCCCTTAGTCGCCTTCAGCGGCGTCATTATTTCCTTTTTGAGCTTTTGGGTCCTGGCCACGTTGTGCCGGCGTTTCCCCAAAGAATCGCTGTTTGTGTTCAGCCGCCGGCTGGTCGGCCGGCAGCTGGGCGGTTTTTTTAATCTGTTGATTTTGCTGGTCTTCATTGTACTGACCGGCCTGTCGGCACGCCAGTTCGGCGATGTAGCTACCACCGTTTTGTTCAAAAAAACACCGGTAGAAGCTACGATTTTCCTGATGCTGCTGATCTGCCAGCTGTCCTCCAGAAGAAATCTGATCAAATTTTCCTATATCCATTTCTTTTATCTGCCGCTAATCATTGGCTCCGTGCTTGTAACGATCCTGATTTCTATGAAGAATGTCGATCTGCTGAATCTGCAGCCTGTCCTGACCGTGCCCACCGCGACCTTTTGGAATGGCGCAAGGGAAGCCAGTTACCTGTTTCAGAGCTATTTTGTCATTACACTGCTGATCCCTTTTATGCAAAAGCCAAAACAGGCCGTGCATGCGGGGGCTTTAGCCATTTTTGTATCCGGTGCCGTATATCTGCTGATTGTTATTGCTTCAGTAGGCCTGTTCGGTGCGGAAGAAACCAAGCTGCTGATTTATCCCACACTTGAAACAGCACGGTCGGCAGCCGTTGGGGAGGGCTTCCTGGAACGGCTGGATGCCCTGTTCATTGTGATCTGGGTGATTTCAGTGTATACCACAATCTACACTAATTATTATATAGCCGCCTGCCTGCTGCAGAATTTGTTTGCTTTCGAGGATCAGCGGATGACTTCCAGCTTGCTGCTTCCTGTGCTTTTTATCATCGCCATGCTTCCGGCCAATGTTTTTCAGACCTATAGCTGGTCGCTCCTTTTGGGAAAGGCATCCATGCTTTTAATAATGGGATATCCGCTGCTGCTATGGGCAGTTTACCTGTTACGCCGCTACAGAAAGAAGGGCTCCGCATGAACAAGCTGCTTCAAAAGCTCCTCTTGGTATTGTTGCCGTTTGCTGTCATTACCCTGTTTCTTGCCGGATGCTGGGATCAGGTTGAAATTGAGGATCGTGCGCTGGTGCTTGGATTAGCTATCGATATGGCGCCCGAGGAGTCGGCAAACAGGGAGGAAGAGGTCACCCATCTCAAAAATAATCAGCTTCCGAAAGAAATGCTCAGTGTTACGGCACAGATTGCCGTACCGGGCCGTGTCCCGCTTGGTCCGGGAAGCGGCAGCACCAGCGAGGGCGGGAAAACCAGCCCCGTCTGGGTAGTGACTGTGCTGGGGCATACGCTGGATGATGCCATGAACAATCTGCAGCAGCAGATTGCCGACCCGCGTTATCTCGTGCATCTGCGGGTGATCGTCATCAGCGAAGCGATCGCCCGGGGAAGGATGGATGATCTCAACGATTACTTGCGGCGCAATCCGGAAGTCCGGCGCAGAACCTGGATGCTGGTCTCTGAAGGCAGGGCTTCGGAATTTATGGATGTAACCCCGCCGCTGCAGCGGGTGCCGACGCTCTATATCCTCTCCATGATGGAGAAAGCGGTGGCTTCCGGTAAATTCCCCCCTGATTATGTCGGCACCTTCTGGTCGGCGGATTCCAAATGGGGGCAAAGCGCGTATCTGCCCTATGTGTCACTGCGCGACAAAGAAAATGTTATGATTAAAGGTTTGGCCTATTTCAAGGACAGCAAGATGGTCAACAGCACGAAGCCGCTGGAAATTGGCGCATTCATGGCTGTCCAGGGAATGGACCCGGGCGGCTATTCCATACTTTTCAAAACAAGAGAGCTTGGAATTGTAATGACCAAAATTAATGAACGCTATACGAAAACCCGAAGCTCCATCCGGGACGGGAAGCCTCACGTTTCCTATAACATTTATCTGGAGGGTGATTTGGAAGAGCACTACGACAGCGGGAAGCCTGCCGATTCGTCTGCCAGGCTGCATGAGATCGAGCTTGAGTTCAAAGAACAGGTAGAGGGTATAGTCAAAGGGCTGATCCGGCAAACCCAGCGTGATCATGCGGATATTTTTGGAATGGGCGAGATCATCCGCGCGCACCACCCTGCTTATTGGAAGCAGAATGTTCACGGCAAAAACGACTGGGAGGATCACATCTACAGCACCGTAACCTTAGACATCAATTTCACTCTGCATCTGCGGAGAGTCGGGCTTAAAGAAACGTAAAGGGGGGGAAGAAGGTGGTCCGTTTATTTGCCTGCACCGCCGCTATTATAATGTTCTCCGCGCTGCTTCTGCTGACGGTGGACAGAAATATCTACCAGGCCTGCGGCCGGGTCCGGGAAAAGAACTATGCCTCTGCGCTGGGGTGGGGCTATGCCGCGATCTCCCTCTTGATTATTGTCTTCCTGATTATTTTTCTGTAGCGGTCCCGCGTGCGGCTGCTTGCGCAGTCTCAAAGGTTTTTCCTCCGGCAGTGTCCGTAGTATTTCTTTACTGCCCATGGTATATTGAGGAGTACATCAGCAAAGGACGGAGAATGCTTCCATGAATACAAGACGAAATCCCAAAGAGAGTGCCAAGCGCGGCGCCAAGCCTGGAATAAATGCCGGTACACAAGCTAATTCCGGGACTAAAGGATCTAACCGCAAACCGGCCGGCAAGCCGGGGGCGGCAGCCAAGGCACCCGCAACTGCCAAAGCGTATACGGTGGCCGAGCCTGCCGAGCTGCTGGCTTTTCTGCTGAAGACGATCACCGGCAAGGGGCGCAATTCCATCAAGTCCATGCTCTCCCGCGGGCAGGTATCCGTGAACGGCAGGGCGGTAACCCGGCATAACTTCCAGCTTCATCCGGGACACACCGTAACGGTCGACCAGGAAAAGCCGGTTCAGGCCAAAGAAATGACAGGTCTGACAATTGTTCATGAGGATAATGATCTGATTGTCATTCAAAAGGATGCGGGCCTGCTCTCCATCGCCACCGGAGAGGACAATGAATTGACTGCCTACCGGCAGCTTATGGAGCATGTGCGGCTCAGCAATCCGAAAAACCGCATCTTTGTGGTGCACCGGCTGGACCGCGACACCTCCGGCGTGATGATGTTCGCCAAAAGCGAGCAGCTCCAGCAGACGTTGCAGAACACATGGAAGGATACCGTACAGGAACGCTCCTATGTGGCCCTGGTGGAAGGCGCGGTCAAGAAGCCCGGGGGCACTGTCCGTTCCTGGCTGAAGGAAACCTCAACACTCAAAATGTATTCCAGCCCTCACGAAGGGGACGGGCTGCTTGCCGTGACCCATTACAAGTTAATTCAAGCCAATCGCCACTTCTCCTTGCTGGAGGTGCATCTGGAAACCGGACGCAAAAATCAGATCCGCGTGCATATGTCGGATATCGGCCATCCCATCGCCGGTGACAAGAAATACGGCGCGGAGACGAAGACCGTGGGCCGGCTTGGCCTGCATGCCCGTGTGCTCTCTTTCATTCATCCGGTCACCGGAGAGCTGCTGACCTTTGAGAGCCCGATTCCCAGGACATTTCTTAAATATACCGCGCCCGCGCCAACCAACTAGAAACAGCGCACTATTCATGAATTGATCCTGCTCTTCAAAAGGAGGCTGATTCACGTAGAGCTTACTTCGCAGCAGCCGCCAAATAAGCGGCGGTAACCTATAGGATGAACCGCCGGATGACAGCAAGGGCTGTCAGCTGCTAAAGCACTAAATATATTCGCCGATTTCCAGCAGAGGCGGATTGACCTGCACGGAGTCGGGGTATTTGATGCCTGCTCCCGTATTGAGCACAACCACCCGCTCGTCCGGCTTGATCCAGCCTGTCCGGGCCAGCCTGCGGGCTGCGGCAAAAGCAGCCGCGCCTTCCGGACAAACAAACGAGCCTTCCAGCCGGGCAAGCTTCTCCTGCTCGATGCCCATCTCTTCGTCGGATACGGCAACGGCGGCCCCGTCCGTCTCATAGACCGCCTTCAGCACCAGAAAGTCGCCGAGCGCCTTCGGCACGTTGATGCCAAACGCGGCGGTAGCGGAATCCGGCCAGAACTCGGAACGTTCGGCCTTCGCTTCCCACGCCTTGACGATCGGCGCACAGCCCTCCGCCTGCACGGCGACAAGCCGCGGCAGCTTGCCCTGCACCCAGCCGATTTCCCGCAGCTCCTGCAGCGCCTTATAAATGCCGATCAGCCCTACCCCGCCTCCGGTCGGGTACAGAATGACATCCGGCATTTCCCAGCCGAGCTGCTCGGCAATTTCCAGCCCCATCGTCTTCTTTCCTTCGATGCGGTAGGGCTCCTTCAGCGTGGAGGCATCGTACAGCCCTTTGTCCGCCACCTCCCGGGCAACGATCTTGCCGGCATCGCTGATCAGGCCGTTAACCAGATACAGCCGCGCTCCGGCGAGCGCGACTTCGCTGCGCGTAATCTTAGGCGCATCCTGCGGCATTACGATTGTCGCCTCAATGCCCGCCCTCGCAGAGTACAGCGCCCAAGCGGCTCCCGCATTGCCGTTGGTCGGCATAGCCAGACCGGCTACGCCCAGCTCCTTGGCCTTGGACACCCCGACCGCCGCCCCGCGCGCCTTGAAGCTGCCGCTGGGCACCAGGCTCTCATCCTTCATCAGCAGCTGCTTGATGCCGTAGTCTCCGCCCAGACGGGGCAGCTCAAGCAGCGGCGTCATGCCCTCGCCCAGAGTCACTACATGGCGTTCCCCGACTACCGGCAGCAGTTCATGGTACCGCCAGAGATCAGCTTGTCTGCCGCTCAGCTCCGCACGGTCCAACTCCAGCTTCAGCTGCTCCAGATCATAACGCACAAGCAGCGGCGATCCACAGGCGCATAGCTGCCGGACAGCATCGGCCCCGTAAGTCTCCCCGCACTGCGGACATTCCAGATGTGACAAATAACTATAACGCATCCTGCATTTCCACTCCCTCGGCTTCACTATATAATTACTTCTCCTATAGAATAAATCAGAATGAGCAATGTGGCAAAATTTGTTTCCCTTCCGTCCGTTGACCGCCCGCCTGGCAACATTTTCTCTCCAATTTGCGTCATGGTACAATATAGAGAAACGTAAGAAGGTGCCATTCATGTTCCATCCCACTGTCTTTGACAATATTAAAACCGCTTTTGAGAATCAGATTTACGACTATGATAATCTGGATGGGATTCTTGTGGTGACGGACCGGGCCGATTTACTGAATCTGGCGCTGATGTCCCGGGAGTTCAGTTTGTCCTTCAAGCTGACCGGCGGCAGGAATGTGACGTCCGAGGTGGTGCTGCTGTCCTCGGTGAAGGAGCTGAGCGATGAGATTCTGGAGACTCCGGACAGCAATCCCGGCTGCAGCCTTCTATTGCGCTTTTATATGGAAATTGATGATGTGAACGTCCAGTGTCCGGCAATTGAGAATGTCCTCTCCACAATTTGGGGACCGGATTTCCAGCCTGTTCAATCCCTGAGCTGCCTGTTCGGCCAGGAAGATGACACTTGCAATAACTGCATCGAGCTGCAGTTCAACAGGCAAATTGCCGAAGAGCAGATGGAGGATATTCCCAACCTTCTGAATTTTATTCTGCAGAGTGCCGGGGAACTGGAGGATATCTAAGCTGATTCGAATAAATGAGGTGAAGGGTTCATGAGCTTCCTGCCAACCGCCAAAAGCAAACGCTGGTACATCTGGGCTCCTGTATACGCGCTCGTTCTGTGGCTGCTGCTGATTGTGCACCGGTTTGCTCTGCTGGATAAGGATTACAGCCTGCCGCTTCTTGCGCGGTATGCCGCCCTGGCCACCGGTATCTCCATTATCCTGAATGCCTTGGGCTGGCTCGGCGCAAGGCTGCTCTGGCTGATCACCACGGCCGGAATCCTGGCCGGGCTGGGGCTGATGATGGCTTACACCTACCGGGAAATGTCAGGCTGGGAGGATCTGGCGGGCTTTCTCGCATTTGCAATGTTCACGCTGGGCGGATTTGCGGCCGGCTTGCTTGCGGAGGGCATTTATTGGCTGATCAGACGCCGGCGCAGCGCATGAGTCTTTTTTGACCCACACACAATCCGCTTAACCATGATCACAAAATGAGGTGGCACTCCATGTCCAATTCCCTTCTGACCAAAAAAGCCCTGGCCCGTTCACTGAAAGCCTTGATGGAGCATGTCCCCTTGAACAAAATCTCCGTTAAGCACTTGGTGGACGACTGCGGGCTGAACCGTCAGACGTTTTACTACCATTTTCAGGATATTTATGAGCTGCTGGGCTGGGTATACCAGACCGAAGCGTTGGAGAGCATAGCACAGTACCGCAGCTACAACACGTGGACAGACGGTTTTTACCGGATCTTTTGTTATATCGGGGCCAACAGGGCCTTTTGCTGCAATACGCTGGACTCTCTGGGCAGAACGCATCTTGATGCCTATCTGTATGATGTGACGAACGATCTGATTATGGGGGTAATTCAAGAGCTTGCCGGTGAGATGGAGGTTAGTGACGGGGACAAACGGTTTATTGCCAATTTTTATACGCTGGCTTTTACGGGGCTTGTGATCCAGTGGATGCGTGACGGGATGAAGGAGGAGCCCAAGGCTGTCATCGGGAAGCTCGGTGTGCTGATCGAAGGGAATTTTGCCAGAGCGCTGCGCCAATATGTCCGCAGAGACGGCTTCCCTGTGCTCTAAATGCCTCAGAACTTGTCAAAAAACCATACACTTTGCCCCAAGTGACCAAAATTCATACACTCGCGGACTTTTGACCATACCCTCTGTGGCGGCCTTGGTTTACATTAGGGACAGTAAGAGCAAACAGCAACCCTATGGAGGCGACACGCAGTGAAAAAAGAGTACGGAAACAGCCAGGTATATTTTGTCGGCGGCGGTATTGCATCCCTTGCAGGTGCAGCCTACCTCGTCAGAGACTGTGACTTTCCCGGACAGAACATTCACATTATTGAAGAGATGAAAATCCTCGGCGGCAGCAACGACGGCGCAGGCAGCGGCGAACAGGGCTATGTCATCCGGGGCGGGCGGATGCTGAATGATGAAACGTACGAGAACCTGTGGGAGCTTATGGGCACCATTCCTTCAATCGACCATCCGGGGCAATCGCTGCGGGAAGAGATCACGGAGTTCGACAATGCCAATCCCACTCACTCCAATGCGCGTCTGGTTAACCGCCGGGGCGGAGTTGAAGATGTGACCTCAATGGGCTTCGATATGGCGGACCGCCTGGCGATGGGCAAGCTGATCATCACGCCCGAGGACAAAATGGGCAAGGCGCGGATTAACGACTGGTTCGGCCCGCATTTTTTCCAGACGAATTTCTGGTACATGTGGGCAACGACATTTGCCTTCCAGCCCTGGCACAGTGCAGTCGAATTCAAAAGGTACATGATCCGCTTCATACATGAATTCCCGCGTATCCAGACACTGGAAGGGGTCACCCGCACTCCCTACAACCAATATGATTCAATCATTCTGCCGCTGCACAGGTATCTGGAGCCATTCGGCGTAGATTTCACTCTGAGATGCACCGTCACCGATCTGGATTTCAAAGAGGGCGACGGCATTACGGTTACCAGGCTGCATGTGCTGCGGCAGGGTGTTGCGGATGTGATTGAGGTCAACGAAGAGGATCGGGTCATCATTACGAACGGCTCCATGACCGAAGGCTCCAGCCTCGGCTCCATGACAACGGCTCCGCGCCTGAACGGCAAGGGCAGCTCCTGGAAGCTGTGGGAGAACATTGCCGCCAAAAAACCGGGCCTCGGCAACCCTTCCTCCTTCGACGACCATGTGGACGGCTCGAAATGGGAATCCTTCACCGTAACGTTCCAGGACTCGAAATTTTTTGACCTGATGGAAAAATTCACGCGCAACCGTGCCGGTACAGGCGCCCTCGTGACCTTCAAGGACTCCAGCTGGTTCATGTCCGTCGTGCTGGCCTTCCAGCCGCATTTCCGCAATCAGCCGGAGCATGTCAAGGTGTTCTGGGGCTATGGACTGTATCCGGACAAGGCCGGCGATTTCGTGCAGAAGAGAATGTGCGACTGTACCGGGGAAGAAATCATGCAGGAGCTGCTCGGACATCTTCATTTCGAAGCGCATCAGGAAGAGATCATGGCGGCCGCGAACTGCATCCCCTGCATGATGCCGTACATCACCTCCCAGTTCATGCCGAGACTGAACAGCGACAGACCGCAGGTCGTTCCCGAAGGCTCCACCAACCTGGCCTTTGTCGGCCAATACTGCGAGATTCCGGACGACGTGGTTTTCACCGAGGAATATTCCGTGCGTGCAGCCAGAATTGCCGTGTATACGCTGATGGATGTGAACCGTCCCATTGAACCGATCAGGCAGTATCACTACGATGTGCGGACGTTGTTTACGAGCTTTGTGACCTCGTTCAGATAACATGAGCCGGGTATGGCATGAAATATAAAAAGCCTCGCTCCATTGGATTGCCAAGGAGCGAGGCTTTGTTGTATGCCGTCAGGAAGCTGTGTGCCGCCTAAATGCTGCAGGAACCGTCATCGCAGCCTTCGGCATCCGCCGCTTTGGACCCGGGTTTACCGACTGCCTGAAGCACTGGTGTATTATTCTCTTCGGCCCAGACCGTGTCCAGCACCTCGGAGAATACCGGACCGGGCTGAGCGCCTGAAACAGCATATTTGTTGTTGAAGACAAAGAACGGTACGCCTGTAATGTTCAGCCGCTCTCCTTGTGCAATATCTCCGTTGACCTCTTCCGCGTAAGCGTCCGTTTCCAGCATCGCCGCAGCTTCCGCTTCATCCAGCCCAGCCTCCGCAGCCAGCGAAGCCAGTTGCCTGCGGTCCCCCAGACTAAGCCCGTCGGTAAAATAAGCACGCAGCAGCCGTTCCGACATCTCGGCGGCTTTGCCTTTGGCAGCGGCGTAGTGGCTCAAGCGGTGGCTGTCAAAAGTGTTCGTAGGCTTCACGGTATCGAAGTTGAACTCCAGACCCGCTCCCCTGGCTTGCTCAGCGAGCTGAGCATTCGTCGCTATCGCTTTTTCACGGGTCATTCCGAATTTGGCAGCCAGCATATCATAAATATCCCGGGTTGCCTGCACCGGGGCATTCGGATCGAGCTGGAAGCTGCGGAAGACCACTTCCACCTTGTCACGGCCTTCAAACTGGCTCAGCGCGTGCTCCAGCCGTCTTTTGCCGATATAACAGAACGGGCAAGCGTAATCAGACCATATATCTATTCTCATAGGGATTCCTCCTGATTCTTAACTGACTAAATATACCTCACTTACAATTGTATAGTTAAAAACCGGAAATTACAAGTATCTTTCAATAGGCCTGCTTACAGCGGATTGCCCAGCTACGGCGTGAAGCCGCCGCCGCCAAATGTGGCGGCCGAAGCATCCGCACCCAGACTTTCCCGGAGCAGATTGAACAGCCGGGCGCCAATAATCTCCTCGGAATAGTCAGAGCGGACTATCTGCTGGGCGGCTGCCCCCATCTCTGCGCACAGCTCCGGATTTCCGAGCAGCATATCCAGTGAGGCGGCAAGCGCGGATGGCTCCAGCCTTTCCGCAAGCAGGCCGTTCACCCCATGCTGCACCAGCCCGCGCACTCCCATTACATTATAAGCAACCGCCGGCAGGCCGCAGGCACCGGCTTCCAGAATCACCAGCGGCAGCCCTTCATAGCGTGAAGGCAGCACAAAAAGCTCGGATACGCTGTAGTAGCTGGCCTAGGATGTCCTTGCCAAGGATCGTGCCGAGAAGAAGGATACGGTCCGCAAGGCCTTTTTCGGCAATCATCGCCTTCAGATTCTGCTCATCCGGTCCGCCGCCGGCGATCAGGATCTTCAGGTCCCGAATATGCTTCAGCTGCTCCGCCGCCTGAACCAGCAGAGAATGGCCCTTCTGATGCTCAAACAAACGCCCCACGGTGATAATATATCTGCTGCCCGGGTCCAGCCCAAGCGCAGCCAGCGCCTGCGCTTTATTTCGCTAAAAAACCGCTGAGCCCACAAAGTTCGGCAGCAGCCTGATCCGGTCCGCCATATGCGGAAAATGGCCGACCATGCTTTTCTGCTCATCCTCATTAAGCGTTGTCAGAAAAGCTGCCCTGTGCAGTGTATGCTTTTTAATCGGCATGATCCATTTATGAATGCTTAAGCCTAAGCTTTGTCCATATAGTTCATATGGCTTAAAAATAACTGCAACTAATTTCCTGGTTATTATAAACGCAAACTCTATAAAAAAAGTAAACAAAAGTGGTATATACGGCTCTCCCTAGGGAGAGTACACTAGGTTTAACGTGAGTTTCCCGGTGAATTTCTTATTCTAGCTAAGCAGGCGCTCAAGGCGTCCCGGAAGGAGTCGGCGGCATGCATGATGTGTCTATAGTAATTCCCACACGCAACCGGATCAAAGATCTTACACTGTGCATTGAGTCCATCGGCAGGCAGGCCGCTCTGGAGGATGTGTCGATCGAGCTGCTGATCGTTGACGATGGCGACACTCCGGAGAATGTGCTGGATGATTTCCGCAAGGTGCTGAATCGTTTGCCCCGGGCGGAGCTGCGCTATTACCGCAAAACCAAACCCGGCGTCTGGCTGTCCCGTTACGAGGCGTTGGGACTGATTGATGGAGACATCCTGCTCAGCTTCGACGACGATGCCGAATTGGATGATCCCCTGTACATCCGCAGGATGCTGGATACCTATGCGGCCGACCCGTCGATTGTCGGTGTAGGCGGCATTGCCAAAGGCATGTCCAGCAGCAGGGCCGGCAAACTGCTCGGCATGCTGACCTGTCAAATGTCAGCTTCACCGGGCAGGCTGTCCGCCAGCACCCTGGCAGGATCACTGCTGCTCTGGGGAGAGACGCAGGATACCTTTGAAACGGATTTCTTCCATGGCTGCAATATGTCGTTCCGGGCCTCGGCATTGAAGGATATGAAGCCTTATCCCTGGATGACCAGCTATGCCGTGGCTGACGATATTTACATGTGCCATCTGGCCGGCAAATACGGCAAGCTTGTAATCAACCCGGAGATGAAGATTACCCACCACGAGTCTCCCAGCTCCCGCGACAAAGCGGGGCGGGTGGCGCGGGCTACGGCGGTCAATCATTATTACCTGCTGAATCTGCGCAAAGCCAAGGTAAAAAATTACGCCGCCCTGCTCTGGACGCTGACCTACCTGACCGGCAAATCAACGCTGAAGCGCAATTTCAATGCGGTTTCGGGCTATGTCAGCGGCATCCTCTTTGTATTGAACCCCCGCAAGGACAAGTATCGCGAGTATATGCTGGACTAAGCTGAACCTAGGCAGACAGGGGATACAATCCCACAGGATTCAAAAATGCAAACACTCCCGCTTCCCTAATAGGGAGCGGGAGTGTTTGCTGTATGCTGCCAGGTTACTTGTGTGCCGACATGTCGCTGAGTGCTGCGTGTTGCTGCATGCTGCCAGGTTACTGTGTGCCGACATGTCGCTGAGTGCTGCGTGTTGCTGCATACTGCCAGGTTACTGTGTGCCGACATGTTGCTGCGTGTTGCTGTATGCTGCCAGGTTACTGTGTGCCGACATGTTGCTGCATACTGCTGCCACTGCTGTATTCCGGCACACGGCATATCCTCGTGTTGCTCTGTACAAGCTGTGTGCCGGGTGCTCCTCTAAGCTGGCATATGCTAAGCATGCGCTGTTGGCAGTGCGCCCAATACTCCTGTAAGCCTGTATTCGTTGTGTAGCAGACAGCGGGTGCTCCTATTCGCCTGCATGTACTATATGCCGGGAGTTGGTATAAGCTTGCTTGCTACAAATCATAGCAGAACCTATCAACCTCTCCATCCCCCCAAAGCTAGGTGGAAATAGTAAAACTAATCAGAGATCTTGGGCTGTCAGTCGGCAGCTAGTGGGAAAAGTATACCTAATCCGTACAAGTTGATCGGTATCGGTTGTTTTTTGTCAAATTTATACGAAAAAAGGCTTTATCGCTTTACAGCTCGAAAGGATAATTGACTGTCAGAGGTCCTATCGTGGAACTTCATTTTTTTTTAAAATGGTTATCCCGTGGTGGGCGTCAGTTCCACTTGGAACCCTAGCTTTTGCAGTTTTTGGATTAGGTAACTCGCAGTCTGTTCTGGGGTGTTCACATATTCGGTCCCCCGTTCGGTATAGGGGACTTTATCCCGAAGCATCACGTAAATGATTCGAATCATCGCAT
>NZ_JACBYI010000003.1 GCF_019352175.1 Paenibacillus sp. S150
AATCCAGATCGGACAAGGGATAACCCTCTTTTTCCTTCACCCATTGGGTGCAAGCTGTTTTTAGCAAGAAATCCCTTTGTGTAGAGCTTTTTAGATGATTTGTGGATACTTACTTTCGAAATTCGGGATAATTTCTCTTTAAAAAATCCGCAGATGCAGATGGAGGGGATACTCCTGCGGATTCCTTTGTACTTTCCTGAGTTGACCGGATATGTTAATTCCGGAACGCAATTATTGAATAATGGAGGATATGAACTTTGCCATTTCGCCGCTTGTCTTATTCAGCCGTTCAATGACATCACTGAATTCGGTGACCAGCTCGGCCTGCTCGGAGGAAGAAGCAGCTATGGCCTCAATCTCCTTCTCCATCTGCCGTATGGATTGCTGGACAGTGCTCAATGAAGCCTCGATGGATTTCGTTGCTTCCTTCGTATGGACGGACAGCTTGCGCACTTCCGTTGCCACTACCCCGAAGCCTGCTCCTTCCTGTCCCACCCGTGCAGCTTCAATGGCCGCATTCAGCCCGAGAAGATTCGTTTGTTCGGAAATTTCACGGATGAAGCCAGCCACCTTGCCCACCTGATTGGACTCTTCCACCGTCTTGCGTGAATTCTCAAGAATCTGCGCCGTGGTGGCCGACAGCTCTTGGGACTGGGCAGCCACATTCTGGACCATATCCAGCAGTTGACCGCTGATCTGATTGACACTGTCGGTCAGCTGCTCCATCTTATCCTCGTTTTCCAGCGTGTAGGCAATCGCCAATGCACCGATAATCTCCCCTTCCGCATCGTAAACCGGCACAGCCGAGGAGATCACCGTAGCCCCATAGAGCTCGGACGGCAGACGGTTTGTTGTCGCACGTCCGGCGAGAGCATTTCCGAGGGAAGGGTCATCCGGAGGAACGGGGCTGCCTTTACCCAGTCCGAAATCCAGCGCCTTGCTTGGAGCATAATAATGAAATATTTCCTTGTCGGTTATCCCGATCATAATATCCTGGGAATGAATCTGCTTGAAAAAGGGAGCAGCCAGCACTAATGCGTTCAAGTTATCCATCGAATCTCTCCTACTTAGGGAATGGTTTTGATTATTATCGTCACATTTCATTCATAATTTAAGAGGGAGACACGCAGAAATAACATACAATAAATTACATTACAGCTTCAGCTATACTATTTGGAGTCCAGCTCAAGCGTATGGGATTCAATGATCGGATTCCAATACCGCTCAATTGCAATTGTAAGCGGCTGCGGATAATTCACAGCTTGGGCTCCAAAGTTATAGGCGTAAGCTTCCGCAACAGCATCCTCCGATACCATTCGGCTGGTATAGCCAATATCGCCGGAAATTTTATATGCCGCACCTTTTGCATCCGTGAAGCTGTCGGCCAGCCGCATGTTGAAGCTTGTCAGGGACTGTATCTTTTGAATCGTTCGGCTGAACAGGACTTGCCCCGCCTCTGTTGTGCCCGCCGGTTCAGCAAGAGTCAGATCTTTTCCCGGCGCCTGGATGATTTGTTTCTTGTTCAGGTCGACTGTAATATTCATTTCATTTTTGTCCAGAGCGGCGATTCCGGCGATTTTTAGAGACACGCTGTCGAACTTCTGCGGACTGCCGCTGAAGACAAGCGTAAACTTGGAAGCGTCCGTGTATACTTCAGAATTGTCAGCTGTGATAATGCCGGGATAATATAGTTTCGAGGCCGTATCCCCGATTTTACCGAGCAACACAGGGTTCAGCAACTGAAACACTTGCTTGGAATTGTTCTCATCGTAAGCCATGTCTACATAAGTGCCCAGAGGCGTATACAGCAGCTGGTTGACCATAATCTTTTGACCATCAACGGTTAGTGACCGGTTCACAGGTACCAGCATAGTTTCATCCTGGAACATGCCGGAATCCAGCTCAAAAGGAATGCTCAGACTGGTCCGGTACTTGCTGCTGCTGGAGCTGAGCGCCTTTTCCGAGATTTGGGTGAATACAGCATTGTATCTCACGTTCTTGGGATAATCCACAGATGGCAGAAGAGTCGCGGAGTAGGCAAAATTTACGGTTTGACCCGGGCCGATCTGACTGCTCGAACCTGCCATTTCAAGTGATGCGCCTACAAATGGTGCCTTAATCGTTCCGTAATCCAGGGAGAACCCCGCATGAATGACCGTCTGCTCCGAATGATTCTGTACATTATATAATATAAAGGCCTTGCGGCCGTCCGTAACAGCCCCCAGTATTTCCACACGAATCCCCTTGTTCTCAACGCTTGTGTATACAGGCTTAATGAGGTTCCGTTCCAAGGCATTTGCCAGGGCGGGATCACTGAGGTTTGCCGACTGGTATATTTCTGAATCGTTCCAGTGCTTCCCGTAAGAAGTCTGCACCGGAAGTATGGCATCCCTGTTATTTGGGACATCCGGGTAAATTGCTATTTGAGCGGCAATGATCACGGCCGCAGCCGCAGCTATCCCATAGGTATATTTTCGCCGGCGCTCCCGTCTCTTCCCTTCCCGGATACCGCTGCGCATGGCTGTATACATTTGCATGTCGGGCACCATCACGGCGCGCCGCTTGATCTCCTCCATACTCCGCTCAAGCGCTTGTTCTTCCTTATTTGCCATTGTGTTTCGCCTCCGTATCCCAGAGATCATTGCGCAGCTGCTTCAATCCTTCGCGCAGCCAGGTTTTGATGGTTCCCTCAGGTTTTTGCAGCACCTCTGCGATTTGTGCGGTTGTCATGTCCTGATAATATTTGAGCATCACTGTGTGCCTGTATTTCGGCTTCATCCGATCCATCGCCCGTTCCAGGTCAATCCGCTCGTTGCTGTTCATCTCCCGGGCCGCCTGCTCTGCAAGACCCTCCGCCGGGAAGACACGCTTCTTGCGCCGCAGCTCATCCATGCAGCAGTTAATCGTAATCCGGATGATCCAGGGTGTAAAAGCCGACTCGTCCCTCAGTTTTTTGCGTTTCATCCACGCACGGCAGGAGGCCTCCTGCACCACTTCCAGCGCATCCGCTTCAGACCGCATATAACTCAGGGCAATTACATACATTTTGCGGTGTTCAGCATACAGCCGCGCAAAAAAAGCCTCTTCGTGATGCACTCCGGCAGCCTCCGGCCTGGCTTCTTCCATGGATTTTCCCACCACATACCACTCCCCTTTCTTTATTTAGTGCGTGTACAGGGAAGATGTCCTCTAAATGAAGTTCTAACAGGTAAGACGTACGAGCACCGGAAAAGGATTTATTTTTTTAATAATGCCATTAATAGAATACAAGCAATAGTTATGTCTGAATTGACCATAGCCGCCGAGCGGGACAATCGATACCCTTAAGGTATAGAGGAGCAAAAAGAGAGGATGAAACTGATGTTGGAGCATCACAAACAGACACTGGAGATGCTGGTGCGCAAGCTGGAGCCGGACCCTGCCTGTCTGGCGGCAATTACCAGCGGGTCGGTAGCTCTGGGGCAGGCCAAGCCGGCCTCCGATGTGGATGTCCATCTGCTGGTCACCGATGAAGCGTATGAAGAATACAGCAAGAACAATACCCTGTCCTATGTAGACCGTGAGGTTAGCACCTATGAAGGCGGCTATGCAGATATAAAAGTCATCAACCTCCGTTTTCTGGAGCTTGCGGCGACGCAGGGGAACGAGCCGACGCGCTATGCTTTTACCGGCTCCGAGGTGCTGTTCTCAAGAATCCCCGGGCTGGATGAGCTGGTGGCCCGAATACCGGTGTATCCGGAGCAGAACCGCGAACAGAATTTGCAGGACTTCAGCGCGCAGATTCATCTGTATGCCTTCTATTTCGCCAAGGAAGCCGCCAAGAAAAATGATGCCTATCTGCTCGCCCACACGGTGAGCAGCCTGGTGCTGTTCAGCGGCCGGATGATTCTGGCGTATAACCGGATGCTCTTTCCGAGCCACAAGGCTCTGCTCGATGCCGTGGATTCTGCGCAGCACAAGCCTAAGGATTTCCGGAAGCTGGCAACAGAGCTGCTGCAAGCCCCCGGCCTTGATAAAGCTCTGCGGTTCGCTGCGAGAATACTGGCTTTTTATAACCATGGCTTGTCCTTTGAACAAGCGCTTGGGATCTATGTGAAGAACAATGAGCGAAGCTGGATGGAGCAGCCCCCGGCCTTACCGGACCGTTAATGTAGACACACGCACAGCAGCCTGCATCATTAGATGCAGGCTGCTGTGCGTGGAGTGATTGTCATAAATAGATTTGGCGCTGCTGTGCCGCAGCCATGATTTCAGACTGGAGCTTCACCCGTTGCAAGGCGCTCTCCAGATTCACATTTTGCTTCCCGTCCATGATTTCCGCAAAAGCTTCCAGCTGGTTCACATAATAATTCATCGGCTCGAACTCAAGAAGGGTGCTGCGGTTATCCGGAAGGTCATGCCTGATTTTAATTTTGTAAAACCCTTTGACCGGCCGGAAAAAATCCGGAACGGTCAGCACGGTCTGATCAAAATACAGGGTATGCGAAGCCCGGAACGGCATTTCAAAGGAAGTGAGGCATTCGGCCTCCAATCCACACTCATAGCGGAGCGCAGCCTGGAAGGTCCAATCGCAGCCATCCGGCCCGTCGAACCCGGACTGCGCTGAAATGTCATTGGCTTCAAGGCCGGCCAGCACTTGCAGGAACTGCAGCCAGTAACACCCCAGATCGGCAAAAGCTCCTCCTCCCTTTGCTTTGACACTGCGGTAATTCCCGGCATGCCTGTCTTTGGCCGGAACGGTGATCCGCGTTTTGATCCTGCGCAGCTGACCGAATCGCCCGGACTCCGCAATGGATTTCAGCGCCTGCTGCCATGGATGATGCGCGATCATCAGGCCTTCTTCGAGCTTCGCTCCCGTTGTTTGTACACTCGCTTTTCTCAAGCATTCTGCTTCTTCAATAGTTAAGGCAATCGGCTTCTCCACCAATACGTGCTTGCCTGCCTCCAGTGCTTTTACCGCCCATTCTGAATGCAGCTCATTGCTTAGCGCAATATATACGGCATCCAGCTCCTTCATCTCCAGCAGTTCATCCAGACTGCTTGCGACGTAAGGAATCCCGTAAGCTTCCGCCAGTACCAGCGCTTTCGCGGCTGTACGGTTGGCAATGGCCGCTACATTTACAGCCCCCGCGTACGCGGCAGGCTCCAGCATGGCAGGTGCGGCAATATTCGAGGCGCCGAGAATGCCCAGCCGGTACGAACGTTGTTCTTCGCCAGCCATTATACGTGCGTCAGCGCTGCATAGGTATTCAGATAGAGCACGTTGCACTTGGAGCAGGCCGGGGACAAGCCTTCATCCAGAATCCGCCGCAGACGATCGTAGCGTTCCGAGTTCCAGATGTCCGTCAGGGAATGCTCATTCACATTGCCGATCGACAGCTCGCCAAAAAATTTGCACGCGCTCACCATACCATTCGGAGCAATATCCACCCGGGTGCTGAGCGCCAGACATTTCGACGAGCTGCGGGAAGCTATTGGCTTGCCGGCGACAAAATCCTCAATTTCATCGAAATCAAGTCCCGGCTGGTAGCGGATTCGGGTATTCTGCCAGGTGTTGCTGTTGATTCGCTTCAGATCATCGGTCAGCCTGCCGACATTGCCGGGCTTGATATGATATTTGAAGGCATGCCAGCTGCTCCGGTGCTGCGGGTCCAGCTCCGCAAGCCACTGGAAGTGCTCGTCGTAGAACCGGTCCATTTCCAGGCTGGTCTCCGAAGAAATATACCAGGGGAAGCAGAGCAGCACCAGATCGACGCCTTTTTGCTCAAAAAACTCCACCAGCTCATACAGCCTGCCGATCATGTTGTCATTAATCACATTGTGCACGGAGATTCTGCCCCGGAACCGTCCTTCTGCGCGCAGGGCCAGCAGCCGGTCCACGTTCTCGACCACCTTTGCAAAAGAATCCTTGCCGCGCAGCAGATCATGCTCTTCCTCGAAGCCCTCGATCGGAATCAGCAGCTCCAGATTGTCAGAGATCGCACACAGCTCCTCTTCATATTTATGGATCAGGTAGGCATTGGTGCAAATCGTCGTGTCCCTGGGATGCTCCTGCAGAAGCTCCAGAATTTGCTTGGCCTCCCGGTGAAACAACGGCTCCCCGCCCCACAAATAGAGCCGTGATCCGGCTTCATCGGTTTCCTGCAGGAGCGTGCGGATCATTTCCAGATCCATATCCAGGTTCTGCTCGGCCTTATCCATATCATGATGATAGCCCGATTCATTCCATTGATAGCAATGCTTGCAGCGGAGATTGCAGCGGTTGGTCAGCTTGAGTGACATAATTTCCGGCATAACGGTCTTGAAGCCTGGATCACGCTTGCGTTCCCTATGCGGAATAACGACGTTCTTAATTGTGCGCTTCAAGGCTTCAAAGGACTTAGCGTCCAGGGTAACTTTACTGGTAGGCTGCATTAGCTTCTCCCTTCCGAAACGGACAAACGTTCCGCATAATCGGCAGCATAATCCGGGTAACGCCCTCCGGCAGCCAGGAGATTATCCGATAGCCTGCGCAGTTCCTCACGGGCAAATCCCGTTTCTGCCCACTGTTCATAACGTATGCCGTAACCAAGCTCTACCCAAAGATCGCTGTTAATCTTCTCATGGGGTCCAAAAGGGTCCAGCAGCACGAGCGGCGTTCCTGACGCCAGGGAATCGATCAAAGCGCCTCCGCCCGGCTTGCTGATTACAGCCGAAGCCTGGCGGATGACGCCATACATTCCCTCCGGATAGTGCCGGCAGGGCGGAAAGCTGCTGTGGCTGTTGCGGGTTACCCCGGCGAACGGGGGGAAGGTATACTGTCCGCTGCTGTCACGCAGCCATGTCCGCCATTCCGGGTCGTTCATATAATATCGTCTGCCGGAGACAGCCTCTCCGATCTCTTGCGGCCGATAAGCGGCTATATCCAGCTCGAATCCGGCCGCCTCCAGCGCCTCAAGCTTCTCGCGGAACGTTCCGATTCCCCAGCCTCCGCCATGAACGACCAAATGCCCGTTTCTTGCAGAGGCTGGCAGCCTCTCCTTGTCTCCGGCATCAATGCTGAAGAGGACTTCTCGCTTCACACGGTCATACATGCCGACTTCACGGTAGCCTTCCGCATAACCGGGGTTCACCCTGCGGAGATTCTTCCAGGATGGTGAAAGATCAGCATCAATATAGAGCAAATCGGCATATACCGGATAACCGGCAGCTTCACGGTACCTGTCGAGAACATGTACCCAGTGGCCGGATAACGCGATGAAGTGCTGTCTTTCTTCCAGGCGCCATTGACCGAACAGTGCTTCAACTTCGGCAGGATCAAGGCTGCCCCGGATGTCTCCCGGTATTTTCTGCGAGGTCAGCGCTACGGCGAAGTTGTCCTGGTATGCTCTGCGGCTGTCGTCCGTCAGCTTTTTCTTGCTCTCCGGCATAAGCGTCTCAAAAACCTCAATCTCCGCATTGACTCCAAGTGCCTTAAGGCTCCGTTCAATCAGCAGGCCGGGGACGTAGAAGCCCAGCCCAAAACCAGAACATAGTATTGTCACGGCATCCTTCATTTGAGGGTTCCTTTCCTTAACGCAGTATAGTATAGCCAGTGCCAGTCAGCACTTCGTCCAGCTTGAGGGCCAGTCTTTTTTTGTGCTCCCCGTCCCGGAAGGCAAGCGCCGCATACAGCTTCCCTTTGCCGTGAGCGGCGGAGCGGAATGGGCCTGGCGGCTTGAGCGTGCCCGAAGACAAAGGCAGCACTCCTTCTCCTGCTTCCGCCGAGAACAATATGCCGGTCTGCTCCAACCGCTGCAGTAACTCTTCATAGCGGACCTCTTCCGTGTACACCAGCGGTACCTGTATGAGGCAGGTGTGCAGATCATCCCGGTTAAGCTGCCGGTCAATCCCGTGTTTGATCAGACTCATCGACTTACGGGCATTGATCTCAACGAGCGGTGCGAGGCTTCCGTCACGCAGCAGCATGGAGTCCACGCATACATCGCCATAATACCCGTCGGCATACAGCTCCCGGCCGATGCTGTGCATGATTTCATAATAATTTTCACGGTCCAGCCTCTCCAGCAGCGCCGGCTCCGGCGACTGTGATTCTCCGAAGGCAAAGCCATTATTAACCAGCTGCTGGACCGACTGGATGGAGATTTTGCCTGCAGGATCAATGCGGAATTGACAGGAAAAATCGGTTTCACGGTCCAGCAGCGGCTCCAGCACAAACTGTATTCTTTTATCCTTATTTCTGCCGGACTTCAGATATCCGGCAATTCTGTGCAGGGTGCGTTCAGTGTCTACCGGCTGGTTGCCTTTGCCGGATACGCCGTACTCATCCTTGATCAGAAAAGCCCCTTTCTCCAGCAGTGCCCCTCCTTGCCGCAGCAAATCGTCTGCACTGCGGGCTACCTGGGCTATATTCGGCAATGACAGCCTATCCCGCATGGCGACAGAGTAGGTTTTGGTGTTCACTGTGCGCACAGTCTGCTCATCCGGCAGAGCAGGCCCAAGCTTGTAGCGTCTGGCGGCTTGGCGTGTCCCGGGAAGCACGGCGAACGGTTCAAGCACTGCTCCTCCGGATAGCAGCCCGTCTATTTCCTGCCCGGGGTCCAGGCTGCCGAGCAGTTCAAACACGTTCAATGCATCCTGCCTGCCCCGGGCCTCTCCGCCTTCCAATGTTAGCGGATACAAATTGCTCTTGAACGAATATCCGACAGAGTGCAGATAGTCGATTTGGGCTTGGTCCATGCCACTGCGGGTCAAAAGAACATCCCCGCTTCCGCAGAAGACAAACAGCATCTCATCCATCGCCTGAACGATGGCCATTGCTCCGGCATCGGGTATGGAGGGAAGGACAGCCAGGTCTGCCTCCCGCCAGTATCGTTCCGACTCAAAGCTGCCGCAATGTACAGCGGTCTTCATCGTCCGGCCAGCCCGGAGACATAACCGGAGAAACGGTCAACCGATTTCAAATGCTCCAGATCAAAGGTATCGAAATCCACCTCAATATTGAACTCATCTTCGATTCTCAGAATAAAATTAATAATTTGCAGTGAATCCAGTGCGGCATCCAAGGTCAGGTCGGAGGCACCGTTCAGCGTCTGAAGCAGCCCTGGATCCTCCTTGATTTCGGCGATAATTTCAATGACTTTCCGTTGCATGTGTCTACCCCTTTCAGTGTGGAGATTAGGAATGAATGAAAAAAATATACCAAAACAGAGGATGTTAATATATGGTTGAATGCGCCAAAATATTCAGTTATACTAATGTGGATTCCAGCTGCCGGCACCATTTTTTCTTAATAAGGAAGTAGGAAACGGAGGTTTGTCTATGGAAGTTTTTCCGGTATTTACTGGAGAATATCTATTTGACTCCTGTTCACCGGTCCAATTGCTCCTGACTCAGGAAACGCTCACTTCCGTACGTCATCAGCACGATTTTTTGGAGCTTGCCTATGTAGTTGAGGGTGAGGGCATCCATATGGTTGCCGGGGATAAGATGCAGGTTGCCAAGGGTGATTTGTTTGTGATTCCCCCTGGCGTCTCGCATGTGTTTCAGCCGCAGGATCTGTCCGGTTCGCGGCCGCTGCTTATCCTGAACTGCATGCTGGGAGCTGAATTGTTCAGGCTTCCCGCAGAGCTGCAGGAGCAAGCCTCACAAGAGGACACCGTTCGCTTAACAAGACTGCACGGGATTAAGAACTGGTTCGGATACAAGGAAAAAAACAGGGAGCTTGCCCTCTTGTTCAGCCGTATGCAGGAAATACATAACAGCGCTTCCCGGGAGAGTCAGCTCCAATTATATGCCTTGCTGTTCGAGCTGGTCAGCCTCATTCTGCCTTATGCAGCCGTTCCGTTTGCCCAGCAGCCCCAGCCCCCCGAAGATCCGCTGCATGACGTTATCCTTTATATGGTCAGCAACTTCAGACAGCGAATCTCGCTGAAAGATATCAGCCGCCGCATCGCAATGAGCTCCCGTCAATTTCAGAGATTATTCAAATTAAAGACCGGCAAATCCTATATTCAGATGCTTCAGGAAATCCGCATGAAATACAGCTGCGCGCTGCTGATGTTCACGGAGCTCGGCATTCAGAATATTGCTCTGGAGGTTGGGATCGGCGATATGAAATATTTCTACCGGTTGTTCCGCGAATACAGCGGGATGACTCCGGCCAACTACCGGAATAAACTGCATAGCCATTTTTTGTCGCCGAAGGAGCTGATGAGCAGTGCTGAATATTCCTCCCATTAAGAGCACCTCCTATCCGAAGCTCCGCAGCTGTATTGATGATTGTATTCAATCTGTTGCCGAGTGGCTGGGCAAGGACAGCAAGGGGATGTACGGGGATGCCTGGCAGCTGTCTTTTGAAGAGCGGCATTCGCCGGATCAGCCGTTGATTGACAGGGTAGCCATTCCCCGGATCAGCAGGGAATATCTCTCGGCTTATCATGGACTTCAGTTCAGCTATATCCAGCGGAAGGAGCCGGCTATGGACAAGGACTTCATGCTGGATATGCTGGAGAGCCGCTTCTCCCTGGGCATGCCTGTTTTGGTTGGATTCGATTCCTATGACTGTCCATGGTGCCTTGCCTACCGTAAGCTGCATACCAGCCATGCCTGTCTGGCCGTTGGCTTGGACCGTTCGGGCAATAGGATTTATTTGACCGATGCCTTTTATGGCAGAACGCTCGAAGCTGTGGATTTCGATGCATTCGAGCCAGCCTGTCATTTCTATGCACTGTTTGGGCTTAGCCAGCCTTCGCTTTCACTCAGTAATTGGCGGCAGGCTCTGCACCATACGCTGGCGAAGCCGCTGCGGCAGGTGCAGCCATTGCAGGTTGCTGATCACCTCAGAGCTTATGCCGACACCTATCTGGAAACAGGAATTACCACAGAACATCCCGCAGAATACAGCTCTTACTTCCTGCTCTCAGCCAATACAATTCCGATCAGCCGGATAAGATACAGCCTGTTCCTGCGTACGCTTGCCGATGCTCCGGATGCTCCGGGACTTTCCGGGTTCGCAGACGGCTACCAGCACATGGGAGAGCAGTGGAATGTCGTCAATCAATTCATGATCAAGGTAATGTGCTCCGGGAATAAGTTCGCACAAAGGGTAAAGATCCACAAAAAAATGCATGAATTGATCAAGCTCGAAGGACAACTGCTGCTTGAATTGGTGAATATGGCGGCCCAAATTGAACAGGTTCAATAAGGGCTTGCAAATAAAGCGCCGCCCAGGGAATCTGGCGGCGCTTTATATATAGGTAAAACCGTTCATGCATATATTCCCGGCTTCGCCTAGCTTCTCTTCTTCGGACAGTTGGAGCAGTATTCCGCGCTGCCTGCGACCTCATAATAGAAACAGCAGGTTTTACGGACCCGCAAATGAGAATCAGGGACCGATGAACTGCCCGGACGGCTGTAGAACCGTTTCAACGGATTGTGCTTCTCCCCGAATAAGGCACCGGGAGCATGGTCAATCAGGTATTGAAAGTCGGCCTGTCTCCGGGCCTGCCCGTGCAGTTCCCCCTGCAGGCCGATTCGTTTCTCATAAAGTGAAAACACACGTACCGCGACGTTTTCCCATAATATTGCTTTTGGCACATGCGCCACCTTGGACATCACTTGGATAAGCCTGCCCAGATTCCCGGCAAAAAGTGCCTGAAGCAACGTATCGCGCCAGGCCTGCCGCCCGTCAGTTCCGGGTATCGATGTATTTGTTTCGTCCAGACCGATATGCTCCAGCCAGGAGCGTCCCGAAGGTGATGGAAGCCGGCAGTTGCCCGCCGAGAAATCCAGACCCTTATTGAACACTGTCATGGCGTACAGCATAGGTGCTGCGGTTAAGAAGGCGTATCTTTTTATAAACTGAGAAGCGGCAACCCCTCTCGAAGGGGATTTCAGCAGCACGCTCAGCCGGTCCAGATAATCGGAACAGGCTTCAGCTTCTATTAACTCCGAAGCTTGTACCGGATAAGCGATGCAAGCTCCGGCGTGCTCCTGCAAGCCGAAATACAGGCTTAAGCCCGCCCATTCTTCCCGTTCGAGCGGGGACTGACTATTCAAACCCAATCCCTCCTTGAGTTCTGAATGCAGCAAGCTCTAGTTAAGCGCGTCGGCAATCTGATCGACGATCAGGTTGATGGCAATGGGTCCGTAATAACCGATCCATTGCGCCGTATTTTCCTCATACACCCGGTTGTCTTTAACTGCACTCAGATTTTTCCAGACCGAGGTGCTTTGGAATTCAGCCGTCAGAGCCTTGTTCGTTTCATCCTGAAGCAGGAAGATATGGTCTGCCCCAAGCTCCGGCAAGACTTCAATCGAGATCATCGAGCTGGTATCCGAGCTGTTTACGGCCATTGGAGGCGGAGTCAGTCCAAGATCTTCGTACAGAATTTGGGAGGTCCGGTGCGCTGTGTTTTGAAGACGGATCATGCCGTCCCTCGGCCGGATCAAGGCAACAGTCTGTCCCTTCATCTTGTCGGCCAGCGCCTCTTTCAGATTGCTCACCTTCTGATTATAATCATCTATCAGCTGCTGTGCCTGTTCCGGCTGGTCCAAAACCTGGCCGATCTTCAGCATTACAGTTTTCCAGTCTTCATTACGCTCAAGCATAAGTGTCGGAGCGATTTTCTGCAGCTCTTCATAAATCTTGTCATGGAACTCCGTGCCGATAATAAGGTCCGGACTCAGCGAAACGACCGCTTCCACGTTGGGCTCCTCATACGTTCCGATTAAAGTAACATTATCCATTTGATTACCCAGGTATTCTGGAACTGCGTTGTCGGTTCCGGCTACTACGCTGCCGGTCGGTTTCTTGCCGAGCGCCAGCAGCTCGTCTGCGTACTGAACGTCCAGCACGACAATTCTCTCCGGTACTTCCTCCAGCGTCAACTCGCCCTTCAGATGCTGAATCGTGATCGGCGCCGGTTTTGCTACGGAGCTTGTATCTGCAGCCGGCTCGGAAGTGGCTTGCGTTTGGTTCAATGCTGTTCCTGCGCTATTTCCGCTGCCTTCATTTGAAGGGTTTGAGCACGCCCCAAGCAGCATAATAAGACATGCGAACAGGCTGATGACCCCCGGCCCTTTTATTTTCGGATGCATAGATGCAATCCCTCCTTTTTCTAATTGATAATGATACTCATCATCATTACAACACTATAATGACTCCGGCCCTTCCCGGCAATGGATACTTACGACAACCGCAATGGATTATGACGACACAAGTAGAAACGGCTACGCCGTCCTTGTAAAGGACGGCGTGTTTCAGCGAGAAATAGAAGGATAATTTAGTGTGCAGAGCATATAAATTCTATATTTCAAAAAAACACCGCTGCCGGTTTTGCAATCCGGATTCAGCAGTGCTGCTGCAAGCATAAGGCTGCGCACCGGCGGTTTATCTCTCCTCAATGCCCGGCCAGCCAGCTATTTCGCATTCAGAAACACCTCCGCCACCTGATCCACCACCCGGTTCATCGCAATCGGACCGTAGTAAGCGATCCACATGCTCATTTTGGCGGGATACACATGGTCCTGCCGCACCGCACGGAGATTTTTCCAGGTTGCTGTATTCTGGACCTCATCTGGCCAGGTGTCCAAGTGGCCGCCGGTCAATACAAAATAATGATCGGCATCCAGCTCAGACAGGCTTTCCAAGGAGATCATCGAGCTGGTGCGTTGGCGGTGAACGGCTTGCTTCGGTGGACACAGTCCCAGATCACCGTATAAAATCGCTGCAGTCCTGTGGGCGCTCGTATGCAGTCTGATGCTATTGTCCCGCGGACGGATGACTGTAACCGATTGGCCGTGCAGCTTGGCGGCCAGATCCGATTTCAGAATGCCGATTTTTTGCTTGTATCTCTGCAGGATCTGCTCTGCCTCCCTTTCTTTGCCTACGATCCGTCCGATGATCCGCAAGGTTTCCTTCCAGTCGTGATTTCGCTTGAGCATAATGGTGGGGGCAATTTGCGCCAATCTGTCGTAAATGCTTTTTTGAAACTCGGTGCAGAGAATCAGATCGGGCGCAAGCGCCCGCAATGCTTCCAAATCAGGCTCATTCTTCGTTCCCAGAGTCCTCACCGTACGCAGGCTGCCTATCAGATACTCAGGAAAGCCATTCGGGTCCCCGTTCACCGTAACACTTCCGGCCGGCTGTTCTCCCAGAGCCAGCATATGGTCCGTAAACTGGGGGTCCAGCACAGCAATTTTTCCAGGCAGCCGCGTGAGCGGGAGCTCGCCCTTAAGATGAACGGCTGTCCGCAAGGAGCGGCGGGAAGCCGTATCCGGCAGTTCCATTAAGGTCTTTCCGCTGCTGCCGATGCCTCCTGCTGCCGGTGAAAGCGCGGGCACAGACGCTCTTTCTGATTCAGAATCGCCAAATTGCCGTATCCATTCCCGATAAGTGCTTGGAGAAACTCCTGTGCAGCGTTTAAACAAGCGGCTGAAATAATAGCTGTCCGCATAGCCTGCCGCTTCGGAGATTTCCTTAAGTCCGGCATCGGTGCGGCTGAGCAGCGCCTTTGCCTTGTCCATACGCACCTGCTGCAGATAGTCAATCGGTCCAAGTCCCAGCCGTTTTTTGAACAGCCGCTGCAGTGTGCGCGGGCTGCATTTAAACAACGCCGCAATTGTGTCCGCCGTAATCGGTTCCGTATAATTTTCAGCGATATACCGGGCAGCCTGCACTGCCATGTCCGGTGACGCTGGCTCCAGCCTGCGCCGCTGCAGCTGGCCCATCAGCTCGCACATGAACTGATAAAACAACGATTTCACCTGCAGCTTGGCCAGTGCTCCCGGCCGTCTCCACTCCTGCTCCATACGTGACAAGGCAGCGGAGAGCGGGGCGGCATGAATGGCTGCAAAGCCATATTGCCTCTCAAAGGGTCTTTCAAGCTCCAGCAAATCAAGCAGCTCCCTGCTGCACGGCAGCGGTAAAGCAGCCCTATATTGAATCCCATAACAGCTCAAAGATGCGGAAATATCCGTGAACGTAAGCACTGCACCTTTCCCCGCATGATAAGCATAGCCTTGCTCCAAGATATGCTCTTCTCCGGCCCGCAGCAGCCGGGCACGGCCTTGTATCGTATACAGCAAAGTATTTTCCGGAAGCCGGATGAGATGCGGCTGACCGCCGGGCGCCAGTTCTAGACGCCTCACATCCATTATCTTCAGCACAGCTTGATTCCATAGTAAAAGCTGATTTTCCACAATCATATTCTGATGTCAACTCCTGAAGAAGGTCTGCCGAAATCTTGAACGGGTACGGCCCCCTTGTTTCCTTCGAGTATAGCTTACAAACCGCAGGTTCTTCAATTATCGAATACATTGATGACGAAGAAGCCCGGTCAGTATAAATGAAGTGCAACTTAGAATAGACATTGGAATAAACCCTTGATTTATCCGGTGAGATCTAAGCTTTGTATGCAGTACTCAAACATTACTCCTAAACAGAAATTGTAAACATTGCTGCTCCTAGAATGATTACTCCAACGGCAATCATGCTGATACCCTTTTTGTTTTTCAAATAGTAGTATCCCGCATAGTAGTACCATTGACTAAGATCTCAATACCTGATCTTCGGCATTATAGTCCTTTGATAATAAAAACAGATTTATAACAACGGTTACCACTGTAAAAACAATACCGAGCACTCTAAGGGTATTTTTCATTTCACCACTCCTTCAAATTGAAAAGCCCCCACCAATGCTGGCAGGGTACGGTGCTTACGTTACCTTCATTTTAACTTTTATGGAATAATATGATAATTCTATTCCGCGAAATATTCGTCTGCACTGAAGGTTAAGATTTTATCGAAGATCATATGTCTTTACGGTTGGTGAATGGTCCTTTGTTGTTCCCGTGCTTGTCAATGGCATAGGACGCTGTTCCTGTTCCGGACTGTTTGTTCCCGTACCAGGTGATGAAATCATTAACTTCAGTCATGCTCAGGTCGAACTCTTTCTCAAGGCCGGTGGTCATGGTAACAATGAGAATAGCGCGGTCACCAGTTGGCTGCTCCGGAGTTGGAGATGGAGTATTAGTAACCGTTGGTGTTGGTTCTACAGTTGGTTCTGGCGTCACCGGTAGCGTGGGCTCGTGATACTGTTGGCTCTGGTGTTGATGTGGGCGGTAATGGTACATCTGAATATAGTTGAATTTCATTCACTGATACTGAGGAAGACAAATTATTAAAAATCACTATTTTATATACATTATTCACTGGAGTTATATCTATCAATCTTCCGTCTGCTTGCTCAGCACTGAAGAACAACCAACTGGTAATTTGTTGATTTGAACTGTTATAGAATGCGATATTGACAGATGAAGAAGCCTTTACTCTCAGAGCGCTAACTTTAGATACAGAGTATAAGTTTGTTACCGGATGATCTTTATTCCCACCAGCATTCCAGGGAGTCATTGTCAGCAATGAAGCTTCATTATTATCAGTTATTTGTAAATAGGGGCTGCCTTCAATTCCCTCTGCGCTACAGGATTTGGAGGGAAGTCCGTTCAAGTGGAAAAAGTGAACTTAATTCTTCCCCAACCCCTTTTTTCGCAAGCGTTAGTGGGAAAAAGGACACCTAAATCGTCCAATTCTCCCCGTTACAGAGGAATATGCTTCAATTAAGTATACTTTTTCCCGCTATTCCTTTTACCGGAAACTCTTCCATCCATTTAAGTGACCTTAAATCGTTACGGACTGACTTTGTTAACTCATAATCTCAATTAGTTGCTGAATAACTGTTCTGCATCATCAATAGCCATACTCTGCCCGAGTGAGGAGTAATCCAGCCATTTTTGGCCGTCCAGCACATAGACGTGATTGTTTTTAACGGCCTTCAGATTTTGCCAGATCGCATTCTTCTCCAGTTCCTCGAAATTGCTCTTGGCCTGATCTCCTGTGCTGATGATGACAAAGACGGCATCCGCATCAAAGTCGGGCAGCACCTCCTTGGAAATGACCTGATAAGGCTCATCCGCCGGAATTTTCTCTACTCCGTCAGCCATCTTCAGTTTCAAATCCTCGAACATGATCGGGCCAAGCGGTCTTCTGGTCCCCATTACGCGCAGCTCCTTGGCGGTCATACGGATTGCCATGACCTTGGCATCGGCACCCAGTTTTGCTGTGATCAGCCCGCTGACCCGCTCAGCCTTGGTTTCGTAATCCTGAATGAACGCCTCGGCTTCTTGCTCAAGGCCTACATTTTCAGCGATCCGGTTCAGATGGTCCCTCCAGGTTCCGCTGTCCATATCAATGGAAATGGTGGGAGCAATCTTTTCGAATTTGGCAAGATCCTCGCCGGAGTAAGTTTCATCGATATAGATTACTTCCGGCTTGAGTCCAAGTACGGCTTCCATATCAGGATCGGTAACTACACCGAATTTGGTTACACCCTGCAGGCGGTCCGCCACATGCGGCAGAAAGTCTTTAACATCCCCACCGATGACGGAACCGGCCGGAGTGATGCCCAGTGCAAGCAGGTTATTGGTAATGTGTATCGACATGGAGGCGATTTTGGCATTGGGATCATGGGTGATATCCGTGGCCGGCTCAGCGGAGGCCGGGGCAGAAGGCGAAGCGGTTGAAGCCGGACTGGCTGCCTCGTGGGCTTGTCCGCAAGCGGACAGCAACAACAGCAGCATCAGAGAAACCAGCGTTAATTTAGTCTTTTTCATAAGTTGTATATACCTCCGGATTAATAAGATCAGTCTTTCGTTTTGAACAGCAAATACAGAAAATACGGTCCGCCGATTGCCGCAACAACCACACCCGCCGGAATCGCATTGGGCCTGAAAATGGAGCGACCGACCGTATCGGCTGTGACCAGAATCACCAGACCGATTAATGCGGCCACAGGCAGGGAATAGCGGTGCTGCGGACCGGCCAGACGTTTGGCAATATGCGGGGCGATCAGGCCAATGAAGCCGATGCCGCCCGCTACAGACACGCTGGCGCAGGAGAGTGCCACGGCCATGCCCAGCATCAGCAACCGCTCACGGGTGACATGGCTGCCCACACTGTAGGCAATTTCATCACCCAGGACGAAGATGTCCAGCGTTTTGAAGCGGCGGTAAATCAGCGGAACCAGGATCGCAATCCACGGCAGGAGAGCAAGTACATGTATCCAGTCCCGCCCCCATACACTTCCTGCCAGCCAGCGCGCAGTAAAAGCATAGGTGTCCTCGTCCAGCTTCAGCGAGAGCAGCAGCGTTGCTGCACTGACACCGGCCGCTACCGCGATTCCGACCAGAATCAGGCGAACCGGAATAAGCCCCCGGTGACGGTCATAGGCGATAACAAAAATAATCAGTGCGGTAAGGGTGCCTCCAAGAAAAGTGAACAGCGGAATGAAGAGCGCGACCGGTCCCTCCATAGTGCGGAAAAAAGAGACAAAAACAATGAGTCCAAACGCCGCACCTGTATTGATGCCAAGGATTCCCGGATCAGCGAGTGCATTTCTTGTTGCTCCTTGAAAAACAGCGCCTGAAATACCAAGCCCGATCCCGGCCAGCATGGTTACTATAATCCGGGGCATCCGGTACTCGAAGAGGATCATGGAATTCTCGCTTGTCCCCTGGCCCAGCAGCGTTTTCCACACTGTGAGCGGCGGCAAAGAGATCGAGCCGGTATTCAAGCTGATTGTGACTACACCAACAGCGAACAGCAGCAGTGTCAGACTGATAAAAAGCACTTTCTGTCCTCTCTTTTTTTCCAGTCGCTGCATGTCCTTATAAATGCCCATGCTACAACTCCCTCCCCTCTTTGCGCGCCAGGTAAAGGAAGAAAGGAACACCCGCCATGGCAACCATGGCGCCGATTGCAAATTCCTGCGGCGGATGAACCATGCGTGAGGCAAAGTCGGCCCAGACCAGCAGAATCGCGCCGAGAAATGCGGAAAAAGGGATCAGCAGACGGTAATCGACTCCAATCAGACGTCTTGCAATATGAGGCACAACCAGTCCCACAAAGCCTATCGAGCCCGCCACTGCCACAGAGGAGCCGGCAAGAATAACAGCGGCAGTAAGTCCAAGAATGCGTATCCGGTCCGTGTGTATGCCCAGGTTAACGGCCGTTTCATCTCCCAAGGACATGAAGGTGATTGGCCGTCCCATCGTTATGGCCCACAGGATGGTTAACAGGACAACGGGTGTCAGTATCCGCAGGTGCTCCCAGCCTACCCCCGAGACTCCTCCGGCATACCAGAAGGCCAAATCCTGGCTCAGCGCAAAATAAATCGCAATTCCTGTGCTTAACGAATGCAGAATCGCTGCAACGACTGCTCCGGCAATGGTCAACCGCAGCGAAGTCAATCCGCCTGGGGCTGCAGACCCCAGCAGCATAATAAATAACGTGGTCAACGCGGCGCCAATAAAGGAAAAGAAGATCAATCCCCAATAGGACATTCCAGGCATCAAGGCAAAGCACAGCGCAACCGCAAACGAGGAGCCGGCATTTACGCCCAGAATTCCGCTGTCCGCCAGCGGATTGCGCGTCACCCCCTGCATAATGGCCCCGGCCACCGCAAACGCCATCCCTGTCACAGCTGCGCCAAGCACACGGGGGAGCCTGAGCTCATGCACAATCTGATGGGGAGTCAAGGCGGAATCGTATTGAAAGACGGCCGACCACACCGTATGAAGGCTAAGCTCCTTGGCACCAAAGGAAATGGACAGGAAAACCGTGCAGGCCAATCCCGCTGCCGCAGTGATGAACCAAAAAACTGTGGTGATTCCCGGCTTTTTTTTCATACTCAGAGATTCAGACCCTCCTCCTAACCGTTGATTATGAGAATCATTATCACTTAAATGATTATATCTGAGTTTAATCATGCATGACATGCCAATATCCAAGAATATAAAATGGACTTTTTTTAGATCAGCTCTCTGAGGCTGGGAGACTGGCTCAATAAACGCGCAGCCTCCTCCAGCTGCTGTGAAATGAGGAACGGGGCATACATCATCCATTTTTCCCAATCGATAAAATAGACCCGTTTGTTCTTAATTGCGGAGTGCCGCTTCCATGCCGAATCCGTCTTTATCAGCTCAAAAACCCGCCGCTTATCCCCTTCCGTCTCCACAGCAAAAAATATAAAATCGGCGTCATAGTCCTTCAGCCCGTCAGGCTCTATCGCTGTCCAATTATATGCCGTACCTGCCGGATGCAAATCGATCTGCCGCTGTATCCGTTCCGGAGGCGCTAATTGCAGCGAGCGGTAGAACACATGCCCAATGTTCCTCGCGCCGTACATTCTAAGCTCATGTTCACGGCAGACACAGACGGCAACGGTTCCTGAGCCGACTGACGGACGGAGTTTCTTGCGGATTTTTTCCGCACTCCGCTCATGCTTCTGAAGCCACTGGACCGCCTCCGCCTCCCTGTTCACCAGTTCTGAAATATGCATCAGATGGGTGTAGACATCCTGGCTTAACCAAGGAACAGCTACAATGGGCGCAATGTCATTGATATGCTTCCTGGCTTTGTTAAGCACATTATCCTTGCAGACAATAAGATCCGGCTGCTCTGCCAGAAAGGCTTCCCGGCTGATGCCCCAGGGGTCGGCGGCATGCTCGGGAAGGGTGAGGCTTATGGTTGTCATGGGAAGATGCCGGTGCAGCTGGGCCGCACAGGGCTTTAGACCAAGGGTATACAAATGATCGGTATATGGTGCTGACAGTGAGATTATTTTCTTGTCGTTTTTCTTCGCAAACACCCGGGGGGAATATCCGCTCGACTCTTTAAAGCGCCTGCTGAAATAAAATTCATCCTTATAACCAACCTCTGCGGCAATGTCCCGAATGGATTTATCCGTCTGAAGCAGCAGCTCTTTAGCCTTATTGATCCGGAGATGGGTAAGAAAGGCCACCGGGGACTTATCCATGGCCTGCTTGAACACCTGTGAATAATAGGCAGGATGCAACTGGGCAAGCTCCGCCAATTTGTCTATCCGGATTTCCTCGCGGTAGTGGTTCTGCAAATAATCCAGCGTCAATTTGAGCCGCATATCGGCATCATTCGGAGCTGCCGGTTCTGCATACCGCAGCAGGCCGTCCAGCATATCATGCACATATTGCTGGCTGAGATAAGGATGCTGTTCCCGCTTAAGCTTGCCTTCGGCAATCAGCAAATAAAATAAACGCTTGAACTGGATGCCGCCGATCCGAAGTTCCCCGTGAAGCGGAAACCCCAGTTCCCGGCAGTACTCTCTGCGGTTAAGGCTAGCTTCCGTCAGGCGGTACATGTCAAATGAAATCCAGCAGCATTGCAGCTCCTCCTCCCGGCTTCCCGTGTGCAGCTTCAGGCATGCTCCCGGCGGATGCATATGGAGGGATTCCCGTTCCAGCTTGATCAGCTGTCCGTTAACGGACAGCTGCCCATTGCCGCGGGTTATGTATATCAGAATATGATGCGCCAAGGGTTTGCCTGCCGCCCATTCCGGGACAGAGGAGCTTTCACGGGCTTCCGTGATTTCGTAGAGAACATTTTTTAGAAAAGGATGTGTCTTCACCGGTGTTAACAAATGATGTGTCCTCCCTTCTGCCTGCCTAGTGAAGGCAATCGCCTCTCCTGAAAAAACACCACCCTGGCAGGCGGTGTAATGTAAGTATATATCTTTAATAAAGATAATGATTATTATTATCAATTATAAGCATTACTCTGAATGAAGTCCATGGAAATCAGCCGCCAAACGGCTCAATTAATAGTTTCGGGCAGCTTCAGCCGCAAGTTTGCTGTGAAGAAGAGCCTGTACACCAGCACACTCAGCAGCATGCTTGTAATGGCGGCGGAGGCGGTGAAGGAGAACACAATCAGGATTTGATAACGGACAGCCACTACCGGATCGGCTCCGGCGATAATCATCCCTGTCATCATCCCCGGAAGCTGTACAAGACCGACGGTCTTCATGCCGTCGATGGTAGGGATCATACTGAACTTCACAGCTCTTGCCCGCACCTCCTGCATCGCCTGCCCGGCTGTTGCACCCATAGCAAGCAAGGTTTCTATCTCCCCTTTGTTCCGTTGAATCTCATGCTTAATGTGATTAATGAACAGGCCGGAAACCACCATCGCACTTCCAATCGTCATGCCGCTGATAGGAATGATATACTGTGCTGTTGGCTCAATAATATGCAGTCCGAGCAGGACACCCATCATCAGAAGCTCCATGGCGGTAATCGCCACTGCAATTCTCCAGACCAGTCCTGGCAATCCTTTGCCCCTTTTGGCGGCGTTCCATGAAGCTACAGAGATCATAAAGATTATGATCAGGACGACAAAGGCTGCGTGCTCCGCCCGGAAGATAAACTGCAGCACGTAGCCGACGGCAAGAAGCTGTACCGCCGACCGTATGGTTCCAATGGCGATGTCCTTCTCCAGTCCAAGCTTCTGCCAGATCGAAACCAGCATGGTTCCCAGCACAAAAAGGAGCGTAAAGCTGAGGGCAGTTAAGCTCATCTCCGCATGCTCCCTTCCTTGGACTGGATATACTTGTCCACCAATAAAGCTTCCGGTTCCTTATAGAAGGCTTCACTGCTGTGTTCCTCCAGCCGTCCTCTTCCCATCACCCATGTTCTGCTGCTGAATCTGCTGGCCTGCTGCAGATCATGGGTAATCCAGATCAGGGAGGCTCCCTCTTCCCGATGCCATTTCAGCAGCAGGGCTTCGACCTTCTGGGTACTCGCAATATCCAGAGAGGCCGTGATTTCATCCAGCAAAAGAATGCTGGGGCGGAGCAGCAAGGTGCGAATCAGCGCGATCCGCTGCTTCTCCCCGCCGGAGCAATCCGCCGCCGCTTTGCCCAAATCCAGATCATCAAGTCCAAGCTGCTCCAGCAGCTGTGCTGCCAGGGCCGGGTCATATGGAAGCTCATGCAGTCTGCTTGCCGCACGCAGGTTATCCTCTACACTTCCAGGCAGCATTACGGCTTGCTGCGCTACATAAGAAACCGCCATTCTCCAGTGCCGCGGATTCATTTGCTTGAACGTAACCCCTTTAAACCGCAAATTTCCTTCGTCCGGGGCTTCCAGCAGCGCCAATATGCGGAGAAGGGTGCTTTTGCCTTGTCCGGAAGCGCCTATAAGCGCAATCCGGTCCGGGACGGATATTTCAGCCGCTACATCTGAGAACAAATACCCTGCACCCGGTTTCCCGGTATTCCGTCTGCGTTTGCTTATCTGTTGGATTTCGAATATTGCAGTCATTCCCCAACCTCCTGCACCGTTGCTTATAATACATTCGCTTATGTATTATAAGCATTCCGGCAGGGTTGCACCATGCAGCAATCGCAGAAAAGCATATGGACTTTTATTCAGTGGCCGACCCGAAATCCGTAATCGTAAATTTCACATCAAACGTGACCGGAACCCGGGTGAACGTATCATCCCAATGCTCCTTCACTTTCTTCCAGACTTGAGGCTTTTCGATACTCAGCCACTCCCCGAATCCGGCAACCTCCACCTTATACTCTGTCTGCATGGATTGCAATAGGTGCTGAAGCATGGCTGTGAGCCTCTGCTCAAAAAGAGACTCAAGCTCCCTCAGAAAGGAGATGCCGGAGGATTTCTGTTCCGGGTTCCAATTTTCAATCAAGCGCCCATCGGACTGGATATCCACATGAAAGGAGAGCCTGCCGTCAGCCGTGATTTTTGCAGTAATTTTACTTGATGCGGACTTGATCTCATACGTTATGGGCTCTTTATCTTCATTATAGGTCTTGATTACCCCGCCTTTGACCTCCCCCTTAAACCAGGAAATGCTTTCCAGGTCCTGCTGATTCAGTGTTCCGATCCATTTTCCAGTTTCACCCTTGATGATTCCTCCGCCTGAGAACTCAAGCTCTCCCTGGGTTTCGAGAATGTTTTGCAGCAAGAAGCTTTTCTTAGAATACATCAGCGCATCCAGTTGAGAGAGCGTAACACTCTCCATCACCTTGCTCGTTCTGAAGCGGTTACGGATCATTTCCCGGATATGAACGGAAGGAATCTCATCCGCATATTTGGTAACCAGCACATTGGAGGCTTTCCCCCTGCTTAGGAAGATCAGGCAGCTGGGACGAATGTCGTTATCCCGGAGCACAAAATCCATCAGTTTCCGCATGTCCTGCTGTTCTGCAAGCTTGGAGCCTATTACGATCACCTTCAGATGATGGCCGATAATCGGGCGGTCCAGGCGAATGGAGAATTGGCGGAAAATCTCAAACAGGGAGTCTCCGGTTTCGGAGACATTGATATAATGGGACGTCTGCACGTTATCCGAGGATTCATTGGCACTGCTAAAGATTTTTTTGGGAACAATCTGTACGGTAGCCGTTACCCTGTTATTCTTGAAGTAATCCCCTCCCTCCCTGTCAAAGGCGCGTTCCACCGCATCAGGATCACCCTGGTCCAATGTCAGACCCGTGTAGATGCTCAAATCTTCAATCTCCTTGCTGCTCCAGCAGCCTGATTGGGTGAACAGAAGTGCAAAGGCGAGCAGAACGGACAGCGGCTTATGTCTACACATTCTGCTTCAATCCTTTCTTTCTGAAGATCAGAACTGCCGAAAGCAGCACGGGCAGCAATAGAAACAAGATAATCCCCATCTTACCGATAGCGTCGCCAAGGGCAAAAACATCATTCATGCGTACAGGAATCATCGTTACTATGAAAATCAGCGGCATAAGTGCGAAGATGACCGGAGTCAGCTTCAGCTTAAAAATTTGTGAAATTCCCAGCGAGGCATTAAAGAAAAAACTGCAAAAGTTGCAAAACATCTGCATCATCCATATGACCAGCAGCGGGAATTCAAGCCGTTCAAAAAAAAAGCCCGAGATTTCAAAGCTGCGTATTAAATCGATCGTTGGCCAGGTGCTGGTGATTGCCGTATCTATCGACAAGCCTCCGATAACCATAACCACCGTGAGCAGATACAAGAACAAAGGCACACTTATCCCCACCAGCATGGCTTTGACGGCGTGCTCCGGATGCTGCATGAACGCTGTCAGCGTCATCACCACTTCACATCCCGAGAAAATCAGCACAGTCGATTTCAAGCCTTTGATCACAGGCAGAATGCCTTCGCTCAGCACTGGTCGCAGGTGATTAACATCGAACAACCGGATACTCAAGCAATAGCATAAGATCAGTATAAAAATACTGATTGGGGAAATAATCTGGTATACTCTGGAAATGGAATTTATTCCTCCGAAAACCAGATAGCCTCCTACCCAGATGAACGGAATGGCGATGGCCCAGATGGGAGTTCCTTCAAGCAGAAAGAAAATCGTAATTTCAACAAACACGCGAATCTCAAAACCGGCCGTGATTATAAAATAAGCAATCAGCAGCATACACAAAAATCCCCCGGCAGCCGTGCCAGCGATCCGTTGCGAATATTGGTAGATAGTCTTGCCGGGAAATTGCTGGCTTAGCTTCACCATCAATAGAATTACCAGCATTACAATGCCTCCGCCAAGCAGTACGGACATCCAGGCATCCGGAGTTTTTACCGCTTCGGTCACACCTCTGGGCAATGTCAGTATCCCCGCACCCAGCACTGTATTCGTCAGAAATAACGCAGCTTGTGTTGTCGTAATTTTGTCGTCAGAGCGTGTGAACACTTGTATTTCCCCTCCGCTTCCCTGTTAAGACCTGCGTCTATTCTTTTGCGGCTTCATCATTTCGGGTCTGCGTTTCATGATGGACAGTGGCGCGCGGATGTAAAGATCCTTCCAGTCGCTCAAACGGATTGGCGAGAAAGGTGTGACATAGGGCGTACCGAAGCTCTTCAATTTGCTTAAGTGGATGAGGATCAGCAAGAAAAACAGGATGGTGCCGTACATCCCCAAAAAGGCTGCAAAGCCCATGCCGATGAAGCGTAAAACACGCAATGTAATCCCTGCACTGTACAGTGGTATGGAGAAAGAGGAGATGGCGGTAACAGCAACTACAATCACCAGGAACGGACTGACAATTCCGGCTTGTACGGCAGCATCGCCTATGATCAGACCGCCAACGATCCCCATTGCAGGTCCGATGGGCTTAGGCAGCCGAATTCCCGCTTCACGCAGAATTTCAATCGATATTTCAAGAATAAGGACTTCGATAACAGACGGGAACGGCACGCCCTGACGGGTCTCAATAATGCTGATGACCAGCTCTGTAGGGATCAGGCCCGGATGGAAAGAGATGAAGGAAATGTACAATGCCGGAGCCATCAGCGCCATAAATGAAGCGAAAAATCGCAGCATGCGAAGCAGCGACCCCGGGAGCCAGCGCTCATAATAATCCTCGGGTGACTGCAGCAGCATGCTGAAGGTCACCGGAACAATCAATGCAAACGGGGTGCCGTCCAGCAGAATTCCTATTCTTCCTTCCAGAAGAGCGCTGATGACACGGTCGGGTCTTTCGGTATTCAGAGCCTGCTGAAAAGGGCTTAGATAATTATCTTCAATCAGTTGTTCCACATAGCCGGATTCTGCTATGAAATCCATATCGATCTTGGAAACTCTGTTCATAACCTCCTTCAGCAGATCGGGATTCACGATATCGTTGATGTAGGCAAGGACCAGCTTCCGTTTCACCAGGCTTCCAACCTCATACAGCTTCATTTCCAGATTTTTATTCAAGCCTTGCCGGCGCAGCATGGAGGTATTCTCACTCAGCACCTCGGAAAAGGAGATTCTTGGACCGCGAAGCAGCGCCTCTGAAGTCGGCTCCGTAATGGTCCGGACGGACCCGTGCGGCAGCCCTACCAGAAGCCCTGCGGGAATCCCGTCCATGATTAATAAGGTGTAGCCAAAGAGAACCAGCTCCTGCAGCTTCTCCAGCTCCTGCACTTCCTCAAGCTCAGTAAGCGGAAGCAGGTTTTCTTTTAGGCCGGACAGTGTAACAGGTTCCCTGAAGCCCTCTCTGTCTGGCGCGCTCCCGGTTCTGACTTCGCGCATCAGCGGCTGCATGACCTGCTTATTGATCATTTCTTCATCCTGCAGGCCCTCAACAAAGACAAGCGCAGCCCGAAGCCCATGCCCGCTGACCACAAACTCCCGGATATGCACATCACTGTTCCCGGCAACCGCTTGTTTAATAAGTGTCAGATCCGCTTCGTATCTCCCGCTGACCAGGCTGCCCGCAGTCGAAGCCGCCTTGTGAGGGGACGCTGAAGAGACCCGCTTCGTTCTGGGGCCGCGTCCGCTGCCTACGAATGCATACAGCTTTTGGTATGTAAAATATATTCCCAGCGGACAGATCAGTGTAATTGCAGCCTGCACAAATATGATCCAGCCAGGAATGTAGGGTACAATCGTTGACCACATTCCGCTCATCCTTAACTTATAGTTTTAGCCTGCAGGCTTGTTCCTTAAAGTGTGCCAAATAACAGCAAAATTTAGTCATTGACATGAACGCGGATATGACACTGGAGCGTGAATATGAGATGGGGATTTTGGTCCGTGTCCGGCGCTCTCCTTGCACAACAAAAAGGAAGGAGCTGTGAGGCTCCCCCCTTATCATGTCTTGCCGTGTATTGAATGCTAGTGAATGGTTAAGTTAAAGCCGCTTTGAATGTAATACAGATCAGGATAGGCAATATTGCTGGTTGTCAGGTTATTAAAGGTGGCGGAGCCATTGCCGGTATAAGTGTAAATGGCCGCCCCCTTATGCGCTCCCGAGAACCTGGAGGTTGTTACCCCATCCAGCCCCGTACCGTTGATAGTGATGTTATTGAATACGATGTTGGAGAATCCGCCGCCGTATCCGAACTGGATGGCATCGCGCTGGGTATTGATGATATCGATATTTGTAAACGTCACATTCTTGATTGGATCGCTGGAGGCTTCAAGATCGATGGCCCCCCGTTCTCCGTCATACAAGTCCCGGCTTGTTCCGCTGTTGATGATGGTCGTGTCCGAGAATACAATGCCGGTATTGTTGCTGAAATGGGCGCCGGGGAACGTGGTGTTGAGCCGGATGCCGGAGCCGCCCACCGTATCGATGATATAGTTGTGGTCAGCTTTGTGCCCGCTTCCTCCGAAGAAGGCGATCGCTCCGGCACGCCAGTTGTTCTCAATCGTGTTGTACGAGAAAGTATTGTTCACGCCATCCGGGGCGCCAAAAGTATTGCTGGGCCATACAGCAAGCCCGTCATCGCCGTTGTTGCGCACATTCGTGTTGCGCACGGTCGAATTGCTGGTTCCTTGAGAGAAGTTGATGCCGTCGGCAAGGTTGTTGCGGATACGGCTGTTCTCTACAACCAGTCCGCTGGCATAGATTGCCGGAGTATGGCCGTAGTCCCCCACCCACATGCCGCATTCAAAATGCTCCACCCACACATCGTGGATGATGGAATTGTTGCCGAAATTGTCCATGAACCCTTTGTAAACCGCATTCTGGTTGTAGCGTGACCGCAGATTCGAATTCATATACACATTGCTGAAGTCAAGCTTGCCGGTGATGCGGAGCGAAATTCCGCCTCCTGCGGCGTTGGGGTTGTTGAACTGCAGGTTCGTATGCCAGATGCCCGCGCCTGTAACGGTAAAGTTATTAATCATGCTGTTGATGGAACCAATCTGCCACATGCTGCCGAGGTTGAATGTTCCTTCGGGAATGTACAAAGATTTGCCGGAAGCAACCGCCGCAGTCACTGCAGCGTTGAAGGCCGCAAGGTCATCCTGTCCGTCATTCGCAACCGCACCATGATCCGTTACGGAAACGGAATTGGCCGGGCGTGCGATGGCTGCCGGAACAGGTTCAATTTCCAGGAAATCCACACCATATTCAAGACTGTCCCCGTTATTCTTCTGGATGCGGATCGTGTCACCGGGCTGCAGCGGCGTATCCAGCTTCCAGTGCACTTCATCGAACCGGAACAGCGGACGTCCGGCACTCGGAGCATCACCAGGCTGGTCCCCGGAGAAATACTGCCAGCTGTAATACGAGGTCAGAGCTACAGTCTTAACCTTGACTCCGTTCACATAGGCATCGAGCGAGCCGGCCAGTCCCATGCCGTCTGCCGAGTCCGGCATTGTAAATCTCATGGTTACCCCTGCTCCGCCCTGGCCCGGCCTTACCGTCCACTGTGCATAGGAGCCGTTCGAAGGCAGGGCGATATAGCGCTGGCCGGATGCTTCCGAAGCAATCAGCGTCTGATCGAAATTCGGTGCCGATTTGAGTGCGGCTGCTCCACCGCGCACAGCATCGTCGGTATCGTAGCGGCTGTAAGGGACAGTTGCGCCACGGAGTGCATAGACAACCAGATTGGCCGTATTAACATTGTTGGCCTGCTTGGCTGCAACTTCATTGGCATCTGCCGCAATGGTTGTGGTAACGGTGTAGTTCCCGTTTACTGCCGCCCATGTACCCGGAATGGAGACATTGACGGACGATCCCGCAGCTATTACACCGCTGTAAGAGCCGCTGAAGGTCTGAACCGTCGATCCGGCGGCATTCTTGAGAACAACAGTGATGCCATGTGCACCGCTGGCTGAAGCCACCGTTCCCTGATTCTTGAGGTTCACAGCAAAGCTGACAGTGTTGCCCGCTGCCGGATTCCCCGGATTCCAGGATGTGGCTCCAACCAGATCGGAGCTTGCAACCGGGGCGACTACGAGGGACGAAGGATTCGTATAACTGTTGTTAGTCTCATCTTGCTCAATGATGGTGTTGCTCTCGTCCACCTTGGCGCTGAGCGGGTAAGTCGCGGCGGTCTTCGCACCAGCGTTCAGCGAAACGGCGGTTGACTCCCCAGCCGCAAGTGCGCTAACCGGAGCTGTACCGGCAAGCTCACCGCCCAGGTAGAAGCTGAGGGCAGTTGCCGCAGAAGCTGCGCTGCCGATGTTTTTGACGGTAGCATTCAGCGTGATTGCGCTGGTCTCGACCGGAGAAGCCGGCGACCAGGACATTGCCGTAACCGTCAGATCCGGGTTCGGTGCGGGCGAGCCGAAGACCTGGAATTCGGCGATTTGTCCCGCCGGAGCGCCGGAGTTTGATGTGATATTCAGCTGCAGGCGCTTGACGGTTGCCGTAACAGGTATGGTCACAGAGTTGCCTGTCGATGGGTTAAAGGTATAGGTCTGCGCTGATACCAAATTGCTGAAGGCTGTTGTACTCTGGTTGTGACCGAGCACCTGGATGGTTTGGGTGCGCGTGCTCCAATCGGAAGCCGGATTCAGCTTCAGGACAACCGAGGTAATATCGTGGTTCGCTCCGAGATCCAGTGTCAATGTGCTTGGATTGCCGCTCCCTTCCCAATACGTGCTCGTGCTGTTGTCATTCGCGTTCGCAGCGGCAAAGGATTGTGTGCTGGAAGAAGCCGTTATGGATTTGCCGATGGCGATATTGCTGCCCGGGACAGGTGTCGCCGTGGCTGTTGCTGTAGGAGTCGGTGCAACTGTTGCTGTAGGTGTTGCTGTAGGTGTAGCCGTTGGTGCAGTTGTCGGTGTTGCTGTTGGTGTTACGGTCGCAGTTGGAGCTGGCGTCGTGCTTGGCGTAGCCGAAGGAGAAACTGTGGCGGCTACCGTAATCTGATCCAGATTGATATTGGCGGAATCGCCCGGGTCATATTTATAGGCTATCGTATTACTGCCCGCATTCAGAGTAAGCGTTTCCACTTTACTGCCCCAGGTATCCCAATCGGCTAAGGCAGGCAGGGAAGTCTGGCGGATCTTGCTTCCGTTCACATAGAGGCTGACTGTGCTCGCGCTGCCGTTTGCATTGGCATATTTCAGCGCCACCTCCCGGTTGCCTGCCGCCGTCACGCTGACGGTGAAGGCAGTCGATGCCCCCACTGTCCAGTAGCCGTCTACAAAGCCTGTTCCGGAGTAACCGGTATGGTCCGTGTTCACCTTCGCGCCCCCCGCAAGCGCGGCATTCTCCGCCTGATAAGTGCCTGAAGGCGCAGGGGTTGCCGTAGCAGAAGGCGTAGGGGTCGGGGTTGTGCCACTGGCGCCATAGATTTCAAATTCGGACAGCTGTGCCGCCGGCCAGGCTGTATTGGCTGTGAAGCTAAGACGCACATAACGTGTGCTGGCTGCATTGAAGCTGATGGTAACGGTGTTGCTCTGAACGGTAGGGCTGAAATTATAATTGGCGCTGCCGGCAATAGTGGTGAATGCCGTTCCGTTCGTGCTGCCTTGAACTGAAAGGGTCTGGGTCCGTGCTTCCCAGCCTGCAGGAAGCTTCAGTACAATTTGATCAATACTTGTGAGAGTGCCCAGATCGGCCTGCAGCCACTGCGGAAAAGCATTGTTCGTGCTTTCCCAGTACGTGGCCTGGTTGCTGTCCTTCACGTTGTCAGGACTGTAGGTCTGGGATTGGCCGCTTGCTGTGATGGTTTTGCCGATCGTCAGGTTGGAGCCACCAGCTGCTGAAGCGGGCGTGAATGAATCCATGCCCATGAACAAGCTGGTGATCATCAGGGTCCCAATGACCAGCCATACAAAAAACTTGTTGCGCATCATCTTCCTCCTCCATATTGTATGAGATTACTGCTGCAATACATATTCATTATAGATATAATGCAGGAATACCTATGATAGGCAATTCTACCGAAAAGATGGGCGATTCCATGCTTCTGGCTTACTTGCACAGCCCGGTAATGATTTGCTATTGTTAGCTGGGAGCGGGATGCTTTAAGAAGGGGATGTTATTTTGGCGAAAAAAGACAGATCTGCAATTGAAGTGGTCAATGGTGCTTCGGTCCGCAAAAATTGGGCCGGGCATATTCCGGTGCTTATCATAGAGCCCAAAGAACCGGCAGCAGAACGGCGGCTGGCTATCTTCCTCAGTGGTCTGGGCGGAAATAAAGAGAGGCTGGTGCCCTATTTGCAGGATATTGCCGATCAGGGATATATCGCCCTTGCTTTTGACAATGACCAGCATGGGGAACGCGGCTCAGCGGGGAGCGGGAATTTGGTAGACCGGGTGTTCTCCAACATGAGAAATTACGGGTGGAAAATCCTTGGACAAACCACGCTTGATACAAAGACAGTAATTGACTGGGCCATCGATACGCTGGGGGTTCAATCGGACGTTCGAGTGGGCGGCATCTCCATGGGCGGGGATATCTCCATTGCGGCAGCGGGCATCGACCCGCGGATTGTCCGCATCGCACCGATCATCGCCACGCCGGACTGGCTTCGTCCGGGCATGCACGAAATCTCCGGCAGCGCGCCGTTGATGGACCCGGGGATGCCGGATGAGGCATCGCAGACTTTTTATGACGAGCTGAATCCCATGACCCATCTGGAGCGTTATCTTAATGGACCGCAGATGCGTTTGACTCTGGGTGCAGAGGACAAGCATATCCCCCCCGAGAATGCGGAACGCTTCAAGCGGGAATTAGCCAGGCTCTCACCTGAGGCAGCCGATGGAGTCGGGCTTGTCTATATCCCGGGACCAAAGGCTGATCACATCCATATCATGGACAGAAAAGACGAATGGTGGCCGGATCTGTTGCGTTGGTGGCTCTAAACAGGTATGTATCGGCGGGAGAAAACGCGGCGCATTCCATATTTCAAATAAACAGCAAACAGAGGGTGACCCACAGCCGGCAGTAGGGCTTGAGCCGCCCTATTGGTGTTCCCATCCCCCCCGGTGTGCCGAACGTAATAAATTAAGCTACTGCGAATTGTCGATGTATGCATAGCATTTCTGTGTTCATAATAGATATAAGCTGAATATTTAAAGATAACGGATCGGCTTTGGCGGTGCCTGCTATTGGTCTAGTCCAGCTGGCAGCCCCGTCAGCGCAGGATCATTTATTTCGAATTTAAAGTTTCGATTTATTACTTGCTATAAATAAGTAATGTGCTATAATAAACACAACATAAGCTTTACCGCTTGAATGAATCCAATACAACTACTTATTTTAGGAGGAAAATTAAATGACAACTTTAAACATCGGAATTATTCTGGGCAGCACCCGTCAAGGTCGGGTAAGTCCACAGGTCGGCGAATGGGTGAAAGGCATTGCGGATGCACGCGGAGATGCAAATTATGAAATCGTGGATATTGCCGATTACAAGCTGCCGCTGCTCGGCGAATCAGACGATTATGGGCCTGCCCAGGCTTGGGCGGCAAAGCTGGCGACTCTGGACGGATTCGTATTCATTGCCCAGGAATATAACCACAGTCTTTCGGGAGCCTTGAAGAACGCGCTTGATTCCGCCCGTGAAGAATGGAACAACAAAGCTGCGGGCATCGTCAGCTATGGCTCTGCCGGAGGCGTTCGCGCTGCCGAGCATCTGCGTGGAATCCTTGGGGAGCTGCAGGTTGCCGATGTTCGGGTGCATCCGCTCTTGTCCCTGTTCACCGACTTCGAGAACGGCTCTGTTTTCAAGCCGGCGGAGCTTCACACCGCTAACGTAAATGCAATGCTTGATCAGGTGCTTGCATGGAGCGGTGCCTTGAAGACCTTGCGTGCCTAATAATAAAGCTAACTGAGCCAGAAGACCACTTCAGCATTTGAAGTGGTTTTTTTATCGTTTAGGAAATTATGCTTCTCGTCAATTGTGGATAAGGTATGTTATGAAGTTTATGAAGTTAGAGGGGAAATTGTAATGCGTCTTATTCGTGCTGAACCGTACTGAGTCGTGCAGAGTTTGCTGAATTGTGCAGAGTCTCCTGAGCCGTGCGGAGTCTGAGGGTTCTATGTTTTGCAGGAGGAAGCGCGGAATAGAGCGGGTCCAGCCGAGGCCCCTACCGGGGCAGTGACGTGAAGTGGAATGGAGTAAAGTGGAATTCGTAAGAATTAGTACACTTACACGGCCGGAAGAACCCTCTGAACCCGCAGCGGACTTCATTCACATCGTCAACCGCTGATTTTGGTGTTGAGCCAAAAAGGTAGTTTAATGTATATGAATGGAACCGGAGAACCTGAACACGCTGATGGAACGCAAGGAGATTCATGGGGAACGGAAGCGAAGTGTAAAAAGTAACACTAATGGGCTGGAATTCTGGCTTTAACGGGCTTTAGTGGGATTTTGTACACTTAATAGAGGCCCACTCCCTCCAAATGGCTGATTTCAGCCGGATTAGTTGTACTTTTTCCCACTAGGGATGATCGAGAATCCGAATGCGCTACCTTAGTGTTACTTTTTACTACTAAAATGGCTGCCCTTTGGATGTGGTTCAAGTTCATCTTAATGTAGGCGTATTCCTCTGTAAGGGGGAGAAACGGATGGATTAGGCATCCTTTTTTCCACTAACGCTTGCGGAAAAGGGGAAGCGGGTAAGAACTAAGTTCACTTGTTCCACTTGGGCTTCCTCCCATTGCAAGACAGCTTGAACTCCGGGATTAAAGAAGCCCGCTAGGCTTTTGAACCGGCTGAATTTGCCCTTCTGCCGCCGCATCCCCAGAAGCCCCATGACCCGGACCGAGCAAATTCAGCACAACCACGCCGATGATGATCAGCGCAATCCCTACGACACTCGCCGTATTAATCTTTTCCTTCCAGATCACAACCGACACAATCACCGTAACGACCGTGCCAAGTCCTGACCAAATGGCATACGCGGTGTTCAAGGGAATCGACTTCAGCGATATTGACAGGAAGAAGAATGAACATACAAAGGCAACCACTGTCACGAGAGAGGGAATCAGCCTGGTAAATCCTTGGGAAGCCTTGAGCATCGAAGTTCCAAGCAGCTCACTGGCAATGGATACCGCAAGATAGGCCATTACTTCTCCTCCTTGGTGATGCGCAGCAATTCCTCGCGTACCCGCTGCTTCAATTCTTTGTCTGGCGGGGCAAGTCCGAAAATTTCAGCAAACCACAAGCCGTCAGAAGCTAACCGGGCAATTGTCGATTGTACCGGATTCAGCCCGTCATTCTCAATATTCCGTTGCCATTCCGCATAAGCGTCCCGAATTCCGTCCAAAGAGCCGGGGTTGATATACATGGCTGAAGCAAGCGCTGGACCCACATCATTCCCAACACCGGCATCATCAAAGGTTGATTCGACATAAGCCCTGCTCCATCTTCCTGTTCGCTCTTTATCCTGTCCGATCCGGCTGGCCAGTCAGCTTCAAAGCTATCCGTCAACGCTCCTACTGCAGCAAGCACCAGCGCTTCCTTGCTTGGGAAATGATACAGCAGGCCGCCTTTGCTGACACCGGCCTTCTTGGCAACCAGGTCCAGCGTAAGTTGCTCCCCGCCCAGCTCACGCATAATGTCTATGGCCGCTAGCAGAACAAGCTTTCGTTTGGGAATTTTGTCTTTATTGCCGCTCATTGCGAACATCACCGCCTCGAAATAAATATACCGTCCGGACGGTTTAGTTGTCAGACGGTTATCCGTTCGGCGGTTAGCGGACCAGATCCTTGATGTACCAGGCATCGCAGGCGTAATGCTCCGAACCGGCCAGCGGGGCATCCAAATGCCCAAAACCGTGCTTGAGATAGAACCGGCCTGCGGCATGCATGCTCTGCAGGGTTTCCAGATAACACTTATTATAATGAAATGCGGCAAAATCCAGAGCAGTCCGCAATAATTCTGCGGCAATTCCGCTGCCGCGAATACTCTGTGACAGATACATTTTCTGCAGCTCGCATATCTGATCAGAACCGGCAAAAGGTGCAATCCCGCAGCCGCCTAGAACTTCCCCGTCCCTTTCTACAATCCAATACCCCCGGTTAGGCTTATAAGTGTAGTAGTGATACAAATCATGCATGCTCTCATCCGCCCAGGCCAGGCCCTCTCGGTTCCCGCCGAACTCGATCAGGCACGCCCTGATGATGTGTTCTATTGCTGCGTTGTCTTTATATTCGATGTGCCGGATATTCATTGTTCTATTTAGCCCCCAAGCCGTTGTTAGCTGTTAAGAGAAGATCTTTATCTACCATATCATAATATTCCGCTTAAATCAGGCTTTACCGCGCGGCATGCCTTATTCCAGCATGGCCTTCAGCCGGTCCATATCGATACAAGTCTCAATTCCTTCCGGATGCCAGTGCATCACACAGCCGGAATAATGGAGCAGCACACATTGCGGAAGGTATCCCATGTCATAAGCTTTATAGCCGCCGGAGATGAGATTCAGCACACAGGCTACGCCGACAATGCCTACCTCTCCCTCAGTGATCCGTTCATGACCGAAGGCCGTGCTGGCATGGGGAATCATCAGCACCTTGCCGCCACAGGCTTCAGCCATCGCTGTAACCGCATGTACCCGGCAGGTTTTGGAGCAGCGCCTGCAGACATACCCTGGTCCTTCCTTAACGGCACGGCAGTCTTCGGCGGATTTGTTCCGCATGCAAATGGGCAGAAAGACTCTTTTCTCCTGTGCCGCATAAAAGCCATCATGGAAGACACGGTTCATGATCTCTGCACCCGCCATGTTCAAATGGTACTCCACCCGTTCCCGGCTGCAAAAAATACGGTTCTCCTGCCACTTCAGCCGCTGGCGGTTGCTCTCTATATAAGAATCCACCCTGCCGGTATAGCTGCCCAGACACTCCAGACTGCGCCGCTCAAACCACAAAGCCTTCTGTACTGCCCTTTGCAATATGCCTGCGCGCTCACTGTCCGGCAATCCCCGCAAAAAATCCAGCCAGACCGCCAGCCGCCTGCTCTCCTGCTCGAATTCGCCGCTGCCCCGCAGCCAGCCGATCAGTCTGGAGAAGGAATGGAGCTGAATCCGCCCGCCGGGCTTTCGGCGCCGGGCCAACACGGTAGTTCCGGCAATGCCTTTCAATCTGTCGACGGTTCTGCGCGCCCCCTGGCTCCGGCTTCTCAGCCCATAAAGGGAAGACAGCAGCTTTCCCGTATACGCGCTCCCCGCAACCGCCCTTCTGCTGTATACATTCCAAAAAACGCCGATCATCAGCAGCTCAAGCGCGTAAATATGCTGATCCAAAGGCTGGAGTTTTTTTATAGCAGCATTCCGCCCGAATTTGGCTACAGCCGGGTCCTCATGCAATTTCGCCAGGACTTCATCGGTAAAAACTGCAACGTCCCTGTAATACTGTCCGGCTTCTCCGTCTTTACCGGCTAAGGAATATGTTAAATAGGTTAAGGCATCGGTATCGCTCTCACTCTGACTCAAAGGGATCACCTCCCGTTATCTATAAGGACAAAATAGCATCCCGCCGGCTGGCTGTCAGTGATTTTGCGTCCAGCTGCGAAGATTTCCTGTTCGAAAAATGATACGATAGTATAATGATCCTTTAATGTTGGGAGAGACACTGATGAACCAGCTTGTATTTTTCCTTGGACCGGCAGGCGCAGGCAAAACGACATTGGCCAAAGCCGTTGCGCTCCGCCGCAAAGCCGCTGTTCTGGATATGGATATCCTGCTCCGGCCTGCGGCCGATGTCATTTTGAAGCTGCACGGGCTGGACCCGGACGACAGAGATTCGGCCGAATATAAGAAGCTGTGCCGCGACCTGGGCTACCGGATCACCATGGATGCCGCGCTCGACAATATCGGACTGGACTGCGATGTGTATGTGGTGGGTCCTTTTACAAAAGAAGCCGCAAATGCCGGGTGGATCGGCAGTGAGCTTGCCCGGATCGGCCGGAACCTGGATGAGGTCCAAGTAAAGGTTGTTCTGGTCAGTCTGAATAACGCTGGGCTATACCGGGAGCGGATCGAAGGCAGGCATTCACCGCTGGATGAGTGGAAGTTCCTCAACTGGGAAACGTTCCGTTCTTCACTCGCCAGCCGCACGGTAGCCTGGCCGATTCCGGCAGAGCATATTTTGCAGATCGACAATTCAAACCCGGATATGCGTGCTGCGGCCGAGGCTGTTGAGGGGTTTATTGGGCGTTAAGCTGGATGCGGGATTCTTGCCGTACAAGCCCCAAAAGCCTTTGCCATGAGCGTATGATCAGGGCAAGGGCTTTTATAGATTATATGCAGGGCTTGTGCTGCAGATCACAAATCCCCCTGTACAACGCTATAATGAACTCTGTCATCATATTCATCCGTTTCAGGCAGCCGGTGCAGCTTCGTCTGTGCAAAGGTATATTCGATGATAGATACATTCCTCCGTGTCTGTCAAAAGAATCGCCCATCTGCAGAAATCCTTGTTTCTATAGGAAGCAATCCACTGGCGGAGCCATGCCGCTGCCGCTTGCAGCGTCTTATAAACAGGCTGACCATAGTTCGACTGTACCTCTTGTCATTAATTCAGTTTATCTGCCCAGAAAGCTGCGCCAGCCGCCGTATGCGGTGATGTCTTCGGCGTTGTCCGCGGCATAGCCTTCGCAGATAAAGCCGGAGACTTCTTCGCCGTCTGCAAGCTCTACCTTGCCAATCCCCAACGGTGCCGGAATAGAGGCTGTAAATCCGCCAAATGAAGCAACCGGCATCTCCCACAGCTCCACGCTGATGGCAGCTCCGCCTTCGGACTGCTTAATCATGCCCGGCTTGGCGGGGACTGTGGGAAGAGCATAGAGCTTATATTTCGCTGCGGATTCCGCTTCCCGGATGAATTGCGCTCCACAGCCGTTCATTTGCTGCTCCAGCGGAAACCCGCGCATATGAAGACCGCATACCGCAACTATAATTGTATTCTTTTGCTGCTCCATCATCCCTTGCCTCCATCATCCTTGGAATAGAGCTTGGCAAACCCCCGCAGCCTGCCTTCTTCCTCAGCCGGAGTGAACACACTGATGCCAAAGGGAAGGTTCTCCCCAGCTTCGCCCGCAGGCAGCGCCACGGCGCAGAAATCCAGCAGATTGCAATGGTTGGTATACAGCCCCATCAAGCTGTTGGCGGCTATAGGATCTTCACGGACCTGGTCCCGTGTCCAGGTTCCTCCGGCCGTCGGCAGGACAAGCACCGCATCCTTCAGCAGCTTGCGGGCTTCAAGCTTGAATGCCTGGAGCTTGTGCATGGCCTGGAATACGGATGCGGCATTATATTCTGCTGCCGCTCCGGAGCGCAGCACAGTCTCGGTCACCGGGAAGGCTGTTCCCGGATTCGCTTCAATGAAGCCGCCGAGATCGGCCCAGCGTTCGGCTACCCATGGTCCACCATACAGGATTGCTGCGGCTTCCGAGAACATCTGTGTATCGACCGGCACCAGCGGAATACCCATATCGGAAAGAGCCTCCAGCGAGAATTCCCAGGCTGCTCTGTAGCTGTCCGCGAACGGGCCATAGAACACCAGAGGCTCGGCGGGGACCGCTATATGCAGCGGAAGCTTCTCCTCAAGCTGCGGCAAGCGGCGCGACCACGGATCATCGGGGTGGAAACCGGCAGCCACCCTGTCGATCTGAAGCGCATCCTCAAGCGTATGAGCCATGACCGTCACGCAGTCAAGGCTGGCACAGGCCGGGACAACACCGAGGCTCGGCCAGGAGCCGAGGCTGGGCTTCCAGCCGACCAGCCCGTGCAATGCGGCCGGGACACGCCCGGAGCCTGCGGTGTCGGTGCCAAGCGAGAATGCGGCCTGTCCCCTGGCAACGGCAACCGAGGAGCCTGAGCTGGAGCCGCCGCTGATAAGTTCCGGACGAAGCGCATTATGGGCTTCGCCGTATGGACTGCGGGTACCGACCAGACCCGTGGCGAACTGGTCCAGGTTGCTTTTGCCGACCGGAATGGCTCCGGCTGCAATCAGGCGCTCAACCACAGCGGCATGCCGCTCGGGAATATAGGCATATTCAGCACAGCCCGCCGTAGTTGGCACACCTGCCAGGTCGATATTGTCTTTGATGGCAAATGGGATGCCCCACAGCGGATACTTCAGTGGATTCAGTGCGGACAGGCGGTCCAGGTAAGGCTGAATAAATTGCAGGTCCGGCGGCGTGATCCAAATATTCATATCATCAGTTCTGCCTGCGCGCCCGATAATCTCATGGATGATTTCGTGCGGTGTAGTGTCTCCGCTCAGATAAGCAGCACGCAAGCCGGCTACCGTTAATTTGTGCGCAATATCTTTTTTGCCCATGGTTGGAACCTCTCCTCTCTTAAGTGACAATGCTTACCAGCAGCTGGCCTGCCTGCACCGTTTCGCCTTGCTGGACATATACAGCAGCCACCGTTCCGGAGGAAGTAGCCTTCTGGTTGAATTCCATCTTCATGCTTTCCTGGATGACCAGGGTATCGCCTTCGTCGATGTGCTGGCCGGGATTAACGAGTATTTTCCATACACTGCCCGGCATATCGCTTCTTACAGCTACACCACCCGGCGGAAGCTCCTGTTCTGCTTCAGGCCCGGCATGATCCTGCTCCGACATGTATTCAGCCAGTCCGAGCTTCTTCCAGTTCTCGCGTTCTTCTCTGAAGGCGTTCTGCTGGCGGGTGCGGAATTCCGCAGTGCTGTCTTCAATCGAGCCTAAAAATTCCAGATATTCGCCCAGATCGAAGGTTGTCTCTTCAATATTGGCCTCAAAGCGTCCAAGGAGGAAATCCTCACGGAGCGTCAACAGCTCCTCCTCGCTAACCGGATAGAACCGGATCTGGTCGAAGAAGCGCAGCAGCCAAGGCTTGCCGGGCTGGAAGCTCTCCGTGGACCGCAGACGGTTCCACATCTGTACAGTGCGTCCGACGAACTGATAGCCGCCCGGTCCCTCCATGCCGTATACACACAAGTAGGCTCCTCCGATGCCGACCGCATTCTCCGGGGTCCAGGTGCGGGCCGGATTGTATTTGGTCGTCACCAGACGGTGGCGCGGATCGGTTGGTGTGGCCACCGGGGCACCGAGGTAGACATCACCCAGGCCCAAGACAAGATAATTGGCTTCGAAAATGATTTTCTTGACCTCTTCCATGCTCTCCAGACCGTTAATCCGGCGGATAAAATCGATATTGCTCGGACACCAGGGGGCATCCGGACGGACGGTCTTCTGATAACGCTCGATCGCTATGCGGGTAGCCGGATCATCCCAGGAGAGCGGTAAATGTACGATCCTGGATGGCACCCGGATGGATTCCAGCGGCGGCAAGGAGCGGTCAATATCCGCGATGATCCGAGCGGCTTCTTTGACCGTCATCCGCGCGGCATCGAGATGAACCTGCAGTGAGCGGATTCCCGGCGTCAGATCCATGAACGGAATCCCGCCATGCTCCTGAATGGCCTGCATCAGGGCGTGAACCTGGAAGCGGAGCAGCAGATCCAGCTCCATGTCGCCGTATTCCACCAGCAGGTTGGAATCCCCGCTGGCACGGATCGTAACCGGAAACTGGCGGTGCTCTCCGGCATGGTGCAGAATCGGGTAGCTCTGCTCCACTTGGGTGATGTGAAGCGGCATCTCCGGGAACGGCAGCTCCTCGCGCTGTTCGCCAAGCTGCTGCAGGAACAGCTCCTGCTCTTCCCTCAGCGCTTCCGCTTCTTCCAGCGTAAGCAGCCGGAAGCGGACCTTGTCACCCGGCCGCAGCTGGCCAAGCTTCCAGAATTCCGCCGAAGCGGTGGTCACCGGGCAGACAAAGCCGCCTAGCGAAGGCCCGTCCGGCCCCAGCAGAATGGGCATGTCGCCGGTAAGATCAAGCGCGCCCACCGCATAGGCATTGTCGTGGATATTGGAGGGATGCAGACCGGCATCGCCGCCATCCTCGCGGGCCCACAGCGGGGCCGGTCCAATCAGGCGCACCCCCGTGCGGGAGCTGTTGAAATGCACCTCCCATCCGGTGCCTGTCAGCTGCTCCATGTAAGCCGGCTTCAGGAATTCCTCTGTACTGAGCGGGCCAGGCACGGCACCTACCGTCCAGTGCCGGGTAAGCACCGGGCGCTTCTCCTGCGGCAGCTCTGCTTCAGCCGGCGGGGCTGCCGCAGGACGGACGCCCAGGACATCGCCTGTCCGCAGCGCCCGTCCGCCATGTCCGCCAAAACCGCCTAGCGTAAAGGTGGCTGCACTGTCCAGCACGCGCGGCATATCCAGCCCGCCTCCCAGCAGCAGATAGCTGCGAATCCCGCCGTCAGCTTCGCCGAACGTCAGCGTCTGTCCCTGCCCGGCCAGAACAGGCCGGAACATCGGTACCGGAACACCATCCAGGACAGGCTTCATATCTGCCCCGGTAAGGCAGAACCACATTTCGTCCCGGAAGCGGTAGCTGCCGCCGCGCAGCGTCAGCTCAAGACCCGGTGCGTCATCGGGATTGCCCAGCAGCTTGTTGCCGATGCGGAAGGAGAGCGGGTCCATCGGTCCGCACGGAGGAACGCCCACATCCCAATAGCCGGTACGGCCGGGATAGTCCTGTACCGTGGACTGCACACCGCCATCCAGCACCTCCAGTGCGTGCTCCGCAGGAGCAAAACCGTCCAGCAGCCGGGTATAGACCCGGCCCGCAAGGAATTCCTTCTCCTGAAGCAGCCCGCTGATATAGGACAAATTCGTGGTGACCCCATAGAAACGGCTCGCGCCCAGAGCAGCCTCCAGTCGCTGGATGGCCTCCCCGCGGTTCTGGCCGTGCACAATGATCTTAGCCAGCATCGGATCATAAAGAGTGGTAACCTCTACCCCGTCAGTTACCCAGGTTTCGTTGCGGGAATCCGGCGGAAAGACGACTCGATCCAGCCTTCCGGCACTGGGGCGGAAATCACGAAGGCAATCCTCCGCATAAATGCGGGCCTGGATGCTGTGTCCTTGCGCTTCAGGCACACGGCCCTGCAGTCCTTGAAGCTCATCAGCCGCTTCCCGGACCATCCATTCCACCAGATCGACACCGAGCACTTCTTCAGTGATCCCATGCTCCACTTGCAGGCGGGTATTCACTTCAAGGAAATAGAAGGCTTCCGCCGTTGGATCGTACAGGAATTCAACGGTTCCGGCACTGCGGTAGCCCGCGGCTTCAGCCAGCTTGCGGGCAGCCTCCAGCAGTTCAGCCCGCACCTGCGGCATGAGCAGCGGAGCCGGAGTTTCTTCCACTACCTTCTGGTTGCGCCGCTGGATCGAGCAATCCCTTTCACCAAGCACCGCGACTTCTCCGAACCGGTTCCCGAAGATCTGCACCTCAATATGGCGTGCTCTGGCGATGTATTTCTCCACAAATACGCCGCCATTATTGAAATTGGAAGCCGCCAGATGGGTAACCGAAGCAAAAGCTTCCTGCAGCTCGGACGCGGAATGGCAAATCCGCATCCCAATGCCTCCGCCTCCGGCCGTGCTCTTGAGCATGACCGGATAACCGATCTCTCCGGCAGCCTGAAGCGCCTCCGCCAGCGCTGTCAACAGCGGGGTTCCGGGAAGCAGCGGAACTCCCGCCGCCGCTGCGATCTCCCGGGCCGAGTGCTTCAGGCCGAACATTTCCATCTGCTCGGGTGCCGGGCCGATGAAGACAATCCCCTGCTCCCTGCACGCACGGGCAAACGCGGCATTCTCACTTAAGAATCCGTACCCGGGGTGAATTGCCTGCGCCCCGGTCTCCTTGGCAACCCGGAGAATTAATTCGGCATTCAGATAGCTGGACTGCGGAGCGCCCTCTCCGATAAGGACCGCCTCGTCTGCGCCGCCGACATGAAGACTGGCTTGATCCGCTTTGGTATAGACAGCCACAGAAGCTACGCCCATAGCCCGCAGCGTGCGTTCAATGCGGACGGCGATTGCCCCTCTGTTGGCTATTAGCACTTTAGTAAACATAGTTGCCTTCCTCCCCTGATGTCACTTTTCTCATTTGTCCCAGATCAGCACCTGCACCGGTGTGGGGTTGTAGGCGTTGCAGGGGTTGTTCAGCTGCGGGCAATTACTGATCAGCACCATGGCCCGGCGTTCCGCCTGCAGCTCCACATATGCCCCCGGAGAGGATACCCCATTTTCAAAAGTCAGTCCGCCCCCCGGAGTGACCGGCACATTCATGAAGAAATTGATATTGGGAGCCAGATCACGCTTTCCGTATTTGTCCCCTTCCGGGTGGCGCGACAGCTCCAGCATGAAGGTGTCCCGGCAATTATGCATATGCCCCTTCTCATGGGCGTAGCGTACCGTATTGCTCTGTGACGAGCAGGCTCCGCCGAGCGTATCATGACGCCCGCAGGTATCCGCCACAATCCTGGCGAGAGGTCTACCCGATTCAGTCATCAGCACTGAGCCTGTGGTCAGATAGATATTCTTCTGGGCAGCAATGGATTGCACCGCACTGTAGTGATCCTCCGGGTGCTCCGCGTCATACAGCAGAGTATCCGCCGCCTGATTGCCGTCCAGATCCACGATCCGCAGCACCTGGCCCGGAAGCAGCGCCTGCATCCATCCCTCGCCTGCTGGAATGACTTTGTTGTATATTGCCTCATCAGCCTTCCGGCTGCTCTCTACCCGATGAAATGAACTCATGTTAGTTTCCTCCCTGTTTCTCGATTTGCTGACTTAGCCCAGTAGACCGTAATACTTCCAAGTATTCTCAAAAGCCCGGAGGTTCTCGGGACGGTTATTCACACATTCGTCATCTGCATTAAGCGGTTCAGCGTGCAGAATTTCGATTTTGACCGGAACGGAAGGATAGACAGGTCTTGGATCCAGCGGATTCGGCGTATTGGAAGCCAGGAGCAGAATATTCATTTCTGTACGCAGTGTTACGCTGGCGTTAGCCGGGCAATGCCCTTCCGCAAAATGCATCCCGCCTTCATCATCACAGTAAATTTTGGAGAACAGGTTGAACGATGGAGACAGGTCTCTGGCTGCCATGCCGTTACGTACCAGTTCAATAGAGAAGTTGTCCTGGGCATTCCGGTACCGGTCATTGCGTACCTCCTGATAACGGCTGATGCCATATTTCTCTTCCGTTGCCGAGCGGAGGCTGTAGCCGCCGATCGGATCATGCCAGCCCAGGCTGTCCTGGACAATACTCGCCATGACCCGCCCGTTGTCGCTCATCAGCACATGTCCTTGCGTCAAATGCGCTGTGTGCTGTGCCTTCAAGGTGTCCGGCATATTGTAGCGCTCCGTCAAATCCTGCACGTTGTACAGTAGAATAGAGACACCCGCTCCCTTCTCCATAGCCGTAAAGCGGACCAGCTTGCCCCTTCCGATCGGCCCTAACCATTTGCCCCCCGGTGACATCGTTTCACTCCAATAATGCCGTGAATTCATCCCGCTCACTCCTCCTGTGTCTGTTTTATGGAAAAATAAAAGGGAGACATCACAAGACTTGGCGTCTTGATGATATCTCCCAGGTTTTTATCCTTCCGTGTCCGCCTGCCGCTGGGGCAAGCTGTCTACTCTCGGACCAGCCCCGGCATAGCTGCCGGCGGAACCCTAGTAGACTATAAAATATTCAATTATAATCACGCTGAATTCTACGTCAGTTAATATAACATTCAGTTCTTTAATGTGTCAAACAATAATTCGTTAAATGACAAAATTCAACATTATTCATCACGACCCGCCGCTTTTTTTGATTTTTTTTAAAGAATAGCTTGTCAGAATAAAAATGTTTATGTTAGTATACGTAACATAAATTAAATACCAAACAGTTTACTAGGGTTCCGCCTTATCCGAGGGTCCGGTCCGAGAGTAAACCATGTGGTGCATAATCCATGCAGCATGTGACACGGAGGGATAAAAACCCGGGAGATTATTACCAAATAATCTCCCGGGTTTTTCTTTTTACCTACCGGGCAAAAACGGCTGCCCCGTCCTCATGATGGACAGTGCCGTTTTCTCGCAGGAAATAGAAGACTCAAGGATATGGAGCAGCAAATATCTTCTTCTATTCTGATAATAATACAAGGAGGCATCGGTTGGAATTAAACGGATAGGACAGTAAATAATACATTATACGGAGGGTAACCCAATGAAAAACAACCAAAAAGGATTTCTTGCACTCGCCATGTCCACGCTGCTGTTCATTGCCGGCTGTGGAGCCGGCAACGCCAATACAGCCAATAATGATGCAGCTAACGCCGCAGCAACTACAGCGCCAACTGCTGAAGCATCCAGCTCAGCCGCTCCTGCCGCAGATGATGTCAATATCCGTTTCGGCTACAGCCCATGGCTCGGCTCTGCGGGTGCAATCGTCGCTAATGAGAAGAAAATTTTTGCCGATAAGGGTGCCAATGTAGAATTTGTGCAAATGGAAGGCAATACAAAGGATGCGTTCATGTCGGGCAAGCTGGATGCCGTTGTCCAGTCCCTGGACGCTGTGGTTCAAATGAAAGCCAATGAAGATGCTAAAGATCCGGTTCAGGTCATTGCCGTAATTGACAGATCCAAGGGCGCGGACGGAATTATTGCTGCGAACGACATTGCCGCTCTTCAGGACCTGAAAGGCAAGGATATCGCCGTATCCATCGGCTCGGTTGCCCACTTCCTGCTGCTGCACGCGCTGCAGACCGTTGACCTGAAGGAAGCTGATGTGAATATTGTGAATATGAACAATAACCTCGCCGGTTCCACCTTCATGGCCGGTCAGGTAGACGCCGCTGTAACCTGGGAGCCGTATCTGTCCGAAGCCGCCGCCAAAGACGGTCACCTGCTCTATTCCACTGCCGATGCGCCAAATCTGATTGTCGATGCCCTGGTAGTGAAGAAGAGTATGATCGATGAGCATCCGGAAGCGCTGAAAGCTATGGTTGCCGCTTTTGACGAAGGGCTTGAGCTGTTCAACACTACCGATGAAGGCAAGCAAATTGTAGCTGATGCGCTCGATATGGATCTTGCCGCAGTGAACAGCACCATTGCCACTCTGGATCTGACAACCGCCGATGCCTCCAAAACCATGCTTGTCGATAACAAAACGGAATGGGAAACAACTATGGGCAGCTTCTCCGCGTTCTTCATGGACCAGAAGATTATTACTTCTCCGGTAGACACCGCCGGCATCATCAACGGTTTCCTGTACGAATAACGCATAATCTGTTAAGCAAACATCGGGGAGGAACTTATCATGGAAAAAGAATCACGCAAAATCGTCGGCAATCCCGCCCTGCTGCTGGTTGATCCGCAAAAGGGAATATACAAAGCTCCCGGAGGTTATGCGGAAGGCGAAGTAGAAGCCTCTGTAGCAGCACTCGGGCGTGTGCTCAAAGCAGCCCGGGAAGCCGGCATGCCGGTCATTTTCTTTCAGGAGATCCACCGCAAGGAGATGGTCGATTACGGCCGTGAGCTGGACGGAACCGAGAATATTCATTGCCTGGAGGGCTCGGAGTATATCGATATTATCGACAGCCTGCAGCCCGTCGACGGAGAGTTCACGAATATGAAACGCCGCTACAGCTGCTTCTTCGGAACGGATCTGGATATTCTGCTGCGCGGACTGAACGTACAGACACTGATTATGGGCGGATACTATACCGATGTCTGTGTGCACTATACCGCCGTAGATGCCCATCAGCACGATTATTATATCCGCGTCCTGCATGACGGCTGTCTGGGCTCCAGCAATGAAGCGCATCAAGCTTCCCTGAATGCCATGACGTATCTGCAGCATGCGTCCAGGACAAATTCCGATGAAATGGTTCCTGTCATTGAGGCTTGGGGCCAAGCCCGAAAAGCATCCGTATAATACGGATGCTTCGACCGCACAAATGAGTCATTTGCAAGGCCGTTCAACGGAGGGGAGAACAATTAGATGAAGAAAAAGAAAATTCGGCTGTTCAAGATCCGCGGTGAAATCAGCCGCAAGGTATACATGATCACTGTAGTTGCAACCTTTGCCGGAATACTTGCAATCTGGAGCCTGCTGAGCTACGGAAACCTGGTCAGTCCTACTTTTTTGCCTTCACCGGGAAAGGTATGGCATTCCTTCATTACGAACATTCAGGACGGAGATTTCTGGGGGTATGTCGGAATCAGCGCCTACCGCGTATTGATGGGCTATCTGCTCACCTGCCTGCTCGCAATTCCGCTGGGTATTCTGGCAGGGACGTTCAAGCTCTTCGAGGCCATTGTTGTACCGGTAACCGAATTTATCCGCTACATGCCTGCTACAGCCTTTATTCCCCTCATTATCGTCTGGATTGGGCTTGGAGAATCCGCTAAAATTGCCGTGATTTTTGTAGGCTGCTTCTTCCAGATGGTGCTGATGGTTGCCGATAATGCCAAATCCGTATCAGGCGAGCTGCTGCAAGCCTCCTATACGCTGGGGGCAGGCAAATTCCAGGTGCTCCGCAAGGTGCTGCTGCCTGCACTGCTGCCGGATCTGATGAACTCCCTGCGCCTGATCATGGGCTGGGCCTGGTCGTATCTGGTGGCGGCAGAGCTGTTCGCTGCAAGCTCCGGTCTCGGATTCATGATTATGCGGGCTCAGCGGTACATGCAGACTGAAACGATTTTCCTGGGGATTCTTGTCATCGGGCTCCTGGGTCTGATTATCGACCGGCTGTTCGCATTGCTGAACAAGAAGCTGTTCCCATGGGCCGAAGGAGGGCGATAGGATGAATACTTTATACACTGCAAACGGTCCGACCGGCACCTCCGCTGCAGGGGAACCCAGAAAACGCAAGATCGTGGTCAATTCCTTGTCCAAAAGCTATGAAACCAAAAAAGACACATTTCTGGCCCTGGACCATGTAGACGCGCATATTTACGAAAATGAGTTCGTCACCCTTGTCGGGCCTTCCGGCTGCGGGAAATCCACCATGCTGCGCATACTGGCCGGTCTGGAGGATGCCTCTTCGGGCACCGCATCCATCTCCGGCAGAACAATAGAAGGCCCGGGTGCGGACCGCGGGGTCGTTTTTCAATCCTATACCCTTTTCCCCTGGCTCTCTGTCCGTGACAATATCGAGTTCGGCCTGGCCCTGAAGAACATTCCGCGCAAGCAGCGCAGAGAGGTCTCCGATAAATATCTGGAGCTGGTGAACCTCGTCAATTTTGGCGACACCTATCCCAAACAGCTGTCCGGCGGCATGAAGCAGCGGGTTGCGATTGCCAGAGCCCTGGCCAATTCCCCGGAAATGCTGCTGATGGACGAACCCTTTGCCGCCCTTGACGCGCAGACACGCGGGGATATGCAGGAGCTGCTGCTGAACATTCAGAAGCATGAGAAGGCCACGATTCTGTTCATAACGCATGACATTGAAGAAGCCATTTTCCTCTCGGAAAGGCTCTATGTAATGAAGAGCCGTCCAGGCCGCATTGTCCGCGAGATCGAGATTCCGGCCGAAATGCGCCAGAATAAAGACCTTAAGGATTCTGAACCGTTCATCGCACTCAAAAAAGAGATTGTCGATCTGCTGCATTCCAAGGAATAAATCACATACATGCGGAGGGTCGGGTCTGAACCCTTTGCGGATTGGAGATTCTATGGCAGCTGCTACTTCAGTACACAAATTATACGTTTTGCTCTGCGGCTTCGAAATTCTCCCGCTGGGCATTTCCCTCCGCGGAGGCGATAACCGCATTATTGTTGCGGAGCCGATCTGCGCATATCTTGCGGAAACTGAGGCCGGATGGGTCTTGTTCGATACAGGCATCGACGCTTCACGGATTCATGATCCTGTCCTGGCCAAAGCCTATTACACCGACCGGGGCTGGACCACTCTCCCTGTCGTGCATCCGGTTCATTCTCTCACAGGACAACTGAAAGAAATCGGTATTCAGCCGGAGGATATTCACCAGGTCGTAATGTCGCATATGCATACCGATCATACCGGCTATCTCAAGCTGTTCCGCCATGCGAAAATTATTGCCCAGCGCGCAGAACACCATTATGCCCTGCACACCCCTCCCGGGCTGGGAAATATCATAGAGGACTACGACCTGCCGGATTTGGACTGGCAGCTGATTGAGGGAGATTATGCGCTAATGCCGGGAATTCAGCTTCTAGCCACCCCCGGCCATACACCGGGGCATCAATCGGCATTGATCTCCCTTCCAAGCGGCAAGCGGCTTGTGCTCACTTTCGATGCGGGCGATTTCCTGCAGAATTTCGAGCAGGAGCTGCTGCCCGGCTCGGCCAGCGATGACGGACAGGCACTGGAATCCCTGCTGCGCCTGAAACGGCTAGCGGAGGAACCCGGCAGTATCCTGTTCCCGCTGCATGATCCGGCTTTTATTCAAACGGCCAAGCTGGCTCCGCTCTATTATGATTAAGCTTCATAGCCGCAACTAGGAGATGTTATACTTTGAAATCCAATACCAAAATGGCTGCCGCTGTTCCACTGGCGCCCATCATAATTGCAGTCTTCTGCAGCGTATTCGTCTCAAATCTGAATACCAGCACAGTGAATCTTGCCGTCCCTACTTTAATGAAGGCCTTTCGTGCAGACATGTCGGTTATGCAGTGGGCGCTTACCGGTTATATGATGGCTATCGGCATCGGCTCACCGCTTGCCGGTTTTCTTATATCGAGATATGGCACCAAAAAGGTATATGCACTACTCTGATCGGCTTTTCCATGGCCTCATTGCTCTGCTCTCTGGCCTGGTCGCCTCTCTCCCTGATTGCCGCGCGCGTCATCCAAGGGGGCTGTGCCGGGCTGATGCTTCCCGTCACCCTCACCCTGCTCTACCGGACGGTTGACCGCAAGCAGCAGCCCATGGCCGTCAGCCTGTGGGAAGCCGCTGGCTGGCTGGGTCCGGCGCTCGGGCCGGCTGTCTCCGGCATCTGCCTGCAGTTTCTGAGCTGGCGCTGGCTGTTCCTGCTGAATCTGCCCCTGCTGCTGCTCTCTATCCTGCTCGTGCTCCGCTATGTCCCTGCAAGCTCCGGCGATTCGGGCATGCGGCTGGACAAGCTGAGCGCCGTGCTGTCCAGCACCGGCAGCTTCACCGTGCTGTTCGCTTTCAGCAGGGCTTCCGCCTGGGGGCTTGTGAGCTACAAAACCTTGCTGCTGCTCGCCGCCGGTATCCTCCTGCTGGTTCTGTTCGTCAGACGCCAGCTCGGCTCGGACACCCCGCTGCTCGAGTTCCGCGTGTTCCGCAGCCGGGCATATGCCATCAGCGTACTGCTGCTCGGCCTTATCAATGCCGCCTTGTTCGCGGCAGTCTATTTCGTGCCCTATTTCCTCCAGACCGCCCAAGGCGTGCCAGCGGCCAGCACCGGACTTGTGATGCTTCCTTCTTCCGTGGTGATGGTGCTCCTGCTTCCTGTCGTGGGCAGGCTGTATTCGCGCCTCGGGCCGATGAAGCTGGCGGCGGCCGGAATCAGCTTAATGGTGCTTGGCACCTGGATGCTGTCCCGTATGACGCTGGATACGGCCAATGCCGAAGTGATCCTGTGGACAGTGACCCGGAATATCGGAATCGCCTTTTCGTCCATGCCGCTCATGAATGCCGGATTATCCACATTATCCGATTCTCAGATCGGCTATGCTACCTCAATGACAAGCTGGGTGCGCCAATGCATGGGCTCCCTGTCCATTGCAATCTTCACCGCTTTTTATACCTGGAGAACGGAGGCCTACTCTTCTAGCGGTTCAGCCCCAGCGAATGGCTCCGAAGCCGTAGTCTACGGGGTGCAGCAGGTGTTCATGCTTGTAGCATTGCTGCTCATCTGTATGCTTCCGCTGGTAGCGACTTTCCGCAAATCAGGCAAGCCGGCTTAAGGGGGCGGAATGCAGCTCTTAAGAATATTTCAGCAATACTGAAAGACCGTGATGAAGGCTCACGGTCTTTTGGCCGTCTATGCATCTGAAACGGGGAATCCTGCGCTGTACTTACAACCTTCGGCCATCCAGGCCATGCAGCTGTTTGAACTCATCCGGCCTCATTCCGGTTATCCGCTTGAAAACGGCGCAGAAATAACCCACATTCTCAAAACCGGCCTGTCCGGCAATTTCATAGATCTTTTTCTCCCTTCCGCTGAACATAAGCTGCTTGCTCCGGTTGATCCGCTGCTTGTTGATGTAGGCGACCGGGCGTTCATGCAGCGTCCGCTGAAACAGACGGCATAAATACTGCGGCGAGATTGAGGCTGTCTCGGCCAATTCTTTGAGTGTCAGCGGCCTGTGCAGATTGTGCTCGATATGCTGCAGCACAGGCTTCATACGCTCGAGCTCATCCTGCCCGCCTGCCGGTGCCGACAGCTGCAATTTGAGTTCAAGCATAAGCGCATACATCAGCTTGGAGCGCTCCAGATTGATCTCCAGGGTGTTGCCATGGGACAGCTCCAGCATTCTGTGCAGCGGCTCCAGCAGCGGCAGCGCGTTCAGCCTTCCCGTTCCCGACTCGCGGATTCCGGCATACGTCAGAAGACTTCCGGCCTCTCTTCCATTAAAAGAAACCCAGGACAGCATCCATTCTCCGCTGACTGGCGCATAGGCGTGGGCAACATGCGGAAAGAGAAAGAAGACATCCCCCGGTTCCACGATGTACCGTTTGTCCTTCAGAAACAGCTCCCCCTTGCCTTCAAGAACCTGATGCAGCTGATAGTCCGGGAACCCCCCGGGACGCTCCATTTCCGTCTGATGCTCCCAGAACCCAATCGTTGTAGCATACAGCGGCAACGCTGCCATTTCTTCCGTCTCGCAAAAGATCAGTGTGCTCTCCATGTCAGCTCTCCTGTTTCATATTGTGTTATATAAGCGAATATTCTTCTATATCTCTTGAAGAGTCAGCCTTTTATAATATGAATATAATAATATAAGGAGATGTTAATGTGCGCAACAAGTTTACCTACCAGCCACCTGCCAATGGATATCCCGAATGGAACAACAACCCTGAAATTTTTCAGCTGAACCGTTTGGATGCGCATGCTTCCATGATCTCATACCCTTCAGTTCCCCAAGCTCTCAGGGGGGAGCGTACAGCTTCGCCCAATTACCGCCTGCTGAACGGGAACTGGAAATTCGCTTTTGCCGAAACGCCGGAACAGCGTATTAAGGACTTCTACAGCGCAGACTATGACAGCAGCAGCTGGGCAGAGATTCCTGTCCCTTCCCATTGGCAGTTCCAGGGCTATGACTACCCTCAATATACGAATGTCCGTTATCCTTGGGCAGTGTCCGAACCGGAGCTGAAGCCGCCTTTTGCCCCGACAGTATATAATCCCGTAGGCTCTTACATCCGTACCTTTACTGTACCGGAAGATTGGGCCGGCCAGCCGGTCTATCTCAGCTTCCAGGGAGTTGAATCCGCCTTCTATGTATGGGTAAATGGTGAACTGGCAGGGTATGGAGAAGATACCTTCACCCCTTCCGAATACGATATTACGGCTTATCTGCACGAAGGTGAGAACAAGCTGGCCGTTGAGGTCTACCGCTGGTGTGACGCAAGCTGGCTGGAGGATCAGGATTTCTGGCGGCTCAGCGGAATCTTCCGCGATGTCTATCTCTATACGGCTCCGCCTGTACACATTGCCGACTTCTTCGTCCATACCGATCTGGATGAGCAATACGCCGATGCGCAATTCCATGTGGATGTGAAGATTGAGGATTATTTTAACGCGAATTCAGGTTCATTTACGCTTGAAATCCAGCTGTATGACGGAAATGGCCGGACCGTGTGGGCTGCTCCGTTATCTGCCGGGGTCAGCTTTCAGAGTGGCGGGCTGCAACAGCATAAGCTTGGGGCAGCAGTTCTTGGACCGGACAAATGGAGTGCTGAGAAGCCGAATCTATACACCGTTGTCCTCTCTTTGAAGAATGAAGACGGTGAATTGCAGGAAGCGGTCAGCAGCAGGGTGGGCTTCCGCACCTTTGAGATCAAGGACGGCCTGATGAAGATTAACGGGAAAAGGGTTGTCTTCAAGGGCACGAACCGCCATGAGTTCTCCTGCGAGACCGGCCGTGCACTCGGCAAAGAGGATATGATCCGCGATATTGAGCTGATGAAGGCTCACAACATCAACGCTGTACGCACCTCACATTATCCGAATCAGTCCATTTGGTATGAGCTGTGCGATGAATACGGGCTTTATGTAATTGATGAAACGAACCTGGAAACGCACGGCTCCTGGCAATATGGGCAAAAAGAGCTGCATGACGGCAACGTTCCCGCCAGCAGACCGGAATGGCGCGCCAACGTGCTCGACCGTTGCAATTCCATGCTGCAAAGAGACAAAAATCATCCGTCCGTGGTCATCTGGTCGCTCGGCAACGAATCCTTCGGCGGCGATAACTTTGTGGCTATGCATGACTACCTGCGGGAAGCCGATCCTGGCCGGGTCGTTCATTATGAAGGGATTTTCCATTACCGGACTTCAGATGCGGCAAGTGATATTGAATCCACGATGTATATCAAACCGCATGATGTCGCTGCGTATGCGAAGAAGGATCCCAAAAAGCCTTATATCCTCTGCGAATACAGCCATGCCATGGGCAACTCGTGCGGAGGCCTGCATTTGTATACAGAGCTGTTCGATCAGTACGATATCATTCAAGGCGGATTCATCTGGGACTGGGTGGATCAGGCGATCCGCACCAAGACCGCAGAGGGAATTCCTTATCTGGCTTACGGCGGAGATTTCGGTGAGAATCCGCATGACGGCAACTTCAGCGGCAACGGGCTGCTGTTCGCCGACCGGACGGTTACGCCCAAGCTCCTTGAGGTGAAGAAATGCTACCAGAATGTGAAAATAACCGCTGTGGATCTTGCCCAAGGCCGGTTTGAAATCCGCAACAAATACCTGTTTACGAACCTTGCTGAATACGTGCTGAAATGGAATGTAGCGCTGAACGGAACAGTTGTGCAAGAAGGTGTTTCCGAAGTTTCTGTTGAACCCGGGGAAGCCGCTGAATATACCGTTCCTTACGACCGGAGCGCTTGGGCTGGCAATCAGGAGGCGGTATTGACCCTGTCCTTCATCCAGCCTTCGGCTGCCGCCTGGTCTGAGCCGGGACATGAGGTTGCCTGGGAACAATTTGTTGTCTCGCCGCGAATCGGCGCAAGCTCTTCCGTTCCTGCCGCCGCCGGAAATGAGCTGCGCATTGCGGAACAGGCGGATATTGTCACTATTCAGGGAGACCGCTTTGCTCTGGCCTTCAACTCTGCAACCGGAGAGCTGTTCTCCATAACCTCGGGCGGAAAGGAGCGCTTGCTTGCACCTGTAAGACCTAATTTCTGGAGAGCGGTAACCGACAATGATCTGGGCAACGGGCACGACAAGCGCTGTGCCGTCTGGCGCGAAGCCTCTTATAACAGAACGCTTGCGGGCTTCTCCTGCTCTACCCGGGATAAGCACTGCATCGTGGCGGTCACCTACCTGCTGGCTCCCCAGGCTGCCTCCACCCTGCTGCTGCAATATGAAATTGCGCCGGACGGAAGTGTGAATATTACTCAAGAGCTGAATCCGGGAATTGCCGGCCTTCCGGAAATCCCCGAGTTTGGGCTATTGTTCGAACTGGATGGTCAGTTGGATACGGTCTCCTGGTACGGTAAAGGACCGCATGAGAACTATTGGGACCGGCAGACAGGCGCCAAGCTGGGGCTGTACACCGGCCAGGTAAGCGAACAGTTCGTCCCTTATCTCCGTCCTCAGGAATGCGGCAACAAAACCGGTGTGCGCTTCGCTTCCCTGACGGAAGGCGCCCACGGCGGCGGATTCCATCTGGAAGGCTCCTTGCCTATAGAGGTCAATGTGCTTCCATGGACACCGGAAGAGCTGGAAGCCAGCGATCATACGTATAAGTTGACACCTTCCGCCAAAAGCGTGCTGAGGGTCAATTACAAGCAAATGGGTGTGGGCGGCGATGACAGCTGGGGCGCCCCAACACATGAGGAGTTCACACTGCCCGCTAACCGTCCTTACAGCCTCCGCTTTACGTTGTCCGTAGTTGAATAAACTGTATGTCCATTTCTTGAGTAGTTTAAAGGCGCAGCTCCCGTAAGTATTCCGGGGACCGCGCCTTTTCAATTTCAAATGAACCGCGATTCCTTATACTGGAAGCGTTCATTTCATCCTAAGTACTGCCCCGCTTCCTCAGAAGCTGTACTTTGCGTAAGCGGCAGTCCAAACCGTGCTTCCACTTTCACGCGCAGGGCCGGAGCCGATCAGCCCGGTCCAGCGTTTCCCAGACGTTGCATTTTCGAAACATTTATAGAAGTCATACAGTTCATCTGCCATTCCTTGTAGAAAAGATAACTTGACGAATAAAATTTTCCATTAGCGCATAGGACTTCCCCCCCGCTAAGGGCGGCACCAACCGCCAGCACACACCCTCCGGGAAACGAACGCGCTTCCAAGCCCTCAATATTCCCGCCCGAATCCTCAAGGCCGGACAGCTGGCTTCCCGTTCTGATATTCACCAGCAGGGTTCAGTCCGTGCAAGGGCTTCTTGATCAAAAGCTCCTGAGGGGATGCCGCAGCACCCCGGCCGGCAGCTTGAGTGGAATCCATTATAGGCTCGCTGCTTCCCGTAAGGCGCATGGCGGCATAATCGGCAATCATCAACCCCAACACCACAACCGCTAAACTACTCTAGCGCCTTCCGCTTCGCCCATCCCATTGATTGGTCTGTGCCAATGGCATGGGAGGCTGTTCCAATGGCAATACCTTCGGGTGGATAAATTCTATAAAAAAGCCTCGTCAAAAGTAGTATATTATATTTTTTCTAGTTTTTCGACAGTTCTATCATTTACTATATCGCCTGTATTTAAAGTAGTTTTTGACTCTATCAGCATCACATGAACTTCTTCGACAGCAACTGGCAAATGCTCGATACCTCTGGGGATGACGATACATTCGCCCTCTTGCAAGAAAATATCCTTATCCCTAAATTTGATTGTCAATACCCCTTTAAGTACATAGAACATCTCATCCTCATTTTCATGAGTGTGCCATATAAAATCCCCTTTGAACTTAGCTATTTTCACATAGGATTCATTGACTTCACCAATAATTCTGGGACTCCAGTACTCATTAAAAAGGCTAAGTTTTTCTCCAATATTAATCTTTTCCATTTTACGCACCTCATAATTTTATAATAATTAAGTTAATAAGTTCTTTATCCAAACTTAAAATGGGTGGATTTTTTGTCTGAAGTAAAAAAAGGCCAAACCAACTAAGATAGTTCCTATACCGATACCTTGTTGTAAAGAAATAACCTCATTTAGAATGAAATAAGCTAGAATGCAGGTTCCAACCGTTTCTCCTAAAATACTCATTGAAATGACCGTTGCAGGTAACCACTTCAATAGCCAATTAAAAATCAATTGCCCGAAAACAGTTGCGATAAGTGCCAACCCAATAAAGGCTCCCCATGCCGGTAAGAGATAATGAACGAAAGAAACTGGTTGACTAAAAGCATAAAATGCTAAAAATACCTGACAATAGCCCCCATCTCCGTTGCCTTATTGTTATCGTTAGCAATTCATGCCAATTCTTCTTAATAAAACAATAGAAATGGCAAGAGCATCAATGCAGTGAAAAACAGACGGTAGAACGCCGTAATGGCAGAAGGTGCATCTGCTAATTTCACAAAAATGGCTGAAGTGTATAGTGAGAAAACCCCAAAAAATAAAATTAGATACGAAGAAAATTGTGATTTCACTTAAAAAGCTCCTTACGCTTGTAATATATAAAAGACATCGTGTGGTATAATGTACAAGACCATTATATTATAGTTGCTCGATGAAAAACAGTATTATCTTATGCTTCCAGTATGTCAGTACAAAATGACAGAAAGATACATTATTATGGCAAGGAGATTAAGGCATGAATTATCATCGTTTAGGCCAAACGGTTCTGACTTATCGAAAGAAAAAGGGGATGACAATCCGTGAATTTGCGGATTATTCCGGTATCAGCACGTCACTTATCAGCCAAATTGAGCGTGGGCAAGCGAATCCATCACTAAATGTACTGGAATTAATTGCACTAGCCTTAAATGTGCCGCTTTATACGCTTTTTATTAATGATTTTAATGCAAATTCCCTCATCTCGAAGAAACAGGATCGTAAGAAAATCTATCGTGAAAACAATGATCATGTTGTTCACGACGTATTAACACCAGACTTTATGAAATCGCATATCCAACTCTTAATGATGGATTTGAATGCCAACGCAAGTACTACGGAAAGCTACTATTCACACACTGATAAAGAAGAAATTGCCGTTGTCATGAAAGGAGAGGCGTATGTTGAATTGGAAGGTGTAGAGTATTTTTTAGGTGAAGGAGATGTCGTCCGCATTCCTCCAAATGTAAAGCATAGATTTATAAATAAAACTGACCAAACAAATCATATCTTATTTGTGCTTACACCTGCACTTATTTAATCTACAGTCTGCCGCACCTTCATACTTGCCTCCCGCTAAGATAAGTCGGAATATAGGTGCAAAATAATATATGCTTATATAGGCGTAAAACGGTTATCAGGACTTCCTGATAAAAACGGGAAGAATGTTTCTGCACCATAATTTGGATTTTCTATTCCAAATATGGGTTAAGTTTTCAATAATGCACCCCATAAGCATACCAAAGTGCATATGCAAATGCCTATGCTGACCTAGAATCAATCGAAATTTTGTATGAGGACAGCCATCCGGTTTATCTAGCGCGCTGCGCTTTGTTTCGTTGCCACTCCTGTTTCTGTGTGTCCAGCTTTGGAGTTTCGCCCCGGAAAGAATACGCTTGAAAGCAGCCTTCGCTGCCCGATATAATTCTATACCGGCCTCATGCTCCACATAATATTTCCAGCTGTACTTTGTGACTTTGTATCCGGCAAATACAGCACGGGTTTTCGCATAATCAACTGTCGCCGTCATCACGTCAGCATTTGTATGCGCCTCTGTCTAATGGTTTTGATTTTATCTGACAGGGTATGAAAGCGGCCTGTGGCGTTCCGCAAGCTGTTCATATTCCAGCAGGTTGTTTTTCTGTAAATATTTAAGTGTTGCAGCCATTTGTTGAGATTGAACATCTTGGCCCACCGTTCTTAGGCGGGGCCTTTCCCGACCTCATCTAGGACTGTATATCAATTACCAGGCTGACCTTATGCGATGACTTGCTCCGGCCCTTGCTGGCCTGCCACTGCCCGTAATGCTTGTACTGTCCTTTGCTTTTCTACTTGGGTGATAGGATAATCCGTTTTCAAGGCATACTCGGTCGGAGAGCCGCCGAGGGAGAATCTGGAATACCAGGGAATTACTGAGTTTTCTTGTGCAGTCAAGGGCCGATGAGTTGTAATAAATAGTAACTACTTAGGTCCTCTCTGTTATCACCATCCAGATAATGGGTAAATTATACTCTATACCTATCTGGGAAGGAGGAGAGCAGAGATGAATCCCGAAGACATTCGACGAATCAGCCGCAGTGATCCCCAAACGATTGAGCGCGTGATTACGGTTTTGGGTGCCCAAGTGGCCCAGCTCGAGGCTCGGGTCAAGGAACTGGAACGTCAGTTGAAGCAGAATAGCCAAAATAGCAGCAAACCTCCCTCGTGACGGCTTTCGCAAGCTTCCTCCCAGTTCCCGAAAGGCGGGAGGGAAAAAAGAGTCCCCCATGGACATCCGGGTACCACGTTGCACTGGATGGAATCTCCCGATGAAATCATTCGGCTCCCTCTGCACACGTGCCCCTTCTGTGAGTCTTCGCTGGAGAAGGTCTCCCCCCTCAAGGAGGCAGGCCGTAAAAGAAGAGGGAATTCTCCCCGTCTATACGGGGTGTGTCATTCACGACAGCCGCCTCGCCATGTACTTTCGTGAATCGTTTCCGTATTCCCATGGGCTGTGCGGGGTACACCTGATTCGAGAATGCCAAGGCATTGTGGACAACGATGGGCATTTGTGGGCAACGGATATGAAAGCCCGGCTTCAAAAAGCGTGTCATCTCTCCAAGGAAGCCAAGCGGCAAGCAAAGCCTCTGACGGAAGCGGAGGTGGCTCTCCTTGAGCAGCGATACGATGAGATCTTGCAAGAAGGCCCGTTGGAATGGAGCCCGCCTAAACGCTCCAAGCTCAAGAAAGGAAAGCAAAAACAAACGAAAGCCGCAAGTTTGGGCAACCGCATGATAGCCTGCAAACTCTATATCCTTAGGTTTCTTCACGATGCGTACATTCCATTTGATAATAACCAGGCCGAGCGGGATCTGCGTATGGTTAAAGTCAAACAGAAGATTTCCGGTTCGATTCGAAACTTGCAAGGAGCGGTGGAATTTGCCCGAATTCGCAGTTTGATTTCTTCCCTTCGCAAACAATCTCGACCCCTTCTTCCTTCCTTGCTTCTCGCGATCCAAGGTCAGTTTTCGTTCTCGTAACAACCAGGACCTAAGTAGTTACAATAAATATGATTATGAAAATGCTTGCGGTCAATTTGCGCAGCTACAAAGGACGTTTCATGGCCAAATTTGCCGAAATACCGTTATGAAACCGCTATCCCTTTAATCAAAAAAGCGGATCATACCCGATTGGACATGGGACCCTGTATGAGCGCTTGCGGGATTGCTCCTGCCCGGACTTTACCAGCTGTTTCTTGCCGTGCGGTATGGAGGCATAGGTGACGGCGTTGTGAAGCCGACGGCGTTTGGCACTGTGAGCCGGGCGGTTTGCCAGGCAGGAGCCCTTTCAAGCCCGGTCTGCCGCTCCCGCCAATAACATGACAATCTGATCCTGCGGAACAACAACTTTTACTCCTTGCGGCAGCCTGCCTACTTCAATCAAAAATACTACAAGCGAGATTATCAATAACACCTTTTACAATAACGATGATTAGTAAATGACCGGGCGGTTATGGTTTTTTCAGGCAATGCCTGGGGCAGTCCCGAGAATACCGTGGTTGGCACAATCACCGGTCCTCCTTTTGACCCGTTGGCAGATCGGAGAACAAACAACAGCATAGCTTCCATACAGGACTCCCGATAAACGCAAACACGCAATAAGCGCGGGTTAAGACGGATGCGCGCTTATTGCGCTTTTACAGATACAGCTGCTGGTTCGGCCTCATTTCAGATTCAAAGCCTGCTTCGGCTGGCCTGTGCCGGTATCCTGCTTAGGCTCACGCGCTCCGCCCAATTTGAATACCAGAATCCCGACGACTATCACCAATACGCCGATCAGCTGATTGAACGAGAACGGAACCCTTGTCAGACCGAGCCAGCCCATGGAATCCCACAGCAGGGCAAATCCGAGCTGTGAAGTGAGCACAATGGAAATCGCATAAGTGGGTCCAAGCAATCTTGTGGCATGCACCAGACAAATGACTACGCCGACTCCAATCATGCCGCTGAACCAATACCAGGGCTGCATATGCTGCAGGGTGAACATGTTTCCCCCCTCCATAATCAGCCCCATCGTCAGCGACGCGATAAATCCCATGCCCAGTACTAACGTTGTCGTAGACCAGGAGCCTGTATGCTCATTGACCTTGCTGTTGAATATATTTTGTAAGCTAACCAGCGAACCGGCAATAAGCGCCAATACTAGTCCTATTAACATTTTTTCAACTCCTAAAAGTTTTGTGAGCCTGGCTGCATTGAAATATCTTCGTACAAAATTTGCTTCGGAAGCATAAGCTTAAGTTTTGTGAGCCTGGCTGCATTGAAATATCTTCGTACAAAACTTGCTTCGGAAGCATAAGCTTAAGTTTTGTGAGCCTAATTTCCTCAAGCCTCAGCTTGGCTCATAGATGTTGCGGCTGGCAAGTGCAGTAAGCTCTTCCTTGTCTTTTACCAGAATATGCCCGCTCTTGCGCTCAATCAAACCCTCCTTGCTTAGCTTCTGGATTACCCGGTTCAAATGCCTGTAGCTTGTGCCGATGAAATTAGCGGTATCAATCAGATTGATCGTATTCAGCTTACCGGTAAAATTGGGGTCGGATTCATCATAAGAGATGGACAGCAGGTAACTGGCCAGCCGCACCTCTACCGGATGCATCAGATTCAAGCTGAGAAAATTCGATTTGCGGTAGAACTTCTGTGTAATGATCTCCAGCAGGAAGTGCAGCAGCGGCGGGTGATTTCTGCCGTATTTATTAAGCCGGCCGTACTCTATGCCAAGCATATGCACCGGAGATACCGCCTCCACCGTATTGATCATTTCCGTGCCTTGAATGTATTCAATATCGCCGATCAGCTCGAGCGGTGTTTTGAAGGAGATAATAAGTGTTTTCCCTTCCGGTGTGGCAGTGTAGATTTTGAGCTTTCCCTTGACCAGAACATACAGGATCCCGGCAGGATCTCCCTTGGAGCAGATATGCTCCCCTTGGGCGAAGCCATACAGGTGCAAATGCCCCTTCAGTTCCTCTGTGAAAATGGACTCCAGCGCATAAGTCTGAAGATAGGCCTGAAGCTGCTCCAAATCCAGAATTTCTCTCATGGCCCGCTCCCATCCTTAAAATTTCAAAATAACCACTCCGGCAATCATCATGCCGATTCCGATAAACTGCGGCAGCCGCATCTTCTGCTTCACCATGCCGAACCACCCGTTGATATCAATGACAAAGGTCAGACACAACTGGGCGATCAAAAGCGCAGAGATGGTCAGTGTAACGCCGATGCCCTGAATAGCCGTAACCTCACTGAAAATAACAAATGCGGCCAACGCCCCGCCGACCAGATACAAGGGCTTGACCTGCTTGAAACCCTGCCTCTTCGCATCCCGCACGAACAGCAGAATCATCAGAGCCATTAGAAATCCGGTAAACTGGGTAACGGTTGCGGCCTGCCAGGTGCCGATATCCTGGCTGATCCGCGCGTTGGCCACCCCTTGCAGCGTAATGCAGGCCCCGCCGATAAATGCAAAAATAATTCCGCGCATAGCTTCTCTCTCCTCTGTCTTATTCTCTGTATTCATTAAAAGACATATTCGAAATTCGCGGTAGGACATATGTCCTCAGCTTTTTAATCCATTCATTGGGATTACAGTCCCGAAAAACAAGTAGAAACGGCTTCGCCGTCCTTATAAAGACGGTATCCGTTTCAGCGAGAAAGATAAGCCTAATTTATAGCGTGAAACATATAAATTCTTATCTTTTAAGTAGAAACGGCTATGCCGTCCTTGACCGGGCAGCGCAGCTGTTGGCATTTCAGGTGTAAGGCTGGCTGCGGTTCCCTGGCCGGCTGAAGCTCTTCCTCCCCGATTTCTCCAGACCTTCCTGCTGAGACCCGGCGGCTAAGCCCAAGTGAAAAGGTCACTTCATATTCCCTCAGCCGCTTTTTCGCAAGTATTTGTGGGAAAAAGGAACCCTAATCGATCCGTTTGTCTCCCTTACAGAGGAATACGCTTAATTTAAGATGAACTTGAACCATTCATCCAAGGGCAGCCATTTAGTGGTAAAAAGGATAACTAATCCACCGCATTCGGATACCGGATCATCCCTAGTGGAAAAAAGTATAACTAATTCGGCTGAAATTAGCCGTATGGGGGTAGCGGGCCTCTATTAAGTGTACAAAATCCCACTAAAGCCCGTTCAAGCCAGAATCCCAGCCCATTAGTGTTACTTTTTACACTTCGCTTCCGTTCCCTATGAACCTCCTTGCGTTCCATCAGCTTGTTCAGGTTCGCCGGTTCCATTCCTATACATTAAGTTTCCTTATTGTGTTTTTTAAAGATGACAGAACCGCCTCCCGCTTAAACAGCGGAGCGGACGGACCCGCGGAACAGCGGCAGCGATCCCGGTTAGCCTCCCTTCTCCAGAATGGACAGAAAAACATAATCCCCTAAACAAGTACAAAGCCCGCCTCAGGCCATGGAAATGGCTCAAAACGGGCTTGAACGCTGGTTTTTGTTGATGTATATCCGTTAATTCAGCAGCATCAGTTCATGGAGCTGGTCAAATATAATCCGGCTGACCTCCGACACACGCTCCCGGTCTCCATAAGAAAGCCAGGCCATTTCCGCAATTTCTGCAGCCGGAGCCAATTCACCGGTGTAACCGGCGGTAAAGCAGGCCATCTTCACCAGCACCCCTTCCGCCTTGCCATCCGCTGCCGCTTGAAACGTGCCAAACGGTGTGACCGTATCCGCCAAGATATCCACAGACAGCTCTTCCTTGACTTCACGTATCAACGTCTGGATATCGTTCTCACCGGGCTCTCTTTTGCCTCCGGGAAAGTAATAGGTATCCTTGCCTTTGGAGCGTGTACCCAGCACATGTCCATCCGCAATCACAATCCAGGCGACTTTATCGATGATTTCACTCATAATGCCGGTTCATCCTCTCTTCACTTGCGGTCTTCATAACCGTTTTTGATATGCATATGCGCCCGTGCTTCATCCCAAGGCACAGAATAGGACTGCCCTTTGGCGCAGAAGACAGAAGAAGACGTATATGCCGGATCGGCATCCTTATTGTAATTCTTCAGTGCGATCACTTCGTCCGTCTGGCGGCAGGGCTGATACTCTGCAACCTTGAGCGATAATGCCCCTTTTCCTTGTGTCATCGAAGCCAGTCTGACCGCGTAATTCATAAAAGCGGCTACCGGCACCTTCCCGGTAATTACAGCTTTGGCTCCTGTGATCTCCGGCGGGGCAAAGCTGCCGCTGGCCTGCTGAATATCTGTCATTACTTTGCCCAGATCACCGGTGTCTATCCTGATCTTGAGGTCGTAGACCGGCTCCAGCAGGATATTGTCTGCCTGCTCCAGACCCTGGCGCAACGCACGGAACGAGGCTTCCCGGAAATCTCCCCCATGGGTATGCTTGTTATGCGCTCTTCCGCTCAGCAGTATCATCCGCAGATCCGTAAGCGGAGAGCCGGTAAGCAGACCATGGTGTCCGCTCTCCAGCAGATGCTGTCCAATTTGGTGCTGATACCCCACCGCCAGGTCATCGGGATGGCACTCGTTGATGAACACAAGCCCGCTGCCCCGCGGGCCTGGTTCAAGCTTCAGCAGCACTTCGGCGTAATGCTTCAACGGTTCAAAATGTCCACAGCCGTACACAGGAGCGGAAATCGTCTCCTTGTAAAGAATCTCCGGCGGGCCAAAAGCTACCGGGATCATGAACCGTTCGCGCAGGAGCTGCTCCAGAATCTCCAGCTGAATCTGCCCCATAACCTGAATATTCAGCTCCTGCACCAGTTCATCCCAGCTTGTGTTAAGGGAAGGATCTTCCGCTCCCAGCAGCTGAAAAGCATTCAGCACCTCTTTCAGATGAACCGGAGGCCCGAACAGCACCTTGGACTTCAGCGTCGGAATTAGCTCACTGCCCAGCCTGTCCTGCAAAGCACCTACACCGTCTCCCGGCATAACTGCCGACAGCCCGGTGACAGCGAACAGCTCACCGGCAGCAGCCCAATCCGCTGAGGTATATTTCAGGCCGTTGTATTTGCGTATCCCCGTAATCCGTTCGGGTTCAGTCTCATCATCCGGTCCGCAGGCCAGCTCTTCCCTTACTTTGAGCACTCCCTGCAGCGCTTTGATGTATGTAATGCGGGTACCCTTCTCATCGTGGCGGATCTTGTACACCCTGCCGGCAAAAGGCAGTGCGGCATCATAACCGGTCACAGTCAGAGTCTCCAGCCACCGCAGAAACGGGGTAATTCCCTGATCCAGCAAGGCGGAGCCATGCATGCACGGGAATATCCTTCCTGCGCGTATCATCCGCACCATGGCTTCTTGCGCCTGCGATTCTCCCATAGTCCCTTCAAGATAAGCTTCAAGCAAGGCCTCATCGCGTTCGGCGAGAAAGGCCTTGATATCCTCCGGCAATTCTGTCCCCCCCGATTCCGGGAGCTTCAGCGCATCAGCGCTAAGCTGGCCGCGAATCTCCCCGAACACGCGCTGCGGTTCAGCCCCCGTACGGTCGGTTTTGTTGATGAAGAAGAAGGTAGGAATCCCGTGCTTGCGCAGCAGCTGCCATACCGTTTCCGTGTGGCTCTCCACCCCCTCGACCGCACTGACAATCACTACCGCATAATCCAGCACCTGCAGTGCGCGCTCCATCTCCGGGGAGAAATCGACATGTCCCGGCGTATCCAGCAGAAAATACCGCGTATCCCCGTAAACAAACTCTGCCTGATCGGCAAAAACGGTGATCCCGCGCGCTTTTTCAATCTCATGCGTGTCCAGGAAGGTATCCTTATGGTCCACTCGGCCCCGGCTGCGTATAGCCTGTGTGTGATAAAGCAGCTGCTCGGCGAAGGTTGTTTTGCCGGCGTCTACATGCGCGAGCAGGCCGATGGTTATATTTTTCATACAGTGTGGCTATACACCTCCACGGATATGCGGAGCAACCTCAGTCCGGTAAAAAGCGCTTAGCCGCTCCAGCTCCACTGTGCTGAAGGATGGAACTTCAGATGCGGCAAGATTGTCCGTTATCTGGGATTCATTCTTGAATCCGGGGATGACACAGCTGACAGAGGGATGGTCCAGAATCCAGCGCATCGCCGCTCTGGCCATGCTGCCGCGTCCATCCGCAATCCATTCGAGTTCCCGGGCCAGCTCCACACCTTTCACAAAAGGCAGTCCGGCAAAGGTTTCGCCCACATTGAACTGCTCCCCGTTGGCGTTGAAATTCCGGTGGTCGTTGGCAGCAAATGTGCTGTCTTTCTTGAACTTTCCGGTCAGCAATCCGCTGGCAAGCGGCAGCCGCACCAGTATTCCTGCCCCTGCCGCTTCCGCCCGGGGCAGCAGCTCCTGCGCCGGCTGCTGGCGGAACAGATTGAAGATCACCTGCAGCGCTTCAACACCGGGATACTCCAGGCTGAGCAGCCCTTCTTCAATCGTCTCTACACTGACTCCGTAATGGCGGATTTTCCCTTGTGCCTTCAGCTTGTCCAGCACCCGGAACACACTTCCGTCACGCAGGATTTCAATGGGCGGGCAGTGAATCTGGTACAGATCAACAGCCTCCCGGTTCAGGCGGCGCAGGCTCTGCTCGCAGTAATCGCTTACCTTACGCTCCGAATAGGTCCCGGGATCATGGATGTCACCTGCCCGGCAGAATTTAGTGGCAATATGTATCTGATCCTCTTTGCCCCTGGTTGCCTTCGCGAGCAACTCCTCGGCATGCCCGGAGCCGTATACATCCGCAGTGTCAAAAAAATTGACTCCCTGCTCCAGCGCCAGCGCCAGCCCCTTCAATCCATCCTCATCCCGGCTCACGCCCCAATCGCCGCCAATGGCCCACGTGCCGAAGCTCACCTCGCTGACGGATAACCCTGTCTTGCCCAGTTTGCGGTAATTCATCTATTCAACCTCCCGTTTGGTTTCATATGATGCATAATGAGCAGCCGCCCACCTCACCTATTATGAAGGCTTTGCTTTTGAAGGTCCAGCCTCGCCCATACATTCAGAACATTCTTCAAATCTCTCACCAATAACCCTGGATATCACAAGGAAATTCTTGTTTACTGAATATATATCTAGTATGATCTAGTTATATTTAAATCACTATCCGCCAATAACATCCAAGAACCACACTATACATTGTTTTTTCGCCATCATTCTAACTGAAGGGAAGGATAAGCCATGAAAATCAGCGCCAGAAACCAGTTTGAAGGCAAAGTGGTCTCGATTGAAGAAGGGCAAGTCAATGCCAAGATTGTTGTCGACACAGGCGGCCAGAAGATTACTTCCATTATTTCAGTAGAAGCCCTGCGCGAGCTGGAGCTTAAAGAAGGCTCTCCTGTCACTGCTGTCATCAAGGCATCTTCCGTATTGCTGATGGCCTAGCAGCCAATCCTCCTTAATCCAAGCACTCACAAAAAAGGACTCAAACCCAGGCCCAGCTTGGATTCGAGTCCTTTTTTGCCTTCGAAGCCAAGACCCCTCTTTGTCGGGACACTCAACAGACCCTGCCCTGAATGGCCGCCTTAGCAAATCTCGGTTCATCCGCCGGCATGATGTTGCCGCTGCTTACTTGACTGGTAAAAATCGAAAAATAAACCCGGGCATATTTTACTTCGTGAGATCAGCTCTGCTATGATAAATCCGGAGGCGACTTACATGACACTTGAGTTCATGACTTACGATGAGTGGGACGACGCGCTATGGGCAAGGCTCGAACCGCTCTACCGGGAAGCTTTCCCCCACGGTGCCAAGCCGGTTAACATTCTGCATGCCATGCTGGACAAAAAAATAGCCTGGCTCCACACCGGATACCAGGACGGAACAATCGCGGCGATGGCAGTTACAGGTCTTAGCGGTTCCACTGCGGAACGAATGCTGATTATTGATTACATGGCCGTAGATGCTGCGCAGCGGGGCCGTGGTTTGGGCAGGCAGTTTCTCGAGAGCCTCTGCAATTGGGCGGTGAAGGAGCATCATATACATGCGGTTCTGATAGAAGTCGAAGCGGACAACACGGAAGAGAACGCAGCGCGGGTCCGTTTCTGGGAGCACTGCGGATTTATCGGCACCTCCTATGTGCATCAATACATCTGGCTGCCTGAGCCTTACCGGGCCATGGTGCTTCCGCTCAGCCGGGACTTTGCCGTTTCAGATGACGGACAAGCCTTATTCCGCCATATTACCAGCTTTCATATGAAATCCTTCCGTAAAAGCAGAGGCTAGCGCCAAATAGTCGGTGAGCTTACGAATGCGTGACCTTGTTATTGGAATGTCAGAAAAAATCCATGCTCAAATACCGTTCTCCGCTGTCCGGTGCTATGCACAGCACCTTTTTATGCGGCCCCAGTTTTTTGGCAATTTGCATGCCGGCCCATACTGCCGCTCCTGAGGACGGGCCTACAAGCAATCCTTCACTGCGGGCAAGCAGCCTCATAACTGACAGGGCGTCTTCATCGGCAACCTGGATGATTTCATCATAGATAGCGGTATTAAGCACAGCCGGTATAAACCCCGGACCGGTACCGGTAAGCCGGTTAGGTCCGGGGTTACCGCCGGAGAGTACGGGAGAACCCTGTGGTTCAACAACATAGATAGAAATTCCCTTAATGAGGCTTCGCAGCGTTTCTCCGGTTCCGGTAATTGTACCGCCTGTGCCAGCGCAGGCTACAAACGCATCCAGCTTACTGTCTGTCTGCGCTGCGATTTCGACCGCAGTTGTCCTTCTGTGGATGTCCGGATTGGCTGCGTTCTCAAATTGCCCGGGCATGAAGCTGCCTGGAAATTCTGCATGAAGCAGACCTGCAATGTCCAGCGCGCCTTTCATGCCTCCGGCAGCCCGCGTAAGCACCACCTTTGCACCATAAGCCTTCAATAATTGAATACGCTCAGAGGATGCATTATCTGGCATGACGATAACACAGCGGTACCCTTTGACTGCACAATTCATGGCAAGTCCGATTCCTGTATTGCCGCTCGTGGCTTCAATAACCGTTCCTCCGGGCCGCAGTCGGCCTTTTCGTTCAGCATCCAGGAGCATATGGTAAGCCGCCCTGTCTTTGACGCTGCCGGACGGATTGAAGCACTCCAGCTTAACCAGTACCTCCGAATGTCCCGCTCCTGTCAGCCGCTGCAGCCTCACCACCGGTGTATTCCCGATCAGCTCTGTAATTTGGTTCACCACAAGTGCTCTTGCCATTCCCTGCTCCTTCCGGTACTTATATCTTCCTGCACAACCTCTACAAGCGGAAGAGCTCACCGTAAAAACATGCTCAGCATTGCCTTTCCGCACCGGAGCGGCGAAGCCGATTCAAGCCATCGCCAAGCACATCTTAAATCACAGTGTTCCATTATCTCAAGCCGCCATGAACGTTTATAGCACTGCCGATGAGGACAGCTGCTCTGCAAGCTCCAATGTTGTCTGGGGTGCAGCCTGCTGCTGTACACCTTTAACCGGTGCGCTGTCTCCCTGCAGCAGTTCCCATACCCGGTGCCTGATCCAGCTGAAATCAGCGGTGGCCTGCACATCCCCAACACGTCTGGGGCGGGGCAGGGCGACATCGACAATATCGCGGATTCTGCCCGGATTGGGCGACATGACAACGACACGGTCGGCTAGAGCGACTGCTTCATCAATGCTGTGGGTCACGAATACAATCGTCTTCCCGGTCTGCTCCCAGATTTGCAGCAATTCATCCTGCAGCGTTTCCCGGGTCTGTGCATCCACTGCGGCAAATGGCTCATCCATAAGCAGCACCTCAGGGTCATAAGCAAGTGCGCGGGCAATCGCCACCCGCTGCTTCATTCCACCCGACAGCTCATACGGATAACGGTCGCCATAGCCGCTTAACCCGACAAGCTCCAAATAACGGTCACTGACGGCTTTGCGGTCTCTCTTTGGAACCTTTTTGATTTCGAGGCCAAACTCTATATTGCGGCGGACCGTCCGCCAGGGAAATAAGGCGTACCCCTGCATAACAATACCTCTGTCCAGAGCGGGGCCGGTGATTTTTCTCCCGTCAATGTACAATGCGCCTTCCGTCGGAGCCGCAAGCCCGGCGATCAGATCCAGCAGTGTTGACTTCCCGCAGCCGCTGGGTCCTACAATGGTCAAGAATTCACCGGGCCTTACCGTCAGGTCCACTTCCTGCAAAGCGGTAAATTCCTTCCTGGCTTCTTCTGTGTTCCGGCGGATCGAATACTTGCGGGTTACCCCGCTGATGATGATTTTTGCTTCAGTTGCGGACATTTCACATTCTCCTTTCTTCTTTTCAGATGCCTGATGAGTTAAGGCCTTCCTGCCGCCTCCTGCTAACCGATGTGGGCAGCCGCTGCTGCCGAATCGTTGATATAGCTGAACGGGTCCTGCTCATACCAGCTCTCCCGGTAAGGGAGCCTTGTATTACTGCGCAAATTCCTGTTAAATGCAGGATTTTTGAGAATGCGGCTGACCCGTGCAGCCACCTCATAGACACCTTTATAACCGAGATAATCATCGCTCTGTCCGAACAGCGGAAAAATCGGGAAGCCCTGCTTGGCCGCCGAGCCGTTTACACCGATATGCCCGACGAACAGATCCGGTATGATTTTGGTGAGCAGATTGGCCTGTTCAAATACCTGCCCTGCACCTACGTTAAAAATCGTCTGCTCTGAACCCGGCACATCCTCCAGGTATTCATCAAGCAGATGCTCCCCATATTTGTCGAAATGGTATCCCCGCAGCCCCAAAATCTCCATTCCGAGGTTATGCAGCAGCTCAGCGGTAGTGAGTATCCGTACCTCGCCTCCGGTAATAAAGGCCGTTTTTCCTTTGAACTGGGCTTTGTAGGGTTCCAGCGCTTTCTCCAGCTCCGCGGTTTCCGCCGCAATCAGCCGTTCTGTCTCTTCCTCAAGGCCAAAAAACGCAGCGATATCCCGCAGCCATTTGTTGGTATTGGCAATCCCTATTGGAATCGTCCGCAGCACGTAGGGAATCCCGTACTTTTGTTTGAAATGCTCCACGAAATAATCGTCATGTGTGGCACAGATGCTTACATTTAGGGCAGCTTCATGGGCATATGTAAAATCATCCGGATGTGAATAGGAAGGCAGAATCCGCACGTTCAGATCCAGGATTTTCAGCAGGCGCACCAGCTCTTCCTCGTCAATCCGGCTCATGGAGCCGACATTAAGCAGATTAACCGTTTTGCTGATTTTGGCCTGATGTTGCGTCTCCTCCTCCGGCGTCCGAAGGACCGCAGGCTTCGTGCTTTTATCTTCACCCACCAGATTGCGGATCAGACCATGATAGACAGAGTCATAGGCGGTTGCCTGAATTTTGGTCTTGAACCCTTCGCAGTGAATAGGCACCAAGGTAGCGGATATCTGCTTTTGCAGATCATCCACGATACCGTCAATATCATCGCCGATCAGGGCGGGAACACAGCTGTTGAACACCAGAATGGACGCGGGGCGGAATTCGCGCTCTGCCTTCAGCACCGCCTGCCGCAGCTTGGCTTCTCCTCCGCTGATCACATCTACCTCGCTCAGGTTCGTATTGATCCAGCGCAGACCGACGGCGGATTCCTGACGCAATTTCTGGAACACCTTGTTAATCCCGGCGTTTTGGATCAGGTTTCCGCCGCAGCCGATCGGGCTGTGAATTACCATCACGGCATCGCGGAGCGAGCTGATCATCGACAGGCTTAGATTCAGCTGGCAGCCCTGTGTCTGTGAGAAGGTCCGTTTTGAAGCATACAGGCAGCCTTTCTTGGAATCTGCAGACAGTCCGCTGCAGGTGCCACCGTACGCTCCGCAGGCCGCAAGACGGTCTTCACGCACTGGCGGTACCTTATGTTTGATATAATCCATTGGACATTACCTCCTGTTTACTGGTTAGCGGTGGCTGACGACAAGACTCAATATGTCCTCGGCAAGGGTAAGGCCGCCGGAATATCCGGCGTAAGCGCGGTTAAGGACTACTCGGTTGGAGATCGGATACGTCACCGGAAGCAACGGCACCTTGAATTGCTCTGCCGTATCGCGTTCCATAACACTTCCGATAATGAATCCGGGTGAGAACCCTTTATGATATTTTTGCCCGTGGCTCTGCGGCCAATGACGGTTGATATGCCCTCCGATGCTCGAAGCGTCCTGATCGAACACAACCTCAGGGATTAACCCCGATTCATAATCGCTGAAGGTTGCGAGCACCCGCTCTCTCTGCGGCTCATCCAGAATATCCGTAACCACTACCAGCTCCGGCAGCCAGCCAAGATCGTCGGCGAGGAATCTGGTCAGCGCCTGGGTATAATTCGGATCGCCGACCACAGTCGCGTAACGCTGGAAATCCAGGTCATTATAGACATCCGCCAGCCGCTCCAGATAGGGATAATAAGCCTTGCGTTCCTCGCGGATCAGCTTCTCCACCTTGAATTCATCCACACCGAGCGCCTTGCCTACTGTACGCAGGAAACGCGAAGTGCCATGATCGCCGATGGGCATTTGTACGGTAAGATAAGGAACATCATGCACTTCTTCAAACACCTTCGCCGCCTCAATGCCATATGCATCCGAAACGACGATATTCAGGCTGGACCTGGCAGCGTTCTTCAGATTATCCAGCGTCTCTCCCTGGCCGAAAAACGTATTCGTCTCAAAGCCCAGCTTCTTCAGTAAATCCTTCAGCACACCGAGGTTGCCTTTCCAGAATACATCCTGCATCGGGACAACTCCCCACAGATTGACGGTGCCTGCGTCCTTGACCGGTGAGGACTCCACGAATTCGCGGAATAAAGTCTCCAGAACAATCCCGTAGCCGTAATAGGAATTGCCCTTGAAGCTGACCGTTTCCGCTGCGAGCACCGGCAGCTCGCCCCCCTTGAAGCGTTTGGCTACAGCATGTACATTGTCGCCAATCATCTCAACCATGCAGCCTGTGACCACAAAATACAGATCGCCGTCCATGACCTTCAATGTATTCTCGATTTGTTCTCCGAGCCGTCCCTCGCCCCCGAATACAATATCCCGCTCGGACACGTTGGAGCTGGGAAGCGCTTGGCCCCCGCAGTAATTCCCCCCGTTGTATCCCGAAGCTCCGCTTAAGGCTCCGGCAAGATTGCCCCCGCAGCCGGACGAAGAATGCAGGATCGGGATGGCGCGGGGCAAGGACTGGATTGTGCCGATGGCACCGCCCAGGGCGCACACGTAGCGCGGCCTTTCAATTACTGGGCTCATGATATCCCTCCAGTCTGTACCGGCTTCTGAAACAGTTCGGTGGATAGATACCTTTCCCCGGTATCCGGCAGCAGCACCACTATATTTTTGCCTTTATTCTCTTTGCGTCTGGCGAGCTGTGAGGCGGCAAAGACCGCAGCTCCCGAGGAAATGCCGACTACAAGCCCCTCTGTGCGGGATAGCTCCCGGGCCGTCTCCAGCGCTTCTTCATTCCGGACCTTGAACACTTCATCGATGACTCCGCGGTTCAGAATCAGCGGAAGGAACCCGGCGCCAATTCCCTGGATTTTGTGCGGACCAGGATTCCCCCCGGACAGCACCGGAGAATTGAACGGCTCTACGGCTACAATCTTTACGGTTGGCTTCCGCTCCTTTAAGACCTCCCCCACGCCGGTAATGGTACCGCCGGTGCCCACTCCGCTGACGAAGATATCCACATTTCCGCCGGTATCCCGCCAGATTTCCTCGGCTGTGGTCTGCCGGTGGATCTTCGGATTCGCCGGATTGTTGAACTGCTGGAGAACATACGAATTCGGCGTAACTGCTGCCAGAGCCTCCGCCTTGAGAACGGAACCCCTGATCCCTTCCGCCCCGGGTGTCAGCACCAGCTCTGCACCCAGCGCGGTCAGCAGATTACGGCGTTCAATGCTCATCGTGTCCGGCATCGTCAGAATCAGCCGGTAGCCGCGGGAAGCGGCAACGAAGGCAAGCGCTATTCCCGTATTGCCGCTGGTTGGCTCGATCAGCACCGTCCCGGGCCCGATCAAGCCCTGCTCTTCCGCCTCCTTGATCATCGCGTAGCCGATACGGTCCTTGACGCTTCCGGCCGGATTGAAGTATTCCAGCTTGGCAATTACCGAGGCTCCAAGGTGCTTGTCTCTGCTGTAGCCGGCAAGCTCCAGAAGCGGTGTGTTTCCAATCAGATCGGTCAGTTTCTTCGCAACTCTTGACATGCTTGCTTCCCTCCAAGTTTGATAAAAATAAAAAAGGCTTGATTCGACTAAATAATACTTAGTCAAGTCAAGCCTCCAGTTAACCGGTCGGCATATTTAGCCCTAATAGCAAAAGGAATTGTGATAACAATCACACATCAGGACAAGTGGAAACGGCTTCGCCGTCCTTATAAGGACGGTATCCGTTTCAGCGAGAAAGATAAGGCTAATTGATAGCGTAAAACATATAAATTCTAATCTTTGAAAAAAAGAAGCCGGACGCTCCATAGTAAAACTAGGAGCTCCGACTTCCGGAGAACCGGTCAGCCCTGATCTATTATTCCTACTAATCCAATGCTATTAAATGGTTAATCTGGATTATAGAGCAGCCCTTCCCATCTGTCAATGAGGTTTTTCCATAATTTTCGATTATCGCGCTTCCGCTTGTTTAAATGGAACCTTTGGCGAATTCATAAAATCTCAGTGCATCCTCCCAAGCCGGAAAGCCCGCCTGCGCCATTTTGTCGCTTCCGCCGCCTTTTCCCTGGAATTCGCTTAAGGTTGCTTTGAAGAAGGCTCCGCAGGAGAAGTCAGCTCCGCTGCAGGCAAGCACCACTTTATTCTCCGCTGCCGTCAGCAGCAGCACGGGAAGCTTCGTGCTTGCAGTCAGCCTGACGGCAAGACTCTGCAAATCCTTGAACGGCTTCTCTTCAAATACTTCGGCGAGCACGCTGGCTTCCTGCTGCTGTCCGGCCAAAAGCTCCTGTGCCAAATATCCGGCGTTCTGCTCCTTAAATAGCGCCAGCTCAGCCTGAAGCAGCTTCTGTTCGGCCTCCCATTTCCCGATCCGGTCCATAATTTCATCCTTGCCGGTATTGAATTTGGCGGAAAGCGCGCCAAGAATACGCTGGTTAGCGTTAGCCTCATCCAGCGCACGCCCTCCGCATTTGAAGGTAATCCGGATGTTGCCCTTCTGCTTCTCCGCTCTCAGCAGCTTGATCATCCCGATCGCTCCTGTAGAAGAAACGTGGGTCCCGCCGCAGGCATTGTGCTCCACTCCCTCGATCTCGACAATCCGGATATTCTCCGTTACCTTGGGCAGCTTCACCAGCGGCAAGCGGGCCATTTCCTCACCGGTGACATAATAGCTCACAATACTGTGGTCCTGAACAACCTGCCGGTTAACCTCCTGCTCCGCTGCGGCCAGCTGTTCCGGCGACAGCTCCGCAAGCTCAATATCTATGGTCGCATAATCGCCGCCCAGGTGAAAGCTCAAGGTCATCGCCTGGAAGAGGCCGCGGAATACCGCCGAGAGCAAATGCTGGCCGCTATGCTGCTGCATATGGTCAAATCTGCGTCTCCAGTCAAGCTGGCAGCTGACCGTACCTTCACCCGGCACAGCCGCAACCTTGTGCAGCACCTCCTCACCTTCAAGGATGACATCCAGCACAGGAATCCCGCCAATGGTCCCGGCATCGCAAGGCTGACCGCCACCATGCGGATAGAATGCCGTTTCCTCCAGGATCAAGTACAGCCCATCTTCCCGCTCAACGGTTCCGCTGACCGAGGTTTGCCATTCCTTCAGATAGGCGGAATCGTAGTATAGCTTCTTACTCATATCCAGTCTCATCTCCCCACACTTCCCCGGCATCGCCGAAGAGCTTCTCCATGATGCAGCCCGCAATGCGCGCAGTGCCCGTATCCGCATGCTCCGGCCTCCATGACCTCATGCCGCAGCTTCCAGACAGTTTCTTTATGTACTTGCGGAGCTCCATAACATTCATCTCCGCAGCCGTTCTTAGTGCATCGTATCCCATATTTGCTTCCCGATCAAGATAACGGTGACCGCAATGAAGAGCGGACGGATATAGCCGGCACCTTTGCGGATTGCCATTCTGGAACCGACAACAGCGCCGAATACCATCGGTATGCCGAGCAGAAGTCCGTAATACAAGCTGACCGAGCCTACAGCGGCAAACGTCAGCAGGCTTGCGATATTGCTGGCAAAATTAAGCACCTTCGCGTTGCCGGCAGCAGTCACGAACTCAAAGCCAAGCATCAGAAAGGCGAAGATCAGAAACGAGCCGGTTCCCGGGCCGAAGAAGCCGTCATAAAATCCAATAGCCAGGGCTGCGCCCAAGCCGGTCAGAAGTGATTTTTTGCTGCCGCCGTTGAAGGTCGAGACATCGCCCCAGGATTTTTTGAACAGGGTATAGACCGTAATCACGATCAGCATCACAATCACGAGCGGCTTCAGAAACTCCGAAGGCACCTGCCGAACCGTTAGCGAGCCGGCTACCGCCCCAAGCACAGAGAGCGGAACTAAGTATTTGACCAGTCCGAAGTTAATCTTCCCGGAACGCACAAAAGACGCCGTGCTGGTGAACGAGCACAGCGTTCCGGCCAATTTGTTGCTGCCAAGCAGCAGCGGGAGCGGAATTCCTGCAGACAGCAGAGCCGGGATGGCAATCAGTCCCCCTCCCCCCGCCACAGAATCAATCAATCCGGCCAAAAAACCGCAAACCACCAAAATTGCAATCATTGCCATACTGCCATGTTCCATTGCTTCGCTAAGCCTCCTGCCGAAAGTTTTCAGAACTCCAGCATACACAATTTCTGTGACGCGCACCAGACAATTTATTTATCCGTATCCGCCGGGAGCCTGCCGCATTTGCATACAGCAGGCTCCCGCCTGTGAACAAGCCTCACGGGCGGGAGCCATTTATGAAAAGGGTATGTTCGCCGGGCATGCGTATTATTCGGAGATCAGGCCGTATACGCTGATTCTGCGAATCCGCCGCGACACCAGTATGGACACCGCATACGCTGCGGCAACAACGGCCAGACACAGAATCAGCACCTGCGGCAGGCTTACCGAAGCTTCAACATTGTAAATCCCCAAGCCGGAGAGCAGGAGGACAAATAATTGGTCCGAATAAAAGTATCCCAGCACACTGCCCGCCAGCACTCCCGTGACAATAACGGGAAGCAGGCTGAAGGTAATCTGCGTCATCAATTGAAGGGAAGTAAAGCCCAGTCCCTTGAGAACGCCGAATTCATGCTTACGCTTCAGGATCAGCGTCTTGATGACCAGATACAGGATCAGGCTGACCACGAGAATGGTAGCAGAGGCAATAATCCAGGTCAGGGCCGTCATTGCGGCGGCAAAGGTCTTCAGAAGCCCCTGCAGCCGCTCTTCCACGTTAAGAATGTCCCAGGTCCCCGGAAACCGGTCTTCCACGTTCTGCATAAATGCGGCAATCTCCGCCCCATCGTTCAGATACAGATTAACCGATTGCCTTGTATAGTCCGGCACTAATCTGCGGAAGCCCTCATCCGTCATGGATGCAACCATCCCGAGCTGGGTAATCTGCTGACTTAAGCCGGTGATTATATAGTTCTGCGATATTCCGTTTACGGCAACTGCTATCTCATCCCCGACAGATTTGCCGGCACGCTCCGCAACAATGCCGGAAAGAGAAATTTCGTTGTCATTCAGGGGATTTCTGCCGCGAAAGACCGTTTGCGTTTCCAGCTTGCCGAAATCATCCGACACCTGCAGCAGCAGCACATTGCCCTGAATGGATGCGACCATCTGGTCGAGCATTGTCAGCTTCCGCACACCCTCCATCGCCGACAAATCGGCAATTTGCTCCGGAGAAATCCGGCCCTCCTTCAAGGTCAGACTGATGCTGCTGTGCTCCACACCCACCAGACGAATAAATTCCGTGTTGTCTCCGCTCATATTGAACCCCATGATGATGCAAAAAACACTGGAAAACGTCAATCCGGCCACAATCACCAGCAGCATCACATTCTGTCTGGTTTGCTGAAACAGAGCCTTCAGGCCCAGAACCAGCTGCAGGCCCAGCCTTGATCCGGCCAAAGGAAGCCGGTTGGTTCTAAAATTATGATTGCTCAGCCCTTTCTGCAGGGCATTGATCGGCGTAATGAGCCGGACAAGCCTGCTGGCCCGGAAAGCAACCGTCAATACCAGCAGCGCCACGGCCGCCAGGCTGATCAGGGCAGCGGCCAAGTCAAACGCAGACGGCCATAAAAGCCCCATGGAAGAAGAAATCAGATTTCCGGCAAACGGCATCAGTGCTCCCGCTGCCGCCAGGCCCGGCAATCCGGCCGCAAGACTCACCGCGAAGAATTGCAGCAGCATCGCTCCCCTGATCTGCCGCGAGGTATAACCGTTTGCTTTCAGCACCCCAATGTTCACGATAAAATCCTCAATTTGCGCCACGATTTGAAAACGGATTACAATCAGGGCAATGATGACCATGAGCAGTGAGAAGACAACGAGGATCGCGGACAGCAGATTGACGTAGAATTTGTTCCCCTCCATACCTGTCTGCGCATCAATAACCGCAAAATTGCTCCTTGAGTCCCAGGTGGAAATTTGCTCGGACAGCCGTTGGCCTAGCTGTTCGGCCTTCACGGAATCCTGCACGGTGGCGGAGAGCAAATGATACCTGGCTTTTTGGCCCAGCTCTTTCTCCAAATGCTCAAAAGCCGAATCATTCGCAAACAGCTTCACAGCACCCATATTGAAGGTTCCGAGCAAGACATCTTCAAAGAAACCTCCAATCGGAAAAGAGAATACCCGGCTTCCCTCCGAAAATGAAAAGCTGTCTCCAACATCATAGCCGCCGGAAAGATGAAACATTAAAGGCAGGTAGACGGCATCAGGCCGGCCGGATTGCGGATTCACCGCCTTCTCCGGAAGCGGGGACAGCTCACGGGGATTCTGTGCATGCAGGATAAGCAATCCCGCCAGCACATCGGATTCCCCGTATTTAACCTTGCTCTCCTGCAGCAGAAGGGCGTTCTCCTCCTCCAAATAAATGGTCGCCGGATCAGCTTCGACCAGGGCTTTGTAGGCTTCGGCATGGCTGCTGTCGCTATAGTAGGCCAGCAAATCCGGAGTGTGCAGCTCAGCCGTCTTCTCCTCCTGGAACGACCCCAGCTTGAAGCTGACAGAAAGTCCGACAGTCAAGAGCAGCACGGTCAGCGCAACCAGGATAAACAGCGTGGCTGCAGCACTTTTGCGCTTGCGGATATTGGATAAGGCAAGTCTTCCAATTACAGATGCCATGCTACCACCCCAGCTTCGACAAGAAGCTCTGCAGCTTCTCCTGCCGGTCCGGCAGCGGGTTATGCTTGCTGTAGCGCTCCAGGCGCAGCTCCTCCAGCACGACACCATCGCGCAAAAAGAGAATGCGGTTGCCCCGGAGTGCGGTTTGGATATCATGGGTTACCATGATAATGCTCTGTCCCTGCCCGTTCACCTCCGTCAGGATATCGAGCACGCTTTCACTCGCAGCACTGTTGAGCGCTCCGGTAGGCTCGTCGGCAAACAGCGCTTGCGGACTGTTGATCAGCGCCCGGACAATGCCCGCGCGCTGCGCTTCGCCGCCGGAAATCTGCGAGGGGAATTTCTTTTGCGTCTGGGCCCGGATCCCCACTCTGTCCAGCATTTCACGGGCCTTGTCCACCGCCTGTGCCCGGTTCTTCTGGACAAGAAAAGCGGTGGACAGCACATTGTCGAGCACACTCATTGTATCAAGGAGGTGAATCTGCTGGAATACAAATCCGCAGTTGCTGCGCCGGAATACCGCCAGCTGGTCATTGTTCATACCGGTAAGCTCGCGTCCGGCAAAATGAACCTCGCCCAGCGTTGGCTTATCCATGCCGGAAATCGCATACAGCAAGGTGGATTTCCCTGACCCCGAGCTGCCCATAATTACGGTGAAATCGCCTTGATACAATGTCAAATCCAGGTTTTTCAATACATGCTGCTGGGTCCCGCCGTTCGAGAATGTCTTGCCCAGCTTCCTGGTCTGCAGCAGAACTTCTCTTCCCATGTCCTCTATGATTCCCGTCATTATTTGCTCCACTCCGTCCGGCTGTGCTCATTATCCGCCCTCCACATCCGGCGGTTTAATGGCTGCAACGGCAACCGCCATTGCAGCTTAATCATACAACGAAGGTCCTTAACAGGGCTTTGCGCATTCCTTAACCAATTCTTAATAATGTGGTGATTTGGACCACGCTTTTAAACTTTGCCGGCAAGCGGAATATGCAGCCTCACCGTGAACCCGCCGGGGCGGTTGAAGCCCTCGATTTCCCCGTGCATTCTCCGCATCAAATGGCGGGACAGGTACAGCCCAAGCCCGGCGCCGCTTTGATGCTCCGACCGGCTTCCGCGGAAGTATTTATTGAACAGGAACGGCAATTCTTCCTCCGGCACCCCCGCGCCGTAATCGGCAAGCTCCATTTCCAGGTAGCCCTCCCGTATAAAAAAGGCTATATCGATGCCTGTACCTGCATATTTGCGGGCATTGTGCACGATATTGTCCACAACCTGCTGAAGGCGGACCGCATCAATGGCAATGATGCATTCCGGTACCGGACACACGGAGACGATACCGGAATAGTCGGCATTGGCGATGAGCAGCTTCAGCAGGCTGCTGTTCTCTTCAGTTATCTTAACCTGCAGCTCATTCAACTCTTCCAGAGTTGAATGGAACATATCCGTAACCAGCCGGTCGATCTGGTCGGCTTTGGAATAGAGCATGCCGAGCTGCCGGCCCGTCTTCTCGCCGACCGCACTAACCTGCAGCAGCTCGGTGATTGCCTTGATGGAGGCCACCGGTGTTTTGATGTCATGGCTTAGCCCGGCAACCAGCTCCTTTTTGCTTTTGTTGGCCAAATATTCATTCCGCCTGGCGGCGGCCAGTTCCTCGCGCATGATATCAAAGCTTTCGGTAAAGGCTCCGAACAGATGATCCCGGTCCATCTCCAGCGGAAAATCCAGCTCTCCGCGGGCAATATGCCGGGCAAACCGCTGCATCCTGCCGAAAGGCCGGATAATCATCCGGTTCAAATAGGAAATATACAGCAGCCCGAGCAGCAGCAGCAGGAGAATAGCAGCTCCGCTTGCCAGCGCAAATTGCCTCTTCCAGCGGCTGAAGACGTCCCGGTCATCGTTATGAACAATCACCTTTCCTACAACTTGCCCGTCTACCGTCAGATCCATCGGGGTCTCCCTGTTTTTGAGCGCCTCGTTGACAGAGCGGGACAATCCCGCTTTACTCTGGAACAGCAGCTTCCCGTCCTGATCCAGAACGGCGTATTCCAGGGGGCCGGGAATACGCTGGAACAGCTCCGGTGTTCCCCAGTTTCGTTCGGTCTGCTTCACGATCCCGTTAATAGCCACCCGGTCCGGAGGCGCATTCTCCTGCAGGCTCGTCAACAGCACAAACAGACTGATCCCGATGACCGCCGCGGCGGCGGCAAAAGCACCCAGCAGCTTGCGGAGCATGGCTAATCCTCCTGAAACACGTAGCCAACGCCCCAGACCGTGCGGATAAATACCGGTTCGTGGGGATTTGGCTCGATCTTCTCGCGTAAATGGCGGATATGTACATTCAGGGTTCCGTCTCCGGCGAATACATCCCCCCAGACCCCTGAGAACAATTCTTCCTTCGGGATGACACGGTTTTTATGCCGGATCAAATAGCTGAGCAGCTTGTATTCCATCGCCTTCAGCTTAAGCGGTTCGCCGTTCTCAAGGCTGGCCCTCCGGGATTCGGGATCAATCCGTACCGGCCCTGCGCTCCACGTTTCCCTTTCAGGTGAAGTTCCATCGGAGTTCAGACGCTTGAGCACAGCTTTCACCTTGGCGAGCAGAACGCGCAGGGTATAGGGCTTGTGGATATAATCATCCCCCCCGATTTCCAGAGCAATCAGAACATCATCCTCGGAGGTCCGGGCGCTGATGAACAGGATTGGAATGCCTGTCTCCTGCCGCAGCTCCTTGCACAGCTGGAAGCCCGAGGTTTCGTTCAGGTTAATGTCGAGCAGCAGCAGAGACACCCTGTGCTCACGCAAAAAGCTCCGGCAGGCCCGGGCATCAGTGACATATGCCGCCCGTACGTCGAACAGATTAAAATATTCACAGGTGGTCTCGGCCAGCTCCCGCTCGTCATCCACAATCAGACAATCATAGTCCATGGCAGTCTCCCTTTTGAAGCGTCTTTCGTGATATATTCCGGCTCCGCGGAGGAACCTCCTACTATTTTAGCATATTAAGTAGAAACGGCTTATACAGAAGGCTCCGGACTGTGAATAATCTTCACGGACCGGAGCCTGTTTCAACTCGTATTGTATTATTGCAGCTTCCATGAGCTGATGTCGAAATCTTGTTTGGCCAGCTTCTCCTTCACCAGGAAATTCTTCGTTCCCTCCAGCAGCGCAGTTCCTTCTTCAGAGAAAGCTGTCTCCTTGATATCGCCGATCGGATAGACCTGTTTGGCAATCTCGGGTGTCGTATCATTGACTTTGGCTATGAATTCATAGTACTCGCTCTCATGCAGCTTCAAATCGGCCAGAGCTTTCTCGCGGGCATCATTCCATACCTTGGGGAAGGCGGAAAACTTGCTGAGATAGTTCTCTGAGACTACGGTTACACTGGAGCCCAGCAAAGCAGGGTGCTTGGTGGCATCATCCAGCAGCGGGTAGCCGTCAGCAACCTGCTTCAGGGCGGGTACCCCGTTATTCGTGGTGGCATCCACATCCCCGCGGGCCAAAGCGGCGGCGGCATCCGGAATCAGCATATGAACGAATTTGTAGCCGCTTACTCCCTCCTCTTCCAGCAATCCAGCAATGTAACGGTGCATGAAGGAGCCTTTTTGGATGGCTATCGTTTTGCCCTGTAAATCCTGCACCGTCTCCGGTCCGTCCTTCTTGCCGATCAGATAGGCAATCTGGTTGGTTGCCAGCTGCGAAATTAACCGCGTCTTGGCACCGGTGGCGTACGCGATAATTGCCGGTGTGTCGCCGAGGCTCCCGAAATCCAGTCTGCCGCTGATAAGCGACTCTGTCTGGTCCGGACCGTTCGGGAAGCCCGTTACCTTAACCTCTGTAATCCCGTACTTAGACAGTTCCTCCTGGATTATCCCCTTGTACAGCCCCCAGCCTTCTGCACCACCCGGCAGATTCAGCGTATTGGAGCCGATGAAGCCGTAGTTCAGCACGGCGGGAGCTGCAGCTGTACCTTCTGTTTCTTTAGCCGAAGCGGCGGCGGCGCCCGTGTCAGAACCGGCTCCGGCGTTATTGCTGCCGGGATTCCCGCAAGCGGAGAGCAGCAGAATAACTGCCATCAATGCCGAAATGGGCAAAAAATAGAACCGGTTGATATAACTCCTGCGAAGCTCTGATTGTATATGGTGAATATTCACTGCCAATTCCCCCTTTTCTGTTTCCTAACCCTGATAATTGTCTCTCCAGAACAGCAGCCGGCGTTCCAGCAGGCGAACCAGGGAATCAATCAGCTTGCCAATGACGGCAAAGATTACAATTCCCACAAAAATAACGGCAGTGTTCGAATTCTGCTTCGCCTCATTAATAAGGAAGCCTACACCGGATTGCGAGCCGATCAGCTCGGCAACTACCAGACCAATCCAGGCAACGGCCAAGGATAGCCGCAAGCCAAGTAAGATGTCCGGCAAGGCTGCCGGCAATATCAGCCGCCGCAATCTGTCGGCTGCCTGGAAGCCGAGCACCCTGCCCACTTCAAACAGCCTGTTGTCCACCTGCCGGATGCCGATGAATGTGTTGATATACATCGGAAAAAAAGCTCCGGTCAGAATAATGACCACCTTTGACACCTCTCCGAATCCGAACCAAAGGATAATCAGGGGAGCGATAGCCAAATGTGGAACCAGCCGCAGAATCTGAACGCTGGGGTCCAGCAGATATTCTGCCGCCTTGGACAGGCCGGCCAGGATTCCCAGGAGCAAGCCCAGCCCGGCACCGATCAGAAACCCGAGTCCGGCTCTCCCCATACTGACATATAGATGATGCACCAGCTCCCCCGACGCCGCCAGTTTCAGAAAAGTCTTGAATATCGCCACCGGGGACGGCAGGAATTCATCAGACGCAACTCCCATAATGCTGGCCAGCTGCCACGCTGCGACTGTCAATAGGGGAATGGCAGCCCCAATGGCGATGTCTGCAAAGAGCGGCTTCCACCGTACCGCCGCCGAACCTGAAGGGGGCAGTTTGTTGCGTGCAGGCTGGCTCACACTTTTATCCAGAGTTGTTGCAGCACCCGGCAGCACTCCCTCAGAGATTTCAGTCATGTTTTACCTCCTTCCGTTCCGGCCTTAAGAGCCTTCTTTCCAGCCCAGCAGTCTCCTCTCAGCCTCACGGACCAAAATATCGCTGAGAAGGCCGCATACAGCAAAAGTGATGATCCCCACGAATACTACCGGTGTATCGGCAAACTGGCGGGCGTCGGACATCATATAGCCTATGCCGGAAGTCGAAGCAATCAGCTCGGCGACAACCAGACCCAGCCAAGACAAGCCAAGCGATAAGCGAAGCCCGAGGAAAATATTCGGGAGCGCCGCAGGAAGCACCAGCTTCACCGTCTGCTTCAATCTGCTGAAGCCCAGCACACGCGACACTTCAAACAGCTTGTTATCCACATTGCGGATCCCCATAAAGACGTTGATATACAATGGAAAAAAGGCGCTTTTGGCAATCAGCAGCACCTTCGATTCCTCACCGATGCCGAACCATAGAATGAACAACGGCACCACTGCAAGACTCGGAATCATGCGGATCATTTGCAGTGAAGGGTCAAGCAGCCGCTCGCTTTTACGGAAGAGGCCGACTATGATTCCCAGCACCAACCCAAGAATGCCCCCGAGCAGAAATCCGGCCACAACCCGAACCAGACTGATCCGCAGATGCATCCATAGATCACCGGAGACCGCCAAAGCGGCAAATGCCTGTACGATTGTATAGGGTGTTGGAAAAAGCATCTCCGAAATGACTCCATAATGGCCAAGCAGCTGCCAAAGCAGCAGAACAGTGCCGGGAACGATCAGCCCCAGGCTGAATACAGCTGCTCTTCCTGGGCTTCCTGAAATCTTAAATGCGGCTGTCCTATTCGACATTCCCCTTCTCCTTTCCGGCCGGAGATCAGCCGTTTCTTTAAATCCCCGCCCCATCGACCAGCTCCAGCTCATCCACATTTTCAAAATAATTCAAAACCTTAAGGCGCAGCTCCTGAAAGGAAACCGTTGTTTTTTTGCGCGGATAGGGCAGGTCCACAGGGACGATTTTACGTATTTTACCCGGCCTTGGCTCCAGAATGACCACCCGGTTGCCCAGAAATACAGCTTCATCAATATCATGGGTAACCAGGATCATTGTCGTTTGATTAGTCTTCCAGATTTCCAGCAGGACCTGCTGCATATGCGCACGGGTAAAAGCGTCCAGGGCGCCGAAAGGCTCGTCGAGCAGCAAAATCTTCGGATTCCGCAGCAGCGCGCGGGCGATGGAGACACGCTGCGCCATTCCTCCGGACAGCTCCTTGGGATATGCCTTTTCGAAGCCTTGGAGCTTCACCAGCCCGATCAGCTTATCCACCTTTTCACGCACCTCTTGCTTGGAAAGCCGCAAATCCGAAGCGATGTTCTTCTCCACAGTCAGCCAGGGGAAGAGCCGGTGCTCCTGAAAAATAAACCCCTTGTCGATGCCGGGTCCGGCTATTTGCTCACCTTCCAGACTGACACTGCCGCTATAGAGCGTATCCAGACCGGCCACAATACGCAATAAGGTGCTTTTGCCGCATCCGCTGGGACCGATCACCGTAATGAACTCCCCTTCCTGCACCTGCAGGTTCACATCCTCCAGAGCCTGCACCGGTCCGGCTGCAGTTTCAAACTGCTTGTTCAGCTGCGATATCGTCAGCAAGGCTTCTCCCATTCTTGTTCCCACCTTAGGATAATTTAAGTTTCAGGACAGAATCCGCAGATACCCCGTAGAATTCCTTCAATGATTGCAGAACTACAGAAACCGGTCTGCGGGCGATATCCGCCAGCTCGGATTCCAGGGGGATTGCGGCCTCCTCATCCGCCAGGTCCGACAATACTCTGACAACCGCAAAAGCAACTCCCTTGGCTGCACAGACATGCGCGATGGCTGCCGATTCCATATCAAAGGCAACCGGAGCAAAGTCGCGGATAATTTCCGCCTTGCGAATACTATCATTCAGAAAAAAATCTCCGGTGGCAATCCGGCCGGTGAAAAAACGGTAGCCAAGGCTTCGGCTAACCTGTTCAACGGTTCCGATGAAGCGGTCGGGCACAATATTGGGTGAGGCTCCCGGCACCATTCCGGCGGCAAAGCCCTCTGTGAGACTGACAAAATCAATCTGCCTGTAATCCGTGCCAATCACAATATCGCCGGGTTGCGCGTGCGGGACAAGACCTCCGGCATAACCTATATTAACAACCAGCTCCGGTGAGAAAGCTGCCAGAAGCTCCGCCGTCCGGTAAGCCGAGTTCACTTTGCCTACCCCGCTGACCACGGTGTGAACCTCCAAATCCAGCAGCGGATGATGGTAGGTCCCCCTTTCTGTCCGCTGCCAATGCGGTTCGTGCAGGAGCACTTCATGCAGAGGGAAAATTTCCTGTTCTACCGCGCCGATAACAGCTATCTTCTTTGCCATGCTCGCAGCTCCCTTTCTGTCTGACTTTCCGGTCTTTGCTTATATTGCTTCTTCCACGGACTCATTTGCCGTGAACACGGGCAAAAGCTCCTCGTCAATGGCGAACAAATCATGGATCAGGAAGTTCGGGCTCGGGGCAATATCAAAATAATCATTGTAGGTAAAACCATACTTTTTAAAAATTTCATGGGATTTATAGGCCATATCGAGATGCCACTCCGCCCTTGGCGTCCGGTGGCCCTCCAGCGCGCTGCCCGGATTCGGAATCCAGGCTCCCGTCAAGGACAGCACACCAATCGAAGCCAGGTATTCCACACCTTCAAGTGTCGCTTTTTTAGGTTCAATGCCGGCGACAAAACCGGATCTGACCTTGCCTTTGCCGAATACCTTGGCTGCATATTCCAGCGCCTTGATCCAGTGCTCCCTGCCTCCGCATTCGGCGACCTTGCCCGGAAGAATGGCATTGTAGAAGTTGGTGTCCCACATTTCAAGGTTCATCGCGAGTGTGCGGAAGCCGGCTTCCTTATAGCGTTCGATAATGCCGAGGTCAAGCGGAGCGCCGATAACGGCCGTGCCGTTGAAATCCTGAAGCCCGGTATGCTCCTGAATCGCTTCTGCCACATCAATGTAGTAATCCACCTCCCGCCGCTCCGGCACGAAGCCTCCGGTAATATTCGTATGTCTGGCTCCGTCCAGCTTATAAGCGGCAGCTACCGCTTCACCGATCTGCTTGGGGTTCTTCCATTTGATTCCCTCAAGCTCCGAGTAAGTGTCCTTGGTAGCGTTGATGTTGCAGAACAGGCAATCCTGGCCCTTTTCTTTCAGCGAGCATTCATTGCTGTAGGCGATGGAAATGGTCCCCCCATGGGCAAAGGAGCCGATTCTGGAAAAAGGCGTTCCGTCGGATGCCCGCTGGCTGTAGAACTTCGGCCGTTTCTCAAATTCAACCGGGAACAGCTCCTTTTTACGGTGGGTCAGCACATATTGCCCGCTGTCGTACACAATTTCATAATCCGATTTACGGTCCCAGTTGAAGCTGATCCGCAATCCGCCCGGCGTTTCGTAGCCCGTAGGCAGGTCAAAGCCCTCATGGGTTTCATGATCCATTTCAAAGCATAAATGCACCTGCTCCTGATAATCGCCTCCCAAGCTTAGATGCTTGAATATCGCCGGATCTGCGGCTACCCCTTCAACCCCCAGTTCATTCTTGATGGCCAGCTCGCGGTATAAATCGCTTTTGATGTGTGCTCTGCTCATATGTCACTCTCCCAATTTAATAATATTCAATGCGCATACTCGGAATAATAGCGGGGCAAGTTCTTTTTCCGGCTCCGGCATATGACAACCAGATTTAGAGGGCTGTTCCGCCGATTATGACACTCCCCAGATCCTCAAGCAGCGTTAAACCGCCTGTGAAACCGGCATACCCTTTATTGAGAACAGTGCGGTCGGCAACGGGAAAGGATACGGGCAGAAAAGGGATGTTCAAACGCTGTGCTGCAGATTGCTCAATGGAGCTGCCGATGAGAAGCCCGATACCGCTGCGCAGCACCAGTTCTTCTATTTTTTGCCCATCCTGCTCAAAAATGATTTCCAGGGTGCTGCCGGCGCTGAGTCCGGTCCAGCTCTTGGACAGAGAAGCTTGCGTATCCCGGGGAAGATCGTCTGTCAGGACAATGATCCGGGGAATCAGGCCAAGGGGATCAACCAGAAACTGGAGCAGGCCGGACACGATGCTGCTGTCGCCGATTAAGGCGAAGCTTTTTTGAAATCCATAGCGGTAATAGGCATCCAGCAGCTGGAGAATATAATAGCGTTCTTCGTTCAGGTTTCGGGCAATGCTTTCCTCTAGCTTGCGCCCGTCCAATTCCAGCTTCTCCGCCGCACTTCTCAGCAGCTGTGCCGTTTGCCAGGCTCCCACCGGGTAGCCGTCAAAATGCAGATAGGGAATACCGGCCTGCTGCTCCAGCCACTTGCATATTTCCAGGCTATGGACGGAAAATGACAGATTGAGCGAGGCTGAAAAGATCCGGCTCCACTCGTCAAGACTTGAGCCCGGCCCGAATAGAACATTGGCCTCCGCACCGATTTCCGCAAAGCCGTTCTGCAAGCCCCGGAGATTCCCCCTCCAGAAGACATCCTGTTCCGGAATCACACCGAAGATATTGACCCTGCGCGTGTCCCTCTCACTTAAGACAGCTGACAGCTTATCGAACTGGCGCAGTATCCCCAGAACAGCGGCGGTATAGCCCTGATGCACACTGCCTTTAAAGCCCGGTGTGCTGATGTGGACGGCTTTGTAAGACTGCTCCTGAAGCTCTTTGGTCATTGCAGGGACATCGTCTCCTACCAGCTCAGGAGTGCAGCCGGTCAGCACTACATAGAAGTCGCCGCTTTTCACCTTCACAGTATTCTTAAGCTGTTCCCTGAGCCGTGAGGTTCCGCCGAAGACTACCTGCCGCTCCAGAAAATTAGTCGATGGCAGTCCCAGCCCGCCTGTATCCCCAGACCCCGCATTGCCGCTAAGACTGCTGACACCCACATACTGCTGAACCCCGCAGCCTGAGGTGGAATGAATAACCGGCACCGCGCCTGTGATTGATTTTACCGTCTGCACCGCACCGTGAAGCATACAGCTGTTGCGGTTGATCGCTATCGCTGCCCCCAATTATTTCACCTCCTGTTTGATATGCCAGTTGGAGCTTCGGTTCAGCCAGTTATTCCGGTAAGGAAGCTCTCCGCCTTCTCCCGCATACCTGCTTAAGGCGTTGTTCCGCAGAGCATTGGCTATAGCAGAACTTAAGGCCTTTGCGCCGGCAAAGCCGTAAATATCCAAATGATCAATGGCAACGGCAGGAATACCCGCCCTAACCGCCCATACTGCATCCTCGGACCGCCCAATATACAGGTCAGGCGCCAGCTTCTTCAGCAGATTCACCTTTTCAAAAGGCTGCCCCTGCTGGACATAGACTGGCGTATCCGGCCGCTGCGCCTGAAGCTCACGGACAGTATCCGCATGTGAGCGGTCTATATGGCTTACGGCAACCCCGGCAACCCTTCCTCCCAGCTCCGTAATCAGGCCGGACACACCAAAGGCCTGCTGGGGAGGCAGATCAATGAACACCGAAGCAGTACTAAGAAGCCTGCTGTTCAAGATACTGTCCGCTGCATTCTTCTCGGCTTCAATGTAAGCTTCTGCAATCTCAGCGGAACCGAAGATGCGGGCGGCAGCAAGCAGCCAGCGCTCTGTGCTGCGGATGCCGATCGGTGCGGATTCCCGCAGATGCGTAATCCCGTACTCCTCCTCCAGCCAGTGAAGCAAATAAAGGGCATTGTCATTGTCGATGGCAATGGATGCTATCGCTTGTCTGGCTGTTCTCAGTACGGACAAGGAATATGTCCCGGCAGCCAGATTAACGAAAACTCCAGCCCCGGCAAGATCTCTGACAATATGGTCTGTGTGCGTTTCCGCCGTGCCGAACAGATTAATTGCCGCTGCCGGGGATTCCGGTGCCTCCTTGCTTAATACATATTTGGCAAGTGCGTGATACACCAGATCATAGCCGTACACGGAGGTTTTGGACCTGAAGCCTGCGGCATAGACGGGAACAACCGGGATGCCGAGAGAATCGCTTTTATCCACGATGATCGATTGAATGTCATCATTGTTAATGGCGATGACGGGTGTCGCCAGGATAAAAATAATTTCCGGACGGTACACGCGGTAAGCCCGCTCTACAGCTTCACCCAGCTTGTCATCCGCACCCAGGATCGAATCATTCTCTTCAATATTGGTGATTATCCAGCTGCTTCCGCTGCGGTTAAGGTAATCCTCAAGCTTGACCGCGCCGCAGCCCGGCGGACCGTGAATGATCGTCACGCTTCCGCTGATTCTGCCAAGCAGCTGCAGCGCCCCGATAACTTCATCATAGGCTGTCTCCGAATATGTGCGGATACGCTGTCTGCTCTCTTGTTCCCCCAATTCTGCAGCCAAGGAGGCATAATCTCCCGCATAGGCGGTTAAGGCAGCATGTTTTTTTTCTCTTGTACGCGGAAACCGTTGACGAAGGTCGCTCATATCAATTCCCTCATCGGCTTGCCGCCGCAAAGGCGGCAGCCTCGGATTGGATGGCATCTCCCCAGCTTCTGGCCCAATCCCGCAGATCCGTCACATTCAGCGGATTGGGAATTGTCAGCTCCTCATTCTCCGCAATCGCTGCCGCAAGCTTCCGGTACACATCCGCCTGCGCAGATTCGGGGCTGGCTTCAATGACCGTCTTTCCATACAGCTCACTCTGTGCAACCACCGGGGAGCGGGGGACAAAGCCTGCTACGGATGTTGCTGTCTTCGCGGCAAAATCCTGAATCAGTTCTTGCGGATATCCGGGCAGTATGCTGTTCCCGATGATGCCGCCAAGCTTTGCTCCACCTGAAGGGGCATATTTGTTAATGGCTTTAAATAAATTGTTGGCCGCATAGATCGCCATAAAATCCGATGAACTGACTACATAAGCCCGGTCGGTAATTCCGTCACGGATCGGAACGGCAAATCCGCCGCAGACCACATCCCCGAGGACATCGTACAGCACGTAGTCCGCCTCGAATTCCTCGAAGACATTCAGCTCCTGCAGAAGGCTTACCGCGGCATTGATGCCTCTGCCCGCGCAGCCCACACCCGGCACCGGTCCGCCGGCTTCAATGCAGAGAATTTCTTTGAAGCCAAGCGCGGATATTTCCTGCAGCCTGACATTGCTGCTGTCTCTAAGGCTGTCAATCACTGTAGGCAAATAGTTGCCGCCGCGCAGCGTATTGGTGGAATCGCTCTTTGGATCGCACCCGATCTGTATAACTCGCTTGCCCGCCTCCGCCAGAGCGGCGCTGATATTGGAAGTGGTCGTGGACTTGCCGATGCCTCCTTTGCCGTAAATCGCTATGTGCTTCGCTTTTTTTGCCATCATGTATGCCTCCTAATGTTCATGCTCAAGTCCGGTACGATATCACAAATCAGCTAAGTGTATGATGTGCAGCCTGTGCAGCTTCCGCAGGGTTCCGCAATAGCCCGGCCGCTGCTTTCAGTTCCTCAATCTTGTCTGTCTTTTCCCAGGGAAGATCAATATCGCTTCTGCCAAAATGACCATACGCCGCAGTCTGGCTGTAAATAGGCCGTTTGAGATCCAGCTGCCTTATGATTGCTGAAGGCCTCAGATCAAAGGTGTTGGTCACAAGCCCAGCGATCTGACGGTCGGATAAGCTGCCCGTTCCAAAGGTGTTGACGGATATCGATACCGGACTCGCAACCCCGATGGCATAGGCAATCTGGATTTCCGCTCTGCGCGCCAGTCCGGCGGCGACAATATTTTTGGCTGCATACCGCGCTGCATATGCCGCGCTCCGGTCTACCTTGGTCGGGTCCTTGCCGCTAAAGGCTCCGCCGCCATGACGTGAATAACCGCCATAAGTATCCACAATGATTTTCCGTCCGGTCAGACCGGCGTCACCATGCGGCCCGCCAACTACAAACCGTCCGGTAGGATTAATATAGTATTTGGTCTCTGTGTCCAGCAGCCCTTCAGGTACGGTCGGTTCAATCACATGCTGAACGATGTCCTTCCATATCTGATCCAGCTCCACATCCGGGTCATGCTGCGTGGAGACAACGATGGTATCCACCCGGACCGCCTGCTCCCCATCGTATTCCACGGTAACCTGGGTTTTGCCGTCCGGTCTCAGGTAAGGGAGTTTGCCGTTCTTCCGCACCTCCGCCAGTTTCCTGGAGAGCCGATGTGCCAATGAGATCGGCAGCGGGAACAGCTCCGCCGTTTCATCCGTGGCATACCCAAACACAAGCCCTTGATCACCTGCGCCAAGATCGTCACTGTCCTCTTCCGCCCCGGTTCCTGTTCTGGATTCGAAAGCGCGGTCCACACCCTGGGCAATATCCGGCGACTGTTCATCCAGCGAGCTGAGAATCGCGCAGGTGCTGCCGTCGAAGCCAAGTGAGGAATGGTTGTAACCAATGTCCAGAATTGTCTTTCTGGCGATGAGGGGTATGTTCACACTCGCAGCCGTTGAAATCTCGCCGGCAATCAGGACTAGTCCGGTGGTAACTGCAACTTCACAAGCCACTCTTCCCTCCGGGTCCTGCTCCAGTATCGCATCAAGGATCGCATCGGAAATTTGATCACAGATTTTGTCGGGATGGCCTTCGGTAACGGATTCGGAAGTAAACAAATGATTGGTCATGCGCAACCTTCTTCCTATTAGATTTTGTGATATTAATCACAACGATTGGTAAACAAAGCTGATTTCCGCTCTACACGGGTTCCTATGTTTTCAAAAAAAGAAGGCCCTGGGCAATAAAGCAAATCCGCATAAGGGCAGATTCACTTTATGTACAGAGCCTCCGGCTGGCCGGTCAACTAATTTCGAGTATTTTCATAGGATTAATAAGATAATAGGAATTCGCTGCACTTTTGTCAATAAGATAAATTACACAACCCTGTTAAGCTTTATGTTAGGGTATAGGAACACCGCTTACCACCCATGGCTGGAGAACCAAAAATCATCCCTTAGCTTTCCCACTGCCTGCTTCACAAAAGGAATCAATTTCTCAGGCAGCTTGTCCAAAGAAAACCAGCCAATATCATCGCATTTATCTGGCTCGGCATTTAGAAGCTCACCCGACCAGCGCTCAGCGGTGAAGAAAAAATCAATCCGTCCGCCGTCATTCGTCTTAATATGCATAACCCCCAGCCTCTTCAAATCCTGGTGCTGAACAGTAATTCCGCATTCCTCATATACCTCACGGGCAGCTGCTTCATGCAATTGTTCCCCGCCATCCAGCCGTCCTGCCGGAAGGCCGTAGCAGCCGTCATCATGTCCGGTGTTGCAGCGCCTGAGCAGAACTATTTCTTGATCTTTAATTAAAACGGTATGGACCACGCTTAATACCCGGAACTCCGCCACGATAACCCCTGCTCTCTTTTCATGAAATAAGCACATACGTTCCTGCTATTTTTCATAGAATATAACACATCGTAGTGTAAAAGAGTACTATGCCCTTTACCGGAAACTCTGCCGTCTATGACGTAAAACGGAGTATAGCTGCGATTTGTAGAAGTGTCCGTAGTAGTTGATCCACCCTCTAATTGAAGCATTGTACATCCATGACAGCCATTTTAGTGGTAAAAAGGATAACTAAGGTAGCTCATTCCGATCCTGGATCATCCCTAGTGGGAAAAAGTACAACTAATCCGGCTGAAATCAGCCGTATGGCGGGAGCGGGCCTCCATGAAGTGTACAAAATCCCACTAAAGCCCGTTAGAGCCAGAATTCCAGCCCATTAGTGTTACTTTTTACACTTCGCTTCAGTCCCCTATGAATCTCCTCCTTGCGTTCCATCCGCTTGTTCAGGTTCTCCGGTTCCACTCATATAAGCTGATTCAATTCAGGATAAATTAATTTTCTTTATTGTGTTTTTTAAAGATTACAGAATTGATAGTCACTTCAGTTTATTGTGGCAAAGTATAGAGGTGATTATACGCCGCAGCGGACCAGGGTTAACTCCATTCACGCGCAAAAAGCCGGACAGGCAGATATGCTCAGCCTGTCCGGCTTTGGTTAACGGCGGTTCTATTCTTCCGAATCCACGTTATGGTAGACCTGCTGCACATCGTCCAGCTCCTCCAAAGCGTCAATCAGCTTCTCGAACTGTGCTTCGGCATCCTCCGGAAGAGCCACGTAGTTCTGCGGAAGCATGGTCAGCTCAGCCACAGTGAAGTCCGTAATTCCGGCGCCCCGGAATACCTCCTGCACAGCATGGAACTGGTCAGGCTCGGCATAGACAATTACAGCCTCGTCCTCTTCCAGCACATCGCGCACATCCAGATCCGCTTCAATCAGCAGCTCCATGACTTCGTCGGACGTTTTGCCTTCCAGACCGATAACAGCCGTTGGCTCGAACATATAGGTTACAGAACCGCTGACACCCATGTTGCCGCCGTTTTTACTGAACGCCGAGCGGACCAGAGGCGCTGTACGGTTGACGTTGTTGGTCAGCGCATCGATGATGATCATCGAGCCGCTTGGGCCAAATCCTTCGTAGCGCAGCTCTACGTAGTTTTCGTCGCCGCTGCCTTTGGCTTTGTCCAGGGCCCGGTCGATAATGGCCTTGGGCACATTGTACGTTTTGGCACGCTCCAGCACGACCTTCAGCGCACGGTTCGATTCCGGGTCCGGCTCACCTTTCTTCGCGGCTACATAAATTTCCACACCGAACTTGGCGTATACCTTACTTGTATTGGCATCCTTGGACGCCTTCTTTTCTTTAATATTATTCCACTTACGACCCATATTGTTCCCGCTCACTTTCCAACATTAATTATAAACAGTCCCATATATTATACCTCTGTTCGATATATCCCGTAAAGGGCAGTCCCATCGCCTGCTAAAAATCCAGCAAAGCCAGCATTCTGTCCACGCTTATCGGGATTTGCACATTTTGCTATTTTTCTGACCATGCATGAAAAATCACCTGCCAAAAAGCAATAAAGCCCTCATCCGCAAGATTGTCGTCTTGGGGACGAGAGCTGTAATCCTCGCTGTGGTACTGCCTCTGTTATCCAATCTGTTTATTAAGGAGCGTATCCCGGTAAGGCTGGGCAATAATATGGCGCTGAAGATCCAGTTCACTTTTGATATCAGCAAATATATCCTTCAAAGTAGTGAACATCAGGATCGTATCCTGCTCTATATAGCTCAGAACATTGCCGATGCTTTGCTCGAACTTCCCAACATTGCGGCTGTTTACATTCTTAAGAATCAACGAGCACCATGAGGTTAAGCGAACATAATCCGACAGCACATGCGCCTGCAAATAGACCTCAATCGGTTTCAGTTTGGCCCATTTCATGGTCCCATCCTGCAGGAGATCCGAGGTGAACTCAGCAAACACTATGGATGAGTTATCAAAAATAAAAAATTTAAGTTCTTCCTCAATGTCATCATATGACTGAAGGATACTTGAAAGAACCCCCATCGTTCCACCTCCCGTAATGAACAAGTCATAACGCGCTCCGGATAACCGTTATGCTGCAAATGACCGTTATTGTCCAGTATATCCCTAGTTCAGCCAAGAAGATATTATTTCATAATTTTTTCACAAAATGTTAGTGTTCATATGTATTCTTCAAATAACATTTGATGTGATATAAAACAAAAATCCGGTGTGTTATGCCGCTTCCCGGGTTTACGCCCGACTGCTTGAAACTGATAAAGTTTAAATTCATAATATATAAAAAAGTGAGGTGTTGACTATGAATAAGAACTCTCTTACTACTGGTATATCTTTAGGGTTGTGCTTTGGCGTTGTATTTTGGCGTTGTATTTTGGGCAGCACTCGATAGTATTCCTTTGGGGAAAACGGATACCCAATCCGGTCAATGTTTCCCTTTTCAGGAAATCAGCCTGGATTAAGTCATCTTTTTCCCGCTATTTCATCTACCATGATTTATAGCTGGCAACATATAAGTTCTTATCTTTCGAGAACAAACGAAAAAAGGCCAGGAAAGTTTTCCTGCCTTCTTTTCGTTCATACTTTTATGGATTAGCCATATCATCCTTCATCCCTTACACCCAAACCTCATTCGCCGTCTCAATAATCAGCCGCAGCTTGTCCCACTGCTCTTCCTCGGTCAGAATATTGCCTTCCTCGGTGGAGGCGAAGCCGCATTGGGCGCTGAGGCACAGCTGGTCGATAGGGACAATCCGGGCGGCTTCCTCAATGCGCGCGATAATCTGCTCCTTGCTCTCAAGTCCGCCGTGCTTGGTAGTTACCAAACCCAGCACCACCTGCTGACCCCGGATGAAGCGAAGAGGCGCGAAGTCGCCGGAGCGTTCATTGTCATATTCAAGGAAAAAAGCGTCGACTTCCGCTTGGCCGAACAATACTTCCGCAACAGGCTCATAGCCCCCGGCGGCAAACCAGGCGGACCGGAAATTGCCCCGGCAGACATGCAGCGCAATGGTCATATCCGCTGGCCGTCCGGCGATGCTTTCATTGATCAGCCGCACATAATCCTTGGCGAGCTGATCGGGATCAATGCCCCGGCTGCGCAGATGCGCCCGGTGTCTGCCGCTGCAGAGGGTTCCCCAGGTCGTATCATCCAGCTGCAGATAACGGCAGCCCGCTTCGTAGAATGCCTGAATTGCATCCCGGTAGACGCTGATAATGTCACGGTACAGCGTTTCCCGGTCAGGATAAATCTCATTTCCGTTATAATCCTGCACGAAGTGAAACAATGCCGGAGATGGAATGGTCATCTTGGCCAGGGTATCTCCAGCCATCCTTTGCAGCTCAATAAATTGGCTGACCATAGGATGATTCCCGAAGGCGATTTTGCCGGCAATCCGGAAGCTTTCTGCCCGCTGCACGCCCTCCTTGGCTCCTCTGCCCTGATCCAGACTGATCTTCTGCGTTCCTGCAATCCCAAAAAAGAAATCAAGATGCCACCAGGACCTGCGGAATTCTCCGTCGGTCACAGCCTTCAGGCCTAGCGCCTTCTCCTGTTCCAGCAGCTTGAGTATCTCCGTATTCTCGATTTCATGAAGCTGCCCGTCCGTAATTTCACCTTGTAGGTGAAGACTGCGTGCGGCTTTGAGCTCCTCCGGGCGGAGGAAGCTGCCGACGATATCGTAGCGAAAGGGCGGAGTATTTCGTGTGGAGCCGATAACTGGACTGATCATACGTCCCTCCTGCTGTTAGAGTAAAAAAGATTTAAGGTCGAAATAATTTCTGGAGACCAGGTCGTTGAGAATATCGATATAGGTGGACATCATCTCGCCCGGCTTGCGGTCCTTATGGGCAATCCAGCCCACAGTGAACACTTCAGGACTGTCAAAAGGTATTGTCACCAGTCCGTCGCCATTCAGCTCTGCATCCATTATTCCTGTACCTACAGTGTAGGAATCACTGCCCAGCAAGAGCTGGGTCAGCGTTGCCCGGTCGGTCACCTGAATATTTTTCTCAATCTGCGTGAAGCTGAGCATCTCCTCGGAAAAATGCAGAGAGTTGTTGTCGCCCTGCTCAAAGGTAATGTACGGAAACGGCAGGATATCCTCATGCGTAATCATTTCGTTGCCGGCAAGAATATGTCCAGCCCTCACATACACATGAGGATTGGTGTTGAACAGCGGGGTGAATTTCAAATTCCCGTCACTGAACAGCTTGTTCATCACTTTATAATTGCCCTCATTGATATAGAGAATCCCCAGATCACTGCGGAGCGTGCGCACATCCTCGATAATCTCATAGGTTTGCGTCTCTCTCAGACTGAAGTTGTATTCCGCCACCTTGTTCTCTTTCAGCAGCTTCACAAAAGCATCCACAACAAAAGCATAATGCTGGGTGGACACGGAAAAATAGAGCGGGCTGCGCTTTTTGCCGGTATAGCGGTTCTCCATAAATTCAGTCTGTTCAATAATCTGCCGGGCATAACCCAGAAATTCCACGCCTTCGGCTGAAATGCTGATGCCCCGGTTATTCCGTTCAAAGATCGTAATGCCCAGCTCGCTCTCCAGCTCCTTGATGGCATTGGAGAGGCTTGGCTGGGATACAAAAAGCCTCTTGGCCGCTTCATTCATCGAGCCGCTGTTGGCAATCTCGATCGCATAGCGGAGCTGCTGCAAAGTCAAACCTGTTCCTCCTTTGGGCAAGGACTGCTGTTGCCGATCCCTCACTCACTAGCTGTTAAAAGAGATACCGCCTAAAAAAGGACGGCACCTTTATTTTTGATTATCGTAGCACAGATTCTTTGTTCCATCCATGCTGAATGAATGGCTGTCCCGCAATCCGTTCTATTGGCTGCGCTTTTTACCTGCATCGATCTTGGACGGGTCAAGACCTTCCCAGATGTTCTTGATGTCAGCCTCTTCAGGATGCTCGAACACCAGGAATGCAGTGGGCAGGTAGCGCTCGCCATATTGCGACGAGGGTTTGTTAAGGATTTCATTGTCCTTCACCAGAACTGTAGAAGAACCGCCGTCGAGGTTGGCCGCGATTACGGCCCCATGCTTGAGCATAATCTGCTGCACATCATAGAGGTTCGCACCAATGCTGTATCCCGGCTGTCTGCCGTCAATCACTACGAACAGAAGTGCGCCGTCCGCACGCTGGCCCATCGCCGTTCTCGGTGCAATCCCCCAGCCTTCTGCCGCGTTGTTGATCAGGCCTTTGCCGTTAACAATGATCCGCGGCTGAAAAGTCACGGCCTCCTGTACGCCCAGCTTGCTTAGCTCCTCCAGCGTGTAGTTCCCGGCGATCATTTTCCCTTGCTTGTCCAATCCAACGATTTGTGTGGAATTCTTGCCGCCGAGACCATTATAGAAAAGCTTGCCCTGTGAGATGACCAGGCCAATCGGCTTGAAGCCGTTGCCCTTCCAGTTCGGGTCGGCGAACCCGCCGCCGTTCACACCGGCAACGGCTCCCGTGCGGGCGACCATGCTGGTCACTTTTTCACCCGAGCCTATCTTGTCCGGAACACCCAAGCGGACTTTGGTCGGGTCATTGACAGTCATAACATAGCCGCTGTAACCGCTGCCGGCCACCTTCTCAATCTCAACCAGCGGCTTCACTTGTTCCTCTGCGGCGGGTTCTTCAATCACATGGGTGTCCTTCTCGTCGCCCATATGCTGAAACCGCTGATTGTATTCTGTGACGCGGTCCTCCAGTTCATCTTCGCCAATAATATATTTCGCCATATAGCGGTGTTGTGTCGTAATTAGCGTATCCGCAATCAAATAACGGGTGTTCTGGGCAGAGGGTGCAAAATACAGCCAGCCCCCGGCGGCCAGCAGCAGGAATATACAGAATAGAAAGACTCTGGAGAGTGTGCGGAAAAAGCTTTTTTTCTTGCGTTTGCGGACAGGCTTCTTCTTCTTGCGGACTGTAGAGCGCTGCGGTAACGATGAAGAGTTCACTTCTTGATTTCCTCCCTGGGATTTCCTGATAATGGAAGTATGTATTGGCTCATATCCCCCATCATAGACGATAATGCGAGAGTAAAGGTTTCAGTTTGTTTAATTGTTGCTAAGGCCTATACCAAATGAAGCGGGTGTGCAGATTGCCAAAGCGCTTGTGAACAGCTGAACGGACCTCCCGGAGTTTTCCAACTCTACAAATCTATTGCTAAGGGTTCCCTTTACTTCCAAGCGCTCCTGAACCTATTTGTTGTATTTCCTTTCATCGCCCTATTGAACATGTGCGCATGAAGCTTACAGTATATTTCCCGCTATAAATGAGTAAGAGCTGCCAACTGGCAGCTCCAATGATAGTGACGGAGAAACAATTCACCTAATAATGCTAACCTTATTTAGATGAATAGGGAAAGGAAGCTAAGTGGAAAAAGTAAAACTAATTCACTCGAATTGTAGCTACAAAAGACTTTAGTGGGATTTTGTACACTTAATTCCAGCCAATTTACCACATGCGGCTGCTTTTGGCAGAATTAGTGGTGCTTTTTCCCACTAAGAGTTTTCCTTATGCCAATCGGGTTCAATTAGTGGTGCTTTTTCCCACTTAGGATGGTTACATGCTAGCGATGCCGTCCCACGCCGCCTCCGCCGCCTGCATTGCCTCCGCCGCCATGGTTGGAACCTCCGGAGGAGCCGGAGGAATGTGTTCCGGCTCCGCCTCCGCTGCTTGATCCGCCGCCGTGATTCGTCTCACGGTGTGAAGAACTGCGTCCGGCTCCGCCTCCGCCGGAAGAGCCGCCCCCGCCGTGATTTGTCGAGCCGCCGCCGGAGCCGCCGCCCCAGAAGCTGCTGCCGGAATGACGTTGCGGCGCCGGGGATCTGCGCTGGCGGTGCCGGCGGTTATACCAGCGGCTCCCTGAGCCGTAGCCGGGTTGGCCGTACCAGGTGCCGTAACGCCGGATATTGCGCGCGCTGTATGGATTAACCGGCATTCCATAGAGCGCAATATGCCGGTTGCGCCGAGACGCAGCCCAGCTGATAAGGAGAATGATGAACAGAAAGATTGTCAGGATGGTCAAGCCCTTGGACATGGAAACGGGCGTTACTTCCTTGACCGTAACGGGGCTTGCAGAGCCTTTTACGGGTTGACCGGCGGCCACCGCGGGTGTGCCGGAATTGGCCGCCGCCTCCTGGACATGATCCGCCCGGGCCAGAAAAAAGCTGTAAAAAGCATTGGCCGCAGCGGTTGCGCCGGCGGCATAATCCTTTTGGGCAAATAACGGTTCAAGCTCTCTATTCAGAATATCTTTGACTGCGTCATTGGTCAGTATGCCGTCTATGCCCTTTCCCTGCAGCACATGATAGTTGTCACCGCCGGTATCCAGCACCAGCAGGACATCATTCGGTCCGGCCCCCATCGATGCGAACTTGGCATAGGTGTAATCCTCCAGGCTCTTGTCTCCCGAATTCTTAACGGTTACGACATAAACACCGCTGTTGGCTGTAGGCTGATACCGGTTGCCGGATTGGTTAAGATAATCCTTGGTGACCTGTTTGAACACCCCGGCGTTATCGCCGACGTAAATTCTGGAGCCTATCGTTTCAGAGTAAATCCCGCCAAGACTTTGGACCAACGCACCATAGGTCTTACGTGCGCCGGCGCTGTAATCCTTTCTGGCGAAATCCGGCTCCAGTGATTCAGAGAGAATCTGCGACAGCTTATTGCCGTTCAGCGCAGATTCCAGCCCTTTGCCGGGAACGGCCCAATAATCGTCGTCTTTGATGGACAACAGCACCAGCACTCCGTTATTTTTGTCCGCCGACCCGACTCCCCAGGAGTTGAACAGAGAAGTGGCGTATTCCTCCATGGAAATGCCGTTCGTGGAATCAACAGTAACGAGCACGACCTGCGCCCCGTCCTTCTGATGCAGGCGCACACCGTAGTTGACCATATAATTCTCGGTTTTGGCATCAATCACATTGGCAAAATCGTTCACGTAAAACGAAGCGGTGTGATCTGGAACGGCTGTCTGGGCGGAGCTGAACGACGGCAGCAGCCATACACTGAGCAGCATGGCAATAAGTGCGGTTCTAAACGTTGTATGTTTCATACGCAACCCCCCGGCTTGTCATAGATCCTATCTTCTATATCGGTTACGCACGGAATGGGATATAGTTCCATTGTCCTGCATCTTTATGCCATTATACAAGGCTGTTGCCGATTGCAGATTCTTCATAGGTTATCCCGTCCCTTCTTCCAATCCTGTGATTTGAAAATCAGAACAATGAAGCCGGAATCAGCTTGCGCCCGCCCTTAACGAGGGTGGATTCCAGCTGATCTCCCTTTTCTCCGCCGAAATAAAGCTGCCAGTACACGCCGAACCGTACACTTACATCGTTCTTGACAAGCTCCGGCGGCGTAACGATCAGCCACTGGAAGCGCAGTGCCCTGGAGATTTCGAATACCGGATCAAGCACGTTGTTGGAGACCATTTCACCAAACGGATTGTCGTACAAAAAGACTGTCCAGCCCTTATTCTCCCGGTTGACCCGTTTATGGGTCATGATCATCATCGCCACCAGCAGCTGAACCGACTGGCGCTGCCCGCCGCTGCCCACCGCTTCATCCAGTGCGCCGCGGTTGATGACCTCCCAATCGGAGTAGTGGTGCTCCTCGGGAGCAGCATACAGGAAATAATTCTCTGTCACCGGCTTGTAGACCTGCAAGACCGGGAAGCGGTTCTGCATGGCGGCGCAGACAAGCTTGCCGTCGCTGATCAGCTCCTTCACCGCGGCTGCCGGAGCCTGCTCGATCTTCGGAAATTTCTCCAGCAGGCTGCCGATGCAGCGGTTGAAGTAGCCGCTGACCAAAGGTTCGATATCTTCGGTTGTCTTCGGTACGGTAATATTCTTATAATTCAAACGTACGAGCGGGAACGCATGGCCGTTCTCATTGTGGATGATCATCCGCCGCTCCATGCGCTTCAGGATGTCCACGATTTGGACGACCCGCTTGGCCGCGCGGCCCACCCACATTTTGCGGGACAGCTCCATGCCTTCTTTATCGCTGCGGATGCTCTCAATCTGATCCCGGGAGCTCTGGAGCATAGAATCGAGCACCTGGAGCGCAATCGCAAAATCCTCCCAGTGAACGGTATTGAGCCGTTCCTGAATCTTGGTCTCCAGCTCGGCGTTCCAGCCGCTCTTGGCAAGCCTGCCGCTGAGCGCGTTCTTTTCTTCCTTGATTCTCCGCGAAATTTCGCTCCGTTCGCTGCGGCTCTCCCTGCTTCGCACCAGCCATTCAGCGACCGAACGTTCGCAGTCCTCTCTTGTACGCAGCTGCACCTCTCCAGGCACATCCCGCAGCTGCAGGCGGCCTTCCACATGAGTCTCCATAATCCTGCTCTGGCTGGCGAGCGTCTGAAGCCGCTGATCCAGGGAAGCTACTCTCTGCTTGCAGGTGTCCAATGCATATTCATTGTCCCGTGCCCGTGCCCGGATCGCTTCCTCTTTCCGGTCCGGCGAATCATGCCAGAGCTCCACCGCCCGCTCGTGCTTCTCCTTAATCGACTTCTCCGCTTTGGCCAGCTGCTTCTGCAGATTGTCCAGCTCGGTCTGGCAGCGGATGAAAGAATCACGTACATCCTGGTAGTCCTCATCCAGTAATGCTGTTCCGCTCTTTTGCCTTGTTCTGGCCGACATGACCGAGTCCGGGGTGTCGCCGGGTTCCTGCACATTGCGCCAGTTACTGTCAAGCTGCTGGAGCGCAGCTTCAAGCTCAGCGAGTTGTCCGGCTGCCGATTTGATCTGTGCGGCCCGCGTACGGACCTCCAGCTCATTGCGGCTCAGGGATTGCTGAAGGCTTTCCAGTGTGCTTAGGGTCTGCAGCAGCTTGTCCTGAACCGCAGCATCAAGCGTGGATTCCGCAGGCAGTTCTTCATTGCCGTCAGAAGAAGCCTGAAGCCCGTCAGGAAAAACAAGCTCCGGGAACCAGGCTTGCAGCCTCGGGAACAACGAATACTTGGTATCTCCAATCCATTTTTCCCGCTCCAGGGCTGTGCTGTCCATATCGGCCTTTAGCTGTGCCAGCTGCTGCTCCTTGCCTGAAATCTCCTTGCCCAGCCCGCTTTTGCGGTCTACCGCCTTCTGTTTATCCTTATAATCCTGCTCCTGCTTCCGGGTCTGTTCATTCCATTCACGCAGCGCAGCAGCTCTCGCCTCCTGCTCGGCTTTACCGGCTTCGCATTCGGCAGCTTCTTTCACGATTTCTGTAATCCCAGCTTCGTTTCCGCCGATTTCCGCGCCCAGTTCAGTGAGGCCCTTGCGCACTTCATTACGCAATTCTCCGAGGGCTTTCAGCCTGGCCTTCAGACTGGCCGAATGCTCGCTCTGGAATAACCGTTCATATTCCTGCCTGGCGGATTTCAGCTTGGACAAATAGCCTTCGGCAGCCTGCAATTCGCCTTCCCGGTCCTTCAGTCTGGACGAAATCCCCTGCCTCCACTCCACAAAACGGTCCGGCTGCAGAACCATTTGCGGACCTTGCCCGTCCAGCAGCAGGAAGGGCTGGAGCGCAGACTGTGCCATCTGTTCGCGGATAAAGAGCGGCACCGCTGATTTCAGCAGCAGGCCGTCCAGCATTCCGGGCTGCAGCCTGGCAGCCTCCCGTTCGGTAATGATGAGTCCGTAAGGCAGCAAAGGATGCCGCTCCAGCTCCTCCTCGCGAATCAGGTAAGGCTGATCGTTCAGGAAGGCGCTGCCGAGCATAGAGCTGATCTTCAGCGCACCCAGCCTGTCCTTCACCGTCAGCAGATCACTGTTCGGGAGCCAGTAGGCTTCATGCTGAAGCTCAACATCCAGCAGTTGATGGTAATAATCCCTTCTGAGCCGTTTGGTCTCCACCTCAGCCTCATCCAGCCTGCGGATGAACCGCTCCTGAACAACTGCCCTTGCTTCGAACAAGCCTGCAGCTCCCAGCCGGTTATGCTCCTCATACAGCTCCAGCAGCACTACAAGCTGCGACCAGAGCTGTGATTCCCGGCCCAGCTGCACATCCAGCTGCTCCTGAAGCCCGGCCTCCTGCTGTTCATGTGCAAGCAGCTTCTCGGTAAGCCGGGTATGCTTCTTATGCAGGCTGAACCGCTCTTCTTCAGCCGCTCTCCGCCGATCATTCAGCAAGGCGCCATTCTCGGCGAAGCTTCTGGCGTAGGCGATTGCCCGCTGAAGCGACGCAGCCGGAGAATGGGCGGCTTCCTGTCCATGGCGGGAAGCAAAGACCCCAAGCGCTTCCGTGTATTGGCGGATGGAGAGGGTCAGCTCGTTAATCCGGCTCTCAAGACCGCCAAGCTCCAGCAGAGAGCTTTCCCGTTCCTTGCGCAGCCCGGCTTCCTCGGCGGTCAAGCCTTGCTGGCGGCGGCTGAAGCCGGAAATCCGGCCCTGCCACAGCCTGAGTACCTGCTCCCACTGGCTGCGCAGCTCTTCCTTCGCGGCCTGCACCACCTCCTGGCGCTCCTTCATTTCCAGAGAGCCTTCGATCGCTTCGATTTCCTTTTGCCACTGCTCCATCTGATGGAGCTGGACCTTCCGCCTGGCCAGGTAATGGGCCACTTCAAGTGTCTTTTCCTTCGCTCTGGATTCCTCCAGCCGCTGCCGGGCCCGGGTCTGGTTATCGCCTAGCTTTTTGAAATCCTCCCGCTTCCGGTCCGCTTCCTCCTTGCTGCGCAGATAACTCAGATTATCCCCTTCAAAACTCAGCTGGCGGGCTTCCCGGTGAAGCTGAACCAGCTCATCTGCTTTTTGGCGCCGCTGCTCTTCGGCTGTTCTCAGCTCGTCATGGATAACGGTGTACATTTGCCGTCCCAGCAGCTCCGTGTCGCGGTGGCTCCGGTCCGCTTCCACTCCCTGCCTCACAAGTTCATGCAGCGGTGCGGCAAGTGCAGTAAATTCGGCAAAAGCTTTCTCGCGCTGCTCCAGCATCGGCAGTCTCTGGGCAACAACCGCCGCATCGGTGAACATTTTCTGCAGGGAGCCTTCCTGTTCGGACAAGCCTTCGTTCAGACTGGTGCCGATTTCGGGGATAATGAGTCTTTCGAACAGATTCTGGTTCGTGAAGGCATCGTTTTTCTGGAAGTAGCCCTTAATCCCTCCCTCTTCACCGTTAATCCGCCGCATGTTGCGCCATTCGCCGATATGGATGTCCCGTTCCGCCAGGAAATTATAATATTTTTTCAGATCCGAGCTGTGGCTTCCGAAGGAAGCAATTTCGCCCCGGCGGTCGCGGACAAACTGCTGAATGCTCTCGAAGCTCACCGGGCCTCCGGCACCGGCATCATACAGCGGCATTGTGGAAAGCGTAAGCTCGGCATGCTCCTCATAATCCAGCAGCGCATAGAGCAGGTAGTCCACTTTGATTTCCAGCTGATCCACCGAGCTGTGCGCCGTCATCGCGATGCCGGTAGTCATATACTCCGTGCGTTCACTGTGATCCAGCCGCCACTCAATCGCTACGTGAAAGGTGTAGGGCTTCAGCTGTTTTTTGTGGTTATGGAAGAAAGCCTCGACCTGGTTCTCATTGTCCTTGCCCCATGCCGCCTTTGGAATCAGCAGTTGAAAGATCGATTGCAGCAGCACCCCCTTGCCGCCCCCGTTCATCAGGGTAATCAGCGTGTTGGCCGGCCCTTCCTCATTGCTGAGGTCCAGAATCATATCGTCATACTTTTTGAGCATCTTCTCATATTTAAGTCCGGCAATCCGAATCCGTTCAATGCGCGGCATGGGCTTCCCCCTCCTTCTCCGTCAAGGTGCGCAGGGTGAGTGCCTTGAGTTCCTTATAACGGTCAACATCGTGGTACAGATAACGCATCCTTTCATATAGTTCCTCCCGCGGGAAGATCCGCTTCTCGTTCTCCGAGATGAATACAAGATGCTCTTCCTCCAGCAGCTTCATGCCCTCATGAATCAGCCCGATCCGGGAACCGGCGCCGCGGGTCAGGGAATCGCCTTCCTCCTGGCTTTTGGTCTGCATGTAGAGGCTGGACCAGACCTTGTGCATCGCCTGGATATCAAGGCGCCACTGCTTGCTGAAGCCGCCCTCGTCGTCCATTTCAATCCATGCCTGAAACAGCGCGGATACCTGATCCGAGATTTGAATATAGGACATGCTGTCCTGTCCCGGCTTGAAGTGGTGCTCATCCTGGTCCATCTCGGCGAGGAAGACCAGAATAATGATGTTGATGATATGTAAATGGGTTTTGCGCTCAATCCGTGAATATTTGTTCCTGAGTTGCGTGAAATTGCTGGCAAAGCCCGAGCCGAGCGGATTGACCAGCAGATGCAGGCGGTGTCCGGAATTCATGATCCGGCAGCCTCCTTCTTTGGCCATGTACTGCAAGGCATCATAAGCGCCGTTGTCCTGAATGCATTCGGCGGCAGCGGGATCATCCAGCGAAATCACCTTCCGGCGAAGCAGGTCAAAAAACAGCCGTGAGGCCTGTTGTAATTGTTCAAGTGAATAACTCATGCTGTAATCTCTCACCTCTCAACTATAGTAATGGTATAAGGACTCATTTCCAGGCCGGGCCAGGAGACGGGGTGGCTATGTCCGCTCCGGATCATTGTACGCAGCACCTTACCGCGCAGCACCTCCAGCTCCGGCCTTGCCGCCAGCAGCAGCTGGATTAATTTCTGGCATTCATCCGCCGCTCCGCCCTGGCTGTCCGTGTCTTCGGCCTGAACGCTTATCTCCGTGTGGAAGAACTGCGCCCACAGATCAATTGCATCCGGAGCAGCCGACCAATTGCGCTGTTCTTCCTCCGTGAAGGCTTCTGCAGAAAAGGTAAAGCTTCCTGTGTCCGCCAGTCCGAGAAATACCGGAAGCCACAGCCCGGTGACCTGCGGCCAGGGAATTGACTTCGGCGTATACGGGGGCTTCTCTTCTTCTCCAGCCTCATCCGGCCCATCCAAAAACTCTTCAGGCAGAAATCCGACCTCCTGCTCCTCCCACGCCCAGGCCAGCGGATAGATAAAATCCTGATTCGGAGTGAACAAGCCGCTGATCAGCAGCTCAAGGCTGTCCGCATCCGGCAGCCCCTCCGGCTTGATCCATTCCTCCCAGACATTCGTGCGGAAATTAAAGCCCGCGGCTCCCCAGAACAGCTCGGGGAAATTCAGCCTGAGATTCGTCTCCGCCTCAAAGATGCTCAGCACCACCCCGGCAAGCTCATCATGCACCCTTCTGGACAGCTCCACCCGTTCGGAGAGCTGGCGCAGCTCATTGAAGTCGATGACATCCTTCTCGTCATTGGCCAGACGGGCGAGCGAACGGTGGATATTATCGAAATGCTTGCGCTCCTCATCAAACTGCAGATGAATTTCCTCCAGCCGCTGATGCCGCAGCACGCCGTATCCGCTGAACATATGCTTCGGATTTCGGCGCAGCGCATTGCGGTATTCCTGCTGCTGCTGCGTCATCTTCCGCACCCGCGTGACCAGTTCATTCACATCCTGCATGGCACGGGTCACCCGCCCGTGCTTGATATGCATCTGGATCTCCAGCAGCTTGATGCTGATCTGGAACTCTTCAATAATCTCATGGCTCATGAAGATGAGCTCCATCGCATATTCGGACAGCCGGTAGACCGTCTTGCCGGTCTCTTCCCAGCTGCTGCGGGTAGCATCCTCGTCCACGGAGAAATACTTGTATTTCTGCACCGTCATTTGCCGGGTAGCATCATCATAATAAAAAGCTTCAAAATCCCCGCCGCTCCCGCTCCACAGCAATCCGTCCACCAGCCGCTCCACCGACTCGGGCGTGCCCAGTCCGGCAATATGGAAGCGTTCCAGCGAACTCCAAGCCAGATCAGCAATATCCTCCCTGGTCCTTTGCTCACTGGATTCCAGCTCCAGATAATAGACCTGCAGCAGCACGCTGAGCGCAAGCATTTCCTTATAGGGCTGCAGCTCGCCAAGATTCATGCCGGCACCGAGGCTCCATAGGGGGTTAAGCCGTTTATTCCGTTCTCCAAAATCACTCCAGTTCATGCTTCACGCCAACCTGTCTTCATAAAATTATAAATCCGCTCTATGTATTCCCATACCTGCGCCGTCTGTTTCAATCGATCACCTCACCAAAATAACATAAACCCATATCTGCCCCATGAAGGGTGGAATATGGGCTATATAGATTGAGCTTGAACTCTGTGGCATTTATGTCCGAAATCAATAAGAACCAGCCGCGTGGCTGTACTTTGTGCAATAGAACGCCCCGCGCTTGGCGATGAATCGCATTCTGCTGTATTTCATGCAACAGATTCCGGGAGTATGGGTCAAATCTGCATTTCTCACGAGATTCTACTGTACAAAGTGCAATCGCTTCGGTTTTCCGGCCCATATAGGGAACTTAAGAATGGAACCATAGGACTGTTAGTTTCACGTTCTATACCGGGAATATATGTTTCTATTATACCAATGATACAGAATTCTGGCTATTTACATTATGAATGAGGGGCAGATTGGCGGAACCGTAAACATAGAAATGTTGTTCAGCGTACTTCACATGAAGCAAATAATGCAGATTTTATTTTACCGCAGGCCACTCATCTTCAATGATGCTGTACAGCACATTGTCCGAAATGCAGCCCTCCGCAGTAATCCGGTGCTTGCGCAGCACGCCTTCCCTCACCGCCTTGTCTGCCTCATTCATATAAAAGAACAGCCCCGTTTATGTAAAAACGGAACTGCTTCCGGTCGGCCTATTTGCCGACATATTTCCGGAAAATTAATGAAGAAACACTTAACTTCTTGCCGCCGCCTCACTTACGATTTGCCGGACAAGCTCAGCGATCCCCATGACTCCGGCATCACCGTCTGAGCGTTTTCTCACAGCTACAGTGGCGGAGCCTTTCTCCTGTTCACCGAGTACAAGCATGTAAGGCACCTTTTCCAGTTGGGCCTCACGGATTTTGTAGCCCAGCTTTTCATTCCGCAGATCAAGCTCGACACGAATCCCGGCGTCCTGCAGCTCCTTTTTCACCTGAAAGGCATAATCGGCATAGTGCTCAGAGACAGGCAGCAGCTTCACTTGCACCGGAGCCAGCCATAGCGGAAATGCGCCGCTGAAATGCTCTGTAAGAATCCCCATGAACCGGTCAACCGAGCCATAAATGGCGCGGTGGATCACAACCGGACGGTGCTTCTGGCCGTCTTCGCCGACATACGTCAGATCGAACTTCTCAGGCATTTGGAAATCGAGTTGAATCGTTCCGCACTGCCAGCTTCTCTTGAGCGCATCCTGAATATGAAAGTCAATCTTCGGCCCGTAAAAAGCCCCGTCTCCCGCATTCACCCGATAGCTGACCCCGCGCTTCTCCAATACTTTTTGCAGCGATGCTTCCGCCTGATCCCACAGTGCTTCCGAGCCCATGTAATCATCGGGACGTGTGGACAGCTCCACCTTGTATTCGAAGCCGAACACTTTATAAATGTAGTCAATCAGCTGCATAACGCTGCCGATTTCTTCTTCAATCTGCTCGGGAAGCACGAACAGATGGGCATCATCCTGGCAGAAGCTGCGCACCCGCATCATCCCGTTCAGCGCTCCTGAAAACTCATGGCGGTGAACCTGGCCGAATTCTGCAATGCGCATCGGCAGCTCCCGGTAGGAGCGCAGGCTGTTTTTGAAAATCAGCATATGCCCCGGACAATTCATCGGTTTAAGCGCATTTTTGGTGTCGTCTACTTGAGTGAAATACATGTTGTCCTTATAGTGATCCCAGTGCCCCGATTGCTCCCACATCCGGTTGTTCATCATCAGCGGTGTACGGACCTCGTCATACCCCCACTCCCGCTGCAAGCCACGTGAAAAGTTCTCCAGCTCTGTGCGGAGGAGCATCCCCTTCGGCAGATAAAACGGCATGCCAGGCGCTTCTTCGGAGAACATGAAAAGCCCCAGGTCCTTGCCGAGCTTGCGGTGGTCGCGTTTCCTGGCTTCCTCCAGCATGTGCAAATGTTCTTCAAGCTCCGCCTTCCTGAGAAAAGCTGTTCCGTAAATCCGCTGCAGCATTGGATTGTTGGAATCACCACGCCAGTAGGCACCTGCTGAACTCAGCAGCTTAAAAGCTTTGATCTGGCCTGTGGAAGCCACATGCGGACCCCGGCACAGCTCAGTGAACTCTCCCTGCTCATACAGGCTGATTGCTTCGTCCTCCGGCAGTCCATGAATCAATTCCAGCTTGAGCGGTTCATCCCGTGCGGCAAAAAGTGCGAGCGCTTCCCTGCGGCTGACCATCCGCCGGATAACCGGCAGATTTTCCAGGATGATCTTCTGCATCTCCTGCTCAATGGCGGCGAAGTCTTCAGTTGAGATCGGTTGGTCTATATCGATATCGTAGTAGAAGCCGTCCTCTATTGCCAGACCGATACCCAGCCTAACCTTTTGTGCGCCGTATATGCGCCTAATGGCTTGAGCCATAATATGGGCAGAACTGTGCCTGAGAATGGACAGTCCGTCCCTGCTGTCCGCAAGTACGATTTCAACAAAGCTGTCGTGCTCAACCGGTTGATGCAGGTCAACGAGCCTGCCGTCGATTTTCCCAGCTTCGGCATGCTTCTTCAGACTGGCGCCTATCGATCCCGCTACTTCTGCAATCGTGGTGCTGCGTGCATACCTCCTGATTGTTCCATCCGGCAGTGCGACATTGATCTCCATGATTTCGGCCTCCAGTTCTTCTAAGATTTATTGTATAAACTAAACTTTAAATATTCTATTTATGGGTTCTCGGCGTAACTGCGGAGAATGTTTGAACTTCCGGCCGCTGTTATGACTGCATTTTTCCATTTAAACCGTTGATAACGGTAGAAATTCAATCATAAAGGCGGACGCTATGCTCCTACTGTTCCAAACTTCCCCTCCGTTACTTCTACCCTTTCATCAGAATTTCAAGTTCAATTTTATACATGTACAGAACGCAAAAAACGCAGCTCTCCCGGAAAGGGACGAGTGCGTTCTGGCTCGTGGTTCCACCCTAATTTGACCTGTGATATCCGCCCTCCGGCTGTTCGGCGGAAGAATATGCACATGATCCTCATTGGTATCCGTTATCGGGGATAAGACGGTGGCATTTACAGCCGCCTTAAGCAGCAAGGAGGGTTCAGTGCCACGGCTGCAAAGGGGTAACATCCTGCCGGTCTCTGTAAGAAGCTCTCACCGTTCACTTCTTTCTCTGGCCAGTCCGCGAAGGATATCATGTCTTTGGTCATCGCCTTGGATATGGTGTTGCTGGTTACATAATACTCATGCCGTTTAAGAAATGTCAACCACGCAAAAGAAATAGACTTTTTAGCGGGTCCTTGCTCCTGCTCAGGAAGCATCTGTCGTTTTTGGAAATTATTTTATGTCAATAATATTGGCGTCAATGCGTGAGATAATCTCACCTATCTCTTTCACATTGCGGGCAATGTAATCTGCCCCGGCGGTTCGCAGCTCTGTCTCGGAGCCATAGCCGACCAAGACGCCAATCGAGGCTACGCCGCAGGCTTGGGCACCGATAATATCATGCTCGCGGTCCCCGATCATCAGCGCTTCCTCCGCAGCAATGCCATTCTCAGCCAGCACATGCTGAATCACCTCTTTCTTCTTGGAGCGGGTGCCGTCCAGGTTGCTGCCTGCCACATGCCTGAAGTATTTCTCCAGGCCATAATGCCGGATAATCTCTTCCGCAAACACCGTCGGCTTGGAGGTGGCAACGTACAGATCGAAGCCCCGGTCCTTTAGCTCTTCAAGCAATTGAGGGATGCCGGGAATTACCGCATTCTCGAACATGCCCAGCGTGCGGTACCGTTCACGGTAGAATTCAACGGCTTGGAGTGCATTCTCTGTGTTGAAGCCTTGTATGTCGACGAATGAATCATATAATGGCGGTCCGATATAGGGTAAAAGCAGGTCCGGATGCTCCACGGCAATATCGAATTTGCCCAGCGCATACTCCACACTTTTGGTAATGCCTTCCTTGGGGTCGGTTAAGGTGCCGTCCAAATCAAATAAAATACTTTGCAGTCTTTCCATGTCTCCGTCTTGCTCCCTCCGCGTTCAATTGCCGCCTGCGCCATGTCCGCAGCTGTTACAAGCATACCTTCAATCCTCCATACTTTCCACATCCTTATTTATTCAAGCTGCATTTCATCCTGATCAGCGGATTTCTTGCGGTCCCGCATCCCGCGGTGGTCCCCGGAATGATTAATCCGGAAATATGGCCGGAATGAATCACAAAATAACCCCACAAAGTGGGGCCTTGGCTTCGATGATGACTCAGGTACTTTGCGGGGAACCCAAAACATATACATTCTTATCTTTCAAGCAGAAACGGCTACGCCGTCCTTATGAGGGACGGGGGTGTTTCAGCGAGAAATCGGAGGATCATTTAGAACCTGACCCAAAATAAGTTACCGGAATGAACGGATCGTACGCTTCTCCAAACAATCTGTGCGGGCGAAATGGAGTAAGGCTTCATAGTTCCATGCCTTCTTTCAAGCGAACAACAGCCCGCATCCTTTTTTTCTAAGTGTCCAGTCTATAGGTACGCGTGTAGGGGGCTTTTTGGGCTTTTTGGGCTTTTTGGGCTTATCCCCTTGTGCAGGTGCGGAGTGGGCAAGCTGAGCATCCGGCAGCTCCCTTCCCCACGCTGACTTCCACACTCATTCGCTTACTCTTTCTCGCTCGCTGTGTGAGATTATTCTCAAGATTACTGCAGCGCGTCCCGAATTAACGGCAGAAATGCCGTTATTGAGGCGGGGTTAGCCCGCGTGTCCCGAAATAACGGCAGAAATGCCGTTGTTGGGGCAGGGTTGGCCCGTGCGTCCCGAATTAACGGCAGAAATGCCGTTGTTGAGGCGGGGCTGGCCCGCGCGTCCCGAATTAACGGCAGAAATGCCGTTGTTGGGGCGGGGTTGGCCCGTGCGTCCCGAATTAACGGCAGAAATGCCGTTGTTGGAGCAGGGTTGGCCCATGCGTCCCGAAATAACGGCAGAAATGCCGTTGTTGGGGCAAAGCTGGCCCGCGCGTCCCGAAATAACGGCAGAAATGCCGTTATTCAGGCGGGGATGGCCCGTGCGTCCCGAAATAACGGCAGAAATGCCGTTGTTGAGGCGAAGCTGGCCCGTGCGCCCCGAAATAACAATGGAGGTCCCCGGGTGGGATTGCTCCGGAATCACGGCAGAAATGCCGTTAATGAAGGTCCGCCGGTGGGATTGCCACCACGTGTCCCGAAATAACGGCAGAAATGCCGTTATTGAGGCGGGGATGGCCCGCGTGTCCCGAAATAACGGCAGAATTGCCGTTGTTGGGGCAAAGCTGGCCCGCGCGTCCCGAATTAACGGCAGAAATGCCGTTATTGAGGCTGGGCTGGCCCGCGTGTCCCGAATTAACGGCAGAAATGCCGTTATTGAGGCTGGGCTGGCCCGCGTGTCCCGAATTAACGGCAGAAATGCCGTTATTGAGGCGGGGATGGCCCGCGTGTCCCGAATTAACGGCAGAATTGCCGTTATTGAGGGCCAACTCTCATCACCTCTTACTTTTTTCTTCCCAAAAATCCGAAAGCCTGAGCGAATAACTCATTCTTTCGGCATTTTTTAAAACAAAGGACGATAAAATGGTATCCAGAGCTGAGTTCACGTGTGCAAAAGTAAAATAAATCCATTTATTCACAGAATTTTCAACCATTTCACTATATATTAAACCATAATATGGTATATTTATGGTAATTCACGGTTCAGGGAGGACGTGGAAAATCATAGGCTCAAGCATTACGAAAGCGCTTAACAAAAATCTATTTAAAGGAGCGTTATTATTGTGCTGAAAAAAAGCTTTGCATTGCTGACGGCATTTATCCTGGTGTTTGTGCTGGGGCAGTTCCCCCGCGCAGAGGCAGCCTCCGTCTCCAACAACGGACTCTACAAAATCATTAACCGCAACAGCGGACAAGCGCTGGAGGTGTATAACTGGTCGCATGAAAACGGCGCCAACGTATCGCAGTGGACCGATCTTGGCGGAGACAACCAGCTCTGGCGTTTTGTCAGCGTAGGCAGCGGCTATTACCAGATCATCAATGCCAACAGCGGACGGGCGCTTGAAGTCTATCAGTATTCGACTGCGGACGGCGGCAACATCGTTCAATGGCAGAATATCAACGGTACGAACCAGCACTGGGCCTTGGAGGACAGCGGCGGCTATGTCCAGCTGAAGAACCGCTTCAGCGGCAAGGTGGCCGAAGTCTACACCTACTCCACCACTCCCGGCGCCAACATTAATCAATGGACCGATCTGGAGGGCGCCAATCAGCAGTGGACACTGGTCAAAGTCTCCCCAAGCTCCACGACGGTTAACTCCACGATAGTCGTTGGAGCAGGAGAAGTGTACGACGGGCAAGGCAGAACCTTTATCGCAGGCTCCTCGCTGGGCGACGGCAGCCAGGCTGAAGGACAGAAGCCGGTCTTCCGTCTTGAAAATGGCGCAACCCTGAAGAATGTCGTGCTTGGATCTCCCGCCGCCGACGGTATCCATACCTACGGGGATGCCTATCTTGCCAATATTGTCTGGACCGATATCGGTGAGGATGCACTGACAATCAAGGCAGCCGGAACGGTTACGCTTAACGGCGGCGCCGCTTATGATGGAAGTGATAAAATATTCCAGATCAACGCGGCTTCCACTTTTAACGTTTATAACTTTGTTGCCCGTAATGCGGGCAAATTCATCCGCCAATTAGGCGGCAGCACCTTCACGACACACGTATTTATTGACAGCTGTGATATTGCCGGCATGGACGAAGCCATCTTCCGAACGGACAGCAGCTCAAGCAGTGTAACGATGACCAATACGCTTTATTCCGATGTCGGCGATAAATGGATCGGCGTCCAGCACATCACTGAGTCAGGCAACACCGCATATTAATCAGCCGCTTCTCTAACCTAAACTCTCACGCCCGGTATCCGCCGCCCGCAAACCGATACCGGAGAGCTGTCTTTACGCGGCGCCCTCTGCCTCACTATTTTTTAAAAGCCACCTCACAGCGCGTGCCTTCCCCAAGTGTGCTCGTAATCGCAATGGTCCCTCCCAGCACCTCCACCAGCTTTTTGACAATAGAAAGCCCCAGGCCCGTACCTCCGTACTGCCGCGAACGCGACTTCTCCACCCGGTAAAAACGGTCAAAAATATACGGAAGCTCCTCTTCCGGGATGCCGATTCCGGTGTCCTGCACGATAAACACGGCGGCATCCGCAGCAAAATCCAGCCTGACATGAATCCCGCCCCCGTCGGTATAGCGCACGGCATTCTCCAGCAGATTCATCACAATTTGTTCCATCCGCTTGCTGTCCCCGGGTATTTGTGATGCCTGCCCGCTATACGATACGGTTAGCATAAGCCCCTTTTCTTTGGCGGATAAATCCAGCTTGCGGACGGCCTGATCCACAATCTGCTGCAGGTCCACCTCTTCCAGGTTCAGCGGAATCCTGCCTTCCTCCATCTTGGCCAGCTCAAACAGATCGTCCACCAGATGCTGGATGCGGTGCGCCTCCTGGTCGATAATGTCGAGATACAGATTTTTCTCCTCATCCGTCTCATACAGCTCCTCTTTTACGACCTTGGCATATCCCTGCAAATAGGTGATCGGCGTCCGCAGCTCATGGGAGATATTCGCAAGGAATTCCTGCCGGGTATCCCTGTAACGCTGCAGATCAACCGCCAGATCGTTGATGGCCCCGGCCAAAAATCCGATTTCATCGTTCCCGCTGATGGTTAGCCTCGTTTCCAGTTCGCCAGCCGCAATATTGCGGGTCGCCTTCTGCATCTGCACCAGCGGACGCGACAGCACTCTTGCCATAATCCAGGTGATGCCCAGCGCGAGCGCAAAAGCGGCCATCCCCGAGACCAGCAGAATATCCCGCACTGAAGCCAGCGACTGCTCCATACTTTTCGTGGAGGACATGACATAGAGTGCAGAACGGATTGTATTGCCGCCTGTAATGGGCTGGCCGGTGACAAAATAACGGTGTCCTGCAGGATCTTTGTACAAAAAGCTCACGCTTGTGCCGGAGAAGATCCTCTCCAGGTCCGCAGCATGAATAAATGAACGGTCAGCGGAATCATGGGCACCCGAGTGGAGTGTTACCCGGCTGTCCCGTAAAATGTTAAAAATACTCACATTCGAAAATTCGGCAAAGGTCCGCATCATTTGTTCGCTGGTCGTATCCCGGGATTCGGCCATGACCGTGAAGTGCGAGGCCAGCTCCTCCGTTTCGGTCCGCATTTCGTTGTAATAAAAGCTGCTGAACATCCGGTCGATGGCGACCCCCAGAAACAGCAGAACAATCAGAAAAACCGACGTGACTACAAGTCCGAGCTTAAAGCCGATAATGTTGCTTTTCATTCTGCAGTGCCGGGAACCTGGAATTTATAGCCCAGTCCCCATACCGTTTGTACAGGATTATAAGGCAGACCGGCCTTTTGCAGCTTCTCCCGGATGTTCTTGATATGTGTATCGATCACGCGTGTCTCGCCCCCGTAGTCATTGCCCCACAGCCGTTCAACCAGTTCATCCCTCGTAAATACCCGCTGGCTGCTCCGCGCAAGCATCGTCAGGAGATCGAATTCCTTCAGTGTAAAATCCACACTCTGCCCTTCAATATACACCTCGCGGGCTTCCGGAGAGATTCGCAGCCCCGGATAATTCAGCTGCTCATCCTGCGGCCTGACCGCCTGTGTCATTGAAGAACGCCGCAGCAGGGAGTGAATCCGGGCCAGCAATTCCTCCGGCTCAAAGGGCTTTGTCAGATAGTCATCCGCTCCAATGCCCAGTCCGTGCACCTTGTCCTTCGTTTCCGACCGGGCGGTGAGCATCAGAATGGGAATGTCCGTGTGCCCTCTCACAGCCCGGCAGACCTGCCAGCCATCCATGTCTGGCATCATCACATCCAGGAGAAGCAGGTCGAATTTGTGCTTCTCCACCATAAGGAGCGCTTCGTGTCCGGTAGCCGCTTCCTGCGTGGCAAAGCCTTCCTTTTGCAAATAAATACGGAGCAGGTTCCGCATATTCCATTCGTCGTCTATGATCAGAATTTTAGTCAGCATCTGTTACCTCACCAATTCCTCCAGGCTGCCAAACAAGGCTTGCGCCGGTCTCATCTTGGAATCATTGCCTACCACACTGAAGTAATTCTGTTCCGCCACTGCCTTAAGCAGTCCGGCATACTGCCTGATATCTCCGGGTGTAGCCGACAAGATTTCATCCCGTTCCTGCTGGAGCTCTCTGGCAGTAATCTGTTCAAAATAATGACGGTCTGCCCGCCGCCCCTGTGCACTCGGACTGAGCGGCTGTTCAAACATCGCCAAGGTGCCGATTATCGCCTTGGTCATCTCGTCTTCGTCCGCTTCAAAGTCTTCGGCAAAGCGGTACGCCTGATCGTAGACCTCCAGCGTCTGCTGCAGATTCGGGTCGCGGTAGGAAGTGAAGATGAGCACACCATCTCTCCGCAGGATCAGACTTCCGCCATAAGCCCCGCCCTTTACCCGGACGGCATTCCACAGGTAGGTGAGACTGAGGATTTTTTTGAGAACCTGCATCTTGCCCGAATAGTTGAAGCCAAGCTTGGTGAAATCATATCCCTTCACCACATACTGCACCTGGCTTGCGGACATGAAGCCTTCGTTGGCGGCGTGATCCTCCGCCTTAAGCATTGGCTTGTACTGGACCTGCCGGTCCTGCAGATCCAGCTGCTCCAGCTGTGCGGCAAGCTTGCCGCAGATTTCCGGTGTCCCGGTCACAGACAGGATTACATTCCGCTTATTGAACAGGGCCGCGCAAATCTCCTTCAGGGTCCCGGCCAATTGTTCACTCTGCCGGTCAATATGCTCTGCAAGCCCCCGGATGAAGCGGTAGTAGGCCACACCGCCGAGCTGTTCCTCATACGCTCCCATATCGGAGAAATAGGACAGCAAGCGGCTGGCTGCGATTTCATTGCCTTTCTGGTTCAGGAACGATTCCATCCGCGATGCTTCCCGGCGGACGATTTCCTGCAGCTTGGTGCAGTTATCCAGATTGCTGCCATAGAGCAGCTCGTGAAGCAGCTTCAGGGAATCGCCTATGTTGTTCTCCATAACTTTTATGCGTGCGCTGAATTTGGGCTGGTAGCCGGCTCCAGAGCCTTTTGGGGCACCAAACACTTCGTTCTGAAAACGGATTCCCCCGGTTTTAATCCCGATTTCGCTCGTAAGCTCTTCAATGCTGTAAGCCCTGGTCTCCATTTGTCCAAGCACCCGCGCCAGCAGAACCAGATATGGAATCTGTTCCGTTGCAAGAACTCCGGTGTCCCAATAAAGCTTGATATAGGCAATTTTATTCGCAGGCACCTCATGATGAATCAGCTTCATCCCTTCCAGCGTGTATTCGTGCGTAGGCACCTGGGGCGGAGCGCTGCGGTCAATGTCCTGAAGGGACAGCTTCGGGAGCTTCTGCAGCTCCCCGGCGGCATCCGGACGGCTCTGCCGGTCCAGCAGGTTCTGTGTTCTCTGAACAAGCTGTCCTAGCTGCGCCGGGTTTAGTGACGCTTTATATTCGGCAAGCCGCTGACGAATGGAGTCTTCCTTGCCGGCCGCAAGGGTATTGGACGGCTTGAGTATTACCAAACTGCAGTGGCTGCTGTTCAGCAGATACGTTTCGATCAGCCGCTCAAAATAACGGTCCGCACATTTTTCCCGGATGGAAGCAAACACTTGCTCATACTCCAAATGTGTAGCTGGTGAGCCGCCATACAGCCAGGCCTTCATTACCTCAATATTGTAGGTCAGCCCTTTCGGATGCTGGAGAAAGTCCGCCTCGCGCAGCTCGAATTCCTTGCTGTTGACCGCAGCCAGCACCAGCTTCTCATCCAGCCCGTCCGCTGCAAGGCGGTTTAACACAGTTCTGACCACGTCCAAGAAGGCATCTTTGGAAGCGGGATTGGAATGGGTCATTGTAATTCCCAGCAGCGGCTGCACCATACTGTCGGAATAAAAAGCAAATACGTCTTTGCCCAGACCGCTCTCCAGCAGCGCTTGCTTCAGCGGAGCCGCGTTGCTGTCCATCAGTATGCTTTTCAGAATAGCAAAGGCCAGATTGAGTTCCCGGTCCAGGGAGGTTCCAATCACATAGTTCATACTCAAATAGGTCTTATCAGCGGCTGCTTCAGTTTCCAGAATGGGATACTCGGCGGTAAGCTCCGTCATTCCGGTCGGCGGCTGCAGGGGGATGGCGGTTGCGAAATCATTGCGCGTGTATTTGCTGAGGTATTCCTGATCGATGAACTGCAGCCTCTCCTCGATATCAACGTCTCCATAGAGATAGAAATAGCTGTTGGACGGATGGTAATAATTGCTGTGCGCCGCAAGGAACTGTTCGTAGGTCAATGCAGGAATATCCTGCGGATCACCTCCGGAGGAATGGCGGTAAACCGTATCCGGGTACAGCGACTTTTTGATCCGGTCCATCAGTACCGTTACCGGCGAGGAATAAGAGCCTTTCATCTCGTTATAGACCACGCCCTTATAGATCAGCTCATCCTCCGCATGCCGGAGCTCGTAATGCCAGCCCTCCTGTTCAAAAATCTCCTGCTGCCTGTAAATATTCGGCTGAAACACACTGTCCAGGTAAACTTCCATCAAGTTGGAGAAGTCCCGGTGATTGCGGCTTGCCACCGGATACATGGTCTTGTCGGCAAACGTAAATGCGTTCAGGAATGTCTTCATCGAGCCCTTGAGCAGCTCTACAAACGGTTCCTTAACCGGATATTTGTCCGAGCCGCACAAGACCGAATGCTCCAGAATATGAAAGACTCCCGTGCTGTCCCCGGGCGGAGTGCGGAAGCTGACACTGAATACCTTATTGTCATCCTGATTTTGCACGAATAGCAGCCTTGCGCCGCTTGGCTGATGCTCCAGCGTGAATACGGAGGATTCGATTTCCCCGATAAATTCCTCCTGTACGACTTGAAATCCCGAATAGATACTGCCTGTTTTCAAGCTGCCCATAGATTTCCCTCCACTATTTAAGTATTTAAGGGTGTACCTGACTCCACGAGCTTATCATACTCCGGGTTTCTTATTCCATCAGTAGAGGACTCCCGGCATTAATTTCTGCGGACTGTGGGCAGTCGGATATCGATTGACCTTCTGGCCGTTCTAAGGACGGCTTGGCTTAGTCTAGTGTCCTGAATGCGGATTCTCGCCGGAAGCGGGGGAAATTTCCAGCATATCATCAATTTCACTTTGCGTACCGCTGGTAATGGCAGCAGCATCCCCGGTCAGCCAGGCGTGGTTATACGGGCCTTCCGCGGGGGAATCCTTGAATTTCGGCTGCAGCTCCATCGTATAATTCATTAACGAATCCGGCAGGCCGTCTTTCCCGGTAAATACCAGCGGAGCATGTTTGCCAAGGTGCGAGAACGGTGCGGCGGCAACCGCCAGCAGGGTTGAATCCGTGGTCAGCAAGGACAGGTTATGCCCGGGAGCTGTGATTCCCCAGCCGAAGCCGTTGCTCTCATCCTTAAACTTGGCAAAAGCAATGGCATTCTCATAAGGATCATCGCCGGATATGCGCGTTACGGCTCCGAAGGCCTTCAGCTGTGCTTCAACATCCGCCGAAACTGCGGACGCCGGGCCAAGAATATAGATGGCGGCATTGCCGCCGCGGGCTTTGAGGGCGTCTGCCGTAGCCGCCGGAATTTCTTCCTTGCTCACATACAGCAGGGGTTCCGGCATATGCGCAATCCAATTGACCGCCGGCAGTGTATACTCGGGGCTGTCCATGGAGCCGATAATAACACTTTGCGGCAGGGCGCCGGATACTTTTGCATAATAGGTATCAATCGACGCCGCTATAGCCGCCGGGTCCTCCCCTTCAATCTTGTCCACCTTCAAATCCAGAGCCTTCAGCTGGTCTTCCACACCGTCAGCCGCCGGTCCGACCAGAACCGCCTGGATGCCGTCATTGCTCTCCGCCCCCATGGGCTTCAGGCGTTTCAGCTCTGCCAGCGTAGCTTCCGGAATACCGTCTTTGGTGAAGAACAGCACTGGGCCATTGCTCGGGTGATGGATCAGGTCCGTGCTTGCTGCGGCAATCTGCCAGCTGCTGACATCGGTCAGGACTACACTGGAAGGCCGGTTGCTCTTCGTTTCCGCCGTCCACAGCGTTTGCGATACGAGGACCGCCGCTTGGACAGGGTCTGACGTATTAATCCGGGTTGTGTTCTTGGTCGCGATCCAGGGGACCGGGACTGTGGACGTTGATCCGCTGTCCGTCTGCGCAGAAGGCGTATCAGCTCCTGCCGAACAGCCTGCCAGCGCCGCACCCAGCAATACAGTTAATGTGCCGGTCCATATGTGTTTTTTCATCGCTCATTCCTCCGTTTAACTGTGCTCAAGAATTTACATTGAAGTGTACAGGACAAATATGTAGAAAGAATGTAGAATTGCAATAATTAAAGAATCACTATTACCTGAGAGAGAGTCACCTGGCAGATGGAATACAATCACTCTGGCGGGTGAATCAGCTTGCTCATAGGGAGTGGGACCCTTGATTCCGCTAGCTGCTCGCCTCCGGCTGAATCAAAGGCACCTTTACCTTTGATTCCCCCTCCAGCCCCACTTCAACGGAATAAAAGGCACTGTTACCTCATCTCACCATTTCGCATCAAGTCTCGAGTTATCAGCAAGTTTTCAGTCATCATAATCCCCTAACAAGAACAAAGTGCACAGCGGCCTCTCCTGCTCTCCGGTACAATTTGATTATTATGGAATTTTGGAGGAACGCCGGATGAATGATCTCTTGGTACCGGAGCGCATCAAGGAATATAAGAGCGACCCGGAATCGGTATACAATACCTGGTTTCTGAACAATAACGAGCGGTTGAAGGCTTTCCGCACCATTAAGAACGGCTTGCTTGACGTAATCCGGACCATTGAGGAACGGACCTTCGGCAACGATTACAAAGGCTCCCCGCTGGAGTTCATCATGTCGGCCATCTGTGAGCAAAAGCAGGTTTTTGAAGGAGCCGCACATGCCTTCTATTGGAAACCGAAGCTGCGAATCCCGGATATTTATGAAAATGACAGGCACCAGCTTGCCTTTGGCCGTTTTCTAAAGGCCGTGCTGCAAGGCAGCCAGGAAAAACAGCTGCTTGAGGAAATTGTGAAATTGGACCGTCTGCAAATCAAGGGGCTTGGGCCTGCGGTCGCCAATATCCTGTATTTTCTGCATCCCACGCTGTTTCCCCCGTTCAATACAGCGATTGTCAGAGGCTATAATGAATTGCTGGGCCGGAAGATTAAGCTCGGTTCATGGAGTGCCTATCTTGAAATGCGGGACGGGCTGCTTGAGATGAATGAAGTCCAGCGTGCGCTGCTGTCCAAGGATCTGGGGGCAATTGGCGGTTTCATGTTCGAAATCGGTTCAGGACGGCTGATAGTGGGCGGCAATGCCGACAGAGTGCTGGTGGCGGATGCCGCCAAAAGGGAGAGAACCAATCTGAAGCGCCATCAGGAGGTCGTCAACGATTGCCGGGAGGAAACCGAGCACAGCGAAATGCAATACCATCTGGCAAGGCTCGGCCGCTCGCTCGGGTATCGGGTCTGGGTCGCCCAGAATGACCATAAAAGACAATGGAACCGGCAGGCGCTCGGCGAATTCTCGCTTCCTGCCCTGCCTCCGCTGGAGGTGTCCAAGGCCGCAGCCGATACGATTTCATACATTGATGTGCTCTGGCTGGACGATCAACACCGGATGGTGTCTGCCTTTGAAGTGGAGAAAAGCACATCCATCTACTCGGGAATTCTCCGGCTGTACGACCTGGCGTTATCGCTCAGGCAGCCGGAATGCAGGCTCTATCTCATCTCTCCCGACAGCCGGGAGAAAGAAATTAAAGCGCAGCTGCTGCGCCCTTCCTTGCAGCAAGGCAATGTGCAGGGCATCTCCTATGTTCTGTTCTCGGATTTGAGAGGTGATTGTGATGCCATGTGTAAATACGGGCGTTCTGCCGATGTGCTGGAGGGGATTTCGAGAAATCCGGCAATGCGCGGCTAGTTTTCAAATAAGCGGTTATGCTGTAAATCCTTCAAAATCAATAAACCGGCTGCACCGCCCTTCCCAGGGAGATGCTAGCCGGTTTTGAATTGAGATTTAGCTTCCTGTTGAATCATTTCTATTACACGAAGTGCAGCAGATGGCCCCTTAATCCGCCGGAAAATTGAATCTGTTGCACTTTGTACAGCCGGATTCAGTGGAGCCGTTGGTTTCGGGCTGTAAGCCGGAAAACTGCTGCACGAAATACAGCAGAATGCGGTTCGCCGCAGAATAAAGAGAATTCAGTTGCACAAAGTACAATCATCTCATCAAATCCGCCTCTGCCCGGTTCATTTATGCCTGATCCACAATAGGAAGAAAATCATCATCAGCTCCGCACAGATTTCACTTACCAGGCTACCCGGATAATCAGACCTTTGGGATCGCCGACCTCCAGGTATGCGGCCTGGCCGTTGACATCATCATACGGAAAGCCGTAGGCCAGGCCGCTGATGCTGTGGTCATGCCAGAATTTCGCATAATAGTTGGCCGGAGCGGCATTGTAATAATTGGCTACATTATTCCAGTTGCTGGTAGTATAGACATGGCGGTTGATTGCGGCCGCAGTAGCGGCATCGGTAAGGGCTCCGTCGCAGCGGAGAATATCCTGTGTGCTGTAGCTGGAATAGCCGGCGAAATAGTTGGCATTCGCGCCGCCAGCGGCAAATGATCCGTGGATCGGAGCCACAATGCGGTATGGCGCCTGATCGGTAGCCAGCGATTTGAAGGCGGTTGGCACTTCATTCTGATACTTCGTAAATATTCCGGCACGGGTTTCGGATTCAAATTCGCCTACGGTTTTGTCGTAGGAGCCGGACAAGCCCACCAGACGGTGCTGGATCGGGAAGCCGAAGGCATCAACGCGGGTCGTGTTGCCATGGTATCCGGTAGCATCCACTGTGAATTCCACAAAATCGAAATAGATATTGCGGTTCGGATCAGTCGCATTGTTGATATCAGGTCCGGCAAAGCCGTCATCATAGGTTTTGATGTACAGCGGTGTGCCTACACTGAGGAACATCCGCCCGGAAGTGATCTTGGGCAAGTTCACCCAGGAAGCCTGGCTGACGGTATGATAAATATTCGCATAATTGACGCCGTTTTTGGTCAAATGGCCGGATGCGTCATTGAGGGCCGCAGAGATGGCTACCAAATTGCCATTCAGGTCCAGATAACTCCATTTGCCATTGGCCGGGTTGATGCCCAGGACGCCCCAATAGATCTGGCTGTCGGAATATGCACCGCCGGTTCCGTTCATCACCTTAAGCGAAAGCGAGCCGCTTGGCGCTGTGGGAATGGCGGATGCCGCTATCGAATAGATCGAAGCGGAGGAATTCGACGGCGGTGTTGTAGGCGTGGTTCCGGCAGTGTACGTGAACCAGCCGGTATCATAGGCAGGCGTTCCGTTATTGTATGTGAAGAAATAAGTGACAGCCGTACCGCCGGAAATACCCGTTACCGCTTGTTCATAACGGGCATTGCTGCTGCTGTACGTCATGCGGAGATTAATTTGTGTACCGTTATTCACCTTGTAGTGCACATCCACCCAGCTCGTGCTGACGGTTGATTTGAACCAGATCGTCGCCGTAGTGCCGGACAAATCAACACCTTGCGTGTAATCGGCGGCTTCGGCCCTGGAGCCGAACAGGGAGAAGCAGGAAATCAGCAGCAGGAGCGCGAGCACAGACATCAGCCATTTTTTTCTCATCGCAATTTTTCCTCCAATTAATGGTTTAGAATCAATCACGCACCATAAATGGATGCGTTTTCAGATTTGATTATAGTATCCCTTCCGCCTATTTAGTAGGAGCAGAATTTCGGATTTCGTCTCCATTTTTTGGGTGAAGCGATTTTCGCGGAGAATTTACATCTTTAGGTGCTGCAAAAAAAGAAAAAAGCCCTAATTCTCCAGAAGTCCGGAGACATAAGGCTTTTTAAAGGCCATTTTTTCTTTTACCAATGCTTTGCAATGAAGGTGTCGCGCCCGGATTGCCCGCGGTCCTCTTTGTAGTGCTTCGGATTCTTTTTGTGATAGTCCTGATGGTAATCCTCTGCCGGGTAAAAAACCGGTGCAGGCAGAATCTCTGTCACCACCGGGCCCTCGAATCTGCCGCTGGCCGCTACCTGTTCCCGGGATGCCAGCGCAGCCAGACGCTGCTCTTCATTATAATAGAATACCGCTGTCCGGTATTGCGTGCCTCTATCCTGAAACTGTCCGCCGTCGTCGGTCGGATCGATCTGGGGCCAGAACAGCTCCAGCAGCTTTTCGTAAGGGAAAACCGCCGGATCATACGTGATCTGCACCACCTCATAATGGCCTGTCGTTCCGGTTTTGACCTGCTCATAGGTCGGATTCTCGATTGTTCCCCCGGCGTAGCCGGAAATAATCCCGTGAATTCCGGGCAACTCCTCAAAAGGTGTTACCATGCACCAGAAGCAGCCTCCGGCAAACATTGCCTGTTCCATAACCTGTATCCCTCTCCCTGTCTATCATCTGCATACTGGTACGCGCCAGCACTTAAGGATTTGCCGTGAACTCCGCTGTCTATCCTTAGCCATTCATGCTGCAGGCGTACTAACTTATGTTATGAAGATAAGGCTAAATTTGCTTAAAGTCAATTTGAGGGTTTCCATTATATGAGTACGGGGCCAGTTAACATTTACCCGCAGCCAGCCTTGCCTCTGAAGACGTATAAATACCGGCAATAACCTCCAGCGCTTTAATCCCCTCGTTCCCGTCGATCCAGAACCTGCGTCCTTCGCCGATGTGCTTGTAGAAGTCATGGATTAATCTCTCATGGCTGGTTCCCCAGTAAGATTTGCCCAGGGTAGCCGTGGAGGACAAGGGTTCACACAGCAGCGTCTCCTGTCCGTCCTTCCACAGATACAGGCAGTCCCGGCGCAGCAGCAGCGTGCCCTGCTCAAAGACAAGCTCCATTTCAACCGGGGAATTCACGGAGTACGCATTCGTGCCGTAAAAAAGCCCGCGCACATTATTCTTGAATTGAATGCAGGCATGTGCTGTATCCTCCACCTCGATGACACCATCCAGCACATCGGTGGTCACACTGCCCTTGACCGAAACGATGTCGCCGCCGAACCATTGCAGAAGATCAAGCGTGTGGATCGTCTGGTTAATCAGCACTCCGCCGCCTTCTGTGTCCCATCTCCCCCGCCAGCTGCTCTCCGTGTAGTAAGCTTCGCTCCGGTTCCAGGTTACAATCCCTTTCATACAGATCAGCGGTCCCAGAATACCGGAATCGATAGTCTCCTTAATCCGCAGGGAAGGGTCATTATAGCGGTTCTGAAAGACAATGCCCAGCTGCCCCTTGCCGGCCGCCGCCGCTTCCTGCATCCGCCGTGCAGACGCCACATCTGTTGCCATCGGCTTCTCAGACAACACATGATGGCCTGCCCGCAGAAATTCCTCAGCCATTTGCGCATGCAAATAATGCGGCGTGCACAAATGGACAATGGCGATGTCAGCCCTCCCGAGAAGCTGCCTATAATCCGCCACCGGCTCACAGCCGTAATCCCGGGCCGCTTGCGCCGCCCTCTCCGGATCAGGGTCGGCAACGGCCACCAGCCGCGCGCCCTTCATGGATAGAATAGCCCTGGCATGCAGGGGAGCAATTGCTCCGCAGCCGATAATGGCTGCCCCTAGTGTACTCATCCAGTTCACCTTCCGCTTTTGTCCGTCTTCTGACCGGCTATCTGAGTGTATCCGGGGTGAGATTGAGCGCCTGGGACTGTGCCTGGAGGCACAGCTCCGCCGCCTTGAACACATGGGCTTGGGTCATCGCCAGCTCTGTGCGCTGCAGACAGTCCAGAATCAGCTCCCCGAAGAAAGGAAAGCCGACCTTGCCGGCAACCTGCTCATAGTGCTCGCCCTGCCCGTCTACCCAAAAGACATGATCCGGCGTGTTCGAGCGGGCAATGTCGCTGTACTTGCGCAGCTCCATATACCCCTCGGTGCCCATGATAATCGTGCGGCCGTCTCCCCATGTGCCCAGCCCTTCCGGCGTGAACCAGTCCACACGGAAATATTGGGTCGTCCCGTTATCGCCCGCCAGTGTAGCATCGCCGAAATCCTCCAGCTCCGGGTATTCAGCGTTGTTGTAATTGGCAACCTTGCTGTGCAGAACCTTGGCGTCACGGCAGCCGCCGTAATAGAGAAATTGTTCTATCTGGTGGCTGCCGATATCACAGAGAATGCCGCCGTAGTTCCCGCGCCGGAAGAACCATTCGGGACGGCTTGCCGCATTCAGACGGTGCGGCCCCATCCCGATCACCTGAAGCACGCGGCCGATTGCCCCTTGCCCGATTAATTGCCCGGCGTAGACAGCACTTTCCACGTGCAGCCGTTCGCTGAAATAACACATATATTTGCGCTTAGTCTTCTCTGCCTGCAGCCTGGCCGCTTCCAGCTGCCCGATAGCTGTAAAGGGCGTCTTGTCTGTAAAATAATCCTTCCCGTGAGCCATGACCCGCAGGCCCAGCGCACCTCTCTCGGAAGGAACTGCGGCGGCAGCCACCAGGCGGACCTCAGGGTCCTCCAGCACTTCCTCTGGGGATCTGGCCGCCCGGACACCCGGATATGCGGCGCTGAAGGCTTTGACTTTCTCCTGATCGGGATCATACACCCATTTCAATTGTGCTCCGGCCTCCACCAGCCCGTTGCACATTCCATAGATGTGTCCATGATCCAGTGCCATTGCGGCGATTACGAATTCCCCCGGCCCCACTACCGGCTTGGCCTCATGCCTGGGGGCATAGTTCATTCCGTCTTTGCGGCTCATACTGCTGTTTCTCCCCTTCCGTTATAGCAATGTAAGCAGATACTTCAGGCTGATCTCCAGGCTCTCGAACGGATCGCGGCGGCAGACATCCTGCTCCACGACAAACCATTCTACACCTGTCTCGCGGCAGGCCCGGATAATGGCTTCATAATTCATATTGCCTTGGCCGATTTCGGCAAATTCCGCTTTTCTAGCCACAACCGCCATATCCTTCAGATGCACAACCCGCATTCTGTCCTTCACCTTGTGTACCCAATCGACCGGACTGCCCCCACCGGCCTGAACCCAGTACAGATCCAGCTCGAAGCCGAATACCTCGGGGTCCGCCTCCTGAAGCAGCACTTCAAGGCCGGTTCGGTCGCCCAGGCGCTCGAACTCAAAATCATGATTATGATAGACGAATTGCAGCCCATGCTGCTGCTTCAGGACAAGGGCGATTTCCGAAATCTTCTTGGCGAAGGCCCGGTACCCTTCCTGACTCGTCTGGTACTCGCCCGGAAGTGACCCAAGCCCGATATATTTGCAGTTCCAGAGCTTATGCTCAGCCGCCAGCGCGTCCAGATCATTCACCAGCCGGTCCCATGAAACATGCGTCGCGCAGACCGTAAGTCCGGCTTCATCCGCGTATTGCTTGACCAGCTCCGGGTCAATGGGGCCGATTCCCGAAATTTGCACGGCCTGATAGCCGATGTCCTTCAGCCTCCGGAAGCTCTCCCGCAGTCCTTCCGCCGTCTGGGTAAATTCCCGCAGTGTATACATTTGCGCAGCAATTGTTGATGCCTTCATAGAATCGATCCGCTCCTTAAATAATTAGTATAGGTTAACCGCTCCACTCAGTGAGTACCGGATACATTCAGCGTCTTCTGTACATTTTTATCCTTTTGGAAGGTTGAATTCCGTACCTTCTCCATCAGCTTCTCGTGAAACAGCCCGCTGTCGATCGGCAGTTCCACCCAATTGTCCGTCCACGCGGACAGATACATGGCATTTGAGAGCGTCAGGCCATGAATGCCCTCTTCTCCCGGGGCAAGCAGCGGCTCATCGTGCAGAATGGCATTGGTGAAATTGCGCAGGATGCCTTTGTGCTGCTCCCCGCCGCCTTTTTCCACCGGTATCTCGCATTTCCAGCATTCCGGCGCCCCGAAGCCGCCCTTGAACTCAGCGTTGAAGACCGGCTCCGGTGTGCGCAGCCGCCAGAAGGTCAGCTCGTCGTCCTCTATGACGATTTTCCCGTTGTCCCCGTTAATTTCAAAGCGGTTCGTTCCCGGAGCTTCCCCGGTGGTCGTAATGAACAGGCCCGTAGCTCCGTTCGCATACTCCGCATAAGCGGTCACATCATCCTCCACCTCAATCTTCCGGTATTTGCCGAACTGGCAAAACGCCCGGATGCGTGTCGGCATCATTCCTGTAGTCCACTGCCAGAGATCCAGCTGATGCGGGTCCTGATTCAGCAGCACCCCGCCGCCCTCCCCGGCCCAGGTAGCGCGCCAGCCGCCGGAATCATAATAGTTCTGCGATCTGTACCAGTTGGTGATAATCCAGTTGGTGCGGCGGATCTCACCAAGCTCTCCGGCTTGAATCAGCTCTCTCAGCTTCTGGTAGAGCGGATTGGTCCGCTGGTTGTACATGATTCCGAATTTGCGGTCCGACTTCGCGGCGGCCTCGTTCATTTCCTGCACGGCCTTGGTGTACACACCGGCAGGCTTCTCAATTAAGACATGAAGGCCATGGCTCAGCGCTTCTATTGCCAGCGGCGGATGGTCATAATGCGGCGTGGAGATTAATACGGCATCAATAGCTCCCGATTGAAACAGCTCTGTTGCCGTACTGAAATGCTTCACCTTCTCCGGCAATTGCTCCGAAGCCCATTCCAGGCGTTCCGGACTGATATCGCAGACTGCAGCCAGCTCCGCCCCCTTCACATCTTCCAGCAGACTCAGCGCGTGAGCCCGGCCCATATTTCCGATGCCGATAATTCCATAACGTACCTTTGTCATCTCTTGGATCACTTCCTAATTTCAGTTTATGATATGAGGATAACCCTAAAGCTCCAACGTGACTATGACTGGAATTAAGAAGTATTTGTATATAATTAAGATGTATTAGTTAAATGAAAGCGGTATAATGGAGATATTCACCCTATTTCTTAAAGGAGCGCACTATGGATGACTTAGGAAATTTAACGGGGCGCCTGCTGCAGAATTTGAACGTTACCGTGACCCATGCCCAGCTGGGCACCAGGTATCCCGGCTGGAACCGCACGAATGAGACTCCGTCCTTCAACCGGCTGTATTTTATTGACTGCGGAGAAGGGAAAGTGACAATTAACGGGGTGGCTTACTACCCGAAGCCGGGGCAACTAATGATCATGCCTGCCGGCTCCATACAGACGACGGAAACTGCACCTGATAATCCTTATGCCCGCTACTATTGCCATTTTGATGCCCGGATCGGGGAGTGGCCGTTGTTTCATTCCGCGAACAAGCTGTATATCAGCGATGCTGCCGACCCGGATGCAGTCCGGGCGATTTTTACCGAAATGATCTCCCTGTTTCAGGACGACGGCTTCCTTGCCACACTCCGTGTCCAGGCGGCGCTGCTCAATCTTCTGGCGTTGTGTCTGGAAGCCGGCGGGTACGCCGATTTCATGGATGACCTGGTGCATACGAGCGATCAGGGCAAGCTGGCACATGTGCTGCAGTACATTGACCAGCGGCTGAAGCAGCCGCTGGAGGTTGAGGAGCTGGCGGAGCTGGTGCATCTGCATCCGAACTATTTCATCCCGTATTTCAAAAAATTCATGGGGGTCACCCCCATGCATTATGTACAGCTCAAGCGGATGGAGCTCGCCAAAAAACAGCTTTCCTATACCGGCTTCAGCATCTCTGATATCGCCGAGCAGCTCGGCATGGAGCTGGCCCATTTCTCGAAAACCTTCAAAAAAACCACGGGCGTGTCCCCCTCTGCCTACAGGAGCAGCACCAGATGATAAAGCTGCAAAGCAACAGGAATTCAATCGGCAATCTTACCAGGCAATGCCTGACAATCATTCCGGGCTGCATTTGCTTGCAGCCCCTTCAGAAAGGAAGTGCCATTCATGGCAGAGTTAGCCTTGCAGCCTGCACTTGCAGGCAAAGTCGCTGTTATTACCGGAGGTGCAGGTGTCCTGTGCGCCGCTATGGCTCATGAGCTGGGACGGCAGGGAGCAAAAGTCGCCATACTGAACCGGACTGCAGACAAAGGAGACGCGCTTGCGTCTGAGATTACCGCTGCGGGAGGACAGGCCCTTTCGGTTGCCTGTGACGTTACAGAGGCGGGCAGCGTGCACAAGGCCGCGGCTGAAGTCCTGGAGCATTGGGGCGCCTGTGATCTGTTAATCAACGGGGCCGGCGGCAACCAGCCGTCCGCGATTACCACGAAGGAACGCTTTGCTGCGGGAGATCTGGAGAATCCGGACATCATCTCCTTCTTTGATCTCTCTGTTCCCGGCTTCCGCCAAGTGATGGACCTGAATCTGGTCGGGACGCTTATTCCCACGCAAATTTTTGCCAGGCACATGCTCGGCCGCCCCGGCGCAGCGGTGATTAACATCTCTTCCGTGAGCGCCGGAGCGCCGCTGACCAAGGTTCCGGCCTACAGCGCCGCCAAGGCGGGAATCAATAACTTCACGCAATGGCTGGCTGTGCATTTAGCGGAGAGCGGAATCCGCGTCAATACGATTGCACCGGGCTTCTTCATCACCAAACAGAATGAAAAGCTGCTGCTTCGCGAAGACGGCGAACTGACCGAACGTTCGCACAAGGTTATCAGCCAGACCCCTATGCGCCGCTTCGGGAAGCCTGAGGAGCTGCTGGGCACCCTGCTCTGGCTGGCCGACGAAAGCATGTCCGGTTTTGTAACGGGAATTACGGTTCCGGTCGACGGCGGATTTACGGCGTATTCCGGGGTATAGCCTGCTTGGGACGGATGCTTATTATTTTGACGCCTCTTGGTTCATATCAAGGGGCGTCTTTTGGCGTCGGAAAGTTCCATTTCTAAGCCAATCCAAAAGCAAGCACCAGCAATAACCCAGCGCGGACAGCAGGATTGAACCTATAAGCCCGGACAGAAAAGGCTTTTTTCCCATCCGGCCAAAAGTTCGCAGTTCTATGCCCAGTCCCATTCCCGCCATTGCCATCGCCAGCAAAAAAATAGGCCGGGACAATAAGTCCGCTTGCGCCTCCCCCGGATAATCCCCAGCGTATTCACTCCGCTTATTAACAGAAAGCCGAGGATGAACCACTGAACCGGCAGCTTCTTCCATTCAACTTTCTTCCTTCTTGCGCATGGCTCTTCTGCTGTTCCCGCTGCGCTGCCCTGTTTACGTTGTCTGTACCCTTCCCAGCTCCCAAGAATGACCGCTGCCGGAATAAGCATCGCCACCCGGGTCAGCTTCACAACAATTGCCAGATCGGCAGCTTCCTTGCCCGCCGGAGCAGCTGCGGCAATAACATGGGCCACCTATGAAGCGTGCCTCCGGTAAAGATCCCGTATCCTGCCGGACTGAGTTCCAAGAGTGGATACAACGCCGTATAGATCAGTGTAAAAATCGTACCCAATACCGCCACCGTCGCCGCCCCGACCGCCGTTTCTTGTTCGGACGCCTTGATTAGCGGAGCAATCGCCGCCACTGCCGCTGCGCCGCAAATGGCTGTTCCGCAGGCCGTCAGCAGGCCTAATCTCCTGCCGGTCCCGAACTGTTTTGCCAGTATGCAAACCGTAAACAGCGTAAATGCGATATAAACCTGAATTTCGAAAGCAGATTGAACAAATCCAGATAAGGATCGCCCCGCTTTTTCCATCACCCATTTGGTGCAAGTTGTTTTCACAAGCAGAAACGGCTGCGCCGTCCTTTAAAAGGACGGCGTGTTTCAGCGAGAAATAGAAGGATAATTTGATGTGCCGAGCATATAAATTCTTATATTTTTAGTGGAAACGGCTGCGCCTTCCTTGACCGGGCAGCGCAGCTGTTGGCATTTCAGGTGTAAGGCTGGCTGCTGAAGCCAGGCGGGAAGCCAGGCGGAAAAGGTCACTTCATATTCCCCCAGCCGTTTTTTTTAAAGGGTTAGCGGGAAAAAGGAACCCTAATCGATCCGTTTCTCTCCCTTGCAGAGGAATACGCCTACATTAAGATGAACTTGAAACATTCATCCAAAGGGCAGCCATTTTAGTGGTAAAAAGGATAACTAATCCACCGCATTCGGATCCTGGATCATCCCTAGTGGGAAAAAGTACAACTAATCCGGCTGAAATCAGCCGTAGGGAGGGAGCGGGCCTCCATTAGGTGTACAAAATCCCACTAAAGCCCGTTCAAGCCAGAATTCCAGCCCATTAGTGTTACTTTTTACACTTGGCTTTCGTTCCCTATGAACCTCCTTGCGTTTCATCAGCTTTTTCAGGTTCTCCGGTTCCATTCCTATACATTCAATTACCTTTTTGGCTCAAAACCAAAATCAGCGGTTGACGAGGTGAACGAAGTCCGCTGCGGGTTCACAGGGTTCTTCCGATAATCTCGCTGTTAAAGCCCGGTTTCCTGATTGGAATAAGATTACAGGTTGAAATTAGATGGAGGCAGCTTTTTCCGATTCATTTAAGACCTTTCCGTCCATTAAGTGTGCTAATTCTCACGAATTCCACTCCATTCCACTCCACTCCACGTCCTGCCCAGTAGCGGCCTCGGTTGGCCCCGCTCTATTCCCGCTTCCTCCTGCAAAACTTTAAACTCATAGACTCCGCACCATTCACCACGGCTCAGCAAGCTCCGCACCATTCAGCACGATTAAGACGCATTATAATTTTGCCCTATCCACAATTGACGAGAGCATAATTTCCTAAACAACAATTGGAAACGGATACCGTCCTTATAAAGACGGTATCCGTTTCAGCGAGAAGATAAGACTAATTTATACGTGAAACATATAAGTTCTTATCTTTCAAAAAATCCCTTCGTGTAGATAGCGGATACCTTAGGCCCGGCCCGGCTGCCAGAATATCCAGCATTAAGTCTCATCCCCAGCAGAATGATTCCCGCCCGAGCAAGCTTTTGCCGGAGAATTGGATGCCTGCCATAGCCCGCTGTGGAACACCCGCTATTGCCCTCAGTGCAATGCCAAGGAGGATTACCAGCACGAGCTGTCCTATAATATTGAACAGCGGCAGCAAGGCCAGAGTCTTGGCTGCCGCAGCCAGCACAAGGGTGATTCCAATCCCCCGGATAATCTCCGGATGTCCAGAAACTCACAGCCAGCGGCCGTTACACTCTTCAATAGCTTCCGAACTGCTTTATTGCCGGGCCCGCCTGCCTGTCGGCCAGGACGGCTACATCCGGCAGGGAATAGTAATCTGAATGCAGGCTCCGATGCCGGGACGGCTGGCAATAGCTACTCCATAGCCGATGCCATTATGCAGCTTGATCCGGGAATCCACGTTGCGGATGCCATATCCGATCCGGGGGCCTTCAGGCGCCAGAATCTGGCGGATGATATCCGTATTCATGCCGACTCCGTTATCAATCACCTTGAACACAATTTCTGATTCGTGCTTCTCCACAACAAGCCGGATGCCAAGCGTGGTCCCGAACCAGGCATGCTCCAGCGCATTTTCAATGAGCGGCTGCAGAATCAGCTTCACCGTCGTATACTCCAGCACCTCAGGGTCAATATCATAATATACGCTGAGCCGCTCGCCGTATTTGATGCACTGGATAGCCACATAGGCCTTGGCATGTTCAATTTCCTTGCGCACAGTGGTCAGGATTTCGCCGCGGTTGAGAGAAAGCCTGTAGAATTTCGCCAGCTCCTGCACCATAATATTCAGCTTCAGGGTATCTCCGAATTGGGCCAGGCGGTTAATGGAGGAAAGTGTATTATAGAGAAAATGGGGATTGATCTGCGCCTGCAGCGATTCCAGCTCCGCTTCTTTTTTCTGGAGATCGGCGACATAATTTTTATGAATCAGCTCTTCCATATTACTGCCCATGCGGTTGAAGGCGGTGGCAATTTGGGCCAGCTCATCATTGCCCTTGAAGCGGATTCTTTTGTGGAAATCACCGTCATGAAAAGCATTCAGCGATCCTACGATCTTCTGTATCCGCCGGGAGAAATAACCCGACACCCAAATGCCGAGACATGCCAGGATAAAGGCGCTCACCAGACAGACCAGCAGCGTCATCCGGCGCACCTCGTTCGCGCTTTCGTCGAACAGACTGTTGGGAATATAAGCCTGCAGCTGCCAGCCCAGCCCATCCAGCGGTTCGCTTAACAGCAGGCGCCCCGACTCGTCCGGCCCCGTCTCCACGCCCTCCGGTGAGGATTTAAGCACAATCCTGCCCCCCGCATCGCTGACCGCCAGTGTGCTGAATTCCCCGATCTTGCGGTAATCCACGGAATCCAGCAGATCGCGGATTTGCACAGTCACCCGGACCAGACCAATCGGCTGGCCCCGCTGCACGTCATCCAGCCGCTGGAGCAATGAAATATTGCCGTCTCCCTGATCGCGCAGAATCTGCTGCCAGCGGCTGAGTCCGGGCAGAGTGCCCGAGAATTCCAGCATCCGGTACCAGTCTGCGTTCTGAATCCGCCGCAGATGATAAATCTCATAACGCTTGGTGGACAGCAGCGGATTTTGTTCCTCATCCTTGTAGAAGACCTCCGGCAGCGTTTCATTCTGGAGATACAGGGACAGGCCGATGTTGCTGGCCGTGTAATTGAGCAGATTTTCCAGTGCCGGCATGAGGGTCTTCGTCATGGTCTCATAGCTGTACCAGCCTTGATCATAGCGCCGCAAAGCATTTTGCAGACTGTAATTGTAGTAGAGGCTGTTCGAGATCCGTTCAATATCATCCGTGCGGTAACGGATATTGTCGCGCATCTGCCGCAGCGTGCCCTGCAGATTCTCCCGCGTCTTCTCCCGGAGAGAGTTCACGGAATGCGCATAGGCGAACAGGCCGACCGTCAGCACGGCAATCAGCAGGCACAGCACATAAGGCAGAATGAGCTTGTATCCAAAAGGGATGCTCCGCACGCGCCGCATGTTACAGGTGTCTCCTGTAATCGCCCGGGCTGACACCGTAATATTCCTTGAACTGCTTGCTGAAATGGGACAGATTCTTATAGCCGACCCGGTTCGCGGCCTCATAGACCTTCAGCTTCGGATCGCCGAGCAAGGCCTTGACCCGCTCCAGCCGCCTCAGGCCCACATAATCCGAGAAATACACTCCGGTCTCCTCGTAGAAGATCTGCCCCAGGTGATTCGGGGAAAAAGAAAAGTGGTTGGCCGCATCCCGCAGCATGACATTGTGCTCCAAATGCTCTTCAATGTATGCCTTGATCTCGTCTACAAGCTTGCGCTTCTTCCCCTGCCGCTTGCGCTGCAGCCGTTCGGACAACTCGAACATCCGGCGGCGGAGCCAGGATTTCATGTCCTCAATCGTCTCCAGATGGTACAGAATGCTGAGATGCTTCCTTTCCAGCCCCAGCAGCTCGTAAAAGTCCTCGTTAATCGTATGCAGGTACGCATCGAGCTTCGAGACAATATGCAGAAACAGCTGGTAGATCTCCAGCTTGGTCTCCATATTTCCAACCCATACGAACAGCTCCTCGTTGCAATCGTCTACATCGACCAGCCGGTAGGAAGACATCGCGGCAAACAGGGACTGCAGAATGCTGTCCAGATCCTTGACGGAGGCCGAGATCGGCCCTCTGGCATCGGAATGGAAAATAAGCTTGCCTTTGCCCAGGAACAGCTTCAGCCCGAGCGCATTTCTGGCCTGCCGGAAGGAATACCGCAGCTCCCGCAAATGGCTTACTGTGGGACCTACACCGATGGTCACTGTGAGCGGCGTACCTTCCACCGCCTGCCCTATCAGCCTGCGCAGCCGTCCGCTGTCTATTTGCTCCTCCAGAATCAGCGCGTAATGGAACCGCTCCAGCCGGCAGGCCTGTATCCGCTCCTCCGCACAATACTCCTCGATGGCCAGCTCCAGCTTGTTCTCCATTTCCGCCTTGGCTCCATCGCTATAGCCGTTAAGCTTCCAGGACAGATCATCCGGCTCCAGCAGCGCCGTGTACAGCCTGGTATCAGCCCAGCTGATGCCGACCCGCTGAAGCAGCGGCAGCATCTTGGCTTCATCCGGCGTTCCGTCGAGAAGCTGCATGAACAGCTCCCTGCGCAGAAGCGGCTCCGACTCCGAGAAGTAACGCTCCAAATGCGTGTGCTCCCGTTCCCGGTCAAGAGCCTCCTTCACCTCTGTCAACGATTTGCGCATATCCTCATCATCTACGGGCTTCAGCACATAGCCCGAGGCGCTCATGGAAATCGCCTGCTTGGCATACTGGAAATCCTCATAGCCGCTGACAAAAATAATCTTCAGCTTCGGGTTCAGCTCAAGGGCTCTGCGCGCCAGCTCCATCCCTGACATGATCGGCATCCGGATATCGGTGACGATAATATCTACTGCCTGCGATTCCAGCGCCTCCAGGGCTTCAAAGCCGCTGCTTGCGGCTGCGCACACCTCCATGCCAAGAGCTTCCCAGTTCATGAAGCGCTGCAGCCCCTCCAGATCCAGCAGTTCATCGTCGACCAGCAGCACCTTGTACATCGCATCCCGCCTCCGCACTCAGACTTCATTCGTTCCCCGCAAAGAGTTACATTTAATAGTAAAAGGGGGTACACTTGGCTTCAGTATACCCCACGGTAAAGGCTGCCCCTAGCTTTTATTTAAATATAGAATTTATATGCTCGGCATACTAAACTATCCTTCTGTTTTTCGCTGACACACCCCGTCTTTTACAAGGACGGCGCAGCCGTTTCTACTTGCATCTTGCTGAGATTGTTCTGCCATCTGCCGGTTTGGAATTTCAGCAGCGTTTCGTAGCCCGCTTTTTTGGCGTCCTCATTTGCCTTGTTTAAAAGGCTGAGGACCTCTTCATCGCTCTTGGCGTACAGTGCCTTGGCAAAGACCTCCTGGTAAATGTCATTCACAGTAGTTGCAATCGTACCTTCTTCCGAATCCGGCAGCGGGTCGAGATTCACAAACTCCGTGAAGTTTCTGGATGTCTTCCAGGTTACCTTCTGCTGGGCCAGAGTGGTCCAGTTCTGCTTGTCGGCCGGGAGCTGCGCATCCATCTTGGCTTTGGTCTGGTCAATAAAGGTTGTGTTGCCCACCCAATTGAAGCGGCCGATTCTCTCCTTGTCCTTGTCGCCCTGCGGTGTATTCAGACCGGCCTCGTTCAGGACAGGCACACCGTCCGCATCGAACTCATCCCAGTAGAGGCCCTGGCGGCCAAAGTTTATAATCCGCTGGCCCTCTTGACCCGTCAACCAGTCCAGATACGAGAAGATGGCCTCCGGGTCCTTGGCATTCCTGGTAATGACCAGCACATTCCACCCCAAGGAATTGTAATTGTTCGGCGTAATCTTGGCGGCATCCAGTCCGGCCTTGTGAATCGGCCAGATGATATCATAGCCGGCTTCCGGATCGGCCAAGCGCAGGGCAGTATCGGCCCCACGGCCCGGGTTCACCACATCGCCGTCCACGTAGACGGCTACGCGGCCGGTTTTGAGCTTCTCGGAAATCTGGTCGCCGGTCTGGGTGAACAAGTCCTGCGTAATCAGCCTCTCGCGGAACAGCTTGCTGGCATACTGCATATTTTCGATGAATACCTGATCCTCAAAAATCGATTGCAGCGTATTGCCTACCGGATTGGCCTTGGGCAGATACGGTTTGTTTTCGGCGAAGCCGCCGTACATTGTGTCGATCCCCCGTCCCTTGGCCCCCACTTCAAGCGGCACCACATCGGGATATTTCTCCTTGACCTGCTTCAGGTAGGCATAGAGCTCATCATAGGTTTCGAGCTTCGGCGAACCAAGCTCCTGGTATATTTTCCGGTTAATAATCCAGCCGCCGTTGCCGTTTGGACTGGATGTGTACCAGTTCGGGAACTGGTACAGCTTGCCGTCCTCGGAGCGGAGCATATTCAGGGTGGCTTCACCGGCATTATTTTTCAGATTGGGGTAGCGGTCCAGATATTCGTCCAGAGCAACCAGCAGCCCGGGCTTCCGCAGCCGTTCCACATTCGCTCCCCGGTCCATCATAATGACATCCGGCAGGCTGCCCGAGGCAATCATCGTGCTGAACTTGGTCTCGGCGGCACCGCTCGATTGAATCGGCGTCATCCTGACCTTCAGCGTGTCGGCAATCCACTTGGTAGTGGAATCCCGCCCCCACTCTTCGGTGGTATCCCAATCGTAATTGCTGTAGTACGTGAAGGAGACGGGCTTCACCGTACTTCCTGCAGCCGGGTCTGAAGCATCGGGATTCGCACTGGCCGCAGCGGTCTCCGTTGCCGCAGGTGCGCGGGCAGGATCGGCGGCATTGTTCCCCCCGCCGCAGCCGGCAAGCAGCAGCACCGAGCATAAGACAACCGTCAACAGCGGAAAACTCTTCTTAGATTTCAATTGAGCAACCCCTCTCTAATGTTCACTGTATATAATCCGTATCACCGCTACTCTTTCAGAGAACCGATGAGTACACCTTTTACGAAATACTTTTGCAAAAACGGATAGACCATGATAATCGGCAGCGTCGCCACCATGGTGGTTGCCATAATCAGCGATTTGCTCGTTACCGACTGCACCAGGGCAAGCCGGTCCTGGGCGGCCGCACTGCTTCCGATGGCCTGCTGGAGCTGATCTGTCACAATATTGGAGTTGAGGATCTGCTTCAGCAGGGTCTGGATCGGAATCAGATCTGTATTATTGATATAGATGCTGGCCGAGAACCAGTCATTCCAGTGGTAAACGGCCGTGAACAATGACAGGGTGGCTACAACCGGCCCGGAAATGGGTAAAATAATGCGCGTCAGCACTCCGATATGGTTGCAGCCGTCTATGCGCGCAGATTCAACCAGTCCCGCCGGCAGCCCCAGAAAGAAGGTCCGGAAAATGATCATATTGTATACACTGATTAACCCGGGGATGACCAGCACCCAAAAGGTGTCCATCATGCCAAACTCGCGCAGCAGCAGGAACGTGGGAATCAGTCCGCCGCTGAAGTACATGGTAATGATGCAGAAGACCATATATACTCTGCGTCCCATCAGTTCATGCCTGGACAGCCCGTAAGCCAATATGGCGGTGAACAGGACAGACAGTGCCGTCCCGACCACGGTGCGCATAATGGAGATCAGAAACGCATGCCCAATGCGGCTGTCCCGGAACACGACCTCATAATTATCCAGTGTCGGGCTGCGCGGCCAGAACGTAATCCCGCCGAGCGCCGTATCCGAACCTGCGTTGAAGGAAATCACCAGCGAATTCCAGAACGGATACAGGGTGATGAAGCCCAGCAGCAGCAGCAATGTATAAATAATGGCCTGCAGTATCTTATCTCCCGGCGACAGCTTCATCATAACCTGTTCCCCGCCTTTCCTCGCAATATTGGCATTGCTCCAGTGTTTACCATAGGCTTGAGCCCATTTTTCTCGCTGCCTTATTGGCCAGGGCGAGCAGTCCGATGCTGACCACTGCCTTGAAAAGCCCCGCAGCCGCAGCATAGGAGTAACGGTTGTTCAGAATCCCCATCCGGTAAACATACGTGTCGATCACATCGGAGACGTCGCGCAGGATCGGATTCGTTGCCAGAATCAGAATATCCTCGAATCCGGCATTCAGTATATTGCCTACGGCCAGAATCAGGAAGATGATAATGACCGGCCGGATGCAGGGAAGCGTGATCAGCTGAATCTGCTTGAAGCGCCCCGCTCCGTCAATGGAAGCGGCTTCATAGAGATGCGGGTCTATTCCGGCAATCGCTGCCAGGTAGACGATGGCGGCGAAGCCCATCTCCTTCCAAATCCCGGTTCCTACGAGAACCCCCCAGAAATACTCCGGCACCGACAGGAAGCTGATAGGCTCTGAGGTGAGATTCAGATGCATAAGCAGCATGTTAACGCTTCCATTATCGGTTGAAAGCATGGAGCCCACGAACCCGCCGACGATGACCCAGGAGAGAAAATGCGGCAAATAGCTCACCGTCTGGATAATCCGCTTGAACAGCATGACCCGCACTTCATTCAGCATCAGCGCCAGCAGGATCGGAGCCGGAAAGCCGATGCACAGCTTCAGCAGACTGATCACAATCGTGTTGCGCATGACTGTCCAGAAGTCAGGAGAATTGAAGAACGCCTCAAAATGCTTCAGCCCGACCCAGGGACTGTGAAAAAAACCGCCGAACAGCTGGTAATCCTGGAATGCCATGAGTACCCCATACATCGGCAGATAGCTGAACACGAAGATAAACAGCATTGCGGGCACTACCATCAGCTGAATATCCCATTGCCTGATCCACCGGGCCCACCATGACACCCGGTTTCCTTCCGCCCTGATTCTGATAACGGCTTTTCGTTCGATTTCCACGTCTGTCATCCTTCCTGTTTCTCACTGAAACGCCGGGCTGCCTCCCGCAGGAGACGGCGCAGCCGTTTCTGCTTGCTCTATACCTTAATCTTATGCAGTTCGGGAAGGAGGCACCAGTACCGTGGTCAACGAAAAGTGTCGTCCAGCAATGATGAGTGGATTACAGCTTGACGGCCATCACATCGTCAATGTACAGCGTTCCGCTGCCTTGGGTTCCGTTGCCCTGGGCCACGTAGAAGGCAAATTCCTTAATTGAACCCGGATCAATGACTCCATTGCCCCCCGTTGACCAGCCGGGTCTTGCAAACGCTGTAAAAGGAAGGGTTACCAGCTGTGGCGAGGTTCCTTCAATCTTGATGCCGGCTTCCCATACTTCACCGTTTGTCTCATGAAACTGGACCGCCAGCTGGCGGTTCGAGCCATCCGGCTGCAGCCAGAAGGTGATGGCCTCCATGCCCGGCCATTCCTTGCCCATGCTGCGGTAGACTCCGGCATACCCGGGATTGCCGATGGTATAATCCAGCTTCAGCCCGTAAGTCCCGCTGCTCAGCTGATACGTATCCAGCGTTACGGTTGCGGCGTTGCCGGAGACATTGCGCTGCCATTTGGAGCGCAGGCTGCTGTCCGAGCCGCCATATTGCTCGAAATCGTCGATGATATAGCTGTCCGCCGGAGGCGGAATAAACGGGCCGTTGCCGGTCTCCCCGTTATTCAGCGCACGGGAGTCGCTGTAGACCGCCTGGATGCCGCTGATTGAATTCTTGTCGGTCAGATACTCCGACCAGGTCATGAAATACACATAGCGCGGCTGCTTCTCCCGCAGCATCTGCATATCCGGCAGCTCGCCGTTCTCACCAATGGCAATGGGACGTCCCCCGCTAAGCTTCACCAGCTTGTTATAATAGCTGTCACGGTAATCGTTGTTGTATATATCCATGGCAAGCACATCCACCATATTATGGCCGGGATAATAAGGGGCTGAATCGTATGCCCAGGAGCTCTCCGCATTCGGACTCCATACCCAGACCAGATTATCCAGACCATGCAGGTTCGTGAAACGGTCATACATATTGTTCCACAGCTGCTTGAACAGCTCCGGCCTTGCGCCCCACCAGAAGAATTCAGCATTCATCTCATGGTACGGGCGCCACAGTACCGGAATGCCTGCTTCCTTCAACTGCTCCAGGTAACCGGCTACTTCGTCTATCTGGGCAGCCCACTGGTTATACAGCGCCGTGCCCGGAGTCACGATGTCTGTCATCTGGGCTTCGGTCACATCTCCCGTAACACTCTCCCAGCCGGAGGCTGCCGGGTCCATGGGCCGGGTCTGATGGTAGGTCAGAGTGACCATGGTTCCCGCCTGGCCCTGAAGCATCGCCTCGTCAACCATGGCTTGGCGCAGCTCAGCCATGTCGCCGCCGGTATAATAGGCAAAATCCGAGCCCCACAATGCCGGATAATACCCCGTCAGCTCTGCTGCCGTGTCATACCACTCCGCGGGTTTTTCGTAATAGTTGTGCTGCCCCGTATAGACGGCATCGCCAACCGTGGCATAGAGGCGGCCCAGCAGCGCCGACGCTTCCACCGATGCATTCGGATTGACCGGTTCCATCTTGCCGGTGGTCACCTGGAGCGCGCCCGCTGCAGAAACAGCCGTTCCTTCACTTACCGCCGTGACCTCAATGTCATATATACTTTCAGGCGACAAGCCTTCCAGCTTGTAATTGTACAAGGATTGTCCGGATATATATGGAACTGTCAGGCTGCTCCAAACGGCGTCGGCAGTTTTTTTGTAGAGCAGCTTGTATTCCCTCACCCCAAAGGGGCCAGTGGACGCAGCCCACTCCAGCTCTGCCGATACCCCGTCTATGGCTCCTGCCGCAAAGCTTGCCGGCGCACCCGGCGACAGGTCCGCGGGTATGGAAGGCATTCTGCCGGCAAACACCTGATCCATGAACATATCCCCGCCGCTCAGATTGCCGGCCCGCAGCTGAAGGTAAGCTCCGGCCGCTCCAATCTGAATCTCCTGCTCCGAACGGGACCAGGCTGCGGTGGCGTTTGTATACAGCGGGTGAGAGACAGCCGAAGTTCCTTGATAGACATCGAGCGTGACTGTAAAGGTCCCCGGCGGCAGCGCATTAAACCGGGACCAGTACGAGACAAGATAGGAAGTATGGCTGTCCACCGGTACTTCTGACGTCTTAGCTGTGGATTCATTCAACAGCTGCAGGGCGTATTGCCCGGAGTAGGGATCATACGTTGTGGTTTGTACTGTCCCGGTGGTCTGCCACGATGCTGTACTTCCGGTCTCCAGGTCACCGTCCGGCACCAGATTGGGTCCCGGTGTAGCTTCGAGCCCCATTACAGCATCCGAGGTATTGCCGGCGACATCCTTGGCCCGCAGCATAATGGCATACACCGAATAGGAATCAAGATTATGAAGCGTGTAGGTATACTGTGTGACGGATTCCTGGTGGGGAACAGCCACTGTATTCCAGTCTGCGGCATCTGCCTTCTTGTAGGACAGCTGGTAGGAATCAACGCCCATGTCATCCGTGGAGCCTGCCCAGGTCAGCTTCAGTGCTTCGGGTTCATGCTCTGCCTGCCACACACCGGGAGTCGTCGGCCGTTCAATATCGACATTTTCCCGGATGACAGCATCGTCGATATAATAATCCTTGCTGGTGCCGTTCCAGAACGACAAGCGGATATACTGCACATCTGGTTCCGGCGTGTACAGCAGCTGACGGTATTCCCAGTCGGTCGAGCCTGAGAAATGAAGCAGCTCCTTACTCTGCTGTGCGCCGAAGGCATCCATATCAATCGTTGCATTCGTCACCCCTGTTCCGGCGAATTTGACCCATAAACCGACCCGGTACGTTTTCCCCGGGACTACGGACACTGATGCTGAAGCGCCCCCTGTATTGCGTTTGACCTGGAGGCTTTTTTCCCCTCCGTGCTTCTCGGCGGCGGTCACCGCCGGACTTCCCCACTTTTCCCACCCCGTATCTCCCGCTTCAAAGCCGGGATTGCCCAGCAGATTCTCCCCGGCCGCCTCTGCCTTCGCCGGCGGGACAAGAATTGATGCAACCAGCAAAACTGCGGCCAGCCAACCATGGAACCATTTTTTCTCCATTGGTGGTACCACTTCAATCAGGCCTCCATTGATATACTGCCGGTGGAATTACGATCACAGCATCGTCCGGCACCTCCAATGTAAGCGGTTACCATTAAGCGCAACAAGGTACAGCAGCAACGAAAACTATGCTGCAGCAACGATGTCCGGCTTTCCTGCCGATTTACAATTTGTCCGCAAGAACTGAACGAAAGGCCCCGTTGCCGCAGGACACGCCGAGCACCTGTTTCCCCCCACAATCTAGGGCAATTCCCTTCCAGCGGACCGCCCCGCCACCAGCCCGGACTGATTCCGGCTTTCCCGGGAGATGCCGCCATCCCGGCTTACGAAGACCCCGCCACATCACAGCGGGCATACAGCACTTTGCCGTCCACCGGATGCTGAATCAGTCCCGTAATATAGCCGCCGCCACCCGGCGGCCAGGCGGAATCCGTTTCGCCGCACCCTCCCGCAATCTTATCTTCCACACTATAAATCCTTGGATTTAAAGAACAAAACGGCTATGCTGCCCTTTACTGGGCAGCATAGCCGTTTGAAATTCAGGTTTAAGGCCGGCTGCTGAAGCCAGGCAGAAAACCAAACGGAAAAAGGTCACTTCATACTCCCCTCCGCCGCTTTTCCGCAAGCGTTAGCGGAAAAAGGATACCTAATCCATCCGTTTCTCCCCCCTTGCAGAGGAATACGCCTACATTAAGATGAACTTGAAATATTCATAAAAAGGGCAGCCCTCTTAGTGGTAAAAAGGATAACTAAGGTAGCGCATTCGGATTCCGGATCATCCCTAGTGGGAAAAAGTACAACTAATCCGGCTGAAATCAGCCATGTGGAGGGAGCGGGCCTCTATTAAGTGTACAAAATCCCACTAAAGCCCGTTAAAGCCAGAATTCCAGCCCATTAGTGTTACTTTTTCCACTTCGCTTCTGTTCCCCATGAATCTCCTTGCGTTTCATCTGCTTGTTCAGGTTCTCCGCTTCCATTCCTATAGATTAAATTACCTTTTTGGCTCAACACCAAAATCAGCGGGTGACGATGTGAATGAAGTCCGCTGCGGGTTCAGAGGGTTCTTCCGGCGCTGCTAAAGCCCGGTCTCCTGATTGGAATAAGATTGCAGGTTGAATTTAGATGGAGCCAGCTTTTTCCCACGATTCTTTTAAGACTTTTCCGGCCGAATATCCGGCCGTGTAAGTGTACTAATTCTTACGAATTCCACTTCATTCACTCCATTCCACTTCACGTCCCTGCCCCAGCAGGAGCCTCGGTTGGACCCGCTCTATTTCCGCGCTTCCTCCTGCAAAACATAGAACCCGCAGACTCAGCAGGCTCAGGAGACTCTGCACCATTCAGCAAACTCTGCAGACTCAGCACGACTCAACACCCCAGTGCGATTCAGCACGACTCAGTACGGTTCAGCATGATTAAGACGCATTACAATTTTCCCTCTAACTTCATAACATACCTTATCCACAATTGACGAGAAGCATAATTTTCTAAACGAGAATAAAACGGGTACGCTGCCCTTTACCGGGCAGCATACCCGTTTGAAATTAACAAATGGCAGAATGCTTTTCTTAAAAGATAAGAATTTATATGTTTCACGCTATCAATTAGCCTTATCTTTCCCGCTGAAACGGATACCGTCCTTATAAGGACGTCGTAGCCGTTTCAGCTTGAGTGAAGCTGCTGGCTGCCCCCTCAACCGTTCCAGATCCCCGGAGGTTGAAGCCGTATCAATACTGCTCAGAAAATGATAAATCCAGAGCCGCCGACTCATCCTCCCTGTGGAGCACCGGCTTGCCGGCAAGTTCCGTCAGCACCTCTGCCAGACAAGATCATAGGGCCTCTGAGATGATTTCATTTGCCGGCATGTCATTGATATTGGAACCATCATCGTGTCTCTCCTGCGGAGAAATCCGTCAAGTAGGCATCCAGATCAAAATTTTTCATCTTTCCTGCACAGCAAAATTTGAATTTTTTCCCGCTGCCGCAAGGGCAGGGATCATATATGTTCTCAGGGGTTAACTGCTCCAGGAGTGCCTTATTCAAATCGTTTAAATCCTCTATAAACTCCATACCCATGATATAATTCCAGCCGTAGTAATCACATACACGCTGCACCTGCTCCATCCTTGCTTCTGTACTTACCCGGATTATAATCGGACGCTGCTTCGATCCCCAGCCCTTGAGGGGAAATCTGCTGGCAGCTACCGGATTAGCAGCCGCCTCGCTTGCCGCTGTCTGCTGCTGAAGCTTGCGTTCAGGCTCTGGAAGTTCCCCAGCGAGACTGCCCATGTACATTTCGGCAATGGGATAGAACGACTCAAGTTCACCTTTGATAACGTCCAGGTTATTCTTGTCCAGCACCGGCATTGCTGCAGCTGCTGCTTCATTGAAGCCTTTTGCCACAGCAAGCTCCTCCTCAGTAGGAAACAAAGGAGGTGCCTCCTCCTTGAACCTATCAAGAATCTCGAACAAAGAGTATAATCCGATTGCCAGCATCTCACGCAGATCCAGAGCATTCAACCTGGTGTAGGTGCCCGCATAAATCAGCATTTGACGAAAGTGCTTGGCAGCCAGCTCAACCTCACCTATTTCCAGCAGCAATCGGGCAAGCGAATAGTGAGATTCCATCTGGGAAGCATCAACGCTGATTGAATACTCGAAAACAGCAGCGGCTAGTTCTGCTCTGCCACCTTTATAGTATAAATTCCCCAGCTTGTTCCACAGATAAGCATCCTCAGGCTGCTCCTTCAGCTGCTTCAGAAAATGCTCCTCTCCCTCACTCATCCACTGAAATCTGCTGCCGTCATAAAGGGTAAGTCCTCCGTACATGACACCGTCCGTGATGTCATCCTCCGAACCATCCATTTTTCTCATCATGCCTGCCATCAGTTCAAACAATAAGCTTGAAGAGGCAAGCTCCCATGCGCCGGCACTGTTGCATTTATTGCAGCGGATATAGCCGGTAAATTGCACATAATCCAATATCGCGGTTTGCAAATCGAATGAGTTGTCCTTTTCTCCGGCAATTTCACCGCCGTTTCTGACAGCATTCCATTTATCAATATCGAACGCAATTACTCCTACATCATATACATCTGCAGCCCCGCATGCGGTACAACGCAGCCGCTGTTTATTTTGGGGGTTGGGCGGAGCTATCCTTTTTTTTCGCTTGTGTACCATTCGACCCGCTTTTCCGGGCAGCATCGCTAGCGTCGGCACTTCGTTTTCTTGGAGTTTAACACCTGTCATAACACGGATTAAAAGGGGGTTAATTCCCGATTCCTTGCGTCTCATGCTCACTTCGCTCCTTATCTTATTTTTGCCATGCCTTATTTAAAGACCTGCTCAGCTTTTGCAGCAATGCCGTCAACTAGCCGCAGCACATCGGAATCCAGGAGCATGATCTCGTCCGATCGAGGGGGAGCTGCTTAGACAGCAGCATGAGCCGGGCTGCAGTAAGCAAGTAGAAACGGCTACGCCGTCCTTGTAAAGGACGGTGTGTTTCAGCGAGAAATAGAAGGATAATTTAGTGTGCAGAGCATATAAATTCTTATATTTTGAAAAAAAATGACTGTCTTCCGACCGTCCTTGGCATGCCCGGTCCTGCTGTCCGTCTCTTGCCAATACTTTATTGAAGGTAACTTACCTTGAAGTGAATGTCAAAGCTTTTCCGGCTAATGTCTATGTCTATTATAATATCAACGCGTATAACCCCGCCATCCCTAACTCGGAGACAACGGGGACTACGGGTAACAGGCTAGTGACTCGGTGTGGGGGCATACGGATCAAAAGTTGCCGATGCCCTATCAGATCAACACAGGATTGCCTGACACATGCTCTTCGCTATAACGTTTGCTGCCTTCAGGCATAACCTCCAGCTTGATCAGCTCGGAACGGCTGGCCAGGCGGATCGGGGGCCCCCAGGTTCCGTAGCCGGAAGAGACGACCACATGCAGCTTATCCTTGCGCAGGTAGCCCCAGTCCAGCTCGAACAGCCGTCTGGTGATCCAGTGGTTCGGGGCGATTTGGCCCCGGTGCGTATGGCCGGACAGCAGTACATCGACTCCCGCCTTGGCTGCGATGTCAAAGCCGGTCGGCTGATGATCCATCATAATCACAGGCCGCGACAGGTCGAGTCCTTCCAGTAAAGACGCTACACTAAGGCGCCCTCCCGCTTCCATGGCTTCGGCTGTCTTGTCTTTGCGGCCCACGATATACAGTCCGGCGGCTTCCACCACTTCATCCTGCAGCACCTTAATGCCGACGCTGTCCATCAGCTCGGTGTATTGCCGGATGGAGCCGCCGTAATATTCATGATTGCCCAAGACTGCATACACGCCGTGGCGCGCCTCAAGCTTACGGATCTCTTCGCTCATTCCGTTGCGGATAAACGGCTCAATGCTGTCATCCAGCACATCCCCGGCGAGCAGAATCAAATCCGGCTGCATCCGGTTGATCTCCGCGACCATCCGGCGCAGGTGGCGGTTGCCGACAATGTTGCCCAGATGCAAATCGGAAGCAACCGCTATAGTTAGGGGAGCGCTGGTTCCAATAGACTTGTCTATTGGGATCGGATGCTTGCGGACAACGGTACTCCAGGCGTTGCGTGAACCCCAAATCAGGAAGACGGCCAGCAGCACAACCAGCGTGGTCCCCGCCTCTGAAGTGAACGCCGTCCGTTCAAAGCCCACCAGACCCAGCACCCAGTACAGCAAATCCGTTAGCGGCAGCACGATAATGGCAAATTCCATGCAGGCCAGATAATACGAGCCGATGACTTTGAACAGCCGGGCAACCGGCTTCACAGTCTTGGGCCAGGGAACCATCCCGATCATATAAGCAAAAGCAATAAGCAAAAACACCGGCCAATATACAGCGGCGGAAATCCCCGGCAGCCAAGCCTTCAGCAGAACCCACAGATGCAGGCCAATGTAGACATTCACAAGCCCCAGCACAAGCAGCATGACAAGCCCCGAAGCGAGCATACGCAATATTTTCATCCTTCCACTCCCTTGTCCTGCAGTTTATCTAAATCTCTACTTCAGATGATAACACAAAGTATTTCGCGTGTATAAAATGGGAGCGATCATTAGGATAAAACCATATCCTCATACAGCTGACACTCCAAACGGGATAATTTGCGGCCTTTTAATTGCAGCAATTACAGTCAGCACATGCAAGCAGAAACGGCTTCGCCGTCCTGATAAGGACGGTATCCGTTTCAGCGGGAAAGATAAGGCTAATTTTTAGCGTGAAACATATAAATTCTTATCTTTCAAAATAACCCCACAAAGTGGGGCCTTGGCTTCGATAATGACTCAGGTACTTTGCGGGGAACCCAAAACATATACATTCTTATCTTTCAAGCAGAAACGGCTGTGCCGTCCTTGACCGGGCAGCGCAGCTGTTTGCATTTCAGGTGTAAGGCTGGCTGCTGAAGCCAGGCGGGAAGCCAAGTGGAAAAGGTCACTTCATATTTCCCTTCCCCCAGCCGCTTTTCCGCAAGCGTTAGCGGGAAAAAGGATACCTAACCGATCCGTTTCTCTCCCTTGCAGAGGAATACGCCTACATTAAGATGAACTTGAAACATTTGTCCAAAGAGCAGCCATTTTAGTGGTAAAAAGGATAACTAATTCACCTCATTCGGAGACTGGATCATCCCTAGTGGGAAAAAGTACAACTAATCCGGCTGAAATCAGCCATTTGGAGGGAGTGGGCCTCCATGAAGTGTACAAAATCCCACTAAAAATCGTTAAAGCCAGAATTCCAGCCCATTAGTGTTACTTTTTCCACTTCGCTTCCGTTCCCTATGAATCTCCTTGCGTTCCATCAGCTTGTTCTGGTTCGCCGGTTCCATTCCTATACATTAAGTTTCTTTATTGTGTTTTTTAAAGATTACAGAACCGCCTCCCGCTTAAACAGCGGAGCGGATGGACGGACCCGCGGAACAGCGGCATCGGCCGCCCGGGTCTCGGGATTTTCACCGCTAAGAGACTGCGGCGAAATAAAGTACCGCTACATTGTTGACAAAACTCCCAAAACCGTGGAGCTTTTGTCAACATAAGCGGGTACTCATTTCCTCGCAGCTCCTAAGGGGAATGAAATAAATCTGGAGAGCACAGCGACCCGGACAACGCCCCGTTCGCGGAGCGTCCACTCCAAAAGCCTACGTCTATCCTGCGCAAGCGGAAACGGCTCCGCCGTCCTGATAAGGGACGGTATCCGTTTCAGCGGGAAAGATAAGGCTGGTTTTTAGCGTGAAACATATAAATTCTCTTTCAAAATAACCCCACAAAGCCATCCATGCCGCTGACGCGGCACCACAGATGATAGATGGGGGTAGATTTTGTTGCGTTTAATTTCTTGCGGCCTTTAATCGATTATCCACATCCTTAAAGTTATTTCCAGGGTAGCGGGGCCTGGGCTTCGATGGTTTACTCAGGGAATTTGCGGGGACCCCAAAACATATAAATTTTTTCAAAAAAAAGAAAATGCCCTGCGGCATCTTCATCCTCATTATGTACTTTATATGGCTTGATTGCCTTTGCCCGCCATGCATTGTCCGATCAGCTTGTCGCATTTGTTGATATGATTGAGCAGCCAGTCCGTTAATGTGCGGTTCAGCTTGATGGTGGACAGAACAGAGGCCCCTTTGGTCTTAATGCTCTCTTCCAGTTCCAGCACAGTCTGCACGAACTCGGCATGTGTCTTGCGGTGCTCGGCCAATTCCGGGAAGTCGATATCCTGCATCAGGTTCTCCTCGTCGCTGAAATGCTCAACCGTATAATCTTTGAGGAATTTCAGGGTTTCTTCGATCTTCTCTTTCCCCTGCTGGTTTGTGCACGCCTCAAAAAAATCATTCAGCTTCACAAGCAGCTGTCTGTGCTGGCAGTCAATCTTCTCCACCCCGATGTCATATGAATCCTTCCAATGTATCATGGATTCGCCCTACCCCCTTCCATATTTTACATAATGAAAAGCATACTTCATTCTCTGCTTTTCTCCATAAAAGTTCTGTAAACAACATCACACGACAGAATGTAACAAAGAGCAGAAACAATTCCCGCTTAAACGCGGAGAGTGCCCTTGCCGAGGCTAATGTTGCTCCGCTCAAACAAAAGGGCTATCCTGAGCAGCCATTGCAGAGCCTGCGGGTCAGCCCAATCGATACGCCGGGGAGTGCTTATTCCTGCAGCAGTTCATCGCGCAGCTGTGTCAGCACTTCTCCCAGCCAATTGGTGCCTCTCCAGGTGCTTCTGCTGCGGATACGGGGATCGTCTTCCGTAAGACCTGCACCCCATATGCGGTCCGTTGGACTGGCCTCCACCAGCGTGGTTCCCCTTGTGTTCAACAGCAGCTGCAGCAGCTCTTCATTTTGCAGGAATTTCTCCCGGTTCCCCTGGTAAACAATTCCTTTGCAGTGTGTGCTCCACAGGGCATCGTTGAAGCCGCTGACTTTGCGTCCCAGCTCCTTTTGCTCCCTTGGCGTTCTTGCCCGCAGGATCTGCATGGCTGTCTCTTCATCCTTGAATAAAAGGGCTTTGCCATACATCATGTATTGCTCTGCGCAGTTGAAGGTATGCTCTTCGATCATGAAATAGCAAGGATACCACTGGGAGAACGGCGAACCGCTGCGGTAAAAGTAAGTAAAATTCTCCATTCGTAACTCTCCATTCTATCTTCGTTCGTCATTTAATTGGAATCCCGGTCCACTCTGTACCGGTACAGCTTCGAAGGCCGGTGGCCGGCGTCTTTGGTATATTCTGCAGTTTCGGCCACACTGTCGGCAATTTTGCGGCGGAATGCCGGAGCCAGCAGCTCCCGGCCGAGTATAATTTCATAGACCCGCTGAAGCTCGGACAGAGTGAACAACGGCGGCATCAAATTGAAAATAATATCGGTGTATTCCACCTTGCCGCGCAGGCGTTCGATCGCATACTGGATCATCTTCAGATGGTCGAAGGCGAAGCCGTTATTCTCGGCAATCTCCCGCTGAACGCGCCGGACATGCCCCTGGACAGTTTCAGTACGGGAGACCACACCGGTTAAGGCAATTTCCTCCTTATGCAGGGTAAGCCGGATCCGTTCTTCCTGCACATATCCGCCCGCAAGCTCCTTGCGGCTGGATTCCAGCACCTCATAGCCGACCTCGAACCAGTCCGCATCGGCGGCATCATCGCCGGCCTGCACATGGAGCGCAGTGCGGTCAACCAGCGCCATGTAAGAGCTGCTGATAACCCGCATGCGCGGATCACGTCCCACCTCCCCCCAGGTAAAGAGCTGCTCCATATAGACATTATCGATATTCGTCTCACTGTACAGCTCCCGGCGGGCGGCGTCTTCAAGACTCTCGTCTACGGAGACGAACCCGCCTGGCAGCGCCCATTGTCCAAGAAAAGGATGCTCTCCGCGCTGTATCAGCAGCAGCTGCAAGGATTTCTCCGGCAGCTTGCGGTAATTGTCCTGCTCCCGCTCCATCACCGTAAAGATAAGCATATCCACAGTAACGGACGGACGCTCATACATCCCGGCATCGTAGCCTTGCAGAAATTGTTCCTCGGTTAAGCCTTTTCGGTCAGTGACCGGTTCTCTGGACATATACAAGCTCCTTTGCAGATTCCAATTTTTAATTATTAACATTTTGTTATTATCATATTGTTATTATATATCAACTGCCCCTCTGCAAGTCAAGCATAAATCTGGAAGCGATCTTTTCTTTCCGCTTCTTCCACGCTTCTTTATGTTTCATCATTGTTTCGACACAGTCCAGCACATGCTCCACATTATTTTCCATTTAAGGTATTGACTTGTTCTGATAGAGAGTGTTATTTTGATAGGGAAACCGGTTTCTCGCACCCCGATAATAGATTTAAGCAATTATTCGATGTAAAAGGCATGGACAACCCGCTGTTTGCGGCGGCCAGCCCTATGAATCTTTCTTCAGCGCTGGATACGGTATCCGCAAACGGGAAGATGCTGCATAAGCAAAAAGTAAGCGTTCTATCAGCTGTACCTGCCAAGCTGCTCCAGCGGTTGCGCACCCGCTTTCCGGCAAGCCGGGCAGGCTCGAAATTCAATAATCTGTAGACATTTGAAGGGAGAGTTAAAGGATGAAATTGCATAACAAGCTTGCGGCGGCCCTATCGCTTTCGATAAGCATAGTTTTGGGTGCCGCATTGCCGGCCTCTGCTGATCCGGATACAAGCGTTGCCAACAAACTTAATTACAGTACGGATGTCATTTATCAAATTGTGACCGACCGGTTCGTGGATGGCAATACTTCCAACAACCCGACAGGCTCTGCCTTCAGCAGCGACCAATCCAATTTGAAGCTGTATTTCGGAGGCGATTGGCAGGGAATCATCAACAAAATCAATGACGGTTACCTGACAGGTATGGGGGTTACAGCAATTTGGATCTCCCAGCCGGTGGAGAACATCACCTCTGTGATCAGCTATTCCGGTGTGAACAACACAGCCTACCACGGGTATTGGACCCGGGATTTCAAAAAAACCAATGCCGCCTTCGGGAGCTTCACCGATTTTCAAAATCTGATTTCCACCGCGCATGCGAATAACATCAAGGTCATTATCGACTTTGCTCCCAACCATACCAGCCCGGCTTCATCGACAGATGCCAGCTTTGCCGAGAACGGCGCGCTGTACGACAACGGCACACTGCTCGGCAAATATGGAAGCGATTCCGGCGGTTTGTTCCATCATAACGGCGGCACGGATTTTTCAACGATTGAAGACGGCATTTACAGAAACCTCTACGATCTCGCAGACATCAACCACAACAACAGCACGATTGACACCTATTTCAAGGACGCCATCCAGCTCTGGCTGGGCCTTGGTGTAGACGGCATCCGGTTTGATGCGGTAAAACATATGCCGTCCGGCTGGCAAAAAAGCTATGTTTCCTCCATCTACAGCAGCAGCCATCCGGTATTTACCTTTGGGGAATGGTTTCTTGGCACGGATGAAACCAGCCCGGACAATGTCAATTTTGCCAACAACAGCGGTATGAACCTGCTTGACTTCGCCTTTGCCCAGGAAGTCCGCGAAGTATTCAAGGACAAGTCGGAAACGATGAGCGAGCTCAACTCGGTGCTTGCCTCTACCGCATCCAGCTATAATTATATTAATAATATGGTAACCTTTATCGACAACCATGATATGGACCGCTTCCAGGTGGCGGGTTCCAGCACGCGGCCGACCGAACAGGCCCTGGCGCTCACACTGACATCCCGGGGAGTTCCTGCCATTTATTATGGCACCGAGCAGTACATGACCGGCGTCGGCGATCCGAATAACCGGGCGATGATGACAGCGTTCAACACCAACACAACAGCCTACAAACTGATTAAAGCCTTGGCTCCGCTGCGCAAGTCCAATCCCGCCATTGCTTACGGAACAACAACGCAGCGCTGGGTCAACGACGATGTATACATTTACGAACGCAAATTCGGCAATAATGCCGCTCTCGTTGCCATTAACCGCAACACGTCCGCAGCCTATCCGATTTCGGGCCTTTCAGCTTCACTTCCTGCCGGCACCTACACAGATGTGCTGAATGGACTGTTAAGCGGCAATTCAATTTCCGTTGGCAGCAGCGGCTCCGTCGCCAATTTCACACTTGCGGCAGGAGGAACGGCGGTTTGGCAGTATACAGCTCCAGCTTCAACACCCGCCGTTGCCAATGTCGGACCAACCATGGGCAAGCCCGGCAATACAGTAACAATTGACGGCCGCGGCTTCGGCAGCACAGCGGGTACCGTCTACTTCGGAACTACCGCTGTTACCGGCTCGAGCATTGTAAGCTGGGAAGACTCTCAGATTAAAGTGAAAATCCCAAGTGTCACCGCCGGCATAACGGCGGTATCGGTAACCACAGCCTCCGGCTCGGCGAGCAGTGCGTTCAGCAACTTCAACGTGCTGACGGCCGATCAGGTCACCGTGCGCTTTAAAGTCAACAATGCCACCACAGCCCTTGGAACAAACGTATATCTGGTCGGAAATGTGGCAGAGCTTGGTGCCTGGAGCCCTGCGGCGGCGATTGGTCCAATGTACAATGTGGTTGAAGCAGCATACCCGACCTGGTATTTCGACGTAAGCGTGCCTGCGGGTACGGCGCTGCAGTTCAAGCTGATCAAATCGAACGGCACTGCTGTTACCTGGGAAGGCGGCAGCAACCATACGTATACAACGCCTGCCAGCGGCGTAGGAACAGTGACGGTCGATTGGCAAAATTAAACGTAGCTGTGACGGGTTGGACGGATCGTCCAATGCCAAACGATAGGCACAGCTTGCTATAATGCCGGCCAGAATGAAGCCGGAGGCGCTGAACCGAACAGAAACGGCCCGACGCACTTTGAGAGGCTGTCTCCGGTCAGTGGGAATAGAATAATAAAACGAGCACGGATGCTTTGCGCCCCCTTTTGGGCCTGGCAAAGACTCCGTGCTCGTTTATGTACAAATATAAGAATTTATATGCTTGGCATACTAAATTATCCTTCTATTTCTCTCTGAAACTCCCCGTCCCTTATAAGAACGGCGTAGCCGTTTCTGCTTGAAAGATAAGAATGTATATGTTTTGGGGTCCCCGCAAAGTACCTGAGCCATCATCGAAGCCAAGGCCCCGCTTTGCGGGGGTATTTTGAAAGATAAGAATCTATATGTTGCACGCTATACATTAGCCTTATCTTTCTCGCTGAAACGGATACCGTCCTTATCAGGACGGCGAAGCCGTTTCTGCTTGTGCTGTGAATTTCTGCTTATGCCGCTCTGAACGGCTTCACAAGTGCCGGGGACCGCACAATACTGACGAAAGGAACCGGAGCGGTGCGATTGTTGCTTCTCCGCCCTTCCCCCTTAGACATTGCTTTTCGATCAGCGCGAAGGCACTCTGTAATTCCGTCCAGGCGCATACACAAAAATAAATGCGGCGAATTATCTTTTACCGGAGCCATTCCTCCAGATGCGCAGCCACAAAATCGTCATCTACGAGATGCGGGTAATCCCTGCACACTCTGCTGATTTCCTCCAGCTGGCCGGGCGAGAGCCGCTCCTCCGGATTCAGGCACCACAAGCCTTCGAGCAGACCCTGACGGCGCAGCGCCTCATGAATGCCCGGAATGCAGCCGTGAAAATGATGGGCCGGATCAAACAGCGCCGCATTGCTGTCCGTCACCTGGATGCCCAGGGTCAGCCAGCTTGCGGCGAAGCTTGAATCGCTGCGGATTTTTTTGATCTCCCCCAGCAGCTGAACCGCTTTGCTTGTCCAGGCCGCCCAGTGTCCGAGAAGCCCGCCGACGATTTTTTTCTCCACAGGCTTACCGTCAACGATGAAGCGGTAGGTGGTGAGCAGATCGGCGACGATATTATCGTCATTGCCGGTATAGAGCGCAATCTCCCCGCAGCGGGAGGATTCCATCACGGCCCTGGCCACATCCAGGCTCTGATACCGGTTGAAGGGGGCCATTTTGATGGCGATAACGCCTTCTATTTCCGCAAAGCTCCGCCAAAAGTCAAAGCTTAGAATCCTGCCTCCAACGGAAGGCTGCAAATAGAAGCCAAATACTGGAATTACATCGGCCACTCTGCGCGTCCGTTCCAGCAGCTGTTCCTCGCTCCAATCCTGCAGTCCGCCCATGCTCAGCAGTCCTGCGTCATAGCCCAGGCCTGCCGCGAGCCGCGCCTCCTGAACCGCCTGCTCCATGCCGCCGCATATCCCCGCAACCTTCAGGAAGGGACGCTCCGGAGCAGCCCGCTCCACCTCTTCCGCCGCCAGCCTCAGCACCGGCTCCAGCAATCCGGTCTCAGGCTCGCGGATCTCGAACTGGGTGGAGTGTACTGCCACGGCAATCCCGCCTGCGCCGGAGGCGATATAGTATCGGGTCAATGCCCGCTGGCGGCGTTCATCCAGCTTGCGCTCTGGGGTAAGCGCCAAGGGGTGCGCCGGAATTGCCAGTCCATCATGCAGCGCTTCATACAGCTCCGGGGTTAGGGATCTTCTCGTTATGCCCATCAATATTTGCCCTCCCGTTCCTGAAAATGCGCCGGCTTGTTCCAGGTCTCACCGCCCCGGCGGACCCATTCCGCCACCCAATCGATCATCCGGGCAAGCGGTACCTGCGGATACCCGAAGGATGCGGCGGCCTTGGAGGCATTGCTCAGCAGCGCGTTCGGCGCTTCCTCCCCGGTGAATACCGGCTCCACGCCCAGCCTGCGGCCGATTTCAAGCGCGGCCCAGCGCAGCGGCACGGTCTCCGGTCCCGTAATGTTCATGACATTCGGCGGTGAGCTGCAGCGGAGCAGCGCGCGCAGCGCGATCTCGTTGGCATCCCCCTGCCAGATCACGTTGGCGTGCCCCATGGTCATATCAATCGGCCTCCCCTCCTTGACGGATCTGGCAAGCTCATGCAATACGCCATAGCGCAGATCTATGGCATAGTTCAGCCGATAGATGAACACCGGAGTTCCGTTTGTGTGTGAAAAATGCTCGAAGATCCGCTCGCGTCCCAGACAGGACTGCCCATACTCGCCGTTGGCATTCGGGGAGGTCTGTTCCGTAGCTCCCCCCTGTCCGACAGGAGTAAACGGGTAGACGTTGCCTGTTGAGAACACAACGATCCGTGAATTGCGGAAGCGTTCCGCCACACGTCCGGGCAGATAGGCATTCATCATCCATGTGAAATGCTCATTGCCCGTGGTGCCGAATTTATTGCCGGCCATATAGAGAATGTTTTTCGTTGCCGGAAGAGCCTGCAGCGCGCTGTCATCGCACAAATCGGCAGAAATGGCCTCCACTCCGGCTTCGATCAATTCCTGCTTCAGGGCACCGTTGGAAAAGCGGGAGACCCCGATCACCTTCTTGTCCAATCCGGCCTCACGGATGGCATTGACTGCCAGGCGGGCAAGGCTCGGACCCATTTTGCCGCCAACACCGAGCAGCATAATATCGCCGTCGACCCGGGCAAGCTCCTCCAGCAGAACAGCCGACGGACGTGCCAGCCGGTCTTCCAGCTCTTGAACGGATTGAATCTCGGCTTGCGTGCCGGATTGTAATGCAGGTATCATTGCGGGTTGCATAGCGTTCGCTCCTTTCGGTTGTAAACCGTTTTAACTGCCGAATCCCGATTTCTATTGCACAGAGTGCAGCAGAATTGAACATCATCCCATAAAAGTAAACTCTATTGCACAAAATACAGCAGCTTGCAATGACTGGCCGGCTTCGGGTCACTCCACAGCGATGTTCCATAGCAGTGTAGATAACCCTGTATCCGGCTGCTGACATAGTCAACGCTTTCGATCCGCAGCCTTAAGCCTGCAGGGGCAATTCGTTGTATTCAGCTCCGCTCAGACTCAGCGGCAATTCGCCAATAAAGCAAGGTTTAGCAATCAGTAACGCTAGGCCCGTTAGGCCCGATAAGCTTATACGAATAGGACTATGCACTTTTATACAGTAATCAGGAGCCTTCCTCCTTGCCGAGCAGCTCCTGCCGGAGCCCAGCCGGCAGCAGGAAATCGAAGTCGCAGCCCAGATTCGCCTGCAGCACCCGCTCATGGAACAGCAGGCCATAGCCTCTGTCGTAATGCGGCGCAGGCGCCTTCCAGGAAGCACGCCGCCGCTCCAGCTCCTCATCCGGCACCTTCAGCACAAGCTTTCTCGCGGCGATATCCAGCTCGATTTCGTCGCCGTCCTGCACGAGCGCCAGCGTTCCGCCGACGGCAGCCTCCGGTGCCGCGTGCACGATCAGGGCGCCGTAGGAGGTCCCGCTGATCCGCGCGTCGGAGATGCGGACCATGTCGCGTATGCCGCGCACGAGCAGCTTCTGCGGAATCGGGATTTGCCCGATCTCCGGCATGGCGGGCGCGCCCTTGGGCCCGGCGTTCTTGAGCACCAGCACGCTGTGCTCATCGACCTCAAGCTCCGGATCGTCGATCCGCCGCTGCAGGTCCGCCGGGCTCTCGAACACCACCGCTCGCCCGGTGTGCTGCTTCAAATGCGCCGATACCGCTGTCTGCTTGATCAGCGCCCCGTCCGGCGCGAGATTGCCGCGAAGCACGGCAATTCCGCCCTGGCTGTCCAGCGGCTCCGCCGCGCTGCGGATTACATCCCGGTCCAGGACAGCCGCCCGGACCAGATTCTCCGTAACCGTCCGGCCGGTTACGGTCAGGCAGCCGCCGTGCAGCAGCGGCTCCAGCTCTTTCATCAGCGCAGGCACGCCGCCTGCCTCAAAATACTCCTCCATCTGATATTTGCCCGAAGGCCGCAAATTCAGAATGAACGGCGTCCGGCTGCTGATCGCGTCGAACGTCTCCAGCGGCAGCTTCCGTCCAAGCCGCTGGGAGATGGCCACCAGATGGATGATGGCGTTCGTCGAGCCGCCGCTGGCCATCGTCACCGTGATGGCGTTCTCCATCGCCCTTTCGGTCATAATGTCGCGGGGGCGGATATCCCGCCGCACCAGCTCCACGATCTGCTTGCCGGTCCGCTCGGAGAGATGCCTGCGGCGGCTGTCCGGCGCGGGAATCGCCGCGCAGCCCGGCAGCGCCATGCCGATGGCTTCGGCAATCGAGGCCATGGTGCTGGCAGTGCCCATCACCATGCAGTGCCCGTCGCTGCGGCAGATGGCGTCCTCCGCCACCGCCAGCTCCTCGTCGGTGATATTTCCCGCTTTATGCTCCAGCGTGAAGCCATAGCAGTCCGTGCAGGCCCCGAGGCTGCGGCCTCCCAGACGGCCGTTCAGCATCGGCCCGCCCGTGAGCACAATGGCCGGAATGTTCACGCTGGCTGCGGCCATCAGCTGGGCGGGGACTGTTTTGTCACAGCCCCCGAGCAGCACGACCCCGTCAATCGGGTGGCCTTTCATCATTTCCTCCGTATCCATCGCCATCAGGTTCCGCAGCAGCATCGTCGTCGGCTTGACATAAGGCTCGCCAATCGAGATTGTCGGGAATTCCATCGGTACGCCGCCCGCCTGCCAGACCCCGCGCTTCACATAATCCGCCAGCTCATTGAAATGGGAATGGCATTTATTCAGCTCGCTGAACGTATTGCAGATGCCGATGACCGGCTTGCGCAGATCCTCTTCCGTGTAGCCCATTGATTTCGTGAAGGAGCGGTGGATGAAGCCCCACAGCTCCTTTTCCTGAAAGTATTCTTCGCTTTTCAGTCTGCGCCCTGCCCCACTGCTGCCGCCGTTATTACCCCATGTGCGCTCAACCATGTCCCCATCTCCTTAGAAGTGTGGTGATATGTCATATCAATCCCAGAATTTCCGGGGTCTGACGGTGAATAATCGCTTCGACGAAATCCTGCGGCACACGCGGAAGCCGGGTTCCCTCCACCAGATCATTGATCCGGTACAGAGCGTCCAGCATCTGCTGCGTTCCGAAGAACGGATAATCCGAGCCGAACAGCAGCTTGTCCTGAACCCCGTACTCCACCGCGGATACCAGGGCATTATAGAACTGCCAGGGACGGCTGCCGAGCGCGGACACATCCATGTACATATTGGGGTGCTTGCGTACGAGCGAGATGCATTCATCCACCCAGGGATGGCCCATATGGGCCACAATCATTTTCAGCTTCGGAAAAGCGCGGGCAACCGGGTCAAGCATCGCCGGACGGGAAGCATCCAGATACCCCTCCGGCACAAAGGAAGTTCCCTGATGCCACAGAATGGGCACATCCAGCTGCTCCGCTTTGGCATAGAGCGCCATGTGCTTTGGATCATCGGGATAGAAGTTCTGATAGATCGGCGCCAGCTTCAGGCCCTTCAGCCCCAGCTCACGGATGGCCGCCTCAAATTCGGCTACACAATCCGGATTGCCCGGATCAACGCTGGCAAAGCCGAACAGCCTGTCCGGATCGGTCCTGCAGTATTCCGCCACATATTCGTTAGGCACCACCAGTCCGGTGGCATGCGCCGCCATCGCCAGCACAATGGCACCGGAGAAGCCCTCCAGATTGCTCCGGTGCTGCTGCGGTGTCGCTTCGATATCCATCTCCGGTCCCCAGGCGCGCTTTATTGCAGCATCCGTAGGCCCCGCTACCATTCCCGGCCCGAATAAATGCGTATGACAATCAAAGATCATGACTGCTCCTCCTCAAATGAACAAATAATTACAGTCCCTGCTCTCTGTCCTTTTACATCCTGGCCTGAACACCCGCTATACCTTACAGCTCACTCCCGTTCGCCAGATGTCCTCCGTCCACGCGGACCGTCTCACCTGTCACATATGCTGCATCATCGGATGCCAAAAAGAGAAATACATTGGCAACCTCCCGGGGGGTAGCCGCCCGTTTCATCGGGGTATGCTCCGAATGGGACGGCAGCCCGGATTCCTCGCGCAGCCTGCGGTCGAGCGGCGTATCCACGAACCCCGGCGCTACCGCGTTGACCCGGATTCTGTAGGGTGCCAGCTCAACTGCCATCGATTCCGTCAACAGAATAACCGCTGCCTTGGAAGCATTGTAATGCGCAAGCTCCGCGCTGGCCGAAATCCCGTTTTTGGAGCTCATGTTGATAATCGTTCCGCCGCCGCCCTGGGCAATCATCTGCCTCGCTGCAAGCTGGCCGAGCCTGAACACCGCGCGGACATTGATTTCGAAGACCGCATTCCAGTGTTCATGGGAAATGTCCAAAAAAGCCTCTCTGAAGGCAATTCCCGCATTATTGACGACAATGTCAATCCCGCCGAATTGCGCAAATGCGCCGGCCGCAGACTGCTCCAGCTGCGCCGGAACCCGCAGATCGCAGACCTGCGCCGCAGCGCTGCTGTAGCCTTCATTTTCCAGCTCAGTGAGGGCGCCCTGCAGCTCCTCCCCGCTGCGGTCCAGCAGAACCACCTGCGCTCCTTCCTCCAGGAACCGGCGGGCAATCGCCAGTCCGATGCCTCTCGCAGCGCCGGTTACCAGCACTCTTTTTCCAGCCAGTCTCATGCAGGCACCCCATTTCGCAGTTTAGAGCACTCCGTATTTGTCATAGACCTGCCGCAGGGTGAAGCCTTCCAGCAGCTCGTCCCGGGTATGGTTCTCGCGCGTCGCCTTATCCGATGCCAGAGCGAACACCTCATCAATAATTGCACCCGGAATGACCACTACCCCGTCACGGTCGCCAAAGATAATATCGCCGGGATGCACCAGCACCCCTCCGCACAGCACCGGGATATCGTAATCGATGACAATGCCGCGTCCCCGGGAATCCACCGGCTTGGTGCCTGTGGCAAAGACGGGAAAGCCCAGCTCCAGAATTTTGGCGGTGTCGCGGATTAAGCCGTCGACGATCGCGCCGCGCCCGCCCCGCATTTTGGAAGCCGTGGACAGCAGCTCGCCCCAGAGTCCGTTCTGCCGCGATTCGTTCGTGCAGCCGACAACAATCTCTCCCGGCCTGACACTGTCCACCGCCTCAATCTCCTTGGTGTAAGGGTCCCCGGGCAGGTGGTGAATGTCCACGGACAGAACAGTTTTGGCCCGTCCGGCTACCACCCAGGCCGGGTCGACCGGATTGATATTTTCCCGCATCACCTGATAGCGGTATCCTAATTGATCCAGCGTATCGGAGATTACCGCCGAGTAGAGCGTTTCACACATTTTATCGAATAATTCCTGGTCATCCATTTTTATCCTGCCCCTTTTCCGCCTAAGTTGAACTTGGATTATCAGATTGGCTGCAGCCTAAACGGCTGCCCTGCCTCCACCGACCGGTAGGCGCCCAGCGCAACCTCCGCCGACTTCAGACCGTCGAGCCCGTTCACCGGCACCGGCGTGCCTTCCAGCAGCGCCTGCACGAACGCCTTCAGCATCAGCGCATTCATATCGTCTCCCCAGAAGGACCAGCTGCCTTTGCCCGATGTCCTTCCGTACACATTATTCTTCTGATTGAACGCGTCGATGGAGATCACGCCCTCTGTGCCGATAATTTGCAGGGTCACATCCCCCCAGGTCGGGAATCCGGGATTGCGCGACCAGCTTGGATCGAGGACACCGAATACGCCATTCGCAAAGGTCACATGCACCATGCCGGAATCGTCGATGGTCCGCTTGCGCTCGGGATCGAACCTTGTTCCCGCATAGGCATAGACTTGCTCGACCGGAGCTCCCGTGAACCAGTTCATCAGATCCATCACGTGCACAGTGTGATCCAGCACAGCGCCTCCGCCTGAAAGTGCAGGCTCGGCGAACCAGGCAGGGCCGGGAAAAGAGCCCCGGTTCGTCCCTTTAAAGGCTACAATCTCCCCGATCTCGCCCCGGTCCAGCGCTTCTTTGGCCCGGACCACCGGGGTGAGGAAGCGGCAGGGAAAGGCGGTCATCAATTGGACCCCCTTATCTGCGCAGACCGAGATCATCCGCTTCATTTCCTCCACGGACAGACCCAGCGGCTTCTCGCAGAGTATGTGCTTGCCCGCTTCCGCTGAGGCCAGCGTCAGCTCCGCATGATGCACATTCTCCGAACAAATAATCACGGCATCAATCGACGCATCGGCCAGCAGCTCACGGTAATCGCTGTACCAGGGGATGGCATGGCGCTCTGCCAAGGCTGCCGTCCGCTCCGCGGCGCTGTCCGCAATTCCGCCCACAGTCACCTCCGGCATCTGCTGAAGGCAGTCCAGATAATCATAGGCATGGGCATGGGCGAAGCTGATCATTCCCACATTTAACCGGCTCATAGGCCACCTCCTGCAGCTTTAAGCTTCACCGGCAGTCCGGTTGCCCCCGATTTCCCGGCAGCCTCCGCCCAGCGCACCGCCTCTACAGCATCCTCCGCCGTTACCATCGGCTCCGCTCCGCTGGCAAGGCAGCCCAGGAAATGCTCCAGCTCCTCATAATAGGGGTCCTGCAGCAGCACGCTGGAAGGCGTCTCCACGAAGCCGGAACCGGAGCCGGAGGATACCGCCCGCCGGATAAGCAGGCTTTCCCCGTCCGGCGTCCCGCCCGAGATAATAACCTCCGCATCCGCATACTCAAAGGAGGTATGGAACGAACCGGGATACCCCCAAAACGCTTCCAGCTGGGCAAGCGTCCCGTTCTCGAAACGGAAGGTCGCCGAAGCATAATCCATCGTGTCCGACTGATGCTGAAATGCATAGACCTCCGCCGCATCGCCGAAGGCGCCGCGGATATAATCGATATCGTGGATCATCAAATCGATGATTACGCCGCCGCTCAGTGCGGGGTCCCGGAACCACTCTTGAACCCGTCCGGGGTGGGAGCCTGCTCTTTTGGCATGATAGATGCCGCCCTGAGTCCCGCCCAGCTGCACACCTTCCGCAAGCTGCCGGTAGGACGGGAAGAAGCGCACCACATGGCCTACGAACAACCGGACGCCGCGTCCGGCGCAGTACCGGACCGCTTCCTCCGCTTCCCGGGAAGTCAGCGCCAGCGGCTTCTCGCAAATGACATGTGCGCCATAATCAGCGGCCAAGCACACCAGCGGCACATGCAGAAAGGTCGGTACGGCAATGCTGACCACCTCCGGCTTCTCCCGCTCAAGCAGCTCCCGGGCCGACAGATAATAATTGACCCCCGCCAATCTGCCCAGCGCTTCCGCAGACTCTTCCTTAACATCGCATACCGCAACGAGCTCCGCCTCCGGCATGGACATGTAGCGGTCCGCATGAATATTGCCCATGCCGCCGCAGCCGATCACTGCTGTCCTGATCATTTCAGTTCTCCCCTCTCTGACTCTGGCTTTCGATTCTGCTCACAAAAGAACCGTTTGGCCGCTCTCCCTGCTCTCATTAGCCGCCTCAAGGAACCGGATCAGCTCCAGCGTAACCGCTGAATCTACAGGCGGGGGACCGCCCGCTGCCATCGACAAAAACCGCTTGAGCAGATTATGGTGCCCTGCAAGATACCCGCCGCCCAGCGCGTTCACTGCGGTACTGCCCCGTTCCCGGTGCAGCACCGCATAGAAATCCGCGCCGCCGGTACGGTTCCCGCGCATCGTCCCGATCCGCCCGTCCTTCCATAATCCAACCGCCCATTCCTGGGCTTCATTCCCCATGACCTGCACAGAGGTGCAACCTGCACCAAGCGCTGCGTAGAGCATTTCCGCTGTATGGATGCCATACCAGAAGAAGCCCGGCTGGGCCGGCTGCAGCTCCAGCGGGCCGGAGCAGTCCGCTCCCAGGATGGAGCCGGCGCGTTCATCTTCGAGTGCGGCCATCAGCGGGCCGCCGAACCGGACCATGGAGCTTGAGAAGATCGGAGTTCCATAGCTTGCCGCCAGTTCCGCCATTGCCTGCGCATCCGCGCTGGTGACCGCAAACGGCTTGTCGATAAATACCGGCTTGCCGTAAGGGGCCAGTACAGCAAATTGTTCACGGTGCACCCTGCCGTCCACAGAGGTCAGAAGAACCGCGTCCGATCTTCCGGCCACTTCGGCAATGGAATCCGCCAGCTCGACACCCATGCTCTCCCGCAGCTCCCTGCTGATCGGCCCGACTCTTGCGGCGCTCAATTCAAAATCAGCCGAGCCTCCCGGAAACCCGCATGTCAGCCTGCCGCCCGGAACATGCAGCGGATGCGCCGCATCGTTCAGCATCGAAGCATAAATTCTGCTGTGTGAGGTATCCATCCCCACCATGCCAATGTTCAGCTCTCTCAAGCTCCGCCCCTCCGTTCACAATTCGGTGATCAATGAAGAATTCAGTTTAGAACTTCGCGCAGAATTCAGCTTCCTTGGCAGCCGCCTCACTTGGCAGTGAGTCTTGCACGTTCCTCCACCAACCGTTCCAGCAGCCCCAAATACGCTTTTCCCACTTCTTCAATGCTGTACGTATTTCTCGCCTTCTGCTCGCCTAGTGCTTTTAAGCCCTCCCGCAGGCCTTTTTGCTGCAAAAGCCGAAGCACCCGTTCCACACCTTCCTCTTCCTTGCCGGATTCGTAGAGCGACACGCTCAAGTTATCACTCAGCAGCTCCGGCAGAGCGCCCACATCAGGCACAACGACCGGACAACGGCAGGCCATCGCCTCCAGTACGGTCATCCCGAAGGATTCATTCCGGGTTGTGCTGACATAGACCCCGCCGCTCTCGGCCGCCATGGAATAATAATGGCGCATCTCCTCATAGCCCGCCTTCGGTATCCACTTGAAATGACGGAGTCCAAGCTTGTCCGCTCTCTCCTGCAGCATGCTCTTGATTTCTTCGGGAGCGGTGTAGCCGCCGACAAGCATAAATTGCAAATCCGGCCTTTGCGCATTCAGCCTGCCTGCAATATTCATGAAGGACTCCCAGTTCTTGTGCTGATCCAGCTTGCCGACCCAGAGAATAGTGGGCGGCCATTTGCCAGGAGACGGCTCATACCGGAACAAGTCCGTATCCAGACAGTTATTAATGTGAAATGCCCCCGGTATGCCGATTCCCTTCAGCAAGTTCTTCATATATTCGGAGGGTGTGATGACGTAGTGGTACGGCAGACTTCCTTGGGATTCGGCCAGCTTTTGCAGAGGCTCCTCGTAGGTGGTGTGCACCTCATGGATAATCAATTTGTTGTCCTCTGCAGGTCCCAGCGCTTCGTACAGCTCATAAGTGTCAATCGTGATGATGATGTCAAAATCATGCGCCTGAATGTAGCTCTTCAGTTCTTCCGGTGTCCCGAGAATGCGCACATGCCCATACCCTTCAAAAGCGCTTGTCCCGCCGTAATCCCCCAGAAAGGCAAAATGCACCTCCGCGCGGCCGCGCAGAAACTTAAGCCTGTTCGCCAGCTGTGTGGTAACCCCGCCGAGAATGCAAAATTTATAGAAGTACAAGATTTTCATAGATCCTCCTGTCCTGCGGCTGAAGAATGCATCCTGTACAGCGCCGTTGTTCTGGCAAAATACAGCCCGCCTTCACCGTCCATCGCCAGCAGCCGGGCATCTCCGTCCAAGACCTCCAGCCTGCCCAGGCGCACATCATAGGTAAAAAGCGTATTCATCGCCACCCCATAGAGCACGCCTTCCCTGTACAGAAGCTCACAGCCTCCCCGCCAAAAATGGGTCATGCCCTCCCAATCCGCCGCAAGGACCGGAACCGTTCGCTCGGTCTCCATCGTCTGCGGGTTAAAAAGGAACAGCAGGCCTGCCGTGAGGCCCCAGAGCAGGCCCTCTTCATCCGGCGCCAGTGCCGAAATTGCCCTTTCACCGGGTACCGGAACGCCCTCCCACAGCTTGCGGCGGCTGTGCACATCCCATATCATCAGGGAGGCCTCCTTCCGCTGCGGGGCAATGCCAAGCCCGCCCCAGACGGAACCTCCGGCGAACAGCAGCTCCTCCCCGCCCGCCAGCGACACAATGCTTTGCTGCGGCAAAAGCTCCCGGAACACTTCGCGCCTTCCGGTTGCCGGATGGAACAGCGTCAGCGCACCTCCCTGGCGGCCGTAGGACGGAACCGTTCCGATGGCCAGCTCTTCTCCGGCCCGGGTCCAGACAAAGGCGCGGTCCTGCTCCTCCTCCTGCAGCGAAAAGACGAGCTGCGGGTTACTGCCCGGACTCCACTCCAGCGACGGATCATAAGCAAAAATATTGGCTTTGGGATAAACGCCGAGATACATGACGCCGCCAGCCGCATGCATCCCCTCAATCTGCCCAATCCCCCTCCGGGAGATCACTTCGGCGGTAGCCGGATCATAGCTGGCCAGCCCCCCGGCAAAATAGCCGCCGATATACAATTTGCCTTCCGGCCCCCAGGCCAGAGACTGCAGGTGAACCGGCTGCCCCTGCAGCGCAAAATCCATGACGGTATGCCGGTCCGTATCCGGATCGTAGATCCAGCAGGTTCCGTCCCTGTGTACACCCGCCAGGCAGCTTCCATGCGGATTCAGGGGATGGTTCTCCAGCCAGCCGTAATCACCAGCCGGCTCAGGCATGGCAAGTGATGTGGGGGTGAGAATGCCTGTAGCCATTTCATACCGCCGGAGAACATGATCTTGGATGAAATAAATATTCCCTTGCTTGTCCGGCGCGGATACACTGAGGCCGCTGACACTGTCTATGGAATGCTCCCACCGCTTCAGCTGCAAATCATAAATATACAGCCTGGAAGACGGTGTTATCCGAATTATCAGCTTCCCATGGACAATATCCAGATCATAGACCAGCTGCTCCTTGCAGCAATCCTCCGGGAGTCCGATCCCGGTCCGTGCGCCTGTCTCTGTGTCCAGCTCAACAATATGCGGACACTGTGTACCGATACCGACATAGAGCTTGTCCTTCCAGGCTGCCATGGAGCGGGCGTATTGCTCACCGTCCACCATGACGCCATAATCTCTGAACCGCCCTGTGGAAGGATTATACTGAAACACTTTCCCGCCCGGATAGCAGCCGCCATAGATTCTGCCTTCATCGTCCGCCGCAAGCCGCCAGGTGTAAAATTCACCGGGGATCATCTCACCCAGGTTCTCAACCCCCTGCTCATGAGTAAATCTGTACAGAATGCCGCTGCCGCCAATGTATACTCCGCTTGCTGCGCGGACAACCCCCCAGCAGTGATCCGAGCCTTCCAGCGCAAATTGCTGGACTGGCCCGCCGCCTGCGGGATCAAGCACAAACAGCATACAGGGGCTGCCGGAGGACACGGCATAAATCCGGTCCCTTCCCTGCCACTTGCCATATGCCGAGGCCCATACCGCAAGTCCGTTCAGCGGCTCACCGATCCGCAGCGCCTTCATCCGCCTTGTCCTTCCTTAATCAGCCTGACGGTCTGCGCTTCATCCTGCACTGCTGCCGCAGGATAAGCGAGCACCGCTCCCAGCAGCTCCGCCGGAGCTTCCGCATACCGCCGGAAAGCGTCCGCACAGCACTCCAGAGGGAATACTTCGCTGATCAGCGGCTTCACCCGGATATCACCCTCGGAAATCAGCCGGATATATTCCGCCATATTGCGGCCTTCCGTCCAGCGGACATAGCCGTAAGGATAATCAATTCCCTGCTTTTCATAGACGGGATCATAACGGCCGGGGCCGCCCGCTCTGGAGATCAGCACCTGTGCTTCCTTGCCAAACATCAGCTCACGCGAGAAATCCGGCTTAACGTCTCCGACAAGCAGCACTTTCCCTTGATTCCGCACCCACTCCAGCGCCTGATCAACCAATCCGCCGGATTTGCCTCCGGCACAGATAATCACAGCGTCCGCCCCCATTCCTGCCGTCAGGGCTCCGAGGTGCTGGCCTACCCGCTCCGGATTTGCGGCAATATGACGGATACCCAGATTCTCGGCAACACCGCACCGCTCGGCAAGCAGATCGTAGACAATAACCCGGCAGCCGGCGGCTTTGGCTATCTGTGCAATCAGCTGTCCGAGAATGCCTGCGCCGATCAGGACCAGCGTTTCACCGAACTGCAGGCCTGCCTGCCTTACGGCATGGACAGCGATTGCCCCAAGCCCTACCGTTGACGCCTCCGCCGGGCTGACATGCTCCGGAACAGGAACCATAAGATGCTGGGGCATCAGCAGCCATTCGGCGTGCTTCGCATAGGGCGCCCCGTAACAGGCGACCCGCTGCCCTTCCGGCCAGTGCTCCATTCCTTTGCCCCGCGACCGGATGACGCCTGCCGCACTGTAACCGAGCACGATCGGCTTGGGGCGATGCGTGCCGTTCATCATAATTTCCGTACCGGGGCTGATCGCCGAATATTCCGTCTCGACGAGCACGAAGCCATCTTCAACCACCGGTGCCGGGATATCCGCCACACTTATTTGCCCTTTCTCGGATATTACCGCCTTCATAGCTTCTCTCCTCCCGACTGCTTCGCAAACACTGCTGCGGTGAATGTTGTTTTCTTTCTACTCCTTCAGTGCGCCGATCATGACGCCTTTGACGAAATATTTCTGCAAAAACGGATAGATCATCAGAATCGGCACCGTTGCGATAATAATAGTTGCGAACTTGATCGATTCGCTGACGCGGAATACCTCGTCCTGGGTAACCCCTGCCAGCATATTTTGCGCGGAGGATTGAATCAGAATTTCCCTCAGAATCAGCTGCAGCGGGAATAAATTGCGGTCCTGCAAATAAATCATCGCCGGGAACCAGCTGTTCCAGTGTCCAACCGCGTAGAACAGCGTCATGACCGCCATGACAGGCATCGAGAGCGGCAGCACAATCCGCAGCAGAATGCGGAAATCATGGGCTCCGTCTATTTTGGCGGATTCAATCAGGCTCTCGGGAATGGACTGGAAGAAGGTCCGCATGACAATCAGATTAAAAGCACTGACCGCACCCGGCAGCAGCAGCGCCCATCTGGTATCGTACAGCCCAAGCTCACGGACATTGAGATAGGCCGGGATCAGCCCGCCGCTGAAGAACATCGTGAACACGATAAAAGCCATAATCATATTGCGGCCCTCCAGATTTCTTCTGGACAGCGGATAGGCGCCAAGCGTAGTCAGAATCAGATTGATAAGCGTGCCTGCAATGACATAAAAGAACGTGTTCCCGTAAGCTGTCCAGATCCGCTGATCGCCAAAAACCAGCTTGTAGGCATCCAGATTGAAGCCTTTCGGCCAGAAGCTCACCTCACCGGCGGCAATGGCATGCGCGTCGCTGAACGAGGACACCAGCACATACCACATCGGATACAGGAACAGGAAGGAACAGAGGATCAGAAACAGAACGTTGCAGCTGTCGAATATGATTTCACCAATGCTGCGTTTTACAACCACTGTCTTCCCTCCTTAAGAGTTAGCAGATATTCTTGAATATAATGACCTCGCACAAGCCCGCTTCGGACACCTGCGCCCTCCTTACCATAAGCTGCTCTCCGTGGTCTTGCGGCTGATCCGGTTGGCAAGCACAAGCAGCGTGAAGTTGATGACGGAGTTGAACAGCCCTACCGCCGCCGAGAAGCTGTAATCGGCTTCCATTACCCCCCGTCTGTAGACAAAGGTCGAAATGACATCCGCCGTGACATAGGTTCCCGGGTTATACAGCAATATAATTTTGTCCCAGCCCACATTCAGCAGGGTCCCAACATTCAAAATCAGCAGAATCAGCACTGTGGGCAGAATCCCCGGCAATGTAATGTGCGTAAGCTGCTTCCAGCGGCCCGCGCCATCCACAACCGCCGCCTCATACAGGCTCGGGTTAATGCCGGACAATGCCGCCAGATAGATAATGGAATTCCAGCCGAGGCTCTGCCACATGCCGGAGCCTACATAAATCGTGCGGAACCATTCCGGAAGAATCAGGAACTGGACCGGCTCCGAGATCAGTCCGATGCCCAGCAGCAGGCTGTTGATAATGCCTCCGGGCTTGGTGAAATCGATAATCATCCCGCAGATAACGATGAGTGAGATGAAATGGGGCAGATAGGACACCGTCTGGAGGAAGGATTTCAGCTTCTTGAGCCGCAGCTCATTGAGCAGAAGCGCAAAGGCCAGCGAGGCCGGGAAAATAAAGAGCAGCGAATAAAAGCTCATTAAAATGGTGTTTTTGAGCAGCCGGAAGAAGTAATAGCTCTCGAAAAACTTCTCGAAATTTTTGAAGCCCACCCAGGGGCTGTCGGCAACCCCCACGAAGGGATTGAAGCTTTTGAAGGCGATAATCGCCCCGTACATCGGTTTGTATTCAAAAACCAGAAAATACAGCACAGTGGGCAGCAGCATGAGATATAAGTAACGGTTGGACATGATACGCTTCAGAGACACGGAACTCCGCTTGGCCGGAAGCTTCCTGCTTTTGGCTTTGGCTGCATTTACGGGTACTGCCATAGGGGTCTCCTTTCCCGGACACAGGCGATTGAAGCGGGCTGTCCAGGCAGGCGGCTGCCGGAATTATTACGGGGCCGCCTGCCGCCGGACAATCCTCTCACTTGCTCCGCTTATTTTCCTTTAAAACGCTCGTAGGCCGTCTGGTATTGCTTCAGCACCTCGCCAATACCCATTTGCTCCAGCTGCCGGGTCACTTTGTCATAATCTTCGAAGCTCTGGCGTCCCATAATCTGCGCATTGATCGTTTCCGCCACATACGTCTGGATGTCAGCCATGAGCGGAACCACAATTTCATTCTCCTCGGCGGTGAATTGGACCGGCGGCAGCTTGGCATCGAAGTCAATGTAATCCTTGTAAATCTCCAGCGGATTCTCCGTCTGTCCATTCGCTATACGGATCTGCTCGGCATAGCGGGTATCGGCTACCGTAGCCCAGCTTCCGCCGCCGATGGTATGATTCAGCAGCTCCTGCGTGTTGGTCAGGCCGTTTGTCGGATGAGTAACCTCGTCCTTATATACCGGCTCTCCGTTCACCAGATCATAGGATTTGCCTTCAACTCCGAAATTGTTCAGCAGAATGCCTTCTTCCGAATACTGATAGTCCAGCCATTTGATGACTTCTTCCGGATGCTCGGTGCGCGAGGAGACAGCCAGCCCATGGGCTGCAGCCTGCCAGCGGAAGGAGACATGGCGCTGGTCCCCATCCGGGCCTTCGGGAGGAATCGCCGCCGCGATCTTGAAGGTGTCATGCTTGCCTTCCATCAGCGTTGTGAAATTGCCCATATAGGAGCCGGACCAGCCGAACCAGGCACCGGCGACATCGGTGGTCACCTTCTCGGTCAGCGTATCAAAGGTCGTATCCACCAGATAGTTCGGGTCCAGCAGCTTTTCATTATAGAGACGGTTCAAATAGGCGACAACCTCCTTAAACCGCGGATCATTCGGACCGTATTTCACTTCGCCGTTATCGACGAAGAAGCCATATTCAACGCCAAATGCCGGTGCAAACAGCATCATAATGTTCTCCAGATTGACGGATACCAGCGGAATTTCATCCTGTTTGCCGTTGCCGTTGGCATCCTGATCCCGGAACGCCTTAAGCATGTTGTACCAGTCCTCGGTGGTTTCAGGCATCTGAAGACCCAGCTTCTCCACCCAGTCGCTGCGGACCTGCGGGAACATTTGCGTCAAATCCTGTGAGTCCAGCACAAGGTTCGGCAGATAATAGATGTGGCCCTCCGGCGAGGTAATCTGTCCCCGGATATCCGGGTAGTCGTCGAGGATCTTTTTAAAGTTGGGGGCGTACTGGTCAATCAGATCTTCTAATGGAAGGAGTGCTCCCTGAGTGCCGTATTTCCCGGAATCCGTGCCCCACAGATCGTTGTAGATGATATCCGGCAGTTTGCCGGAGGACATCAGCAGGCTGAAGGCTTCCGCGCTGGCTTCTGTACTGTGCTGAAAGTTGATATGAATGTTGGTGTTCTCTTCCATTTGCTGAAAGGAGTACTTCTCATTAAAATTGGTTCCCCGGAAGTTGCCTCCGCTTGGAGACCAGAGGGATAATTCCAGCTTGTCCGCCACAATCGGCACCTGCAGGCCGCCTACCGATCTGCTTCCTTCTGCCGGAGCAGCCGTGGAGCTCTGTCCATCCGGAGATGCCGGCGGTTCAGCGGCGTTGCCGCCATTATTGTTCGAGCCGCCGCAGGCGGACACCAGTGTAACCAGCAGCGTCAGGACGGGCAACAGCAGAGCGAGCTTCCTTTTAGCAACATTCATAATTCAACCCCCTATTAATTAAGTAAAGTCTTATGATATATTTACTGACACAACACGAAGGGAACCAATAATACATCAACAGCTTTTCTCGACGAAAATACAAGTTTTCCGTTGCCGCCAGATCTCTTTCGCCTGTCACCAGCCTTTCTATTCTTTACTTCAAGCAATTGCAGTTGCCGTTCTGACTTCTTTTTGATTCATTTCTTAGTTGTTCAGATCTATATATTCGCAAATCTGATATACATCTGATGTATTTATTATATTTTCAAGATTTGTTGAAGTCAATCAAATTTTGCTTATTTATTGTCTTTGATGTAATTATACATTACATTAATCTTTCATCAATCCGGAGAATCTGTTTAAATTATGGGAAATAGCTAACATTCCCTTCAATTCACTCAGCTTCCAGTCCATAGCTTCAAGCACGTTATCCTATGAATCCCAGGAACAAAACGGCTATGCTGCCCAGTAAAGGGCAGCATAGCCGTTTGAAATTCAGGTTTAAGGCCGGCTGCTGAAGCCAGGCAGAAAACCAAACGGAAAAAGGTCACTTCATACTCCCCTCCGCCGCTTTTCCGCAAGCGTTAGCAGGAAAAGGATACCTAATCCATCCGTTTCTCCCCCCTTGCAGAGGAATACGCCTACATTAAGATGAACTTGAAATATTCATAAAAAGGGCAGCCCTCTTAGTGGTAAAAAGGATAACTAAGGTAGCGCATTCGGGTGCCGGATCATCCCTAGCGGGAAAAAGTACAACTAATCCGGCTGAAATCAGCCATTTGGAGGGAGCGGGCCTCTATTAAGTGTACAAAATCCCACTAAAGCCCGTTCAAGCCAGAATTCCAGCCAATTAGTGTTACTTTTTCCACTTCGCTTCCGTTCCCCATGAATCTCCTTGCGTTTCATCTGCTTGTTCAGGTTCTCCGCTTCCATTCCTATAGATTAAATTACCTTTTTGGCTCAACACCAAAATCAGCGGGTGACGATGTGAATGAAGTCCGCTGCGGGTTCAGAGGGTTCTTCCGGCGCTGCTAAAGCCCGGTCTCCTGATTGGAATAAGATTGCAGGTTGAATTTAGATGGAGCCAGCTTTTTCCCACGATTCTTTTAAGACTTTTCCGGCCGAATATCCGGCCGTGTAAGTGTACTAATTCTTACGAATTCCACTTCATTCACTCCATTCCATTCCACTTCACGTCCCTGCCCCGGTAGCAGCCTCGGTTGGACCCGCTCTATTTCCGCGCTTCCTCCTGCAAAACATAGAACCCGCAGACTCAGCACGACTCAACACCCCAGTGCGATTCAGCACGACTCAGTACGGTTCAGCACGATTAAGACGCATTACAATTTCCCCTCTAACTTCATAACATACCTTATCCACAATTGACGAGAAGCATAATTTCCTAAACGACAAAAAAAGCGTAACAACGGCAAGTTTCTGCCCTATTACGCTTAATTGTTGTGTAAATTATCACTGCATGGCTTACATTTGAGGGCGTAGCTGCCCCTTCTGCTTTGGTTCTGTTCAAATATAATTTATATGTTTCGCGCTATCCATTATCCTTCTATTTTTGGAGAAACGGATGCCGCCTCTTTCAGAGGACGGCGAAGCCGTTTCCTCTTATCTTCAGCAATCAGACGACCCATTTCCTCGTAAAGCGTCGTTTCATCGATCATTCTGGACCAGTAGGCGTTCAGCAGCTTGCGGAAGCTTTTGAGCACGGCAATCGGAAGCCCCAAGTCCCTGAGGTATGAAAAGGTGGGAAACAGCTCTCTGTACATCAGATATCGTGAAGGACGGTTCAGATGGTCATCCACACTCATTTCGGCAATCCGCTTGCGGGCCGGAATACTGACCGAGCGTTCACGGATCATCCGTTGCGCCTCCGGAGAAGCCAGGAAGGTGACGAATTGGCGGGCGGCCTCTTTCTGCCGGGAATTTTCCACAACCGCTGCACCGATGGTGACCAGCAGCGTTTTTTGCGGGTCCTTTGCTTTGAGCGTCGGCAGCGGGGCCAGATCGTAATCCAGAGCCAGCTCCTTGAAATCATTCAGGTTGTAGTATGTCGTCAGAATCATCGACACCTGCTCCTGAACGAATAATGAAATCGTCTCGTCTTCATGGTTGCCGGCCAGATACTTGGGGAAGATCTGATGATTGTTCACCAGCCTGCTGTATATGTTGAGACTGTTGGCCGTCTCGGGACTGAGCGTCTGATGGTGGTCTCCGTCCTCCACGGTCTGTATGCCGCTCTGCAGCAGAAACACCGAATAGCGGTTCTCGGAAGCAGGCACAAAATAAACCGCGTGTCGCCCGCGTTTCTCCGACAGCTGGCGGGCCGCTTCTATCAGATCATCCCAGGTCCAGTAGCTGTCCGGCTCCGGAAGATCCGCCTCGCGGAAATGGGCTTTGTTGTAGCAGAGCACCACCGGGGAGAAGGAAATCGGGTACGCATAAAGCTGCTTCCGGTGTAAAAAAGCTTCACTCGCGATTGGATACAGTCCCGGATCCGGCTCAAGCGTCTCCAGCAGCTCGGCTGAACCGTTCTCGGCCATCTCCTGGAACTGTGTGCTGTTCAGCGATAAAACATCCAGCATCCCGTTATTGATCAGCTCTACGGCGGAGTTCACATGATCGAAATCATTCAAGGCGAGCGGCAGGATATGAATCCCGGGATGCAGCCTGTGAAATTCAGCGATCAGATCGTCCAGCTTGAAATCCTTCGTCAAGGAGGAGCTGCAGCCAAAATGGATGCGGATCCGTTCCTTCACCGATTCCATAACCATACTTCCCACACGGTCGATCTTGACAATCAGCCCTTCCTGCACTAGCACATCCAGCCCCCTGCGGACGGATTTGTTGCTGAGCCCGAACTGTTTGGCCAGCGTGCTCTCTGCGGGCAGATATGCGCCCGGCTGCAGAATCCCGCTCAGGATCTCCGTCCGCAGCTTGTCTACCATATAATCCAACCGTTCCCGGAAAGACTGGCGTCCTGATTTATTATTCATGTATTAATCTCCCTGTATCACTTAAATTTACATCATGACCTTTCTATTTTGCTTCAACTCTCAAATGTTGTCAAACAAGCAGAAACGTCTTCGCCGTCCTTCTACGAGGACAGCATCCGTTTCCGGGAGAAATAGAAGGATAATTTATAGCGTGGAGCATATAAATTTTTATAATTTAAGAAAAGGCCCCACAAATGTGGGACCTGGCACAGCATTTCCTTCAGCCGCGCGGCAACGCTTATACAGGCTCTATATGCACCAGAACATTCGAAACCTGGTGCCGGTCCTTCAGCTGGCCCTCAATTTCTTCGGTTATGTCATGGCTCTGGACCACATTCAGATTGGAGTCTACCAGCACCGTTGTATCCACGAGCACGTTGTTGCCGTGTATCCGTGCCTTAATATCCTTAATGGACTCTACCCCCTCAATCTCGGCAACAGTCTGCTTCATCAGTTCAAGCTCTGTGGCATCAAAGCCGTCGGTAAGATCATGCGTAGTCTTGCGGAAGATATCCCAGGCGGTCTTGCAGATCAATAATCCGACAATCGTAGCGGTCAGCGGATCCAGCCACGGCAAGCCAAATTGCGAACCGATAATCCCGACAAAAGCGCCGATGCTCACGAGCGCATCCGACCGGTTATCCTGGGCCACCGCCAGCATGGCATTGCTGCTCAGCCTGCGGGCCAACCGGATATTGTATATGTATACTGCGAACATAACGACAGCGCAGCCTGCCGCCGTCCACGCAGCCACGAGATCCGGAGATTCCAGAGCAGGCTGAATAAATTTGTTGACGCCCTGATACAGAACTTGAATCCCAACAGCAATCATAATGAAAGAAGCCACCAGTGCAGCTACGGTCTCCGCTCTGAAATGCCCGTAGCTGTGATTGGAGTCCGGCGGCATCCGTGAAATTCTGAGCCCGGCCAGAATCGCCAGCGAGGCGATAATATCTGTGCTGTTGTTCAGTCCGTCGGCAAGCAGTGCCTGCGAGCCTGAGGCTGTACCTATGAACAGTTTGATGGCAGACAGCAGAATGTAGGCAAACAGACTCAGCCAGGCCCCTTTTTCACTTTGTTTAATGTCGCTGTAGTTTTCCAAACAAAGAACCTCCAATGAATAGTATCGTTCTATACTACACGCTGACAGCCGGGTGGGTCTAGAGAAACAGTGTTGCCGGGCTGCGCAAGTGTTCCCCCCGCCAAATAGAGTTGTAAGGCTGGAAGTGTTTTGCTGTTTGCAACATTGTTTGCCCTCGTTCAACTTCAGCTCTATCCCGCTTGTACACTCTGCTGTTCTGCTATATATAGAGAGTGAACTTAAGAATGTAACTCGCTGCATGGACGAAATCCTTGCTCCGCAAGGGGTTCGTCCATCGGCTGTCCATCATTCTTAAGTTCAGCTTATATAGATGGATTAACAAGGAAGCGGACCTTCTGCACTTTAATTGGAGCTGATCCTGCAGAGTCCCCTATTAACCTCGGTTCAAAACACATTCTATGAGAGTAATCTGGCATGAACTTAAGTACAAGTCTCTTCATGGACAGACAACACCCCTCCGGAAGGGAGATTCCGCTCCGGAGGGGTGTATGGCTCAGCGTTTCTTGATGGCAGCAGCCTGTATGTCATGCAAGGGCAGAAGGTCGCCCAGTACAACTTCTGGAACTATACAGAGGATGGCAAACCCCTGAAGCAATGGGATCAGCCGCTGTCCGATAATATATTTCCACTGAACAAGGTGCTTCAGGACCGGCTGCTGTATTATACTTATGACGGCTTAAGCCTGATTGCCGTGAAGCTGGTTAACGGACAGGTCTGCCCGAAGATGTCCAACCGTGCAGCTGGACATCTTCGGACAGACCCTGTACACCGGACAATCCGACGGATTATTTCATGCTTACAATCTTCTCAGCCTGAAGCCGCTGTTCACCGTTGCAACCGCCTCACGTGAATTCCAGCCGTCGCTCAGGACCGGGAGCATTCTTATTGTCCGCTGCGGCGGCATGATGCTGGGTGTTAAGCTGCCTTCTGCGGCTCAGTAGCCCAGCAGCTTCTTATTCAGCCGGAGCCGTGAACGTGCGTCCTGCGAACTCGGCATCGAGCATGTAGAAGGCGTTGCTGTCGGTTTCGATCCGCTTCAGCTTGGCGATAATATTGCTGAACAGCGCTTCTTCTTCCACCTGCTCATCGATAAACCATTTCAGGAAATAGATAGTCGCATGCTCGCGTTCATCCAGCGCCAGGTCAGCCAGGCGGTAGAATCTTGTGGTGTTCTGCTGTTCATGGGCGAATGCATGCTCAAAGGCGTCCAGCATGGATGTGTACTCATTTTGGGGTTCGGGAAGTGCTGCCAGGGTCGCCCGGAAGTCGCGATCATTAAGGAACTTGTAAATTTTCATAGCATGGAACCGTTCTTCTTCCGCCTGGATCAGAAAAAAGTTGGCGAAGCCGTCGAGGCTCTCACCGGAACAATACGCGGCCATCGCCAGATAGACATGTGCGGAATAAAACTCAAAATTCATCTGTTCATTTAGCGCCTTTACCAATTCTTCTTTCATGGGCCCATCTCCTCATCCTGGATATTTGTGTACAGTAAGCAGGCTTATGCAGCATGTCTCATTCATCTTAACATTTGTGCTTATTATCCAGCAATCGAAAGGAAGATCATTGTTCAATGACAAGACCCAGCGTACGCAATAACACGGCTCGCAACAATTATAGAATGCTGGCTGCGGCTGCGGCCATTGCTTCCCTGCTCCTAAGCGGCGGCTGCGGCGGAAGAGCAGCGTCCGGTACAGAGACAGCGGCGCCCTCCGCCTCTGCTGCCTCCTCAGCACCTTCTGCGGCAACCGCCTCGGCCCGGCAGCCATCGCTCCCGCCGCCTGCCGCTACACCTGCGCCAACCGTCTCTGGCGGAAGCAGCGCCGGGGAAGGTATCGCACAGCAGATCGCCGGAATGACGCTTGAAGACAAAATCGGGCAAATGCTGCTCGTCGGTATTGACGGCACTGAAGTAAACGGGCAGACCCAAAAAATGATAGAGAATGACAAGGTAGGCGGCATCATCCTGTATGCGGATAATATTACAAGCCTGAAGGGGATGGTCAGCCTGACCAACGGCCTGAAGCGCAGCAATGCCGGCAACGCCGCTCCGCTGTTCATCAGCGTCGACCAGGAAGGCGGCAAGGTCAGCCGCATGCCGGACGAATACGCCGTAATCCCTTCCAATGGAGCCGTTGGCGCAAGCGGCAGTGCCGGAGCCGCGGAAATGATGGGCAAGCTGCTCGCCAGAGAGGTGCAGGCCGCAGGCTTCAACATGAATTTTGCCCCGGTGCTGGACATCAACAGCAATCCGGACAATCCGGTAATCGGAGACCGTTCCTTCGGCAGCACTTCCGCAAAGGTTACCCGGCTTGGCATAGCCGAGATGAAGGGAATTGCGGGTGAAGGCGTCGTGCCGGTCGTCAAACACTTCCCGGGTCATGGGGATACGTCCGTCGATTCCCACCTGGAGCTTCCGGTGGTGGATAAAACGGCTGCCCAGCTGGCCCGGCTGGAATGGCTGCCCTTCCAGGCAGCCATTCAGGAGCAGGCCGACGCGGTAATGGTGGCCCATATTCTATATCCCAAGCTGGACCCTGACCGGCCTGCTTCCCTGTCCAAAGTAATCATAGGACAGCAGCTCCGGAGCGGGATGGGCTTCACGGGAGTCGTCATTACCGATGACCTCACCATGGGCGCGATCACCAAGAACTACAGCCTGGGGAGCGCCGCAGTGGATACAGTGCTCGCAGGCAGCGATATCCTGCTGGTGGCCCACGAATACAGCAATGAGCAGGCAGCCCGAAATGCGCTGCTGGCTGCGGTGAAGAGCGGCAAGCTTTCAGAAGCGAGGATTGATGAGAGTGTCACCCGCATTCTCTCCTTGAAAGCCAAATATCAGCTGACCGACAGCCCTGTCGCCGTTCCTGATCTTACGCAGCTTAATAAGGATATCAAAGCCTGGCGTTCAGCGGTTGCACAGTAGCCCAGAACTGCAGGCGCACAAACCAAAACAGGAGCCTGCTTCTGGCGGAATACTGCTGAAGCAGGCTCCTGTGGTATGGGTATCTTAAATGAAACTCCGAAGTGTTCTATCCTGAAATAACATTGTCCGGAGTAAGGGCATTGTTAGGGAAGCCTCGAATTTGGCGAAGCCCGATTGAGGGCCTTCCCCGAAAATTTCATCGTCTGGAGCGCCGCGATAGAGCGGCATGGATGCCTATTGCAGGACAACAGTGTCTCCCGGCTTCAGACCGGACAGGACTTCGGTTTTCTCGGAGGTCTCCATTCCGATCTTGATCTCCGTGCGCTCATACTGGCCGTTTCCTTTATCCAGCATGACAAAAGCCTGATCCCCCTCGTGAATAACAGCAATACTGGAGACGACGGTGGCATTGTCCTTGCGCAGGGTCTCAATCTCACCGCTAAGGCTAAGTCCGCCGATCAGATGCTCATCGGGCTGCAAGGAAATCACAACCTCGAACTGCGGCACCTGTCCCGCCGTATTCTGACCGGCAGTTGTCGTTGCGAATTTCGACACCTCGGTCACTTCGCCTGCCAGGATTAAGTCTTTCACCGCGGTCATTTTCACCTGAACCTTCATGCCCTGCTTGATGCGGAAGATATCCTGCTCTCCGACCAGGGCGATGAACTCCAGCTTGCCGAGATCGACGATTTTGCCGATATATTGGTTGTCAGCGACCATCTGCGGCCGTTCGCCGCTCTCGCTGCTGCTGTCATAGAGAAAAATGCCGGTTGCCGGAGCGTGATACACCGCAGAATTCAGCTTGGCTCTCTTGTCGCTGAGCTCCTGCTCCTGAATCTTGGCATTCACTTCATTAAGCTCGTCATTCAGACGGGCCGACTCCCGGGCGGCCAGCGCCTTCAGCCGCTCCGCTTCCGTCCCTGCCGGAACCGCAGCCTCATCCTCCTGCTGGCTGAGAAAAGCGTTCAGCTCCGCCTCAAGCTTCGCTTTGCGGATCGTCGCCTCCGCTGTGGCAATTTCATTCTTCAGGGCCGACTGATCCAGAGTGAACAAGATATCCCCCTTTGTCACCTGGCCGCCGTTCTCGGCCTTCCAGGCTGTAACCCTGGAGGCAAAGGGCGCATAGACCAGTGTCTCCTCCTGATATTGCGATCTTCCCTTGACCTGCACCGAACTGGTCATCGACTCCTGCGTCACCGGGAAGCTGATCACCTGCGGCGGCTCCATCGCCACCTCCGGCTCACCGCCTGTAAATACCTTGGTGTACAAAATAAAAGCGGCAGCGGCAACGATACCGGCGATGATAACCCATTTCACGGCCTTTTTAATAATCCTCTTCATTGAATTGGCTTCCTTTCAACTGGAAATACGCTAATGTATGCCTTCAGGGCTAGTCCCTCTTGATCGCTGTAAGCGCATCGGTTCTTGAGGCGCTGATGGCCGGGTAGATTCCTGACAGCACACCGGTCATAATGGCAAACGCCAGCCCGATTGGAAGCGTCATAAGCGGAATAAAGAAATTCAAGCCTTCCCCTGCACTGCCCACGAGCTTGTTCAGCGCCATTACAATCAGATAAGAGAACAGCACACCCAGCATTCCGCCGAGCAGTCCGAGCAGAGCCGCCTCGGTGATGAACATGTTGCGGATCTGCCGCATGTTGGCCCCCAGCACCTTCATAATCCCGATCTGCCGCCGGCGCTGATGTGTGGACATGGTCATAGCCACGATAATTGAAATGGAGGCTATGACAAGAATGAACACACCGATGCCGAGCGCCGCCATCTTGAGCATATCAAAGGTCTCTTTAAGCTGATCCTGCTGGTACAGGTTGTCGTTCGTCGACAAAGACAGCTTCTGGATCAGCGCCTCCAGCTGTTTGATGTTATCGATGCTGTCTACCTTCACGGTGACGGAGTTGTAGCTCCCCTCTTCAAGCGGCGGAGCCGCGGAGACATCTCCGAAGCTTAGCTCCTGCTGCAGCTGTGCCGCCGTCTCCAGCGACACATACATGATCTTCTCATACGTGGCGCGCTGATCACTGATTCCGGAAGGATTGGCCAGAATGCCGCCTACCTGCAGCGGAGAGCTAAGCTTGACCGCTCCCCCGGAAGAGCTGCTGTAATCCTGGGCCTGCAGCTGAACCTGCTGGCGGTACATCTCTGTCGGAAGCAGCATCAGGCTGCTGTACTGTTCCGAGACCTCCTGATTAAACGGATCGGAGCTCATCCGGTCGTAGATGTTCTGCCGTGTTTCTATATCAATTAAACCGAGAGTGGCGCCGTAGTTCAGCACAACCATTTCCGGCACATCCGAAACGCCGCCCTGTTTAAAGGTCTTGTCAAATTTGGCAAGCATCCGCAGATCCGTTGCAATCACCTGTATGTCGGCAATCTTATTGTCAACCGTAATCATCTGCCTGTAGCCCGCATCTTCAAAAGGGGCCGCTGCAACAACATGGTTCAGGCCCTGGATGATCTTAAGCTTCTGGAAGGTCAGCCTGCCCGGATCTAGACTGCCGCCGGTCTCTGCCGCCGTATCCCCTCCGCTTCCCCCCGGTGATGGAATACCGCCGCCCGGAGAGACGGTAATTTCGTCCATTTTGAAATTCCGGTTCACTTCATCGGTTACATAGACCTGTGCGGATTGTCCAATGCTCAGCGCTACAATTATGGCGGCGCAGCCGATGGAAATCCCGGTCATGCACAGGCCGGTAACCACCTTGCGCCGCTTGACCTGGTCCCAGGCCATACGGGAGATATCCCTGAGTTTCACAGGCTTCCCTCCTCTGCGGATGGTGGCTTAGCCTCCGTGTGCTGCCCATGAATCAAATACCCGTCCTTAAGCGAGAAGGTGCGCTGCATTTGCTCCGCCACCTCCTGTTCATGGGTTACAACAATAAATGTCGTTTTCATCGTCTGGTTCAGCTTCAGCAGAATGCCGATAATTTCCTCTTCCGTTTTGGAATCCAGGTTCCCGGTAGGCTCATCCGCAAAAATAACCGAAGGCTCCGTAATCAGAGACCGGGCGATGCTTACACGCTGCTGCTGTCCGCCTGACAGCTGCGAAGGAAACTGGTCAGCCTTGTCGGGTATCCCCACCTGCTCCAGCAAAGCCAGCGCCTTCTGTCTGCGGAGCGAGGGGGATACGGACTGAAAGACCAGCGGCAGCTCCACGTTCTCACGGACGGTAAGGCTGGCAATCAGCTCATACGCCTGAAAAATAAATCCGATATGCCTGCGCCGGAATTCGGCAAGCTTGTTCTCGCCCATCAGCACGATATCCTGATCGGCGATGAAAATATGACCTTCGGCGGGCTTCATCAGTCCTGCCATCAAATTCAGCAGTGTGGATTTGCCCGAACCGGAGCTGCCCAGGAGGGCGACCATTTCCCCCTGCTTCACCGCGAAGCTGACTTCATGAAGTACCTTGGTCCATTCGTTGCCGGTTTTAAAGGAATGTGTAATTTTCTCGACTCGCAACATGGAGGCTGCTCCTTCTTCTCCTGTGATAGATGGGACCTTATTCTTTCTCTTTCTGAGTGACCGGCAGCGCCTCATAGGACAGGGAGTAAGACTGGTGGCCCAGCTCAATCCGCTCACCCTGGAACTCGTCATACAGTGTTATTTTGTAGGTGCCGCCGCCAAGCTGCTTGTAGAGACTTCTGCTGATGGCCGTCGAGTAGGTATTATTGTCCCCTTCAGTAAGATCGGTGCCGAGCGTCAGCGATTTCTCCTGCGATTGCCCAAACGGATCTGTGATTTTTACAATGAGCTTATGGCTCAGCGCTTCCGTATCATAGGTGCGGTCCTGCATCAGATTGTAATTCAGCACGATGCTGATGGTGTCATTGCCTTCTGTAATCTTGCCGTCGGAGCTGAGGACCGTCAGGACATACGGATATAGAGAGATTCCGGACAAATCCTGTGCCGGTGTGACACTTTGCGGCGCGAGCTGAAGTGACGCAACATTGATAAATCCTGTGGCTTCCTCCCCGGCTGCACTAAGCCTGCTGCCGATGATTCCCGGTCCCAGATACAGCGAGATATCCGCCGTTGCCACTGTCTTTGGAATTTTGGCCCAGAAGGTAACAAGCTGCTTCCCTCCCGGCGCTGCCGGACTGGCGGACTGTGCAGGCTCCGCTTCGTAGAACTGGCCGCCGGTCGTCTTATAATAGGCCTGCAGGCGGGCAAGCGAGCTTTGTCTTTTCTCCTCATTGCTTACCAGCAGCTCTGTGTAGACAATTTTATAATTTCCATTGCCGGAATAGACGGTGGTTCTGCTCTCCTGGACCTTGGCGTTTTTGCCTTTGCCTGCAACCGTGTAGCTCCCTCCGCGTTCGATTGCCGGAATATCATTGAAGGCACTGCTCGTGCTGAGCGCAAGAAAAGGCAGCTTCTCTTCGTTCGCTGTTGTATACATGCTGATGTTCAGCGCATCGAAGCTTTCGGCATAAGGAATTTTGGCAAGAATATAGATTTCTGCGGTTTTACCGGGTGCCAGCTCGGCGGATTCCTTATCCATCAGCAGCTCCGTGGAAGAGGTTACGTCCAGATTATCCATCTTCAGCGCGCCCTTCAGCTCCGGCAGGGACAGCGTGACATTCTGGGTGTTCGTCAGGTTGACTTTGGCAACAACAATATCGTCGTCCTTCCACGGATAGCGCTGTATCGATTGCAGGCTGTAAGAGAAGGCTCCGTAAGGGGTAGTAGTTCTATATTCCTGCCCTTTCTGGATATCTGCCCGAAGGGTATACGGGATTGTAAAATAGGCTATTGGAAAAGTCAGCTTGGCCGCAGCGGTTTCGGCGCCGGCTGCGCCAGTGCTGCCTGAAGCCTGCTCCCCGGCCTGTCCCACCGCTTCGATCATTTGCAGCTGCAAGGTGTTCTGCTCGACCTCAAGCGGCACCTGGGCGGTAAGCGGAATCACTTTAACCTCCAGCGGCCGCAGCGTAATCCCGTTCAGTGCTTTGGCACTCACCGGGAAAGCGGTCCCTTTTGCCGATTTGACAGCAAGCTCATAGGCAGGCAGGGTAACCGCTTTGTTTCCGGTATTTTTCAGTTCAAGCTGAAAAGACCAGGCCGCCGATGCCTTATCGGCATAGACCGAGGCATTGCCGAGTTTGGTTTCTATGGCGTTGCCGTCCAGCATAATTTTCTTAACAGCACCATTGCCTACAACCAGATTGGGGCTTGTCGCTGCCGGAAGCCTAAAGGAGGCTCCGGGAAGCTCCAGCTTCAGGGTTTCATCCATCTGCGTGAACTGCAGCTTCATGTTCGCGGTGTTGAGATAGGCCGGAATTTCCGCCAGGTAGTAAATGCTCTTTTTTTCCTGCGGCTGAATTTTGTAGCCGGCCTCAGTACTGCCCAGCGCCAGTTCAAAGACGGTTCCGCTGGCCGAGACCAGGTAAGCCGTGTAACCGGGATCAGAGAGCACCTTGCTGCCTTTGTTGGTCAGGCTTAATCCTGCCTTGGCATACACCTTTCCGCCGTATTTGAATATCTGCAGGGATTCCGCCGCCGCTGTGACGGGAATGTCATTCATTGCCGTGTCCAGGGCTTTGCCGCTTGCCACTGTGTTTGAATAATTTGCCGGAAGCGCAAAGGTGCCTGCCTGCCGCAGATACCCTTTGGCCTTGGGGTCCCAGACATGCATCGCAATCTTCACGCCTTGAAGCGACTTGGTCTGCCCGATATTGACGTAGTACGTCACCCGCAGGCTTGCTCTGGCTCCTACCTTCTTCTTCAGCGCATCTGCCGTTACGGGAGTGCCTGGAATGACTGAACCTCCCGGTGTGACCACGCGTGAGAAATAGTGCAGCAGATTAGCGCTGGCGGAGCCTGCATTGGCATAATTCAGAGTGTAGGCCAGAATGTTCCCGCCCGTTTGTGTCCATATATTCACATTCTCGACAGTTGCCGTAACTCCGGCCCCCATTTGCACAGGCTTAACTTTGGCAGCCGCGGCAGCCGCGGCATTTGTGGTGCTTGCCGCTGCCTGTACCGTTCCGGGTGCCAAACCTCCAGCCAGTTGCCCAATAACAAAAGTGCTGATGAGCAGCGCCGCATATGTATTTTTATAGCTTCTCATTGTTTCCCCCCAGGTAATTTTGCTAGAATTATTATAGTTGCACCAAGACTGGGATGTGTATCCAAACTGTAACTCTTGGCAGGTTGTTGTAACCTATTTGTTATATAAGCCTGTTCAGGAGCTAAAAGCCCTCCGGTACTGGCTCGGCGGCATGCCCTCCGTTTGTTTGAAGACCTTGATGAAATAGCTGGACTGCCGGAAGCCCGTCTCCAATGCGATTTGCGAGACGGAAAGCGCGGTGGAGACCAGCAGCAGCTTCGCTCTGGCAAGCCGGCAGTCTGTTAAGTAACGGTTCGGGGTCTTGCCCATAACCGTGCGGAACAGGCGCAGAAAGTGATAGCTGCTGTAGCCCGCAAGCCTGGACATGGTTTCCAGCGTCCACGGGCGTTCGCACTCAAGACGGATCAGGTCTGCAGTACGGCGAATGGAGTGTCTGATCTCCAGCGGGACCGATCCATGCAGCGGTTCCGAGTTCTGCAGCAGCGTAACCAGAATTTCATAGAGCAGGGCGGAAAACCTGGGTTCACTGGAGGTTTCGAAGGAAGCGCTGAGCCTGTACATCTCTTCGAAGACAGGGATCAGCCCTGCATCGGGATCGAATGTAAAAAAGTAGCCGCGCGACTGGTCCGCCTCCTCCAGCAGCGGCAGCGAGATGCTTGTGCCAAAATGCATCCAGCGCACCTCCCACGGCTGAAGCGGATCGGAGCCGTACTGCTGATAGGCTCCTTTCGGGAAGAGGAACCCTTTGCCCCGTCCCATGGGAATCCGTTCGCCCTCCTGAAAAACATACCCTTCCCCGCCAAAAACCAGATGCAGATTATAGCTGTTCAGCAGCCCTTCACTTCTCCGCTCCGCATGCTGCGGGAAATCTGTATAATGTCCGATAAATTCCGGATAACAGACATAATGCTTATATGCCGGTGCCGGCAAAACCCATTGCTTGTTCAATCTGATGTCCTCCTTAATCCAGCCTTTTCATCTGTATTTCAATTTCATCTTATAAAAACCATGCACGCAATATAGTAATACAATAGCAATATTATGTTATATGAGAATTCATATACCTGATAATACAATAGATTTGAAAAGTTCTTAAAGCATATTTTTACACTTGGAGGCTGACAATGAATATTCCTGCCACGACAGAATTCGAGCTTGGCGTATGCTACTACCCTGAGCACTGGCCCGAGGAGCTGTGGGCCGACGATTACCGGCGGATGGTTGAAACCGGATTCACAATTATCCGGATAGCCGAATTTGCCTGGTCCTTCTTTGAGCCGGAGGAAGGCGTCTTTCAGTTTGATTTGTTCGACCGGGCTATCGGTCTGGCTCACAGCTATGGGCTTAAGGTCATTCTGGGTACTCCGACTGCCACACCGCCCGCATGGCTCACCGAACGTTATCCTGAAGTGCTCAATGTTACCTATGATGGAGTTACCCTGCAGCATGGCATGCGCCGCCATTATAATTACAGCAGCCCCAAGTACCGCGAGCTCTGCGCCAGAATTACCGCGCAGCTTGCACAGCATTACGGCACTCATCCGGGCGTGGTTGGCTGGCAAATTGACAACGAGCTGAATTGCGAGATCAATGTGTTCTATTCGGAGAGCGACCACCTGGCCTTCCGCGAGTGGGTGCAGGCCAAGTACGGGACGCTGGAGAAGCTGAATGAGGCTTGGGGAACCGTCTTCTGGAATCAGACCTACAACAGCTGGTCACAGGTCTTTCTGCCGCGTCCCACCCCTTCGTTCAACCAGCCCAACCCGCATCAGGCGCTGGATGAGAAGCGGTTTATCTCGGATAATACGATTTCCTTTGCCAGAATCCAGGCGGATATTATCCGCAGGCTGGCGCCGTCCCAGTGGGTGACCACCAACGGCTTATTCGGCCATCTGGACAGCCATGAGCTGACCGATGAGCACCTTGACTTTTTCAGCTACGACTCTTATCCGCAGTTCTCCAGCATTTATTATGATGCGGGTGAGGCCGACCCGCTGCAGGACCGGAATTGGAGCCTCTCGCTGTCGGTGGTCCGCTCGGTCAGCCCGAATTTCTGCATTATGGAGCAGCAGTCCGGCCCGGGCGGCTGGGTCAACCGGATGGATATGCCTTCACCCAAGCCGGGCCAGATGCGGCTCTGGACCTATCAGTCCATCGCACATGGAGCCGATAAGCTGCTCTACTTCCGCTGGCGGACCGCAACGGTGGGCAATGAAATTTATTGGCATGGCCTCAATGATTATCACAATCAGCCGAACCGCAGGGTCAGGGAAGCGGCAAGGATTGGCCGGGAGCTGGCCGAAGCCGGCAAGCACATTGCCGGCACACGCTCCCAAGCGGACATCGCCATTCTCCGTGATTATGACAATGAATGGGACGGTGAGTACGATGTATGGTACGGACCGTTCATGTGGCAGAGCAACAAGGAATGGTTCAAGGCGCTGCAGAAGCGGCATATCCCGAATGATGTCATCTACATGCGCAGTAAAACCACTCTCGAAGATCTGATTCCCTATCAGGTGCTGGTCTATCCCCACCCGGCGATTCTGAGCGATGAAACAGCGTCGCTGCTCGATCAATATGTGCAGCAAGGCGGAAAGCTGATCTTTGGCTGCCGCACAGGATACAAGGACACTCGCGGACATTGTTATATGCGGCCTTTTCCCGGCGCGGCCAAAGACCTCTGCGGCATCACCGTTGAAGAATTCACCATGGTCAAAGGCACCCGCCTTCCGACCTCCATCCGCTGGGGCAATGCGTCCGGGACGCTGACCGGGGCTGATGCCTTCAACGATGTCCTGCAGGTCGAAGCGGCTACCGTGGAGGTTATGGGCACGTACGCTTCCGATTATTACGCAGGCAAACCGGCGGTCACCAGAAACAGACGCGGCAAAGGCGAGGTATGGTATTACGGAGCCGTATTTAACGCGGAAGCAGCCCTTCAAATTATAGACAGCCTGAGCCTGGAATCCCCTGCCGCCGATTGGCTGGAGCTGCCCGGAGAAGTTGAACTGCAAATCCGCAAAAACGAAAATGCCAGCTATGCCTTCCTGCTGAACTACAGTGAAGAACCGGCAGCCCTCCAGATCAGGCACCGGAAAACCGATCTGCTTACCGGTGAGGCAATCTCCGGCTCCTACAGCCTGGAAGGCTTCGGGGTACTGGTGCTCTATTAAATAAAAATCTGTAAAACTGCAGAGGGCCCTCCCGCCTCAGATGATTCTGAGTGCGGAAGAGCCCTCTATACAGGAGGAATCAGCCTTGAAGCTTGAACACGTCCCGGCGGAAACTGCTGCCGCTTCAAACCGGGAAGACGCACAGGATACTTTTCTGCAGGGGGTCCGGGACTGCCTGCCTACTCTGCTCGGTTATTTGAGCATCGGCTTCGCCGCCGGAGTGGTCGAAAAGACAGCCGGACTCTCGGTTGCCGAAATTGCCATGATCTCCATCATTCTCTATGCAGGCTCCGCCCAGTTTATCGCTGCCGGGATGATTGCCGCCGGCAGTACGGCGACCAGCATTGTGCTTACCATTCTGCTGGTCAATCTCCGCCACTTGCTGCTCAGCGCGGCGCTTTCGCCTTACTTCCGCCATTTGACCCCGCTGCGCAACATGCTTATTGGCGGACTGCTTACGGACGAAACCTTCGGCGTAGCCATCCAGCGCAGCACCAGCTCCAAAGCCATCAGTGAAAAATGGATGCACGGCCTGAATCTGACCGCCTACCTCAATTGGTTGCTGGCCAATGTCGCCGGCGCCTTTTTCGGCCAATGGATTGCAAATCCGGAGCAATGGGGCCTTGACTTCGCCCTGCCCGCCATGTTCATAGGCCTGCTGGTGCTGACCATCCAGAGCAGGAACAAAATTGTGACCGACATCCTCGTCGGGGCTGCCGCTGTCGTGATTGCCGTCGGCGTTTCGGTTCTGTGGTCGCCCAGCATGGGTGTGATTGCCGCTGCAATAGCCGCTTCAATGATAGGAGTGTTAATCGAACGATGGAAATAAGACCGGATATCCTTTTCATTATAATAGGAGCGGCGCTGGTTACCTTCCTCCCCCGGGTGCTGCCGCTGATGCTGCTCAGCCGGCTCACTCTGCCCGATTGGGGACTGCGCTGGCTGAACCATGTGCCGATTGCAGTCATGTCCGCTCTGATTGCCCAGGAGCTGCTCACCACGGACGGCAGGTTCACCGCCTTGTCTGCCAATGCAGAGCTGATCGCCGCCTTGCCCACCTTTTGGGTGGCTGTCAAAACGCGCAGTCTGCTGGGAACCGTAATTGCGGGCATCCTGTCGCTGATGCTCCTGCGTCTGGTTTTCTGACCCGGTGCAGCAGGAAATCAGCTTGCCTGCCATTAACGCTGACGCGGTTACAATTTCAGCTTTTCCTTCAGCAGCGCCACTTCCGCCTCCGAAGGCTCGGCTGCCCCGTATCTGGCCTGATTGTAGAGCCGGAGCAGCTCATCGGGCGGTGCGGCTGCAGCCTCCCGTTCCCCCTTGCGCCGGCGCTTCCCGTCCTCAGTCCATTCCTGGACATCCGCCGCGGTCTCTTGCGGCGTAAGATAGCTCTTAGGCGTATATCCTCCGGCCCGTTTCGCATTCAGCCAATGGCGGTACAGCCAGCGGGTCCGCTCGCGTCCCCCATTCATCCCCTCCCAGCGGTCCCGCCTGGAAACAGCAGCCAGCCGGCTCCGCCAATAATCCCGGACGCCCTGAACCGTCTTCTCCCAGGTAAAGATGCTTTTCTCTTCATCCTGATAAGCAGCGGTGTCCCGGGGGGCTTCTCTGCGGAGCAGGGACAGCAGGGAGCCGATGAATCTCCGCCATAATCCGCCTGTATTGCGGTACAGCCAGCGGAGCGCAAAATAAAGGATTGTGAGCAGCGCTGCCGTTCCAAGGGCATAAAAGGCAACATCAAGGATCATCGCCAGCATTCCCGGCTCACGGGCTTCCGCCGGCGGCAGCTCAGGCATCGCCTGCGGCGGAGCCTCCTGCGGCTGCTCCGGCTCCGCGGAGCCGGAGAACAGCTTGCTTAGACAGCCGGCAATGGCCCGTGCAGCATGCCAGAGCAGAAGTCCCAATGCTCTGCCTGCACCAGCCGCCAGTACCGCCGCCAGGGCTATGAACAAAAGCACAAACAGCCGGTTATGCCGCCGCAATCCCCCGGGCAAAGGGGAAGCGGCACCAGAGAATGAGCTGTAGCGCAAGTGGCTGGTGTTGGAATCCAGCAAGGCCAGAACCAGGCACAAACTGCCGCTCCACGTTAATATGCCGACACTCGGCTGAAGCACCGGAATTCGGGCAAAGGCAATGGTGGCCGCAAAATATAACGCGATGCCGGACACATACATTCCGAGCTTGCCGCCCCGGGCAGCAGCAGTCGTGCCCAGATAAGCGCATAGGATAGCGCCGGCATATAAAGGGATTTCTTGCAGCATAAACGCCCCTGCCAGAACTCCCGCCAGCACACCCAGCACAAGCGCCGCCAGCAGCTGCTTCCACTTCCGGTTGCACCACTGCCTCAGGAGTGCGCCCGCCATCGACACGAGCAGCAAGCTATAGACCCAGGGCAGAATAGCGTTCCCCGACTGGAGATACACCTGCAGCAATATCCAGACCGGAAGGAACAGCAGCCATTCCACGATACAGGCTAACCATAGCCGCAATGTTGCTTTCAAATACCCCGAAGCATCTGGCTTCATGCACTGTCCCTCCCTTCACCCGGAATCTCCAGCCACTCCACGCCGTTTCCGGGCAGCCGCAGCTGCTCCGCTGCCTGCTGAAGCTCAGCCCCCCGGTGACAGGAAATAATCAGATAATCAATGTCACGGATTCCCTTATCCGCTTCAAGCTCCAGCAGCCTGCTCATAGGAACGGTTCTGTCTAGATTCAGCCTGGCCAGCAGCCCGAGAATGTCCTCCAGCCGGCCCGTTGGCTCAGCGTGTACAGGCTCGTGCGCACCTTCTCCGTCCAGCCTTCCGTTGCTGAGAAAACCCGTTTCGATGCCATGGCCGACTGCGTAATCGGCTACCGTGGCTGCATATCTGATGCCCAGCTCGATCCGCTCCACATCTGTCACCGTTCTCCACATAGAGTCGCTGATCTCCATATTCAGGCAGATGACAAGCCGGGAATCAGCGGTATAGTCCTTTTTGTGAACCTGCATTTGTCCGGTGCGGGCTGTGGCCTTCCAGTTGATCGACCCCAGGGAATCTCCGGGACTGTATTCACGGGTGCCTGCTGTCAGGAACGGATCTTCGACAATCCATCTTTTGACGGGCAGCTCGCCCAGCCAGCTGTGAATCGGTAGCGGCAGCTCATACAAATCCGCCATCACCGGATAGACCATCAGCTCCAGCTGCAGCGGGAAGGTACGGGTGCTTCGGCTAAGTCCGAACAAATCCCCGGTGGTCATGGTTGCTGTATCCAGGCGAAACAGGCCGCGCTTCCCGCAGCGGACCCTGTGGGTGCGTTTGATATGGCGGTAAGACCGCAGAAAGAACAGGCTGACATGGTTCTGATAGATGTCTCCGCTGCTGATGCCCAGATTCTCCTGGCTTCCAAATTCCAGGCCGGCGGCAATGCTGGACTCCAGACGCAGCCAGGGCAACGGAAGAAGCTTGCCATTGCTTATTTCTTCCACCATCTCCACCATGTCTCCCTCATACACGGCCTGAGCTGAGAAATAGCGGGTATAGCTCACCTTCTTAAGCGCATTCCGCTGGTAGACCGCAGAGATGAACATCATCAGCAGCAATGTGCTGATAATGAACCAAGGCAGTGTCATCATCTACTCCACCCTTCCACCTCTTGAAGCCGGTGCCTGTTCAGCCGGAACCTCCACTTCGCGAAGCACCTGCTGTACAAGCCCGGCGGCCTGTCCCTCCCGTGAACCCGGGCCGCGCTGCAATAGAAGACGGTGGGCGAGCACGGGAACAGCCACTGCCTTGATATCGTCGGGCAGCACATAATCTCTCTGCCGGATGAGCGCATAGCCCTGGGCAGCACGAAGCAGCGCAAATCCGGCACGGGGGCTTGCGCCCAGCTTGACTGCCGGAGCTTTGCGAGTCGCTTCAACAATGCTGATCATATAGCCCAGCAGGTCATCGCTGACGGTAACGGCAGCGGCAAGCCGCTGCAGCTCCTGAATCTCCCGCCCGGTCGCAACCGCAGCCGTATCCAGCAGCGGATTGCTTCCGCGGAACCGTTGAAGGATATGAACCCCCTCTTCAAAGGTCGGATAGCCTGCCGTAATCCGCATCAGGAACCGGTCCAGCTGTGCTTCGGGCAGCGGAAAAGTCCCTTGGCTGTCCACCGGATTCTGGGTCGCAATCACGAGGAACGGAGCCTCCAGCTCATGTGTCACACCATCGATGGTAATCTGACGCTCCTCCATGCATTCGAGCAGACTGGACTGGGTGCGGGGAGTGGCGCGGTTGATCTCATCAGCGAGTAAAATGCCGGCAAATACCGGGCCGGGGCGGAACTGAAACTCTCCTGTCTTCTGATTATAGTAATTGATCCCGCTAAGATCCGAGGGCAGCAGATCCGGAGTAAACTGTATGCGCTTGAAGGAGCAGTCCAGTGAACGCGCCAGGGTTTTGGCGAGCAATGTTTTTCCCGTGCCGGGCACATCCTCCAGCAGCACATGACCGTTAGCCAGCAGGGCGGCCAGCAGCAGATCCACCGCCTCCGCTTTCCCGACAATAACCTTGGCCAGATTGTCTCTGATCGCATCTATCCGTGCGGCAGCTTCCTGAAGCATCATGAAGAATAACACCATCCGTTTCATAATAGGGTATGTACTGAAGCTTAATCATACCAGAAAGCGCCTCCAATTTATAATAGATAAGTCGCAGCAATCATTTGGCGTCCGGACGGAATTTGACACGGAGGGTTGCAGCAATGAAGTAATACACGGGGATGCACTCGACAACGAGCCATAGATAAATAACCAGATCGGAGCTGAAATCATGAAGGTAGCTTGTGATATTGCGCGAATATAAATAGGCGATTGTCATGGAGCACGCCGTCAGGAAAGGACTCATGAATTTTTTTCCTTTTTGCTTCGTCAGGTGCAGGGCGCATTTGCAGGCAATATAGATCAGAAAAGCCCCGTGAATGAACATAGACGCGGACCAGATGCCAATTAGGATAGGGTCCAAATTTCCGAGAATATTGTGGTGGGAGGAGCTGCGGATCATCTCCAGGAACGGGTAGTGAAGCTCCTTGCCCAGATGCGGGCCGAAATTCAGCATGGTCAGCATCCAGCCCAATAATACGACAAACAAAAGGCACACCGCGGAAGCCGCCAGCCTTTTCAGCATTTTGGTTCCGATTTTGAGTTCCGGCGCCACAAAAAGAAACACTACCCACTCCGCAAACCACGATGCCACAGAAATCGAATCCTTGAATGCGGTGCCGGGATCATGATAATGCAGGAACGCAGGAAGCATCGCAAATTCAGCATAGGGCAAAAACAGATAGGCAGAGAACAGCAAAGCTGCAAAAAAAATCAGAAAGATGCCTTCTGCCATATAGATAATTGTAGAAACCCCCAGCGTTGCAGTGTACATGATTACAAGTCCTATTACGATTTGAATAAATATAGGCGGAGTTCCCCGCATATAATTGGAACCAAAAAACAGGACAAAGTTCTCAATATCATAAGAAGCATAGTAGATGCACCAGCACAGCAGCAGCAGCACCATCAGCCGGTGTACCCATTTCCCCATAATTTCTTTGCCAAAATCAATCCAGCCCTGTTCCGGTTTCAGCCGGCCCACCTGCATGGTGAAGAACAGAATGAACAGGCTTAAAATGCCGCCGCCAATCAGCGCAATCCAGCCTTGGTAGCCGGAGCTTTCCACAAGAACAGGAATGAGAAAAATTGTAGTCTGCGAACTGAAATAGACCAGGCTGAACCTGAATAACTGCCACTTCGATGTATGCATAACTCCTCCTTTTCCCTCCTTTATTTTGACGAGCCAAAGTCCTGGATTTTGAAAGCTGCCGTAACCTTGATTTGTGCCTCATGCGCATAATAATCTTCCCAGCGCTCCCTGAGCTTTTTCCATTCCCCGGGATAATTCCACTCCACCCGCATACCGAGCTGCAGGACATCCACCCCTGCTTTCTGTGAATCACGGAGTGACCCGGAAACATCCTTGACCACGGCTTCTTGAAGCTTTTCCTTGATAACGCGACTGAGATCAATCGAATTCCGCCCCCGTGAGTCTTTGAAGTTAGTAATGCTTGCATTTCCCTTCAGCTTGACATAGAATACCGGCCCCTCCTCCGTTAATTCAGCACTTATTGATGATTTGTTGCTTAAAAACATTGCGGTGGCTTCGCCCGCCCCTTCTTCGTCCCATTTAACGATATACTCGGGCAGAGCCAAATGTCCCGCCAGATTGCCGCCAGCCCAAGCGAGTGCCCTGCTCTCTTTGATTGGCAAGGTGCTTCGCAGCTTTGCATTCTGGAACAGTGCAACTCCCTGAATCCCCGCCCAATAGGCAGGTTTTCCGTCCTCGGCAACCTCGCTCTTCTGTCCAAATGACAAGTAATTCATCGCATAGCCCATATTCGAAGACTCCGCCAGCAAGCAGTCCCTGACCGTAGTCGCATACATAAGATTCTCTTCCGAAAAATTCATCAGCATCTGATCCGGCAATTGCTCATATATAGCCGATAACCGGGTAATCTCCTTCGCTTTGCCCGGCGCCATCATAACATAAGTTCCAAGCGGAATTTCCGGCTGCCTTTTGAACCAGTCCAGAGCCTCATCTATCCCCTGACGGGCATACTCCTTCCCCAGCACAACCACCTTGATGTGGGAAATCTCCAGCCTCCGGGACAGGTCCTTTTGAATTAAAATAACGGCCTCCGTAATACTCGCGGCTGTCTTCGACATCACGGAATGGGATATTCCCCCTCCACTGCCCGCCTGTATGCTGGAGTGCAGGCGGTTGGGCAGCGGCGAGCTGATCGAAACCTCAACCGTTCCCGGTTCTGCCCCGGCATCGATATAAAGTCCAAAAATGAAGGTCAGTTTATCCAGTTCTATTTTAGACCCGCAGCCGGTCAGATTCAGCAGAAGAAGAAGGCTCAGAATCAGCTTGAAAAGCTTCATTTTTGTTTTTGCCTCTTTTCATTTTTACTGTTTGTAAACGAAGTGCTTCGTTTGGTCATGAAAGACGACGGCACACGGAGAATGGTGTCCTTCCAGTCCTGGAAGACCAGCGGGGCAACCGGCTGCAGATAAGGAGTGCCGAAGGATTTGAGATTCGCCAAATGGGCGTAAATGACAAAAGCGGCAACAAATACTCCCAGGAGCCCCATGGTTCCGCCAAAAACGAGCAGCACAAACCGGAGCAGCCGAAACGTCAAGCCCAGCTCAAGATGGGGAATAATATAGGAAGCAATGCCTGTGATTGAAACAACAATGACCATGGGAGCCGAGACAATTCCCGCCTGGACTGCAGCCTGCCCGATAACAATCCCCCCGATGATCGAAACCGTCTGTCCTACAGGCTTGGGAATACGGGTTCCCGCTTCTCTTAGCGCCTCGAAGGTCAGCTCCATAATCAAGGCCTCCATTAAGGCAGAGAACGGGATGTTCTCTCTGGCCGCAGCAATCGTAAGCAGCAGATCGGAAGGTATAATTTGACTGTGAAAAGTTGTAATCGCTACATATAAAGACGGCAGCAGCATGGAGACAACGGAGAAAAAGAAACGCACCAGCCGAATCCAGCTTCCTGCGTAAAAGCTCTGATAGTAGTCTTCTGAGGACTGCAGCAGGGAAAAAAAGGTAACCGGTGTCAGCAATGCAGAAGGCGTCCCGTCCTGCAGCACCCCCACCCGCCCTTCCATCAAGGAGGCCGCCACTGAATCGGGGCGCTCCGTATACTGAAATATCGGAAAAGGGGAGTACTGTCCCTTCTTTATTTGCTCCGCTATAATGCTGATGCCAAGCACACCATCAATCGTTATATTTTCAAGCTTTTCTGTGAACTCTGTCAGGATTTCCGGCTTGCACAGCCCTTCAATATAGACGAGATACACATCTGTTTTCGTATATTTTCCGATTGAGAAATGCTTCGTCTTGAGATCCGCATGCTTGATTTTATGCCGCAGCAGAGATAAATTCGTCTGCACATCCTCAATAAATGCCTCCTGCGGCCCTATAACAACCAACTCGTTCTGTGATTCCGAAACCGTTCTTTTCTGATAATGGGTGATTTCAAAATAATACACATAAGGCAGGCCATCAACCGACAGCACGGCATTTCCGCTGACAACCAGCTCCACTGCCCTATCTGCCTGATAGGCTTTGATATAGGGAACGGCAAAAGCCGAGCCATGATCCAGACGCTCCAGAAACCCCGGCCAATCCGGCTCGGAATTCGCCTCCGATTTAAGCGGCGTAGAGACAAACTCCTGCAGGCTGAGCGTATCAACAATAGAAGGCATATAGATCAGCATGCAGGCATGGCCGTACACATTAATAGACTGGTATACCGCATCGCTGCATTCTGCAAGCAGCTCCTTCATAAGCTCCAGGATGCTTTTATCCGCCACCCGCTTCACCTCCGTCCGGATTTTTCTGGGACATCCGAGTTAGTTTGCCAATTATTCAAGATGTTATGCAGTCAGATGCCCTGCACGCGCAGCAAAAAAACGGCTATGCCGTCCTTGGCTGGACAGCGCAGCTGTTTCGGATTTCAGATGTAAGGCTGGCTGCTGAAGCCAGGCAGAAAACCAAGCGGAAAAAGGTCGCTTCATACTCCCCTCCGCCGCTTTTTCGCAAGCGTTAATGGAAAAAAGGAACCCTAAACGATCCGTTTCTCTCCCTTTCAGGGGAATACGCCTACATTAAGAGGAACTTGAACCATTCATCCAAAGGGCAGCCATTTTAGTGGGAAAAAGGATAACTAAGGTAGCGCATTCGGATACTGGATCATCCTTAGTGGGAAAAAGTACAACTAATCCGGCTGAAATCAGCCGTATGGGGGGAGATGGCCTCCATTAAGTGTACAAAATCCCACTAAAGCCCGTTCAATCCAGAATTCCAGCCCATTAGTGTTACTTTTTCCACTTCGCTTCCGTTCCCTATGAACCTCCTTGCATTCCATCAGCGTGTTCAGGTTCGCCGGTTGTGGATGAAGTCCGCTGCGGGTTCAGAGGGTTCTTCCGGTCACTGTTAAAGCCCGGTTTCCTGATTGGGAATAAGATTACAGGTTGAATTTAGATTGGAGCCAGCTTTTTCCCGCGATTCCTTTAAGACTTTTCCGTCCGTTTAAGTGTACTAATTCTTACGGATTCCACGTTTGGGATTTCAGGCGGAAGCTGCCTGCCAGCATGATCTAGGTTAGCCCCCTAAGAAATTTATAATATCCTAAAATAACAAATAAGGAACCGGGCAGCCCGGTTCCTCTACGGTAACATTATTATTTCTTGCTCAGCTAAAGCCAACCACCGGATGCGGGAGATACGGCTCCTCCAGCCGCTGAATCTCTTCCGGGCTCAGCCTGATGGCAACCGCCGCAGCCGCATCCTCCAGATGAACCATCCTGGTGGCTCCGACAACCGGTGCCGTCACCGGTTTCTTCTGCAGCACCCAGGCCAGTGCCACCCTTGCACGCGGAATCCCGCGCTCTTCGGCGATTTCCTTGACTCTGAACGCAACAGTACGGTCTGCCTCCTCAGTCTTGGCGTATAGCTGCTTGCCAAATTCATCGGTTGCCGACCGGGTGCTGGTCTCTTCCCAGTCCCTGGTCAGGCGGCCCCGGGCCAGCGGACTCCAAGGGATCACGCCAATTCCTTCCGCTTCACAGAGCGGCAGCATCTCCCGCTCCTCTTCGCGGTACAGCAAGTTCACATAGTTCTGCATGGACACGAACCGGGTCCAGCCATTGCGTTCGGCAACATGCAGCGCCTTCAGAAATTGCCAGGAATACATGGAGGAAGCGCCGATATAGCGGGCCTTGCCGGCTTTGACCACATCATGCAGCGCCTCCATGGTTTCTTCAACCGGCGTTGCCGGGTCCCAGCGGTGGATTTGGTACAAATCCACGTAATCCGTCCCCAGCCGCTTCAGGCTATGGTCAATTTCACTCATAATCGCCTTGCGTGACAGTCCGCCTCCGTTAGGACCCGGACGCATCGTTCCATGAACCTTGGTCGCAAGCACGACTTCATCGCGTGCGGCGAAATCCTTCAGCGCCCTGCCGACGATTTCCTCACTCGTTCCATCAGAATATACGTTGGCGGTATCAAAGAAGTTAATGCCAAGATCCAGTGCTTTCTGGATAAACGGACGGCTTTCTTCCTCATTCAGCGTCCAGGAGTGATTTCCCCGTTCCGGAATCCCGTAACTCATACAGCCCAGACAGATCCTTGAGACATCCAGTCCGGTAAGCCCAAGCTTTACATATTCCATACTGGCAGCAGCCTCCCTATAGCCTAAGATTTGTTTACCAATCCACCCCTGAAATAACGATGTCGCAGCGGAGGGCGCTGTTAAGGAGCCTCGAATTTGGCACAGCCAACCCCAAGGCCCGCCCCGAAAATTTCATCGTCTTCAGTGCCGCGAATTAGCGGCAGGAATGTCTACTATAGTATAACGCCGTCAGCAGCAATTGAAAAACAGGGCCTTATCCGGTGCCAGTTTTATATTTTATTGAATGGTGGCGCCAATATTGGTGCCGCTTGGCGTACCGGAACCAATCAGATCGCTGCCGGCGGCCAGCTTCAGGAAATTGCCGAGGCTGAAAGAGCCATCCGCGTTCCGCACAACCGCAGGAGTCAGACTCACGAAATCAGCGCTGCTGGCGACGAGCCCCTTGGCATTGGTGCTGGCGTTGTTCTTCCACCACACATTGGTGCTGGCAACATCCGTTCCGCTGGTCTTGTCGCTTGATGATCCGGCGAAGCTCAGATTATTTGTAAATACATGTGTGCCCGTATCAAAAGCAAAGTTGCTTCCGCCATTGCTCCATGAGGTGTTGTTGGTAAGCTGAATGGAACCCGGATTGCTGTTGTAGGTGAAGCCATGCTTTTTGTTCTGGAAGGCGATGCTGTTCTGCACAATATGATTTACGGAAATTTGTTCTCCGCCCAGCTTGAAGCCGTTGCCGTCGCTGTCAGTGGTCGTATTGCCGTCCGAGGTTTGGCCGTTTTTGTAGGCAATGCTGTTCTTAATGGTTACGATGCCAATTGGGCCGGTATCCGTCTTCGTATACAGATCCCATCCGTCATCCGTATTCCAGGCCGAGATGCATTTATCGAATACATTGCCGGGGCCAATCGTCAGCTTGGCGGCAAAGCCATCCGCATCCTCCCCGTTGTCCGGGTCAAAATTGTCATGGGAATACACGCCGATGATTTGGTTGTAGCTCGGCCAGTCGCTAATGCTCGTAGCGCTGGAGGCATAGCGGCTGATTTGCAGGCCGGAATCCCGGTTATGGTGCGTCTCCACATTTTCGATAATGTTGTAGTTGCCGCCGATGAAGATCCCGTTGTCTCCGGCTCCCTTCACTTCGAGACCCTTGACATACCAGTAATGGCCAAAAATTTGCAGCCCCCGCTCAGTGGAAGCAAAGGCTTCTGCGGAGAAATCAAGAACCGGCTTTTCACTGCCATAGGCAACAATGTTCTTGCGCGAGCTGGAAGTACCGCTGTTGTTGCGCTCAATGGTTACCGGCGATGAGAAGGAGTAGGTACCGCCCCGCAGGTAGATGGTCCCCCCGGCAGCAACCTTGGTCAGCGCTGATCCCAGGGTGGTAGGGCTTCCGATGGTTCCGTCATTGGCCGCAGCACCGTTCGGGGCTACATAAATGGCACCTGAAACCGGAGTTGCTGTCGGTGTGGCGGACGGTGTGGAGGTAGGGGCAGCCGTCGCGGTCGGTGCTGCGGTCGGACTGCTTGTAGGCGCTGTTGTCGCCGTCGCGGCAGGCGTGGAGGTTGGAGTAGCAGTGGCACCGCTTACAACAACATTATCGAACTTGGCAGCCGTTTTGTATGCGACCAATCCGATACCGCCGGACGTTAAAATGTTATCGTGTGCATTTAATTGCAGCACATCATTCACATACATGCTGATCGAATCTCCGCTCAGCTCAAGCTTGACGGTATATACAGTTCCTGTGGTGATGGCATAGCCGGTTTTGGTCGCGAGGGTAGTGCTTTCACCGCCGGCTTTCTTGCGGATTTCCAGTGTGCCTCCATTCGAATTGGAGATCGATGCTGCATAATAATTATTGCCGTCCTTATAGCGCCCGCACACATATGTACGGTTGTTCCCGTTGAAGTTATCGACCTTGACATCAGCCTGGACGCTATAATCGCTCCAGGAGCTGCTGCCTGCCGAGGTGCGTCCTTCGGAGCTGCTGGATTGGTAATATACATAAGAGCTGCCATCCTGCACCACAGACCATGTGCCTGTTGTGCTGGTCCAATTGCCGGCGCTGCCGGACTCAAAATCATCACTGAAGAGGCTTGCCGCCTGCACTGACGGTATACCCCATTGCAAGCCGCCAAAAGCGAGCACAGCAGAAAGCGCAATACATGCGGTGAAAGCAAATTTCTTTTTTATTTTCACGTTAACATTAACCTCCAGAGTGGTTTGTATTTTTTGAAACAGTTGCTGCTGCATTCTCCTGTCCTTCTGTTGCCTTTTATGGACTCAGCATTCTACTTTCATCGCATTCCTCCCTCACCTGTAATATGCAGATTGCCGCCAGAATCTTTTTTTTGCAGCAATCACCTAACTTCCACTATAAGGAAATTTCTGTCATTGTACAGATGTTTTTTTGAGAGATTATTACAGAAATGTGAATTGACTAATCTTTCATGGAACTTTCAGTATTCCATTTCCGGGTTTGCAGGCTGGACAGGGTGAGAAGAAACAGCTTCGCCGTCCTCTGAAAGAGGCGGCACCCGTTTCTCCAAAAATAGAAGAATAATTAATAGTGTGAAACATATAAATTCTATATTTCAAAAAAGGCCCGCAAAAACAAATAGTTTTTGCGGGCCTCATTGTTCTCCAGCCTATGCCTCCACGCTTAGTTTTGGATAAAAGGCTTCAACTGCTGCAGGAGGCTCTGAAGCTGTTCCGAGCACTGGCCGTACAGCTTCTTCGCCTTCTTGTTGTCGGTAGAAAGGCTGAACATCTCCAGATCCGCTTCGCACTTTTTCAGCAATGCGTAGAGCTGGGGCTTCTCCTGCGGCTGAGGCACTTCAACACTGTCGGCATACAAATCTACAGTTAGCTCACCGTAGGAGTCCACCTGGCCCAGGAACACATTGTCTGCCGTCAGATTAAGCTTTTCCAGCTTCCCCTGCAGCCAGCTTCGTGTTAATCCCAAGGCATCCAGCGGTTCATCCATAATCTCGCCGTCCATAATGACCGCTTGGGTAACCTGCTCCGGTGCCACCTTAACGCCCAAATGTTTGGGTGTCAGCGGCTGGTTCTCACGGGTAAGCATAACATTAATCGCCCCATCCGACTCCATGATGGCGAATTCCACATCAGCCACCTTGAATATATCCTTTTTCCGCAGCTCCTCCAGCAGTTCGTCTGTCGACAGCCGTTCTTTTTTCATATTGTCCTCAAGAATTTTTCCGTCCTTGATCAGCACAGTCGATTTGAAATCAATGAAATCCCTGGCTTTTTTACTCTTCAATTGCAGGAATTCGATTCCTAAAGAGAAGGCAACCCAGACCACGAGCGCAATCAATCCCAAATGCCATGTCTTGTCAGTGTCCAAGGAGATATACGCGGCAAGACTGCCCACGGTGATTCCTGTGATATATTCAAAAAACGAGAGCTGCGAAACCTGCCTTTTGCCGAGCAGCTTTGTCAAAAAGAAGAGCACGACCACAGCAAAAACAGTGCGCCAAATTACCTCAAGCCATTCCGGCATGGTTGTTAACCCCCCACCTTTATTCATGTCCGTCGAACTTTATTGTCTGTCAAAAGCTGTGGAATTAACCATGAAATTTCCCGGTTGAATTAACGGGTATACGATGCCGGACCTCAACCGATACTAGAACGCGAGGACTCACCGCCAATCGAAGGAGGAAATATGAAATGACCGTAGCCTCACAAGTAAAAACCTGTGTCTCTTCTTTGAAGAGCGCCCAGGCCAGCCTGGAGCAGTTTGCGATGGAGACGCAGAACAAGGAAGCCAAGACTCTGTTCACCAATGCAGCCAAGCAAACCCAGCAGATTGTAGATCAGGTGGAATCCCGCGTGACTGAGCTGGAGAATGAGGAACCGCAATATAAAGGCTTTTAAAATCACCAAAGAGCAACCGGCAAGAAGGCTGCCCGCAGTTCACATTGAACTGCCCGGGCAGCCTTTTCTATAATTATATGGACTGCCGGAAGGCTCGCTGCTGACAGAGGATTGGCATTACAGGCTCTCTTCAGTGCTGCGCATAAATTCGGCAAGATCTATTTTCCTTCCCGTCCGGGCACTCTCGAGCGCGCCGAATACCATCGCCATACTGTAACGGTTGTCGCGGCAATCCGTTTCCGCCGGGCGGCGTTCGGCCAGAGCCAGAAACATCTCCTCCAGACAGCCATGATGGAACGTCTCCTTCATATCCTCCGCTATCCCTTCAACCCGCTCATAGTCACGGATGAATGTACCGGCCGGATCACCGGCGGCTGCCTTCTCAGCATATGGCATTCCTTCACCATCCCAGACCGCAGCCCCCTTCTCCCCCTGAATCCGCCATGAGGCTTCCCACGAGGTTTGCGCCCCTTCGGCGCACCAGGAGCCTTGATAGCAGAAGACGGAGCCGTCCGACATTTCAAATATGCAGACTGCGGAGGCGTTCCCCGCATACCAGGAGCCGGTTGGATTAAATTCCTGGCAGTACACCGTAACAGGATCGGCACCGCTGATGAACCGGGCTTGATCAAAAGTATGGATCGCCATATCCAGCAGCAGCGGACTCTCCATCACCTCACGGAATCCGCCAAAATGCGGCGCCAGGAAAAAGCTCGCCCCGATATAGCCGACCCGTCCAATCTCCCCGGCGGCAATCAATCGGCGAAGAGAGCGTATGCGCGGATCATACCGGCGGTTCTGCATCACTGCATGACTCCGGCCGGTGCGTTCCGCCAAAGCGACAACCGCATTGCATTGGTGCATGCTCTCGGCCAGCGGCTTCTCGGTGAACACATCGCATTGCCGTTCAAGCGCTGTACTCGCAACCGTGTAATGGCTGGCCGGTATCGTCACATCAAATACAAGATTCGCTCCCGTTTCCTCGATCGCCTGTCCGATGTCCGTGAATACCGGACAGGACAGGCCGTGCTTATCCGCCATCTCAGCCGCGGCTTCCGGACGGATATCCACAAGCGCGACAATAACTGCATCCGGACGCTTCGCAGTATAGCTGATCCACTCATTGGCCATACTGCCGCAGCCGGCAACGGCTACCCGATATTCTGCTGTCACATGGGCTTCCCCCTTTCTGTATTCAGACCGGATTCGGCACGAAGCTGCCGCCGCGGCAGTGCTTCAAATAATGAAGCGCATGTACCTGACCTGTCATTTCCAGCTCCTCCCGGTAAACCGGATCATGCCAGCCTTCAATATCGATGGTGCCTCTATAGCCGGCCTGGCGCAGAATGGTAATCACATCCGTCCAGTTAGTATCACCGAAGCCAGGTGTCCGGTGCCAGACATAGGGCTTCGGACCATGAATGCCATATTCCTTGACGATATCCCAGGCGATTGTTGCATCCTTGCCATGCACGTGAAATATTTTATCCGTCCATTTACGCAGCTGGGGAATAGGGTCAATCAGTGCCGCCATCTGATGGCAGGGCTCCCATTCAAGCCCGATATTGTCCGCCGGAACGGCATTGAACATCATCTCCCAGGCTGTGGGGTTGTGCGCGATATTCCAGTCTCCCGACTGCCAGTTTCCATCCATGGAACAATTCTCGAACGCAATTCTGACTCCTTTGCCGGCCGCTCTCTTCGATAGCTCCCCGAACACTTCCGCGAACTTCGGAACCGACTCGTCAATCGGCAGGCCTGTCAGTCTTCCGGTGAAGCCGGACACCATATCCGTTCCGAATAAATGGGCATGGTCGATCAGCCGTTCCCAGCTTGCCAGCGCATCTTCATTGTCGCCTGTGCCGGTCAGCGGGTTGCCAAAGATGCCCACAGAGGAAATGATAAAATTATGTTCAGCAGCCAGCTCGCGCACCCGTGCAGCGGTATCTGCCAGGTTCGTGCCTGCGGTAGTCTGCCAGAAGGTCAGGCTGAAGGATTCGAAGCCATGCTTAACGATTTGCGGGATAATACGCACAGCGTCGCCGCCACCGACCAGCGTTCCGATTCTTATTGATTCCTGCATCTTGTGCACCACTCCAATATTGGTTTATAGTAAGTTCAGCAATCCAAGTATAAAGCTTTAGTTCCAGCGAAATCTCTTCTTATCTTGTGCGATTATAGCTGAATATTGTGGGAGTTGAAGTGGCCGTGACCTATCCGAAGGAGCTGAAGGAATATCCGCAGCTTGAAGAGAAAACCTACCCGTTCCGCTTGTTTTTTAATCAATGCCGGGACGCCAAGGCGGAGCAGAACATTCTTTTTTTACACTGGCATGAACATTTCGAGATCATAATGATGCAGGAAGGCAGAGCGATCTTTCATGTGGACAGCAAGCCCTATGAAGCCGGACCGGGTGAGGTGATCATCGTGCCTTCCGGCGGGCTCCATGTCGGCTACAGCCTGTGCAGGGGGGACATCGCCTACGTCTCGATTGTGTTCCACGCTTCCCTGTTCAAGGACCGGAATCAGGATTCCCAGCACGAACAATTTGTAGCGCCTTATTTGAATAACCGCTATCATTTTCCGGTTAAGCCTGTAGAGCAGAATCCGGTGTGCAGCACCTACTATCCTTTGCTTGCAAATATCATTCAGGAGGTGCGGGAGAAGGGCCCCGCCTTTCAACTGGTCGTCAAAAATCAGCTGCACCTGTTCTTTACCCTGCTCTCGCGGACCTTTCCGCCGCATCAGATGTCCGACAGGCACCACAGCGAACGCCACTCGGTCAACCGTGAACGCTTCAAGCCGCTGCTCGAATATCTGGAACTGCATTTTGACGATAAAATCACAATTGAGAGCGCTGCCAGATTTGTTAATTTGAATCCGTTCCATTTCTGCAAAACCTTCAAAAAGCTCACTGGTCGTACCTTTATCGATTATGTGAATCTCTGCCGGGTCAACGAGGCCGAGCGGCTGCTGCTGGAGACAGACTTCACGATAACGGAAATCGCCGGCAAAGTCGGCTGTGACAACCCCAACTATTTCACGAAGCTGTATAAGCAGTACAAAGGTCTTACGCCCTCTGGCGCGAGAAAATAACAGAGACTTGCAAGGGGAAAAGAAAGGGGGAGAGCGAGTCAACTCCATGTCCCAACCGGGCATGGATTTTTTCAAAATATAAGACTCCCTTGCCCGCTGCGCGGCATCACTGAGGAAGGAAATATCGCTGCGGCCGCGTGATTACAGGGCAGAATTTATATGCTGGGCACACTAAATGATCCTTCGATTTCTTGCTGACCCCCCGTCCCTTATAAGGACGGCGCAGCCGTTTCTGCTTGAAAGATAAGAATTTATATGTTTTGGGGTCCCCGCAAAGTACCTGAGTCATCATCGAAGCCAAGGCCCCACTTTGTGGGGTTATTTTGACCTGGCAGCTGTCTCAGCTGCTTGTGGAACCCACTACGTTAACTCATTTGGACCCAAGTGGAAAAAGTACACCTATTCAGAGCCTTCTCGCTCCTAAACCATCTTTAGTGGAAAAAAGTAAACCTAATGCAGCCTCATCGAACCAAATGTCGCACAGTTCCTTGAAATAAGTGTACAAAATCCCACTAGACGCCGCTGCGGCTGGGATCTCAGCAGATTAGTTATACTATTTCCACCTGGCTCGGCTCCCGGACCATTTTCCGTGCCAGAAAGGCTAAAGTGTTATCCGAGACTGTCCGTTCTGCTTGATGTAAAACGATAATGTTTGAGGTCATATATACGCACAATTATTAAAAAAACAGCACCGTCCACGAATCGTGGGCGGTGCCTGCTATTTGACATACGGCAATTTCGCTGCCTGCCCCTTATGCTACATATCCAGCTCCAGCCTGCGGACGGTGGCCTGTGCCGGAAATGACTCGTTTATAGTACCGGTGTGCCACACCTTTACTTGCTGGCCGGGCAGCAGATCGGCAGCGGCAATTCGTTCCCCTGCTCCGTTCAGCAGCTCCGATGCCGCATTGAACGAAAACCAGTAGGTCGGAGCTGCCTCGCCAGGCTCCAGAATCAGTATCCGCCGGGACGTGCCCGGTTCGCTGAGTGAGACAATCTCTCCAACAACATGCGGCTCGCCCAGCTCAACCAGCTCATACGCCAGCATGTCCGGCCGGATATGCTTTTCCAGTTCCTCTTTCACCTCTTCTGCTTGATCATCGGGCAGGCTAACGCCTATTTTGTTATTCTTGACATCCAGCCTGGCCCCATACAAGTTCAGCTTGGTGTACAGCTTTTGCTCTTCAAGCAGCTTGTACGCCGCCTCCAGCTCCGCTGTTGTGTACGCCACATCATGCAGAACATAGCTGTCCGCACTGAACTTCTGCGCAAATTCCGTCTCTGCCTCGCCGTTCAGACCCACAATGTTGACATGGACCCTGGACTGCTCCAGATAAATATCCCCATTTGCTATTTTCTTCTCTGCCAACAGGGACCGTACCGCCTGCGGTGTGGCGTCCGCTAAATTCCGGGACAGCCCCTGTTCTCCGCTGTCCCCGCTTCCACTGCAGCCGCCGAGCAGCACTGCGACGATCCCAAGGCATACCTGCATCCATTTTAATTTGAATCTCTGCAAATGCATTCGCCTCCCCTGCCTATCAGACGTCAGCTGGAAGGATAAGGTTGCAGCAATATTGCCCTTGCCGTTAAATCCAACCGGCCTTAATCCAGTGTATATGGCGCAAGCCCCAGAGGAAGCGGGGCAGGGCGTCCGCAGCTGCTCTCCATTTCATAGAAGCGCTGCGAATCGGACGAGTCATGAAAAGCCCACATCGCCTCCAGCACATGATAAGCCAATTCTCCGCTGGCCCGGTGCGGACGGCCGCTGCGGAGGGCATAGGCCATATCCGCCGGACCGATGCCCCGGGTATTCTGGTCGTAGCCCGGCAGGAGCGGCTGCTCGTGCCATTCGCTCTCCCCGGTAGTGCGGAACCTGACGGTACCGCCGAAATTGTTCGGATCGGGCACCTGAAGGGTCCCCTTCGTCCCGTAGATCTCAATCGGCGGCAAATCGCTGCCCCCGAAAACGTCGAAGCTGGTGATCAGCGTTGCGATCGCGCCGCTGCTGAATTGCAGCGTTCCGGCGACATGCGTCGGGATATCGACAGGAATTTTTTGACCGGCCTTCTTCTCGCTCGTAATCGTCCTTGCCTCCAGCGCTTTGCCGGTCATTCCGGCTACGGAGCGGATTGGCCCCAGAAGCTGGACAAGCGCCGTCAAATAATACGGTCCCATATCGAACATGGGACCTCCCCCTGCTGCATAATAGAATTCAGGATCGGGATGCCAATGCTCATGCCCCCTGCCCAGCATGAACGATGTGGCGGCAACCGGCCGGCCGATCACGCCATCCTCAATCAGCTTGAGCGCCGTCTGGATTCCCGCGCCCAGAAAGGTTTCCGGGGCGCTGCCGACCAGCAGCCCCTTGGCTGTGGCCGCCTCCAGCACCTTCCGCCCTTCCTCTCTTGTTACCGCAAGCGGCTTCTCGACATAGACATGCTTGCCGGCCTCCAGCGCCCGCAGGCTGATTGCGGCATGTGCCGCAGGTACCGTTAAATTGATTACAATTTCAATCTCCGGGTCTTCCAGCAGCTGATCCACTGTATAGACAAGAGGAATTCCGTATTTGGCTGCCTGCTCCGCCGCCCGCGCCGGGTCCATATCCGCGCAGGCGGCAAGGTCCAGAATCGTGAACTTTTGACAATTCTCCATATAGATGCCGCTGATTTTGCCGCAGCCGATTATGCCAACCTTTACTTTATCCATGTCGTGATCGCTCCCGCCTTATAATTGACTGTCCGCCATGCCGCTGTATCCCGCTCCCGCTACAGGCACCGGCTTCGCCGCAGCCTCCTGTCTGCCTTCCGCCGCCCAGAGCAGCCCGCGCCGCATCAGCTCCTTCACCGGCGCCAGCTCCACGATGTCGGCGTGGTGGCCCAGCGAATTGTAATAAACCCGTCCGCGTCCCCAGCGTTTGGTCCAGACCACCGGCATGTCCACTGCTTTGTTGGCGGCATGCGGCCCGTCTGCAACCGGGAACCGTGTTGTGGCGAGAATCTCTACGGCCGGGTCAATGTGCAGATAATACTGCTCGGTGGTGACGGCAAAATCCTCAATGCCTGCGGTCAGCGGACTGGAGCTTTGACTGATCTCTACCGTGTAACGGACCCCGTCATTGCCGGGATGGGCAACCCATTGTCCGCCCGTCATGAACTGCCAATCCACATTGGTGCGGAAAGAATCGCACATTCCGCCATGGCAGCCCGCAAGTCCCGTTCCGTTCTGCACCGCTGCCGACACGTTGTTAACCAGCTCCTGCGTAATTTCTCCCATGGTCCAGACCGGAACAATCAGATCCAGGCCCAGCAGCTTCTCCCCGTCAGCGAAGGCCTCCAGCGTGTCGGCAACCTCAACCTCGAACTGCTCTCCGCGCAACATCCCTGCAAACAGTCCGGCTACCTGTTCCGGCTCATGTCCATCCCAGCCGCCCCATACGATCAATGCTTTTTTCATGCTGGTCACTCCTTCTCCCGAATAATTTGCATAAGAATTATTACATTTCCGACAGGTCCACCCAGCGGCGCTCCTGCACCGAGCGTTCCACCGCCTCCAGCACCGCCTGGCATTTCACACCGTCGCGGAAATTCGGCACGGGCTGGCGCCCCTCCGCTGCGGCGGACGACAGCTCCAGGATTTCATGAATGAAGGTATGCTCAAAGCCGATCGTATGGCCCGGCGGCCACCAGGCTTCGGCATAATCATGGGCGGGATCTGTGGCGAGCACACGCCGAAAGCCCTGCACATCCTCTTCGTCAGAGGCCAGATATACCTCCAGCTCATTCATCCGTTCGAAATCAAATTTCACACTGCCGAGACTGCCGTTAATTTCAAAAGAGTTGGTGGAACGGTGACCGGCGGCAAAACGCGTGGCCTCAAAGCTGCCGATGGCACCGTTTGCAAAACGCGCAAGAAACAGCGTGGCATCATCTACCGTTACCGGTCCCCTTGGAGCATCCGCACTTGCCTTGGCGCTTAGTCCTGTCATCTCCGCAGCCAGAGGCCGCTCCTTGATGAAGGTCTCGCTCATGCCGATGACTTCTTTCAGCTCCCCGACCAGATAACGCGCCAGATCAATCAGATGCGCCCCGAGGTCGCCATGCGAACCGGACCCGGCAATCTCCTTCTGCAGCCTCCACACCAGCGGAAACTCGGGATCAAGAATCCAGTCCTGCAGAAACCAGGCACGGAAATGGTAGATTTGTCCCAGCCGGCCGCTCTCCACCAGCCTTTTGGCCAGCCGCACCGCCGGGGAGAACCGGTAGTTGAAGCCAACCATATGCATAACTCCGGCTTCCTCTGCGGCCTGCAGCATCTCCCGGGAATCCGCAAGCGTCAGGGCAAGCGGCTTCTCGCAAAAGATATGCTTGCCAGCCTTCGCCGCTGCCAGGGCAATCTCCTTATGGGCATCGCTGGGAGCGTTGATATCAATCAGATCAATGTCGTCACGGCCCACCAGCTCCCTCCAATCGGTTGCGGTCTCCGACCAGCCCAGCCGGGCTGCGGCTTCCTGCAGGGCAGCGGCGCTGCGTCCGCACAGCACGGACATTTCCGGCTTCAGCGCCTGCGGAAAGAACATGGGCAGGCTGCGGTAGGCATTGCTGTGCGCTTTGCCCATGAATTTGTATCCTATCATTCCGATGCGAAGCTGTTTCATTGAATCCCTCCTACTTTTAATGAAGATGCACGAACAACAAGCTTGGCGGGAAGCTTCACACGGATCAGCCCGCGCTCGGCATTTTCGCTCCCGCTTTCCGGCAGCTCCAGCACCTTGGCCGCAGCAAGCTCTCCCAGCTGGTAAAAGGGAACCCGCACGCTGCTGAGCGCTGGAGTGGTAAGCTCCGCAGCATCCGAATCATCATAGCCGACGATGGCCGGCATCCGCTCCCCCGGGATGCCCAGCTCCCGCAGTCCCTGCTGCAGGCCAATGGCCATGCGGTCATTGGCTGCCGCCACAGCCTCAATGCGTTCCAGCTGTGCGGCAATGGCCTTCGCGGCAGCGATTCCGCTTCTGCGGCTGAAATTCCCTTCGAACATAAGCGAAGGGTCGAGCGGGATTCCCGCCTCCCGGAGAGCCCGGACATACCCCTCCAGCCGGTCGCGGCTGTTGGAATACGCCTGCGGGCCGTTCAGGAAGGCGATTCGGGTGAAGCCTTGCTCCAGCAGATGCCGCACCGCAAGCTGGCAGCCCTCGACATGATCGGCGTCCACCTCATGGAATGCTTCTCCAGGAAAATGCTGGTTAATCAGACAATAAGGATGCCCCTCCTGCCTCAGCTGCCGCAGAGCGGCAAGCTCTCCGTCCTCCTCTTTGGCGCCCAGCACAATGCAGGCATCCACCTTGCGCATCCGGAACAGTCCGCAGTAATCCAGCGGCTCATCGGCATCGCGGAAAATCATCAGCAGATCATAGCCCTCCTCCCTGGCCCTGCTCCCGATCCCGCTGAGAATTTCGGAGAAATAATAAGCGGAGAACAGCCGGGCTTTGGGCAGGTAGGGCATGACGACGCCCAAATTTCCGCTGCGCCTTCGGGCAAAGCTGCGGGCCAGCGAGCTTGGAGTGTAGCCCAGTTCCCTGGCCGCAGCCAATACCTTCTGCTTGGTCTTCTCTTTCAGCGGACCGACGTTATTCAGCACACGGGAGACAGTCGCTTCCGATACCCCGGCAAGCTCGGCAACCTCTTTGCGGCTTGCGATAGCAATCATCCTTTCTGGACGCTTGGCCTTGGCTAGACTCGCTTCAGAAGCATTCGCTTCGTTTTTCAGCTTATCTGCCTTGCCTTTAGAGCCTAAAATGTACACGCGTACATTTTCTCACGAAGCCCAGGTGATGTCAATCATCCGGGCCGTGATTTTTTATATTTTTACGGGCTGGCCGCCGTTCAATATATACAGAAGTTTCGCAGCAAAAATATGCATCAGCGGCGGGCTTCTTTCCGCTGCTTATTCAACTTCTTTGAACCAGGACTGGACATGCTTCAAAAACCGTTTGGTCGCCGGAGAAGCATATTTCAGCGATTGGACGGCGATGCCGAGCGAACGGAAGCTGCGTTCTTCAAGCTCTAGCGTAGCTACGTTATGATTCTGGCGCTGGATGACCAGCTCCGGCAGAATGCTGATGCCAAGTCCATTTTCCACCATGGCAATAATGGCATAATCGTCCCCGGCCGAGAATTTGATATTGGGCTTGATGGCCGCCTTGTCCAGTACCCGTCTGACATCATAATCCGAGCCCGCCTTCGGAATAATGAAGTCCTCATAGGCGATTTGTGCAAGCGGCATGTATGGGGCCCGGCTCAGGGGATGCTCCTTGGAGAGGATAGCCAGCATCCGGTCCCGTTTCAGCGGGAACACCTCGAATTTCTCCCGGGTGGGAAGAGACAGAAATCCGCAATCGATTACTCCAGCCTCGATCCACTGCTCGATTTCCAGATAGCCCCCTTCCATCAGCTTGAACTCAATATAGGGGTACTCCTTGCGGAACTGCTTAATCATGCCGGGCAGCCAATGCACAGAAACGCTGGTGAAGGTGCCGATCGTTACCGTGCCGGTCTCCAGTCCATGGATGTCTGCAATCTGCTGCTTCAACTGCTCGTTCCATTTCATAATCTCACGGATCGGCTGGACCACCTGCTCGCCATTGACTGTTAATTTGACCCCGGCACGGTTCCTGACCAGAAGAGTAAAACCAAATTCCGTCTCCAGGCTGCTGATGGCATGGCTGATGCCTGATTGGGTGAATCCCAGCACCTCTGCGGCCCGGGTCAGACTGCCAAGCTCTACTACCTTAAGAAACACCTCATATTTACTGATGCTCAAGCTGCTGCACTCCTCCTGAATTTATATGAATTTCACTCATGTATATCATAATAAACGTTCAGTTAACTTATGTATTTGTGCATATTATACTATAGTGGCTAACAACTTGAAATATTGAAGGATGATGATGGTATGAAGCCGCTCAAGGCTGAGCTGATGCTCTTCGTAGTAACGATGTTCTGGGGTTCCTCTTACATATTCATGAAGATGGGGCTTGGAACGCTCGGGGAATTCAATCTGATTGCGCTGCGCTTTGGACTGGCCTTTATTCTCGCAGCCATTTTGTTTCACAAGCGGCTGGGAAGTGCAGATGCCCGAACACTGAAATATGGAGCGTTGCTCGGCTTCCTGCTGCTCGGCGTCTTCACCTGCATTACCTTCGGTCTGAAGACCACAACCACCTCCAATGCCGGTTTTCTTGTCGCGTTAACCGTTATTTTTGTGCCCATGCTTGACGTGCTCGTATTCAGAAAAAAAGTCGCTCCCCCCCAAGTCTTCGGGGCTGTCCTGGCTATTGCCGGAATCGGGCTGCTCACCCTGAACTCTTCCCTGCGCATGCAGCCCGGCGACATCCTCTGCATTCTGTCCGCAGTCTTCTATGCCGTGCAGATTCTGGTCACAGGCAAAGCGGTAAAAACCTGCAACCCCCTGAGCCTTGGCATTCTGCAGCTCGGCTTCGCCGGCGGATTTGCGCTTTGCCTGTCGTTCTTGTTCGAGACGCCTTCCCTGCCTTCCTCCCTGCCCGGATGGATTGCCATCCTGGCGCTTGGCATCTTTTGCAGCGCCTGCGGCTTTATTCTCCAACCCGTGGCCCAGAAATACACCACTCCGACCCGCACCGGTCTGATCTTCTCGATGGAGCCGGTGTTCGCCGCCCTGTTCGGCTACTGGTTCGCAGGAGAGCAGCTGTCGATGCAGGGCTATGCGGGAGCGGCGCTTGTGCTGCTAGGCATCACCGCCTCCGAGCTGCTCAGCAAAGCGCATACCGCTCCGGGCACAGTGAGGCTGTTCAAGAAACGGCGGGCCCATCCATAAAGATTCATTTAGGATAAAATCATTAGCAGAAACGGCTTTTCCGTCTTTTTCCAAGGGCCGCGGACCGTTTCAGCAGGGAAAAAGCGGGATCGTTTATAACGCAAAGCATATAAATGCAAAAAAGCCGCCACAGCAACAGCTGCGCGGCTTTTTGTACGCCTATGCTCAGTGTCCCATCATCATCGCCGGATCAGCAGCCTGCGCATCCGGTGCATCCGGTGCAGCAGCCACCTTCGGCTTGCGGAGAATCAGGCTGATGACCACACCGGCCACAGCGATGCAGGCAGCGAAGAAGAATACATCATTGAAGCCCAGAACCATGGCTGAGAGCGGGTTAGCGCCTGAAGCCATTTTACCCATATGAACAGCAATTTGACTGGTCAGGTAACCGGTCATACCGGCTACGGCAAATGATACAACCACTTGCTGGGCAGCGGCAGTAAGCGGAGTTACCCGGTTCACCCATTCACGCGGTGCGGAGTTCAGCACATGGGTGTTGACCGGCATCATCGAAAGACCCATGCCAAGACCCATCATCGCCAGGCAGGACATAATAACCGGCAGGCTGGTATCCACTGTGACGCCAGATAACAGGAAGAGAGCGGTAGATATAATGCTCAGGCCGACAAAGACCAGCGGACGCGCCCCAATCTTGTCAAACAGGCGTCCGCCCAGCGGCATTCCGATCCCGGAAGCAAGGGCTTGCGGCAGAAGAATCAGGCCCGTTTCCAGCGGTGTATAATTGCGGATCTGCTGCAGATAGAGCGGCACGAACAGCATGGAGCCGAACAATGCGGCCTGCGTCACCCAGCTGAGAATAATCCCCCGGGTGAAGTCCGATGAACGGAACACCCGCAGCTCAAGCAGTGGATGCTTATGAAGCAGCTCCACAATGACAAACAGCACCAGCGCCACACCTCCGACAGACAATCCCAGAATCGCACCGGTGGAGGACCAGCTCTCGCCACCGCCTTGGTTCACACCGTAAGCAAGCATAGAGAAGGCTACCGGGGCCAGGATAATGCCAAGAATATCAAGGTGTGCCCTGCCCTTTGTTTCTGTCTTCGGCAAATATTTAAGACCAAGAATAATCCCGACGATACCGATTGGCACGTTGATTAGGAAAATCCAGTGCCAGCTCACGTACTCCACCAGCCAGCCGGACAATACCGGTCCAAGGGCCGGAGCGAGCAGCATCGGAATGCCCAGCAGACCCATGATCGAGCCTCTGCGCTCAGGCGGAGCCAGTCTGAAGACCATCGCCATCCCGATTGGGGCTACCATGCCGCCGCCAAGACCTTGAATGACGCGGAACAGCACCAGCTGCCCTGAGGTCTGTGCTAAGGAACACAGCATGGAGCCCAGAACGAACATGGCAACTGTGGACACGAAAACCTGCTTTGAGCCGAAACGGTCTGTCATATACCCCGCCAGAGGGATTACCGCAGCCAGGGCAAGCGTATATCCCGTAATCGCCCATTGCACGGTTTTGAGATCAGTATTGAAGTATTCCACCAGCTTGGGCACGGCCACATTGACTACGGTACCGTCGAGGATGACCATAATCATTCCTACGATAATTGCCAAGAGCGGCGGCAGTATGGCTTTCAGTGAGAAGGGCTGCTCTGCCGGAGCACCTTTCCCGGCTATTGTATTTGACATTTCTTATCTCCACTCTTTTCTCTATTTATATTGTTGTTTGTATTTAATGAAAATAACGCCCGAACAACTCGTCGATCTGTTCCCCAATAGGGGGAAGATTGGCAAACGGCAAGAAATTCCCATTGTCCTTAGGCAGACTGGAAATCGTAATCATGGGAAAAACCACTGCCCCGTATATCTGAAGCTGCATCGTAATCAGCTTGTTTTTGTCCTGCTCGCCGGTAATTTCCTGGATTGCCTGCAGAATCTTTTCAATCCGCATCATTTTGCAATAACGGGTGTATTCATCCAGAGAGCCCATAACATGATGTCTCTGATCAAGCATTTGTCTGGCCAACCCGGGATAACGCTGAAGCTCTTCAATGTAACGGATAAAAAATTGCTTGAGCCTCTCCCTTGGCGGCAAAGTGTCGTCTTCCAGCACTTTAAAGGCGTCATTAAAGGTAGAGAGCAGCGCCCGTACCGCATCCGCCAGCAGCTTCTCTTTGGAGCCGTAATGATAGTTGACAAGGGCCAGATTAATACCTGCTCTGGTGGCTATATTGCGCATAGTGGCACAGCTGAACCCCTCCCCGCGGATCAGATCCACGGTCACCTCAAGAATCGTCTGCTTCGTATCCTTGTCTGGGTGATCTGCAATATTGTTGGTTCTGGTCATAGCTTTGGCTGCTTCCTCCTTCCTTACATACAATCCTAATCATCGTTTTAAACGATGTTTAACAGAAACTAAATTTACTCCCAAACGGCAAGCCTGTCAATAGCCAATTTGGACTCCGGCAGCACAACAAACAGCCTGGGGAGCGAGCAAATCCGCTTCCTCCCCCGGATTTCAACGTTTAAATTCCCCGGCAACAAGCAGAAACGGCTACGCCTTCCTTGACCGGGCAGCGCAGCTGTTTGCATTTCAGGTGTAAGGCCGGCTGCGGTTCCCCCGCTCACCGTTCCCCTGGCCGGCCGAAGCACTTCCTCCCCGATCCCTCCAGACCTTCCTGCTGAGACCCTGCGGCCTAAGCCCAAGTGAAAAAAGGAAACTCAATCCATACATTCCCTTTTTCGCTTGCGTTAGCGGGAAAAAGGAGACCTAATTGATCCGTTTCTCTCCCCTGCAGAGGAACACGCCTGCATTAAGCTGAACTTGAACCATTCATCCAAAGGGCAGCCATTTTAGTGGTAAAAAGGATAACTAATCCACCGCATTCGGATTCCGGATCATCCCTAGTGGGAAAAAGTACAACTAATTCGGCTGAAATCAGCCATTTGGAGGCAATGGGCCTCTATGAAGTGTACAAAATCCCACTAAAGCCCGTTAATGCCAGAATTCCAGCCCATTTTAGTGTTACTTTTTACACTTCGCTTCCGTTCCCTATGAACATCCTTGCGTTTCATCAGCTTGTTCAGGTTCTCCGGTTCCATTCCTATACATTCAATTACCTTTTTATTAAATTACCTTTTTGGCTCAACACCAAAATCAGCGGGTAACGATGTGAATGAAGTCCGCTGCGGGTTCAGAGGGTTCTTCCTGCCGCTGTTAAAGCCCGGTTTCCTGATTGGAATAAGATTGCAGGTTGAATTTAGATGGAGCAAGCTTTTTCCCGCGATTCCTTTAAGACTTTTCCGCACGTGTATGTCTTTTAAAAAAGCAAGAAACCGCCCATGACATGCGGCCTCATGCTTTCACCATTAAAGCATATTCCTGATTCCTTGTTTTATTTTACCGGACTGCCGCAGCCTCACTGGCAGCAATGGGCGCCAGCGTCAGCCCGGTGATCTTGCCTGTTTTGTCTAATGTCAAAGCCAGAGTCGCTTCGGACTTCTCGAAGATGAGCACGCTCTGGATGGTCATCTCCCCGGCACTCCAATGGCTGTCCGTTGTTTTCATTCCATAATAATTGCCGGCCGGGGCCGCAACCGTCTGCCAGCTTTGCTGAACCAGGGGCAGAAATGCCTGCTGTGCAGCGGAATTGCTCAAGTAACGCTCCTGCAGCTCCTGATATTTGCCTGCCGCAAGCAGCCCGCTTACAGCACCGGCAATAACCTCAGGGGCATAGATCTCGGCTTGCCCGGTGCTCTGGCTGTACGAAGCAATAAGCCCCATAGCATTAAAAAAAGATAACGGAACATAAATCCGTTTCTGTCTGACTTCAACCGGCTCGTTGAATGAAAGCCTGTCTTTGCCGTTAAGCAGCAGCTCATTCCCGCTGAGCGTAAAGTTAACGGTTTCTTTCACCCGCGTTAACTGAATCTGTCCGGTACTGCCCTGATAAGTGGTTTTATATTTGAGAGCCTCCGCTGTTTCGCGCAGCGGGAGCATAACGGTCGATCCGCTCTTATATGCCCTCGGCTCCTCAGGCTGCAGCAATTGCCCATTTAAAATAACTTTTATAGGCTCTGCGGCTTGTGCGCGCTGTGGTGCCAATATCCCTAACCCGGCTGCCAATAACAGAATACTGAGGGTTACGGCTGCGATTTTGAGCTTCACATCGATTCCACCTCTCCTGTATTAGTTTGATTAGGTTTGCAAGCTGCAAAAACAGCCCATACATTCAACATTACCCAAAGGCCCCGATTTTATAACAGGCTCATAACCGTTGTGGATTTCATCGAACAATCCTTAAGCGCGTCATTCCACGTCGAAGTTGAAGTACTGCGAAGGAAAAGGCTCCTTGATCAGAGTGAAATGCCACCACTCCTTGCTGTACGGCTTGAATCCCCGTTTCTCCATAGCATCCTTAAGAATTTTACGGTTGGCGTGCTGCGTCTTGCTGATGAGTGAAGTATTGTAATATGAAATGTCGCCGAAAAAATCAAAAGGGCTGCCCATATCCACCAGGGCTCCCGTTTTTGCATACGCCAGGGTCAAATCAACCGTGCTGCCTCTCGAATGTCCCGATTTCTTGGCGATAAAACCCAGCTTGAACAGGTTGCGCTTGTCCAGCTTGGGGTAATATTGCTGTTTCATCCTGATATCCGCCGCATCCTGAGACCAGGACACAAAACGGTTCACCGCTTTTTGCGGACGGTAGGCATCATAAATTCTCAAAATATAACCTTTGCCTGCCAGATCATCACTGACTGCCTTCAACGCTTTGGCCCCTGCTTGTGAAAAGATGGCCACCGGCGCCTTATACCCGGTTACACGCGCCCCGGTGAAATTATTCTCAGTGTAGTAACGGATTTCATATTGTGCCGCAGGAATAACTTCATCAAGATACACGAACCCTTTGGGCAAATTATTTTTCTTCTGCACATTGCTCTGCCGGGACGGCGTTCCTTCCTTCTGTCCTGTCCCTGCGGCGGCGGCCGTGCTTCCATGTAATATAAGCGCTATGCCCAAGCTGACCGCAAGGGCAGCACCCGCTATTTTTCCCGCGGCAAACTTCTGCTGTCTGAACAAATGCTTCCCCCCTTCCCCCTCCATGTTAATTTCAGAATAACCCATACATGTACACCTGGCTACTGCTTAAATAACGTTCGAAGCCGGAAGCCTGTCCTCTCAGCAATAGATTCCCTCCAGCAGGCCGGCGGCTCTCCTTCAATGCATAAAAAGCACACCCGCCCGGCGGCGGATGTGCCCGAATCAAAAAAACTCTATGATTGCATGAATTAATGCATCGAAACCTGTGTTTTATGCTGTATGATAACACGCTTCAGGAAGAACGCGACCACCAGGCCGATAATGGCCATGGCCATTCCGAAGATAAAGGCATTCTGCACTCCTTGTGTGAAGGCTGACACAATATTGGCCGGATCGGCCGGATTGCTTACAGTCTCCAAATAGCTCTTGGTGCCTGCGGTCATGATGCTGACAGCCAGCGCTGTACCAATCGCTCCTGCAACCTGCTGGAGAGTATTCATAATGGCTGTACCGTCCGGGTACAGTTCCAGAGGCAGCTGATTGATGCCATTGGTCTGCGCCGGCATCATAATCATCGATATCCCTACCATCAGTGCGCTATGCAGCACAATAACGAAGACAATGGTAGAAGCAACGGTGATGCTGGAGAAGAACCACAGCGATACCGCAACGATAACCAAGCCGGGAATCACCAGCCATTTCGGACCGTATTTATCGAACAAGCGTCCCATGATCGGAGACATCAGTCCATTGATAATTCCCCCGGGCAGCAACAGAAGACCGGCTTTGAAGGCCGAGTAGCCTTGTCCCTGCTGGAGATACATGGGAAGAATCAGCATTGAGGACAGAATGACCATCATGCAGATGAAGACCATCAGCACGCCAACCACAAACATCGGGAACTTGAACGCGCGAAGATTAATCATCGGCTGCTTCATCGTCATTTGGCGGATGACAAACAGGACAAGCGCCAACACTCCAACAGCAATTGCAATAATTACCTTCGGACTCCCCCAGCCTTCCGCTTCACCGGCACTGCTGAATCCGAATACCACACCGCCGAATCCTGCCGAGGAGAGCACAATGGACAGAATATCAATCTTCGGCTTGGTAACCTCCGTAACGTTCTGCATGAAAAGAATCCCGCTGATCAGCGCAATTACCAGGAACGGCAGTGACAGCCAGAAGATCCAGTGCCAGCTAAGGCTTGCAATCAGCAGACCGGCAATCGTCGGACCAATCGCCGGAGCGACCATAATGACCAGACCGATAAGCCCCATCGCAGCCCCCCGTTTTTCAGCGGGGATAATTATCAGAATGGTATTGAACATCAGCGGCAGAAGCAATGCGGTTCCCATCGCCTGCACAACACGGGCCGTAAGCAGGAACTCGAAACTCGGCGACATCGCCGCCAGGAAGGTTCCCAGAATAGAAAAGGATAATGCGGCAACGAACAGCTGCCTGGTCGTGAACCACTGCAGCAGCAGTCCCGAAATAGGAACGAGAACTCCCAGCGTCAGCAGATAAGCTGTTGTCAGCCACTGGGCGGTAGTTGGCGTAATATCCAGGACTATCATCAGATCGCTTAAGGCGACATTTAGCGCGGTCTCACTGAACATGCCAATGAAGCCGGCAAGCAGCAAGGAGATCAGGATCGGCATGGTTTTGAACTTTCTTATTTCGGGTTGATTCTTTCCAGTCATGGTAGCTTCCACTCTTAAATCCTCCTGATAAAATATAATTTTTCTCTCTCTGCTTCTTATTTCTATCCTGCTACCCGAGCAACACAGGAACCATCTTGGCGGCAGCAAGCAGCGGGCGGGCGCTCCGGCAGGTCAGCGTCTGCAGCAGTGCGCCTTCAAACAGCGAGACCACCACTGAAGCCTTATCAGCGGCAAGCTCTGCATCCATTCCTTCTTCCAGCAAACGCTGCAGAATAACATCCTGCCAGTCCTTAAACACCGTTTGGCAGGCTGTTCTCAGCTCCTCGCTGATGCAGGAGGTCTCCGCAGCTACCCAGAAGCTGAACGGCACCATCCCTTTGTAATCAGACTCTTCAGCATCCTTGACCATCTGAAGAATGAACGCCTGGACCGCCTGAATGATATTTCCTTCCTGCTCCACGCATTGCCTCAGCTGCCCGACAACGAACTCACCCGTCTTGTTGATGCAGGTTAATGCCAGCTCCTCTTTGCCATGGGGGAAGTAATAGTAAAGGGAACCTTTGGGTGAGTCGCTGTCCTTAATGATCTGACTCAGGCCGGTAGCATGGTAGCCTTGGGTAAAAAACAGCCGTGAAGCGGTCTCCACAATCGCTTCACGAGCATTGGGCTTGTTTAACAAGCGCGACACTTCCTTTGTTTTTATAACAATCGGTCTATATAATAGAAACATGGCTCATCCTGAAGTGTCAATAATTAATTATTTCAAATTCAGCTATTTCTTTTTTAAATTGCTACGTACAGATTGTTGGGTTATAATTTTATTATCCCAATGCGAAAGGTGTGATTTGAATGAGTGAGGTTGCTGTTTCGAAGGGAATTCCACGTCCTCTGGTCAAAACCAATCAAGCGTTTATTGTAATTTCGGTATTGTTAAGCTGGATAACTGGCCAGTACTGGATTCTTGCATTGCCGCTTGCCGCCGGACTGTCCGGACTGATATTTGGATATAATCCGGTAATCAAGCTGGCTGCCCGTTTACTGACCAAGGAACGTTCCGCCTATGTGCTTGAGGACCCGGAGCAGCAGCAGTTCAACCAGGGCATTGCCGTCTTCTGTCTTGCGGCCGGACTGCTCAGCTTCCTGGCGGGGTGGACGGTTGCCGCCTACATCTTTACGGCTATGGTCGCTGTTGCTGCTACGGTCGCCATTCTCGGCTTCTGCATCGGCTGCTTCATCCACTATCAGTGGAAAATGTACACTTACAGACGCAAACAAGGAAATGCCCAATAAAGGCTTGCTCAGCAAGGCGGAATGCAGCCGGATTCCCGCCATGTGCTCACTCCAGAATGTATGCAGACAATAGCTGCTCCACCGAGGAGGCGAAGCTTCGGCCGGCGCCCCAATCCATCTTAAAGATCATTCCCTTCGAGCTGCCTGCCGCGTTGAGCCGCACATTCGTCACCCCCTGCAGATTATCAGCGATAACGACCAGTGCGGCCTGATTGCTCGAACGGATGAAATAACGCTCATACACCAGTGTTCCAATTGAACGTCCCTCCCCGGCTTCATTATACTCTTCATGCAGCAGCTCGGAATCTGCAGACAACCCTTTTTTTACCATCCATAGTGCTTCCATGGGCTGCAAACTAACATTGAAGCTATACACATCCGCCATTGAACCGCCCCCTTAAACAAAATTCTGCAGGTCCATCCCGCCGCTTTATTTCCTCTTCTCTTCTCCTGCCACATCCCAGCGGTGCCGGAACTTCTCCAGACGCGGGTGTACAGAAGCGGGAGGCGCCGACAGAATCAAACGCAGCTTCACAATCCACTCTTCAAAAGAAGCATACGAAGCAAACTGGTTGGCCGTTTCAGGAGTCAGGTACAGAAAATACGGTGAAGGGTATACTTCACTGATATGACGCAGGGCGGAGTCCAGCGGTGTATACCTCTTCCGCTTGCCTTCGAGACTCTCCACAGTAACGAACGAACGCCCCTGCGCTCTTTTCCATTCATGCAGCCGGTCCTCCCGTTTGTAAAAGGCCTGGACAGGCTCCTTGCTCATCCGCCTAACCGTTTCTTCATGCAGCGGATACAGCACCAGTTTGGTGAAATTACGTTCCGCCGCCGTGTGTGCAGCCTGTTCCAGCTCCCGGTCGGTAATGCGTTCGAATGAATCATAGAATACCAGCGTTCCCTTGCGCTCTGCAGCCGGGGGCTCATAGCCGTAAGGCACCTTCTGAATATCTCGTTTCATCTTTGGCCTCCTGCCTAATCGTAATCATATTTATAGCATAGCATGCTGCGGTGGCAGATACATCATTCAGGAGCTTCGCCCATGGAAAAAAAGGAGATCCGTTCTTTATTGGACAGCTCAGCTGCTTTGGCTTCAGGGCTTAAGGTTGTCTGGGGCCAAGAAAGACGCCTATCTGCGTCCTATAATAAGAATGCTGCCATTTCAGTGGGGAGGAGAAAGAATCATTTCGCGCTGATTCCACCGTCCAGCCGGCTTCGGGCGAATTCAAAGGCACTTCTGCCTTTGATTCCACCGTCCAGCCAACTTCAGGCGAAATCAAAGGTACTTCTGCCTCTGATTTCACCGTCCAGCCAACTTCGGGCGAAATCAAAGGTACTTCTGCCTCTGATTTCACCGTCCAGCCAACTTCGGGCGAAATCAAAGGTACTTCTGCCTCTGATTCCACCGTCCAGCCGGCTTCGGGCGAAATCAAAGGTATTTCTGCCTCTGATTCCCTCTACCTGCCCGCTGCGGCCAACGCAATCGCCCAGTTTGCCTGGCCGAAGTCCCGATCCATTCTTTCAGTTACAGCGCAGCCGTGAAATAACGGATAAGCTTCGCTTCCCCAAAACCTATAAATTCTGATCTTCCAAGTGGAAACGGATACCGTCCTTATAAGGACGGTATCCGTTTCAGCGGGAAAGATCAGGCTAATTTTTATCGTGAAACATATAAACCTGAATTTCGAAAGTGAATTGAACAAATCCGGATAGGACAAGGAATAAACCCTCTTTTCCCTTCACCCATTGGGTGCAAGCTGTTTGTAGCAAGTCATCCCTTCGTGTAGAGCTTTTTAGATCATTTGTGGATACTTACTCTCGAAACTCAGGATAAATTCTTATCTTTTAAAAAAAGACAGACCGGCAATTGGCGCCAGTCTGCTTTGCTTACTCTATGGGAAGCCTCTTACGAGCCGGCTCCTTTATATCTTTTCACACCGTAATTCCAGGCCAGCAGTCCAATCCCCAGGAATACCGCACCGACCACAGGAGTCAGCAGCGCCATGCCCTGCATCTCATCCCGTTGCAGAAACAGTGCCGCCGGATATATCCCTACAAAAGCAAACGGGATAATCCACGTGAGCAGCACCTGAATTGCCCGGTTGTAGATTGTAACCGGATAACGCCCGTAGGTCTGAATATTGTACATCAGCGGCAGAATGCCGGTGGGAGCATCCGAATAAAATGACAATGAGGTCAGAGTCGTATAGATCCCGGTATAAATCGCAACTGCGCTGAGCGTCAGAACAATGATCATGGGAATCGTCCACCATTCAAGAGGCAGACCCAGATTGCTTCCGCTGATCGCCATGATAATCAGTCCGATAAAGGAGCCTACCATGGAAGGCGGGTCCACATTTTCGAGGAAAATCTGGAACAGGTTATGCGCCGGACGCGTAAGGATGCGGTCCATTTCTCCTTTGACGATATAACGCTCGCTGAACCCCCACATATTCACGAAGCAGCTGAAGACTCCATAAGGCACCATAAAGAAGCCGTATACGAATACCACCTCGTTCTGGTTCCAGCCTCCCAGACTGTCCGTATGCATGAAGATCACCAGGATAAAGATAAAGTTGGTTGCCTGAAACAGCAGATCCGATACCACCTCCACCCAGAAATCGGCGCGGTAGGTCAGGCGGGTCTTCATATAGTTCTTCAAGTATTCAAACAATAAGCTCAAGTAATGCAACTTCACTCACCCTCCCTGCACGAACAGCCGCCGGCGCGACGCGTGGTATAGCCAGACAATGGGAACCAGCAGCACCACGAACCAGATGACCTGGATGCCCAGCACATTCCAAATGCCCACCCCCTGAACCCGTCCTGTAAAGACGGAGCCCGGCAGATAGGTGATCGCTTGAAAGGGCAGAACCTTGAGAATACCGGACAACCAGTCCGGGAACAGGCTGATCGGCACGATCAGACCGGAGAACAGGTCGACCACGACACGCTTCATGCGCATCATGCCCTCGTTATTCTCGACGAAGAACGCAGATAATCCCGTAATGATGTTGATCTGTGAGCTGATCAGAAAGCTGAAGAAGAGCATTACAAGGAAACCGGCCCAGGCGGACAAACCGGTCGGCAATTGCACCGGAAACAGCAGAATGGCAATAACCATGCCCGGGATCATCAGCATCATGAAGCGGAACATGCCTTCACCAAGTCCCTGCATCATTTTGACCAGCACGTAATTATAAGGCCGGATGAACTGGATTGCGATGCTTCCATCCCGTATGTCCGTGGATATTTCCCTGTCCAGATTGTTGAAATAAAAGGCCCGGGCCATCCAGGATACCGCAACATAGGTTGTCATCTGGGCGCCCGTAAAGCCGCCCAGAGCCTCACCGCCGCCGTAAATAGCCTTCCAAGTGAAGTAATTCACGCCGATATTCAGCGTATAGATCAAAATGCCGGAATAATAGTTCACCCGGTAAGCCAGCATAGTCAAAAAACGGATGCGGATGAAATCGAAATAAGCACCGAGCAGCAGCTTCCGCCCCTTCTCCCGGGGGCCACCCGCCTCAGCGCCTCCGGCGGCCGAAGCGGCTGCAGCGGCTTTTAGCTGTTCAGACATGGATGACCTCTTTCTCATCCTGCAGAGCAAGAATTTTCTCTTCCGGCTTCTCCGCCGAGCCTGACTGATAAATGCTGCGGACGATATCATCCGTGTTCGTTTCAATGATTTTGATATCTGTTATGTCCGCTTGCCCGACAACCCGGCCAAGCACATCCGAAACATTCAGCTCCAGCGGAATCCATACCTTGGCGCCCAGATCATTCTCCGCCGACCAGGCCACCGTCATGCCTGCTGTCCACTGCTCCAGCTGTGCAAGCTTCGTGGCTGCTCCGAATTGGAAGAGCACCTCGCGGCCTGTTCCCCAGCGCTGCTTAAGCTCCTCAAGACCGCCATCATAAATGATGCATCCATCGTCCAGCATAATAACCCGGGAACAAAGCGCCTCGATATCCTGCAGGTCATGTGTAGTCAGCAGAATGGTGGTTCCATACTCACGGTTCATATCCTTCAGGAACTGGCGGATTTCCGACTTGACTACAATATCCAGCCCAATCGTAGGCTCGTCCAGAAAAAGAATGGACGGATTGTGCAGCAGTGCCGCCACCAGCTCGCAGCGCATCCGCTGTCCCAGACTGAGCTTGCGCACCGGACGGTTGAGCAAATCCTGAAGCTCCAGCCGTTCCACCAGCTCGTCCAGCCGCTTTTTGAAATCCTGCTCAGGCACACGGTACACCTTGCGCAGCAGCTGGAAGGATTCAATGACGCCGATGTCCCACCACAGCTGGCTGCGCTGCCCGAACACAACGCCGATATTCCGCACAAATTTCTCGCGTTCCTCATAGGGAACATAGCCCCCGACGGAAAGACTGCCCGAGGTTGGAACAAGGATGCCGGTGAGCATTTTGATCGTAGTTGATTTCCCTGCACCATTCTCGCCGATATAGCCGCAAATTTCGCCTTGTGGAATGCTGAAGGAAATATCCTTTACGGCCGTGACCTCGGAATATTCCCGTTTAAACAAATCAGCGAAGGCCCCTTTGAGGCCCTCGCGGTTTTTTTGGACTTTGAAGGTTTTGCGCAAGTCCTGCACTTGAATGGCATTCATATAGTACCTCACTAAGCTAAGTATTGGGTTCAGTACCCCATTATAGCAGCTTTGATTTATTTGGCTACTCGTCCTTCAAAAAAACCGGCGTCCGGCACTGCCTCCAGATGGCCTGAACGGGCCACTTTCGTCCGCAGGTACTTTTCATTGAAAACGGAGACGTCACCCCACAGAGGAATCCTCTTGCCTGTATTCATACCGGCCGCCTTCAGGGCTTCCATCTTCTTCGGATTATTCGTAATCAGGGTCACCGGTTTGCTGCGCAAATGCTGCAGGACGCTGATTGCATCGCTGTAGTCTCTGGAATCGTCGGCAAAGCCCAGCTCCAGATTGGCTTCTACCGTATCATATCCTTCTTCCTGAAGGAGATAGGCCATCGCTTTGCTGAACAGGCCAATGCCTCTTCCTTCATGATTAGCCAGGTAGAACAGGGCACCCGCTCCATGCTGCGCGATCATCTTCATCGACTGGCGGAGCTGGAAGCCGCAATCGCAGCGTTTGCTGCCAAAGATATCGCCGGTATGGCAAATGCTGTGCATCCGGATCAGCGCTTCATCCGAACCTTCAAAATCTCCGTATACCAGCACGCTGGATTGCTGCCCTTCGGCAAGCTTCATTGAGGACAACCGGGAAATCAGCAGCTCCGTCGCTTCCAGGCTGTCACCGCCCTGCAATTCCTCATCGGTGGCTTTGAGCCAGCTGTACCACTTGAAGGTCACGGTTTCCCCATCCAGGTTAACCGGCAAGGTGATCGGACCGACCAGTATATTTGTGGAATCATCCATAGTAATCCGCTTGATTTTATTCTGCAGGATAGATATGATATCCGGATTGATCATGATTGCACCGTCCTAAGCATATTCTGAAAAATTTTAAAATTCATTATTTTTACATCAAGTAACTATTTGTAAGTTAGTTTATCATTGTAATATAACTTCGTCAAGTTATAATATATATATAAATATTTATAATTACTTATTGTAAGTTTGTGATATAATGAATGCGAGGTGATCTTTATGGATGATTTCGAAATGTGTCCACGCTTTGAAAAAGCGGTCGATATGCTTAGCAAACGTTGGGTTGCGCTTATAGTGTTCGTTCTGATGAAGGGACCGCGCCGTTTCGGCGAAATCGAGAGCTGCCTTTCCAATCTCAGCGGCAAGGTGTTGTCCGACCGCTTGAAGGAAATGGAGAATGAAGGCATCATTCAGCGGACGGTGTACCCTGAAATGCCTGTTCGAATCGAGTATTCGCTGACCAGCAAAGGAAACGCACTGGCTCCCATCCTTGGTGAAATCAGCAACTGGTCCACGGATTGGATCAAGATCGGCGCAACCAAATGATGTCCGGGTTGTATGCGGAAATAGCGTCCTGGCGGTTCCATAGACGGAAGCCACCGGGACGCTATTTGTTATGATTGCATAATACGGTGATACTTTGGAGCGCAGGCTAAAGATCCTTGCGCTGAAAACGCAGCAGGCCAATCGTAAAAACCGCCAATGTATACAGTACTGCGTAGATTACAAAAGAATCCGACGGGACCGAATTAAAGTCAACCAGCGAAAACGTGCTGAAATTCAAATTAACCAAGCCGCTAATCTCGTCAAGGCTGAACAGCTCTGCTGCCATTTTGCGCTGCAGGCCATCCGCCGGCATCAGCAGCGCCATGGCACCCGTGAGATTATGGAGCGTGCCCAGTGCTTCTTGCTTCAAGCCAAGCGAGCCGCTCAGCTTGTCAATCATTCCCCCAAGCCAGCCTGCACCATAGAGCATGGTCATGAAGACGCCGTTCCCGACCGCGGAGAATAAGCCGGAACCCAGCATGGACAGGCTGATCAGCAGCGGTACGACCGAGGCGAACAGCAGAAAGGCTTGGACAAGCGCGGTAAAGTCGCGGGGAATGGCGGCATTCGCAGCGGCAACCAGCAGAATCGCAATAAACAGCAGCAATGCGTATAATATTCCCAGCGTAACATAACCGAGCCACCGACCGAGATACCATTTCCAGCGCGGCAACGGCCGGGGCAGCAGGGCTTGCATCACCCCCTGCTCCGCCTCCCCGGCTATAGCCGAGAAAGAGCTGAAAATAGCCAGAAATGCAATGACAAATGCCCCGAAGAAAAATCCCATGGTCAAAATAAAAACACCGGCCGTAAAATGTTCAATCAGAATGCTCCCATTCGGAATCTCTGAAGTCCGGCCAGATCCGCTGCTGCCAACAGTACTCGCAACAAACCAGAACGCGAGCAGGAAAACAGCGGTCAACAGCAGGGTCATGAGCATAACCTTCTTGCGAAGCAGTTCCTTCCAGGTCATTCCCATTATAATTCTCATTCCCGCTCCCCCCTGTGGCTAAGCCCCGATACAGCAGCCATAAACCACTCTTCAAGCCGTTCTTTTTTGCGCGCAACCTCATATAAAGTCATACCCTGCTGAATCATCAGTGCATTGAGCCAGCCCGCCTGTTCTTCACTGTCCAGTTCTGCCTCCAGCCACACGGTGCTTTCATCAAGGGATGAAGGCAAGGCAATGCCGTCTTCCCTCTCATCCACAGCCACAGGCGACTGTCTGATCTGCAGTCCGGTATGGTCAATCAGCCAGGACAGCAAAAAAGGCGAATAGCCGCCCACTTTAAAATGCCAGCTGGTTCGCTTATTTAATATTTCTGCAACCTTGCCGTGCCGCAGGATTTCGCCGTTATTCAGCAGCGCCATCCGGTCGCACAGCACCTCAACATCCTCAAGCAGATGAGAGTTGAGAAAAATGGTGATGCCCCGCTGCTTCAGCTTCTCCAGAATACTCCGCACTTCCATGCGCCCGATGGGATCAAGCGCCGATGAAGGCTCGTCCAGGAACACAAGCTCCGGATCATTCACAAGCGCACAGGCCAGTCCAAGCCGCTGCTGCATTCCCTTGGAATAATGCTTCACCCGGTCCCGCCCGCGTTGCCCAATCCCGACTTCGTCCAGCAGCTCCGGTATTTTGCGGTCTGCCGCAGATTTCCCGATACGGCATAAACGGGCGTGGAGCCGCACTACCTCTTCCCCTGTCAGCCATTCCTGATACCGGTATAGCTCCGGCAGATAGCCAATCTTCATCTTCGCCTCCAGTGAGCCTATAGGATGCCTGAATATAGCGGCACTTCCGCTGGATGGACGGATCAGGCCTGCGAGCATTTTGACAAATGTGCTTTTGCCGGCACCGTTGGGGCCGAGGAAGCCAAAGGCTTCCCCTTTCTCAACAGTTATCGTTACATCCCGGCAGCCGCGGCCATTGCTGTATTCCTTGGTCAGCAGCCGGGCTTCAATGGCAGGTGCGTTCATTGCGTAATCAACTCCTGAAGCTGATTCATAAATTTTTCTTTATCCTGATACAATGATCCGCCGGACAGCTCCAGCAGTTGCCCTTTGTTCACCCAGGTTGCCTTATAGACAGGCCCATTGCCGTATTCCACAGTTTCGAGAATCACTTTTATTCCGTCCACTGTAATCTGTTCGGAATGATCCCCTTTGACCAAAGGCATGGGCAGGTCTCCGGCCAGGATACTGCTCCGCTGCAGATTGGATTTGAACTCATCCGGAAGAAGCGGAAAGTCAAGGACCGCCTGTACAGCTTCTTCAATATTCACAGAAGGATCTACATTCACCACAGGTGTATTCATCTGCATAAGAGTGGCCCAGTGATCATTATCCGTGGATAAATCATAGTTTACGGATTCGGGAATGTGAAGCGTGACCGGCTTGCCGTCAATGGATGCCGGCAGCAGCTGCTTCGCCCCCAGGTGTTTCAGCGCCTTATTCACCTCATCAACCTTGAGCGTCAGCGTAACTTCCCTTGAATTGTTTATATACACCGTTTCAATGTTGTCAAAAGCCCCGCCCGTCAGGGCAGCGTAGCCCAGCTTGGCTTGCAGGGCATCCACCGGCACTTCTCCGTCTACTGTGCCGTATGAAGTGCTGAAGGAGCCGAATTTATTCACAGTTTCATTGAAATTCCCGTCTTCGCCGAGCTGATAGAAGATATTCCGCAGATCATCTTCATTGACGACTGTAACTTCCTGTACCCGGAATTGGCCAAGGATTGCCGCCATTGCAGTATTGCCCACTGGAGTAGCGAGCACAGCGGCAAAAACCGCCACGCCCGCAGCCGCCACAGCCCATTTCCGGCGCCGGGTCAATAGAGGGCGCCGCGCCCGTCCCCGTTTATTGTCAGCCGCAGATCCGGCCATAGGCAGCCCTCCAGCTTCATTATTAGCCTTTTCCGCTGTGGTTGCGCCAGGAATGGAAGGTCCGCTCTTCGGCTCTGCGCGCTGTCCCCAAGCAGCCCATGCCGGGTTCACCGGCTCAGCGGAGAGTATCTTTTGCATTTTGGCCCAGGCTTCATCTGTACCCGTCTGATCTGTATGCTTATTCACAGGATTGGTCATTTGATATTCCTCCTAAAGTTATGTTAGCGTAGGCAACCTGAGTAACTTCTTAGAAAACTGGCTCCGGAAGCATACGCTTAAGTTTTGTATAGCTATGCGTCTTGAACATGCTCCGTACTGGCCCCGCCCCGCGAAGCATATACTTATATTTTGCAGCACGGTTCAATCCGTCTGCGGAAGTGATTCTGCGGCCTGCTGTCTCAGCTTAAGCGTCGCCCGGCTCAGCAGGGTTCCGACGACCGGCGGGTTCACGCCAAGCTGGCTTGCAATTTCCGAGTAGCTGTAGCCCGAGTAACGCAGGAGCAGCGCCTGTCTGTCTCTCTCCGGCAGGCCGTCCAGCCAGGTCCGCACATCCTCCTGATCCAGCTTGCTGAGTACGGCTTCTTCACCGGAAAGGGGAGCCTCCTCTGCACTGAACAACAGCTCCTGCTTATCCTGGAGCCGCCGCTCCCTGGCTTTTTTGTTCAAATAGTCATACCCGATCCGGGTGAGCACCCTATGAAGCCAGGCACCCAGCGCATCAGGATCGTCAGGCGGATTACGGTACAATCTGAGAAACACATCCTGGGCTAAATCGTCTGCTGCCGACTCGTCGCGCACCAGAGCCGCCAGCTTTCGCCGCACCACCGGGTAGTGTTCATAAAATACAGTGCGAAACATTTCAGATTCCGGAAATTCCATTGTGTTAATCCTCCTTATCAGCTGCAGCTATAAGTAAGACGAACGCCGAAGCAATTTTGTATCAGGATATACGGTATTTTTATCATAGCATTTGTATAAGTCCCGTTCCGAACACCAAAAAGCAGCTTCTTCCATTAAGAAGAAACTGCTTCTTCATCTGTAGCAAAAGCCTACATACCGATGTCAAGTATTCATATTATTACTATCCGCAAGGTCTGATTATCCATATTTGAGACGAAAAATGAATTTTTTTGGACATTTTGCTCACATAAAGTTGCTTATTCCAGGTAAATATAGTAATTTATAAAGTGAACCTATTAAAAAATGAAAGGTGGTGCGGACAATGGAAATGATGTGTATGGAAATGATGATGAACATGTGTATGGAAGATATGATGGCCAGAATGAACACGATGAAGATGTGCATGGAAAAAATGCCGGAAATGGGCATGACGGACATGGATATGGATATGATGATGAAAAAAATGCAGGACTGTGATGAAATGATGACGATGTGCATGACAATGATGCGTGAAGGCATGCAAATGTCAAAGTAATCATTATTGGTCATGGCAGAGCAGACTAACTGCATGCCTTTTTTTTGTCTTTTTGGGGCAATCCGGATTAATTATATGCATGAATAGCTCTCTATCTGATCTTGATATATCTCTCCTGAATTTGCTTGGCCAGGGTAATCCGCTCCAGCTTCAGCTCCCAGATCCGTTCTTTCCACCGTTCGCTCTCCGGAGCATCCTCGTCATCTCTCAGCTTGTCGAACAATTCCAGCAGCAGCAGATTAATTTGATCAAAGCGGCTCCATAATTCCTTCACATTCTCTATTCTCCGTTGCTCTTCAGCCGTTTCCTTGTAATTCTTCAAGCTCTCTATGATGTCAGCCTGCCACTGTCCATCGTTAATTGCTTTGGCATAGTTTAGAAGATCCAGATAATCATCGACTGACATGTGTACCGACTCCTTAATCCCTTTTATACCAAGTATTATACTCGGTATTATAAATAATGCAATAGTCTGCGGATAAAAAAACAAGGGCGGATTTAAGAACATCCACCCTTGCTGCTTACTGTGCGCGTTTTCTACAGGAGTTTATTAATGTCATCCTTGATCTGCTCCGATTGCGGACCAAATACAATTTGCACCGCGCCCTGGCCCAGTCTCATTACCCCGGATGCTCCCAATTGCTTCAGCTCGGCGTCCTTGACTGCTTTCTCATCATTGACAATAAGCCGCAGCCGTGTGATGCAGGCATCAATGTTGCGGATGTTGGACGGACCACCGACACTTGCCAGAATTTTAACCGCTCTGGCGGAGGCCGAAATCTTGGTGCCGCTCACATCGGCTTCCAGAACTTCATCCTCGGTTTCATCCTCGCGTCCGGGTGTTTTCAGGTTGAATCTGACAATAATAAACCGGAAGAGCACATAGTAGAGAACAAAGAATCCAAGGCCTGCAGGAATCAAAATCCAAGCGTTTGTTGACAGCTTCATATTCAGCAAGTAATCGATCAGCCCTGCGGAGAAACCAAATCCCAGCTTCACATCGAGCACATACATCAGGAAGCCGGCAAAGCCGGTGAGCAAGGCATGGATCAGATACAGCACCGGTGCGATGAACATGAAGGAGAATTCAAGCGGCTCGGTAATCCCCGTCAAGAAGGAGGCGATCGCTGAACCAATGAAGATGGAGGCAACCATTTTGCGTTTTTCCGGTTTGGCCGTATGAATAAAGGCGAGCGCCGCTCCGGGCAGTGCAAACATCATAATCGGGAAAAAGCCTGTCATGAACATTCCGGCAGATTTGTCTCCGGCGAAGAAGCGCCACAAGTCGCCGTGGACTAGCTTTCCGGCTGCGTCGGTGAAATCGCCGATTTGAAACCAGGCAATGGCGTTGATGACATGGTGAAGCCCAAAAGGAATAAGCAGGCGGTTCGCGGTGCCAAAGATAAAGGCGCCGACTGCGCCGAGACCCACAACCCAGGTGCCAAAATCACTGATTACATCTTGAACAGGACTCCAGACCATTCCGACCAGGACAGCCAGCACCATAGTGGTTACCGCAGTGATAATCGGAACAAAACGTTTGCCGGCGAAGAACCCGAGCCAATCCGGCATTTTAATATTGTGGTATTTCTTGTAGAGGAAGGCAGCCCACGCTCCTGCAAAGATCCCTCCGAGCACGCCCATATTCAGCTGGACATCGTCGCCGATGAAGGGCATCTGCGCAGGAATGACTTTCAGGATGCTGTCGAGAATCTGGTAGGCAATCAGTGCAGACAGTGCCGCTACTGCATCACCGGCAAATCCTATGGCTACCCCGATGGCAAAAATCAGGGCCAGATTGCCAAAGATTGCACCCGCGCCTGCGTTCAGGAAGGGAGTAATATAAGTGTTGATAAACCGGCCCAGCGCGCCTAAATGGAAATCCTTCTCGTAGTTAATCAGTGCGAACCCTTGCAGAATAGCCGCCGCCGGAAGCGTTGCTACCGGAAGCATCAGTGACTTGCCCAATTTTTGCAGAAAAGCCAACATCACAATCATCCCCTTATTTCGGTATTTTGCCCTGCATAACGATGAAGCTGTATGAATTATTGCCTGGATGCCACGGTTAGAATACTGTCTTTGCCCGCTGTTACCTGGCCATAATGGCAGGCGACTTCAGGAGCAATTTCCCCAATGCCGGTCACAATGACCGGTGTAATGGTCTGATAACCGGCTGCCTGTATAGCAGCTATATCGAATTCAATCAGGAGCTGTCCTGCTTTTACTTCGTCTCCGCTGGCAATATGGCTGATGAACCCATTGCCCTTCAGGCTTACGGTATCAATTCCGATATGCAGCAGCAGCTGCAGTCCGGAGGAATGCTCAAGGATCACGGCATGGCTGGATTTGACCACGTGGGCGATTCTCCCGTCAAACGGGGCGGTTAATTTCCCCTCACGGGGTTCGATGGCTATTCCCCGGCCCATGTGTCCGCCTGCAAAAGTCTCATCCGGCACACCGGCTAATGGAACGGCCAGGCCGCTGACAGGGGCTGAAATCTCCAGCGCGGGCTGTCCAGCGGGTTTCTCTTCTTTTTTGGATTTCCATTTGGAAAACATTGCTTCCACTCCTCGCCGCTGCGGTTAATTATTCTATGATAGTGTTACGGCCGCTGCTGTTTATCCAAGGTCTGGAACAACCGGCGCAAATGCATGGCGAGGAAGCATATTTCTTCTTCCGGAACCTCTGCGCCCAGTGAGCTCTGCATAACCTTGCCCAGTTTCCGGGCCAGCTTGTATTCCTCTTTGTATTCCTTCTTGATATGCTTCACGAACGGATTGTCTATAAGCGAGCCCTGGAGAATCCGTTCAATGGAAAATCTCAGATGTATCATCAGCCGGACATGATTCATGCTGCCATGCGCAAAGGTTAAATTGCGTTCCCCGCGAATCATATCCAGCAGCTCGCTTACAATATTGGAGGCTTTGACCAGTTGTCCTACCGGCACATTGCTGACCGCCGAATATACGTGATAAGTCAGAAATCCCACTTCATCTTCAGGGATCTGGACCCCAAATTCCGCACTGATTTTCTCCGCTGCCCTGTAAGCGATCTCAAATTCCTTGGGAAAGGACATCCTGGTTTCCTTAAGGAACGGGTTGACAATGTCCATGCCGTTCCGGAGACGGTATATGGTGAACTGGATATGGCTGGGGAGCGCCAAATAGATTTTGTCGTTCAACTTGCCGGAAAATTCAAGGGCAATATCCGCAATAATATCATCCGTAATTCTCATCACCCTGGGATCAATATCTTCGAGCAAAATCTGGTATTGGCTCCATTCCTCGCGATCCTCCAGCCGGAACAATTTCTCAATCCGCTGGTCATTTGCCTCAATGACACCCGAATCTTTGACCGCAAAGCCGATCCCTTTGCCAATAATCACATATTCCTTGCCCTTCCTGCCTCCTTGCACCATCACAACGTTGTTTCCAATTACCCGCAGCACCTCAAACTGCTCGTTTTCCTTGGCCAAGTTCTCCCTCCTTTCCATCCATTGTCAGATTTTTGCGCATAAAAAAGAGCCAAGAAAGACTCCAATGAATGAGGTCTGTTCTTGGCTCATGCCCTTAAAGGTAACACGCCGATTGCATATAAATGATCATTTATGAGTTCATAATAAAGCATCCCTATAATTCCGTCAATGGATTTTTTAAAAAGTCAAGTTTCACTCATTCTTCCAGCCAGCGGCACATCCGGGTTACCACCTCTTGAATAACCACAGGCTTGCTGATGAAATCCGAGGCTCCCGCCGCCAGACATTTCTCACGGTCTTCCTTCATTGTTTTGGCTGAAATTGCGATTATGGGAAGCTCAGGCAGCAGGAGTTCCTCCCGTATAATCGACAGCGTGTCATACCCGTCCAGATTGGGCATCATGATATCCAGCAGAATGATATCCACATGAGGCTTCTCTCTGATAATCTGCAGACATTCGAAGCCGGAGTGGGCGGTCAGAAAATTCATATCATAACGCTCCAGCCCTTTCTCCAGCGCATAGATGTTGCGTGCATCGTCATCCACGATCAGCACAGTTTTGCCGTGCAGCTTCGCGTACTCTTTATCGGACAGAGCCTTGTCCGGCTCCGCAGAAGCCTCCTGCTGCTGCTCCCATTCTGTGGCTGCCGCCGCCCGGGAAGTCCAGACACCCGGAAGCACGGATTCAAACCCGCCATCTTCTTCATAGCAAGGAAGGTATAGCGTAAAGGTGCTGCCCCTGCCCTCTTCACTATCGAGCGATATGGTCCCGCCAAGAAGTCTGGCCAGCTGCAGTGAAATGGACAATCCCAGCCCGGTCCCGCCGAACTTCCGTGCCGTTGACCCATCCGCCTGACGGAAAGCTTCAAAGATCACCTCGCGGCTTTCTTCAGAGATTCCGATTCCGCTGTCCTTCACGGCAAAGGCGAGCATGGGACCAGCCGTTTGAAACTGCGGTTCCGGATAGGAGTCAAGACGGGTAATAACCACCCCGACGAAGCCTTTCTCCGTAAATTTAAACGCATTGGACAGCAGGTTCCGCAGGATTTGATGCAGCCGCATTTCATCCGTAAAGAACAAATTTGGCACATTGCCCTCCTGAGTGATCTTGAAATCTATGTTTTTCTGCTCGGCAGTCTTGTTGAAATAGCCATACAGTATGGAAGGCAGCTCCGTAAGATTAACCGCGTCCCGTTCTACGGTCATCTTCCCGGCTTCCACCTTGGACAAATCCAGAATATCGTTGATCATCTCCAGCAAATCGCTTCCGGACGAATGGATGACAGAAGCGTACCCCTGCTCTTCTTCCGCCAGATTTCCGTTCCGGTTCTCTGTAAGCAGCTGCGACAGGATAAGCATACTGTTAAGCGGTGTGCGCAGCTCGTGAGACATGTTGGCCAAAAATTCGGTTTTGTACCGGGAGCTTAATTCCAGCTGCTCATTGTACTTTTCCAGCTGAACGGCCGCGTTCTCGGCAACTGATTTCTGTTTCTCAAGCTCCCGGTTGAGGGATAGCAGCTCCAGCGTGTGATTCTGCAGTTCCTCCGTCTGTACCTGCAGCTCTTCGGACTGCACCTGGAGCTCCTCGGATTGCACCTGCAGTTCTTCGTTCATGGCTTGAGATTCCTGATACAGCTGCTGGATCTCCATTCGTGTCATGACGGAATTCAGGGTGACGCCCATCATGTTCAGCAGTTCGTTAAAAAACTCAAAATGATAGGGTGCCCATCTGGTAAGGGAAGCCGCTTCCAGAACGGCCACGGTTTTGTTCTCAAATATAATGGGAGCAATGACGGCAAATCTGGGCGCAGCTCTTCCGAGTCCGGAATTGATGCTTATGTAATCCTCGGGTAAATTGTCAATGCTGCTCATCCGCATATCAACGGCGCACTGGCCGATGAGTCCTTCTCCAGGACGGATCGTCCGCTTCCCGAATTCAAGCTCCTGATCCTCAGCACCCGCATAAGAATACATCCGTTTATATTCTTCATGCTCGTTAAGAACATAAATCGCTCCATACTGCATTTCCAGCATTGCGGACAGCCTATTTAAAAATGTGCGGCACAGCAAAGACAGATCGGTGGTTTCCTGGAGGGCTATGGACATCAATGTCAGCTGTTCGCTGCTCCACTGCTTCCGCTGCATGGTATCCAGGAGATCATTGGTTGCGTTCCCCAGATCATAGATTTCATCAAAGGTCTTCACTTTTATGCGCTCAGACATATTGGCCCCGCCAGCTATGCTGTCAATGGCTTGAATGACGCTGCGCAGCGGATTCACAATGCTTGCAGAGATAAGGTACGTAATAAGTGCGGCGAGAAGCGCGACCAGCGTCCATAAAATATACATTGTCGTCAAAAGCCTGTTGTTGCTTTCCTTCAAATCAAGAATCCGGCTGCCGGTAAGCTCCCTTTCGTTATTGCGGAAGAATTCAAATTGTGAGCGGATGGAATCAACAATCTGCTTGCCGGAATCATTGCGGAAAAATGAATTCACTGCCTCATTCTGTCCATTCCGTTTCAGATCCACTACATATTGTCCCGCTGAATTGATCCATTTCTCAATATTGGCCTTAATGTCGCTTAAAATCTGCAGCTGATCCGGATTATCCTCAATCAGCCTGCTTAATTGAGTGTAATTAATCGTCCATTGCGTAATCCCGTTATTGTAGGGGTCCAGATAGGCAGAATCGCCGGTAAGCGCATAACCCCGCTGGCCGGTTTCCATGTCCAGCACATTTTTTTCAATTTGATAACTAAGTTCATGTACCTCTATATCATGATCGCTTAAGAATACAGTTTCTTTCTCCAGATCGGTGATTCTGCTTGATACTACAAGCAGAAACAGACCCAGCATAAGCAGGATCACGGCATATCCGAGCGCAATTTTACCACGGATTCTCAGGCTCCAGGCTCGCTTGTTAAGCAATGGTCCAACCTCCATCATGCGTCTCAATGTAGTTCCTTTTGAATTGATAATATTGGTAATCCGGATAATAAGCGGACCGATTGCTATGCCGGGTGATTACAGGTAGCTTTCACTCCGGGGCAGCCTGTCCTTCAATTGCCGCACATTGGCTTCCAGCTTCAGGATTACATCCTCCAGGTCCATAGGGTCAATCCCTCTAACGATAGGTGCAGGCGCAGGAATAGCTTCCAGCTTCTGGGTCTTGTCCTTCAGCTCGCGGAGCTCAATCTGCTGTTCCTGCCATTTGTCCATCAAATCCGCTATTGTAGCATAAAACCGCTCGTAATCCTTGATCACGCTGTCCAGAAATGTATCCACCTCCTCGGCATCATAGCCGCGAAGCTTCAAGCTGAATTCTTTCTCGTGAATCGTGAGCGCGTCAAGTGTAATGCCAAGCTGGCTGAACAGCTTTCGCTGCTTGTCCAGTCTGCGTTTCATGTGTTCATCCATTTCAGTAACCTCCAAGTATATAGCGTTCATCCGGCAGTAACCATTATAACAGGGTGAAAGCCGCCTGAAAATATCACTAAAGTTGCAGTTCCGAAGAGAACGGGCAACTCTGATTGCTCTTGATGACAAAAGGGTAAGGAGAGAATACGGCAGCGCCAGCTCTCCGGTAACCCCTACGGGCCAGGATGTTGAAGATGAAGATGCGTGAAGCTAGAAATTATCGGCAACCGCCTTATTGAGTATGCCAAGACAGCGGTCAAGATCCGTCTTGACCTGCTTTTTATACAACCTGGCTTTGTCCTCCCCATCGGCTGTGAAGTGATACAGAACGATTTCCTGGAAATCCACCTTGGGGTCGTTTCCCTTCAGCTGCTTGGTGCGGTATAGAATTCCCTGCTGCACCAGCTCGTGCAGCGCCCGGTAAATTTCACTCTGGGGAGGAGAATAGCCGTAAGTCTTGAAATCCCTCCGCAAGTCCTCCAGCATTTGATAGCCATAGCCTTTATGCTGTTCAACCATCGTGATCAGATATACCTTAATAAAAGCCCGCTGGGCAATCATAAACGCCATCGTCCACCTCCTGACCGCATTTTCCTTATCTGCCTGCCTAACTCCAGTATAAACTCTATTTTCCAGCTTTCACAATGAGAAATTTTAAGATATAGTCATTCCTTGAAACAGTGGGGCATGATATAAGTACCCGCAATGTCTGGTATGTAATCTTGGTTGCCGGAGAAGGGATGTTTCAGGTTTTCTATTATGAATTTTTCATCTAATGAAATTATTTCTATAGGGTGCCTGGGTGCCTAATTTGCATGTGCTCCGATATATTTCAGCAAAAAAAGACTGCATTTCAGATCACCCTCTGGAATGCAGTCTTTTTTTTGTTTTTCCGCCTGCTCAAGGGCTTCAACGAAGCCTGGCGGCTGTTCTACAGCCGGTTGCGGTTATACCGGTCCGTGGCGGTACCGGCGTTCAACGCGCCTCCGCCATACATGCTGTCGTATCTGCCGGCATTCAAGGAACGGTTGCCCCGGAATACCGTGTGTATGTCGCGCCCGCGTCCGTTGTCGTCCACCAGAACGAGGATTTTGCCGCTGTCCACATAGCCTTCATATTCCTTGGCTTCATCCTCAGGAATGCCCAGTCCAATCAGTCCGCCGACGAGTCCTCCCGCTCCTGCACCGATAGCCGCCCCGGTCAGCGTGGCCACAATAGGTCCCGCGGCGAGGATCGGGCCTATCCCCGGTATGGCCAATGCCCCCACCCCGGCCAGCAGCCCGGCGATGCCGCCAACTACGCCTCCAGTTGCAGCACCGGTCGCCACGCCTTCGGGAGCCATGGTACCTGTCTCGTCTGATATATTTCTGAGTTCGTCCCGGTCACGGGTAATTACTGAGATTTCGTCATTGGTTACACCCTGTCGTTGCAGATCTTCAATTGCTCTGGTTGCTTCTTGCTCCGTATCAAAAACTCCTACGATTTTGTCAGTCACTTGAAGCCCTCCTTTGAAATTGTCGTTCGCTACATTATTACCCTATCGCGGGCAGACCAAACAGGTTGAGGCATTCTCAGCCAATTACGGCGGAACAAGGGCAAATCTCTATTTGGAGGGACGTGTGCGGTTTGTCGGGACCGCCTGCAGCGGGTCCTCCGGCCAATAGTGCTTCGGATAGCGGCCCTTCAGGTCTTTTTTGACTTCAAAATAAGTGCTGCGCCAAAAGCTGGCGAGGTCCGCCGTGACCTGCACCGGCCTCCTGGCCGGAGAGAGCAGATGCAGCAGCACTGCCGCCTCCCCTCCGCCGATCCTCGGGGTATCCGCCTGGCCGAACATCTCCTGCAGCCTCACTGCAAGCACCGGCGCACCCGGATTGCTGTAATCCAGCGGAATCCTGGAACCGCTCGGGACAGTGATATGCGTCGGCGCTTCCTTGTCCAGAAGCTGCCTGCTCTTCCAATCCAGCAGTCCCTCAAGCGCTCTGGATACTGGCACCCGCTGCAGATCACGCAGATTGCGCATGCCTTGAATATACGGATGCAGCCATTCGTGAATTGCCGGGAGCAAAGCCTCTTCCGAAACATCCGGGAAATCCGCCCGCAGGCCGTGCAGGAATTGCATCCGCTGCCGGAGCTGAACGGTTCCTTTGTCCCAAGGCAGCAGTCCCAGCCCTTCAGCGGCAATGACGGCCAGCAGCACCTCTTCCGTTTCTTCCGCTGCGGGCCGTTCATGCGAGGTTTCCTTCATAACCAGTGCTCCCAGCAAGGTCCGCCGGCGTGCCTGCACACTGCCGCTCTCCTTGTCCCAGTATACTTCGCGTTCCTCGCGCAGGCTGTCCTTGTGATGCTTCAGCAGCTCGGCTTCCGCCAGCTCTGCGGCGAGCATAATCCGGCTCTGGCCGGCGCGGTCATCAATGCCGGCTGCCACAATATAGGGCGAGCGCGCCAGCGGCTGCCCCTCCTTCATGGCCGCCCCCCTTCCGCCGGAGAGCAGAAACGCGCCGTCGCCGCGCTTCTGCCCGATCCGGTCGGGGTAGGCGAACGACAACAGCAGCCCCGTGCCGCTGCTGTTGTCCGGCAGCGCGCCCGGCGCGGCTTGCAGCTGCGCCAGGAAGCTCCGGCTCTCGCGCTGCACCGCGCGCAGAGCCGCCGGGTCCGCTCCGCCGCTGTCCGCAGCGGAGCGCTCGAACCTCAGCAGCGCCTCCACGCGCAGCGTGAGGTCGCAGTCCATCGCGGCGGGACCCCGCCGGAGGTCCCGCTCCTGGAGCAGCGCCGCCAGCCGGCAGGCGAGCGGCGCCGCTCCAAGCTCTGCCGCGCGCAGCAGCATATGCGCGACGCGCGGGTGCGCGCCAAGCGCGGCCATGCGGCGGCCGTGCGGCGTAATGGCGCCGCCGGCGTCCAGCGCGCCGAGCTGGCGCAGCAGCGCCGTGCCCTGCGCGTAGGGCGCGGCAGGCGGCGCGTCGAGCCAGAGCAGCGCCTCCGGGGAGGGCGCGCCCCACAGCGCCAGCTCCAGGGCAAGCTGCGCCAGGTCGGCTTCCATAATTTCCGGCACGTTATCGTCCGGAAGACGGGCATGCTCCTCCCGGCTCCACAGCCGGTAGCATACCCCCGGGGCGGTGCGCCCCGCACGGCCGCGCCGCTGGTCGGCGGAAGCCTTGGAGACCGGCACCGTAGCCAGCCGGGGCATTCCCGTGCGCGGCGAGAACACCTGTGTCCGCCGCAGCCCTGTATCGATCACCGCGGATACTCCCTCGATCGTCAAGCTGGTCTCGGCGATGGAGGTCGAGAGGACCACCTTCCGCTGACCCGGCACAGAAGCAGCCACCGCAGCATCCTGCTGCGCCTGCGGCAGCTGCCCGTACAACGGACGGAGCACCGTCCCCTGCGGGAGAGCAACACGCTCCAGCTCGCGCTCCGTGCGCCGGATTTCCCGCTCGCCGGGCAAAAAGACAAGCACATCCCCCTGCTGCTCGGCAAGCGCGCGACGGACGGCCGCTGCAGCGGCCTGCTCCAGCGGCTTGTCTCCGGAGCCCGGGAGATAGACCGTCTCTACCGGGAAGGTCCGGCCCGGGCAATCCACCACAGGCACCCCTCCCAGCACAGCCGAGACCCTTCCGCCGTCCAGCGTCGCCGACATGATCAGAATCCGCAGATCCTCGCGCAGCACAGCCTGCGCCTCCAGCGTAAGGGCCAGTCCCAGATCCGCATGCAGGCTTCGTTCATGAAATTCGTCAAAGATCACCAGCCCCACCTCGCCAAGCGCAGGATCACTTTGCAGCATTCGCGTCAATACACCCTCGGTAACAACGACGATACGCGTATTTTTGCCTACCTTGGTATCATTGCGCATACGGTAACCTATAGTTTGTCCCACCCGTTCGCCCATGGAGGCAGCCATGTAGGCGGCTGCCGAACGGGCGGCAAGCCTTCTCGGCTCCAGCATCAATATGGTCTTGCAGGCCATCCACGGCTCATCCAAAAAAGCCGGAGGCGTACCGGTGGTCTTCCCCGCTCCCGGCTCTGCAATCAGAACGGCGGCGGTAGAGGTGTTCAATATTGTTTTCAGGTCAGGGAGCACCTGTGTAATGGGAAGCTGCTTCATCTAATCTCTCCATATTTTGGATTTATCTGCCGCTGAAAATCAGGTTCGCACATCCGTTTAACTGCAGAGATTGCAGTCAGCTGTCACGCGTTCAATGCGCACACAAAGAGAGCCCCCGGCCTGCCGTCCGGGCGGCTCTCCTCCTTATGATTCGCGGGTGAGCTGCGCCTGAATCCTGTCTCCGTAGTCGGAGAAGGCGCTGCTGTTCTCCAACCCGCGCTGCCGCATAAGCTCCTGCAGCCGGAGTCTTTTCAGGGTGAGACCGGCTTCAAGCTCTTTCCGCTCACCCTCTGCGGCAGTCCCGCTGCTGTGGCAAGCCGCCACCAGCTGCTCCAGTGTTACACACTCCGCACGCAGCGTGACTTCTTCCGGCAGCAGTCCGGCGTTCTTCATGATTTTGAAGGACATGCGCAGCTCCTCGGAAACTGCGGACAAATCCTCCAGCTCCAGTGGCTTGCCATGTCCCGGCAGCTTCTCGAATTCTCCGTTTCGCATAGCTTCCTGAATCCGCTGCTCCGCCAGCCAAGATAATATCGCCATGCCAACGATCCCCCCTCTCCAGGAAAACTGCCTGTCCACAGCAGGTCAGCCCGGCGGCGCATGGCCGTTTTTCCTATATTTTAGCACAGGTGATGAGGGAAATCATGCATTCATAAGGCAGGCCGGCTCACTTCTGCTTGAGATAACCGCGTTCCCCGTAAGGCAACAGCCGTTCCAGCCACTTGCTCTCCAGCTCCGGAAGCAGCTTGCGGTATTTGGCCGGCTCCGATACCTCCGCCACAAAATCCTCCTCGGGCCTGATCCGCTCCAGAATCTCAAAAGCAAACGCCTCCTCCCCATGCTCCCTCCAATCCGCCTGAAGCGCCTTGTTGTCATGATTGCCGATATCCAGCATGAATTTATGCTTGTTCCAGACGCCGTCCGGGTTCTGGCTGCTGCCCTGCGGTTCTGCCACGGCTGCTCGATGCTGTTGATGAAATCCGCAGCCTCTTAACGGGAGCTGCCTTAATTGATTTTTTGGACAATCGCTGCAATATCACAGCTTTCCAGAATATCACCGGGATAGTCCTTGTTCACAAGCTCGATCATAGCCTGGCCAATTTCCGGGAGCGAGATCATGTATTGCGGAAAGAGCGGACGCAGAAGAGGATATAGCCACCCGATAGCATAATAATATTTATGCGTACGCTTCGAGCCCGGGGTGGGACGGATGAAGGCGGGACGGATAAAATAGGTTTTACGGAAGGGCAGCTTCAGCAGATCGTTTTCGGTCTTCCCTTTGACTCTTGCCCACATGCTGCGTCCCTGTTCTGTGCGGTCTGTCCCCGCTGCGGTAACATAACAGAACACCATGTCCGGGTTCCATTGCGCCAGCAGTTCCGCTGCATGCAGAGTAAGATCATGCGTCAGCCGGTAGTAGGTCTCTTCCTTCATCCCGGCTGAAGACACCCCAAGGCAGAAGAAACAGGCATTATAGCCTGCCAACCGCTCCCCAAGGTCTGAAAGCGCAAAGAAATTCTCATGGATGATTTCTGTCAGCTTCGGATGAACAATGCCGCAAGGCTTGCGGTTAATGGCGAGCACCTCTTCCACAGTTGGATTCAGGAGGCACTCATGCAGCACACCTTCCCCCACCATGCCGGTTGCCCCCGTAATTATCGTACGAATCTTCACATTTGCCGCTTCCTGCTTGGCAGACATGTTATTCCCCCTTCTGTTTCTCTGCTTCCCTACCCAGAAATATTACCATACGCAGCCCAATATACAACCGGCGCCTTTCTCCGTCCCCGCCGCGTTGCGCCAAAAAGCCTTATCCCCGATCCCCAGGACCATCGGATAAGGCTGCATTCATTCAGGGATGCGGACATCCTCCAGAATTCTTTTTTTACGATAGCAGCGATTCTGCGCCGTCAATTACAATTTGTGCTCCCGTAATATGGATGGATTCATCCGAGGCAAGAAAGGATACCAGATCGGCCACATTTTCCGGTTTGCCCGGTCCGTCCGCAAGCGGTTGTGCACCTTCGGGGAACTCAATGGGGATTACAATCGTATCTACCTCCTCATTGAATTCCGTGCTCTCATCGATGTTGGTGGAGATGGCTCCGGGACAGATGACGTTGACGCGGATTTTGAACTTCGCCAGCTCCAGAGCCGCCATCTTGGCAAAAGCAACCTGCCCCGCCTTGGTTGTACTGTACGGCGACCAGCCAAAGCTGGCGAACCGGCTGTTGCCGTTGATGGAGCTGGTGATGATAATGCTGCCTTTGCCTCTTTCCTTGAGATGGGGGATGCTGTATTTCAGCGTCAGGAAAGTGCCGGTCAGATTCACAGACATCGTACGCTCCCAATCACTTACACTCAGTTCCTCAATCGGCCCTACTGCACCGTTGATCCCCGCATTGGCAAAAACAATGTCCAGCCCGCCGAAATGCTCTATTGTTCTGCGTACAGCCTCCTCCATCCGTCCGGCATCCGAGGTATCCACATCAATGGCTAACGCGCAGTTCTTGCGCAGCTTGTTCAGCTTCTGCTCCAGGACGGAGGTACGTTCATTTACCAGATCAAACAAGGCGACATTTGCGCCTTCACGGGCCATTTGAATCGCGGTCGCTCTGCCGATTCCGGAGCCCGCTCCTGTAATTATGGCTGTTTTGCCGACGAAACGCTGCTTTTTCGCTATATTCGGGCTCATATGTACACTCCCCTTCCAATTCGTCCAACTTAAGTGGCTCTGTTTCAAGATTACCCAAACAGGCCTTGATTATAATCAATTTATGCAAAATTTGCACAAACTTCATGCAACGTGCACAAACCAGCTTGTGAAATATCCGCCAGCCTGTGTGCCAGGCCCCGTACAGCCCACTGCTTAGGCTGAAGAATCACAGCCGGAAATAAAAAGAGGCCCACTGCAGTGTGACCTCCGCTTCGTTCCTTCAATTCTCCAGCTGCCGGACATCCACCTTCACCGTCAGCTTGCCGCCCACTCCGCGGTAGACTCCTTTTACAGGTACAATGTCCTTGTAATCCCTGCCGTGGCCCAGCTTGATGTACCGCCAGTTCACTTCAACATTATTCGTAGGATCAAAACCCAGCCAGCCTGTGCCGGGAATATGCGTCTCCACCCAGGCATGCGAAGCCTGCTCGAAATTGGCATTGCCCCCCTGAAGGTCGCCGACAAAATGATAGCCGCTGACATACCTGGACGGCAGGCCGACACTTCGGCAGACGGCAATCATCAGATGGGCATAATCCTGACACACGCCGCGTTTGAGCTTCAGCGCTTTTTTGACGGTCGTGTTGACACTGGTGGCTTCAGGATCATACGTAAACTGCTCATAGATCGTCGAAGACAGCTTTTTGGTCCATTCGTACATATCCTCTGCTTCATCAAAAGGGTGCTGCGAAGCAAACTCCACAAGCTCGGGCGTCACTTCGGTATAACGTGTGGGCAGAATAAACTCCACATAGCGGTTCTGGAATTTCTCATCGTTCAGCAGCTTCACCTGCTCCTCCAGCGGGATACGCGGCAGATCCCAGCCCTGTGCCTTATCGAGTGTAACCACAGTCGCCTTGGTGTGAATCACCATTTCCGTGTGCGGCTTATTAACTGAATATGCATGTACCCGGTTGCCGAAAAAATCCTCATAGGTGAGCAAATTCGCCGGCGGAGACACCTCTATCTCATGATGATAGCAGGATTGCCGGTAATTGGTCCGCGGCGTAAGCCGGATTTCATTGACACTGTCCGTAACCGGCTCCGGATAGCTGTATGTGGTCGTATGATTGATCTGAATTTTCATACGGAAACTCCTTCACGGCGAAAAAAGGCGCCTTCCATTGTTTTGCCCAGCTTCTGGCAGGAAAGCATTAAGGACTTCAATACATCCTCCACCAGATCACCCGACATCTCTTCCTTTTCCATATAATCCAGCTCGGCCTTGATCTTCCCGGCTTGGCGGATTACCCGCTCGTGACCGGAGCCCTTCTCGGAGGAATCCAGCTCCAGCTTGGCTAAATGCTCCTCCAGCTTGTGGAATGAGAAGCGGATCGAACGCGGAAAATACGCATTGACAATCAGGAACTCCAGAATGCTCTCCGGCGACATCGCATCGGCGTAATACCGCCGGAAGGCCTGATACCCGCTCACTGACTTGAGCACCGCCTGAAGCTGGGTGTAAATCGCATTGACCTCCTTGGACTTGCAGGATACCGTAACTGCCTGAAGAATCCGGGTCGTATTCTCTGCACGCTCCAGGAATCGTCCGCTCTCAATAAACCGCCATTCGTTGGCCCTCAGCATTACAGACTGCTCCGCTCCAAGGAACATCGCCGCACGCTCTTTGACATGCTGGTAGAACTGATGGGGTCCGCTCATTATATCCGCCACCGACTGTTCTCCAAGCCACAGGTTGAAGCTGTTCACTATATCCCACAGCTCGCTTGGAAGATGCTGCCGCAGGGTACGAAGGTTATTTCTGGCCTGATGTACACACGAGAATAATGAATTGGAATTGCCAAGGTCCAGGGTGATAAACGACAAAACATCCTGCTCGCAAAAGCTGTCAAATTGCTGTTGATATTCATTTCTGACACCAAGGGCATCAATCAGCCTTGACCACTTGTGTCCTTCCGCCTGAAAATCCTCTTCCTGCTGAATATGATAATGAACATCGATAAGCCGTGCGTGATTCTCCGCCCGTTCAATGTACCGGCCAATCCAAAACAAAGCTTCCGCGTTGCGATTCAGCATCGTAGCCACCCCTTCGTTTCATGTATTGATGCCGCACTTTGTTAATTTTGAAGCGATATGCTGTATGCGCTTATGCCATGACCCATGTATCCTTCACGCCCCCGCCCTGGGATGAATTGACCACCAGCGAGCCTTCCTTCATGGCGACACGGGTCAGGCCCCCGGGAATGACATGCGGCTTGCGGTCCGCGCCCATCAGCACAAAGGCCCGCAGGTCAATATGGCGCGGGGTCATGCTTCCCCCGGAGAGCACCGGAGCCCTCGACAGCGACATAATCGGCTGGGCGATATAACGGGCCGGATCAGCAAGGATTTTGAGCCGGAAATCCGCCAGCTCGTCCTTGGTTGCCTCACTGCCAATCAGCATGCCGTATCCGCCGGACAGCGAAGTCTCCTTCACCACCATCCCGGACAGATTATCCAGCACATACTGGCGTTCCTGCGCCCGGGCCAGCAGATAGGTCGGCACATTCCCCAGAATCGGCTCCTCGTTCAGATAATAACGGATCATATCCGGAACATACACGTACATCGCTTTGTCGTCGGCAACGCCGGTTCCCGGCGCATTCGCGATGGCAATATTCCCTGCCCGGTAGGCATTCATCAATCCGGCAACTCCCAGAAGCGAGTTCGGCTGAAACGCCAGCGGATCTATGAAGTCATCATCAAGCCTCCGGTACAGCACATCCACACGCCGCAATCCGTTCATTTCCTTCAAATATATCTTGTGGTCCTGGGCAACCAAATCGCGGCCTTCTACTAAATGTATTCCCATTTGCTGGGCAAGAAAAGCATGCTCGTAGTATGCAGAGTTGTATTCTCCCGGGGTCAGCAGCGCAATGACCGGGTCTTTTGTCCGTGACGGGGAAAGACTGCGCAGCACGGACAAAAACCGGTTCAGGCTGTGGTCCACATCCCTTATGGAGCTGGCAAAGGACAATTCGGGAAACAGCTGGTTCATCAGGGATCTGCCTTTAAATAGGTAGGAAAACCCTGAAGGGGTCCGCAAATTGTCTTCAAGCACATAATATTCCCCGTCGCGATGACGGATCAGGTCTATCCCCGAGGTAGTAACATAAGCGCCGCCGGGTACTCTTAGGCCGGACATCTCCGGACGGAAGTAGCAGTTGGAGATGATCATCCGGCGCGGCACGATACCGTCTTTGACAATGTACTGCTCATGATAGATATCATGAATGAACAGATTCAAAGCCGTTATCCGCTGAACAATGCCGGCTTCAAGCCTCTCCCATTCCCCTTTGGGGATAATTCGCGGAATCATATCAAAGGGAATCGTACGCTCCATAGGATGATCCTGTGCCGGATTGTACAGCGTAAACGTAATTCCCTCTTCCATCATCCGGCGCTGCATGAGATTCTGCTTGCCCAGCAGCTCTTCGGGGCTCATCCCGGAAAACATGCGGTTGACATGTTTGTAATGCGGCCGGATGCTCCGCTCATCGGCATACATTTCATCGTAAAAATGCTGCAGCGGATACGGAGACAGCCCGGGCAGAGGATCTAGTTTGGACATGAGCCCGACTCCTTTCGGATCAATATAATGTGTAAAGTTTGCTTACAAATTAGCTTACATTTTAGAAATTAAGCACGAAAATATTAAATGATACATTCATAATACGTAAATGCTAATATTCATGTCAATATATATAACAGCAAAATGGAGTTTATGAATCATTAAGCAGGCGTGGAATCGCTTCCTTTCTCACGGAAGTGCTTTGCGGGGGCATAAATAGGAAGAATACATAGAATTGTATGCGGGAACACTGACAAGCAGTACTATTATGAATTTTTCATATGTTGATTTTTTAATATAGGTGGAAACAGCTGCGCCGTCCTTGGCCGGGCAGCGCAGCTGTTAGCATTTCAGATGTAAGGCCGGCTGCTGAAGCCAGGCGGGAAGCCAAGCGGATAAGGTCTCTTCATATTCCCCCGGCCGCTTTTTCACTTGCGTTAGCGGGAAAAAGGAACCCTAACCGATCCGTTTCTCTCCCTTGCAGAGGAATACGCCTACATTATGATGAACTTGAACCCTTCATCCAAAGGGCAGCCATTTTAGTGGGAAAAAGGATAACTAAGGTAGCGCATTCGGATTCCGGATCATCCCTAGTGGGAAAAAGTACAACTAATCCGGCTGAATTCAGCCGGATGGGGGGAGCGGGCCTCTATTAAGTGTACAAAATCCCACTAAAGCCCGTTAATGCCAGAATTCCAGCCCATTAGTGTTACTTTTTCCACTTCGCTTCCGTTCCCCATGAATCTCTCCGTTGTGTTCCATCAGCTTTTCCAGGTTTTCAGTTCAATTCATATAAACCTGAATTTCGAAAGTAAGTATCCACAAATCATCTATAAAGCTCTACACGAAGAGATGTCTTGCTACAAACAGCTTGCACCCAATGGGTGAAGGAAAAAGAGGGGTTATCCCTTGTCCTATCCGGATGGGTTCAATTCACTCACTTTCGAAATCCAGGATAAATTCTTATCTTTTTAAGCAGAAACGGCTACGCCGTCCTTATCTGAGACGGAGTGTTTCAGCGGGAAATAGAAGGATAATTGAATATGCAAAGCATATAAATTCTATATTTTAAAAAAGAGCAGCCGCTGCTTTTATAATAAAAGCACGGCTGCTCCTGGCACCGGACACCCATAGTTACAGACAGGCAGGTTGGTTATTCCTGCTCTTCGTACGGCTCTTCCTCGTCAATCATGCCGGCGAAAAGGGCGTGGACGAACTGGGTGGAATCAAACGGCTGCAAATCTTCCATTTTCTCGCCCAGGCCCACCAGCTTCACCGGCAGGTTCATTTCCTGCCGGATTGCAACGACAATTCCGCCCTTGGCCGTACCGTCCAGCTTGGTCAGTACCAGACCGGTAACCCCGCTTTTTTCTCCAAAAAGCTTGGCTTGAGTCAATGCATTCTGGCCGGTGGTGGCATCCAGCACCATCAGCACCTCATGCGGCGCACTGGGAATCTCGCGCTGGATCACGCGGAAGATTTTGTTAAGCTCTTCCATGAGATTGCTCTTATTCTGCAGTCTGCCTGCGGTGTCGCAGATTAATATATCCGCGTTCCGCTGCTTGGCAGCCTGGACGGCATCGAACATTACCGCTGCCGGATCTGAGCCCGCCTGCTGCTTAATGACATCAACACCGGCACGCTGGCCCCATACCTCAAGCTGCTCAATGGCTCCGGCACGGAAGGTATCCCCCGCTGCCAGCAGAACCTTTTTGCCCTCTTGCTTATAACGGTGCGCCAGCTTGCCGATGGTAGTTGTCTTGCCCACGCCGTTTACGCCAACAAACAGAATGACCGTGATCCCGTCCGGATTTTCCCGCAGACTGTTGTCATCATCGCCGCGCAGCAGCTCCATCAGCTTCTGTGACAAAATCGGCTGAAGCTCGGCCGCATTCTCGATGCGCTGCTGTTTCACTTCGGTTCTCAAATCCTCCACCAGCGTCATTACGGTATTCACGCCGACATCGGCGCCGATCAGAATCTCTTCCAATTCCTCATAGAACTCATCATCTATCTTTTTGCGGCGGATGATCAGGTCGGAGACCTTCTCTACGAACCCTTTGCGGGTCTTCTCCAGACCGTCGCGGAACTGTTTCGTTACGTTCTCCGTTTTACCGGAGATGCTTTCTTTTAATTTCCGGAAAAAGCTCATATTGTTCCTCCTAAAAGTTTGGGGAGCGTTGCTTCCTTGAATAATCTTTGCGTACAAAACTCACTTCGGAAGCATTTGCTTAGTTTTGGGAGCATAGGCCTTCTGTGATCAGCTTCGTTCAAAACTGGCTTCGCAAGCACAGCGAACCTATGCAATCTCCGCTTCTTCATCCTCCAGCTTAACGGAGACGAGCTTGGATACTCCGCCTTCCTCCATTGTGACACCATAGAGCACATCCGCCTCCTCCATGGTTCCCTTGCGGTGGGTGACCACAATAAACTGCGTCTGCTCGGAGAACTCGCGCAGATACTGCGCAAAGCGCACGACATTGGCTTCATCCAATGCGGCTTCAACCTCATCCAGTACGCAGAACGGAACCGGCTTGACCTGAAGGATGGCGAACAGCAGCGCCATCGCGGTCAGCGCACGCTCTCCTCCGGATAACAGCTGCAGGTTTTGCAGTTTTTTACCGGGAGGCTGGGCGACAATATCAATTCCCGTATCCAGCATATGCTCAGGGTCCAGCAGCATAAGGTCCGCCCGGCCGCCGCCGAACAGCTTCGAGAACACGGTGCCGAATTCATGGCGGATCGCGTCAAAGGTCTGCTTGAAGCGTTTGGACATCTCTTCTTCCATCTCATGAATGACATGGTACAGCGTCGTTTTGGCTTCCACCAGGTCATCCTTTTGGCTGCTGAGAAAGGTATAACGCTCATGCACGCGCTGATACTCCTCAATTGCTCCCAGGTTCACCTCGCCCAGCGAAGAAATGCTGCGTTTGAGCCGCTGCACCTCTGCCTGGGCCGCAGGCACATCCTCAGGAACAGGATAGCGCTGCTTCGCCAGTTCATAGCTCAGCTCATAATCGTCGCTCAGCTTGCGCAAAATATTATCCAGCTCAACATCCAGACGCCCCACAGCCACCTCGGTTGAATGCAGCTTGTCATCGACTGATTTCAGAGCCTGGCGCTGATCCTTGGTCTCGCCTTCGGCAAGCTCCAGCTTGCGCGTCAATGCGGCGCGGTCGGCACGCGCCAAATCAAGCTTGGCCGCGGTCTCATCTTTCTTCAGGCGGTAGCTGTTCAGGTCTTCCTTCTGCTTGACGGCTTCCTTCGCATTTTCCTCCAGATCCTGCTCAATGGTAATCAGCAGGCTGCGGCTCTGGCGCAGCTCTTTATCCTGCGAGCCCGCATCCTGTCTCATGCGCCGCAGCTGCTCCTCCAGGGAAAAAATCTCCTGGTCCAGCTTGCCCTCGGTCACCTTCATCCCGGTCAGCTTGCTCTGCAGCTCTTCCTTAGCGGATTCATTCGCCTTGCGTGCGGATTCAGCATTCCTGATCGCCTCATGGGCATCCTTCTCTTCCTTCTCCAGCCGCTCAAGCTCAGCGGTCGCCTGCTTGCGGCTCTCATCCAGGGCACGCGCCTCGCTCTCGAAGCCGCTGCGCTCGGCCCCGGCACCCTCTACCTGCTCCTGCACATGGCGCAGCTCCTGCTCCAGCTGCTTCAGATCGCCGGAGACACGCTGCTCCTCCAGGCGTTTCTCATCACCGTCATGACGCAGCTCTTCCAGCTTACGCGATGCCTTCTCCTGTTCTTCCCGCAAGCGGCCGATGCCCTGCCTCAGCTTCGCAATTTGCCGCTCGCTCTCTTCAATCTCGCCGGATAGCTGGTCCAGCTGGCGTTTGCGGCTCAACAGGCTGTTGTTCTTCTTGTGCTGGCTGCCCCCGGTCATGGAACCGCCCGCATTGACTACGTCGCCTTCCAGAGTCACTACCCTATAGCGGTATTGGCATTTGGCCGCGATGCGGTTGGCCTGCTCCAGACTCTCGGCAATCACCACATTGCCCAGCAGGCTTCCAATTATACTTGCGTATTTATCCTCGAAACCAACCAGTTCCGCACCGATCCCGACAAACCCGTCCGCACCTTCAACCATTGCACGGTCGCTTCCGCCAATCTGCCGGGGCCGGATAACATCCAGCGGCAGAAAGGTCGCCCGGCCCAGCTGGCGCTGCTTCAGAAAAGCAATCGCTTGCCGGGACACCGCTTCGTTATCCATAACGACATGCTGGAGCGAAGCCCCCAGCGCGGTCTCTACAGCCATTTCCAGCTTCTCGGGAACCGAGATCAGCTCGGCAACCGCACCATTTACACCTTGAAGCTGACCTTTGCGCGCACCCTTCAGCACCTCCTTGACACCAAGCATGAAGCCGTCGAAATCATCCTGCATTTCCTTCATCGTGTCATGCCGGGAAACCTGGGCTTCACGCTTTTGCTCCCATTTGCGTAAGCCCCCCTGTGTCTCCTCCAGCAGCTTCTGGCGTTTGCTGGTCTGCTCGCTCTCGTTGATGTAAGCATTGCGCAGTGCGCCGATTTCTTTGCCCAATGCGGCAATCGTATTCTTCAGCCCGCTTTGGGCCGAAGTCAATTCCTCCAGCCTGGCCGTCCATTTGCCGCTTTCTTCCTCGCTGCGGCTCATTCTGCGCTCCAGGCTCTCCTTCTGCTGGTCGGCATAGCGAATTTCGTTCCGGGCCTGTGCCATCAGGTTCATCAGCTCCAGAAGAGCACTCTTCAGCCTCTCTTCCTTGCTCTGGCTAATGCCCACGGCGACGCCTTCCAGCCTGGACTCCTCGTCCGCCAGCTGCTTCCGCAGCTCCTCAAGAGACTGCCGGGACTCTTGCAGCTTGCGCTCCAGCTCTGCAAGCTCGCGCTGCCGGTCGGCGGAACGCTCGCCTACAGAGCCCAGCGTTGCCATCAGCTGCTCCCGGTTGTTCTCCAGATTCCGCCTGCGTTCCTTAAGCAGCTCGCCATAGCCTTCGCTTTTCTCATTGGCTTCGCTATAACGCAGCAGCTGTTCCTGCAGCTTCTCTACCTCTTCCTCCAGAGTCCGCAGCTCGGCACGTCCGCTTTCGAGCTTGGCATCATGGGCGGAAACCACTGTAGACAGCTGAAGCTGTTCGTTACGCAGCACTTCCAGGCGGTCATTGCCTTCCTTCCAGGCGGTATGTATACCTTCGATCTGATGGACATACACTGAGATTTCCAGTTGCTTGAGCTGCTCGCGCAGTTCCTTGTACCGGATTGCCTTCTCGGATTGATCCTTAAGCGGTCCCACCTGATCCTCCAGCTCACTGATCAAATCATGAATGCGCAGCAGATTCTGCTCGGTTTCATCCAGCTTGCGTCCCGCATCTCTTTTGCGCGATTTATATTTAACAATACCTGAGGCCTCTTCAAATATGCCGCGGCGATCCTCGGACCTAGTACTGAGTATCTCTTCAATCCGGCCTTGTCCAATAATCGAATAAGCCTCGCGCCCGACGCCGGTATCCATGAACAGCTCTGTGATATCCTTCAGACGGCAAGCCTGCTTATTGATCAGGTATTCACTTTCTCCGCTGCGGTGCACACGGCGCGTTACGGTCACCTCGCTGAAATCCAGAGGCAGCACGTGATCCTCATTATCCAGCGTCAGGGACACTTCCCCGTAGTTCACCGCTTTGCGCGCATCGCTCCCGGCAAAGATAATGTCCTCCATCTTGCCGCCGCGCAAGCTTTTGGCGCTTTGTTCACCAAGCACCCAGCGGATGCCGTCGGAAATATTGCTTTTGCCGCTGCCGTTGGGACCTACTACGGCTGTAATTCCGCGCACAAATTCCATTTCCGTTTTGTCGGCAAACGATTTAAAGCCAGCTAATTCAATCCGTTTCAAAAACATACCCTCTTATTCACCTCTGCCCCATTATACCATAGCGTTTCAGCGCCTAAAATAGCCCCAAACAGAAACGGTTCCGCCATTCTTTTTTTCAGCGGGAAATATAAAAATGAACACCCTGCAGGCAATCACTCCTGTCCCCCAAATACCCACACAAAGCCATCCATGCCGCTGACGCGGCACCACAGAGGATGGAAATTGGGGTGGATTTTGTTGTGTTTAATTTCTTGCGGCCTTTGAGCGCTTATCCTCATCCGTAAAGTTATTTCCAGGGTAGTGGGGCCTTGGCTCCGATGTTTACTCAGGTACTTTGCGGGGACCCCAAAACAGATAAATTCTTATCTTTCAGGCAAAAAGCGCTTCGCCGTCCTTTCGAAATCGAGATGATTTAGCGGAAATTTGAAGGATTCCGGATGCCGTGAAGCCGTTAGCCTAATATCCCGAAAAAGAGCAGCAAAGGTCTGACCCCCGCCCGTACGCCGGCATTCAGACCATTGCTGCTCTCCTCCGCTAGACTTCCCCACTATGTGGAGCCATGTCTCTGAAGACCATTTCAAAAGGTTCAACTGAACATCAAAATATTGTGCAGTACGGCGCCTAAGCGCCATCTTCCTTCAGTTCCAAAAGTGCCGCTGCCGCTGCCTGCTGCTCCGCTTCCTTCTTGGAGCGTCCGCTGCCGCTGCCAAGTGACCGGCCGGCCATATAGACCTCAGAGACGAATTCCCGTTCATGCGCCGGACCGCGTTCTTCAATAATCCGGTATTCCAGCGTACCCATTCCGTGATGCTGAATCAGCTCCTGAAGCTCCGTCTTGAAATCGCTCATCTGCATTTGCAGCTTGCCGTCCGTCTCCACCAGCGGGAATACGTGATTATCCAAAAACCGGCGTGCCGTTTCCAGCCCTTGGTCCAGGTAAAGCGCTCCCACGAAGGATTCGAACACATCGGCCAGCAAGGCCGGGCGGGTTCTGCCGCCCGTAAGTTCTTCCCCTTTACCCAACAGTACATAGCGTCCAAAACCCAGACTCTCCGCGAATCTGACCAAGGAAGGCTCGCACACAATGGCCGCCCGCAGCTTGGTCAATTCGCCTTCAGGCCTGTCCGGAAGCAGGTTGTACAAATATTCAGACACCGTCAGCTCCAGAACCGCATCGCCCAGAAACTCCAGACGTTCGTTGTCCTGGTGCTGATTGAACCGGTGTTCATTCACATAGGATGCATGGGTAAAGGCCTGCTTCAGAAGTGCAGCATCGTGAAATTGGATTTGAAGTTGGCTTTGTAACTGCTTCAGGTCTCCTTTCACTGCACTGTCTCCCCTACTGATTATATTTTTTGAGAATAACTGTCGCGTTATGTCCTCCGAAGCCAAAAGAGTTAGACATAACAATGTTAAGCTCTGCCTTGCGCGGAACATTCGGAACATAATCCAAATCGCATTCCGGATCGGGATTGTCCAAATTAATGGTTGGGGCAATCATGTTCTTTTGCAGGGAAAGCCCGCAAATGATCGCTTCCACCCCTCCGGCAGCACCAAGCAAGTGGCCTGTCATTGATTTGGTCGAGCTGATTGCAACCTTGTAGGCATGCTCGCCCAAAGCCTTCTTGACGGCAGTAGTTTCCGACCGGTCCCCCACAGGAGTGGAGGTTCCGTGCGCGTTAATGTAATCAATCTCTTCCGGCGCAATGCCGGCGTCGCGGATCGCCATCTTAATACAGCGTGTCGCGCCATCCGGATCAGGCTCAGTCATATGGTGGGCATCTGCACTCAGTCCGTAGCCGATAACCTCGGCATAGATCTTCGCTCCGCGTTTTTCGGCATGCTCCAGTGATTCCAGAATCAGAATTCCGGCACCCTCTCCCATGACAAACCCGTCACGGTCCGCATCAAACGGACGGCTGGCCTTCTCAGGCTCATCGTTGCGTGTCGACATGGCTCTCATTGCACAAAAGCCGGCCATGCCTGTCGGACGGATGGTCGCTTCGGAACCGCCGCAGATCATCGCGTCCGCATCTCCGCGCTGGATCAGACGGAAGGACTCGCCAATGGAATGGCTCCCTGTCGCACAGGCTGTCACTGTTGTCGTATTCGGGCCTTTGGCTCCCAGATTAATGGACAGCTGGCCTGATCCCATATTCGCAATCATCATCGGAATAAAGAACGGGCTGACCCGTTTAGGCCCTTTCTCCAGCAGAAGATTATGATTGTCTTCCCAGGTGCCCAGTCCTCCGATACCGGAACCGACAGATACGCCGATCCGTTCCGCCTCGATATCTTCACCGATTACTAGACCGCTGTCCTTCAGTGCATCTTCTCCGGCAGCCACGGCAAATTGAACAAAACGGTCCATCTTGCGGGCCTCCTTGCGGCCAAACCGTGCCTCAGCATCAAAATCTTTAACTGATGCTGCTATCTGCGTAGTATACTCACTGACGTCGAAGGCATCAACTGTTGATACTCCGGATTTGCCGCTCATCAGACTGTCCCAGAACGTGTCCAGATCTTTGCCCAGCGACGTCATCACGCCCATACCGGTAATAACTACTCTATGACTCAAACGCAATCACCCCATCTGTAGGCTGTATCTTCTTCATTTATAAAACTATATAAACTTCAGCTGCCGCTGATCCAATGACCCTCGGTTCTGTTATTTTCCCCGTAAAGGTGCTTAGGCATCCTTTGGCTAAGCTTTTGCTTTGTAAAATGAGGAGAAGTCCCGCCCTGATAGGAACGGGACTCTCAATCATAATGACTCTAGGTATGAGATTGTATGTACTTCACAACTTCACCCACGGTCGTAATCTTCTCTGCATCTTCATCAGAGATTTCCATATCGAATTCATCTTCCAATTCCATAACCAATTCTACTACATCAAGAGAATCAGCACCTAAATCATCTTTGAAAGACGCTTCTAATGTTACCTCAGCTTCATCGGCACCTAAGCGGTCGATGACAATGCGTTTTACACGCTCCAATACATCGGACATCCGGTTCACCTCCTCTTTTGGTATTATACGAGATATGAAGTCAAAATACCATAGAGCTCAAAAAACGCTTTCCGGCCGCCCCACTTCTCTTTCCCCGTAAGACTTTACAGCTTTTTGGACCTTACATGTACATTCCGCCATCCACGTGAAGCGTCTGGCCGGTCATGTAGGCTGCCCCTTCCGAGGCCAGGAATGCAACCGTCATGGCAATGTCCTCCGGCCGCCCGAGCCGGGCAAGGGGAATTCCCTTCTCGTACTCGCTGCGGACTTCATCGGACAGCTCATGAGTCATCTCGGTATTAATAAATCCCGGTGCGATGCAATTCACGGTGATGCCCCGTGAGGACAGCTCGCGTGCCGCCGACTTCGTCATCCCAATGATGCCCGCCTTGGCCGCAGAATAGTTCACCTGCCCCGCATTCCCAATTACGCCTACAACCGAAGAAATATTGATAATCCGCCCGTAACGCTGCTTCATCATCGGGCGGGTTGCCGACTTAAGACAGTTGAATACGCCCTTGAGATTCGTTTCGATGACCTGGTCAAATTCTTCTTCCTTCATACGCATAATCAGATTGTCCCGGGTAATGCCGGCATTATTGACAAGAATGTCAATTTTGCCCCAGGTGCTGATAACCTCTTTCACCAGATTCTCCGCCTGCTGGCTGTTGCCGACATCGCCTTTGAGCGCAAGGCCCTCCGAGCCAAGTTCGGTGATACGGGCTACAGTCTCCTGCGCCGCCGTTTCGTTGCCGGAATAATTCACAGCCACCTTCACGCCGTACTCCGCAAGCAGAAGCGCAATGCTGCGGCCAATGCCGCGTGATCCGCCTGTGACAAGAGCTGTCTGGCCTTTTAATGCTGAGAACATGCCATATTCCCCTTTCATCCATTCAACATTGCTTGATTTCGCTTATGTTTACCAGCCTGCCTGAGCACTCTCCAGACTGTTAATATTAACAACCTTGACGGTCTTGTCAATTTTGCGGATCAAGCCTGCAAGCACACTGCCTGAGCCAATCTCCACAAAGGTATCCACTCCGGCCGAAATCAGCCATTCCACGCTATCCTGCCACAATACGGGTGAAAATACCTGGCGCACCAGAAGTTCGCGAATCTCATCCGGTTCCGTCACCGCTGCGGCATTGACATTCACGACCACCGGGACAGAAGGAGGATTAAACGTTACTTTTTCCAGCTCGGCGGCCAGTCGCTCCGCAGCTTCCTTCATCAAGGAAGAGTGAAACGGTCCGCTTACTTCCAGCGGGATAGCCCGTTTGCCCCCGATTTCTTTGACACGCTGCGCGGCTTCATTCACACCGGCCTGCGAACCGGAGATGACAATTTGTCCAGGGCAGTTGATGTTGGCCAGTTCCACCGGATTGCCCGCTTCTGATATATTGCGGCACAGTCCGGCCAATGCTTCGCGTTCCGCGCCAAGCACAGCCGCCATCGCTCCTTCTCCGCCGGGGACCGCTTCTTCCATGAAACGTCCGCGCAGGCGCACCAGGCTTACCGCATCCTCATAAGACAACACACCCGCCGCCACGAGAGCACTATATTCCCCGAGACTGTGTCCAGCAACATAATCAGGCTGCACACCCTGGCTACGAAGCGCCTCCAGGTAAGCAACACTGGTCGTAACAAGGGCGGGCTGTGTATTCACGGTCAGCTTCAGATCGCTGTCCGGCCCTTCAAAAACAAGACGGCTAAGCGGAAAGCCAAGCACTTCATCGCCCTTGTCGAATACCGCACGGCTATGCGGAAGCGCATCATATACATCCTTACCCATACCTACCGCCTGTGCACCCTGGCCGGGAAAGACAAATGCAATTTTACCCATAAGTCTGAACTCCTTCTCGTTGAACAGTGAGGCTGCCAGCCCGGTTCTGGCCGGCCTGCCACCACTTCCTTCTATAATATATAGCTGCCGCCTTACCAGATCAAAACAGAAGCGCCCCACGTAAGGCCGCCGCCGAAACCGACCATCAGCACAGTGTCGCCTTCCTTCATCCGGCCTTCTTCCGCGGCCTCGACAAGGGCAAGCGGGATGGAAGCTGCTGAGGTATTGGCGTATTTATCCACGTTGATTATGCATTTCTCCGGCGGCAGATCCAGACGCTGCATGGCGGATTGAATGATGCGGATATTGGCCTGATGCGGTACAAACAGGTCGATATTCTCTTTCGTGATTCCCGCTTTGGTAAGCACGCGTTCCGTAGCCGTCCCCATCACACGCACCGCGAATTTGAAAACCTCACGGCCATTCATATAGATGAAATGCTTCTTCTCTTCAACGGTTTGCCGGGAGGCCGGCAGACGCGAGCCGCCCGCTTCCATCTTCAGCAGGTTGCCGCCGGAGCCTTCGGCGCCCAGATCAAAGGATTGGAAGCCTCTGCCTTCCGGCACCTCCCCAAGAATAACGGCACCTGCACCGTCTCCGAAAAGAACGCAGGTATTGCGGTCCGTGTAATCTGTAATCCGTGACAAGGTATCCGCGCCAATGATAAGGGCATTGTTGTACATTCCGTTCTGGATAAATCCGGTAGCTGTCGCCAGGCTGTATACAAAACCGGAGCAGGCAGCCGACAAGTCAAACGCCGCTGCGCCTTTTGCACCCAGTTTGTCCTGCAGGATGCAGGCCGTGGATGGAAATGCACTATCCGGTGTTACTGTAGCTATAATAATCAGATCCAGGTCTTCCGCCTTCATTCCCGCTGAATCCAGCGCTCTGAGCGCGGCTTCATAGGCCAGGTCTGAAGTTGCTTCATGCGGAGCGGCAATGTGCCGCTCCCGGATGCCGGTACGGCTGACAATCCATTCATCGTTGGTTTCTACTATCTTCTCCAGATCACTGTTGGTCAATATCTTCTCAGGCACATATTTTCCTGTGCCAATAATTCCTACCGGACGCAATTGTTTCATGTTTTCACTCACTTCCCACTGATTTCCTTGGATATGCTGGATACCAAGTCCGCTTGCAATGCAATCCGTGCTTGTCTGACAGCATTCTTGACCGCATTGCCGTCAGAAGAGCCATGGCCCTTCACTACCAGTCCGCTAAGACCGAGAAGCGGCGCACCCCCATGCTCCTTGTAATCCATCTTGCCCTTAAGGCTTCTAAGCTCCGGCATCAGGATGGCAGCGCCCAGCTTTGTCTTCAGGGACTTGCTGAACTGCGTCTTCAGCAGCGAGAACATCGCACCTGCCGTACCTTCCAGCGTCTTCAATAATATATTCCCGGCAAAGCCGTCGCAGACAAGCACATCACAGCTGCCGGACAGCACATCCCGGGCTTCCACATTGCCGACAAAATGTATGCCCTCCAATGCTTCGAGCAGCGGGTAAGCTTCCTTCGTCAGCTCGTTGCCCTTGCCCGGCTCGGTGCCTACATTCAGCAGACCGACACGCGGCTTCGCAATGCCATGCACCTTGTTGCGGTAGATGCTGCCCATCAGGGCATATTGCACGAGATGCTGAGGCTTGGCGTCCATATTGGCGCCAAGATCCAGAGCCAGCACACCGACATCATCCAGCGTCGGTATCATGGGCGCCAGCGCCGGGCGCTCTATTCCCTGCATTCTTCCCACGACCAGCAGTCCCGTAGTCATAAGGGCTCCGGTGTTCCCGGACGAAATCATCGCGTCAGCTTCGCCTTCCCGCACCATGCGGCCGGCTGCCACCATGGACGAATCCTTTTTGCGGCGGACCGCCTTAACCGGCTCTTCATCGGAGCCGATTACATCCGCCGCGTGACGGACGGTCACATTGGACGGCTTATTCTTCAGCAGCGGCTCAAGTCTGGCTTCGTCGCCGACAAGCACAATCTGCGTGTCACTCCATTCTGCGGCCGCGGACAACGCACCTTCAACATTGCATTCAGGAGCGTTGTCCCCGCCCATCGCATCAATGGCGATCAGCACTGCGGTTTCCCCCTTCGCTGTTTTCTTCAATTGCGGACCGGTACACCACGAAATGACCCTGAAAGACGAGCTCTTCACCGACATAGATAAACACATCCACTTCGGCTTTGCCGTTCCGGCCCGCCAGTGAACGCACCTGCGCTTTGGCAATGCACTTCTCATGGAGCCGGACCATACGGACGAAGCGAATATCTGCGGAAGCAGTCAGGGCAATCTCGTCATTGATAACGGCAACCGCCAGCGAATTAGCCTGGGCAAACACGTAGTGGCCGCGCGCGATTCCGTTTCTGGAGAACACATGCTCCTCACGGATCTCAAATATAGATATCCCGCTGCGGTCCAGCTGCAGGTCTACTATATCACCGATCACTTCATCCGCAGGCAAAGAGCGCACCTGATCATAGGAGTGCTCTGCCATCTGCTTCATCCGCTCGCGCAGCTCGGGAATTCCCAGCTCCATCCGGTCCAGCCGGATCGTCTGTATGCTTACTTTCAGCTGCCGGGTCAGTTCCCGGTCAGTCACAAAGGGATTGCCGTCTATAATCTGCAGCAGTTGCTGCTGACGCTCTTTCTTGGACATCCGCTCTATGGCGGCTCACCTCCTGGCACATGCCAAGCGGAAACGGCTCCGGCGCCCCTTTCAGGGACGCACCCGTTCCCGCAAGAATCCGGCCCTGGGAATGGCCGCTGGTGTCATAGCAATAAGGTCTCAAACATAATTTAGAACCAGGTACTAATATGTAGTATAAAGCATGCCGCGGCAAAAATAAAGCATGGAGTTGCAGCCGCCCCTGCAGAGCAAGCCGCACTTACAGGCAGAAAAGGTCTCGCGCCCTTAAAGTGGGAGCCAATGCTTCCGAAGCAGCGATTATGGAGAGACTGCAGCGGCATAAAGTCTCTCTAATTTGTTGGCAACACTCCCAAAACCGCGGAGATGCTGTCAGCAAAAGCGGGTACTATTTTCCTCGCAGCTCCTGAATATCACCTGCAGGCACTGTTCCAGGCTGCCCGGGTTTGTAAAATTTGAATTTCTCAAAAAAAATAGCACCTCACCAGCAGATGAAGTGCTACTCTATTTGCAAACTATTGTTTGATGATCTCTCTAGCCTTGTAAGTTCCGCAAACCTTGCATACGTGGTGAGCCAGCTTCAGCTCTCCGCATTGTTCGCATTTCACCATGCCCGGCACAACCAGTTTGAAGTGGGTGCGGCGTTTGTCACGGCGTGTTTTGGACGTTCTCCGTTGAGGTACTGCCATTGTGTTACACCTCCTGAATTTCGTTTTAACCCGTTATCACTCGGGATTTCTTCTTAGTCATCTTGCTTGGTAAAGAATCCTTTCAACGCAGCGAGCCGGGGATCGACCACTGTGTTGTCGCAACTGCAGGTGCCTTCGTTCAAATTTTGTCCGCATTTCTGACAAAGACCAAGACAGTCTGCCTTGCACAATACCGAATCCGGCAAGTGCAGTACGAAGTTTTCTTCCACAAACGGGACAAGATCCACAATCTCATCCCCGATGTAAATGAGTTCCTCATCTTCATCTTCAGGAAGAAGCGGCTGCTTAAGCCATTTGAAGGTCTCAGCAAAAGGAATGTTCAATTGGCTGTTGACATCTGTAAGGCAACGTGAGCATAACATGTCCACATTTCCATTCAATTTCCCCACCACGTTCACACTATCGGTGCCCGCGGGCAGCGCTTTAAGGTCCACTGAGAGCGGCGCAACAGCAAGTATATCCTTTCGCCCCTTGACAAGCTCACTGACATCCAGCGTTTCCTGAATATGCAGGGACTCGTCGGCATTAGCCAATTTGCGAAAGTGAATCTTCATAAGTATCACTCCAAACAAACAAAATTTATTATACCTATTATTACCGAGCTTTGTCAACCATTTTCCCTTTATATTGTTTCATCCTGCCGGACAATTTATGATATATATAAGCTGAACTTAAGAATGATGGCCAACTGACTGACCCAATCCATGGGAAACAAGGATTCCGCCAGTGCAGCAAGTTGAATTCTTAAGTTCACTCTATATAACTAATGAAATTACTAATTGTCCAGAATCGGAGTGAAACCAAATGGCTACGGTCGGTATTATTGCAGAATACAGTCCTTTGCATAACGGGCATGTCCACCACTTCACGGAAGCGAAGAAGCTGTCGGGCGCGGACCGCTCCATTGTCATTATGAGCGGGCCGTTCACCCAGCGCGGCGAGCCGGCGGCGGTGAGCAAGCAGGCCCGCACGGAGATGGCGCTCCATATGGGCGCCGACCTCGTGCTTGAGCTGCCGGTGGCATATGCCGTCCAGCCGGCGGAGTGGTTCGCCTTCGGAGCGGTAGCTCTGCTGGAAGCGACCGGCGTCGTGGACAGCTTGTGCTTCGGCTCCGAAGCCGGCACTTTGGGCACGCTGCTGCCGCTGGCCGGGTTCCTGGCCGAAGAGAGCGGCGCGCTCCAGGACGGGATCCGCCGCCGCATGGCGCTCGGTGCAGGCTTTCCGGCCGCATACGCCGCAGCTGCGGCGTCCGCCTGGGAAGGTTCTCTCCCGGGAGGGGAGAGAACCTTCGATGCCGCCGAGCTGCTGCGCCAGCCGAACAACAGCCTCGGCCTGCACTACCTGATCGCGCTGCGGCGGCTCGGCAGCGCGATCAGGCCTCTTACGGTGCCGCGCACCGGCGCAGGCTTCCACGACCCGCTGCAGAGCGGGTCGCGGATTGCCAGCGCCACGGCAATCCGCCGGCTGCTCGAAAAGGGAGGCTCTCCGGCAGAATATATGCCGGATTACAGCATATCCATCCTGGAAAGAGAGCAGGCGGCAGGCAAAGGACCGCTGAACCTGGAAAGCTTCCGGATGCAGCTCCGCCATCTGCTCAGTACCCGAACAGCCTCGGAGCTGCAACACCTGCAGGACATGAACGAGGGCCTTGAAAACCGGCTGCTTCGAATCATGCCGGCCCTGCCGGACTTTACCGTCTCGGGACTATTGGAAGCGCTGAAAAGCAAGCGCTATACCCGTACCAGGCTCCAGCGCCTGCTGATCCATGTGCTGCTGAATCACAGCAAGGAAGAAATGGCGCCGGCAGTGCTCGCCCGGGGTCCGGGCTACATCAGGGTGCTCGGCTTCCGGGAAAGCGGGCGTAAGCTGCTGAAGCAAATGAAGCACAGTGCCGTATGGCCCGTCGTGACAAATCCGGCCCGGTTCTCCCACCCTTTGCTTGAAAGGGATCTGCAGGCGGCAGCCGCTTTTGCCGGAGCATTCAGCAATCCTTCGCGCACAGATCTTTACGGGGACTACCTGGAGCCGCCGGTCAGGGTTTGACCGGCAGCTCCTGCATGTATTTCAGCGCTTCCGCAAGGGTGGATACCGGCACAAGCTGCATGTCCGTGCCTATTTTGTCGGCCTTGGATTTGGCTTCCTCATAGTTTTTGACCGGCACGAAAAAAATCTCCGCCCCCTTCCGGTCCGCCGCGACAATCTTGTGCTTGACCCCGCCGATAGCGCCTACGTTCCCATCGGCATCAATCGTACCCGTACCGGCCACCCGGCTGCCTTTGGTCAGATCGCCCGGGGTTAGTTGGTTAACTATCTCCATGGTGAACATCAGCCCTGCAGAAGGGCCTCCGACATCCGTATCCACAAAGCTGACTGTGTTCCCTTCGGCCTCAGGCTTCACCTTCTGCACCGCTCCGATTACGACGCCCAGCCCGGGCTTTACCGTCCCGCTCTCCTGGTTTTTGACCTCAACCAGCTTAACGTCTTCCCTGACTTCCTTGCCGCCCCGCTCCAGCACAACAGCCACCTGGTCACCAATCCTGCTTGCCGCCAAAAGTGCGGACAATGCCTCCGGATCGGGTATGGTCTGCCCCTCCACACTGATGATTTTGTCTCCGGGCTTGAATTTGTTCTGGTTGCCGGTCACCGGCACCGAGAACACATACAGATAATCCACAACATCTTCATAGGGAATATCAGCTGCACGGTAAGCCGCCTGTACCGCATAGGACTGCGAGCTGTTCATATAATAGACCTGCTCAGCCGCATATTCCTGCTCCGTTTTATCCCCAAGCCGCGTCTCCTTCAGTACAATCTCCGCATTGGAATTGAATACAGAGGCGATCAGAAGCGCTACATTGGCATAGCTTGCAGATACCGTGGTCATCATGAAGGCGCCCTTTTCATCCGCATCGGCGTTCCGGACCTGAATCATCGGCGCTACCTCGGAGGCGCTGCCCGGCTGATAGACAATATAAGGCGTATTCATAAATACAGCAACGTACAGAATAACCACAAATGTGAACAAGTAGGCGGTGGCACGGAATCCTACCCGGCGTTTCAGTTGCCTCACTGCTTTTCCCTTCTTTCCCACGGCTCCAGGCTGTACATTAGAACAATCTTGTCCCGTCCCTCGTTTCGCTGTGGCATGATGGTTGTCTTCCCTGCATAAATTGATAACAGTCTTTAGCCTATGTCCTAAGTTATGAAGAGGTGATGCGCAAAATGAATAACATTAAAATACACCGGATAACCGCGGGCGCCGCACCCTACCTTGGCGGAGCGGCAGCCATACTGCTCGCCGTTGCCATCGTGTCCGCGCCGGAAGCTTCGTTCGCGGCTTCCATGCAGGGCCTTAAGCTCTGGTGGACCCTTGTTTTCCCGGCACTGCTGCCTTTTCTTATCCTGTCGGAAATGCTTGCAGCCTCGGGAATTGTACACGGCTTCGGCGTGCTGCTGGAGCCGCTGATGAAACGGATATTCCACCTGCCGGGCACCGGAGGCTGGACGCTTGCGCTCGGTATGACTGCAGGCTTCCCGGCCGGAGCCGACGCGGTCATGCAGCTGCACAAGCAGGGGCGCATTTCCGGCAAGGAAGCCGGACGCCTGGCCTCGCTGGCTCATTACGCCAGTCCGGTAACCGTACTGGTCGTCGTAGGAGTAGCCTTTCTGCACAATCCGGCGTCAGGGTATGCCTTGCTGGCCATTCACTGGCTTGCCGGGCTCATCGCCGGTTGTACCTCCGCCCTGATATGCAGACGCTCCAGGGTTCAGGAGCCGGTTCCCCCTGCAGAGGTGAACGGCAAAAAAGCCTCCTTGCCCAAACGTGTTCTCCGCGCCGCCGCCGAAGCCCGCATAGAGGATGGGCGCAGCTTCGGCAGACTGCTCGGCGAATCCGTAAGTTCTGCCGTCCAGAATCTGATGGTCGTCGGCGGCTATATGATCATGTTCGCAGTAGCGATTAATATAGCGGCTTCCATGTTCCCGCAGCTGCCACAGGCACTTGCGGCCGGTGTGCTGGAGATTCATCTCGGAGCCCGCGCGCTTAGCACAGAAGCAACGGGACTTCCTTCCTTCAATTCTACAGGCCTGCTGAGCACAGCCTTGCTGTCGGCTGCCCTGGGCTGGAGCGGTGTGTGCGGACAGCTCCAGGCGCTGACCGTGCTTAAGCAGGCCGGAGTGCGTTTCCTGGCTTATGCCGGCAGCCGCCTGCTTCATGGCATCTATGCCTTTTTGTTGACTCTGCTATTGTGGAAGCCGCTGCTGAATCTGCACACGGCTGCGCTGCCGGCGACCGCAGTCCCGGGGGAATACCTGCCCGCAGACACCTTAAGCCCCGCAACAGTCTGGAGCTCTTTTCCCCAATTATTGGGCTTGCAGTCCCTGATCCTGCTATTATTATTAGCCCTGTCCGGGGCTGTTTATGTTATTGCTTCGCTCCGCCGTCCATCCGCATGAATTTGAGCTTCATGGCCTGCTCTACTTCAGGCGTCACAAAGTCGGAGACATTCCCGCCGAAATGGGCAATCTCCTTCACTACACTTGAGCTTAGATAGGAATATTTCGGATTGGTCATCATAAATATCGTTTCCGCTTCAGGGTCCAGGTTATGATTAATGGAGGCATTCTGCAGCTCATACTCAAAATCGGTCACCGTACGGATTCCGCGGACGATTACCTGGGCATTCTTTTGCCGGAGTAAATTCACCAAGAGATCACGGAAGCTGTCTATTTCCACATTGGGAATATCTTCGGTTGCCTGCCGCAGCAGATCGGTGCGCTCTTCTACGGAGAACAACGGATTTTTGCTTAAATTGTTAAGGACGGCAACAATCAGCCTGTCGAACTGTTTCGCTGCACGCTGAATAATATCCATATGCCCCATTGTTACCGGGTCAAAGGTTCCCGGATAAATGGCGACACGTTCTTTTCTAATCTGCTGACTCATCATTACCCTCCTTGCCGCTCCCGGGTTCTTCTCGGGAAGAAGCTTCATACTTATAAATGCAGACGGTTGTCTCCCCGTATACCGCTTGCCTTGTTCTATGGAATCCCGGAATTACCTCCGGATATTCATAGCCTGACTCATGCTCCAGCACAATGACCGCGTCCTGCCGCAGCAGACCCTTTTGAACCATTGCCAGCATTAGTTCATGCCCGTGCTTCAGCCTGTAGGGAGGGTCCAGGAATACAAGATCAAACGAACGCCCCCGCTTCTCCAGCGCACTAAGCGCCCTCCCTGCATCATTGCGGTAGACCTCCGCCTGTTCTTCCACCTTGGCCGCCTTCAAATTAGCGCGCACCGTATCAATGCTCTTCTGCTCCATATCCACAAAAACAGCCTGGTCCATTCCCCTGCTCAAGGCTTCAATTCCCAGTCCGCCTGTTCCGGCGAACAAATCCAACACGGCGCCCCCCTCGAAATAAGGTCCAATTATACTGAACATCGCTTCTTTAACCTTGTCGGTTGTAGGCCGCGTTCCGCTGCCCGGAACACTCTTCAGGGGTCTGCCCTTCGCACTTCCCGATACAACTCTCACCGCTCGTCCACCTGCTTTTATGTCTCTGTTTGTTATGCCGTTCAGGGCATTAGTCCAAGCCTATAGTACCACAATTGTCTATTGAAATAAAAAGATTGTCTGTACATGTCGCATTAGGACCGGTAGACCCTTCGTAAAACGGAAGCTATTGCACAAAGTGCAGCCATGCAATAAATCCCCTATAGGGTTATCGGCCATCAAGGCCACAGATCTCAAGTGTAATCTATACAACTTTTCTGGCCTGGCGTGTATAAGTTTGGACATTCAGGGACATCATGTAACTATCGACATCGCAAAATGTCGTAGACAACCGCGGAGCAGGCTTACGTTTCCCCATAAGCTCTTCGTCCGGTTTCTCCTCTCCCATGAAAGAGGCCCTAGAGATAGGGCCTCGATTTTTTATGCCATTTTTCATGAATGCCAAAACCAGCTCTGCTAAGAGACGAACGTCCTTTCAAGACTGATAGCTTGATTCCCTTCATTCTCACGATCCTGCACATGAAAAAAGTACGCACGACAAGGCTTCAGCGAACAGACTGTGCCTTAAAGTGCATACTCTAATTTCAGCCTTGAAAAAAATCACAAAACAAAAAAAATCCGACACCTGACCGCGCCGGACTGAGCCATCTATTTAATTCGTTTAAGCTGGGCTTCCTGCTCAATGGAACGTGCCGAGAGCAGTTCAATAATCCGGTGCTGATTCTCTAGAATAGTCTCTATTTTAATTACACGTTCGTTGGTTTCCAGCACAGCGCTCTTAATAAGGTGCTGATCTGCCTCAATGCGGTTCAGACGCTGGTCAATGTTCCCAAGATGCTGGCTTACACCATCCAGCCGTTCATCTGTACGATCCAACCGCTCATTTACAGGTACCAATTCTTCCCGAATAACAGACCGAAATAACTGCACCCAATCATTATCCATGTGCTCCGCTCCTTCAAACTTGATATATAGATTGTACCAGAATCAAATTTTTTATTCTACTTGGGAAGTTAGGGAGGTCATATAATCATGGCGAAAGGCAGCATAGAAAAGCGCGGCAATAACTCCTGGCGACTGACCGTTGAATTTGGGTATGATGCCCAAGGAGAACGGGGCTTTTAGCGCAAAACAATCCGTGTTGAAAATATATTCCAGTGGCTTGTCCATTCCACCCAGGCAAAGAAGCGCGACCTGGCTTTTCAGCTTAGATCACGCCTCAGTTCTTATAACTTAGAAGAAGCATGCACTCAAAATAATGACAAGCAGGATGTAAAGCACCAGAATCGCACCTGTTGAGGCGAAAGGACTTACAGGAGGATAGCCTCCCTTAACCCCGGCCTCTTTACCGCCATAACCGCAATCTGCTCCCATGAGATTACCTCCTTCAAAATGGTCACTACACAACAGAATATGTACCCTCGCCCCGTGCAGATTGGGCTAAACCGTTTAAATTTAGGCAGTCATTTGTGCCCGCCGCTCAAATACAGCATTTGCAGCTTGCAAAAAAATCCCGCCTCGCCTTTTCAAGGGTGTGACAGGATTAAGATAAGTTCTCATAAGCGCCGCGGCAGCTTGTACTGACGGCCTGTGAAGCTCGCCCAGCTTACAGCCGGCGGCTATAGGCCCGGTTAGACTTGCGATATGTCTATCAATCCTTTGTTGAGCCTTCTCTCTTGTTGAACGCCAGTTCGAACAGTCCGGTTGCCGACAGGCCTGCAAGTCCGCCCGCCCACAGGCGCAGAATCAGATTCATGTCTGTAAACGGATAGGCTACAGCGCCTACAAACAGGCCGATAACCAGTCCGACGGCCGGAACCAGATTGCGGGGAAGGACCACGGTAGTCTTGACCAATTGAACCAGCGCGAGGACAAAGACAGCCAGGACGGAAGCAAACGCCAGCACATTGTTCAGTGCATCATTCACCATGTGCATCACACCTCCTTCTCGGCTGCAATCAGGCCTGCCCGGTACATCACAGTGAGCGTTCTGTAAAAATCATAGCTGCCCCCGGAAGGCGTATCGAGCAGTCCCGCTGCCACCGCTGCATTGACCGCAGGCTGAGCCCACTCGGGCACGTTCATAGCTGTCCGCCCTTCCAGGGCTGCCAGACGGTCTATCACATTTTTGATGGTCTGGCCCTGCTCCATAACTCCGGTCTTGAGCGTATCTCTGCTTGTGCCCAGTCCGCTGACGAGCTGCTGAAGCTCCTTAAGCTGCGCTTCCAGACTGGCCAGCTTTTGTTTATCCTCTGCCGACATCTCCCCATCCTCCTTTAATTCATCATATTGAAACAGATTATAAGTATTCATAATTTGGATAAGCTTCGCGGCATAGTTAGGATCAGTGGCATAGCCGGCTGCAGCAATCTCCCGTGCTGCGGCCGCGCCACCCGCCCCGATGACCTTGCTGTACAAGTTGCGGTTCCACGAGACACCCTCCCGGATCAGCTCAGAGTGGTCGGCTACGGATTCTCCCCAGTTATTATAGGCACGAAAAGCCGCAGACACCTGTACCGCTTTTCCGTTCTGATATTCAGTCGTCTGGATGGTGATGCTTCCGGCAGGCCCGCGGCCCTTGATTCCGAACAGATTGTTAGCCCTGACCGTCAGTCCGCTGCTTCCCCAGCCGGATTCAAGTGCTGCCTGTGCAATCGTCAAGGAAGCTGCAATATTGCTCTGCTTCATATCGGCAACAGCAAAAGGCACGATTTTGGCAATAAATTCACTCTCCGTCATCTCCTCACATCCTTTCTCTATATAGAATGCGGATTCTGTTGAAATGCCTGTGCGGTCCCCTATGGATATGTGTTTTTAATAGATTAGACCGGTGTTTTTTGCAGCATCATGTATTATAGAAGCAATAATGAATGTTTTGGGTAATACTAAGCAAACGACACTTGTGATTTTCATATTTTTGCCGTAATATAGTTACAATTCACTACTCAGGAGGGTCTGATTGCCTATGCCTTCATATTATTTCAAAGAGCTCTGGACACCCCTAAATTGGATAGGAGTCAAATTCTTCCGAGACGACGAAGGCTATCTATGGATTAAATGGTGGTCCAAACCGCGTAAAAGACTGCGCTAGCCCTCATCAGAAGTGTCCGTGCCGGCTTATGGCAGAATTAAATAAAACCTTTCTTCATAGTGCGCCGGATAGTTCTCCAGACCTATGGTGAAAGGTTTAAGGTTTAAATGGACAAGCACCCTGCTCCAGCGCTGAGCGCAACATTTACAATTGCAAGCTTGGAACAGGTTCGCTTTCTTCTTTGTTGGGGCAGAAATATTGCTTCGTCACAGGATCTGGGCCGATCCGAGTACCCAAGATGTTAGTAGACGGTTGGCTTCTCTATGCATTCATTAATTCCTCTGAGAATTTGTACATATTTCCATTCTAATCAGGAATACCGCTGTCTCAGCCATGGAGAGCTGCCGGTATTCTTTTTTCAGTCCTGCCGCCTTATCTCCCGGCAGTGAGTCTCCCTTTCATTAAGCAGAGAAAAATTTTAAATCTTTTCTTTTAAAAATAGCACTTTAGTAGATTGTGGTGATCATTGCAGTTCGATATAATTGCAAAAAAAACAGCGGAGGTAACCATGGACGACTCCAGCAGAAAAGAACCGTTCCGATATGTGATGAATCAGCCAATCGAATGCTGGCTGGAACTTCCAGCCGGCAACTCCGGGCCCGGTGCCGGAAAGCTGACTGAAGGGGTGCTGCTCGACCTTAGCCGCTCCGGCTGCAAGGTGCGCACCTCGCTGAACCTCCGCTTCACCGCTGGTGATACGAAGCTGATTATCCATTTCCGGCTGGCGGAAGACAAGCTTCAGTTCGAAGGCAGCGTGCGTTGGGGCTGGATGTTTGGACTGGGACAGTTCCAATACGGCATCCGCCTGGATTTACAGGAAGCTGAAGAAGATCAGCTGCTCCGGGAGCTTGAGCTCTGGACGAATTCGCGCAGAGCGCAATGAGTATAGTCCCTCCGTCATCAGAGATGCCCTCCTCAAGGAGGACGTCTTTTGGGGATGCGCTTGATCAGCGGCTCTCAGCGGCGGGGAGCAGCAGCACAGTTTCTGCTTGCGCAAAAGCGAACATGCAGCCCATGATCATGCTTACGCCAACCGGAACCAATATATGCTTATTCTTCGATCCTCCTTTGGATCAGCAGCAGGACCCAGCAGAGCAGCAGCGGCGAGAGCACACTCTGCACAGCAGGCAACGGCAAAAGCCGTCTGGCATAGGATCTTAAATATCGGTCATGGCTGATAATGGCAGAAATCAGCCGCGTACAGCCAAAATACCATACGTAATCATATTCAGCGAGACGGGTGCGATCCCCATGGAGCCGCTTCAATCCATATCCCAATCCGGACAATGACCATGGAGACAAAGAATGCAAGAAGCCGCTCACGTCTGCGCTCCAAATCGTATTTCATCAGCCTCATCATTCCGCATACACCTCTCGGAACAGCTCATCGACACTTTTTCCCCGCTAATACATGACAACTCTTGTGAGTTTAATAGAAATGATTAATGGACCATCAAAAAAGAAATGATTGGAAAAACGATGTTAGGTTTTAGTAAGATTATTTTAAATTCTTAACAGTTAACAAATAATAGGTTAATATGCATCCATTACACAGACAGGGAGTGTTCATATTAGTGTCCGCCATTACATCAGAGGCATTGGCTTTGGCTACCGGCTATGTGCAGCAAATTTACGAAGAGGTTAAGCGCCGCGATCCCCATGAACGCGAGTTCCATCAGGCTGTCAAGGAAATTCTGGATTGCCTTGTGCCCGTGCTGGCGCACAATCCCCATTATAAGGAGAATGCAATTCTGGAACGGCTTGTCGAACCGGAGCGCAGCATTACCTTCCGTGTTCCCTGGAGCGATGATTCCGGACAAATCCGTGTCAACCGCGGCTACCGGATACAGTTCAACAGTGCCATTGGGCCTTATAAAGGCGGCATCCGTTTCCATCCATCCGTCTACTCGGGCATTGTCAAATTTCTGGGCTTTGAGCAGATATTCAAAAATGCCCTGACCGGCCTGCCCATCGGAGGAGGCAAAGGAGGCGCAGATTTCGATCCCAAGGGCAAGTCGGACCGGGAAATTATGGCCTTCGCCCAGAGCTTCATGACCGAGCTGTACCGCCATATTGGACCGGGTACGGATATACCTGCAGGTGATATTGGTGTCGGCGCACGCGAGATTGGCTATATGTTCGGGCAATATAAACGGATTCGAGGCGGGCATGAGGCAGGCGTGCTAACCGGCAAAGGTTTGCTGTACGGCGGAAGCCTGGCGAGAAAAGAAGCCACGGGCTACGGGCTCGTATATTTCGTGCAGGAAATGCTGGCAGCGCAAGGAATGGACTTTCAGGGGCAGTCTGTCGTGGTTTCCGGTTCAGGGAACGTTTCTATTTACGCCATGGAAAAAGCACAGCAGCTCGGCGCACTCGTCGTCGCCTGCAGCGATTCCGGCGGGTACATCCATGATCCGCAAGGCATTAATGTGAATACCGTCAAGAGATTGAAGGAGCAGGACCGGCTGCGGATCAGTGAATATGTCAAAGTGCATTCCGATGCGGTATATACGGAAGGCTGCTCCGGCATCTGGAGCATCCCCTGCCAGATTGCATTGCCCTGCGCCACGCAAAACGAGCTGGATGAAGCAGCGGCGCGGACTCTGGCAGCAGGTGGTGTGAAGGCTGTCGGAGAAGGCGCCAACATGCCGTCCACACTGCCGGCGGTCAATTATTTTCTGGAGCATGGAATCCTGTTCGCGCCAGCCAAGGCAGCCAATGCCGGCGGCGTTGCCGTGTCTGGGCTGGAAATGAGCCAGAACGGAATGCGGCTGTCCTGGGCCTTTGAAGAGGTGGACGAACGGCTGCGGCAGATTATGAAGAACATTTACCGCAGCGCTGTCCGGGCGGCAGAGGAATACGGAATGCCCGGAAACCTGGTGGCGGGTGCCAATATCGCCGGATTCCTGAAGGTCGCCGATACCATGCTGGCGCAAGGCGTAGTCTGACAGTGTCCCGCCTCTGCTTCTGCTTAGGAAGCTATTGTGAAAAAGTTACTCAGCCTGCCGGCAGCTCTGGCGGACTGCTGCGGCGTCTCTCCGGAGCAAATGCGTTCAATCAATGCCTGGTATGTATTGTTCAGCATTGGAAAGCTGTTCCGTCAGAATGCCTGTTTGCGCCCGAGTGTTTTGTTCCTCCAGCAAAATCTGCATAATTGCCCCTGTACTCACCGAGAGCTGATTTAAATCCACGGACAACAGCTTCACCTGCTCCTGCAGCACAGAGGCTTCATCGGTTCCTTCCAGATAGCGGGTCGCAAAATGAAGGAACACATCAACTTTTCTCAGCAGCATCAGCACCGGAATGGCCTTGATTTCAGCTGCGGTGAAACGGAATCGGCGGCTGAAGCCCCGGCAAAAATCCCGGACCGCCGTCTTTTCATCCGTATGCCCCAGCAGCCCGGACAGAATAACCGCCGGCTCCATTGCCCGCACATCGGAGGTGCAAAACTCAAAGTCAAGCAATGCGGCTACTTGCCGGTGATCCTTTGTCTCCACCAGCAGATTGGAAGCGTTCAAATCACCATGCACCAGCTGGTGCGGCAGCCCTTCCAATTCTGCCAGTGAAGCCGTGATATTTTCATGCGCCCTGTAGAGCAGCTGCAGCTCCTGGCCCAGTTCAGTAAGAGGAACAGGCGGGTTGAGGCACAGCTCCCGGATAACTTCTCCGGTGCACAGCGGATAAGCCCGGCGCAGCTCATAATAAGGGCGGTACACCGGAGCAAGGCCCGGACTTACGCCGGCCAGCACACGGGACAACGTACCTGCCGCCTCTCCGAAGGATTCGAAATAGCCGGATTCCTCTTCTGCGGGCGAATCGCCGTCAATATATTGAAACAAGCAGGCAAATTTGCCTGCCCCCTCCTCCAGCTGAACCAGAGTTTCTCCGGTTGGGGTGAGGATGGGCACAGGCACCTGGAATGGCAGAGACCTTCCCCCCAGCTTTTGCAGCACGGCATGCTCGAATTCGATTTTGCCTCTGTCCCTGTGCGTATCATAGATCCGCAGCACAGCACGTCGAGCTCCATTTTCAACAAAATAAGTAGTATTATTCCAGCCTCCACTCCGCTTGCTCAGCTTCCCGTTCCACTCCGGCCAAATCTGGCTTATAAGGGTATCCGTAGGCTTATGCCCCTCTCTTATTTGTGCTCTTTGCTTCCGGCTATCCGGCTAATTGAATGAATTAGAAATCGTATGCCGCTTCTTGTATTCTTTTTATTTCCCGGTAGGTGTCAGCGGTGATTTTCAAGTCCTCCGCCAGCCGCTGGAGACGCAATATAACATCGTCATTTACAATTTCTTTTTTGTAAAAATCCTTTTCTTCTATAAATACATAGGTTTGCACGATTTGCGCTTTCATATAGGACAGGATGGGCTTCAATTGCTGCTCAGGCACCAGATAATGCTTGGCAGAGCCCGCCGTCACCACAATGCCGGCCACTTTGCCGAGCAATGCATTCTGCGGCAGCAGGTCGAATATATTTTTCAATGTACCCGGCAAAGATGCCTGAAATACGGGCATGCCGAATACAATTACATCGGAATCCATCAGTTCACCTGCAACATAACCCGTATCCCCTTCATATTCCAGGAAATTGCGCCCGTCGCTGAACTGGATATGGTAATCTTTCAGGTCTATGATCTGGACAGTGCCGCCTGCAAATTGCTCCTGAATATATTTAGCCGCTGTCTGCAGAGCCGTACTGGTTTTTGAACCGACCGCAGAACCGGACAGCAGAGTCACTTTCATTGTACTTCCTCCTTAGTGTATTTTTTCAGTGCAGGAATAATTTCTGTACCAATCAGCTCGATATTTTTCATGATTTTTGCAAAAGGCACCCCTCCAAAGTCCAACTGGGCCGTATAGCGCTGGTGCCCGAACAGCTCATGCTGATAGAGCAGCTTCTCAATGATTTGCTGGGGACTGCCAACGTTCAATACATCTCTCTTGTCCAAGCCCTGGGCAAAATGCTGCTTGGGAAAACCCCTTCCGTTCGTCAGCTTCATCCCTTCATTAATATGGGGATAATATTCCTGCAGCGCCTGCTGGGTCGTTTCGGCGGCATAAAAGAATCCGGCGGTCGCCACAGGCAGCTCTGACGGATCAAAGCCCCCGCTTGCGGCGGCTTCTCTGTAGGCATCGATGGAGCGTTTGAAGCTGGAGGCCGGACCTCCCAAATGGGCCAAAAACATCGGAACGCCTGCATAGCCTGCCTTTATGGCGCTTGCCGGCGTACCGCCCACCGCCCGCCAAATCGGCAGCGAGCCGTTTTGGGGCCGCGGAATCACCTGGGCGTTCTCCAGAGGAGCACGGAATTTCCCCTTCCAGTTAAGTGTTTCATTCTGGTTAATTTGGAGCAGCAAATCGAACTTTTCCTCGAACAGCTCCTCATAGTCGTCCACATTATAGCCAAGCAATTTGTACAGGCCAATGCGGGAGGCACGCCCGGCAATGATCTCCGCGCGCCCTCCGGAGATCAGATCAACAGTGGAGAAATCTTCATATACCCGTACAGGGTCCGAGGTGCTGATGATGGTCGAGGAACTGCCGATTCTCATATGTCTGGTGGCTTGGGCAATAGCGGAGAGAATAACGGTATGGGCCTGGGTAGCGAAATAAGACTGGTGGCTTTCTCCGACACTAAAAAATTCAACCCCCGCCTGCTCGGCAAGCTGCGCCATCTCAATAATCTCCCGGATTCTTTGCCCAGCGGATATGCGTTCTCCGCTGGCCGGGTCCGGGAGATGGTCCCCAAGTGTATACAGGCCAAATTCCAATCCATTTTTCTTGAAGGTATGCATGTGCATCTTCTTCCTTTCTTATCAGTTCTGCACTACTATAGTGCGACTGTTCATTTATTTCAATACAATCATTATACACCATTAAATATAATATTGTAAGTAATGTACTTTTAGTTATATACATTAAAAAAGTTTTCCCTTGCCCTGCTGGCTTTCAGGCTCTTTCCGGATCTCATGCAGCCGGTTATGCGGATTTCCATTTTTCCGCTATAATAAATTTCATATTGATATATGCAAAGGATGGGATACTTATGGACGCTACCGTTTCCATGCGCTGGCTGCTGGCAAGACTCTATGAGCCGGAGCAGACAATCGTCGACTGCCGGTTTACACTCGGTAAACCTGAGGCTGGCCGGGAAAGCTATGAACAAGAGCATATTCCGGGTGCTGTCTATCTCGATTTGGAACTTGATCTGTCCAGTCCTGCAGGGGAACACGGCGGACGCCATCCCTTGCCCGACCCGCAGGCGCTTGCTGCACGCCTCTCGAAGCTCGGAATTGGCAACGATACACGCATCGTGGCCTATGATGACGAGAATGGCATGAATGCTGCGCGGCTTTGGTGGCTGCTGCGCTACCTCGGACATGAGCAGGCATTCATTCTGGAAGGCGGGTTCAGCGCCTGGAAAGCAGCGGAATTCCCGGTGACGGATCATCAGCCGGTGCGGGTGCCAAGTTCATTTACAGCAAATGTGCAGCCGCAGATGCTGGCAGATGTCGGTGAGGTTCGCCGGGTATCCGGACAGACGGTTGAAAATGCTCCGGCTTCGGATTCAGATTCGACCTCTGCTCTTCCCGTGCTGATCGACTCCCGCGCGAATGACCGCTATCGCGGGCAGAATGAAACGCTGGACAAGAAGGCCGGACATATCCCGGGCGCGGTCAACTACTTCTGGAAGGATACGCAGCACGCAGACGGCAGCTTTAAGAGCGCTGAGGAGTTGCAGGAGCATTTCTCCGAGCTGGACCAAGACGCTGAGATCATCGTCTACTGCGGCTCCGGCGTAACCGCCTGCCCCAATGTGCTGGCGCTGGAGAAGGCCGGATTCAAGAATGTCCGGCTGTATGCGGGGAGCTGGAGCGATTGGAGTTCGTACCCTCAAAACCCTGTAGCCACTGGCGACAAAGAAAAGGCTTAAACGGCATAGCAGCATGTGACTCGGAGTACATCGTTCATGTAGCGATGTACTTCTTTGCTACGTGCTCGGGATCGTCGAAGTCAACAAGGAGTCAACGCTCGCTCTCTGTAAACATTTTCAGGAAGCCCCGCACCGAGCGCCTGTTTGTATGATTCTTTATTTATCGTACAGCCCACCGAGCATACGTCCTCACCGCTGTACGCAAACAATGAAAGCCGGCAGTTACGACTTATGAAGCGGTTGATCAAATCAGTCAACGGCTCAACAGCGATAAGTACTCATTCAACATGAAGTCAACAAAAATGGTGATTTAAGGTGATTGCGGCGGAAGTCAAACGTTTGTGTGTTGCTGTTGTCGTGGATTGTAAAATATGAAAAATTAAGTGAATTAGATATGCAGATCGACTGTTCAGATAGCCGTGGTTAAAAGGTTACGATACTGCTGTGTATTTTGAGGGGACTTGGGTTGAGGTGCCTAAAAGGAGTTGCAAAAGTTGAGCGAGATAGTACAGCTTGAAAAGCTATGTAATTATTTAATGCTCGGAGAGATAGTAGAAGCGCCTGTAGCAGTGAGTGGCGGGTTTATGCACCGAATGTATGCGTTAAAAACCACTCTCGGGAGATACGTAGTCAAAGCACTAAACCCAGAAATCATGCGCAGACCTACTGCCATGAAAAACTTTATTGACTCAGAACGGATTGCCAATGTTGCTGCAGGCTATGTGCCTGCCCTACCGGCTAAAGTGTTCAGTGAAAATTCTATTCATGAAGTAGACGATCAATTCTATCTTGTTTTTGATTGGATAGATGGACGATACACTCCATTATACGCTATGCAGATACTATCTTTGAGTTAGAAGCATGGCTTAAGATCGAAGAAGCTTGATGCACTTCTCTTTATTAAGGATACGATAGTTTCTCAATTACGATGGCTTGCAAGCAACAGCGTTGGACACTTGTCCCCCCTTCGGGTGTTACTTTACTTCGCTTGGCCTTTTGTTGGCGATCCGTTCGGCTTGACCTAGCCACAGGGTGGATGACTTGCCCGACTCAAACCGTCTTGCCGCTCCAGCCCCGTCCTCCACGGGCTTCTTGCTCCACAAGTCCGCCCAAGCGCCAAGGGAGGTCGTTGAAAACGGGCGTTGGCATGTCTTCCGAGGCATTCCCGCCGCGCTGCTCCGAACCCCCATTTTTTTTCGTTGGAACTATTCAAGAATCGGGGGCGTGGGGGAGTAAGGAGCTGGAGCGACTGGATTTCATATAGCGAGAATCCGGTGGCGACGGTGGAAGAATAAATTACAAAGAGCCCGCGCAGGACGCGGGCTCTTTGTGCTGAAGTTATGCCGGGGTACAAATCGTACAGAGCAACAAGAGAAATTTTCTAAGCTATTAATATGCGAATGCTAAAGCCCGTACTTTCAGACCTTGAATTTTTTGATCAGCTCCTGTAAACTTTCGGAAATTCCAGCCAGTTCATGAGTGGAGTGATTGATTTCTAGCATCATGGCCATTTGCTCCTCAGTTGAAGCCGAGGTTGATTGAGCGCTGTCCGCCGTCCGTTTGGAAATATTGGAAAGCTCAAACACCGTAGCTGAAACCTGTTCCGTACTGGCTGACATCTGCTCGGCTGAAGCAGATATATCTTGGATCATTCCATTAATGAGCGTGGTCGACTGTTCAATACCGCTGAAAGCATCGGCTGCGTCAGTTGAAACCTGTAATCCCTGATTAAGCTGCTCACGGACATTCCCCTGCAGCGCTTGGTTTGAACGATGAATTAATTCGATCATTCGGTTGAGGGTGCTGCCGATCTGCACAGCAGTTTGGTTTGACTGCTCAGACAATTTCCGAACTTCAGACGCAACGACCGCAAACCCCCGCCCGTTCTCGCCGGCACGTGAAGCCTCGATGGCGGCATTCAAGGACAGCAAATTGGTTTGTCTGGAAATATCGGAAATTGCCACTGTCATCTTTCCCGCTTCGCCGGAGAGCATGGACAGCTCGTTCATAATTCCGGAAGAATCATCAACGGCGGACATAATTCTGTTCATCTGATTACCGACTTCCTGAATATGATTATTGCCGACACTGACCTGTTCGCCTGTCTTGTAAGCAGCTTCCACAATGACTCCCGCAGATTCAGCGACAGATACAATGCCGCGGGCCATTTCATCAATTGTACTAGCCGCCTGTTTAGCGGCTTCCGCACCACTAACTGCATACTCTGCATTTTCCTGAACTATTTCAGTAACATGGTTCACAGACTCAGTCGTCTCCTGTGTACTCTTCTGAATGATATCAGCGGATGCTGCCAACATCTCGGAAGCCGATTTAACGGCCGTCACCATATTTTGTAAAGACATTGTCATATGATTGAAATTGGAGGCCAATAATCCAAACTCATCCTTCTTATTATAGGCTACTCTTCCCGTCAGATCACCTTCACGAATCGTTTGGATACTGGATTGCAGGTTCTTAATAGGACGTTTGAAGGCTCTCCAAAGGTAGACTATAAGCAAACAGGAAAAAACAAAACTTACAGCGATATAAGATAAGACAGCTATCTTAATTGGCTTAACCGCGTTAATATAATCTTCTGCGCCTACCAAAGCGCTAATTTCCCAACCGGTTGTCGGATCGATTGCGCTTAACGCATTCAGATAGATTGTTTCTCCTGTAACATCAGTTTGTATCTCCGAAGCAAAAAAATCGTCAGCTTTGCCAGGTGTAAAGTCTGCAGGAATCTGCTCGATTTCCTTGAACGGGAACCCTAGATCAAATCCATATGTATACAAATTACCTGCGCCCGCAACAACTTCACGCTCAGGAGTAAGGATAAGCAAACTCCCATTTTCACCGATATTAAAGTTGCTTATCAGTTCGGAAATCTTACTTGTGCTGACGCTGAACTTCAATGTACTCCCGCTGCCTTCCAGTTTACGAGTAAAAGTGACTACCTGATTCCCGGTCAGCGGGTCTGTTTCAGGCGTCGAAATCTGATATTTCTTTGCGTTTTCGGAGATGCTTTGATTTAACTCTTGTTCCAGCGAAACTATACTGCCTTCAGTGGAAATCGGTGCGGATACCATGCTACCGTCCGCTTGCTCAACTATAACAGATTCAAGATATGACATGGTTTCAAGTAAATAATTGAGCCGATTCTGCAAAGCCGCAGCATTATCCAGATCTGAACCTGACTCCAGAAAATATGCGGTCTGGTCGAGCTCTCTGACAACCGAATTGAAAATTTGACCTATCGTATTCTGGGCAATATTCAAACTTGCCTTGACGCCTATCTGAATTTGTTTATTAACTTCGCTCTTTGCACTATCATACGAAACAAATCCTATTAAGCTGCTAGGGATGAGAAGCACTAACAAAAGCACAGTTATCATCTTTCCCATAAAAGATTTATACCACTTGTAATTCCCCCCTTTTTTAGCTATAGCTTGGCGTACCTTCAACCGTTCCTTCGGAGGTTGGTGTGCTTGCTTTGCAGTTGTTATCGTATGTAGTTGGGTTGGCTCTTCCTGGTTCATCTTCTAATGACCTCCGAATATTTTTTCACCATATTTGTCAGTTGAACATGGTTTCAATGTTTACTATCGACGAAATAAGTTGAAAAATTTAGATTATTTCAGAAAATAAGTATATTTGCATAAAAAACATGATGATTTGTCTGAATTTTCTGAAAAATAATACTAATGCTACGGCAAGAATATCGAACCGAGGATTTCAGGTGTAAGATTGCCAACATATCACACGAGCTGAAGACGCCTCTCGGCATCGTAAAGGGCTTTGCGGAAACAGGCGAGGTTGTTTTCCAGTTCAAAAACGATCAGGGCCAAGAGCTCAACTGAAAAAAAGAAATCACACTGAAATAAAAAACACAACGGCCTGGAACTTTCAGGGCTGTCCTGTAAAACAGCTGCGGCGCCTCCTCCCCCTATCCACAAAAATATTTCATATTCCCAAATCCAGTGGAATAAAGTGTGATATTGATACCAAGAGGAGGATCAAGGCATGCCTTATTTCATATATCCGTATATCGGCTGGAAGCAGCAATGCACCAACGTCCCGGTCGTCTTTCCGCCGCAGCATCAGAATCGGCATCCAGGGTATGAATATTTGATGAACCCTCGACCGCTGTCACAAAATCCCGGCTACACAGGCAGCGGGAAGCTGAAAAACAAGATAGCGATTGTTACAGGGGGGGACAGCGGGATTGGCAGGGCTGTCGCCATAGCTTTTGCCAAGGAGGGTGCCGATCTGGTCATCGCCTATCTGGATGAGCATCAGGATGCGGCCGAAACGAAGCAAATGATCAACAATCTGGGCCGGCAATGTTTGCCGGTTGCTGTAGATTTAAGACAAGAGGAAAACTGTCATTCTGTAGTGGAAGCTGCGATAAAAGCTTATGGAAAGTTGGATGTTCTGGTCAACAATCACGGTGTGCAGTTTCATCAAAAAAGCATTATGGATATTAGCAGAGAGCAACTGATGAATACCTTCCAGACGAATATTATTTCCTTCTTTGATATGACGAAGGCGGCTTTGCCCCATCTCCCTGCAGGAAGCTCCATCATTAATACGACCTCGGATACAGCCTTTTCAGGAATGAGCAACATGATTGATTACACGGCCACCAAAGGAGCCATCGTCTCCTTCACCCGCTCTTTGGCCCTCTCGCTTGCCGATCAAGGCATTCGGGTTAATGCGGTGGCGCCCGGGCCGACCTGGACCCCGTTGATCCCCTCCGCATTTACCGCAGAAGAAGTAAGCACATTTGGCACGGAGGTACCCTTGAAACGCCCGGGACAACCGTTCGAGCTGGCTCCTGCCTATGTGCTGCTGGCTTCAGACGATGCTTCATACATGTCAGGGCAGGTTATTTTTGTGAATGGAGGCTCCATCGTCACCTGATAAATGGCCCGGAATCCATTGAAACCTCAAAGGAGCGAATAGGTTGGTCAAACTTACATTGGCAATAGCCAAACAATTGCTTGCAGCCGCGGAACAGAAAGCCCGTGAACTGGGGCTTTCCTGCGATATTGCAATCGTCGATGAAGGTGCAAATCTGATCGCCTTTCACCGCATGGACAACGCCCGGATCGCCGATATTGAGGTCTCCATGGGCAAGGCATGGACGAGCGCAGCCCTGCAAATGCCGACGGACAACCTGGCGCGGATTGCCCAACCCGGAGGTGATGCCTATGGGATCAACACAACCCATCAAGGGAAGATTACCATCCTGGGCGGAGGCATTCCGTTCGCCGCAGAAGGCAAGACCGCAGGCGGCATCGGCGTGAGCGGGGGAACGGGCTCCCAGGATATAGAAGTTGCGAACGCTGCTGTTCAAGCCTTCGTAAGTATACAGCAAGCCGGAGCTGTAGCATTTGTATCCGCCCGCATAGGTTCGAATGATTCGTTCAGAATTTAAAGGAAAAATAATTGCTCCGCCGCCGCCGGACCCAATTGTTCCTGCACCTTCATGCCTGCTTCGGCCATGATTTAGTCGGCGGTGCTCCGCCCGCACCCGGGATGGTATCCAGCCGTTCTCTTCGGGTCCGTTACAACAAAACAGGGATGTCCCTTAAGCCGCTGCACGGCTTGGGAAACATCCCTGCTGTTGTCATGAGCCTATGATGATGAATCTGTCCTGATCCTTTCTTTCTCCAATACCTCTTTCAGATCATCCTGAATACGGCGGTTCCAGAGCGGAACTCCGGACCGGTAGGCCGCCCGGCCAGTCAGGTGGGCGGACAGAGGCGAAGTCATAAATACGAAGACGATTCCGAGCAGCAGCTTGACACTGATGAAATCGAGAAAAAAAGCAAAGTAGAGAAAGGCCCCGCTGAGAACACATAACACTCCAAGCGTGGCGCTTTTGGCTGCGGCATGTGATCTCAGATATACATCCGGCAGGCGGATCAGTCCAACAGAGCTGACGGCACTAAGCAGAGCACCTGTCAGAATAAGCAATGCGAACACCAGTTCAGCTGCCGTCTTGATCATTTCCATATTCAAACACCACTCCCCTTTCGATATATCTGGCAAGCGCCATGGTTCCGATAAAAGAGAGAATTCCGATGAGCAGAATATATTCTATAAAGGCTTGTGTTCTGAACAAGACCGAGAGGACTGCCACCATTGCAAGCAGGTTGATTCCAATCGTATCCAGCGCTGCGACCCGGTCAGGCAGCGACGGCCCTTTGACCAGCCTCCAGGCGCAAATAGCAATGGAGATTACCATAATTGATATGGACAGCATAAGTATAAAGTTAATCATGAGCGGGACACCTCCAGAATCGCACGCTCGAACGTGTTGCGGATATTGTCTCTGAACTGTTCAGCATCCCTTATATCCATAGCGTGAATATATAATGTCCGGTTATCTTTTGAAACCTCCAGCACCACCGACCCTGGTGTTAGGCATAGCAGTGTAATCAGCACAGCCACTTCCCAGTCCGACTTCAGCTCTGTAGTGTACATTAGAATGGCCGGACGAATATCCAGCTTCGGCCTAAGCACGGCCTTCACCACAACATAACTGGATACGACCAGTTCACGCAGCAGCAGGGCAGCCAGCTTAATAATGGCCCATCCCCTGCCAAGATACAAACGTCCGTCGAAGAAACGCCGCAGTCCGAACAGAACAGCGATACCCAGAAGATATCCGACGATGAAACCGGATGCCGCCCAGTCATTATTCAAGAACATCCACAAGAACGCTATCATGAAATTCAATAATATTTGAAAGGCCATCTTCATCTACTCCTTCATGACAGCGTTAATGTATTCTGCCGGATCAGCCAGCACAGCTCCGGCTTGAAGAACATATCCGTTCACCGTCTCGGCGCCGACACCCATCAGAATTACGAGGGTAAACAGCACAGCGGCCGGGGCCATCATCGCTTTGTAACGCAAAGGGTGCACTTCCACTTCGTTCTTCTCGCCTCCCCAGAACACCTGCTGGAACACTTTGATCAGCGAATACAATACGACGAAGCTTGAAGCCAGCGCAATCAGTGCAAGCGCGGCATGCTGCTCTCCGAAGCCGCTGCGGACCATCATCACTTTTCCGGCAAAGCCGCTAAGCGGCGGTACGCCTACAAGCGCAAGTGTCAGGATAAAAAACATCCAGCCCGTCCATGGATACCGGCGGATCAAACCGCCCATCTGCCTCAGCTGCTCTGTTCCGGAGGCTGCGATAATCAGTCCGCCCAGGAAGAACAGCAGCGCCTTGGCAATCATATCGTGCATCAGATAGAATACTACCCCGTTCAATGAATCCTGGGTCAGGGTCGATATGCCAAAAGCAATAAAGCCCACACTGATCACAATATTATAATTAAAGATCCGGCTTAGATCATTGTAAGCCAGCGCCCCGACGGCACCAAGAATCATCGTTGCTCCGGCCATCCAGCCGATCAGCGTATGCGTCAGGCCCGGGTCGTGAACAAAAATCAGCGAGAATGTGCGCGTGATGGCATACAGCCCCACCTTGGTCAGCAAAGCCCCGAACAATGCTCTTACTGCCAAAGGCGGAGCACTGTATGAATCCGGGAGCCAGAAGAACAGCAGCAGACCGGCTTTGAGCGAGAATACCAGCAGCAGCAGCACTGCAATAACATTCATAACACCGCCCTGCCCGGCCTCGGCCACACGCATTGCCAGATGAGCCATATTAAGCGTACCTGTCGCTGCATATAGATAGGCGATTGCCGCTACAAACAAGCTGGAGGAAATCACATTGACGAGTATATATTTTAACGTCTCACGCAGCTGGACCTTGGTCCCGCCCAGCACAATCATAGCATATGAGGCGACCAGCAGTACCTCGAAGCATACGAACAGGTTAAACAGGTCTCCGGTGAGAAAGGACCCGAACACACCGGTCAGCAGGAAATGGAAAAACGTATAGAAGTAAAACCGCTCCCGCTGTTCACCGATACTCGCGAAGGAATAGAACAGGCAGGCTGCGCCTACAACCGACGTCGTCAATACCAGCAGCGCCGCAAACATATCAGCAACAAAGACGATGCCATAAGGGGGCATCCATCCCCCCATATACAGCGTTTGAATCCCATTCGTACTTACCTGATATACAATGACTACCGCAACAGCAATATTCATAAATACACTGACTGCACTGATAATACGCTGCAGGTTAATCCTGTCTTTCAGAAAAATCAATATGACCGCCGTAAATGCCGGAATGAGCAGAGGCAGCACCAGCAGGTTGTTCATTCTCTCTCCCCCTTGCTTCCTTCCACATCATCCATCCCTGCCGAGCGGTATGCCCGGTAGGCCAGTACAATGAAGAATGCTGAAACCCCAAAGCTGATTACAATCGAAGTGAGAATAAGCGCCTGGGGCAGCGGATCGACATAAGCGTCCGCTTTCTCGCCAAGCAGCGGGGAAGCGCCAGTCTTAAGGCCCGCCATGGTCAGCAGCAGCAGATGAACGCCGTGAGTCAGCAGCGTCGTCCCCAGAAGGATGCGGAGCAGGCTTTTGGAGAGGACCAGATACACACCAACAGTAAATAAGACACCGATCGCCAGGACAATAAGGAGTTCCATCAGCTATCCCTCCCGATCGTAAAAATAATATTCATGGTGACACCGATAACCGACAGGTATACTCCCAGATCGAACAGCATCGCTGTGGTAAGTTCCGTTTTGCCCATAATCGGCAGTTCGAAATATCCAAAGGCCTGGGTAAGGAAGGGAACATCGAACACAAAGGAGCCTGCCCCTGTGAGAAATGCTATTGAAATCCCGGCCGCAATTAATTTACGGTAATCGACAGGCAGTACCTTCTCCACAAACTCCGCACCGAACGCAATCGAGAGCAGCACGAGCGCCGCAGCAGCCATCAGCGCCCCTATAAAGCCGCCCCCCGGATTGTTATGACCGGCAAAGAATAAGTACAGCGAGAATGTAATGATGATCACGAATGCCACTTTGGCCACCGACTGCAGCAGCACATCGTTGCTGCGGGCAAAGCGCGGCTTGTTCCCGTCAAGCCCACTCTTCACCAGAGCGGGTTTACTGTCCGGTTCAAGCTGCAGCTTAATCATGGAATAAATGGCCAGTGAGACAAGTCCAAGCACCGTGATCTCAAACATGGTATCAAAGCCGCGGAAATCAACAAGCAGCACATTAACAATGTTTTTGCCGCCGCCCAGAGTATAGCTGTTCTCCACGTAGTAGCTTGAAATGGACTCGAACGGGCTGCTGCCAAGAGCCGCCAGTGCTACAAGCATCATTATTACACCGAACCCGATGGAAATTATCAGCTTCGGCAGCTTCAACCGGAATTTGACCTTCTCGCGTGTGAGTCTGGGCAAATGCCGGAAACAGAGCAGGAACAGCGTGACCGACACGACTTCGACGATCATTTGCGTAAGCGCCAGGTCGGGCGCCCGGAACAGGATAAAGAGCAGCGTCACCATATATCCAACCATTCCCGTCAACAGAATCGCCGAAATTCTGGATTTTGCAAACGGAATGGCGAGCGCACCGGCCAGCATGACCAGTACTGCAACCACCTCAAAGAAGGAGATCGGGGCATATTCCCCTTGGCCAAACGTAATTCCTTCCGTGTACAGCATTGATCCGCCTACTGCAACAATGAGCAATGTAAAGATGTACATAAGATAATGACGCATGGAGCCTGTCATATACAGTCCGGTCAACGAACGGGACGACCGTTCTACCAGCCGGATGCTGCCGTCATAGACTTGGTTTAGAGTGTATCCTCCACCCCACTCTTTATCAACGAGACTCAGGCGGCCGTATAGACGGTAAACGATTATCCCAAGTATTACAACACCAAGAGTCATCCAGATTTCGGTTGTGAAGCCATGCCAGAAATAAATGTTCACATAAAAGGGGGAGCTTGCCGCCAGCTGCGGATGAATGGCACTCATCCCCGGAACAATCAGTGTCTTGGACAGCATGTTCGGGAATAAGCCAATCACAACGGCCAGCAGTGCCAGGAGGACAGGAGGAAGCAGAAGCCCAAACGACGCCTCGTGCGGTTTCTTATCCAGCTTCTCCGGCTGGTATTTGCCGAAGAAGGTATGGAAGACCATAATCATACTGTAGGTAAAGGTAAATACGCTCGCAATCCAGGCCAGAACCGGAAAGATTGTGAAAAACGATTGAATGTTAAGGATATCCAGCTCCCTGATATTCAGAACAGCCGTAAAGAACATTTCCTTGCTCAAGAATCCGGCGAACGGCGGCAGCCCTGCCATGGAAAAGCTGCCAATCATCGCCACTGTGAAGGTCACCGGCATCAGAGATACCAGACCTCCCAGCTTGCGCAGATCGCGGGTATTGGTCTCATGGTCGACAATCCCGACCACCATAAACAGCGAACCTTTGAATATGGCATGATTAATCAAATGGAAGAGGGCCGCCGTGGTTGCGGCGGTGAAGAAAACAGCCTCTTCACCCGTGTAAAACGAAGCCGCTGACCCCATTCCAAGCAATCCCATAATCAGTCCCAGCTGACTGATTGTAGAATAGGCTAACAGAGCCTTCAGGTCCGTCTGCTTCATCGCCTGGATCGATCCATAGATCAAGGTGATCAGGCCGACGCCCGACACAATCCAAAACCACTCATGTTGCCCCGCGAAGACCGGGCTGAAACGCGCGACCAAATATAGACCAGCTTTGACCATAGTCGCCGAGTGCAGATAAGCACTGACCGGAGTTGGTGCTTCCATTGCATCCGGCAGCCAGATATGAAAAGGGAACTGGGCCGATTTGGTGAAGGCGCCAAGCAATACCAGAAGCAGCGACGGAATGAACAGCGAGTGTCCGCTAATATCACCGGCCTGGCTCCAGATCTCGCGGATGCTGAAGGTACCTGTCATCACATACAGCATCAGGAAGCCTGCGAACATCGCCAGACCGCCGAAGACCGTAATCAGCATCGACTTTAGTGCGCCGTAGCGTGACTTCTGTCTTCGGTGCCAGTAAGCGATCAACAGGAATGACGATACACTCGTCATCTCCCAGAATCCGTACAAGACCATCAGGTTGTCGGACAGCACTGCCCCAAGCATCGCCCCCATAAATAACAGGAGATACACATAAAACGGGGTCAGCTCTTCCTTGCGTTTGTCCAGATAAAAAATGGAATAAATGATTACAAGCGTACCCATTCCCGTAATTAATAATGCGAACAGCAAGCTTAATCCATCCAGATGGAACACCAGATCAATACCAAGGGACGGAATCCATGATACAGTCTCATATCCGGACTCCCCTCCCTTGATAACCGGAATCCGGCTCAAGAAATAAATGAACAACACCAGCGGTGCGGCAAGTACAAGCCATCCTCTATGGAGCTTGCGCATCCTCCCGCGTAGAAGTGCTGTCATCAGGGCCAGAAGAAACGGAACAAGTACGGTTATATGAAGCAAAGGCAAGCCTCCTTTTCACTCTACTTTTCAAGTTGTGAACATTGGTACTTACTTCCGGAAGACAAAGCCGATTATAAAGGATCGGTCAGTGTCCCTTCGCAGATATGCAGATATCTTGCCTTACCATCTTGCTCAATTCTGAACAAGCCATTCTCAAATTCCGTATGCAATTCGTGAAAATATTTTCCTTTGATTGAATCGTTGCCTTCCGGTTCATCGCTGAGCTGGTAGACGTCCCCCTTCTTCACCAGATAGGAGATTACGCCTTCTTCATGCGATTCTTCAAGACCGGCGCGCATCCGTTGAACAGCAACAACATGCAGATCCATCATCTTCATTTTGCTGATAAGCTCATTGACAAAGTTGCGCTTGGTCAGTTCCTGCCACAGCGTTTGGGCCGATTGCCCGATAATGATCTGAGTGACTTCTTTTTCTTCTGCTGCTTCAACAATTACGTCCGTTGTCTTGCGTCCCCGGCGTTTGCGGACCATAAACTCTGCCCCGGCTTCCTCGGCCAGACGCTTCCAGACCGCCATAAACATTTCTTTGCTCTGGTTATATTCATCACTGTCCGAACTATCCACATTGAGCACATATAGCGGCGCCCCGATCATCTCCGATAGCTGGACACCACGCCGGATTAAACGCTCCCCGTGCGGACCATAATGAACACATACCATAATCTTTTCCTTGTGAATGACCTTCGCCCTCCTGTTAACATGGGCAAGAAATACAAAAGGAGCCTACTGGCGTTAGGCCCCTTTCTGTTGTTTCAAACCCTTAAAAGTTATAATTAAATTATATCTATTCAGATGCTGATTGTAAAGTTTACGGACATGAAAAAGACAAAATTGTTACGATAGCCGGCCGCGTCCACGCGGGCTTTTTGTCTCCTCTTCTTCTCTCAGGCACGGAAGATGGGGTAATTAATTTTTTTAAGAACACGGAAATATTCGGCCACCGCCTTTTCCTTTGCACTCTGGTTCAGCATCGTCAGCATAGACTCGTTGAGTACTGCATCAAAGCTGTTATCGTCAAAAGGAAGCTTCATGGCGTTTCCCTGTCTGACATGGATATTTACAGCTCCAAGCAAAAAAACAATTCGCCATATTTCGAAATTCCGTTCAGCAGGAGTGATCTGGCAGACTATTTGACCGTTGACCGCAGTGCCTTCCACCGCAGGCTGTCACCAGATGGAGCTGTAAATTCAACATATAATGACTGTTAACGGTCCCTGCTTACCACATAATTCATTAAATGCTTCAGAAAAGTGATATTGCGGGGCACCTCTCTCTCGGCTTCCATGGCGAGGCAATAATGTTCCCACATCGCTTTACCGGCACCATCCAGACCCAGAACGGATACGAAATTCGAATGGTTATTATCCGCATCCTGGCCAACCGGTTTTCCGAGCACCTCCGTGTCTCCCTCCACATCCAGCAGATCATCTCTGATTTGAAAAGCAATCCCCAGATGATAAGCGAACTTCTTGAGCGCATGAATTTCCGCCTCACTGGCCTGTGCCAGCATGGCCGGCATAACCAGGCAGGCCTCAAACCCCAATCCTGTTTTGTAAAAACAAACCATATTCAGCTGCTCAAGCGTGAGCGCCTTTCCTTTTGAATCCAAATCCATAGCCTGCCCCATGCACATCTCTTCTGCCTTTTGGGCCGAGTAACGCATCAAGGCAAGGACGGTTTCGGCATTGAACCGGTTGAGAGACGCCTGTTCCCCAATGGCCTTCTGAATCAGATACAGACCGGTTAATTCTGCTATGGCGCTGCTGTGAATCTCATGCAAGGTCTGACGGCCTCTGCGGGTAGATGCATTATCCTGGGAGGGAAGGTCATCAAAGATCAGCGAAGCGGTATGCATATACTCCAGGGACCGCAGAAGCGGCACGATTGAGGCTGCCTCCAAGCCATAGCCATTGACGCCCATAACCCAGGCCAGGATCGGACGCACGCGCTTCGCATCCCCTTCGAGGCTGTAATTTGCAGCATCAATAAGCTGTTCCTTCATTGCCGGAATTCCCTGTGGCTTGATAAATTTCAATTGGCTATTAATTTGAGCGCGGACATTTTTCAATGTGTTAAAAAAATCTTCCTTTTCCTTGGCATCATTCTTCAACTGGAAGATCATCCGGTCCCGGAGCAGCTTGTCGAAGAAATCCACATCGCCGGCTTTGCGCACCATTGTCTGGATGAGAAGGTTGAATTCCGGATTGCCGGATGCAAAAATCTTCATTGCTTCATTATATTTATCCGCCCCTGCACGTTCTCTATACCGCTTAAGCCCGTTTACTGCACGGTCAAGCATCACCTCTCGGGCCTTGGGACTCGCATCATACACGTTATGGATCAGATGGAAAATGACCGCCCAGTACAGCTCAAAGGGATTGATAAGATCCGGCCTTTGGTCCCGATGCTGCAAATAATAGGTATATGGCGTTACCGCCCCGTCCTTCATATCGTCGGCCATATCCGCAAAATCATCGGCAAGCTGATTATAGATGCCAAAAAAGAAGGTCCGCTGCTCAAACCCCTCATCCTCAGGAGCGCTAATGATGGAACGGGCAATCAGCCGGGACGAAGAAGACTTCAAAATAACGGGGAGATACAGCTCTTCATTGGTATAATCAGCTCGCGACAAAACCTTAATCCGGTCGATATCCTGAGCTTGAAAAAAGATATAGGACTGCCCGAAAAACGTCTGCCTGGTGTCAGGCTCCTGATGCTCCTTAATATACTCAAAGGCCTCCGAGAGCTCCGAATGTATATAATGAATCAGCCGTCTGTTGTCCCCCTGCCATTCGCCAAGCTCAGGCGCAGTTCCAGTGAGCAGCGCTGTGCGTATCATACCGGAATATTGTTCTTTTTCTTGAAAGTTCAACACCTGTGAATCAAGCAGATCATCAATAAAAGGATAGGTTAGGCCATAGGAGTAACCAAGTCTGATCGCTTCGTCCAGTCTGACCGACCGTTCCGCCGGTGGAACTCCGTCGCCCATTTCTTCCATTACATGCAGAACAACACCGGCTATAATCTTGATCAGCTTACGCTGGGCATGCTCCGCATTCATTCCCTCGGGAATGTTCGCTGCAACAGACCTCAGCTTGTTGAATACCCAGATTGCGGCGGCTTCTATGCCTTCCTTTTGGGCCCAGCGGTACACCCCTGCCAGATTCATAGACTCCGGCTGATCCGGTTTATCAGCGCTGATGGACTGAAGCAGATATTTCTTCAAGTCCGCAGCCGCACGCTGAATGCGGGCCTGTGTGACAGGAGAATCCACAGCCTTGCCCAGATCCCTCATATAAATATAAGAGACACTCCGGCTCAGATATTCATCCAATTTACCACTGTTACTCAGCCATTGAATATATCTGTAATAATCACGGGTATCCGGCTTGCTGTTCCCCTTCGATATAAAAGCTGCCCACGGAAAGCGACGGACATGCTTTCTCTTCCATTTTTGGATATCCTCTGTAAGAGCAGCCACATAGGATTTGTCCATGACTTGATCATAGAGGGATGAAAAATACAGGGCTGCCTTCTGCTCTGCCATGCGATAGCTGGTGCTGGCATGATTTCTAAATTTTTCATTCATACGATGCACAACCTCAATTTCTTATTTGTTTATCATCGGTGCATTTCATCCTGAGGAAGCAATTCGGATGATGGTTTTATTTTTATACGGCTAAGGACCTGGATGGTTACGAAAAATGAATGCATACCACAAAATAAGACACCCAAGAGTTTGGGTGCCTGTGCCAAGCATATAAATTCTATATTTCAAAAAAAGAGAGCCGGCTTGCAGCTCCCTTATTATTCTCGGTATTCTTACTTCCCTGTATACAGCTTGGTTTTCATCAAGGCCTCCAGGAATGAGAACTTGCTGTATGCCGTTCCGCCTTGGGCCAGCGGATCTACAATATTGACATACACATTGCCGCTCTTGACCGCCTTCAGATTCTTCCAGATCGGATTTTTCTGCAGCTCTTCCAGCGCCTTCGGATTATCCGTATTCTCATCTGCCGAGAACTGGACAAACAGGTAATCCGGGTTCATCGCCGCAAAGGCCTCCAGCGAAATATTCTGCTGCGCTTTTGCTTTCAGCACTTCACCAGGTACAGCTGCACCAAGATCTGCGTACAGGGACCGGTTGAAGAAGACATCCTGCGGATAGATGAACAGATTGCCTACACGGATGCGGACCGCCACGACCTTCTTGTCCTTGAACTTCGGAGCAAGCTTCGCCTTGGCTGCTTTTAATTCACTCTGGTATTTCAGAATCGCTTGTGTCGATTCCGTCTGCTTGCCGGTAAGGGCCGCCAGCAGCTTCAGGTTGTTCATCCAATCCGTTGAGATATGGGATACAGGAATTGTAGTGGCTATTTTCGCCAGCTTCTCATTTGTCTCTGCCGGGAATTTGGTGCTGCTGAGGATAACAGCCGGTTTGAGCTTCAATATGGTCTCCAGATTTGGCTCCATTTTCTCGCCGATGGGCTTAACGCCGCTCGTAATTTTGGAGAACATGGCCGGAAACTCCCCTCCGACAGTAGGAGCCCCCTTTGGTTTGAAATTCAGCACCAATGCGTCTTCAAAAGCCTCCAGTGCGCCGACAATGACAATGTTATCGGTCTTTGCAGGAACCGTATAGACCTTTCCTTTATAGGTAATCTTCTGCGTAGCCGTTGCTTTCGCTACGCTTACAGGCGCCGCACCAGCGCTTACGGCAGATCCGATTCCCAATACCATTACACTGGCTAGCACCAAACTCTTTAATCTTTTCATCATCGCCTACTACCCCACCCCAGATCTTATTAATAATGATAATCATTATCGGTATAATCATAGTTTCATCCGTGATATTTGAACATGGATTTTATCCGCAAATAATTTGGACGATCTTCGTATTGTGAGGGGGCTGCAATTCACGAAACATACAGCTGTGCGCTATGCACTCCACACTGGCTGCTCCCGGGAGACCCTTGCAGCCAGGCTTCTGCGGAGCAGATCATTTACAGGTTCAAGCTATATAAAGCCGGCTTGGAGTAAGAACGGCGGAGGGCTGAACTCCACGCACACAGCAAACAGCGCGCACCGGGCGGAGCCCGGCACGCGCTGTTAATCCAGTTGAACGGCAAAAGGACACTCTGCCTGAGTAATGCAGACTATATCCGTGAGGCCGCGGTGTCGGCTATCCGCCACCGCAGCTTGTACAGCCCGGGAAGCACGATGCCCAGCAGCACCAGCACAACTCCGGTCCACTGCAGTCCGCTTACCCGCTCATGCAATACGAACGAGGACAGCAGCACGGCAACCGGCAGCTCGGCCGCACCGAGAATGCCTGCCATTCCGCCCCCAATATGCGGGACACCAACCGCAAACAATACCGGGGGAATAAAAGCCCCGAACAAGCCCAATAGAAATCCGAACAGCAGCAGCTGTCCCCACAAAAGGCCGTTAAACAGAAAGTATGGCGGGAAAAGAACGAACAGCAGCAGCAGACCGCCGGTAACCATCCATGCACTGCGGTATGCGGGATGTGCCGAGGGAACGGCTTTGCCGCTGAAGATAATGAACATGGAATAGCTTACTGCGGACAGCAGGCCCAGCGTGAGCCCCAGAACGTTGAAATGCGCTGCGCCCTGGTCCATGATTCCTGCGGCAAGCAATGTGCCGCCGAACAGCAGCAGCAATGTCAGCAGCGTTACCTTGTCGGGACGCTGGCGCTTGCTGACCGCCTGAACCAGCACGCTGATCCAGGTGAACTGGAACAGCAGAATGATGGCCAGCGAAGCCGGAATGTAACGCAGTGACTGGTAGTAGACCAGACCCGTTACCACCGTAGGCGCTCCCGCCAGCATCAGCAGCAGCCTCTGCTTCCACGTAAGTGCTGGCGATGCCTTCCGCGCTGCAGCGGGTGAAATGCCTTCGCTGCGCAGTTTGCGCGTCTGTCTGACCTTTGTATACAGCGCCAGCAGCCAGGCAAGGATGCAGCCGGTCAACAGCTGCGTGCCAACCACTTCACCGAGCTGATACCCTTCTCCGTAAGCCAGTACAACTATTGTGGATAAAATTCCGTAGCTCATGGCTCCCACCAGCACGGATATTAAATACTTGAAATCTTTCATGTTGCATATCCTCCTGAATCTTCCGAATAAGCCGTGACACGCAAAAAAACCTAACTGCGGGGACAAGGACCCTGAAAAATGATCCTTGTCATCGTAGTTAGGAAGAGTAGGCTTCCTGTAGAAACCCTCGCCCTGTAGATGCCAATCGGCTGCGAGGCTATACGAGAACGGTATGTAATTATATGCATGACGACTGTTCATATGTTACATGGCAAGTAAGCTGATGTCAACCCATAATTCTTTAAATTTGTGGAAGCTGGAATCCAGCCGGCCATCCTTTATTTCACCCCGTATTTTTCCTGAAAATATCGGCCGCTATCAGCTCAACCCATACACTCTGTAATCTGATTTCCTCAGTAAGCTCTGTTATTTTTGAAACATGTCAGATTTGATTCACGTAACAAAACATATTATTAACCTTATTTTCCGCCTCCCTCCCCCATATCGGGCAATAATTCGGAGCTAAACCCGATCTTCTCTGATAAAATGAATCCAAAGGCTCCCCGTCAAAATATACGCTCAGAGGAGGTGTAAATCCTGAATCGTTATGGACCCGTTAAGCTGTTAGGACTTATTGCCGGAACAGCCTTGCTGAATATTGTCGTGTTATCCCCCGGGCTGCTGGGCCTGGAGATTGCCGGCGGAAGTGCCATTGAGACCGCTGCAGGCGTAACCTTGCTGATTATTAGTCTGCTTGTCGTGCTGTACGGGAGCTATACACTTCTCTTCAAAGCACCCGCTGTTCCTTCTGCCCGACATTTGGAAACCCGGGAGGACTATATCACCGGGCTGAGCCGCTACCGGAATGTGAAGGCGCTGAGGGATGACGTCCTGCTTGCCCTGGATCAGCTGGAGCGGCTTGATAAGAAGAAATCGACCCTGCTGAAAGTGCTGGGAGAGCGGTTTGAGCCCACCGAATTAAGCTACCGGAAGTTTCAGGCAGTGATTGGTGAAGTCGAGAAGCTTTTTTATCTGAACGTTAGAGGGATTCTGAACAAGCTTAGCGTATTCGATGCGTCGGAATTCACCCTGTTCACCAACCGGCAGAAGCCGAAGCCCTTCTCCGATACACTTGTGCAGAGAAAAACCGAGCTGTACAATGAATATTTTTCCCATGTAACCGGCTATCTGGGGGCCAATGAAGAAATTCTGCTCAAACTGGACCAGCTGCTGCTGGAGATTTCCCTGCTGGACAGCACGGATTACACAGCAGTTGAAGAAATGCCCTGCATGAAAGAGCTGAGCGCCCTGATCGGGCAGACGAAGCTCTACCAGAATTAGAAAGGAAGATGCACATGGCCGGAAAAGGCAAAAAACTGACCATACTCGTGGTGATTGCAGCAGCCGTATTTGCTCTGGTCTATTTCGGGATCACACTGACCGCCAATCTGGGCAAATCCGATAAGGAAATCTCGGCGGAAGATGCCGGTAAGAGGCTGAACAAACTATACAACGATATTAATGTAACAGTGGCAGAAACGGTAAAAGGCCAGATCGACCTGGACCCGGCAGATATCGGCGAGTCGCTGCCCGACATCTCCAAGTTCCCGATTTCCGTGGAAAATACAACGGAGAGCTTCGTGGAGATCTTCTCATCCACCGAGAAATCCGGCACGGGAAATGACGGCTGGCTGAACGAAGTGGCAACGGCCTTCAATGATGCCAAGCCGATGGTCGGCGGCAAGCAGGCCTCGGTCAAAATCCGCAACATCGCCTCAGGCACGGCTGCCGACTACATAAGGTCCGGCAGGTACATTCCTGATGCTTTTACCCCTTCCAACGAGCTGTGGGGTGAAATGGTCAAGGCGAACGGCACACCTGCCGAGCTTATCTCGAAGCGTCTGACCGGGAATGTGGCCGGGGTGGTGACAGGCAAGAAGAAATATGATGAGCTGGTCGGCAAGTATGGCTCGCTGAATGTCAAAACTATTACGGACGCCATCGCAGGCAACGAGCTGTCCATGGGCTACACCGACCCGTTCGCCAGCTCCACAGGACTGAATTTCCTGGTAACCGCACTTGGCACCTTTGACAGCTCGGATCTGCTCAGCGACAAGGCGGTTCAGGGCTTTGAGCGTTTCCAGGCAAATGTTCCGTTCATTGCTTCAACCACCCTGCAAATGCGGGATGCGGCCAAGACCGGCGCACTGGATGCTTTTGTTCTGGAATATCAGACCTTTGTCAATGCGGCGGATCTGAAGAGCGGCTATGTGTTTACGCCGTTTGGGGTACGGCATGACAGTCCGCTCTACGCGCTGGGGAATTTGCCCAAAGAGAAGGTGGACATTATCAAGGCGTTCGCCGAATTCACGGAGCAAGCCTCCAATCAGAAGCTGGCTGCGGATAAAGGCTTCAACGGCCTGGATGATTATGTCTCGGAAATGGCCCCGGTTGAAGGCAGCATCCTTTCCTCCGCCCAGAAGCTCTGGAAGGAGAAAAAGGATGGCAGCAAGCCGATTGCGGCTGTATTTGTAGCCGATGTATCGGGAAGCATGGCCGGGGAACCGCTGAACCAAATGAAGGAGTCGCTGCTTAAGGGCCAGAAGTTTCTGGGAAAGGACAACAGCATAGGCTTTGTATCCTACTCCAGCGAAGTGACGATCAACCTGCCAATTGCCAAATACGATACCAATCAGCAATCGATGTTCGTCGGCGCGATTAACAGCCTGCAGGCTGCCGGAGGCACCGCTACTTTTGACGGAATGATTGTGGCGATGAAAATGCTCCAGGACCAAATCGCCGCCAATCCCGGCATGAAGCCGCTGATCTTCGTTCTAAGTGACGGAGAGACCAATGAAGGCCATTCGCTGGATGATATCCGGAGCCTCATTGAGACCTACAAAATTCCAGTCTACACCATCGGCTATAATGCGAATATCAAGGCGCTGGAGAGCATCTCCAGCATTAATGAGGCGGCGAATATCAATGCGGATACAGACGATGTGGTCTACAAGATCGGCAATCTGCTGAACGTGCAGATGTAGAATATTCGGAGAAGTGAAGCTTCATAAAACCTGGCCTATGCTTCCGAAGCGAGTTTTATTGCGGAGATTATTCGAAGATGTAAAGCTTCATAAAACCTGGCCTACGCTTCCGAAGCGAGTTTTATTGCGAAGATTATTCGAAGATGTAAAGCTTCATAAAACTTTTAAGGAGGCTTGTTATGACATTTACCATGGAAATCCCCAGTCAGGAAACGCTCAAATCGGTCATTGAGGAGCAGGTGAAACCGGAGCCCGAGGAGGTTACCCAGCTGAAGGAGCTGGCCGCCAGCAATGTCGCAAGCATTCTGGAGCTGGATATCGACTCTCTGGAGAAGCGGAAATCCGTGCTGCAATCCATCGACACCTTCGGGATGAATACCATGCGCTCCTCCTCGGAGAAAAACTCCCTTCTCCAGGTGTCTGTAGGAAATCTGTCCAAGACCGGGGATGAAGGCGGCCAGGTCGCCAAAGGCTTGACAGAGCTGCACTTGCAGCTGAAGGATCTGGACCCCAGCGCAGTGGATTTTGCCAAAAACGGGATTCTGGGCAAATTCTTCAATCCACTCCGTACTTATTTCGCCAAATATCAAAAAGCGGATGCCGTTATTTCCGATATCATTCTTTCATTGGATAAAGGCAAATCCATCTTAAAGAATGACAACACCACTCTTGAAATTGAACAGCAAGCCCTTCGGGAGCTCACCAAAAAACTGCAAAAGGAAATTCAGCTTGGCATTCTGATGGACCAGGAAATCGAGCACCAGATCGAAGCGGCCAAGGTGCGCGGGGAGTCCGGGGACAAAATCCGCTTCATTACCGAGGAGGTCCTCTTCCCTCTCCGCCAGCGGGTTATGGACCTGCAGCAGATGCTTGTAGTGAATCAGCAGGGAATCATGGCGATCGAGGTCGTGATCCGTAATAACAAGGAGCTGATCCGGGGCGTCGACAGAGCAAGAAATGTAACCGTCTCGGCGCTCAAAATATCGGTCACGGTCGCCAGCGCGCTGTATAACCAGAAGATTGTGCTCAAAAAAATTGAGCTGCTCAACCAAACGACAGACAATCTGATCAGCGGCACCTCAAGAATGCTTAAGGAGCAAGGCGCGGCGATTCAAAAGCAATCTATGGAGACTACAATCTCTCCTGATACGTTAAAACAGGCTTTTACAGACGTTCTGTCCGCCCTGGACTCCATCAGCACCTACAAGCAGGAGGCGCTGCCCAGAATGCGTGAGACGATCAATCAGTTCCGGGAGCTGGCCGACAATGGCGAACAGCAGATCCAGCGGCTGGAGCGGGGCAACTCGCTCGGGCTGTAGCGGCAGAGATTTGAGTCTGCCAATTCAACATGATAAACTATTTCCCGACCACATTCTGGGAGGGGACGCAGATGAGCGAAGAAGAAGCAAATGCAGCCGGCTGGGATGCCATTGATGAAGCCCTGGGCCGGCTCTATGGAGAGCAAGAGTTCAAACACTATGGAACTGCTATACCTTATATGCTCGGAGGACCTGATCCGCTGAATGGAATCAGTGTATATGAAGTAAGCGGGCCGCTTCCCCATTGGCATTTTGTAACCTATGGCTTCTCGGAGCTCTATGAAAAAGAAACGGAAGACCCTGAACACAGCGGCTACGGCTTTGAGCTGACCTTCCGGCTGTTCAAGCCGGCTACGGAGGAAGAGCCCCCGGCCTGGGCGCTGAATCTGCTGCAGAACCTGGGACGTTACGTGTTTAACAGCGGCAATGTCTTCCGCTCCGGGGATTATATGGATGCCAACGGCCCCATAGCCCTTGAAACGGATACAATGCTGACTGCGCTGGCTTTTATTGGAGACCCGCAGCTGCCGGTGCTCGATACCCCAAACGGCAGAGTGGAGTTCATACAGGTTGTGGGCATTACCAATGACGAGTTGCTGGCAATGCAGGTCTGGAACACGCTTGGAGTCCTGGCGGAAATGGCGGAGCATATGCCGCTGTATATCAGCGACTTGCAGCGGGATTCACTGCTGAAGCTGCCTTCAATATCTGAGGCTGTACGGCTGGGCAGTGAAAGCGATGGCTCCAATACCGGCGCTTTGTATGTCGATCAGCTCGCCTGGGAGAGCCCGGATGGCGATTCCGTCCATACCTTGCAGTTAGGGGCCAAGCAGGCCGAAATCGTTGGCAAGCTGCTGCGGGGAAGACTGCTCAAGGGGCGCTCTTTAACTCTGGCCGGACCGGAGGTCACCGTCAGCTTCGAGGCAGGAGACAGACACGGCCTCGAAATACGCGGGGAGCTGATGATCCTCAAGCTGGATGAGGCGGTCTCCGCAGCCCTTTCAGAAATTCTCCAGCCGGTGGCGGGACTGCATCAGCTCTCCGGCTGGCCGGAGCTGGCGGTCCGGATCGTGCCCACTCACATTACCGATAGCGAAGGAAATGTTGTGAAGACAATTGGATAAGCACTCATGGCAAGCCAAACAGCTGCGCCGTCCTTAACCGGGCAGCGCAGCTGTTTGCATTTCAGGTGTAAGTCTGGCTGCTGAAGCCAGGCGGGAAGCCAAGTGGAAAAGGTATCTTCATATTCCCCCAGCCGCTTTTTCGCAAGCGTTAGCGGATAAAAGGCTCCCTAATCGTCCGTTTCGCCCCCTTTCAGAGGAATACGCCTACATTAAGATGTACTTGAACCATTAATAAAAAGGGCAGCCATTTTAGTGGTAAAAAGGATCACTAATCCATCGCATTCGGATCCTGGATCATCCCTAGTGGGAAAAAGTACAACTAATTCGGCTGAAATCAGCCATATGGGGGGAGATGGCCTCCATGAAGTGTACAAAATCCCACTAAAGCCCTTTAAATCCAAAATTCCAGCCCATTAGTGTTACTTTTTACACTTCGCTTCAGTCCCCTATGAACCTCTCCCTTGCGTTCCATCAGCTTGTTCGGGTTCGCCGGTTCATTTCATATACATTAAGTTTCTTTATTGTGTTTTTTAAAGATTACAGAACCGCCTCCCGCTTAAACAGCGGAGCGGACGGACCCGCGGAACAGCGGCCGCGGCCGCCTGGGTCTCCGGATTTTCACCGCCAAGATACTGCGACGAAATAAAGTACCGCTACATTGTTGACAAAACTCCCAAAACCGTGGAGATTTTGTCAACAAAAGCGGGTACTCATTTCCTCGCAGCTCCTAAGAGGAATGAAATAAATCTGGAGAGCACAGCGACCCGGACAACGCCCCGTTCGCGGAGCGTCCACTCCAAAAGCCTGCGTATTCCTACGCAAGTGGAAACGGGTACCGTCCTTATAAGGACAGTGCGAGAGCTTCAATCTGCCTTGATGGGCCGTCTTGTGTTTGGTCGAACTGTTACTGTAACTGCATTTATGGGCGGCGCTATCGGCACAAGCACTGTCACAGCCAGCGTATATATATGATTCAATCGTAATTCCCCCAGGAATTATGCGCATTTAGCTGATGCTACTTCTATTTATAATTGCCAAGCATCAGCCTTAGGAAATACCAGTATATAGGAATTTCCTTTGGGGCATCCAATCCAGCAGCACTTGAAAGATTACAAAGTCTTGGGCATAATCCCTACAAAGGCGATGGACCATACGGCTATGCAATTAGAAAATATAAAATCTATATCCTTTGAATTTGAACAGTGAAGAATGGCCTATCAAGATACGTATGGCCGGTAAGCGCCTTGTATTCCCCCTCGGATACAAGCGCCACTGGCCGCTTTTTCAGTCTTACATGTAAATGTCCACTACCGTGCCTTCCGCGCTCCGCAGCCGGTCAAAATCAGCCCGCTTGATCCGCAGTCCGCCGGTACGGTACGGATTCCCCAGACGTTCAGCCTGGACCTCCCGGCCGTTCACCTTAACCGAGCTAAGCCCGCCCCCGGCGCAATGGTAGACAAACACGGCATGCGCGCCGCCGTAGCCGAAGTCCAGGCGGGTACCGTCGAGCTCCTGCGGCAATACCGGATCGACGATCAGGTCACCGCCCTCCTCACGGATGCCCAGCACACTTGTGATCAGCTGGTTCATGTAAATCCCCGGACCGCTGGAATAGATTCTCCAGCCCCCTTTGACCGGAACCGATCCGTCACGCAGCTCCCGGAAGCGCTCCTGCGCCTCATAGCGGTTGGCAAATTTGCCGTCCGAGCTGCTGAAATAGGAATTGCTCTGCCGCAGCTCCGCATTCGGCACCGCTTCGCGGATGCCGATCGGGTTAATGACGGCCAGGCCCTTCCATACCTGATCCCGCTTGCCGATCTTGGCCATAGCCTCCACAAAACGGATATGGGCATGCACATATTGCAGTCCGATCTCACGGCCGAAATTCGCCGCCTGCTCCGCACGCTTGAAGTGCAGACTGACTCCGCCGGCATACTGTGCCGGATGATTCATCAGACGCACACCGTCCGGGCAGAGGAACTGCTCCTGAATCAGCCGGTAATGCTCCTCCATCTGCTCCGGTGTAAGCAGCTCCCCAATCATGCTGCGGGTCATCGGCAGCAGACGGTACTGGATGCCGGTCTCCTGATCTTCGGGATGCAGCATCAGCTTGGCAGCAGCCGGATTTTCAAAGTAAAGGAAGCCAGGAATCACACCGGTTCCCAGCATATAGCGGTTGAAGTCGCCTTTGATGCCTTCCGCCAGCTCCTGCAGCTCTCCGGACCATGCGGCATCCACAGCTTGCAGCGCGCCCGACAGTCCCAGCACCGTCTGATAAGTCAATGCAACTGTCCAGCTGCTGACCATGTACTGCTTGAGCTGGACATTGGCCGGCTGAAGGGTATCATCCCAGTCTCCATCGCCGTAGGAGGACAGGAAGGTATCGTGCAGGAAGTTCGCTTTAATATAATCCAGTTCCTTGACTGCATGCTCCCGCAGCGAAGCTGTCCGGTCCGTAAAATCAAAGCTGTGCTTGCGGGTATACGGCAGCTGCACCTCAAGCACTTCATAGTCCCGGGTCGCCCGCAGATAATCGCCCAGCACCTTCAGCGGCCAGACGATGATGTCCCCGTGGCTCTCCTCTTGCTGGATATGCGTGTATTTATCGAACATGAACCATTGCGGCCAGCTGCCGTCATCCTCATACTGATGGGCAAACACTGTCAGGAGAATTTCCCGCACCTGCCCGTATTTACGGGTAGCCAGGAAATATTCCACGGGTCCTTGACAGACGTCGCGGGTTCCCCATGCGGCACCGCCGTATTGCTCCAGACCATGGGGCACCGAATAGTGTACAAGCATATTGTGGGTATACCACCAGGCCAGCGCATTCACCTTGAACAGCTCACCTTCGCCTCCGCCCGGCTGCGTCAGCCTGAAGCCGTTCATCACTCCGGCTAAAAATTCACGGTACCGTGAAATCTCTGATTCAACAGAGGTCGGGCTAAGCGGTCTCTCCCTGCCCTCCAGCATTCCCTGAATGGTCAGGGTCCAGTCTGCGCTCTCCTCCAGCTCCATAACCACGAGGGATGCACTGCCCCGGGCGGGCCCTTCAACCAGCATGGACTCATCGCCCAGCCGGTAAGCCGCACCGTTCAGCTGCATCCGGTAGGCCAGCTCCGGGTAAACCTGCGCGCTTGTGCCTGACCCCGCTGCGCGGAAGACAAGCGTTCCATCTGCCGCGTGCTGTGACATCCCGTAGGGAACCTCATATTCCGCTATATTCATTGTAATCTGGTTGGTGATCAGGAAGCGGTACGCGGTGCCTTTTGCCGAACGGACATGCAGTCTCACTTCCGGCTCATCCATCGTTGTATAGTTGGTAATCACCAGGGTATCCGTTGCCGTCTTGTACAGCCAGCGCACATAGTTAAAACCGATTTCGAACAGGGACGGCATCGTCAGAAGGTGATATTGTCCTTCCGTGTGCACGTAAATCCGCTGACCCGAGGTTTTGTAGACATTTAATGCGCTGCGGGCATTGGACATCATTTTATTGAAATTGGTATTGCCGACAAGCACCTGTGAATTGAAGATTCCGTACATGTAAGAGGTTGTGGTCATGATCTCCGGATTCATGCGTGCGTTATCCCCGCTCATCAGTATATGTCCATGCGGACGTTCAACAAGCAGCTCCTTGTCTTTGAGTACAACATGCTCATAGCCTTCGGTAAAGAAGGCCAGCAGCTTGCCGTTCTCATGCTCCTCCTGGAACCTGTGCGGAAACAGCGCATCCAGCTCGGCTCCGGTCAGCGGCAGGGTCTGCAGCGGATCACCGGCCTGCGGATTTGCCGATACACGGTCCAGCCACTCCCCTTCAGACGGCAGACTGCCTGCAGATTGGATCTGCTGCCAAGCCTCCTGCACAGACGGGCCGTACTCCAGCTCCGTAACCGCTGCCGGATGATTCCCGCGGAACAGGCCGTAGAAGGTGAAACGGCTGGGACCTTCCAATATGATTTGCTCAGACTGCAGCGCCGTATAAGCAAATTCATACTGGTAAATCTTATTCGCAAGCTTGTCCCGGGACAAAGCCTCCGGCCTGTTGGTCTCTTTATAGGATAAGCCGAAAAATTGAAACCCGTCGGTGGAATAGCCGGCTGAGCCGCCCAGCAGTCCCTGCTGAAGATACGGAAACTTCCCGTCCTGCGGCTGATTCTGGCGGGAGCATACCACATAGCCTTTGTCCTTGTCTTCAAAAACCGCATGATCAATGTACTGGGAGAGATAAGCCTCATTGCTTGTAACAGCGCCGGGGGAAGCAATTCCCACATCCTGGGTGTAGATCACATCCAGAGGCACACTGCTGCCATCGATCGAGACATCCCAGAACCATACTCCGTTATCCGCCATAGAGAAGACCACCTGATAGGAGATCCTTTCTTTTGCTCCCGGTTCCGCCCTCCCTGCTGAAATTACGCCCTGCCATACCAGGCGGTCGCCTTCCCGGCGGAAGCGGCTGCCAGATTTCACTCCGAGCAGCGGAAACGCCTGAATGCCGTCTGCCAGGTGAAGCCTTGCATATAAATTGCCCGGTGCCCCGTCGACGCTGTTGGACAACAGCTGGTTAATCATTATTTTGCCGCCAAAAGCCTGATACAGGTCACCGCTCTCCAGAAATGTAAAGGTCAAATCACCCTTTTGAAGCGATAGCTTGGGGGTTGTTGCAGTTGTCATTTCTTCTCACTTCCTTATCTGCAGCGGCGTAAGGCCGCTAATTATGGATTGGGTTACAACAAACCAGGCCTCCAGCACCGCATCCGCCGCACCGTATATCCCATGCAGGTTCAGCGGACGTCCGTTGAACAGAACAACGGCAAGGTGCTTCCCTCCAATGAAACGAAACGTTTCTCCTTATCTATATCTTTATCAGTATGATTTTATCTATATATCAACCTCATAAATCATAAACGTTTCACTTCATTTCAATAGCTATTGCCATGATGGCCCATCCTTTGCACCTTACAGCGGCAGCCACTCCAAGACACGCCGCGCCTGGCGGTCCCAATACCCCCATTCATGCTCCCCGGGAGCTTCCTCATACGTAATCTCAAGACCCGCGGCGGCTGCATGGTCCCGAAAACGGCGGTTGCCTTCAAGCAGGAAATCCTCCGTTCCGCAGCATTGATACAGCCGGGGCTGGCTCCCTGACAGGGCTGCGTTGTCCAAGAGCGCGAACAGGTCGTCCCTGCTTCCCTCAAGCTCCGCCGCGGCGCCAAAAATCCGCTGCACTTCTCCCGGCTGGAAGCCATTCGGTCCGCTTATCCGGCCGGCGATGTCCACGCCGCCGGACAGGCTTGCCGCGGCTGCATAACGTTCAGGGCAGCGGAGCGCCAGCTTAAACGCTCCATAGCCGCCCATCGGGATGCCCGCGGCAAAGGTGTCTTCCCTGCGGCGGGAGATGGCAAAAATCTTGCATACAAGGCCGGGAAGCTCTTGGCTCAGGTAGGTAAAATAGGCGCCGCCTTGCTTCATATCCATATAATAGCTGCGGTCTGCCCGCGGCAGGATGAGCGCAAGCCCCTTCTCTTCGGCATAGCGCTCAATGCCGGATTGCCGCGTCCATTCGCTGTGATCCCCGCCAAGCCCATGCAGCAGATACAGGACCGGAAGCTTGCCGTCCCGCTCCTTAAGCGCACAGGCATTCAGCGGAATCACGGCACCAATGTCCGTAGACATGCCCAGAACTTCCGAGTATAACGACATTTGAATCAAAGCCAATTCCATCATCTCCGTTTAATTGCGGGATTTGACCGACTTGCGTTCAATCAGCTCAATCTTGAGCTTATAGAAATCATTGACGGCATCGCCGTTCAGCATCTGGAACAGCAGGTGTCCGGCCAAAGATCCCGATTCATACATCGGCTGGCGGATGGTTGTCATCGGCGGCTGAATATATTCGGCCAGCTGAATATCGTCAAAGCCGATCACCGAAATATCGCCCGGAACGGAAACTCCGCCCTCCTCCAGCGCCTTCATTCCCCCGACCGCCATTTCGTCGTTGGCATAAAAGACGGCTGTGGGCAGCTCGCCCTGCATCAGCATCATTTTGGCGGCTTTGTATCCGCCCTGGCGGATAAATCCGCCGCTTATCTTCCACTTGGTTTTCTCCTGAAGCCCGGCTTCATGCATGGCCCGCAAATATCCTTTGTAGCGCAGCGCATTGTCATACGAGTTCGCCGGACCGCTGATATAGGCGATGGCCTCATGGCCTTTTTCAATCAGATAGCGCGTCGCCCGGTAGCCGCCCTGCTCTCCATCGACCACAACGTTAATAAGGCCTTCGCCGTTAATCAGCCGGTCCATAACCACAATGGGAAATCTGGCGCTTCCCGCCGCCCGGAGAATTTCATCCGTAATGTTATGGGCCAGCACAATGGCCCCATCCACCCTCTTTTCCAGCAGAAATCTTACAGCGGTTGAGTCTTTGCCGCCCATGGAGCTGCAGGCTATAAGATCATAAGAATTGGATAAAGCCACATCCTGAATGCTGCGGATGAGCTCCGAATAATAGGGACCGGATAAATCCGTCAATATGAGGGCTATGGTATTCGTGCGGCTTCTCTTCAAATCCATGGCAAAGCCATTTTTTTGATAGTTCAGCTGCCTTGCAGCCTCCAGCACCTTTTCTCTTGTCTTGGCGCTCACCTTGCTGTCGCCGCTCATGGCGTATGAAGCCGTAGACAAGGCCACCCCGGCCAGCTTTGCCACATCCTTGATCGTTGCCATTTGCTTCAATCCTTCCCGAGGTAATGCAATATGCTTCTCTATATTATTTTATGCCGGAGATGGTATATCCTTCTATGATGTGCTTCTGGAAGAAGATAAATATAATAATGATCGGCACGACCATAAAGGCGGCTCCGGCCATCTGCAGGCCGAACTGGGTACCGTATTGCCCCTTCAGCAGCGACAGCCCTACGGATAAGGTGTACAGCTTCTCGTCATTGGCGATAATCAGCGGCCAGAGGAAGCTGTTCCAGGCCCCGATGAAGGTCAGGATGCCCTGGACCGCAAAGACCGGCTTCACAATCGGCACCATCAGCTGGAAAAAAATCCGCAGCTCGCCCGCTCCGTCCAATCTTGCCGCCTCCAGCAAATCCATGGGGATCGTGGTCATAAACTGGCGGAACAGGAAGATTGCGAACGCCCCCACCAGACCGGGCAGCACAATGCCTGCCATCGTATTCACCAGATGCATCTGGTTAATGATCAGATAGGTCGGAATCATGGTTACCTGTCCGGGAATCATCATCGTGCCCAGAATAACGTAGAAGAACCTGTTTTTTCCGGGGAAATCAAACTTGGCAAAAGCATAGCCGGCCATCGCATTCAGAAACAGCCCTGCAAAGGAGCACAGCACGATAACCAGCGTATTTTTCAAATAGATTAAAAAGTCCATCTTCACGAACAAATCCCGGTAGTTGGAGAATGTCGGGCGGCTCGGAATGAGTGTTGGCGGAATGACGGTAAATTCATTCTCGGGCTTAAAGGAAGAGCCGATCATCCAGATGAAAGGCACCATCATCAGCAAGCCTCCGATAATGAGCAGGGCGATCATTAAACCTTTTTCCATATTTTTCATTTTTAGCGCCATGAAAGTATCCCTCCTTCTTAAGCAGGCAGCCCTCAAGCTGAAGCTTAATATTCCACTTCTTTCTTTTTGACCGCGAATTGAATGAGTGTCGCTATAATAATGATGATGAACAGCACGAACGAGCCGGAAGCCGCATAGCCGAACTTGCTGAGCTGGAAGCCGTTGTTGTAAATAAACAGTGCCATCGACATCGTTGCATTCAGCGGTCCTCCCTTGGTCATCACCAGCGGTTCTTCGAAGAATTGAATCCAGCCAATCAAAGTCGTAATGGTCACAAAGAAAGTAGCGAATCCCAGCAGAGGAACCGTAAGGTAGCGCAGCTTCTTCCAGCCGGTCGCCCCGTCAATTTCAGCCGCCTCGTAATAGGAGCGGGGAATGCCCTGCAGTGCCGCCAGGAAAATAATCATATTAAGCCCGATGGATTTCCAGAATGCCAGCAAAATCAGTGACAGCTTCGCCAGTGTCGGGTCCTGCAGCCATTGCTGCGCCGGAAGTCCGAAAATAGACAGAATGTAGTTGAATAAGCCATAGCTGCCGTTATACAGGTATCCCCAAACCACCGCTACAGCCACAATATTGGTAATGGACGGCATGTAGTAGATCACACGGAAGCTTTTGAACAGCCAGCCTGTTCCGTAATTGAGCAGCAGCGCGACTCCCATGGAAGCGACCACCACGAGCGGCACACCAATGATTACATAAATGAGTGTATTGTACATCGATTTCAGGAATACCGGATCTTTGAAAATATTAATGTAATTTGCAAAGCCCACGCCGCTGATATTGGAATAATCCGCGAGGCCCACCAAATCCATATCGGTGAAGCTGATGACCAGCGCGATAATAATCGGAATGATGGAAAAGACGGTCAACAGCAGTACGGCAGGCGCGATAAACATATATGGATATTTATTTTTGTTCCATTGCTTCACAAATGAACTCACGGTGCTCACATCCCTTCGCTTTCTTGCACTTTCTTCCATAGATCAAGACAAGGCCGAACACACACACTGCCGGATCTCTTCGCTGCGGAGATTCCGGCAGTATGCCTGGCAGGGTCAATGCTTATTTATTGCCGAGAAGTTCATTTGCCTTGGCGTTAAGCTTGTCGAGTTCGGTCTGTGTGTCCGCGCCGCCGACCGTAATCTGCTCGAACGAGGCCATGGCTGCCTGGGCAATCTCTTCATACTCTCTCACTGTCGGAGCAGGGCGGGTATTCTCAAGCTGCTTGCCGAAAGCTGCAATCATCGGGTCCTTCAGCGCATCGTTGTCCCAAGCCGCTTTCAGTGCCGGCATGGAGTTGGAGGTTTCATAATATTTCAGCTGTGCATCCTGTTCAGCCATGAAAGCAATAAATTTGGCGGCCTCGTCCGGATTTTTGCTGTAGTTGAAGATGGACAGGTCGGCACCGCCAATGGAGGAGGTGTTGCTTATTTTGGCCGGCAGCGTGGTAACCGCCCATTTGCCGTCAATTTCCGGCGCTTTTTCTTTTACCGTCTGAATCATCCAGGGCCCGCTGATGAACATGCCCATTGTGCCGTCCTTAAATGCGGCTACAGTGTCCAGATCGGTGCCCAGAGGGGACAGCCCTTCATCGTAGAAGCTCTTCAGGTAATTAATGGTGTCCACATAAGCCGGTTGATTGAACTGCGGCTGACGGCTGCTGTCAATCAGCTCACTTCCGTTCTGCCAGGCAAAAATCGCAGTGAAGATGGAATCCTTGCCTTCAATCGGCAGAGCGTAATGTCCGGCTCCACCCTTGGCTACCAGCTTTTGGCTGGCATCCTTCAGCTCATCCCAGGTCTTGGGGCCTTCCGGATAGCCAACCTCGCCAAGCAGATCCGTACGGTAGAACATCGCCCGCGTCTCTACATAGAAAGGAACAGCTACAGTTTTGTCCTCGTATTTGGTCGTTTGAACCGCTCCATCAAAAAAGTTGTCCGCTTTCATACTAGGGTACTGTTCAATATAAGGCGCCATATCCTTCAACGCTCCGGCAGCCGCAAATTCAGGAATCCAGGTCGTACCCATTTGGATCACGTCTGGGCCATTTTTGGATGCCACGGCGGTCAGCAGCTTATCATGTGCGGTATCCCAAGGAATCGCTTGCACTTCCACTTTAATACCGGGATTCTTATCCTCATACATTTTCGTGATCGGCGTTACGGTATCGGAGGTACCCATGAACCATACCTTCAATGTTTTGCTGCCGCCTGACGCTGAATTATCCGAGTTCCCGCAGCCGGCAGCGATCAGGGAGAAGCTCATCAATACTGCTGCAGCAACTATACCTGTCTTTTTCTTCAATTTCTTTCACCCCTATTTTAGTGTCTGCAAAAATTCAAAAACCATGAATAAAGCCCTTTCATCGAAACGTTTCGATTTTCCTTGAAAAAAATTTCGAGTTTATCTATAGAAGTAAAGTGCAAACCATGGAACTCATTATCGTTTTAACCTAAATAAGGAGCTCCAAAACCACTTTTCCTACAATTATTCTCGAAAAGGAGATCTTTCGCAGATGTACCGTCCGTTCACTTCTCGTTTCTATCGAATCGTTTCGACTTATTTATTATATGACTTGCTGTTAGCGATTTCAAGTAGGCAGTCCAAAAAAGTTCACTGCCGCTCTATCGCGGCGCTTCAGGCGAAAAATTTTGGAGAAGAGTCTGAGGGGGGGCGGTCTTCGCCCGATCAAGGCTTCCATCTGAAGGCGGCAGATATGCGGGGATTAAGGCAAGCATACCTGCGCCGTGGGCTTCTTCGCGGATTAAGAGCGCTGACCCGGCAGCTTGCCGGGTCTTACCGCCTGCACCTCGTACATATTTACCGTTGTGCCGATCATATAAGACGGCTTCTCCTGTCCTCTGCTGTTGCGGTGCCCCTGCAAATGCGCCTCGCTCTTCTCCCAATTCTTCCATGCCTCTTCCGAATCCCAGCGGATCAGAAGCAGCACTTCCTCGTTCTCCTTGGCCTTTTTGTTGACCATTACGCTGATATCGATCAGCCCTTCCATCTCATCAAGAGCTCCGGGTGTGCTGAAGCGTTCAACGACTTTACCGCTGTTTCCTTTTTCGACTGAAATTGAACGGGTTTGAATGAACAATGGCTTTTCCTCCTAGGAATCTAATTTATTCCTTTATTTTAATTGATAATCGTTATCAATGCTAGGCCGTACTTTTTGATAGCGGAATTCTCCCTTGCGGCGCAATGCAAACCAATATACAGTTGATAAAAATAACAGCATAATCAGAGAAAGTTGGTATGATATGAAAATAGAAGCAAAACCCGCCCCGCCGGAAGAGGCTTATATCATCAAAAATCTGTACCCGCTGTACCTGCATGACTTGTCCGGGCATTATGGACTGACAAACGGGCCGGTCCTCAACCCGCATGGAATTTTTGAGGAGAGCAACGAGATTAGAACCCTTGCCGATCAATACAATGTACAGAGCATCTGGTGGGAGAAGCCGGGATGTCTGCATCCCTTTTTAATCAGGGCTGGGGGAAATCCTGCCGGCTTCGCCTTTGTGGCTACCCCGCCCCACTGCAATGCGGGAGTCGATTATTTTGTGAATGAGTTTTTTGTACTGCAGCCCTATAGAGGCCTGGGTTATGCGCAGCAGGCCGCTGTCCAAATTTTTGAACGCTTCAAAGGCCGGTGGGAGCTGTTCACCAATCCTGCGGAGAAGAATGCCGCCGGCCAGAAATTTTGGAGAAAAACCGTATCGGGCTATACCAAAGGCAATTATGCAGAGAAGCTTGGGACTACATACAATGGAGAGATGCTGATCTTCAGCTTTGATAACGCGTAAAGAACGGAGTGGAGGCTAAATCATGATCTACCTGTCCGATGAAACGATCGACAACATCATCCGCGAGGATCTGCCATATGGCGATCTGACCACTTGGACGCTTGGCATCCGCCAGGAGCGCGGGTTCATGCAGTATTTCTCCAGGCAGGAGGCTGTTCTGTGCGGAACGGAGGAAGCCTCGCGCATTTTGGCAAAAATGGGGGTCCAGGTCACTTCCAGCCTGCCCTCGGGCCAGCTTATTCAACCGGGCGAGGTTTTCCTTGAAGCTGCCGGAGCCGCAGATGCGCTGCATATGGCCTGGAAGGTCACCCAGAACCTGCTGGAATGCTGCTCCGGCATCGCAACCAAAACCAAACGCGTCGTCGACATCGTGAAGGCGGCCAATCCTGCCGTCTCTGTTGTAAGCACACGCAAGAGCTTCCCCGGAACCAAGCAGCTGTCCGTCAAAGCCGTATGCTGCGGCGGCGCCTTCCCTCACCGTCTAGGCTTGTCGGAAAGCCTGCTCGTATTCAGCCAGCACATGAATTTTCTCGGAGGACTCGACGGATTTATCCCCCATATCCCCGAGCTTAAGGCCAAGGTTCCGGAGAAAAAACTGCTCGTGGAGACAGATTCCCTGGAGTCCGCCCTTCGTTTATGCCAGGCAGGTGTGGACGCGCTTCAGTTTGACAAGCTCTCACCGGAGAAGCTCCGTACAGCCGTTGCTGAATTAAAAGCCGTTAATCCGGCGCTCATTGTGCTGGCAGCAGGCGGGATTGATGAGAGAAACGCCGGAGAGTACGCCGGAAGCGGGGTCAATGCGCTTGTGACCAGCAGCCTCTTTTTTGCGGGAACGATGGATATGAGTGTAAACATCGGTCCGGTATAGCAGCATCACCCGTTATTCACTATACATTTCCAGATTATATTCCTGCTGCTTGCTTCCCATTCCATCCCGGATCTTAAGCACAAGAGATTCCGGATGGTCGAGCCAATTGCTGGCGAAGGCATATTCAAAGCCGTCCTCCGTACCGCTGCCTGAAACCGGGCTGAGCTGGAGCGGTTTTCCATCAACCTCTGACAGAATTCCTTCAAAACTCGTATTTCCGAAGATTTCATTTCGGATTTCCCAGTCATTATCCTCCGGATTCTTCAGCGCAACTCTCGCCCGGATCAGCAGAGGAGAGATTTCAACCTGGCTGAGAACCACGTCATGCCCGTTCAAGGTAAACGGCAGATCCGGCTTCACAATCGTTGTCTGAGCTTCCTTGAATTTGGGATCAAGCGTAAAGACAATCTTCAGAACCGGAGAATAATGCATATCGGCCATAATCGTCCCTGTCTTCGGATCGGCCATTTTGCCCGGGTCCACTGATGCGATCCTGAACTCCGCCTCCAGCTGCTGCGGAAAAGCTTCAGTACGGTCCATTTCAACGACGCCCCGTCCGTAAAATATATGATGTTTCTCCGGTTCCGGAATCTTCACATTGCCGCCCGCCTGACCCGTCGTGCTCAGATAGCTGCCAGTGGCCGTGTTTTTCAGCTTAGCACTGTTAATGCTGTAAATCTCCTGCTTGTCGTCGGTGGTTGCCGTATAGAGGAACATAATCCTGTTTTCATCTGCGGCAATGGCATTCAACGTAATTGCGTATCCTTCACTTTCCGCCGTTTTGTTCACCAGCTGGATATATCCGCTCCGGATTGCCGAGTCCAGCGTAGGTACATCCATGCCAAATACGGCATTGTCCCTGAATGCTTCAAGCTCTCCCCAGTCGGCTGACTCCGGTTGGCCGGCAGGCTGCGGAACGGGCAGAAGATACGGAAGTATAAACAGTACAGCTGCGGTTATTGCGGCTGCGGTGATGCCAAGTCCCATGCTTTTGGAGAAAAACCGCTTCCTGATCCTCCGCTCCCCCCGCTCCATTCCTGACTGGACTGCCGTTCTTAAGGCGGTGCTGACTGCATCCCTGTCCAGTTCTTCCTGCAGGCGGACAGCATCGTTCAGCAAGGCTTGCTCTTCGCTGCTACCGGTCATTCCATTCACCCCGATTCTTCATAATGGTTCTAAGCTGCTTCAGCCCCTTATGCTGCCAGGTTTTCACCGTTCCTTCCGGCTTCCGGAGCAATTCCGCAATCTCCGGCAAGGTCATGTCGTTATAGTACTTCAGCAGCAGCACATGGCGGTATTTCGGCTTCACCTGCTCCACAGCCCACAGCATTTCCAGCTTGCGGCTGCTGTCCTGCATGACGGGCTCCTGCATCGCCGCCTCCGGTGTCGGCACAGACCTTTTCCTTCTTCTTTGCTCATCGATGCAGACTTAGATCAGAATCCGGATCATCCATGATTTGAACGCCTGCGGGTCCTTCAGTGTAGCCCGCTTGATCCAGGCGCGGCAGGTGGCTTCCTGTACGGCTTCCAGCGCGTCACTCCGGTTCCGCAAATAGCTGTAGGCGATATGGTACAGCTGGTCACTGTGCTCCATCACGGAGTCATAAAAGCCATTATCTTCCTCCGCCACAGCGCCGGCGAGCTTTTTCATTTCCGCCTTGGGAGTAATCATCTGTTCCCCTCCTTGCTTCTCTGTATATTGTTTAAGACGGAGAACTCGCCTAAACAGTTTTCGCGGGATTCAAATTATGCCGTTAACGCAAAATGAGTGAACTATTATCCTGAGAAGAAACGGCTGCGCCGTCCTCTTAAAGAGGCGGCATCCGTTTCTCCAAAAATAGAAGGATAATGGATAGCGTCAAACCTATAAATTCTTATCTTTCAAGCAGAAACGGCTGCGCCGTCCTTGGCCGGGCAGCGCAGCTGTTTGCATTTCAGGTGTAAGGCTGGCTGCTGAAGCCAGGCGGGAAGCCAAGTGGAATAGTTCACTTCATATTCGCCCGGCCGCTTTTTCACTTGCGTTAGTGGGAAAAAGGAACCCTAATCGATCCGTTTCTCTCCCTTGCAGAGGAATACGCCTACATTGAGATGAACTTGACCATTCATCCAAAGGGCAGCTATTTTAGTGGTAAAAAGTACAACTAAGGTAACGCATTCGGATTCCGGATCATCCCTAGTGGGAAAAAGTACAACTAATTGGGCTGAAATCAGCCGTATGGGGCGAGCGGGCCTCCATTAAGTGTACAAAATCCCACTAAAGCCTGTTAATGCCAGAATTCCAGCCCATTAGTGTTACTTTTTCCACTTCGCTTTCGTTCCTTATGAACCTCCTTGCTTTTCATCAGCTTGTTCAGGCTCTCCGGTTCCATTCATCCTGAATTCCGAAAGTGAATGGAACCCATCCAGATCGGACAAGGGATAACCCCTCTTTTTCCTTCACCCATTGGGTGCAAGCTGTTTGTAGCAAGACATCCCTTCGTGTAGAGCTTTTTTAGATGATTTGTGGATACTTACTTTCGAAATCCAGGATAAATTCTTATCTTTCAAAAAAGGCTGCAAAGCCCACCTTAAAGCGGGCTTGCAGCCTCTTCAGCCTGTCGCATGCAATCTGTCCGTACAATCTGCCGTGGTTCACAGCGGTTTACAGCACCCAGTTTCCCTTGCGGAAGACGGGTTCGATGGTGCCGTCGGCCAATTCGCCGTCGATATCAAGCTCTGCGGAGCCAACCATAAAGTCAACATGCGTCAAGCTCACATTGGCTCCGCGTGCCAGCAGCTCTTCGCTGCCGAGCGAGGTTCCGCCTTCGATGTTCACCGGGTACGCACTGCCGAGCGCAAAGTGGCAGGAAGCATTCTCGTCGATGCCGGTATTATAAAACACTCTGTTCAGCCGTGAAATAGGAGAATCATGCGGCACCAGGGCCACTTCCCCCAGATAAGAGGCTCCTTCGTCGGTTTCCAGCAGTGAGGTTAAATGCTCCCGTCCGGATGCGGCATCATAAGCCGTTACTTTGCCATCGGTAAAAGTAATCGTAATGCCCTCCACGAGCCGTCCGTTCAAATTCAGCGGAAGCGTGCTTGCCACTGTACCGTTGACTCCCTTGCGGTGCGGCATAGTGTATATTTCTTCTGTTGGCATATTTGCCACAAAATATACCCCGCCCGCATTCTCGCCGCCGCCGCCGCGCCAGAGATGCCCCTCCGGAAGCTCTACATGCAGATCCGTGCCCGGAGCGCGGTAATGCAGGCTTTTGTAGCGTTTGGCATTCATCCGTTCCTGGGATTTCTTAAGATCGGCAATATGCGCGCGCCAGGCGGCTACCGGGTCCTCGCTGCCGACGCGGTTCATCTGGAATATGGCTTCCCACATGGCTTCCACACGCCGCTCCTCCGGAAGGTCCGCAAAAACCTTGTCTGCCCACGCCCGCGTAGGCGCCTTAATCAGCGACCAGCTGATCCGGTTATTGCGGGTGTAGCTCTGATATTTCCTGCGTGCAACGGCCGCCGCCTTCACTGCGGCTGACACCTTCCGGGAGTCGATGCCGCGGAACAATTCCGGATCAGGCACTTTAATATGTAAAATGGCTCCGCCCTCTTCCGCGAAGCCCTCCAGCATATCTGCATGCCACGCCGGATAGTATTCAAAAGAATCGTCCGCAGCCTTTTCGTAGCGAATGCGTGTTACCTTCTCGTCATCCCAATCCACAAGCACATATTTGGCGCCAGCTTCGTACGCCTTGCCTACAATCAGGCGGGTAAGCCCGGCAGTTTCCAGCGGCGAATGAATCATCAGCACTTGCCCGGGCTGCACATTCACTCCGACCTTAACAACCAGATCTGCGTATTTCTCAAGCATCATATCAAAATCCTTCATCGCTTCGTTTCCTCCGTATCTTTGATTGCTGTTATCTGACAGAAAGATAAACACTTCTGTTATTTTAACGCAAAATGCCGGAGGTGGCGATTTTTTTGCAGTAAACATTGCCTCTCAAAGAGTCGCTTCAGCTTTCTTGCCGGCTGCCGCGGCTTTAATCCTTATTCATTTCCAATGTATATTTATTCATCTCTGCTCCTGAAAAAAGCCTCGGCCTATTTCTTCTCCACCTGCAGCAATGTAACCTTCTTAACCTTATAGGTATGCGAGATATTGTCTTCCTGGATGATATTCAGCTTGGTCAGACCGGCAATCTTCGCGGGGTCGGCTTTGGAGAGCAGCCGCCATACCTCTGGGTCGGATAAAGTCTGATACAGCTTGTCATCATCATATTCTTTACGGTTTTGCGTGACCAGCTTCACCTTGTAGCTGCCGATCTCGCTGTCCGTTTCCCCCTTTTCGGCGCAGTATGCCAGGATGTCCTGACGCAGCTCGCCCAGTTCCTTCTCAAGCTCCTTTTGCTTGATCTTAAGCTTATAATATTGCTGCACCTTCTTCTCCATGCTGCTTCACACTCCTCTCCAGACATATGTATGCCGGGGAAGCACAATAAATAAGTTGTGATCTTGCTCAATGAACACTATAATATCTGAAATGTCTGAATTGCACTGCATTTACTACCCTACATATGGCAGGTGGACCATGTTTCAATCCTATCTTTTTCCAATCTCCTATGCATTCATGTCTTTTCCGGTGGCGGCGCTGCTGTTCACGCTCCCCTTTATGGTTGTTCAATACCGGAGGCATGGCTATATCAACAAAGTCAGAGCGCTTGTTCTTTATCTGCTGCTGCTCTACTTGCTGAACGCCTTCTATCTGGTCATGCTCCCGATGCCGGCTTCGCGGCATAATCTCCCGCCTTCCGGCAGCATGATCCAGCACATCCCGCTCCAATTCATTCAGGATATCAGGCGCAGCTCCGCCTTTAACGCGGAGGACCCCGCTTCCTACCTGCTGCTCCTGCAGCTGCCGGAATTCCTGCAAGCCCTCTTCAATGTGGTGCTGCTGGTGCCGTTCGGCTTATTCCTCGGGTATTATTTCCGGACACGCTGGGTGGTTTGCATTCTGCTCTCCTTTATCCTTTCGCTTCTGTTCGAGCTTACCCAGATTACGGGCATCTACGGCTTCTTTGATTATCCCTACCGGATTTTCGATGTCGACGACCTGATTACCAACACCCTTGGCGGAATTATGGGCTACCGGATTGCGCTCTGGATATCCGGACTGCTTCCGCGTATCGAACAGCTGGATAGCCGGGTTGATTTATCGGCCAAAAGAGTCACGTATACCCGCAGGGGCATCGCCTTTCTGCTGGATGCCCCAATCTGGATGACCGCCTTCCTGCTGCTCCATTCGTGGCAGCTGCCGGGCGCTTACTGGATTACAACCGCATTTTATTTCGTGCTTGTCCCGGCCTGCACCTGCGGGCGGACCTTCGGCAAATGGATCGTACGCATCCGGATCAGCGCCCAGCCCGGCCACAACCGGTTATGGGGCCTGATTGTAAAATATATGCTCCTGTATGGAATTCTGCTGGGAGCAAATGGTATTCTCTTTGCCCCTTCCTTTCTGCCCGGTCTGCCTCGGCAATGGACGGGAATTCTGTACGGCGCGGCAGTGCTCATGGATTTTATCTTTTTCATCCACCTGTTAATCCGGGGATTCCAGCGGAACCCTGTGCTCGTGTATGAGCAATTGAGCCGGACACGCAGCATCATTGCCTGGCCCGACAAGCAGCACAAGCAGCACGAAAACGCCATGGCAGATTCCGTATAACAGAACAGGTAGTCTCGATGAAGGCTCCCTGTTTCATGTTCTAAACCGGTATAATATAGTAGACAATGCTCTTATTCTTATTGATCAAGGGAGATATGATTATGAAAACTGTCCGAACGGCAAGCCCATTGCCAAGAAGCCTGCCCGAAGCGCAAGGAGTACCGTCAACGGCAATCTCCGCTTTCCTAAATGCTATGGAGCAGCAGCAGCTCGGGCTGCACAGCTTCATGCTGCTTCGCCATGGCACAGTCGCGGCGGAAGGCTGGTGGTCGCCCTACCGGCCGGAGCTGCCGCATTCCCTGTTTTCACTTAGCAAAAGCTTTACCTCAACGGCGGTAGGGCTGGCAGCGGCGGAAGGGCTTTTTTCGCTGCAGGACAAGGTTGTTGGCTTCTTTCCCGAAGATGCACCAGCGGAAATCAGCCCCAAGCTCGCACTGATGGACATCAGCCATCTGCTGATGATGGGAAGCGGACACACAGAGGACACGGCTTCACATATGCTGGGCAGCGAAGACGGAAACTGGGCCAGAGCCTTCCTGGAGCTTCCCGTCCTGAAGACCCCGGGTACCCATTTTCTGTACAACACCGGAGCAACGTACATGCTGTCTGCCATTCTGCAAAAAGTAAGCGGTCTCACCCTGCTGGAATATCTGGAGCCCCGCTTGTTTGCTCCGCTGGGAATCAGCAATCCAACCTGGGAATCCTGCCCGCGGGGAATCAATGCCGGAGGATTCGGATTAAGCGTCACGACCGAGGATATCGCAAAATTCGGACAGCTCTATTTGCAGCAGGGGATGTGGAATGGCAGACAGCTTCTGTCCAGGGAATGGATTGCTTCCGCAACCTCCAGGCAAATCGACAATCATGACGGCAGCACCGATGCCGGCACCAGCGATTGGTCACAGGGCTACGGCTATCTGTTCTGGCGCTGCCGCCATGGAGCGTACCGTGCCGACGGAGCCTTTGGACAATTCTGCATAGTGATGCCGGAGCAGGATGCCGTACTGGCCATTACAAGCGGCAGCAGTGACATGCAGAGTATTATGAACGGGGTATGGGAGCATTTGCTGCCTGCCATGAAAACGGAACCGGGGGACACTGGGAGCGGCTCTGCCGCTGCAGCGGAGCTTACAGCACTTCTCGATCATTTATCCATTCCGCCCGAGCGGCCGCATTCCGCTTCAGCGCTGGAGAGCGTAGTGGACGGCAACGCATATCGACTGGAGGAAAATCCGCTGCAGCTGGGCAGTTTTGCGGTTTCTTTTGACGACAGCAAGGCTGTGTTAACGCTGCAAGCCATGTCAGGTGAACAGACGGTCACTCTTGGCCGCGGCGAATGGGCAGAAAGCTCCGCCCAAATTCTGAATCATGCTACGAACCTGATTATGGCAAGCTTTACCTGGACCACCGAAGACAAGCTTAAGCTGACTCTGCTGTTCGTGGAAACTCCTTTTTGTCTCAGCATGGAAGCAACTTTTGGAGAATCTTCCGTTGTGCTCAAGCAGCAATTCAATGTCTCCATGTCCGCCAAAGATCTGGAAGCGGTAACCGTCGGACATTTGGCGTAGACGTTCGCTGCGGACAAGCAGAAACGGCTGCGCCGTCCTTATAAGGGACGGGGCGTTTCAGAGGGAAATAGAAGGATCATCATTTAATGTGCAAAGCATATAAATTCTATTTTTAAGAAAAGGGCCATACACCCCCTTGCGGGATGCACGGCCCTTGTTCAAGTTTCGCTAATACAGCGTATTATTCCGGTATGCCTTCCTCAAGCTGTAAAATTACCGGACAGTGATCGCTGCCCATTACACCGCACTCCATCCCCGCTATTTCCAGCTGCGGTGCAAGCCGTGTGGAGGCCAGAAAGTAATCAATGCGCCAGCCCACGTTCCGCTCCCTGATTTTTGGCATATAGGACCACCAGGTATACGCTCCCTCCTGATCGGGATGCAGGTGTCTGAACGTATCAACGAAGCCCGACTCCAGCAATGCCGTCATTTTCCCCCGCTCTTCATCGGTGAAGCCTGAGTTTCCGCGGTTGGCCTTTGCGTTCTTCAAATCGATCTCCTGATGGGCAACATTCAGATCTCCGCACACCAGCACCGGCTTGCTCCGGTCCAGCTCCAGCAGATAGCTGCGGAAACGGTCCTCCCATTCCATTCTGTACTCCAGTCTCGTCAGATCGCGCTTGGCATTCGGTGTATAGACATTCACCAGGTAAAAGCCGCCAAATTCCAATGTGATCATCCGTCCCTCGGGCTCCGAATCCTCCTCCATGCCGTATCTTACCGAGAGCGGCTTGATTTTGGTGAAAACCGCCGTTCCCGAATAACCTTTTTTGGCCGCATAATTCCAGTACTGCACGTACTCTTCTCCCAGCTCCAGCAGAATCTGTCCTCCCTGAAGCTTAGTCTCCTGAACACAGAAGATATCTGCGGCAGCCTCTTTGAAGTAATTCATGAAGCCTTTGCTCACACAGGCTCTTAGCCCGTTCACATTCCAGGACACCAGCTTGATCATCTTTACTCTCCTTACTATTAACAGAATTATTCTCAGTTTAACATACTATAAGCTTCTGAATGTCCTGTCCGGCTCACTTCCACTATATTCCATAGAATCACAAACAGCCCTCTTCCGCCATGGAAGGGGCTAATTGCCGGCTGCACCGGCATCTATTAGGCAGCTATTAAATTGTGCTAATCTCCCAAGACATTCGTCAATGCAATAAGAGATTAGCCGAATAGAATATTCTATAAAATGAAAAGGAGGTCGTTACCATGGCTATCTTGTTGCCGCAACAATTCTTCAATCTGGCTCCCTCTGTGGGCAAATCCTACTACGAAAACCTTGCCGGTGGCATCAATGCGGCTGTAACCGTAAATAACAACTCTACATTTCCTGTGGATCTTGTAATTTACCGGGTCAACGCTGCTGTCGTCACTTATATTATCCCTGCACAGAACAGCCTCACACTGTCCGTTAATGATCTGCTGGTTGCCGCTCTTCTCAGCTCGGCTGCCGGGCCAGCATTCGGCACAATCGAAGTTGCAACTTCAGATTTCTAAGATAATGCCAGAGTATCCCCCTCATACTCTCTCATGATCATTCCTCCGCTCAAACATCCCTGGCCGCCTGCCGGACGGGGATGTTTGGCATGCTTATTAAAACTCATTTTCGGGCATCGGTCCGGTATAGACGGATTGCGGACGAAAAATCCGGTTGTTGGCGGCCTGCTCCATAATATGGGCTGTCCAGCCGATAATTCTTCCGGCCGTGAATGTCGGGGTGAAAATTTCCGGCGCAAGCTCCAGTGCCTTCAGAATGGCGGCGGCATAAAACTCCACATTGGTGAACAGTCTGCGGCCAGGCTTGTATTCTTCAAGCAGACGGATAGCGGTAGCTTCCACATAAAGCGCCAGGTCAAAGGAAGCGTCTTTGCCGATCATTTCCTGGGTCGCGATCTGCAGCGCTTCCGCGCGTGGATCTTTGGTCTTGTAGATCCGGTGGCCGAAGCCCATGATCTTGGCTCCGCCCTCCAGCGCATTGCGCAGCCACGGCTCTGCCCGCTCCTTCGTCCCGATGTCCTCAAGCATGGAAATCACCTCATAAGGTGCACCGCCATGCAGCGGCCCTTTCATGGCGCCGATCGCTCCGCTGACCGCAGCGCACATATCCGATTCGGTAGACAGCACCACGCGGGCGGCGAAGGTTGAAGCATTCATGCCATGCTCCATGCACAGAATCAGGTAAGCACTGAGCGCCTGTACATGGGCTTCCGTCGGCTTAAGTCCAGTCAGCATATATAAATAGTTGGCGGCATGCCCAAGTTCTGATAACGGTTCCAGAGGTGGTAATCCCTGTAGCGTACGGTATCTGTATGCAATGATCGTCGGAAGGATCGCCGCCAATCTTACCGCCTGCCCTTGAGCCGGAGGCCAAGCCGTGTTCCCCTGCTCCCCCAGAGCGGCCACTGTGCTCTGCAGCACCAGCATCGTCGGCACGGAAGCGGGCATCAGATCAATCATCCGGCGGATGTACTCCGGCAGCTGCCGGGACGCGGCCATCTCGCTCTTCAGCAGCTCCAGCGCTTCCGCTGACGGCAGATGCCCATTCCACAATAAATAAGCCACTTCTTCATAGCCGCGTGTCACGGCAAGCTCTTTTGCCCAATATCCCCGGTATACCAGATAACCCTTTTCCCCATCCACCAAGCCGATGTCAGTCTCTCCTGCAACTACGCCTTCCAATCCGGTCACTTTTGCCATTATTCTTTGCCCCTTTTCCGATTCAATAAGAATTGAACATAATAATAGGAGTATAAACTTCAAATCCAATATTGCATATTTATAATTTTTTATGAATTCATAAATATATTTTATCGTTGCTCCTGGACCTGCTGATCCATAAGCTGTTTGAGCTTGGCTTCAGTATTGGAATCCCCCGCCGGCGTATAAATGCTGCAGCGCAGGTCTGTGCTGCCATGGACCTGAAGCGAGGTCAGATGGAAGAGCATTTTGCCGGCTTTGGCATGCCGGAATTCAAGGACCACATCCGGAGCCGAACTGACCCTGCTCTCCTCCCAGAGCCCGTTGAACTCCGGGTGCCGCTGCTTCATCTCGGCAATGAAATCATCATACCAGCGGTCCTCCACATACCGGCCGTAATAGGCTCGGAAGATCGCTAGATACCCTCGGACGAACTGCTCCCAATTCACGGCGAGACGCTTGAATTCCTTGCGCGCGAACAGCAGCGAGATCATATTCCGTTCCTCCGGCGGCAGCATGGCAAAGTCAAGGAAGACATGGGCCGCCGCCTCATTCCAGCCCACAATGCCGCAGCGGCGGTCCGAGATCAGGGTCGGGCAGGTAGTCAGCTCCTGGAGAATCTTCTCCAGGGAAGGGCTGATCACGGAAATTTCCTCCTGCGGATAAGGCGCAGCCCCGGGGCCGTTCTCCAGCGCCAGGGCAAATAAATAGCTGCGCTCATCTTGGGTTAGCTGCAAAGCGGCGGCAATACAATCCAATACGGAAGGCGATACTTTAATATCCCGGCCCTGTTCCAGCCAGGTGTACCAGGTATTGCTCACTCCGGCGAGCTGTGCAACCTCTTCCCTCCGCAGACCCGGAGTGCGCCTGCGTGCGCCCTGGGGGAGCCCCGCGGAAGCGGGGGATATCGCCGCCCGCCGCGCCTTTAAGAAATCCGATAAGGCCTGCAGCCTTGTCTGAGTAGCCATGATCGATACGCCTCTTCCTGAATCTATGTTTGGATAGTAGTAATTATACTATGATAAATGCCAACTTGTAATAGGATAAATTAAGTGAAAAAATAAACGTATCACGATCATGGCAGCTTGCTTATGCTTTCGAAGCCAGTTTTGCCGAAGCAAGGCCACAGTAGTCAATGCTAACAAAACTAAGTTTATGCTTTCGAAGCCAGTTTTGCCGAAGCAAGGCCACAGTAGTCAATGCTAACAAAACTTTTAGGGGGATTTATAATGGAACGCGTAGTAATTACCGGCATGGGCTTGATTTCGCCGCTTGGAAACACAGTAGACCAGTACTGGAAGCGCCTGACTGCAGGTGAGTCGGGGATATCGCCGATCACTTCATTTGATACCGCACATTTCAAGACAAAAATTGCCGGAGCCGTGAAGGATTTCGATCCTGAAGGCCGCTTCGGCCGCAAGGAGGCGCGGCGGATGGACCGGTTCAGCCAGTTCGCGCTGGCCGCTGCCGAAGACGCGTGGGCCCATTCCGGGCTGCAGCTGGACAAGATAGACCGGGAACGGCTGGGAGTATACGTTGGCTCCGGGGTCGGAGGCATTCAGACCTTAATGGAGCAGGGCGAGGTGCTGCGGTCCCGCGGTCCGGAGAGAGTAAGTCCCACGCTGATACCGATGCTCATCTCCAATATGGCTGCGGCGCTGATCAGCATTAAGCTGGGTGCGTCGGGGCCGGCGCTGTCCCCGGTAACCGCCTGCTCCATTGGCAATACGGCTATAGGCGAAGCCTTCCGGCTGATCCGCTGCGGCGGGGCCGATGTGATTATTGCAGGGGGCGCCGAAGCGGCAATTACCGAGATATCACTGGCCAGCTTTGGAAATGCGACAGCACTCTCCGCGCATAATGAGGAGCCGCACAAGGCAAGCCGCCCTTTTGACGCGCAGCGCGACGGGTTTGTCATCGGTGAAGGCGGCGGGATTGTCATTCTGGAATCCCTGTCCCATGCGTTGCGGCGGAATGCCGTGATATACGGCGAGGTGACGGGTTACGGGGCCAGCTCGGATGCCTACCATATGGTGGCCACCCATCCGGAAGGCATAGGGGCCTATCAGGCGATGAAGCTGGCCCTGAGCGAGGCCGGAGTCCATCCGGATGAAGTCGATGTGATCAGCGCCCATGCCACAAGCACCCCGGCGGGTGACCGGTCAGAGACCATGGCGATCAAAAAGCTGTTCGGTGAACAGGCCTACCGGATTCCGGTTACGGCCAATAAATCGATGACCGGGCACGCTCTTGGTGCCGCAGGAGGGCTTGAGGCCATTGCACTGGTTAAAAGTATCCAAGAAGGACTCATCCCGCCTACCATCAATCTGGAGGAGGCAGATGAAGCCTGTGATCTGGATTATGTGCCGAACACCGCCCGCACAGCGGACCTGAACGTCGGAATCTCCAACTCCTTCGGCTTCGGAGGCCATAATGCTGTCATTGTCCTGCGGAAATATTCAGAAGGATAATTATAGTGCAACCATACAAGTTCATATATTTTGGCAAAAAACCCCCCGCTCCTTCCGGCAGAAGGGGCAGGGGGCATAATAGTCGCTCACCTCTGCTTGATTCCAAATCTTGCACCATTATCCCGAAGCATCATGAACGGATCAAAGTCCATTGCCAGGTTACCGGCCAATATTCCTTCCCCGGTCAATTATGGCTTCCCCAGAGGGAGACCCCAGTCGCTGAAACGGCCGTAAACGTCATCACATTGCCGCTTGCAGCTTCACTCCATTCCTGCAAAAACACCCCGCTGTACACCACTCCGTCAAGAGTCAGTTCAGCCTCATGGTCTCCAGCCAGCTTCCAGCTGCCTGCAACCGCCCCAGTGATCCTCCCGTCAGCTGTTAATTCAATCTGCTCCGATCCGGCAATATCTGCCGTAATCTCCTTGCCATGATCAATGAATTTATATCCGCCGCTGATCTCCCGGGCCGTGTATTTCCCGATCTTCTCGCCGCTGTAGCGGTGTGGAGCAACTGCCGGCCAGCCCGCATTATTCATGAACATCTGATGCACCCGCACCTCATGCTCCTCTCCCCTGCCAGGAAAACGGGTATGGAAGATGAGATAGTATTGTCCGGTGTTGGCATCGTAATACGCCGAATTGTGGCCCGGAGAGACATATCCAGCCCCGACAGCTTCCGGTTCTTCCCCAGTAGCCAGGAATTCAAAGCTGCCCATCAGCTTCACTCCATAGGGAGCGTAAGCCGGGTCATCGAACAGTACGCCTGCTGTGCCTTGCGCATCAATCATCGCTTGGCCTTCCCCGTCTTCAAAAGGCCCGTCCGGATTTCTGGAGCGGGCAACACGGATATTATATCCGCCGTTTGCATCCAGCCCGCCGTAAGAGAGGAATAAATAATAGTAATCGGTTTCAGGGCTGTACAGCATATAAGGGCCTTCGATCCGGGCATGATTGCCGCCGAGCAGCTTCTTGCCATAGCCTTGATCCGGCAGCGGAAAACCCGTTGCCTGGTCCAGCTCCAGAATAAAGATCCCCCCGGAATAGGAGCCGTAGACCATCCACAGCCTGTCATCCTTGTCAAAAAACACATCCGGGTCCACCACATTCGGCTTCACCGTGGCATCATAAATTTCCCCGTCGTCGCCGGTGCCGGCCATGCCGGATTTGAGAATAATCCCTTTGTTCTTGTAAGGCCCTTCGATCTTGTCGGCTACAGCGATGCCCATTGCCGATAACGGAGAATCTCCCCTGCAGGCATTATAGTACATATAGAACCTTCCATCTGCAAGCTGAATGACATCCGGTGCCCACAGAGTGTCTGACTGGGCCCACCGGAGTGTCTCACTCAATTCCTCAATTACATTGGGGATGAGCACATTGCCGTCGGCCACCCCCGAAGACAGCTGTGACCAGGCTATCAGATCTTTCGATTTGGCCGAAGCCAGATGGGAGCCGAAGACATAATACGTATCGTCCACCTTGATTACGGATGGATCATGCACAGACGCATTCGTGAATTCAGGGATGCTATTGCTGCAGGCAGTAAGTAAGGATAACGACAACAGTCCGGAAAATGTTCTCTTTTTCATGCTTCAGCCTCCTATGTATACCCTTTCATTTTGCTGCCAAAATCTGAAATAGTCAATAGTTTTATTTATGTATATTAGTTTCATTTTATTATTATATAAACTATATTATCTATTCAGTCACAAGCGGAAACGTCTGCGCTGCCCTCAACAGGAGCGTATGCTTCCGAAGCAGCGTGGACTGCATATCGCTTTCAGGTAAAACATATAAATCTGAATTTTGAAAGCGTGTCTTCCTTCTCCCTGCCGCTGAGACCCGGCAGAAACACAAGTTATGATGAACGAAAGGCAGCCCCTGTTCGCACACCGTAGGTTAAAATGGAAGTGGAAACCACCATTTCAGAGCTACATGCGAAAGGAGCTGTTACTATGAAGAATACCATAAAATACGTCGGTTTGGATGTGTCTAAAGAAAAAATTGCGGTGGCAATCGCAGACGAGGGCCGAGAACCTGC